>NZ_BNEA01000015.1:1462500-2925000 GCF_016860525.1 Streptomyces rubradiris
GCGCGCGGCCTTCTCGCAGCGGGCGAGGAGCCGGGCGCCGTCGTCGGTGAGGGTGACGGAGTTCTTGCGCCGGTCGCGCGGGTCGGGGGCGCGCTCGACCAGGCCCGCGGACTGGAGGTCGTTCAGGATGCCGACCACGTCCTTGGGGTCCAGGCTCACACTTCGGCCGAGGTCGGCCTGGGCGACCGGGGCGAGGTCGCGGACGGCGGAGAGCACCACGTGGTGCCACATCCTCAGCCCCTCGGCCGCCAGGGCGTCGGCGACCAGGGCGCGGCCCCGGGCGGCGGCCCGGCCCAGCAGCCAGCTCGGCAGGGAACGGATCGCGGGCAGGGGTGCTTCGGCCATGACCGCAGCCTAACCGAAGAATCATTGGACTTCCCAACGAACCTCCCCTACCGTTGGGGAACCCAACGAATTCATGGGTGTTTCCAACGAACGGTCAAGCGACCGACGGCGCCGGTGTGCCCGGCCCGAGGAGGTGTGCGATGCGTCGCGTCCGCTACGAGTCCGCCGGCGGCCCCCTGTTCCTGGAGGAGGCGCCCGTCCCGGAGCCCGGCCCCGGCGAGCTGCTGGTGCGCTGCGCCGCCGTCGGCCTCACCCTGCCGGTGGTCCGCAAGGTGGCCGAGGCCGCCGAGCCGGTGCCGCTGGGCGGGGAGGTCGCGGGCGAGGTGGTGGCGGCCGGCCCCGGCGTGTCCCGCTTCCGGACCGGCGACCGGGTGACCGGGCTGTGCTTCGGGCACGGCTACGCCGACTTCGTGGTGGTGCACGAGGCCATGGCCTCACCGGTGCCGGACGACGCCGGCTTCGTCACCGCGATCGCGCTGGTGCGCAGCGGCCTGGTGGCCTACGGCGCGCTTCAGGCGGCACGGTTCGCGCCGGGCGAGTCGGTCCTCGTCACGGCGGCGGCGAGCGGTGTCGGGCACTTGGCGGTGCAGCTCGCCCGGGCGCGGGGCGCGGGCCGGGTGGTGGGGGCCGTCTCCGGCGCGGAGAAGGCGGACTTCGTGCGCTCTCTCGGCGCGGACGACTGTGTGCGGTACGACGACGACGGCTGGGGCGAGCCGGTCGACTGCGTCCTGGACGCCGTCGGCGGCGAGTTGCTCACCCCGGCCCTGGCCGCGCTCGCCCCGCACGGCCGCCTGGTCGCCTACAGCTCGGGCGGCGGCACCATCCAGGCGTACGACCTGCTGGTGGGCGCCAAGTCGGTGACCGGCTTCCAGATGGCGCTGATCGCCCGCGAGCGGCCGGAGCTGTACGAGCGGTGGCGCCGGGAGCTGTGGCGGCTGCATGCCGAGGGAGTCCTGAAGCCCGCCGTGCACGGGGAGTTCGCGCTCCAGGACGCGGAGGCGGCGCACCGGGTGATCACCAGCCGGGCCAACCTCGGCAAAGTCGTCCTGCGCCCGTGAGTGCACGCTTCTTGTGAGCCGCGCACCCCGCAACTACCGTCGTGGGAGCGCACGTTGGACGTGGGATGTCCGGATGTCCGCTCATCCGGCCGACGAAGGGCAGGCCGCACCGTGCCGCCGAGTCTCCGCACCCGCCTCAGACCCGTACTCGCCCTCGCCGCGGCCGGGTTGCTCCTGCCCGCCGCGCCGGCCCACGCCGAACCCTCCGCCACAGGACCGGAGTTCGAACAGCAGGTGCTGTTCAAGGCGTCCCAGGACCCCGGTTACGCCTGCTTCCGCATCCCGGCGGTGGTGCGCACGACCGACGGCACCCTGCTGGCGTTCGCCGAGGGCCGGGTCCTCAACTGCGGCGACGCCGCCGACATCGACATCGTGCTCAAGCGCTCCACCGACGGCGGGCGCACCTGGGGGCCGCTCCAGGTCGTCAACGAGGGCGCCGGCGACACCCACGGCAACCCGGCGCCGGTCGTGGACCGCGACACCGGCCGGATCTGGCTCGCGGAGACGTACAACACCGGCCGTACCGACGGCGCCAACTGCCGCGTCCCCTGCGACCGCACCCCGCACCTCCAGTACAGCGACGACGACGGCGCGACCTGGTCCGCGCCGCGCGACCTGAGCCCCGAGATCCTGCCCGCCGACTGGAACTCCTGGTACGCCACCGGGCCCGTGCACGGCATCCAGCTGACCCACGGCCGCCATGCGGGGCGCCTGGTCTTCGGCGTCAACACCGAGACCTGGGACGGCACCAGGATCACCGCCAACCACGCGGCGCTGATCGTCAGCGACGACCACGGCGGCCACTGGCGGATCGGCGCCACCGACACCTGGCCCATCGCCGCCGACGGAACCTTCCGGCAGAAACCCTCCGAACTCACCCTCGCCGAGCGCGCCGACGGCTCGGTCCTGGTCAGCGGGCGGGAGCAGGACGGCACGGATCTGGGCCACCGCACCCAGGCCGTCAGCCGGGACGGCGGCACCGCCTTCACCGGGCCCTTCCGCGCCCTGCCGGACCTGTACGCCCCGCAGGTGCAGGGCTCGATGCTGCGGCTCGGCGACCGCCTGCTGCTCGCCTGCCCCGGCGACCCCGACCGGCGCCGCACCATGATGATCCGCTCCTCCTACGACGGCGGGCGGACCTGGGACGGCGCGGACCGGGGCACGGTCGTCACCACGGACTGGTCCGGCTACTCGGACCTGGTGCGCATCGGCCCCACCGCGGTCGGCCTGCTGTACGAGGGCGGGGCGGTGGACGCCCGGGACGAGATCCGCTTCGCCCGCTTCACCGAGGACTGGCTCGCCCCGCGCCGCGGCCCCGACCCGGTCACCCCCGACCTCGCCCGGCACGCCCGCCCGGCGGCGGTGCTCGGCGGCCCGGAACCGGCCGACGGCGTGTCGGGCGGGGCGCTTGAGTTCGACGGCACGGACGACGCGGTCCGGCTGCCCTTCCGCGCCGGGCTCCCCCTCGGCACGAAGGACTTCACGGTGTCGCTGTGGTTCCGGTACTCGGCGGCGGCCGGCGAGCAGCCGCTGCTGTGGATGGGCGGGATCGGCACCGGCCAGCCGCAGGTGTGGCTGCGCGGGGAACCCGCGAACGACAGGGTGCAGGCGCTGATCACCGTGCGGAACGGGGCCGGGGCGCCGCAGTCCGCGTCCGTGCGTACCCCGGACGCCCACAACGACGGCCGGTGGCACCACGCCGTGCTCCGCCGGGGCGGCGGGCTGCTGTCGCTGTCCGTCGACGGCGCGGCCGTCTCCACGGCGGACCGGCCGGGCTCGGTCAGCCGCAACTCGGCCTTCGGCGTGCACCTGGGTCAGCGCATGGACGGCCGCGCCTTCCTCACCGGCGCGCTGGACGAGGTGCGGGTGTGGGACCGGGCGCTGGACGACGCGGAACTGGCGGACCCCGAGGTGCTGCGGTCAGCGCAGGACACGGCTCTCTGGCTGCCCCTGGACCGGGTCCGCGGCTGACCCCTCGGGCGCGTCCCCCTGCTCCCGGGGCGCGTCCTCGGCCGCCTCCGGGTCCTGGGAGCGGCGCTTGGCGATGACCGCGCACACCATCAGCTGCATCTGGTGGAAGAGCATCAGCGGCAGGACGGCCAGGGAGGCCTGGCTGCCGAACAGGACGCTCGCCATCGGCAGCCCGGAGGCGAGGGACTTCTTCGACCCGGCGAACTGCACGGCGATCCGGTCAGCCCGGCCGAAGCCGAGCGCCTTGGCGCCGTACCAGGTCAGGACCAGCATCACCGCCAGCAGGACGGCCTCCACACCGAGCAGCCCGGCCAGCCGCAGCGGGCTCACCTGGTGCCAGATGCCCTGGTTCATGCCCTCGCTGAACGCGGTGTAGACGACCAGTAGGATGGAGCCGCGGTCGACCAGGCCGAGGACCTTCTTGTGCCGGGTGACGAACGTGCCGATCCAGCGCCGCAGCAGCTGCCCGGCGAGGAACGGCACCAGCAGCTGGAGCACGATCTTCACCAGCGAGTCCGTGGAGAACCCGACCGCGTCGCCGCCGAGCAGCCCCGCCGCGAGCAGCGGGGTCAGCACGATGCCGGCGAGGGAGGAGAAGGAGCCGGCGCAGATCGCCGCGGGCACGTTGCCGCGGGCGATGGAGGTGAACGCGATGGACGACTGGATGGTGGACGGCACCAGCGTCAGGAACAGCAGGCCCTGGTAGAGCGGCTGGGTCAGCAGGACCGGCACCAGGCCCCGGGCGGCCAGCCCGAACACCGGGAAGATGACGAAGGTGCAGATCAGCACGGTGAGGTGCAGCCGCCAGTGGCGCAGTCCGTCCAGCGCCTCGGCGGTGGACAGCCGGGCGCCGTAGAGGAAGAAGAGGAAGGCGATGGCGGCCGTGGAGGCGCCCGAGGTCACGTCGGCGGCCGTGCCGCGCGCCGGGAGGAGGGCGGCGAGCCCCACCGTCCCGAGCAGCAGCACGATGTACGGGTCGATCGGCAGCCAACTGGGCCGGCGCAGGCGTGTCACGGTGCTCCGATTGCTCTGTGTCGTCTTGCTGTGTCGTACGGTCCCGGGGCCCGCACGGCCCCCCTCCATCGTCCTCTCACCGTGGCCGATCGGGAATCCGGTATACCGCTCTGACTGTGATCGTGTTCCGTGATGACCGAGCTAGGCTCGGGGTGTGTACGAGCCGACGCACCTGCGCACCTTCCTGGCGGTCGCCCAGACGCTGAGCTTCACCCAGGCCGCCCGGCGGCTGGGGCTGCGCCAGTCCACGGTGAGCCAGCACGTGCGGCGGCTGGAGGAGGCGGCCGGGCGGCAGCTGTTCGCCCGGGACACCCACTCGGTGGAGCTGACCGAGGACGGCGAGGCGATGCTGGGGTTCGCCCGCCGCATCCTGGAGGTGCACGAGCAGGCGACGGCGTTCTTCTCCGGCACGCGCGTGCGCGGCCGGCTGCGCTTCGGCGCCTCGGAGGACTTCGTGCTGACCCGGCTGCCGGAGATCCTGGAGGGCTTCCGCTACGACCATCCGGAGGTCGACCTGGAGCTGACGGTGGAGCTGTCCGGCACGCTGTACGAGCGGCTGGCCGCCGGAAAGCTCGACCTGGTGCTGGCCAAGCGGCGTCCCGAGGACCCGCGCGGTGTGCTGGTGTGGCGCGACGACCTGGTGTGGATCGGCGCCGAGCGGCTGCGGCTGGAGGCGGACCGGCCCGTTCCGCTGATCGTCTACCCGCCGCCGGGCATCACCCGGGCCCGCGCCCTGGAAGTGCTGGAACGGCAGGGCCGGGCGTGGCGGATCGTGTGCACGAGCGGCAGTCTCAACGGGCTGATCGCCGCGGCCCGGGCCGGCCTCGGGGTGATGGCCCACTCCCGGCGGCTGATCCCGCCGGGCCTGTTCCGGCTGCCCGAGCGGGTGGGCCTGCCGGAGCTGGGCAAGGTCGACTTCGTCCTGGTGCACGGCCGCCGCCGGGGCCCGGCCGGCACCGCCGCCGACGCGCTGGCGGCGGCGGTGCTGGCCGGCGGCGAGCGGCTGCGGCGCAGCGGCGGCTGACCGGCACACCCCGCCGGGGCGTCACCGCGCCGGGCGGTAGGTGAGCTGCTTGACCCCGCGAAGGATGGGCGTCACCTCCACGTGTCGCACCCCCTCCAGGCGGCCGAGGGGCCCGCTGATGTAGGCGTACAGGGCGGCGGTGTCGCGGACGACGACGGTGACCACGAGCTGGGAGGGGCCGGCGGTGGCGGAGGCGAACACGACCTCGTCGTGGCCGGCCAGGGTCCGGCCGACGGAGTCCAGGGCGCCCGGCGAGGTGGTGATCCACAGCATGGCCGTCTTGGGGAAGCCGAGGACCGCGGTGTCGTACTCGGCGTCGACGTACACCGCGCCGGAGGCGATCAGGGCGGACAGCCGGCGGCGGAGGGCGGACTCGGAGCGGCCGGTCGCGCGCTGGAGTTCGGGGTACCCAGCGCGGCCGTCGCGTTCGAGGACGGCGAGCAGCGGGGCGTCGCCGGGCTCCAGCCGGGCCGGGCCGGGCTCGGGCAAGTCAGGGCGGAGCGCGGCGATCTGGTCCGCGTCGAGCGCCCGGAACCTGGGCAGCCAGCCGACCGGGCCGCCGTAGAAGCGGTGCAGGAGCTGCTGGGCGCGGATCTCGACGACGCTGGGGGTGCGGGGCAGCTTGCCGAGCAGCAGGTCGTCGTGGTCGCCGGGGCTGCGCGGCCGGGTGATGCAGGCGATCTCGGTGCCGCCGGAACACAGCCCGATCCAGTAGGTGTCGGGGCGCCGGGCGAGCGCCTCGGCGATGACGGCGGCGCCGTCGGGCGCGCAGCGCAGCCGCAGCATCCACTGGTCCTCGCCGAGCCGTGCGGCGTCCCGCAGCACGACGACCCGCAGCCCGCCCTCGGCGCACAGGCGGCGGTAGCGGCGGGCGATGGTGCGGTCGGAGACGCCGAGCACGGCGGCGATCCGGCTGAAGGGGGCTCGGCCGTCCACCTCCAGCGCGGAGAGCAGTTGGAGGTCCAGCAGATCGAAGGTGTCGGATTCCATCCGCAGCATGCTCTCTCCTGTCGGATTCCGTCGCGCCCGGCCCGGTGGGGCGTCGGATCGGCCGTCGTCGGGTCATCGTACGCGGCGGTAGACCGCACGTTCGATCAGGGAGTTGAGGAGATTGCGGAGCTGGGGGACGCTCACGGCCATATGCCTGGGCACGTTCATGCTGCTGCTGGACGTGACCATCGTGGTGGTCGCGCTGCCGGACATGGCGGGCTCGCTGCACGCGTCGCTGGGTGACTTGCAGTGGGTGGTCGACGGGTACGCGCTGGCACTGGCCGCGCTGCTGCTCGGGGCGGGGGCGGCGGCCGACATCCTGGGCCGGCGCCGGGTGCATGTGGTGGGCGTGGTGCTGTTCGCGCTGGCCAGCCTGTTGTGCGGGCTGGCCTCGGAGCCGGGGCTGCTGGTGGCGGCGCGGGCGTTGCAGGGCGTCGGCGGCGCGGCGATGTTCGCGACGACGCTGCCGCTGCTGGGCTCGGTCTACCAGGGCCGGCAGCGCTCGGCCGCGCTCGGGGTGTGGGGCGCGGTCAGCGGCGGGGCCGCGGCGGTCGGTCCGGTGCTGGGCGGGCTGATCACCGAGGGGCCGGGCTGGCGCTGGATCTTCTTCGTGAACCTGCCGGTGAGCGTGGTGGCGGTGTGGCTGACGCTGCGGACGGTCCCGGAGTCGCGCGGGCCGCGCGGCATGAGCGTCGACTGGGCGGGGACGGCGGCCTTCGCGGTGTTCGCGGGCGGGGCGACGTACGCCGTCGTGCGGGCCGGCGAGGACGGCTGGACGGCGCCCGCGACGCTGGTGTCGTTCGCCGTGGCCGCGCTGGCCGTGGTGGTGTTCGCGCTGGTGGAGCGGCGGGTGGCGCATCCGCTGCTGGATCTGTCGCTGCTGCGCCGGCCGGCGTTCGCCGGCACCATGCTGGGCGCGTTCGCCTTCAACGGGGTGGCCTTCGGCGCCATTCCGTACCTGTCGATCTGGATGCAGACGCTGCTCGGGATGTCGCCGGTGCGCGGCGGTCTGACGCTGCTGCCGATGACGGTGATGTCCATGGTGGTGGCGGTGCTGGTGGGCCGGCTGCTGCACGGGGTCCCGGCCCGGCTGACGGTCGGCGGCGGACTGCTGCTGATCGGCGCGGGCACGCTGTGCCAGGCGGTGCTGGGCGCGGGCTCGGACTGGACGGCACTGGTGCCGGGGTTCGTGCTGGTCGGGATCGGTACCGGGTTCGTGGCGCCGACGGTGGCCGGGGCGGCGCTGGCCTCGGTGCCGGCCGAGCGGGCCGGGATGGCGGGCGGCGCGGTGAACACCGTCCGGCAGCTGGGCTACGCGCTCGGGGTGGCGGTCGTCGGCACCGTCGTCACCTCGCGGATGACCGGCCGGCTCCCCGAGGAAGCGGCGCACGCGCTGGCCGGCGGCGGCGCCGGGGCGCTGCTGCGCGGCGGGGTCCCGGAGCACTCCCTGCGGGCCGCGTTCGCCTCGGGGCTGAACGGCGCCCTGGTGGTGACGGGCCTGGCCGGGCTGGTGGCGGGCGCCCTGGTGATGCTGCTGGTGCGGCCGGGCCGCCCGGCGCCCACTCCGGCGTCCGCTCCGGCGCCCGAGGCGGTGCCCGAGAAAGCCGCGGCAAAGGGCTGAACGCCCCGGCGGGTGCGGCGGCGCAGGCGGTCGGGCGGCCGGTACAGCCCATGGGCGGTCACGGGGCGAGGACTCCGGGGCCGCCCGCCCGCGTACACCGGGACCGGTCCCGCGCTCTCCGGCCCGTCGGGGCCCGTGCGGATCCAGCCACCCTTCATCGGCGCGTCGGCCACCGTAAGCGGCCCGTACAGATTCGGTGGAGATTACGGTACCGAAACTTACGGTGCCGTCGGTATTGTGTCCGGCCCTTCCCCATCTGCGGGCATTTCCCGGTGGTCGTCCGGGGCGGAACGCACGGTTTGCCCGGCTTCCGGACCCCTCCCGCGCACGGATCGTGTGAGGTAGCTTTCACCGCGCTGTTGCGGTGCGTGGACCGGCGACACCGAGACGCGAGAAAACGGGGAGCGAGGTTGCGCGAGTTCACCAACCCTCCGCTGGTGTCGCCACCGCCGGCGGGCGGTCTGGCCGACATCGTCTTCGAGCACGCCCTGACCGACCCGCGGCACATCGCGCTCGGCCGCAAGGACGCCGCCGGGCAGTGGCGGGACGTGACCGCCGCCGAGTTCCGCGACGAGGTCTTGGCCCTCGCCAAGGGCCTGCTGGCCGACGGCGTCCGCTTCGGCGACCGCGTCGCGATCATGTCCCGCACCCGCTACGAGTGGACCCTCTTCGACTTCGCCCTGTGGACCATCGGCGCCCAGGTGGTGCCCGTCTACCCCACCTCCTCGGCCGAGCAGTGCCTCTGGATGCTGCACGACGCCGAGGTGACCGCGGCGGTCGTGGAGCACGAGGACCACGCGATGACCGTCGCCACCGTCATCGACCGGCTGCCGCGGCTGCGCCGGCTGTGGCAGCTGGACGCCGGCTGTGTGCAGGAGCTGTACGACGCCGGGGCGCACCTGGACGACGAGGTGGTGCACCGGCACCGGCAGGCGGTGACCCCGGACTCGGTCGCCACCGTCATCTACACCTCCGGCACCACGGGCCGCCCCAAGGGCTGTCTGCTGTCCCACGGCAACTTCATGTGCGAGGCGGACACCGTGCTGCGGGGGTGGGAGCCGGTGTTCCACTCCCGCAAGGGCGACGAGGCCTCCACCCTGCTGTTCCTGCCGCTGGCGCACGTCTTCGGGCGGATGGTGGAGGTCGCCGCGATCCGCGGCCGGGTCCGCTTCGGGCACCAGCCGCAGCTGCACGCCGCCGCCCTGCTGCCCGACCTGGCCGCGTTCCGGCCGACGTTCGTCCTCGCGGTGCCGTACATCTTCGAGAAGGTGTTCCACGCCGCCCGCCGCAAGGCCGAGCGGGAGGGCAGGTCGGGGCCGTTCGAGAAGGCCGTCGACATCGCCGTGAAGTACGCGGAGGCCGTGGAGGCCAAGGCGTGGGGCACCGGGCCGGGCCCGTCGGCGGCGCTGCGGATGCAGCACCAGCTGTTCGACAAGCTGGTGTACGCCAAGGTCCGTACCGCGATGGGCGGGCGGATCCGCACCGCGATGTCCGGCGGTTCGGCGATGGACCGCCGGCTGGGGCTGTTCTTCGCGGGCGCGGGCGTGCAGATCTACGAGGGCTACGGCCTGACCGAGTCGACGGCCGCCGCGACCGCCAACCCGCCCGGACGCACCCGCTACGGCACCGTGGGACCGCCCGTCCCGGGCGTGACCGTGCACATCGCCGACGACGGGGAGATCTGGCTGCGCGGTGACACCGTCTTCCAGGGCTATCTCAACAACCGGAAGGCCACCGACGAGACCCTGCACGACGGCTGGCTCGCCACCGGCGACCTGGGCGCGCTGGACGAGGACGGCTACCTGACCATCACCGGCCGCAAGAAGGAGATCCTGGTGACCTCCGGCGGCAAGAGCGTCTCGCCGGGCGTGCTGGAGGAGCGGGTCCGCGAGCATCCGCTGGTCAGCCAGTGCCTCGTGGTCGGCAACGACCGCCCCTACATCGCCGCCCTGGTCACGCTGGACCGGGAGGCGGTCGAGCACTGGCTCCAGATGCGCGGCAAGCCGGCGATGACCGCGGCCGAGCTGGTGCGCGACACGGATCTGGAGGCGGAGGTGCGGCGCGCGGTGGTGGCCGCCAACACGCTGGTCTCACAGGCGGAGTCGATCCGCACCTTCCGCATCCTGGCCCAGCCGTTCACCGAGGAACACGGCCTGCTGACGCCTTCGTTGAAGCTGAAGCGGAAGGCGATCGAGAAGGCGTACGAGAACGAGGTGGAGGCGCTCTACCGCGGCTGACGCCCCGCCCCGCGGCACCTTCGCGGGCCGGCGGCCGGGAATTCGCGGTGACGCGCGCGGCCAGGAATGCGGAACGGCCCGTGATCGTTGACCATGGGAGTAACACCTGTCGACAACCGAAGGACCAAGAGGCTCGTGAGCAGCAACGTCCCCCCGATCATCCTCAACAACGGCGTCGAGATGCCCCAGCTGGGATACGGCGTCTGGCAGGTGCCGGACGACGAGGCCGAGCGAGCCGTCGCCACGGCGCTCCAGGCCGGTTACCGCAGCATCGACACCGCCGCGATCTACGGCAACGAGGAGGGCACCGGCAAGGCCATCGCCGCCTCCGGCGTGCCCCGCGAGGAGATCTTCGTCACCACCAAGGTCTGGAACAGCGACCACGGCTACGACGCCACGCTGCGCGCTTTCGACGCGTCGCTGGCGAAGCTGGGGCTCGACTACGTCGACCTGTACCTGATCCACTGGCCGCTGCCGTCCCGGGACACGTACGTCGACACCTACAGGGCGTTCGAGAAGCTGTACGCGGACAAGCGGGTGCGCGCCATCGGCGTCTCCAACTTCCTGCCCGACCACCTGCGGCGGCTGACCGAGGAGACCTCGGTCATTCCGGCGGTCAACCAGATCGAGCTGCACCCGCACCTCCAGCAGCGCGAGTCGCGCGCCCTCCACGCGGAGCTGGGCATCGCCACCGAGGCCTGGTCGCCGCTCGGCCAGGGCAAGGGCCTGCTGGAGGTGCCGGCGATCGTGGCGATCGCGCGCAAGCACGACCGCACCCCGGCCCAGGTCGTGCTGCGCTGGCACCTCCAGCTCGGCAACATCGTGATCCCGAAGTCCGTGACGCCGTCCCGGATCGAGGAGAACATCGCGGTGTTCGACTTCAGCCTGGACGACGAGGACCTCGCGGCGATCAGCGCGCTCAACGAGGACCGGCGGCTCGGCCCCGACCCGGCCACCTTCGACATGGCCTGACCGACGGCCCGCCGCCGCCTCGCGGCTCAGTCGGGGCGCACGTCGGCGTACACGACCTCGAACTCCTCGAGGCCGACCACGTCGACGTGCGCCTTGGCCGACGCCTCGTGACGCACGCCGGCCATGGCCGCCCGCGAGGCGGCCAGCGCGCCGCGGTCGGCGAACAGGGCGCCGGCCACGGCCCGTCCCCGCTCCCGGTCGAGCAGCAGGGAGGCCCGGCACAGCCCCGGCAGCGACTCGGCCCGCGGCACCACCGTGGCCCGGAAGGCGTCGACGACCAGGTCCGCGTCGCGCGGGTCGAACTCCAGCCGGGCGGCGCGCAGTCCGCCGCCCTGCCGTGGATGCTCGATCTGGTGGACCACCGCGGCCTCGTAGTCGGCGACCGACACCGTGCCGGCGAAGGGCTCCAGCAGCGCCTCCCGCCGCTCGCGCATGACCTCGTCGCTGTTGTGCCGCGCCGCCTCGGTCTCCCACCAGCTCACCGCGAGGAGCTTGCCGAGTTCGCGGTCCACGAAGATGCCCGCGCCCCGGTATCCCGGGCGTTCCTCCAACAGGTCCCGCCCCTCGCTGTTCAGCGACCGCACCGCCGCGTCCAGCAGTGCGGGATCACCGGTCGCGTACACCGCGCGTACGAACATGGGACTCGCCTCCGCAAACGGCGACCGTGAAACGGCCGGACATCCGAGCCACGTTTCGACCCCACCAGTCTCCCCAGCGGCCCCGATCACCGCAATGCGCACGGGTTTCAGCCGTCCGCGACCCGAGGGTTGACGGGGGCATGCCGGGCGGGCACGGTGGAGCCCATCCGGTAAGGAAACTTTCCTAACAGAAGGGTCCCGCCGTGCGTCTCCGAACCCTCACCCTCGCCGCGGCCTCCGGCGCCGCCCTGCTCGCCGCCGGTCTCCTGCCCGCCCACGCCTCCGCCGCCGCCCCGAAGTCCGCCCAGGAGGGCACGGTCAGCGCCGCCGACCTGCTCGCCAAGGTGACCTCCTGTTCCCAGATCTCCAACGGCAAGTACCGGACCGACGAGGAGACCTCGGCCACGGTCCCGGTGTGCGGCAAGAACGGCGCGGTGTTCTGGAAGGCGGACATGGACATCGACTGCGACGGCCGGCGCACCACCAACTGCAACGAGGACCGCGACCCCTGGTTCCAGGCCGACACCGCCTTCCACCAGTCCGACGGCAAGCCGCTGAACGCGGAGACCCTGCCGTACGTCGTGGTACCCAGCACCAGCAGCATCTGGAACTACTCGAACGCCGGGATCAAGGGCGGCGGTGTGGTCGCCGTCATCTACGACAACAAGGTCGAGTACGCCGTCGTCGGCGACACCGGCCCCTCGAAGATCATCGGCGAGGCGTCGTACGCCACCGCCAAGGCGCTCGGCATCGACCCGGACCCCAAGACCGGCGGCGCGGACTCGGGGGTGACCTACATCCTGTTCAAGAACTCCAAGGTCTCCCCCATAGAGAGCCACAGCGCCGCGGTCTCCCTCGGGGACCAGCTGGCCAAGCAGTTCCTCGCCGCCAACTGACGCGCGCCGCCCGGCGGCCGGCCGTAGGGCGGAGTCCCGCGGCCGGTGCGGGTCACGTCCCGGTTCAGTCCTGGCGGACGGCGGTGTGCACGGTGTAGGCGCCGAGCACGAACACGTCCGGGCGCACGTGCACGCTCGCCGGGTCGGACGGGTCCAGGAGCCGGTCGAGGGTGGCGCGGTCGTCGGCGTCCAGCGCCTCGCCGACGCCCTCGCGCACCCGGGACAGGTGCGCGGCGACATAGGCGCGGGCCCGGTCGCCGGCCGGGGCGGGCAGGTCGAGCAGGAAGGTGCGGGTGCCGGTGTGCTTCAGGCCGGCCGCGGTGAGCAGGGCGGGCCAGTCCTCGGTCTCGGCGACGGAGCCCGGCAGCTCGGCCCGCATCCGGGCGAACCACTCCTCCTCCAGCGCGTCGAGCCGGGCCTGGAGTCCGGGGCGGCCGATGCCGAAGTCCCGGGGCAGGAAGCGGGAGGGCAGCCCGCCCTCCAGGAGGGCCAGGGTGCCGCCGGGGGCCAGGTGCCCGGCGAACGCGGCGAGCGCGGCCCGCTGGTCGCCGAGGTGGTGCAGGCTGCGGCTGGCCCACAGCAGGTCGGCCGGGCGGTCCAGGCGGCCGAGCGCCTCGGGCAGTTCGCCGGCGACGGTGTCGAAGCGGTCGCCGACGCCGAGCCGGGCGGCCCGGTCGCGGGCGCGTTCCAGCAGCGGGGCGGTGCCGTCGACGGCGACGACCCGGGCGGTGGGGAACGCCTCGGCGAACAGGCAGGAGACGACGCCGGGGCCGCTGCCCGCGTCCACGACGAGCCCGGGCTCGGTGACGTCCCGCCCGAGCCAGGCCATGGCCTCCCGGTAGACGGGGGCGAACAGCTCCGCCTGGGATTCGAGCAGGTCGGCCAGTTCGTTCCAGTCGATGTCCGTGCCGTGGCCGTGGCCATGTCCGTGGCCGGCGTGGTGCTGGTGGTGCCGCTCGTGGTGTCCGTGTGCCATGGTGGTCAGCCTTTCGTCCGGTTGCCGTCAGGGTGCGACGGCACACCGGCCGGGGGCCACTTCCGTTGCCGTTCCGGCAAACGCGGATGCCGGAACGGACCGCCGGGGCCCGGGGGTCGGGCGGGCCCCGGCGGAGTCACCGCGTTACGGCAGCGGCGGGTAGGCGTTCTGCATCAGCTGCTGGAACTGGGCGGAGAACCAGTGCCCGGCCAGCGGCGAGTTCGGCAGCGCGCCCGTGGGGTTGTTGCCGTTGCGCGCGTTGCCGCCGTAGGTGGGGTCGCACATCCGGTCGAAGCCCTTGCCCTCGTCGTTGTCGATGGCGGAGCTGGCACCGTCGGACTCCCCCGGCGGCTTGGCCCACACGTAGGCGTCTATCCCGGCGGCGGGAGCAGCGGTCGGCCGTTCACCGAGCCCGGCACCGCTCTGGTTGCACCAGTTGCCGGCGTGGATGCGCCGGTCGATCCGGCTGCCGTTGACGTAGTTGTCGACCGAGGTCAGCGGGCCGGGGCCGGTGGGCCGGGCGGAGCCGCCCCAGCCGTTGCGGCCGGTGTCGATCAGCATGCCGAGACCGGAGTTGAACCCGGCCGCGACCAGCTTGTCCCGCAGGGCCTGCGCGTAGGACTGCTCGTCCACGTACTGGTTCCAGTCGACCCACTTCGACTGGCGGACGGTCTGCCCGTTGACGGTGTCGGTGACCTTGAAGTTCGGTTCCTTGGTCGGGCTGTAGTTGGCCGTGTTGACGATGAAGCCGGCCACGTCGTTCACGCTGGCGCCGTTGGTCGTGGCGACCTTGTAGAACTCCTGGACGGACGGGCCGATGTTGGTGTCCCAGCCGAGCCAGCCGTGGTGGCCGGCGTCGATGTAGTTGTAGACGTTCGAGAGGTTGCCCAGCTTGTCCAGGGCGTAGCTCACGCCCTTCTCGTAGTTGCCGTTGGCCTTCATGGTCACGCAGGCGTCGGTGGTGGTGTTGGTGCCGCCGGCGTTGGTGACCAGGTTGGGCAGCGAGTCGGGCTCGATGAGCGCGGAGACGCGCAGGCCCGCGTACTTGGGGTCGGCCAGGATCGAGGCGATGACGTCGATGTACTGCGTCTTGTACTTGTCGATCTCCGTCGGGCCGAGTTCGCCGTTGGAGGCGAGGGCGGCGCAGTCCCGGCCCGGCAGGTCGTAGATGACCAGCTGGACGACCAGTTCGCCGGAGCCCTTCTGCTTCAGGGCCTCGTCCAGGTGGGCGCGCAGGCCCATGCCGCCGTTGACGCCGTTGATGGCCGCGATGCGGTCCAGCCAGACGAAGGTGGGCTGGTTGGAGATCCGGCTGCCGCCCGGCTCGGCCGCGGCCAGCTTCGACCACTCGGGGTTCACGTACACCTTGGCGCCGGTGTACGGGTTGTCGACGCGGCCGGCGCCACCCCCGCCGCCGGTGTCGCCGCCCCCGCCGGTGTCACCGCCGCCGCCGCTGTCGACGTTGCAGGTGACCCCGTCGAGGGTGAACGTGGCGGGCACCGCGTTGGTGCCGCTGTAGCTGCCCTGGAACCCGAAGCTCACCGAACCGCCGGTGGCCAGCGAGCCGTTGTAGCTCTCGTTGGCGGCGGTGACCACGTTGCCGCTCTGGCTGAGCTTGGCGTTCCAGCCGCTGGTGACCTTCTGGTCGCCGGCGTACGACCACTTCAGCGACCAACTGGACTTGGCCGGCGCGTTGTTGGTGAGGGTCACGGCGGCGGTGAAGCCGGTGCTCCACTGGTTCTGCACCTTGTAGTCCACGGTGCAGGGGACGGCGGCGGCAGCGGCCGAGGCCGACTGCATGCCCAGTGCCGTCCCGGAGGCCCCGGCGACCAGCGCCAGGGCGGCGAGCAGTGATGTTCTGGTACTACGACTCATGAGTGCGGGTGTCCTTCGGTGTGATGTCGTGCGGTGTGATGTCGTGCCGTGTGGTGCCGTGTGGTGCCGTGTCGGGAACTACGGGGTGCGGTGCACGGGCGGTCGCTCGGCCCGGCGCCGTACGCGGTGGTGTGCCGTCGCGGGCGAGGCGGTGGCGGTCGGCGGATTCGCGGGTGTCACACAGCCCGAGCCGTCCTGGAAGCCCTTCGCCCACTGGCCGGTGGCGGCCGAAGGTGCGCAGAACGGGGGGTGGCGCATGAGCGAGCCCTCGCGGTGTGGCGCGCCCTGACGGACACGTCGACTGATGGAAGCGCTCCCACTGGTGCGAAGGAAGGTAGCGCCAACCGGCCGGAAAGCCCAGGGGGTTCGCTTTACTTTTTTACGATCGGGTTCCTCGAATGTTTTTCGCAGTGTCCAGGTCTTGACCGTCCGTTACGCCGTCTTCACTATGGGAGCGCTCCCACTGGTTCAAGCCTTGACTTCTCCCCGAGCCGCAGCCGCAAGGAGGAACCAGCACATGGATCCTGGACGCAGACGCGCGACCGCGCGTCGGTTGTGGACCGCGGTGGCCGCCGCGTTCGCCCTGCCGCTGTCGATGCTCGCCACCGGCGCGGAGACCGCCCACGCGGCCGCCGTGCAGTGCAGCGTCGACTACAAGACCAACGACTGGGGCTCGGGCTTCACCGCCGACCTCACCCTCACCAACCGCGGTACGGACGCCATCAACGGATGGACGCTGACGTACGCCTACGCGGGCAACCAGAAGCTGAGCGGTGGCTGGAACGGGACCTGGTCCCAGTCCGGCCAGTCGGTCACCGTGAAGAACGCCTCGTACAACGGCACCATCGCCGCGGGCGCCGCCGTCTCCACCGGCGCCCAGTTCACCTACAGCGGCGCCAACACCGCTCCCACGTCCTTCGCCGTCAACGGCACCACCTGTGCCGGCGCCCACCAGCCCCCGGTGACCGTGCTGACCAGCCCGAGCCCGGGCGCGGTCTACTCCCAGGGGGACGCCGTCCCGCTCGCGGCGACCGCGGCGGCGGCCGACAACGCGACCATCAGCAAGGTGGAGTTCTACGACGACACCACGCTGCTGGGCACCGACACCAGCGCGCCGTACTCGCTCTCGGCCTCAAGTTTGACCGTGGGCAGTCATTCCCTGGTGGCGAAGGCGTACGACAGCCTGGGCGCGTCCGCCACCTCCACGCCGGTGGGCATCACGGTGGCCTCCGGGCCCGCCGTGGTCGCCTCACCGACCCAACTGGGCGTCCAGCAGGGCAAGTCGGGCACCTTCTCGGTGAAGCTGTCCACGCAGCCGAGCGCGAACGTGACGGTGAGCACCAGCCGCACGGACGGCAACACCGGCCTGTCCGTGACCGGTGGTTCCTCGCTGACCTTCACCCCGTCGAACTGGAACACCGCGCAGACCGTGACCATCACGGCCGACTCCTCCGGCACCGGCAGCGCGACCTTCACCGCGTCCGCCACCGGCCACACCAAGGCGACGGTCACGGTCACCGAGCTGCCCGCGGCGAAGGCGTACGACGCCCGCTTCCTGGACCTGTACGGGAAGATCACCAACCCGGCGAACGGCTACTTCTCCCCCGAGGGCATCCCGTACCACTCGGTGGAGACGCTGATCGTCGAGGCCCCGGACCACGGTCACGAGACCACCTCCGAGGCGTACAGCTACCTGCTGTGGCTGCAGGCGATGTACGGCAAGGTCACCGGCGACTGGTCGAAGTTCAACGGCGCCTGGGAGATCATGGAGAAGTACATGATCCCCACGCACGCCGACCAGCCGACGAACTCCTTCTACAACGCCTCCAAGCCGGCCACCTACGCACCCGAGCTGGACACCCCGAACGAGTACCCGGCGCGGCTGGACACCTCGGTGTCGGTGGGCCCGGACCCGATCGCCGGTGAGCTGAAGAGCGCGTACAACTCGGACGACGTCTACGGCATGCACTGGATCCAGGACGTGGACAACGTCTACGGCTACGGCAACGAGCCCGGCAAGTGCGAGGCCGGGCCGACGGCCACCGGACCGTCGTACATCAACACCTTCCAGCGCGGCGCGCAGGAGTCGGTCTGGGAGACGGTCCCGCAGCCGACCTGTGACGCCTTCAAGTACGGCGGCCGCAACGGCTACCTGGACCTGTTCACCGGCGACAGCTCCTACGCCAAGCAGTGGAAGTTCACCAACGCCCCGGACGCCGACTCCCGCGCGGTGCAGGCCGCCTACTGGGCGGACGTGTGGGCCAAGCAGCAGGGCAAGGGCGGTGATGTCTCCGCGACGGTCGCCAAGGCCGCCAAGATGGGCGACTACCTGCGCTACGCGATGTACGACAAGTACTTCAAGAAGATCGGCAACTGCACGAGCACGTCCTGCCCGGCCGGCACCGGCAAGGACGCCTCGCACTACCTGCTGTCCTGGTACTACGCCTGGGGCGGTGCCACCGACACCTCCGCCGGCTGGGCCTGGCGGATCGGCTCCAGCCACGTCCACGGCGGCTACCAGAACCCGCTGGCCGCCTACGCGCTCAGCTCCGTCGCCGCCCTGAAGCCCAAGTCGGCCACCGGCGCGAGCGACTGGGGCAAGTCGCTCCAGCGGCAGCTGGAGTTCTACCAGTGGCTCCAGTCCTCCGAGGGCGGCATCGCGGGCGGTGCCACCAACAGCTGGGCCGGCCGCTACGCCTCCCCGCCCGCCGGCACCTCCACCTTCTACGGCATGGCCTACGACCCGGCGCCCGTCTACCACGACCCGCCGTCCAACCAGTGGTTCGGCTTCCAGGCCTGGTCGATGGAGCGGGTCGCCGAGTACTACCAGCAGACCGGGAACGCCCAGGCCAAGGCGATCCTCGACAAGTGGGTGAAGTGGGCGCTGTCCAAGACCACGATCAACCCGGACGGCACCTACCGCATCCCCTCCACCCTCCAGTGGTCGGGCCAGCCCGACACCTGGAACGCCTCGAACCCCGGCTCCAACAACGGGCTGCACGTCACCGTCGCCGACTACACCGACGACGTGGGCGTGGCCGCCGCCTACGCCAAGACGCTGACGTACTACGCCGCCAAGTCCGGTGACACGGCGGCCAAGTCCACGGCGAAGGCGCTGCTGGACGGCATGTGGAACAACTACCAGGACAGCCTCGGCATCGCCGTGCCCGAGACCCGGACCGACTACAGCCGGTTCAACGAGAGCGTGTACGTGCCGAGCGGCTGGACCGGCACCATGCCCAACGGCGACGCGATCAACTCCTCGTCCACGTTCTCCTCGCTCCGGTCCTTCTACAAGAGCGACCCGAACTGGTCGAAGATCGAGGCCTACCTCAAGGGCGGCGCAGCGCCCGTGTTCACGTACCACCGCTTCTGGGCCGAGGCGGACATCGCCCTGGCCATGGGCTCGTACGCGGAGCTGCTCGAATAGTCCCCGCCGGCGCTCCGCGTACCCGGCCCCGCCACAGGACGGCGGGGCCACCCGGGCCGGGCGGCCCCGACCGCACAGTCGGGCCGCCCGGCCCACACGCACCACCGCCTCCGTGACCTTCTTGATCACTCGTCAGGAAAGGTGAACCCCACCGTGCGCAGAACCCGCATCCTCGTGGCCGCGTTCTCGCTGGCCGCCGGACTGCTCGCCGGCACCCCGCCCGCACTGGCCGCCGCCACCTCCGCTCCGCCCCTCGCGGCGGACACTTACACCTGGAAGAACGCCCGGATCGACGGCGGCGGTTTCGTCCCCGGGATCGTCTTCAACCGCACCGAGAAGAACCTGGCCTACGCCCGCACCGACATCGGCGGCGCCTACCGCTGGCAGCAGGCGACCAAGACGTGGACCCCGCTGCTGGACTCGGTCGGCTGGAACGAGTGGGGGCACACCGGCGTGGTGAGCCTCGCCTCCGACCCGGTCCAGCCGGACAAGGTGTACGCGGCCGTCGGGACGTACACCAACAGCTGGGACCCGACGGGCGGGGCGGTGCTGCGCTCGGCCGACCGGGGCGCTACCTGGCGGAAGGCCGACCTGCCGTTCAAGCTGGGCGGCAACATGCCCGGCCGGGGCATGGGCGAGCGGCTGGCCGTCGACCCGAACCGCAACAGCGTGCTGTACCTGGGCGCGCCCAGCGGCAAGGGCCTGTGGCGGTCGACGGACTCCGGGGTGACCTGGTCACAGGTGACGAGCTTCCCCAACCCCGGCAACTACCAGCAGGACCCGAGCGACACGAGCGGGTACGCGAGCGACAACCAGGGCATCGTCTGGGTCACCTTCGACGAGTCCACGGGCAGCTCCGGGAGCGCGACGAAGACCGTCTACGTGGGCGTCGCCGACAAGGACAACGCGGTCTACCGCTCCACGGACGCGGGCGCCACCTGGAGCAGGCTGGCGGGCCAGCCGACCGGGTACCTGGCGCACAAGGGCGTCCTGGACGCCGCGAACGGGTACCTCTACCTCGCCTACAGCGACAAGGGCGGCCCCTACGACGGCGGCAAGGGCCGGCTGTACCGGTACACGACGGCGACCGGCGCCTGGACCGACATCAGCCCGGCCGCGGAGGCGGACACCTACTACGGCTTCAGCGGGCTGAGCGTCGACCGGCAGCATCCGTCCACCCTCATGGCGACCGCGTACAGCTCCTGGTGGCCGGACACCCAGCTGTTCCGGTCCACCGACAGCGGCGCCACCTGGACGAAGGCGTGGGACTACACCTCGTACCCGAACCGCGCCAACCGCTACACCCTCGACGTGTCCTCCTCGCCCTGGCTGACCTTCGGCGCGAACCCGGCGCCGCCCGAACAGACGCCGAAACTGGGCTGGATGACGGAGGCGCTGGAGATCGACCCGTTCGACTCCGCCCGCATGATGTTCGGCACGGGCGCCACGATCTACGGCACCGAGGACCTCACGAAGTGGGACAGCGGCGGGCAGTTCAGCCTGAAGCCGATGGTGCGGGGCCTGGAGGAGACGGCGGTGAACGACCTCGCCGCCCCGCCCTCCGGCGGTGCCCAGCTGTTCAGCGCGCTCGGTGACATCGGCGGCTTCCGGCACACGGACCTGACCTCGGTGCCGTCCATGATGTACACATCACCGACCTTCACCTCCACCACCAGCCTGGACTTCGCCGAGTCCGATCCCGGCACGGTGGTCCGCGTCGGCGACCTGGACTCCGGGCCGCACATCGCGTTCTCCACGGACAACGGGGCCAACTGGTTCGCGGGCCAGGACCCTCCGGGTGTCTCGGGCGGGGGCACGGTGGCGGCGGCGGCGGACGGCAGCCGGTTCGTGTGGAGCCCGGCCGGCACCGGAGTGCGCCACACCACGGGCTTCGGGACCTCCTGGGCGGAGTCCGCCGGCATCCCGGCCGGCGCGATCGTCGAGTCCGACCGCGTCGACGCGAAGACCTTCTACGGTTTCAAGTCCGGGAAGTTCTACGTCAGTACGGACGGCGGGGCGACCTTCAACGCCTCCGCGGCCACGGGCCTGCCGAGCGGGGACAGCGTGCGGTTCAAGGCGCTGCCCGGCGCCGAGGGAGACGTGTGGCTGGCGGGCGGGGCGGCGGACGGCGCGTACGGGCTGTGGCACTCCACCGACGGCGGCGCGAGCTTCACCAAGGTGCCGGGCGTGGAGCAGGCCGACACCGTCGGCTTCGGCAAGGCCGCCCCGGGCGCCTCGTACCAGACGCTGTACACCAGCGCCGAGATCGGCGGAGTGCGCGGCATCTTCCGCTCCACGGACGAGGGCGCGTCCTGGACCCGGATCAACGACGACGCCCACCAGTGGGGCTGGACCGGCGCGGCGATCACCGGTGACCCGCGCGTCTACGGCCGGGTGTACGTGTCGACGAACGGCCGCGGGGTCGTCTACGGCGACATCTCCGGCACCGGCGACACCGGCGGCGGTGGGGGCGGCGGAACCGACCCGGCGCCCACGGGCTCCTGCACCGTCGGCTACAAGGTCACCAACCAGTGGACCGGCGGCTTCCAGGCCGACGTGACGCTGACCAACACCGGTTCCTCGGCGTGGCACGGCTGGTCCCTCACCTGGTCCTTGGCCGACGGCCAGAAGGTCACGCAGATGTGGAACGCCGGCTACGCCCAGTCCGGCGCGGCGGTCACGGCGAAGAACGCGAGCTGGAACGGCACGGTGGCGGCGGGCTCGTCGGTGGCCTTCGGACTCACGGGAAGCCGGCCGGGTACGGCGAACACCCCACCGGCCTCGTTCAAGCTGGGCGACCGGACCTGTACGGTCGCCTGACGACCGGCCCGGCGGGGGTGCCGGCCACGAGCGGCATCCCCGCCGGGTCCGCTACTTGACGGTGCCGGTGAAGATCGCCGCGTCCGATTCGAAGTCGGGGCTGACCTCGATCTGGATGAGCTTCTCCCCCTTGGGCAGTTCGCAGCCCCACGGCACGTTCAGGGAGCGGCCCGGGAGCAGCTTGGTCTCCGGGCCGCCCTCCAGGCCGGCGTCGGAGTCGAAGACCGATTCGCTGCTCTCGCCGTCCTTGCCGTAGGAGCAGTTGACGGTGAGCTGCGTGACGTCGAGGGCCTTCTTGCCGCCGTTCTTCACCTTGACGGTGAACCGGAGGTACGGCGTGTTCTCCGGCTCGGCGTACTCGCCGGTCACGGCGCGCTCGAACCCGGACAGGGCGACCTCGGTGGCCGGCTCGTAGACGGCGGTGTCGTCCAGGGCGTAGACGCCGTCCTCCTCGCCGCCGTCCGCGCTGTCCGTGGCTTCCCCGTCGTCGGTGGCCGCCGCGTCGTCGTCGGTCCGGGCGCCGTCCGCGGGCGCGGTCTCGGTGACGGTCACGGTGGGCGCCGGCTTGGCCTCGGCGTCTCCGCTGACCCCCACGGTGACCAGGGCCGAGACCGCGGCGGCGACGACGGCCGCCGCCACCGCGATGAGCGCGGTACGGGATTTCCTGGGCGGTACGGGCGGCGGGGGCGGCGGGACCGGAGGTCCGTAGCCCGGCATGGGCGGTGGTGTGAAGTCGGTGCTCATGGCCCCCCCCCTGGGACGTGCTGTGTGATCTTCGCATGATCCCCTCTCGAAGCGGAATGTGAAAACTCCGTGATGGAATCGTGTCCGGGGGCCTGGTCGCGGTGTCACCACGGCTCAGGCCGAGGCGGGCGGCGCTTTCCGGAACGCGCGCACGCCGAAGAGCGGGTCGGCGCGCGGGCGGTCCTGGTCGGGGAGCGCGGCCAGCCGGGCGGCGTACTCCTCGGTGCGCGGCTCGCCGGGCGGCAGCAGGGTGAACCAGCCCCGGCGCAGGTCGGCGATGGTCCGGCGGGGGCTGCGGCCCTGCCCGGGGCTCAGGAAGGTGCCGTGCCCGGCGGGCCGCAGCCCGTGCCGGGCGGCCTCGGCGGTGACGACGGCGGGGGCGTCGGCCGCGGGCCGGCGCGGGCGGTCGGCGAGGACCGCGTCGACGTCGCTGCCGACGTTGTGCGCGGCGGCCTTGTCGACGGTGGTGACGTACACCCCACCGGGCCGCAGCACCCGGGCGCACTCGGCGACGACCGCGCGCAGGTCCGCGGGGTCGTCCAGCAGGTGCAGCAGCCAGATGGTCGTGACGGCGTCGAACGCGCCGTCGGGGAAGGGCAGTCGGCGGCTGTCGGCCCGGACGACCGCGCCGGGCAGCCGGGCCGCCGCCCGGCGCAGCATCGCCGGGGTGAGGTCGGCGCCGGTCACCCGCAGCCCGGGGCGCGCGGCGGCCAGCCGCCGGGTGACGATCCCGGTGCCGCAGGCGACGTCGAGGAGGCGTCCGGGCCCGGGGGGTATCAGGTCGAGGACGGTGCGTGCGGCGGCCTCGGCCCGGGCCTCGCCGCCGCGCAGGGCGTCGTAACCCTCGGCTTCCTTCTCGTAATCGAGCACATCGCTCAGTGTGCCCCGTGGCCTGGGGCGATGTCCTCCACTCTGCGGGCCAGTTCGAAGTCCTTGGCGGTGAGGGCGCCACCCGCGCTGTGGGTGTTCACGCCGAGGGCCACGGAGTTGTAGCCGAGGGTCAGGTCGGAGTGGTGGTCCAGCTCGTCCTGGATGCCGGCGATGTGCACCACCAGCGCGGTGGCCGCGAAGTGCGAACCGAGCCGGTAGGTCCGGGTGAGCCGCCCGTCCCGCACCGACCAGCCGGGCAGGTCGGCCAGGCGGTCCTCGATCTCCTGCTGCGACAGCGGCGCTACGGCCATGACCGTTCGCTCCCTTCCATGCCGGGGGTACGCCACCCAGCCTGCCACGGCCGGGGTACGGACGGCGGACCGACGCGTACCGGGCCTCGACTAGGGTCACGGGTATGTCCGTTGCCGCCTCCGCCCGCCCCGTCTCCCCCGCCGCCGGCCCCGGTGTCGGCCCGTTGCTGCGCGCCTGGCGCGAGCGGCGCCGCCTCTCCCAGTTGGAGCTGGCGCTGCGGGCCGATTCCTCGGCGCGGCACATCAGCTTCATCGAGACCGGGCGGTCCCGGCCGAGCGAGGAGATGGTGCTGCGGCTTGCCGAGCGGCTCCAGGTGCCGGTGCGCGAGCGCAACGCCCTGCTGCTGGCGGCCGGTTACGCCCCGCGCTACGCGGAGACCCCGCTGGACGATCCGGCGCTGGAGGGCGTACGGGACGGGCTGGAGCGGCTCATCCGGGGCTACGAGCCCTATCCCGCGCTGGTGGTCGACGCCGGGTACACGGTGGTCGCCGCCAACCGGGGCATCGAGCTGCTGCTGGCGGGGGTGCCGGAGAAGCTGCTGTCCCCGGCGCCGAACGCCATGCGGCTGACGCTGCACCCGGAGGGGCTGGCGCCGCGCATCCGGAACCTGCGTCAGTGGCGCGGGCATCTGCTGGCCCAGATGGAGCGGGAGATCGCCCTGCACCGCTCGGACCGGCTGCGCGCGCTGTACGAGGAGGTGGCGGCCTACCCGGTGCCCGAGGCGGAGCCGGGAGCCGAACCGGCGGAGCCGGTCCCGTATTTCGCGCTGCCGTTGCGCGTGGAGCACGCCGGGCGGGTCCTGTCGTTCGTGTCCTCGATCTCCACGTTCAACACCCCGATGGACATCACGGTCGCCGAACTCGCCATCGAGACGTTCCTGCCGGCGGACCGGGCCACCGCCGACCACCTGCGCGCGCTCGCCGGCTGACCGGCCCCGGCGCCGCGGCATCACCCGCCGTTCACCCGGCGGAGCCGGTCTTCGGACGTGCGAGGGGCCCGGATGTGATCGGATAGGGGCACCGGGAACCCCGGCAACCGCGATCCTCGCGAAAGGAAGCAACGTGGCAACCACGCGCACCGCGCACACCGTCTGGGAAGGCGAGCTGACCTCGGGCAGCGGCACCGTCACCTTCGACTCCTCCGGCATCGGCGAGCAGCCGGTGTCGTGGCCCTCGCGCGCCGAGCAGGCCAATGGCAAGACCAGCCCCGAGGAGCTGATCGCCGCCGCCCACTCCAGCTGCTTCTCCATGGCCCTCTCGCACGGCCTGACCGGCGCCGGCACCCCGCCCACCCGGCTGGAGACCAAGGCCGACGTCACCTTCCAGCCGGGTGAGGGCATCACCGGTATCCACCTCACCGTGCGCGGCGAGGTGCCCGGCCTGGACGAGCAGGGCTTCGTCTCGGCGGCCGAGGACGCCAAGAAGAACTGCCCGGTCAGCCAGGCCCTGGCCGGTACGACGATCACCCTGACGGCCGAGCTGGCCTGAGTCTCGTCCGTGCCCGTGGGCCGCGCCCCCGCACCGGGGCGCGGCCCGCGGCGTTCCCGAGGGCTCAGCCGCCCAGCCGCTCCCAGCCCCGCCGCTCCGGCCGCGGGCCGAGCTGCCGGGGGTCCCGGGTCCGGTAGACCACGTACGGCCGGAACAGGTACTGCACCGGCGCGCTGAACATGTGCACCAGCCGGCTGTACGGCACGAACGCGATCAGCACCATGCCCACCACCGCGTGCGCCTGGTACAGCACCGGCACGCCCGTCATCAGCCCCGTCTCCGGCTGGAGGGTGAACAGGCTGCGCGCCCAGGGGGCGATGGTGCTCCGGTAGTCGTACCCGCTGCCGCCGGTGTGCGTCAGCTTGGCGACCATGCCCAGCACGATCGCGCCGAGCAGCAGCAGGTACATCGCCTTGTCGTTGGCCGTGGTGGCCCGGAAGACGGGGGCGCGGGTGCGGCGGCGGTAGACGAGCAGCCCGACCCCGGCGACCGTCAGCACCCCGGCCGCCGTCCCGCCGTACAGCGACAGCAGGTGGTAGGCGTGCTCGTCCACACCGAACGTCTCCGTCCAGGACACCGGCACGAACAGCCCCACCAGGTGTCCCGCCAGCACGAACAGGATGCCGTAGTGGAACACCGGGGAGGCGATGTTCAGCAGCCGTGACTCGTACAGCTGCGAGGAGCGGGTGGTCCAGCCGTACTTGTCGTAGCGGTAGCGCCAGACGAGGCCGGCCACCAGCAGGGCGAGGGCGACGTAGGGCAGGGCGCCCCACAGCAGGACGGTCATCGGCGTGCTCCGGGGCGGGAGGCGGGCAGGGCGGCGCAGACCGCGTCCAGGACGCCCGTGTACGGGGTGCCGCAGGCGGCCAGCCGGGTGCGCAACTGCTCCAGGCCGGCGCGGTGTTCGGTCAGCAGGGCGGTGTCGCCGGTCCGGGAGGTGAACTCCAGCACGGCCGGCAGGAAGTCGGGCAGCTCCTCGCCGCTGAACTCCAGGCCGTGCCGGCGGTAGACGTCCTTGAAGCGCACCAGGGACATCCCGCGCCGCCGGGTGTCGCCGTCGTGCCACCAGCTCAGGTACAGGCTGTGCCGGTTCTTGAGGTCGAAGACCTCCACGTAGTGCGCGGCCAGGTCCAGCAGCGGGGTGACGGCCGCGTGGTCGGTGAACTCCCGCAGTTGCGGGGCGGCTTCGCGCAGCAGCGGCAGCCGGGCGATCAGGTCCTCGTCCGGGTAGGTCAGGCACAGGGCCGCCGCCTGGTAGAGCACCGCGTCCGAGGGCATCAGGCCTCCTCCGCCTCGTCCGAGGTCTGCCGTCCGCGCAGCAGGTGGAAGTTCTCCACCGTCACCAGCGGGAGCCGTCTGCGACCGGAGTCCCGGCCGAACGGCCCGTCGCCGCCCATGCCGGGTCCGCCCGCGTGGTCGAGGCTGCACTCGGCGGGCACCGCCGACTCCTCCAGCCGGCGGGCGTCCCCGACGGCGGCGGTCGGGATGACGTACCGCTCCTCGTACTTGGCGATGGCCAGCAGCCGGTACAGGGCCTCGATGCCGGCCGGGCGCAGGCCGGCCGCCGAGGCGATCTCGGGGTCCGGTGTCTCCCCGAGGTTGAGGGCCCGCATGTGGGAGCGCATCGCGGCGAGCTTCTCCAGCGAGGCCCGCACCGGCCGGGTGTCGCCGGCCGTGAACATCTCCGCCAGGTACTCCAGCGGGATGCGCAGGGTGTCGATGGCGCCGAACAGGTTGCCCGCGTCCTCCCCGTCGTGCCCGGTTTCGGTCAGCGCGTCCACCACCGGCGACAGCGGCGGGATGTACCAGACCATCGGCATCGTCCGGTACTCCGGGTGCAGCGGCAACGCCACCCGGTACCGGCTGATCAGCGCGTGCACGGGCGAGCGCCGGGCGGCCTCGGTCCACTCGCGCGGGATGCCCGCGTCCTCGCAGGCACGCAGCACACCGGGGTCGTCCGGGTCGAGGAACACCCCCAACTGGGCCTCGTACAGGTCCTTGTCGTCCGGTACGGAGGCGGCGGCGGTCACCTTGTCGGCGTCGTACAGCAGGACGCCCAGGTAGCGCAGCCGGCCCACGCAGGTCTCCGAGCACACCGTCGGCAGGCCGACCTCGATCCGCGGATAACACAGGGTGCACTTCTCGGCCTTGCCGGTGGCGTGGTTGAAGTACACCTTCTTGTACGGGCATCCGGTCACGCACATCCGCCAGCCCCGGCAGTGGTCCTGGTCGACCAGGACGATGCCGTCCTCGGCCCGCTTGTACATCGCGCCGGACGGGCAGGAGGCCACGCACGAGGGGTTCAGGCAGTGCTCGCAGATCCGCGGCAGATAGAACATGAACGTCTGCTCGTAGGCGAACCGCACCTTGTCGGACGCCTCTTGGCGCAGGCGTTCGACCATCGGGTCCAGGTCGCCGTAGGCGGGGGCGCCGCCGAGGTTGTCGTCCCAGTTCGAGGACCACTCGATCTTCATCGGCTCCCCGGTGACGGACGACACCGGCCGGGCCACCGGGTAGTCGTCGCCGAGCGGGGCGTCGGTGAGGTTGCGGTACTCGTACGTCCAGGGTTCGTAGTAGTCCTTGATCTCGGGCAGCCGGGGGTTGGAGAAGATCCCCGCGAGCTTCTTGAACCGGCCGCCGGCCTTGAGGGTGAGCGCGCCGCGCCGGTTCAGCTCCCAGCCGCCGCGCCACTTGTCCTGGTCCTCGTAGCGGCGCGGGTAGCCCTGCCCGGGGCGGGTCTCCACGTTGTTGAACCAGACGTACTCCATGCCGCGCCGGTTGGTCCACGCCTGTTTGCAGGTGACCGAACAGGTGTGGCAGCCGATGCACTTGTCGAGGTTCATCACCATCGCGATCTGGGCCATCGGACGCATCAGTACTCGACCTCCTGGCCGCGGCGGCGGATCACCGTCACCTCGTCGCGCTGGTTCCCGGTCGGGCCCAGGTAGTTGAACGCCCAGGACAACTGGGCGTATCCGCCGATCAGATGGGACGGCTTGAGCAGCAGCCGGGTCAGGGAGTTGTGGATGCCGCCGCGCATCCCGGTGGTCTCCGTCTTGGGCACGCTCACCGTGCGCTCCTGCGCGTGGTGCAGGTAGACGGTGCCGGGCGGCATGCGGTGCGAGACGATCGCGCGGGCCACGACCACGCCGTTGCGGTTGACCGCCTCCACCCAGTCGTTGTCCCCGGCGCCGATCGCGTCGGCGTCCTGCGGGGACATCCAGATGGTCTGCCCGCCCCGGGAGAGGGCCAGCATGAACAGGTTGTCCTGGTACTCGGAGTGGATCGACCACTTGCTGTGCGGGGTGAGGTAACGCACCGTCACCTCCTGGTGCCCGTCGGGTCCGAGGCGTGGTTCGCCGAACAGCCGGTGCATGTCCAGCGGCGGCCGGTACACCGGCAGGGCCTCGCCGAGTTCGTGCATCCAGTCGTGGTCGAGGAAGAAGTGCTGGCGGCCGGTGAGGGTGTGCCACGGTTTGCCGTGCTCGGTGTTGAGCGTGAACGCCGTGTAGCGCCGGCCGCCGGACTCGCTGCCCGACCACTCCGGCGAGGTGATCACCGGCACGGGCGCCGCCTGGGTGTCGGCGTAGGTGACCCGTTTGCCCTCGTGCTCGGCGGCGAGGTGGGCCATCGGCCGCCCGGTGCGCCGCTGAAGCGTGCGGAAACCCTCGGTGGCCAGGCGCCCGTTGGTGGTGCCGGACAGGGCGAGGATGGTGTTCGCCGCCTTCACGGCCGTGTCGAGCGACGGCCGCCCCTGGTAGCCGGTGCCGTTGGACTTGCGCAGCTGGGCGACCTCCACGTCCGGGCGCAGGGCGACCCCCTTGGCCGCGAGGCCCAGTCGCTCCACCAGCGGGCCGAGCGCGGCGAACTTGGCGGCGATCGCGGTGTAGTCGCGCTCCACCACGGTCAGGTTCGGCAGGGTCCGGCCGGGTACGGGCTCGCACTCGCCGCGTTTCCAGTCCCGCACCACCCCGCCCGGCTGGGCGGTCTCGGCCGGGGTGTCGTGCTGGAGCGGGCTCGCCACCAGGTCCTTGCGGACGCCCAGGTGGTCCACGGCCAGTTCGCTGAGCTTCTCCGCGAGCGCCTTGAAGGTGTCGAAGTCGGTGCGGGCCTGCCAGGGCGGGTCCACGGCCGGGGTGAACGCGTGCACGAAGGGGTGCATGTCGGTGGAGGACAGGTCGTGCTTCTCGTACCAGGTCGCGGCCGGCAGCACCACGTCCGACAGCAGCGTGGAGGAGGTGTGCCGGAAGTCCAGCGACAGCAGCAGGTCGAGCTTGCCCTCCGGTGCCCGCTCCCGCCAGGTCACGTCCCTCGGCCGCTCGCCGGGCGCGGCCTCGTCGGCGCGCAGCGAGGAGTGGGTGCCCAGCAGGTGCCGGGTGAAGTACTCGGCGCCCTTGGCCGAGGAGCCCAGCAGATTGGCCCGCCACAGGGTCAGCACGCGCGGCCAGTTCTCCGGGGCGTCCGGGTCCTCGCAGGCGAACCTCAGGGTGCCGGCGCGCAGCGCGGCCACCGCCTTCGCCACCGGGTCGCCGCTCTCCTCGCCGAGGTCGAGCGGGTTGCGGTCGAAGGTGGGGTACGACGGCATCCAGCCCGCGCGGGCGGACAGCGCCAGGCAGTCCGCGGCGGTCATCCCGGCGAACCGGCCCTCGCCGAGCGGCGAGGCGAGCACGTCGGCGCCGAAGCGGTCGTAGCGCCACTGGTCGGTGTGCAGGTACCAGTACCCGGTGCCGATCGCCTGCCGGGGCGGGCGGGACCAGTCGGAGGCGGCGGCCAGCGTCGCCCAGCCGGTCACCGGGCGGCACTTCTCCTGGCCCACGTAGTGCGCCCAGCCGCCGCCGTTGCGGCCCTGGCAGCCGGTGAGCTTCAGCAGGGCCAGGAAGGCGCGGTAGATCGTCTCCGAGTGGAACCAGTGGTTCGTGCCCGCCCCCATGATGATCATGCAGCGGCCCCGGGAGCGTTCGGCGGTCCGCGCGAACTCCCGGGCGATACGCACGCACTGGGCGGCCGGGACGGAGGTGTGCGTCTCCTGCCAGGCGGGGGTGGCCGGGGTGCGGTCGTCGTCGTAGGAGGCGGGCCAGTCGCCGGGCATCCCGGGGCGGCCCACCCCGTACTGGGCCAGCAGCAGGTCGTAGACCGTCGTCACCAGCGGGCCGTCCGCGCCGCCCAGCCGGGTGGCCGGCACGCTGCGCCGCAGCACCTCGCCCCGCCCCTGCCCGTGTGCCCCGCCCTCGGTGTCGAACCGGGGCAGCAGCACCTGCACCGGCACCGCGACCTCGCTGCCGTACAGGCTCAACCGGGGCCGGATGTCGCCCAGTTCCAGGTTCCACCGGCCCTCGCCGGACTCGGTCCAGCGAAAGCCCAGGGAGCCGTTCGGCACCACCGCGCGGCCGGTCGTCTCGTCCAGGACGGCCGTCTTCCACTCCGCGCCCTCCCCGTCCTGCCCGATGTCGGTGGCGCGCAGGAACTTCCCCGGCACCCACGCCCCGTCCCGCTCGGCGAGCGTCACCAGGAACGGCAGGTCGGTGAACTTGCGTACGTAGTCGGTGAAGAACGGCGTCTGCCGGTCGACGAAGAACTCCTTGAGGATCACATGGCCCATCGCCAGGGCCAGCGCGCCGTCCGTACCCGGGTGCGGGTGCAGCCAGGCGTCGGCGAACTTCGTGGCGTCGGCGTAGTCCGGTGAGACCACCACCACCTTCTGTCCCCGGTAGCGGGCCTCCGCCATCCAGTGCGCGTCCGGGGTGCGGGTCACCGGCACGTTGGAGCCCCACATGATCAGGTAGGCGGCGTCCCACCAGTCGCCGGACTCCGGTACGTCCGTCTGGTCGCCGAAGACCTGCGGGGAGGCCACCGGGAGGTCGGCGTACCAGTCGTAGAACGACAGCATGGACGCGCCGATCAGCGAGTGGTAGCGGGCGCCGGCCGCGTGCGACACCATCGACATCGCCGGGATCGGGGAGAACCCGGCGATCCGGTCGGGGCCGTAGGTCTTGATGGTGTGCACCTGCGCGGCGGCGACCAGTTCCACCGCCTCCTCCCAGCGCGCCCGCACCAGGCCGCCCTTGCCGCGCGCCCGCTGGTAACGGCGGCGCCGCTCGGGGTCGTTCTGGATGTCCGCCCAGGCCAGCACCGGGTCGCCCAGCCGCTGCTTCGCCTCCCGGTACATCCGGAGCAGCACGCCCCGGACATAGGGGTAGCGGACCCGGGTGGGCGAGTAGGTGTACCAGGAGAACGCGGCGCCGCGCGGCTCGTACTCGGGCCGGTCCGGGCCCACCGACGGATAGTCCGTCTCCTGGGTCTCCCAGGTGATGATCCCGTCCTTGACGTACACCTTCCACCGGCAGGAGCCGGTGCAGTTCACGCCGTGGGTGGAGTGCACCACCTTGTCGTGGCTCCACCGGTCCCGGTAGAAGGCGTCCGCCTGCCGGCCGCCGGTCAGGGTGACGCTGTGCAGGTCGGGCGCGGGCGTGCCGGGCCGGAAGAAGCTGCCCGCGGACAGCAGGGCCGCACCGGGCTCCCTGGGCGGTCTCCGCGTGTCGGTCACGTACGCTCCCTCGGTTCAGCCCTGTTACTCAGAACCTAGGGGCAGGCCCGGCGGGGCACCTGTCCGGGGACCCGTACGGGTCACGGCGGGCGCGGGGGCGGGTCACAGGCGCTCGCGGTACTCCCGCAGCAGCTTCAGGGTGCGCCGGGCGGACGCGGCGCGGGCCGTCATGTGGTCCAGCACCTCCAGGTGCGCGGCCACCTCGCGGCGCGCGTCCAGGTAGAGCGCGCCGGTCAGGTACTCGGTGAACACCATGTCCGGCAACTCCGGCTCGGCGAACCGGAACAGCGTGAACGGCGCGTACGTCCCCGGGTGCGGGCCCGCGGCGAACTCGGCGATCTGGAGCGTGACCCGGTCCCGCTCGGCGTACTCCAGCAGCCGGTCCAGCTGGTCCCGCAGCACCTTCGGGTCGGTGCTCACCGGGCGCCTGAGCACCGTCTCGTCCATGATCACCCACAGGTGGGGCGGGTCCTTCCGGTCCAGCAGCCGCTGCCGTTCCATGCGCAGCGACACGTGCCGGTCCACCGTCTCCGGGGAGGTCTGCCCGACGGTGCCCGCCTCCATCACCGCCCGGGCGTAGTCCTCGGTCTGGAGCAGGCCGGGGACGAAGTGGGGCTCGTAGGAGCGGATGATCCGCGCGGCGCCCTCCAGGCTGACGTACAGGCTGAACCAGTCCGGCAGCACGTCGTGGAACCGCTGCCACCAGCCCGGCTGGTTCGCCTCCTCGGCCAGCCGGACGAAGGCGTCGGCCTCCTCGTCCGGCACCCCGTAGGTGGTCAGCAGCACCTGCACGTAGGGGATCTTGAGCGCGACCTCGGCCGTCTCCATCCGCCGCACGGTCGCCGACGCCACCCTGAGGACCCGGGCGGCCTCGTCGCGGCTGAGCCCCGCGGCCTCCCGCAGCTCCTGCAACCGCTTGCCGAGCACCACCTGGCCCACGGTGGGCGCAGCCCGCCGCTCACTCACGACCACGCCCTCCCCTACGTGCCGATGAACGCGGGCAGCAGTCTGTCATGCGATCACGCTCTCGCACATATGGCCTAGCCGGCGGCGTGCCGGGGCCGGTAGAACCGTGGCCGGATCGCGAGGGGTCCGCCGGGGCGGGGGGACCGGCCGGGGCCGGGGGGACCGGCCGGGGCCGGGGGTACTGGCCGGGGCAGGGGACCGGCTAGGGCGGGGGTACTGGCCGGGGGGAGTACCGGCCGGGGCGGAGGCCGGCGTGTGCGGGAGGGAGGGTCCGGCTCCGGCTTGGGCGTCGGGCCGTTCCGCCTGGCCAGGCCGTCGGGCCGCCGGCATCGGCCGGGCCGGGGCCGCCGCACGCCGGAGGCGAAGGTCCGGCTCCGACTTGGCCGCCGGGCCGTTCCGCCTTGCTCGGGCGTCGGGCCGCCGGCATCGGCCGGGCCGGGGCCGCCGCACGCCGAAGGCGAAGGTCCGGCTCCGGCTTGGGCGCCGGGCCGTTCCGCCTTGCTCGGGCGTCGGGCCGCCGACATCGGCTGGACCAGGGCCGCCGCACGCCGAAGGCGAAGGTCCGGCTCCGGCTTGGGCGCCGGGCCGTTCCGCCTTGCTCGGGCGTCGGGCCGCCGGCATCGGCCGGGCCGGGGCCGCCGCACGCCGGAGGCGAGGGTCCGGCTCCGGCTTGGGTGTCGGGCCGTCAGGCGGCCTTTTCCCCCTCCTCTTCCTCCTCGGCGGCGGGCGTCAGCGGTACCTGGGGGCCGTTCAGCTCGTCCAGCCAGCGGCGCAGGATGCGGTGGATCCGCTCGGCGCCGACCGGTTCCGTCCCGTCGGCGGACGGCGGGGAGAGGTCCACCGGGGAGAGCAGGAACGGACGGGACTGGGCCCCGCCGAGACCGCCGTGCGAGCCGATCTGCTCCTCGAAGGCGAGGACCTCGCCGTCGGCGGGGTCGTAGGCGGAGTTGACCATGATGTCGGCGGTGTGCGGGAAGGAGTGGGTGCGGCGGACGGCGTCCGCGGCGCCGGGGCCGAAGCGGGCCAGCGGGCCCGGCTCGTCGTCCAGCCGGTCCAGCGGGATCTCCGCGCCGTGCGCGCCGAGCACCACACCGCCGTGCCGCTCGCTGCGCACCAGCAGGAAGCCGATGCCGGGGTGGTTGGCGAGGGTGGTGAGCAGGGCCGGGTGGCGGGCGTCGATCTCCTCCTTGGTCATCCGGTGCGGGACGTCCGGGAAGGAGACCAGGCCGAGGTTGCCGGAGGCCAGCACGACGGGCTCGCGGCGGCGGGCCGGACGGTGGTGCTCGCCCTTCTCCTCCACCGGGCGGCGCAGGGCGGCGCGCACGGCGGCGCGGGCCTCGGCACCGCTGTGCGTCTGCCGGGCCCGGCGCGGCACGGGCAGCCCGCAGCCGGCCCGGACCAGGTCGCCGAGGGTGAGGCCGTAGCGGGCGCGGAACGTTTCGCCGGGGCTCTGCCCGTGGTCGGACAGCACGACGATCCGGTACGGGCGCGGGGCGTGTTCGGCGACGCGCTCCAGCAGGGCCAGGCAGCGGTCGAGGCGCCGCAGGACCTGCTCGGCGTCGCGACCGTGCGGGCCGGAGTGGTGGGCGACCTCGTCGTAGGCGACGAGGTCGGCGTAGACGGCGGTCCGGCCGGCGAGCATGTCGCCCATGACCGCGGCGACGACGACGTCCCGCTCGACGACGGTGGCGAAGGCGCGGATCAGCGGGTACAGGCCGCCCCGGCCGACCCGCGGGCGCTGCCGGCCCAGCCGGGCGCGGGTGGACTGGCCGATCTCGCGGGCCACCTCGGCGACGAAGGACAGGGCGGTGCGGACGGCGTTCGCGGGGTCGGAGAAGTAGGCGAAGTAGCCGGCCCGGGAGCGGTTGTCGCGGCCGCGGCGGCGGGTGGCGATGGACAGCACCAGGGCCTGTTCGCCGGCGCCGCCGCTGAAGAGGTTGCCGCGGCTGGCGCCGTCGACGGCGAGCAGTCCGTCGTCACCGGTGCGCAGGGCGGCGCGGCGCTGGAGTTCGGCCGCGCTGGTCGGCCGGTTGCACACCATCACCTCGCCGCGGTCCTTCTCGTACCAGCGGAAGGCCGGCACGTCGAAGGTGCTGCCGTGCAGGATGCCGAGCTGACTGGCCCCGGTCTGGCTGGACCAGTCTGTGCGCCAAGGGGTGAGGCGGTGGGTGGGCGCGCGGGTGGGCAGGGGGGCGCGGGGTCCCTGGGCCGGGAGGGCGGCGGTGGCCTCGTGGGCCGGGAGGGCGGCGGACGGCCCGGAGGCGTTGCCGGAGGCGGCGGACGGTGCGGGGGCGGAGCGGCCGGGGGCGGCGGGCGGTTCGAGAGCCGCGGACGGTCCGTGGGTGGAGCGGCCGTCGTCGGCCGGCCGAGCGCCGGTCGTGCGCGGTCGTATCCCGTCGGCTGCCGGACGTATGCCGTCGGCTGCCGGGCGTATGCCGTGCGCGGCCGGTCCCGCGGTCTCGTGTGACGACAGCCAGCGGGCGATCGTCGGCATCAGGCCCTTGCGGACCGCGTCCGTGAGGACGTCGTGGCCGACGCCGTCGAGCTGGACGCAGACCAGGCCGGGCGTGGTGGGACAGGGCGGGTGGGCCCGGCGGCCGCGGGTGGCGAGGCGGTGCAGCCGGCGGCGGTATGCCTCGTCGTCGCGCACCGCGAGGGCCGCGCCGGTCGCGGAGGCGACGGCGGACATCACCGCGGCCACGATGACCGCGGTCTCGGGCGCGGCCTCGCCCCGGCCGGAGGGGTTGACGCGCAGGGCGAGCAGCAGCAGGGAGCCGTTAAGGAAGAAGACCAGCAGGCCGAGGACCAGCGCGGGCACGAGCAGCAGCAGCCGGACCAGCAGTGGCCAGACCACGGCCGACAGGATGCCGAAGGCTCCGGCACCGCAGGCGGCGGCCAGGGCGATCCGGGTGACGCTGTCGCCGTCGGCGGACTGGAGCCGGAAGTCGGGCAGCAGCCCGGCGAGGAGCAGCATGGTGACCGTGGAGACCGCCCATACGGCGACGCTTCGCCCGACCTGACTGGCGATCCGCCGCCACCGCACGCCCCGCACGCCGTACACCTCACAACCCGGCCCTCCCGCCCCTCGGGCCAGGAGGACCCTCCTTACGCTCCAGCGGGCCGGTCGGGCCCGGTTCCACCTTGTCACACGGGGGCGCGGACGACCGGGGCGGACCGGGGTCACCGGCCGTCGTAGCCGGCCGTCGGCATGGACAGTCGGCGGTGCACCCGGGCCTTCATCTGCGCGTCGTACGACGGCTCGGCGCGCCCCACCGTCTCCACGCGCACGCCCCGGCGCGCGCACTCGGCGGTGAACTCCTCCACCGACGACAGGGCCCGGCGCAGCACCCGGAGGCTGGGCGCGACGAACACGTCCACCCCGGGGCGCACCCCCTCCCAGAGCGCGCAGTGGTCGAAACGCAGACCGCCTACGAGAAGTTCCCGGGCGATGACGTAGCCGCGCTCGGCGGCCCAGCGGGCGCACATGGCGTGCTGGCTGCGGGAGTCCACCAGGAAGGGGTCGGCCTCCAGCTCTTCCAGGGGCGTCAGGCTCGCGATGGCGGTGACCCGCACCGGCGTCAGCGTGCCGAAAACCCCTCGCGGCTGTCTCATGGCGTCCCCTCACCTCCCGATTTCGCCGCCGACCCTACTCCAGCCCGTAGGCTTCGGGGAGTCGCGCGAAGGAGGCGAAAGAAGGTGCCGGTGGAGATCACCTGGTGGGGGCACGCCACCTGCGTGGTGGAGGACGCGAACATCAGGGTGCTCACCGATCCGCTGTTCGCCCACCGGCTGGCGCACCTGCGCCGCCGCCGGGGTGCCGTGCCGCCCGCCGGGGCCCGCCGCGCCGACCTGGCGCTGGTCTCGCATCTGCACGCCGACCATCTGCACCTGCCCTCGCTGGCCTGCCTCGCCCCGGGCACGCGCCTGCTCGTGCCCCGGGGCGCACCACGGGCGGTACCCGGACTGCGCCGGCTACGGCAGCTGCGGATCACCGAGGTGGTGCCCGGCGACGAGGTGCGGGTGGGCGAGGTGCTGGTCCGGGTGGTGCCGGCGCTGCACGACGGGCGGCGGCTGCCGGTGGGCCCGCGCCGCTCCCCCGCGCTGGGCTACGTCGTGGAGGGCGAGGCGCGGACCTACTTCGCCGGCGACACCGGGCTGTTCGACGAGATGGCCGAACGGGTCGGGCCGGTGGACGCGGCGCTGCTGCCGGTGGGCGGCTGGGGTCCGTATCTCGGGGAGGGGCACCTGGACGCGGGGCGGGCGGCGCGGGCGCTGGCCCGGCTGGCGCCGCGGATCGCGGTGCCGGTGCACTACGGGACGTACTGGCCGATCGGCATGGACGCGGTACGCCCGCACGAGTTCCACGCGCCGGGTGACGAGTTCGTACGGCTGGCCGCGGTGGCCGCGCCCCGGGTGGCGGTGCACAAGCTGGCGCACGGCGAGAGCGTGCGGCTGGAGGTCGCGCGGTGACCTGGCTCGCCGCCGCGTCGGCCACCGTGACCCCCGAGTCCACGCAGCAGGTGGTGGGCTATCCGTCGTTGTTCCTGCTGGTGCTGATCGGGGCGCTGGTGCCGGTGGTGCCGACGGGCGCGCTGGTGAGCTCGGCGGCGGTGGTCGCGCTCCACCAGAGGGCGCCGTACTCGTCGGCGCTGGTGTTCGTGACGGCGGCACTGGCCGCGTTCCTGGGGGACGTGGCGCTGTACTGGCTGGGCCGGCGCGGGATGCGGTCCAGGAGCGGGTCGCGGTGGCTGGCGGCGATCCGGGCCCGGGCGCCGGAGGAGCGGCTGGCGCAAGCCCGGGGGAAGCTGGCCGAACACGGGATCGCCGTGCTGGTGCTGTCCCGGCTCGTACCCGCCGGGCGGATACCGGTGATGCTGGCGTGCCTGATGGCGGAGTGGCCGCCGCGGAGGTTCGCGCGGGGGAACCTCCCGGCGTGCCTGGCCTGGGCGGCGACGTATCAGGTGATCGGGATCGTGGGCGGGTCGTTGTTCGAGGAACCGTGGGAGGGGGTGGTGCTGGCGGTGGTGCTGACGGTCCTGATCAGCGCGGTCCCCGGGGTGTGGCGGCGGGTCCGGGCCGCCGGCTGAGGCCTCGACTCAGCACTCTGGACGCGCCGACCGGGAGGTCCCACAGGTCCGCGCGCTCCAGTCCCGCCTTCTCCCAGGCGGCCCGTACCCGGGTGAGCGGTTCCAGGACCGGTTCCGCCGAGAGGATGAACGTGCCCCAGTGCATGGGGGCCATGCGGCGGGCGCCGAGGTCCAGGGTGGCCCGGACCGCCTCCTCGGGGTCGCAGTGGACGTCGCTGAGCCACCAGCGGGGGTCGTAGGCGCCGATGGGCATCAGGGCCAGGTCGATGCCGGGGTAGCGGCGGCCGATGCGGGAGAACCAGTGGCCGTAGCCGGTGTCGCCGGCGAAGTAGAGGCGCTGTCCGTCCGGGGCGGTGAGGACCCAGCCGCCCCACAGGCTGCGGCAGGTGTCGGTGAGGGTGCGCTTGGACCAGTGGTGGGCGGGGACGAAGTCGAAGCGGGTGCCGGACAGTTCGGCGCCCTCCCACCAGTCCAGCTCGGTGACGCGGGTGAACCGGCGGCGGCGGAACCAGTTGCCGAGGCCCGCGGGCACGAAGACGGGGGTGTCGCGCGGGAGCCGGCGCAGGGTGGGGGCGTCCAGGTGGTCGTAGTGGTTGTGGCTGATGACGACGGCGTCGACGGGGGGCAGCGCGTCCCAGGGCACGCCCACGGGGGTGACGCGGGCCGGGGTGCCGAGGATGCGGCGGGACCAGACCGGGTCGGTGAGGACGGTCAGCCCGCCGATCCGGACGACCCAGCTGGCGTGTCCCGCCCAGGTGACGGCCAGGGTGCGGCTGTCCACACGGGGCAGCGGGCCCGGTTCGTACGGCAGCCGGGGGATGTCGGCGAGGCCGTCGGGGCCGGGGCGCACGGCGCCTTCGCGGGCGAAGCGGGCGAGGGCCTTCAGGCCGGGCAGGGGCGCGGTCAGCCGGTCGTGGAAGGTGCGCGGCCAGACCCGGTGTTCGCCCAGCGGGCGGGGCTCGGCCAGCGGGGGAAAGGGGGCGGCGCGGGGGTCCGGCGCGCCGGGTGCCGTGGTCGTCGTGGCCGGGCCGGGCTCATGCGTCTGCTGCGTCATCGAGGATGCTCCCATCGCTGAGCGTCGTCGCGGAGATCGTCGAAGGCCGACCTCAAGGAGACCAACGCGCGTTGCACGTGTGGCAGTTCCAACGGTGCGGGGGACGCGAGGCTCTCCGTGCGCTCCTCGTCCGTGCCGCCCAGCAGGGGTCCGGTGGCGAGCCGCACGCGCAGCGCGCCGAGGTCGTCGCCGAAGCGGTGGCCGCCGGGCGCGGGCATGCCGAGCCGGGCGGTGAGGAGGTCCTCCAGGTCCTGGGCGTCCCCGGCCCCCTGGGCGGCCAGCGGCTCGCGCAGCGGCGCGAGGTCGGCGTACAGGTGACGGCCGGCCTGCGGGGGTCGGGCGAGTGCGCCGGCGGCGACCACGGCGGCGTGCGCGGCGGCGGCCACGCGCGCGTGCAGCCGGACGGTGGCCTCCCGGCGTTCGGTGACGGGCGGCGGTTCGTCGAGGGCGTAGCAGGCCGCCGCGGCGACCGGTACGGCGAGCCGCGCGCCGAGGGCGGTGAGGACGTCGAGCACGCGCGCGTGCAGCCGCCGTCCGGCCCCGGTGGCCGGGAAGCGCGCGACGGCGGCGGGCCAGCCGGCGGGCAGCAGGGCACCGGCCAGGTCGGTGACGACGGTGACCTCGTCGGGCCACATCTCGGCCGGGCTGAGCAGGACGGTCTCGCGCGGTGCGTGCAGGGTGTCGCGCCAGGTCTCGTCGCTGACCAGGTGGAGGCCCTCGGCGGTGGCGGCCTCGACGGTCTCGTGCAGCAGTTCGGGCGGGGCGACGGTGGCGGTGGGGTCGTCGGCGACGGACAGCACCAGCAGCCGTGGGTCGCCGCCCTCGGCACGGACCCGGCGCACGGTCTCCAGCAGGGCGTACGGGTCGGGCACGCCGCCGCTCTCGGCGGGGGTCGGCACATGGAACACGGGCCGGCCGAGGAGTCGGGCGTACGGCGCCCACCAGGCGGCGCAGGGGCGGGGTACGAGGATGTCGGCGCCGTCGCCGGCCAGCGCGGCGGTGATGGCGAGCAGCAGCGCGGGGGCGCCGGGGCCCGCGGCGACCCGGTCGGGGACGCAGGACAGTCCGCGCCGGGTCCAGTACCCGCAGGCCGCCTCCAGCAGGGCGGGCGCGCCGCCGACGGGCTGGGCGTCGGCGCGGCCCGCCGCGGCGGCGACCACGGCGGACAACTCGGGCAGCACGGGCAGACCATCGGCGGGCAGCGGCGGACCGTAGCGGACGGGGCCGTGGTCCTCCCGGGGGTGGGCGGGGACGTGGCCGTCGCGGCGGGGGACGGAACCGCGACCGTGGCGGCCGGGGCCGTGGCCGTCCCGGTGGTGGGCGGAACCGTGGCCCTCACCGCAGGGGACGGGCTCCTGGTCGTTCCCTCGGAGGGCGGGATCGGCCTCGCGGGGGTGGACGGGGCCGCGGTCCTCACCGCGCGGAACAGGGCCCCGGGGCTCCCGGCCGTGGGCGGCGCCGTGGTCCTCACCGCCGCGAGCGGCACCCCGGTTCTCCGTGCCGGGGGCGGGGCCGTGGCCGTCCCGGCGGGGGGCGGAACCGTGGCCCTCACCGCAGGGGACGGGCTCCTGGTCGTTCCCTCGGGGGGCGGGACCGGGATCGGCCGCGCGGGGGTGGACGGGGCCGCGGTCCTCACCGCGCGGAACAGGGCCCCGGGGCGCCCGGCCGTGGTCGGCGCCGTGGTCCTCACCGCCGCGAGCGGCACCCCGGTTCTCCGTGCCGGGGACGGGGCCGTGGCCGTCCCGGCGGTCTCGGTCCGGGTCCGTGCGCCGCATGTCCGCCTCCGCGAGTGCGTGGTGCCGTTGTGCCGTCCCGCCCGGGCCGTGCGTTCCGCGTGCTCGCCGTGCCGCCTGGTGTCCGGGCGTGGTCGCTGGTCCGCGTTCCTTGTCCGTGCCGTCCGTGTTCGTCGTGCCGGTTCTTGCGTTTCGGGTCCGGTGGTCGCGGGGCGGATGGTGCCGGTGGGGCGCTGCCGGTTCCCTCGCGACGGCGTGTACCCGGCGTACGGCTGTCCATGGGCGGTCGCCGGTGTCGCCGGGGTCACATTTCGGCGGACCGCCCCGCCGCCAGGCGTGTGCGGCCGTACAGCCGGTAGCCGGCGCCCGCGCAGGCGGCGGCGATCAGGGCGGCGCCGACGGCGAGGGCGGGGACCGAGTCCTCGAAGGTGCCGCCCGCTCCGGCGTCCACGCCGTGCTGGACGCCGGCCGGGCGGCAGCCGTCGGCGTCGGGGGCGTCAGGGGCGTCAGGGGCCTCACGGCAGGCGTGGCCGCCGTCGGAGCAGGCCGCGTCGCGGGACTCCCCGCACTGGTGTCCGTCCTGCGCACAGGACCCCCCTCCCGAGCACTCCCGCTCGCCACCGTCCGGGCTCCCGCCGTCCCGGCCCCCACCGTCGCGCCCGCCCGCGTCCTGTCCCCCGCCGACCTGCCCGGTCCCGCTCCACCCCGAGCCGCCTGGTCCTCCGCCGGTCTGCCCGGCCCCCTCGCGCCCACCCGCCTCCTGTCCCCCGCCGACCTGCCCGGTCCCGTTCCACCCCGAGCCGTCCGGTCCTCCGCCGGTCTGCCCGGCGCCCTCCCGCGCCGAGCCGTCCCACCCCGTGCCGTCCGGCCCGGCCGGCTCCTTCCCCGTGCCGTCCACGGCTCCGGCGTCCGGGGCTCCGCCCCCGTCCGGCCCGGCCTGCTCCCGCCCGCCGGCGCCGGCTCCGAGGGAGGCGTCCTCGCACCCCGGGTCGCCCACGGTTCCGTCGCCGGGGGCTATAGGCGCGGCGCCGAGGGTTCCCGGAACCGGCACCGGTACCGGTACGGGTCCGGTGAGCGGGTCGCAGGACGCCGGGAGCGGTACCGGCGCGGCGGGCCCGGCCAGGGCGAGCACGGCACCGGGGGCGGACGCGGCGGGCCCGGTCAGGGCGAGCACGGCACCGGCGGCGAAGGCGGCGGACAGGGCGGCGCGGGCGGTGCGGCGCATGGGCGGGGCTCCTCGCGGGGTGCGGCGGGCGGTCGGACGGCCGTACACCGGCGCACCGGCACCACGGCGACGCGTGCGGCACCCGGCCCCGACGGGACGGTCGTACCGCGGCGACGCCGTGCGGCGCCCCGGCCACGGGGGCACGGTCGGTGTGCCCTCGCTGCCATGACAGCCCGCGCGGGGCCCTACCGCGCGCGGCCGGAGCCCATTCGCGCGACACGCGGGGCCGCACGGGTGACGGCCACCGGAACGCACCGGACGAGACGCACCGGACGATCCGCAACGCCCCCGACGCACGACACGCCGACCCGGCCGGCCGACGGCGCCCGGAAGCACAAGGGCCCCTGTCGGCGCGCCCCGCCCGCCCCACCCCGGAGGTTTTCCGTCTGCCGCGCAGGTCACTCGGTACGGGCTGACCGGATCGTCCGCTTCGCTCTCCACCGGGAGGTCTGTCCATGAGCACCAAGGTCTCGGACCACATCCTCGAACGCCTGCGCGCTTGGGGCGTGGAGGAGGTTTTCGGCTATCCGGGCGACGGCATCAACGGACTGCTCGCCGCCTGGGGCCGCGCCGAGAACCGGCCGCGGTTCGTCCAGTCCCGGCACGAGGAGATGTCCGCCTTCGAGGCGGTCGGGTACGCGAAGTTCAGCGGGCGCATCGGGGTGTGCGCGGCGACCTCCGGACCCGGCGCCATCCACCTGCTCAACGGCCTCTACGACGCGAAGCTGGACCACGTACCCGTGCTGGCCATCGTCGGCCAGACCAACCGGACCGCGATGGGCGGCTCCTACCAGCAGGAAGTCGACCTGCACACGCTGTACAAGGACGTCGCTTCGGAGTTCGTGGAGACCGTGACGGTGCCCGAGCAGCTGCCGAACGTGCTGGACCGGGCGATCCGTACCGCGTACGCCCGGCGCTGCCCGACCGCGCTGATCATCCCGGGCGATGTGCAGGAACTGGACTACTCGCCGCCCACGCACGCCTTCAAGATGGTGCCGTCCAGCCTGGGGATGAGCGAGTTCACGGCGGCCCCGACCGACGAGGCGCTGCGCCGGGCGGCGGACGTGCTGAACGCGGGCGAGAAGGTGGCCGTCCTGGTCGGCCAGGGCGCGGCGGGGGCGGTCGCGGAGGTGCGGGAGGTCGCCGAGCTGCTCGGTGCGGGGGTGGCCAAGGCGCTGCTCGGCAAGGACGTGCTCAGTGACGAGCTGCCGTATGTGACGGGCCCGATCGGGCTGCTCGGCAGCCGGCCGTCGTACGAGCTGATGCGGGACTGCGACACGCTGCTGACCATCGGCTCGTCGTTCCCGTACACGCAGTTCATGCCGGAGTTCGGCAAGGCGCGCGGGGTGCAGATCGACATCGACGCGCACATGATCGGCATGCGCTACCCGTACGAGGTGAACCTGATCGGCGACGCGCAGGCGACGCTGCGCCGGCTGATCCCGCTGCTCAAGGCGGAGGGGCGGAGCCGGAAGTGGTACGACACGGTGTGCGCGAACGTGAAGCGCTGGCACGCCACGATGGAGCGGCGGGCGGCGGTGGCGGCCGATCCGATCAACCCCGAGTACGTGGCCCGGGCGCTGGATCCGCTGCTGCCGGACGACGCGATCCTGACCTCGGACTCCGGTTCGGTAGCCAACTGGTACGCGCGGCACATCACGATGCGGCCGGGCATGCGCGGTTCACTGTCCGGGACGCTGGCGACGATGGGCCCGGGGGTGCCGTACGCGATCGGGGCGAAGTTCGCGCACCCGGACCGGCCGGTGTTCGCTCTGGTCGGCGACGGCGCGATGCAGATGAACGGGCTGGCGGAGATGATCACGGCGGCCAAGTACCGGGACCTGTGGCCGGATCCGCGGCTGGTGGTGGCCGTGTGGAACAACCAGGACCTGAACCAGGTGACCTGGGAGATGCGGGCCATGGAGGGCGCCCCCTCGTTCCTGCCGTCGCAGTCGATCCCGGACGTGCAGTACGCGGCGTTCGCCCGTTCGCTCGGGCTGACCGGTATCCGGGTGGAGAAGCCGGAGGACGTGGAGGCGGCCTGGCGGGCCGGGCTGGAGGCGGACGGGCCGGCGGTGCTCGAGTTCCTCACCGACCCCGCCGTGCCGCCGATCCCGCCGCACGCCAGCTGGGAGCAGATGGAGGCGACGGCCGCCTCGATCCTGAAGGGCGACGCCGACCGGGGTTCGGTGATCAAGCAGGGCCTGAAGGCGAAGGTGCAGGAGTTCCTGCCCGGCCGGGCCAAACAGTGACCGTGCGGGAGGAGTCCCGTGCCGGACGCAGAGACCTGTGCCGCAGGTGCGGGAACAGTCCCGTGCCGGACGCAGGGAGCCCGTGTCGGACGTGTGGCACCGGGTACGCGGTGCGGACCTTCGACCCTTGGAGGGAGATATGCAGCGAGGCAGTGACCGGCTGAACGTCCACCGGGACGACGAGATGAAGCACGAGCTGAAGGGGCTGCTGCGGTCCGGCCACCCCACGCGCGTGGAGGAGTGGCACGACCCGGAGCCGGCCGCGGACGACGATCCTGAGGTCTGGAGCGGCCCGGTGGGCGGCCTCGGGTCCCCGGCGTCCCTGGAGCGGACCCGGCTGGAGCTGGCCCGGCACCTGAGCCGGCACGCCTTCCCCGCGCAGCCGGGCGAGCTGGCCCGGGCGCTGCGCCGGAGCAACGCGCCCGGCACGTTGATCGACGCCGTCGCCGGTCTGCCCCACCAGGACCGGTACGAGAACCTGCAACAGCTGGCCGAGGCGCTGGTGGGGGGCGAATGAGGCAGGGCGCACCCTGGCCGGCCCCCCGCGCCGCGGGCCAGGCGGCCGAGATCGCGCGGGGCGCGACGGTCGATGTCGGCGAGGTCACGACGCGCTTCCTGCTGTACGGGCTGCTGCCCGGCTGGTTCGTGCCGGGGCTCGCCGACTGGGTGATGCACCGGCGCACCCGGATCGAGGACACGTCGGGGACGAAGGAGTCCCTGATCCACTCCCTGATGATGGCGGAGGTGGGCCTGCCCATCGCGCTCACCCTGCGCTACGAGGTCAATCCCCTGCTGCTGGCCGTGCAGCTGGGCGCGGCGGCGGCGCACGAGGCGACCGCGCTGTGGGACGTGCGGACCGCGGAGGACAGCGACCGCGAGGTCAAGCCGGTCGAGCAGCACATCCACAGCTTCCTGGAGTCGCTGCCGTTCGGCGGGCTGGTGTCCCTGATGTGCCTGCACTCCGACCAGGTGCGGTCGTTGCTGCGGGGAGGGCGCGGGGACCCGGACGCCTGGCGGCTGCTGCCGCGCCGGCGCCCGCTGTCGCCGGGCTATCTGGCGGGCATCGGGGTCGCGATCGGCGCGTGTGTGCTGCTGCCGTACGGCGAGGAACTGGTGCGCTGCCGGCGGGCGGCCAGGGCGCGGAAGCGGCGCGCCCGGGCCCACCGGGCGGCGCTGCGGCAAGTGAAAGGAGTCTGAGACATATGCGTATCGCGTTTCTGGTGGCACCCGAGGGCGTCGAGCAGGTCGAGCTGACCGAGCCGTGGAAGGCCGCCTCGGACGCCGGGCACGAGCCGGTGCTCGTGTCGACACAGCCGGGGGAGATCCAGGCGTTCAACCACCTGGACAAGGCGGACACCTTCCCCGTGGACGAGGTGGTGGAGCAGACGTCGGCCGGGTCCTTCGGCGGTCTGGTGCTGCCGGGCGGGGTCGCCAACCCGGACTTCCTGCGGATGGACGAGAAGGCCGTCGCCTTCGTGAAGGACTTCTTCGACCAGGGCCGGCCGGTCGCCGCGATCTGTCACGCGCCGTGGACGCTGGTGGAGGCCGACGTGGTGCGCGGGCGGGTGCTGACATCGTGGCCGAGCCTGCGGACCGACATCCAGAACGCCGGCGGCACCTGGGTGGACGAGCAGGTCAAGATCTGCGACCACGGCTCCAACCAGCTGGTGACCAGCCGCAAGCCGGACGATCTGAAGGCGTTCTGCGACGCGTTCGTCCACGTGTTCGCCGGGGAAGCCGGCTGACCGCCGACCGCCCGCAGGTCACGGGGCCGGCCCGCTTCCGGGCCGGCCCCTTCGTATGCCTTGCGGGGTCGCGGCGTCAGGTGCCGGTGCCGGGAGTATCCGGGGACACGGCGTCAGGTGCCGGGGGTGTCCGGGGTCGCCGCCTCGTCAGGTGCCGGGAGTATCCGGGGTCGCCGCCTCGCCGCAGCCGCGCTCCCGGGCGCCCTCGCGAGTGCGGCCCGCGCTGACCAGGCGGCGGGGGTTGCGCCGCAGGTACTCGCCCTCCAGCTGCGCCATCCGCTCGTTATGGGCCCGCAGTGCGTCGTTCGAGCCGTACAGCAGGGTGTCGTGGCGCGTGCGGTGGATCGTCTCCAGCTCCTTCATGAGCTGCTGGTCGTCCAGCCGGCTGGGGTCGACTCCGGTCATGGTGGTGCCCCGCTCGTCGTGTTCGTTCATGGGGTACGGGTACCCGCCCGGCACGCACTGCCCCCGAGTGATTTCCGGGAGGAATCCATGGAACTCGCGTTCCTGAATCCACTGTACGAACATCCGAGGTCATGGGCCTCCGCATACGTCGACCTGTCCCGGCACGAGGAGGACATGCACACCCAGCGCAGGCTGACGGCCGAGGCGGTGGCCCGGCAGCTGCGGGAGCAGGGCGCCGACGAGGCCACCTGCCGGGCGGTGCACGACGCGGTGGCGGCCCTGGAGCGCAGCACCGAGCCGTACGGGCGGGCCGTCTTCGCCCGGGACGGCGAGGTGGTGCTCCAGGTGCCGCTGACCCAGGCCCCGCCGCAGGGCCTGGTGCACTGGGGCACGCTGCCGCACGTCACCCCGCTGCTGGACCTGGCCGGCGAGGACCCGGTGTCGCTGGTGGCGTACATCGACCGCACCGGGGCCGACTTCGAGCTGCGCAGCGCGGTGCTGCGGGAGGAGGCCGGGCATGTGACGGGCAGCCGGCAGTGGCCGATGCACCGGGCGAAGGCGTCCGACTGGTCCGAGCGGCACTTCCAGCTGAAGGTGGAGGACACCTGGGAGCACAACGCGCGGGAGGTCGCCGAGGCGCTCGCGGCCTGCCAGGCCGAGACCGGCGCGGACCTGCTGATCCTGTGCGGGGAGCCACGGGAGTGCCGGTCGGTGCACGAGCGGTTGCCGGCGCGGCTGCGGGACCGGACCGTGGAGACCGAACACGGCGTGGGCAGCCGGCTGTTGCCGCGGGAGGTGGCGGAGATCCGGGCCCGGCACGTGCGGGAGCGGATCCTGGCCGAGGTGGACCGGTACCGGTCCGCCCGGACGCCCGACGAGGAGCGGCGGGCGGCGGCCGTCGAGGGGGTGCCGGAGCTGATCGAGGCGGCCCGCGAACACCGGCTGGCCGAGCTGCTGATCCTCCCGGACGGCCCGGACACCGGGCGCGAGGTGTGGATCGGCGAGGACCCGGCCCAGCTGGCGGAGCGCCGTACGGAGCTGAGGGACCTCGGTGAACAGCACGCCTGGCCGGCCCGCGCCGACGACGCGCTGGTGCGGGCGGCCGTGGTGACGGACGCGCCGGTCTTCTCGCTGGCGCCGGTGCTGGCGGACACCGGCGAGGAGGTTCCGGCGGGCGGCATGGGCGCGCTGCTGCGCTGGCGGTAGCGGCCCGTGACCGGCCCTGATCCGGGGTGCGGGCCCGGGGTTACCGGGCCCGCTCGACGCGGCGTTCGTCCCAGACCGGTTCGGAACTCTCGCGGACCCGGCCGTCGCCGCCGAAGACCAGGAAGCGGTCGAAGGAGCGGGCGAACCAGCGGTCGTGGGTGACCGCGAGGACCGTGCCCTCGAACGCCTCCAGCCCCTCCTGGAGGGCCTCGGCGGACTCCAGGTCGAGGTTGTCGGTGGGCTCGTCCAGCAACAGGGCGGTGGCGCCGGCCAGTTCGAGCAGCAGGATCTGGAAGCGGGCCTGCTGTCCGCCGGAGAGCCGGTCGAAGGTCTGCTCGGCCTGCCGGGTGAGTTCGTAGCGGCGCAGCCGGGACATGGCCGCGCCCCGGTCCTGGGCGTGTTCCTTCCAGAGGATGTCCAGCAGGGTGCGGCCCTGGAGCTCCGGCTGCGCGTGGGTCTGCGCGAAGTGGCCGGGGACGACCCGGGCGCCCAGCTTCCACTCGCCCGTGTGCGCGACGTCCTCGCCGGCCAGCAGCCGCAGGAAGTGGGACTTGCCGGAGCCGTTGGAGCCGAGCACGGCGACCCGTTCGCCGTAGAAGACCTCCAGGTCGAACGGCTTCATCAGACCGGTCAGTTCCAGCCCCGCGCAGGTGACGGCCCGTACGCCGGTACGACCGCCCTTCAGCCGCATGGTGATCTCCTGCTCCCGGGGCGGCTCCGGCGGCGGGCCGGCCTCCTCGAACTTGCGCAGGCGGGTCTGGGCGGCGGCGTACCGGGAGGCCATCTCGTGGCTGACGGCGGCGGCCTGACGCAGACTCAGCACCAGCTTCTTCAGCTGGGCGTGTTTCTCGTCCCAGCGGCGGCGCAACTCCTCGAAGCGGGCGAAGCGTTCGCGGCGGGCCTCGTGGTAGGTGGCGAAGCCGCCGCCGTGCACCCAGGCGTCGGCGCCGGCCGGGCCCGGCTCCACGGAGACGATCTTCTCGGCGGCGCGGGCGAGGAGTTCGCGGTCGTGGGAGACGAACAGGACGGTCTTCCGGGTCTCCTTCAGCTGCTGCTCCAGCCAGCGCTTGCCGGGCACGTCGAGGTAGTTGTCCGGCTCGTCCAGCAGCAGTACCTCGTCGGTGCCGCGCAGCAGCGCCTCCAGCACCAGCCGCTTCTGCTCTCCGCCGGAGAGGGTGCGCACCTCGCGCCACTGGGCGCGCTCGTAGGGGACGCCGAGGGCCGCGGTGGTGCACATGTCCCACAGGGTCTCGGCCTCGTAGCCGCGCGCCTCGGCCCAGTCGGCGAGGGCCTGGGCGTAGCCGAGCTGGGCGGCCTCGTCATCGACGGTCATCAGGGCGTGCTCGGCGGCGTCGACGGCCTTCGCGGCCTGCCGGATCCGGGGCGGGGCGACGGAGACCAGCAGGTCCCGTACGGTCGTGTCGTCGCGTACGGAGCCGACGAACTGGCGCATCACGCCGAGGCCGCCGCCGACGGTGACGGTGCCGCCGTGCGGTTTCAGCTCGCCGGAGATCAGCCGCAGCAGCGTGGTCTTGCCGGCGCCGTTCGGCCCGACCAGGGCGACGACGGCTCCCTCCCCCACCCGGAAGGACACATCGCCCAGCAGCGCCCTTCCGTCGGGGAGGTAGTACTCCAGGTGCGCGGCTTCCAGATGTCCCATGGGCAGGCATTCTGCGCGGCCCGCGGGTACGGGGGCAAACGGGTATCGGGAGGGGCGGTGTGGTGGTCGTCGCTATCCCGTCGTCTCCACGGCCTCCCCCGTCGGGCCGCCCTCGTCGGCCGGTGTCACCGCGGCGCCCTCCCAGGAGAGGACCTTCCAGCCGTCGGCCGGGGTGCCCTCCAGGATGATCACTCCGGTGTTCTCCAGGGGGCGGGCCGCGGCGAAGGTCGCGTCGACGTTGGCGGCGCGGGCGGCGGTCCAGACCCGGATCGCGGCGCCGTGGCTGATCATGGCGACCGTCCGGGCCCCGCTCGCGGCGGCCTCGGCCACCACGGCGTCGTACCGGCCCAGTGCCTGGGCGCCGCTCTCCCCGCCGGGCATCCGCAGCGCGGTGTCCCCGGACGCCCACGCGAACGCGGTGCGCATGTACCGCCGGCCCTCGGGGGTGTGCCCGGGCAGCAGTTCCAGATCGCCGGCGGACAGCTCGCGGATGCCGTCCCGTACGCGCACCTCCAGGCCGCGGGCGGCGGCCAGCGGGGCGGCGGTCTGCTGGGCGCGGACCAGCGTGGAGGCGTACAGGGCGTCGATGTCCTCCTCGGCGAGCGCCCCGGGCAGCGCGGCGGCCTGCGCCCGGCCGAGCGGGGTCAGCCCCGGGCCGGGCACGGCGGTGTCGAGCAGGCCGTCCACGTTGGACGGAATCTGGCCGTGCCGGACGAGCAGCAGCCGCATCCGGGGTTCACCTCCCGCGCGTACACAGGAAACGGGCCCTTCAGGGTAACCGCATCCCATGAGCCCTGACCTGGACCTGACCGCCCCCGCGTCGGCCGCCGCCCGCGCCCGGCTGCGCACGCTGCTCGACCTCGACGGGCGGCTGTTCGAGACCGCCGCCGCCTGGCACTGGCCCGGCGCCGAGCGGGTGCTGCCCCGGCTGAGCCGGGCCGCGAACCACGGCGTGCTGTGGTTCGCGTCGGCCGCCGCCCTGGCCGCGAGCCGCACGCCACGCTCCCGCCGGGCGGCGGCCCGGGGCCTGGCCTCGCTCGGCCTGGCCTCGCTGACGATCAACACGCTCGGCAAGCGCTCGGTGCGCCGGGCCCGGCCGGAGCTGGACCCGGTGCCGCTGGTGCGGCGGCTGACGCGGCAGCCGATCACCACGTCCTTCCCGTCCGGACACGCGGCCTCGGCGGCGGCCTTCGCCACCGGGGTGGCGCTGGAGTCGCCGGCGTGGGGCGCGGCGATGGCGCCGGTGGCGTTCTCGGTGGCGATGTCGAGGGTCTACACCGGAGTGCACTTCCCGAGCGACGTGCTGGCCGGGGCGGCGCTCGGGGCGGGCGCCGCCTTCCTGGTACGGCGGCTGGTACCGCCGCGCGCCCAGGCGGGGCTGCCCGCCCGGTCCCGCGTCGAGGTGCCCGCGCTGCCCGAGGGCGAGGGGCTGGTGCTGGTCGCCAACCGGGCCTCGGGGACGGCGGACCGGGTCGGGGCGCTGCACGACGCGCTGCCCATGGCGGAGGTCCTCCAGTGCGCGCCGGAGGACGTCGAGGCCGAGCTGGAGAAGGCGGCGGCGCGGGCCCGGGTGCTCGGGGTCTGCGGCGGCGACGGCACAGTGAACGCGGCGGCCCGGGTGGCGCTCAGGCACGGGCTGCCGCTCGCGGTGCTGCCGGGCGGCACCCTCAACCACTTCGCCGCCGATCTGGGCGTGGCGGACGAGTGTCTGCTGGCCCGCGCGGTCCGGCGCGGGGAGGCGGTCCGGGTGGACGCGGGCCGGTTCACCGCCGGGGACCGGGAGGGCCTGTTCCTGAACACGCTCAGCCTCGGTGTGTACCCGGAGCTGGTGCGGGTCAGGGACCGCTGGTCGCACCGGATCGGCGGCTGGCCGGCCGGGGTGCTGGGCGCGCTGCGCGTGCTGCGGGCCGGCGAGCATCCCCTGGAGGTGGAGGTGGGCGGTGAACCGCGGCCCCTGTGGCTGCTGTTCGTCGGCAACGGGGTCTACCACCGCATGGGGCTCTCGCCGGGCCGCCGGAACGATCTGGCGGACGGGCTGCTGGACGTGCGGGTGGTGCACGGGGGCCGCAGGCCCGCGCTGCGGCTGCTCGCGGCGGCCGTGGCGGGACCGCTGACCCGGTCGCCGGCGCACTCGGCGGTGCAGGTGAACCGGCTGCGGCTGACCGGTGTCGCCCCGGGCACCCCGCTCGCCTACGACGGCGAGGTCACGTCGGTGTCGGGCGAGGTGACGCTGGAGAAGCTGCCGGAGGCGCTGACGGTCTACCGCCCGCTGGACATCACCGCCTGACCACCGGCCGTCCATATTCACCTTCTGCGGGGAGATTCCGTGCCGTAAAGAAGCCTGATTCGCGGATTTCTGGAAACCAGATCTGCAGGAGGTTTCACACATGGTTCCCATCCTGCTGGTATTGCTTCTGGCCCTTGTTCTTTTCGGCGCCGGATTCGCGGTGAAGATTCTCTGGTGGATCGCCCTGGCGGTGCTGGTCCTCTGGCTGCTGGGTTTCGTGGCCCGCGGCACGACGGCCGGCGGCGGCAGGGGGCGGTGGTACCGGTGGTGACATGACGCCCCGGCCGGCTCCCTAGTCGCGGGGCAGCAGCGGTCCGAGCGGCCCGAGGTCCAGGTTCAGGTCCTCGGGCCGCAGTCCGTAGCGGTCGCGCAGTTCGGCCATGCGATCCTCCAGGAGCATCAGGGTGAGCCCGATCCGCTCCTCCTGCTCCTCGGTCAGCTCGCCGGTGTCGAAGCGGCGCACCGCCTGCCGCTCCATGAGCTGGCGCAGCAGTTCCACCACGGTCAGCACGAGTTTCACCAGGTCGCGCTCGACCGTGTCGGGTTCCAGGTCGAGCCGGTTGCGCGGGGTCACAGGGCCTCCTCGGACGGCTGGGCGGGCAGGAGCCGGGGCTCGAAGGGCGAGGGCACCGCCGCGTTGACGGAGCTGATCAGCGCGTTCAGGTCGATGCGGACCAGGTCGACGTCCGCGATCCGCAGGGTGATGTCCCCGGTGATCACGACTCCGCCGGCCAGCAGCCGGTCGAGCAGGTCGACGAGCGCGATCTCGCGCCGTTCGACAACGGTCACGACACTCCCTCCCCCGCGTCCGCGGCGCCCGCGGTGTCTCCGGCACTCCCGGTGTCCCCGGTGCCCCCGGTGTCCCCGGTATCTCCCGTGAATGAATAAGCGGCCCACGGGCCGGTCAGTTCCACCCGGAATCCGGGCTCCTCGTCCTTCGTCCGGTCCACCAATTCCACGAATTCCTCGGAATGGGCCCGGGGCACCAGGTAGGCCGCGTTGAGCACATTCAGCCCCGCCGCCCGCGAGAGCGCGGAATTCTGCGGAGGGTGCAGCCGGAAGTCCTCGGCGCGTGCCGAAAGTCGCTCGTGCAGCCCGTGGGCGAACCGCTCCGCCCGCTGCCAGGTCTCCTCCTTCGCCTGGCCGCGCTCGCGGCGCCGGCGCAGATAGTCCCGGCCGCTTACCGGCTTCGCCGAGGAGGCGGCCGCCGCTCCGGCCGGTTCGGCGGCCGCCTCCTCGGCGTACACCTTCACGCCCCACTCCACCCGGCCGTCGAGCCGGTCGAGCAGGGCCCGGAAGTGGTCCTCACGGGCCTCGATCATGACGCGTACGGCGCTGTCGTCACGGAAGACGGTGGCGAGCCGCAGCGGCAGCGGGGTGGTGACCGTGGTGAGCGCGTCGACCACGCCCTGGTGGGCGCGGGCGGTCGCGGCGAGCCAGTCCAGGTCCTCCAGGTGGGCCTTCAGCGCCTCCTCGCCGAAGTCGGCCTCCGGGACCGTACTGACCACGGCGACCAGCCCGTGGTGGTGGAGCAGGCCGGGCGGGGCGCCCGCGACGCCCGTCAGCTCGGCCTGCAACGGCGCCCCGAGGGGGCGGCACACGGCGTACACGTACCGCAGTCCGGTCATGGGGCCTCCTTCGGGGCGCGGCCCGGCTCCAGTTCCTCCAGCCGGGCGAGACGTTCACGCAGCTCGGCGTTCTCCCGGGCCAGCTCGTCCCGGCGGGCCCGGGAGGACAGGGCGGGATCGCTCTCCCACCAGTCGATCCCCATCTCCTTGGCCTTGTCCACCGAAGCGACGATCAGCCGCAGCTTGATGGTGAGCAGTTCGATGTCGAGCAGGTTGATCCTGATATCGCCCGCGATGACGACACCCTTGTCGAGCACCCGTTCGAGGATGTCGGCGAGGTTGGCCCCCGATGCCTGTCCGTACGGCTCGGGCAGGCGGCTCGGTGTCGTCATCGACCACCCCCGCGCCCGGTGTCCTCGGGTTCCTCTTCCTCGTCCGCCTCGTCCGCCTCGTCCTCCTCGTACTCGTCGTAGGCGCCCTCCTCGCCTTCCTCAGGCTCCTCGGACTCCTCCGGCTCCTCGTCCTCCTCCTCGTACCCGGCCTCGTAGGGCTCCTCTTCCTCTTCCTCCTCGGGCTCCCGGGACCCGTTCGCGGGGGCCCCGGCCTCCTCGTCCTCGTCCCCGGACGGCGGGGCCCCCGACTCCTGGTCCCGCTCCTCCTCGGCCACGGCGTCCTCGTGGCTGCGGACCACCTCGCCGTCGCGGATCTCGCCGCGCCAGGCGTCCTCCGCCTCTCCCTTGAGGGTGATGAAACGGGCGAAGTTCTTCAGGTCCAGCCTGGCCCGGCGGCCCTGGGCGCGCCAGATGTTGCCGGTCTTCTCGAACAGGCCGGTCGGGTAGTACTCCATGACCAGCAGCACCCGGGTGAGGTTCTCCTCCAGCCGGTGGAAGGAGACCACGCCCTTGGTGGTGCCCTTGGCGCCCTCCGAGGACCACTGGATGCGGTAGTCGGGTATCTGCTCGGTGGTCTGCGCCTTCCAGCTGCGGGAGGACCAGAAGATCTTGGCCTGCCAGTCGGAGTGGGTGTCGTCGGAGCGGCTCGCGCTCTTGACGCCCTTGGCGAAGGTGCTGAAGCTCTGGTACTGCGTCCACTGGTCGTACGCCGTGCGCAGCGGCACGCCGACGTCGACGGACTCCATGATGACGGTGGGCTTCCGGCCCGCGCCGCCCTTCTTGCCCTTGCCGCCCCCGAGGTTTCTGACCGTGTCCAGCACGCTGTCCTTGGCGCGGGAGGCGCCCAGTTCCAGCGCGGAGCGCAGCGGCCCCTTGCCCTCGGCCAGCTTGCGGCCGCCTTCCAGCGCCAGCTTGGCGAAGCCCGGGCTGTTGCCCTCGGCGATGTCGTTGAGCCGGACGGTGGTCTCGCCGAGTTTGCGGCCGGCGCCGGCCAGCATCCGCTCGGCCTGCGCCATCAGGTAGGCGCGGGCTTCCTCCTTGAGCCGGTCGGCGGCCTCGCTGCGGGCGAGGCCGGAGGCCGTGGAGCGGAGGGTCTCGGTCATCGGTCATCGCCGCCCTTCGAGTGCCGGGTGACGGCGCCGCGGGCGGCCCCGCCGACCGCGGCCGTGCGCTTCGCCGCCGCCTTCCCGGCCGCGCCGGTCTTCCTGGCCACTCCCTTCCCGGCGGCGGACAGCGGCTTCCCGGCCGCCTTCGTGCCCGACGCCTTCCGTTCGGGAGCCTTCTTCTCGGCGGACCCCCGCTCGGAGGTGCCCTTGGCGGGGGCCTTCCGCTCCGGGGGCTTCTTCTCGGTCTCCTTGCGCCGTGCCTCCCCCCGGGATGCGCCCTTCGGCCGGGCGTCCTCCTCCTCTTCGGCCTCCTCGGGCTCGTCAGGCTCCTCGCGGGAGCCGGCGGCCCGCCCGCCCGCCAGCTGGTCGCGCACCTGGTCGGTGCGCCTGGCCAGCCGGTCGGCGAGCGAGGACATCTGCCGCTCGACCACCGCACCGGTGGCCGCCTTGCCGACGCCCCGCAGCTCGCCGCGGAGCTGGTCGCCGATCTCCTTGAACTGCGGGTTGGCCAGCAGTTGCCGGTTCACCTGCTCCGCCAGCGCCCGCGGGCCGAGGTTGAGCTTCTTGCCGGCCACGAGCGAGCCGACCGCGAGCGCCGCCTTCAGCTTCTTCGTGCGGCCGAGCAGGTATCCGGCCCCTACGGCGAGACCCAGCGCCGTCCTGTTCATCGTCCCCTCCCGTTGCCAGTCGTGTCGCCGGAGTGCATGGCGGTCTCCAGCCGGTCGAGCAGCTCGTCCTCGCGCCGGTCGAACTCCTCCTCGGTGATCTCGCCCGCCATCAGCTGTTCTTCGAGGCGGGCCAGCTCCGCGCGTATGGCGGCCGGGTCGTAGTAGATCCGTTCCGCCTCACGGAGCACCTGCCGGATCGCCCACGCGCCACCGCGCACCGGGGCGAAGGGCAGCAGCACCAGTTCCGAGATCAGTCCCACGGGAGCCTCCTTCCGGCCGGGCCCGCCGCTACGGGGCTCCGGCGTCCGCGCCGACCGTGCTGCCCGCGGGTTCGGCCGGGCCGGGGTCGACGAAGCTGTACGGCGGTAGCGGGCCGTTGACCCGCAGTTCCAGGTGGGGGTGGCTGGAGCGCACCCCGTCGACCGCGGCCAGGAACTCGTCGACGCCGTCTCGGGCCAGCAGGAAGGACACGTTGAGCAGCCAGCCGGTGGACTCCGGTCCGGCGCTGACCGCGGCGGCGGCCGGCTCGAGCAGCCGCCGCACCTCGGCGGCGTCCTCGCCCTCCTTGGCCTTGACCGCGCCGGCGACCAGCTCCCCGAGGCGGATCTTGTCGTCGTAACTTCCGCCGCCCGCCTTGCGGTTGGCCTCGGCGAGGCCGCGGATCTCCGCGTTCTCGGCCATCACCCGGTGCAGCACGGCGTCCTGGATGTGGCTGGCCTTGACGTTGTACTCGACCTTGCCGTCCAGCTCGCGCAGCCGCTCCAGGTAGTGGTCCGCCCGCTCGGTCAGCACCGACTTCACGGCGTCGTCGTCATCGGCGACGCCGCCGAACCGCATCGGCAGCACGCACCCGGCCGCGCCCGCCTCGGCGAGCACGTTCTGGTGTGCGAGCAGGTCCCTGCGCTTGGGCCGCAGGGAGTCCGGGGCGTCGCTGACCACCGCGGCCAGCTCACCCACCGTGACGATCCGAACCGGCCGCGGCGGCTCGCCCACGCCGGGCATCCCCTCCGGGAGCCCCGGGTGCGAGCGTGCGGCGATGCCGTAGACGTAGGTGCTCACTCCTCTTCCTCCCTACGACGGGCCGTGGTCCTGCGGGCGCCCTGCCTCGGCTCGCGCTCGCCCTCCTCACGGGCCTGCTTGAAGGCGTCGGCCACCGTCTGCGCCGCGCCGGACAGCGCGCCCTTGGACTTGCCGCGGGCGCCGCTCTCGGTGATCTCACCGACGATGTCGGGCAGTCCGGGGCTCTTGTGCGGGCCCGCCTCCAGGTCGAGGCGGTTGCACGCCTCGGCGAAGCGCAGGTAGGTGTCGACGCTGGCCACGACGACCCGGACGTCGATCTTCAGGATCTCGATGCCGACCAGGGAGACCCGCACGAACGCGTCGATGACGAGTCCCCGGTCGAGTACGAGCTCCAGGACGTCGTAGAGGCCACTCGTGCCGCCTCCGCCGCCGGGCTGCTGTGCCGGGAGAACGGTCATATCGGCCCTTCCTCCTCGTGAGTAGTCCGACCACGCCGGACGCGTGGCCGCGGTGCGCGGACGGCCGGCCTAGCCACCGCCGGAGCGGCGGGAGTCGACCCGCCCGCGCTCGTAACGGCGGACGCGCCGGTAGCCCTCGAGCTCTCCGTCCGGGTTCACATCCACCTGGTAGCTCGCCATGACGCTCATGGTGTCCGGCACCCGGTCGATCTCGACCACCTCCACCTCCAGCGACCAGCCGTCCGCGGTCTGCTCGAAGGAGGTCACCGCCTCGGGAACGAGTCCGGTGAGTTCGCTGAGCTGCTCGCGCGCCGAGCGCAGCACCTGCATGGGGGTCGGCCGCCGGTGGTCCGTCTCGCCGTGTGCTTGTTCGTCGTGTGTCTGTTTCCGGTCATTCCGTGAAGGCTGTGACTGCGATGTGCTGTGTGTGTTCGACATGAGCCACCTCTCCGTGCGGGTGGCCCCTCATGCCCTGGCCAAACCTTCAGGAGCGGATGTCCGCGAGACGGCGCCGGGCCGGGCCCAGGCCGCGCCCGCGGCCCGGCAGCCCGGCCCACGGGTCGGTACGGGCCTGCTCCAGGGCGTCGGCGAGCGTCCAGCGGCGGGCGCCGGTCCCGGGATCGTCCAGTTGTTCCCAGGTCAGCGGCACGGCGACCGGGGCGCCGGGGCGGGCGCGGACGCTGTAGGGCGCGACCGCCGTCTGCGCGTAGGCATTGCGCTGCACGTCGAGGTACAGGCGGTCGCCGCGGTCCGCCCTGCGGGCGGCGGTGGTGAGCCGGTCCGGGTGCCGGGCCACGGCGCGCTCGGCGACCTGGCGGGCGAATTCGCGTACGTCGTCGAAGTCGTGCCGACCGTCCAGCGGGACGACGAGGTGCAGTCCGCGCGAGCCGGTGGTCATGGGGGCGGCGGGCAGGTCCAGCTCCGTCAGCAGCTCCCGCAGCCATCCGGCCGCCTCCCGGACGGCGGCGAAGTCGTCCCCCGGGGGATCGAGGTCGAAGACCAGCCGGTCGGGGTGGCCGGGCCCGCCGGCCCGGTCGGTGCGGGCGAGCCAGCGGTGCAGGGTGACGCAGGCCTGGCCGGCGAGGTACAGCAGGGTCGCGGTGTCGTCGCAGACGACGTGGGTGACCGTGCCGCCCTCCTTGGCGACCTCGGCGCGGGTGATCCACTCCGGGTAGTGCCCGGGGGCGTTCTTCTGCATGAACCGCTCGCCGTCCAGGCCGTCCGGCCGGCGCTCCAGCATCAGCGGGCGGCCCCGCAGGTGCGGCAGCAGATACGGCGCGACGGACCGGTAGTAGTCGGCGAGGTCGCCCTTGGTGTACTCGGGGGCGCCGTCGCGGCCGGGGAAGAGGACCTTCCCCGGCCGCTGGATCTCCACCGTGCGCCGGCCCGCGCGGACCGTCCGCGCGGCGCCGTGGCTCATCGCACGACCGCCTCCTCGACCAGCAGCCGGGCCGCCGCCGCGATGCCCGCGGAGTCGATGCCGGCCGCGTGCAGCTGCTCGTCCGGGGCGGCCGAGCCCGGCATGGTGCGCACCGCCAGCCGGACCAGCCGCGGGCACGGCCGGCCGTCGCCGAACACCTCCGCGACGGCGTCCCCGATACCGCCCTCCGGGTGGTGGTCCTCCACCGTGAGCAGGCAGCCGGTCTCCTCGGCGGCCCGGCGCAGGGTGGCGGCGTCGACGGGCTTGACCGAGTACAGGTCGACGACCCGCACCGCGATGCCCTCCTCGGCGAGCCGGTCGGCGGCCGTCAGCGCCTCGGGCACGGTCACCCCGGCCGCGACAATCGTCAGCCGGTCGGCGTCACTCGACCGCAGCGTCTTGCTGCCGCCGACCGGGAACTCCTCGTCCGGGCCGTAGATCACCGGTGTCTTGCCGCGGGAGGTGCGCAGATAGCGGATGCCGTCCAGCCCGGCCATGGCCGCGACCAGCCGGGCCGTCTGGTTGGCGTCGCACGGGTAGAGCACCGTGGAGCCGTACACGGACCGGAACATCGCCAGGTCCTCCAGGCCCATCTGCGAGGGCCCGTCCTGGCCGATGGCGACACCGGCGTGCGAGCCGACCAGGTTGATCCCGGAGCCGCTGATGGACGCCATGCGCACGAAGTCGTGGGCGCGGGTCAGGAACGCGGCGAACGTGGCGGCGTACGGCACCCAGCCGCGCGTGGCCATGCCGACCGCGCTGGCGACGAGCTGCTGCTCGGCGATGTAGCACTCGAAGTAGCGGTCGGGGTGTTCCTTGGCGAACTCCTCGGTGCGGGTGGAGTCGCCGACCTCGCCGTCCAGGGCGACGATGTCGCCGCGCGCGGTGCCGAGCGCGGCCAGGGCCTTGCCGAAGGCGTCCCGGGTGGCGGCCTCCTCGCCCACCTCGTAGTGCGGCAGCCGGACCGCCTCGGTGGTGAGGGAGCGCAGCGCGGCGGCGACCTGCGGTTCGCTCACCCGGACCCGCAGGTCGCGCTGCCCGCCGAGTTCGGCGATGGCCTCCTCGGCCTCGGGCAGCGGCTTGCCGTGCAGTCCCTCGCGGTCCTCCACGGCGGCGACGCCCTTGCCCTTGAGGGTGCGGGCGAGGATCGCGGTGGGCTGCCCGGCGGTGGACAGCGCCTCCCCGTAGGCCCGGTCGATCTTGTCGATGTCGTGCCCGTCGATCTCGATGGTGTGCCAGCCGAAGGCCTGGAAGCGGCGGGCGTAGGCGTCCAGGTCGTGGCCGTGCCGGGTGGGGCCGCGCTGGCCGAGCCGGTTGACGTCCACGATGACGACGAGGTTGTCCAGGTTCTCGTGGCCCGCGTGTTCGGCGGCCTCCCACACCGAGCCCTCCGCCAGCTCGCTGTCGCCGCACAGCACCCACACCCGGTAGCCGGTGCGGTCCAGCCGCTTCCCGGCGAGCGCGATGCCGACGCCGACCGGCAGGCCCTGGCCGAGCGAGCCGGTGGCCGTCTCCACCCAGGGCAGCCTGCGGGGCGTCGGGTGACCCTCCAGCCGGCTGCCGAGCTTCCGGAAGGTGACCAGTTCGCCGTCCTCGATGGCGCCGGCCGCCTTGTACGCGGCGTACAGCAGCGGGGAGGCGTGTCCCTTGGAGAGCACGAAGCGGTCGTTGGCGGGGTGTTCGGGACGCTCGAAGTCGTAGCGGAGGTGGTTGGCGAGCAGGACGGCCAGCAGGTCGGCGGCGGACATCGAGGACGTGGGGTGCCCCGATCCGGCGGCGGCGGACGCCCGCACGCTGTCCACGCGCAACTGCTGGCCGAGTTCGGCGAGTTCGTCGGTGTTCATGAGTCTCCTCGGTCTCCTTACGGGTCTGTCGGGGGCCGGCTCCGGTTCGCCCGCGGGCTCGGCCGGCCGGGTCCGGGCCGTCGGTGGAGCCTCCGAGGTCTTCCGCGTAACCGGGGCCGGGGCGGCCAAACTCCGGGCGGGTCACCGTTGCGCCGTCCGGGGGGCGGCCGGTACGCCGGCCGGGCACCCTGCCGCACGCCGGCGCCCGCGCCCCGGCGGCGTTTCGCGCGGGCGCGCCCGGTTACCCGGCCACACCAGGAGCCACACCAGCCTCGCGGAGGTCTCCCCATGCCCGAGTACGGCTACTTCCTGGCGGCCGAGGAACACGATCCCGCGGCCCTGATCGAGCAGGCCCGGATGGCCGAGCAGGCCGGGTTCCAGGCGCTGTGGATCTCCGACCACTACCACCCGTGGAACGACGCGCAGGGCCAGAGCGCGTTCGTGTGGTCGGTGATCGGGGCGCTGTCCCAGGCCGTGTCGCTGCCCGTCGAGACGGCCGTGACCTGTCCGACCGTACGCATCCACCCGGCGGTGCTGGCGCAGGCCGCGGCGACCAGCGCGGTGCTGACCGGGGGCCGCTTCCGGCTCGGCGTGGGCACCGGCGAGGCGCTCAACGAGCACATCCTCGGCGACCGCTGGCCCCCGGCGCGGGTGCGGCTGGAGATGCTGGAGGAGGCCGTCGAGGTGATGCGCCGGCTGTTCACCGGCGAGGAGGTCAGCCACCACGGCACGCACTACACGGTGGAGAACGCCCGCCTCTACACCGTCCCCGACGAGCCCGTCCCGATCGACATCTCCGCCTTCGGCCCCAAGGCGCTCTCGCTGGCCTCCCGGGTGGGCGACGGCTTCATCACGATGACGCCCGACCCGGAGATGGTCGGCCGGTTCCGTGAGGGGGGCGGCGGGACGAAGCCGGTCAGCGGCGGCACGAAGGTCTGCTACGGCACCGACCGGGAGGCGTGCGTCCGCACGGTGCACCGGCTCTGGTACAACGAGCTGCTCCCCGGCGAGATGGGGCAGGTGCTGCCCTCGCCGAGGCACTTCGAGCAGCTGCACGAGCTGGTCACCGAGGACATGGTGCGGGAGAAGGTCGTGTGCGGGGACGACGCCGACCAGCACGTGAGCACGTTGCGGGCGTTCGCCGACGCCGGGTTCGACCGGATCTACGTGAACCAGATCGGGCCGGACCAGCGGGGGTTCTTCGACTTCTACCGGACGAAGGTGCTGCCGCAGCTCACCGGGTGAGCGATGAGAGGCGGCGTCGGGTCCACGTCAGGCCCTGTGGCCGTCGTCAGGCCCTGTGGCGCGGGACGTCCGGCGGGTTCTGGGGCATCGGCGGGTACGGCATGCCCAGGCCCGACGGCGGAGCCGCCGGGGCGGAGCCGCCCACGACGCGGTGCGGTGGGTGCGGGGCGTGCCGGCCGTGGGCCGCGCCGCGCAGGCCGTACGCCACCACGCCCAGCAGCGCCGCCGTGATGAGGGCCGCGGCCCAGCCGGGCAGCCCGGACGCCAGGGCCAGCCCCACCGCGAGAGCCACCGCGGCGCCCGCGTACAGGGCGGCGGCGCCCGAGGCGGCGTAGAGCAGGGCGGTGCGGCGCTGCCTGCGGGTCTGCTCGCGCAGTTCGTCGCGTACCGTCTCGCGGGCCACCTGGGCCAGTTCCTCGACCAGGTGCCGGTCCAGATGATGTTCCAGGTTTTCCGAACGGTTGTTCATGCCCTGCGGGTACCCGTCCCCCACAGCGGGTAACGCGGGGGCCGTGCACGCCCCGGGCGGCCCCAACTAGGCTCGTCCGCATGGAGATTCTGGGCGCTTCGCTGCGCATCTGCGTCGACGACCTCGATACCGCGATCCCCTTCTACGAGCAGCTGACCGGCGGCAGAGCGCTGCGCTTCACGCGCGGCGGTGTCGAGGTCGCCGCGGTCGGTTCGTTCCTGCTGATGAGCGGCCCCGAGGAGGAACTGGAGATCCTGCGCAAGGTGGCGGCGACGATCGCGGTGAAGGACGTGGAGGAGGCCCACCGGCTGCTGACCGGGCTGGGCGCGCGGGTCGTCGCGGGGCCGGTGCCGACGCCGGTGGGCCGCAACCTCCTGGCGGTGCACCCGGACGGGTCGGTCTTCGAGTACGTGGACCAGCGCGGCTGAGCCGGTTCAGCTCCGCATCTCGGTGGTCAGGGCCCAGCGTTCGTGGTCGCGCCAGGCACCGTCGACGTAGATCATGGCGGGCGAGAAGCCCTCCAGGCGGAACCCGGCGCCCCGGGCGAGGGCGATGGAGGCGGCGTTGCCCGGCTGGACGTTGATCTCCAGCCGGTGCAGGCCCAGCGGCCCGAACGCGTACCCGATCACCAGCTGAAGGCCCTCGCGCATCAGGCCCCGCCCGGCCGCGTGCGCGAAGGCGCCGTAGCCGAGGGCGCCGCACTGGAAGCCGCCCCGCACGATGTTGTTGATGTTGATGAAGCCGGCGATGTCCCCGCCGTCCCGCTCGCACACCAGGAAGCCGGCCCGGGCCGGGTCGTCGATCAGCCGGCCGGCGTAGTCGGCGTACGCCTCGTCGGTGTCCGGCGGGAACAGCCAGGGCCGGTGCAGGTCCTTGCTCTCCCGGGCCCGGGCGGTGAACTCGGGCCCGTCTTCGAGGGTGAAGGGCCGGATGCCCACGCGGGGGCCTTCGGCGAGGTACCGGGACGGGGGATGCGCCATCGGCCCAGCCTACGGCGTCAGCGCAGGGCCGGCTCGTCCAGGGTGAGCGTGCCCGCCTCCGTGTCCAGGGTGGCGGCCACCCCGAGCGGAACCGTCAACGCGCCCTCGCAGTGGCCGAATCCGACGTTCTCGGCGACCGGGATGCCGAGTCCGCCGAGCCGGTCGGCGAACAGGGCCCGCAGCTCCTCCCGGCCTGCGCAGTCCGCCCAGGAGCCGAGCAGCACCCCGCGCGCCCCGTCCAGCCAGCCGGCGCGCAGCAGCTGGGTGAGGTAGCGGTCCAGCCGGTACGCCGGCTCGCCGACGTCCTCCAGGCACAGCAGTCCGCCGCGCGCGGAGGGCCGGGCGTGCGGGGTGCCGAGTTCCGCGGCGAGCAGGCTCAGGCAGCCGCCGAGGGTGACGCCCCGGGCCCGGCCGGGGACGAGGGCGGTGCCGCCGGAGACGAGGGTGCGGACCGTCTCGGGCGCGAACAGGGTGGCCCGCAGATGCTCCTGGGCCCGCTGGTTCTTGACGAAGTCGGCACCGGCCGCCACCGGCCCGTGCAGCGTGACCAGTCCCAGCCGGGTGGCGATGGCCTCGTGCAGCGCGGTGACGTCGCTGAAGCCGATGAACAGCTTGGGTCCGGCCGCGCGCAGGGCGTCCCAGTCGAGCAGGTCGATCATGCGCTGGGCGCCGTAGCCGCCGCGGGCGCACAGCACCGCGTCCACGGCGGGGTCGCACCAGGCGTTCTGGAAGTCTGCGGCGCGGTCGGCGTCGGTGCCGGCGAGGTAGCCGAACCCGGGGTGCCGGTCCAGGACATGGGGGCCGGCCACCGGGTCGAGGTCCCAGCCGCGCAGCACGTCCAGGCCCGCCTGGAGGCGTTCCTCGGGCACCGGCCCGCTGGTGGCGACGACGGCGACCCGGGCACCCGGGGCCAGCCGGTGCGGGCGGGCGAGTTCCTTCACGGGGACAGCTCCAGCTTCGGTGCGGGCGGCGTCGGGTCCAGCCCGAACACCTGGGCGTACAGCGACAGTTCCGCCTCCAGGGCGCGGATCATGGTATCGGCGCGGCGGAATCCGTGACCCTCGCCCTCGAACGTGAGGTAGGCGTGCGGTACGCCCCGGCCGGCGATCCGGGCGAGGAGGCGTTCGCACTGGGCGGGCGGGCAGATAACGTCGTCCAGGCCCTGGAGCAGCAAAAACGGCACGGTGAGCCGGTCGGCGTGGGTGATCGGGGAGCGTTCGGCGTACCGGTCGGGCACCTCGGCGAGCGGGCCGATCAGCGATTCCAGGTAGCGGGACTCGAAGTCGTGGGTCTCGCCGGGGCCCCAGGCGGTGAGGTCGAGCACCGGGTAGCGGATGGTGCCGCAGGCGTAGACGTCGGTGGTGGTCAGGGAGGCGGCGGCGGTCCAGCCGCCGGCGCTGCCGCCCCGGATGGCCAGCCGGGCGGGGTCGGCGGTGCCCTCGGCGGCGAGGGCGCGGGCGACGGCCGCGCAGTCCTCGACGTCCACCACGCCCCACCGCTCGCGCAGCCGCTCCCGGTAGGCGCGGCCGTATCCGGTGGAGCCGCCGTAGTTCACCTCGGCGACGCCGATGCCACGGGAGGTGAAGTAGGCGATGGTCAGGTCCAGCACGAGCGGGCTGCGGCCGGTGGGTCCGCCGTGCGCCCAGATGACGTACGGCGGCCGTTGACCGTCGGGCGCGGTCCTCGCGGGGTGGTGCGGCGGGTACACGTGGGCGTGCACCTCGCGGCCGTCGGGCCCGGGGAAGACGCGCACCTCGGGCCGCGGGTAGTAGGCGGGGTCGACCGGGTCGCGGTGGCGGGCGCCGACCACCCGGGCGCGGCCGGTGACGGTGTCCAGCTCGACCACCTCGTACCCGGTGTGCGGGCCGGCGCCGACGGTGACGACGCGCTGGCCGTGGACGGCGAGGGTGGGGGCGCACTCGGTCCAGGGGCCGGCGGCGTCGACGATCTCGCCGGTCTCCGGGTCCAGTATCCCGAGGGCGGCCGGTCCGCGTCCGTGCAGGACCGCCAGCAGCCCGTTGTCCAGCGGCGCGAACCAGCGCAGCCCGAGCTGCCACAGCGGTCCGCCGAACTCCTCCTCGCGGGCGCACAGCAGGGTGCCGTCGCGGTAGAGCTGCCACCAGCCGCCGCGGTCGCTCGCGTACAGCAGGTGGCCGTCCGGGGCCCACTCGGCCTGGCAGACGGACTCCTCCGGGCCCCCGGCGACCGTGCGGACGCCGGTCAGCCGGCCGTCGCCGGTCACGTCGGCGACCAGCAGCTCGGTGCCGTCCCAGGGCATCCGCGGATGGTCCCAGCCGAGCCAGGCGGCCCGTCGGCCGTCGGGCGAGAGCCGGGCGCCGGTGACGAACCGGTGCCGGGGCGCGGTGAGTTCGCGCACGGCGGCGCGGTCGGCGGCGGCCGAGCCGTCCAGCGGTACGGCGGCCAGGACCCGCCGTACGTCGTCCGGCCCGTCCCCGGTGTGCTCCTCCAGCACGCACCACACCTCGCCGCGGCCGAGGTCCACGCGGGGCTCGGCCCAGCGCAGGCCGCCGCCCACCGGGGAGAGAGGGGTGAGCGGAACGGGCTCGCCGCCGGGCTCGTACCGGTACAGCCGCTGGTCGGCGAAGTGCGCGAACACGATCAGCGGCCGGCCGTCCCGGACGGCCCCGGTCCAGGGCCGGCCGCCGTACTCGACGACCCGGCTGCGGACGTTCCACGGCGCGGGCAGCACGGTCTCCTCGGCGCCGTCGGCGCGCCGCCGGACCAGGGTGCGCCGGCCGCCCTCGGCGGGGCGGGGCTCGGTCCACCAGATCTCGTCGCCGACGAACCCCACCCAGTCCGGGTGGCCGTCGTGCGCGGCGGCGAGCGCGGCGGTCACGGGCGAGGGCCAGGATCCGTACGGCGCGGTGCGCATCTCCTCCCCCATCGGCTAGGCCGTCCTCAGGAAGCGGTCCAGGACGCGGACGCCGAAGCGCAGCGCCTCGACGGGCACCCGCTCGTCCACGCCGTGGAACAGCGCCGAGTAGTCGAAGCCGGCGGGCACCTTCAGCGGGACGAAACCGTACCCGGTGATGCCGAGCCGGGAGAACTGCTTGGCGTCCGTGCCGCCGGCCATGCAGTACGGCACGACGTGCCCGCCGGGCGCGAACTCCTCGACGGCGGCCCGCATTCCGGCGAACAGCGGAGTGTCCACCGGTGCCTGGAGGGCCACTTCGCGGTGCGCGAACTCCCAGTGCACGTCCGGGCCGGTGAGCCGGTCCAGGGTGGCCGCGAACTCCTCCTCGGTGCCGGGCAGATAGCGCCCGTCGACGTAGGCGACCGCCTCGCCGGGGATGACGTTGAGCTTGTAACCGGCGTCCAGCATGGTCGGGTTGGCGCTGTTGCGGACGGTCGCCTCGACCAGCCCCGCGGCGGGGCCGAGCTTCTCCAGCAGCCGGTCCACGTCGGTGCGTGCGGCCTCGATCCCGTACAGCGCGGCGAGCGCGTCCAGGGCGGCCCGCACGGTGGGGGTGAGGCGGGTCGGCCACTCGTGCTCGCCGATGCGGGTGACGGCGGCGGCCAGCCGGGTCACCGCGTTCTCCCGGTTCACCTTGGAGCCGTGCCCGGCCCGGCCGCGCGCGGTGAGCTTCAGCCAGGCGGTGCCCCGCTCCCCCGCCGCGATCGGGTAGATCTCCCGGCCGGAGCCGTCGTGGAAGGTGAAGCCGCCCCCCTCGCTGACGCCCTCCGTGCAGCCCTCGAAGAGTTCGGGGTGCCGGCCGGCGAGGAAACCGGAGCCGTCCTCGGCGCTGGCCTCCTCGTCGGCGGTGAAGGCGATGACCAGGTCCCGGCGGGGCCGTACGCCCTGCCGGGCCCAGGAGCGGACCACCGCGAGGATCATCGCGTCCATGTTCTTCATGTCGACGGCGCCCCGCCCCCACACCATCCCGTCCCGGACCTCCCCGGAGAACGGCGGCACGCTCCAGTCGGCGGGCTCGGCGGGTACGACGTCCAGGTGGCCGTGGACCAGCAGCGCGTCGGCGGACGGGTCGGTGCCCTCGATCCGGGCGACCACGTTGGTGCGGCCCGGGGTGCGCTCCAGCATCAACGGCTCCAGGCCGGCCCCGGCCAGCCGTTCGGCGGCGTACTCGGCGGCCGGCCGCTCCCGGCAGTCGCCGCCGCCCCGGTTGGTGGTGTCGATGCGGATCAGGCCGGAGGTGAACTCCACGACCTCGTCGAGTGCCTGCGGGTCAGCCATACTGCTCCTCCACGGCGGCGGAGGCGATCGTGGTGACCGCCTTGAACGTCCTGATTCCCTCGTACATGGTGGCGCTGGTGTACGCCACCTTCCGCTCGCCGGTGCGCGCCACGCCGGGGACGACGGTGGCGGCCTGGGCGAGGTGCTCGGCGTCGAACTCGACGGCGACCGTGAACGGTCCGGCCTCGGCGGGCTGGTGACGGACCGCCAGCCGGGCGCCCTCCTTGGCGGCGGCGCGGATGTCGGCGGCGGTCCGGGCCGGGGTCCGGCACACGGCCGCGTACCGGGACACATGGTCCTTGACGGCCACCTTCGGCGCCTCGGGCGCGTAGCCGAGGGCGTCCTCGCAGGCCACGTCGTCGCCGGTGACGAGGACGACCGGGACGCCGTACTCGGCGACGACGTGGGCGTTGAGCAGCCCCTCGCTGGCGCGGACGCCGTTCAGCCACACCCCGGTGATCTGGTTGGCGAGGTAGGTGTGGGCGAGGACGCCTTCCATGCCGGCGCCGGCGTGGTAGCCGACGAAGGCGATGCCGTCGACGTCGCCGTGCTGGACGCCCTCCACCATCGACAGCGCCTTGTGCCGGCCGGTGAGCATCTCCACCCGCTCGTCGAGCCGTTCCAGCAGCAGGTTGCGCATGGTCCAGTGGGCCTCGTTGACCAGCACCCGGTCGGCGCCGCCGTCGAAGAAGCCCTCCACGGCCGCGTTCACGTCCGAGGTGAACATCGACCGGCACCGCTCCCACTGCGGCGTCCCCGGCAGCACGTCGGCCGGCCAGGTGACGCCCGTGGCCCCCTCCATGTCGGCACTGATGAGGATCTTCATGCCGGGTCACGTTACGCGCCGGGCCGTCCCCTGGCCACGACCCCGGCGGGGACGGCGGTGCCCGAGTCCGGTCAGGCCCGGGCGAGGACGAACCAGCGGGCCGGCAGGTCGATGCGGGTACCGTCGGGGAGGTACTCGGTCTGCGGCAGGGCGGTCTCGCCGTCGGCCAGGACGGTGAGACCGGCCTCGGCCAGCAGGCGCGGGATCTCGTCGTCCGGGGCGGCGGCGGGCTTGAGGCCGTGGTGGAAGACGCGGCGGAGCTTGGGCGGCGGGCCTCCCGGACCGGCGGCGGCGCGGCCGAGGACGTCCCGGGAGGCGGAGGTCAGCTCGACCACGAAGGCCCGGCCCTCGGTGCCGATGATCTCGGCGACGGCGGCGGCCACCGCGGGGCGCGCTGCCGGTTCGCTCTGGTGGATGACGGCCCGCATGTAGACGTGGCTGTCGCCGAGCCGCCGGTGCAGGGCGCGGACGGCGGCGGTGTCGGTGAGGTCGAGCTGCTGGAACTCGACGGGGGCGTCGCCCGCGGCGCGGCGGGCGTGTTCGACGGCCGCGTGCGAGAGGTCGACGCCCACGGCACGGGCGAACCGGGTGGCCAGATAGCGGGTCTGGGTGCCGTTGCCGCAGCCGAGGTCGACGATCGTACGGCCCGGGTCGGCGTGCGGCAGGAGCAGTTCGCTGTGCGGTGCGGCGCTCAGCACGGGGTCGCAGTCCCATATCGCCTCCCCCCGGGCGCCGGAGGTCTCGCTCCAGTAGCTCTCCCACGCGTCGCGATAGGTGTCCGAGATGTTCATGCGGTCTCCCCACGGGTCGGTTCCGTGATCGGGATATCGCGGCGGACCGGCGCGGGGCAAGGGTCGCGCGGCCCGGTTCCCGGGCGGGGCGTGTCCGGGCGGGTCAGCGGCCGGTGGTGAGGGCCTGTTCGAACCAGACGGTCTTGCGGTGCCCGGTGGCGCTGGCGCCCCACTCCCGGGCCAGCCGGCTGACCACGCGCAGTCCGCGGCCGGACTCGTCGTCGGGGCCGGTGCTCAACAGGGCGGGCAGGGCGGGTTCGTCGTCGGTGACCTCGAACAGCAGCGCGTCGGTGCGCACGATCCGCAGGCCGATCCGGTCGCTCGCCGCGTGCAGCACGGCGTTGGTGACGACCTCGCTGACCAGCAGCTCGGCGGTCTCCACGGCCTGCGGCAGGCCCCAGTCCAGCAGTTGTTCGCGCACCAGGCGGCGGGCGCGGGGCACCTCGCCCGGCACGGACTCGAGCCGCCAGTCGGCGACGTGGTCGTCCGGGATGCCGTTGAGGCGCGCCATGAGCAGGGCGACGTCGTCCTTGCGTCCGCCGCGGGTGTTCAGCGCCCGGATGATGGTGTCGCAGGCGTCGTCCATGGAGGCCGCGGGGTGGGCGGCGGACTCGCAGAGCGCGGCCAGGCCCTCGCCGATGTCGGAGCCGCGCACCTCCACCAGGCCGTCCGTGCACAGCACCAGCCGGTCGCCGGGCGCCACCCGGACCCGGACGGCCTCGAACGGGACGCCGCCGACGCCGATCGGCGCTCCGGTGGGCAGGTCGAGGAGCCTGCTGCCGCCGTCCTCGGCGCGCACCAGCACGGGCGGGATGTGGCCGGCGTTGGCGAGGGTCAGCTCGCCGCGGATCGGGTCGTAGACCGCGTACAGGCAGGTGGCGAGGTAGGTGTCGCCGAGCCGGCGGGCCAGGTCGTCCAGGTTGCGCAGGAGCTGGGCGGGCGGGGTCTCCATGGCGGCCATGGTCTGCACGGCGGTACGCAACTGGCCCATCATCGCGGCCGAGTTCAGTCCGTGGCCCATGACGTCGCCGACCACCAGGGCGGTGCGGGAGCCGGGCAGTTTGATGGTGTCGAACCAGTCGCCGCCGATCCTGCCGAGCCGGGTGCCGGGCAGATAGCGGGTGGCGACGTCACAGCCGGCCATCCGCGGGGTGATCTGCGGCAGCATGCTGTCCTGGAGGGTGTCGGCGACGTTCTCCTGGTACGTGTACATGCGCGCGTTGTCGAGCACGAGGCCGGCGCGGGCGGCGAGTTCGGCGCCGGTGGTGCGGTCCATGTCGTCGAACTGCGGCCGGTCGGGGCGGCGCATCAGCACCATGAAGCCGAGGACGACGTTGCGCGCCTTGAGCGGGACGATCAGCAGCGACCGGCCGCCGATGAGCGGCCTGAGGTCGCGCTTCTCGAACTCGCCGGAGATCCGCTGGGACAGCTCGTCGGTGACCCGTGGGATGAGCACGGGCTCGCCGGTGACCATGCACTTGTAGAACGGGGTGTGCTCGGGGAAGGCGAAGGCCTCGCCTACGGGCACGGTGTCGTCCCAGCGGCCGGGTTCGTCGTTGTGCTCGACCCAGACCCGGAACATCACGGTGCTGGCGTCCGGCGGGCCGTCCGGGAAGCCCTCGCCGGCCAGCACCGCGGCGCGCAGGTGGGTGCCGGCGAAGTCCGCGAACCGGGGTACGGCGGCGCTGGTGACCTCGCGGATGGTCTCGCCGAGGTCCAGGGAGGAGCCGATGCGGGAGCTGACCTCGTTCAGGAACTCCAGCCGCTCGCGGACGGCGGCGTACTCCAGGTCCCGCTCGGCGCCGGCCGGGACCGCGGCGGCCACGGGCCGGTGCCCGGCCGTCACGGCGGCGGGCTCGGCGACGGCTTCGGCGGCGTTGCGGCCGGGGCGGCGGGGCACGCCCCAGTACGGGGTCACGGGCACCCGTTCGTACTGGCTGAACTCCAGGATGGGGTAGCCGAGTTCGAGGACCTGGGAGACGATGCGGGCGCTCAGGCCCGGGCCCATGTTGGGCAGGATGTCGGGCAGGCGCCGTTCGAGGTCCTCGGCGGCGGGCAGTTCGGTGTGGCGGGCGAAGCCGGGCGTGATGCGTTCGGCGGCCGGGGCGTCGTGGCCGCGTTCGGCGCGCAGCCGGGTGGCGTCGGCGACGAGCACCAGCAGCCGGGACGGGTCCGGGCCGACCAGCGGGTAGGCCCACCACAGCACGTCGATCCGCTCCTCGGCGCCGGGCCCTTCCCGGTGCGGGCGGATCCGGGCGCAGCCGGCCTGGGGGAAGCCGCTGAGCCCGTCGAGGGAGGCCTCCAGGTCGGGGCCGTGTCCGTCGTACGCCGCGGGACCGCCGCGCGGGTCGTCGGTGTCGTCGGCGTCGTCGGCGTCGTCGTGGAGGGCGCCGGAGACGGGCAGCAGATCGGCCGCGGGCCTGCCGACGGCCTCCTCCCGGCCGACGCCGAACAGACGCCGCGCACCGCTGCTCCAGTGGGACACCAGGCCGGCGCGGTCGACGACGACCACGGCCAGCGGGACGCGGCCCGCCGCGGTGTCGCCGACGCCGCGCCCGGCGGGCGCGTCCCGCTCGTTGCCACGGTCCATGGCCCAGGCCCTTTCCTTCCACGGCTGTCCGCAAAACGATCTGTGCCGCCCGCCACTACGGTAAGGCGGTCGCCGGTCGCGATGTGTGGCAATCCTGGAATTGGATGAACCGGATGCACCGGCGCACGGCCCGGCGCGCTGCGTGCGCCCCCGGTCAGTCCTCGTGCCCCAACTGGAGGTCGCGCTCGGTGCGTCCGCCCCCCGCGACCTGGAGCACGGTGGCGACCGGCGGGTACCCCGCGGCGATGACGGTGTACTCGCCGGAGGAGAGGTCCACGAACCGGAACGTTCCGTCCGCTGCGGTGATCAGGGTGTCGACGACGTTGCCGGCGGCGTCCAGCAGGGTGACCCGGGCCTCCTCCACGGGGCGTCCGCCGCCGGCCCGGACGGTGCCGCGCAGTACGGCGCCGCCCGCGAGCTCGACGTCCTGCCGGGTCTCCCGGGCGGCCTGCACGGTGACCGGGAGCGCGGCGGGCCGGAAGGCGGGGGCGCTGGCGGCGAGGGTGTACTCACCGGCCACCAGCTCGGTGATGACGTAGCCGCCCTCGCGTCCGCTGCGGGTGGTGGCGACCACCTCGCCGTGTACGTTGGTGAGGGTGACGGTGGCGTCCCGGACGGGGCTGCCGTCGGCGGTGAGCACGCTGCCGGCCAGGCGTCCGGCGCCGCCGAGGACGACGTCCAGTTCGACGGGGCGTTCGCCGACGGTGACGGAGACGGCCTGCGGCTGGTGTCCGCCCGCGGCGGCGATCAGCACGTAGGAGCCGGGGCCGGGCGTGCCGAGCGCGTACCGCCCGTCCTCGCCGCTGGCGCCCCGGCCGACCTGCTGCCCGGCGACGTCGATGAGGGTGAGCGCCGCGCGGGGCACCACGGTGCCGTCGGGGTGCTGCACCGTGCCGCACACGGGGATGCCGGCGGAGAACGGCGAACGGGCGTGCGGGAGCGGGACGTTCACCGGGGCGGTCTCCTGGTCGGTGGCGGGGGCGTGGTGGGACACCAGCGGTTTCTCCTTCAGGAAGCAGGCGATGAGCAGGCCGAGGGCGAGCACCGGGACGAGGTAGAGGAAGACCCGGGGCATCGCGTCGGCGTAGGCGCGGATGTAGGCGTCGCGCAGGGCCGGGGGCAGCGCGTGCACGAGCTGCGGGGTGATCGAGTCGGCGGCGGGCAGGCGGGTGCCCGCGCCCGGGGGCAGCTCGGCACGGAGCGCGGAGGTGAGCCGCTCGGCGAAGAGGGTGCCGAAGACGGCGGCGCCGACGCTGCCGCCGATCTGCCGGAAGTAGTTGTTGGCGCTGGTGGCGCTGCCGAGGTCGGCGGGGCGCACGGAGTTCTGCACGGCGAGGATCAGGACGGGCATCACCAGGCCGATGCCGGTGCCGAGGACGGCCATCCAGATGCTGTAGTGCAGCCGGGGCGTGTCGGTCTGGAGCCGGGACAGCAGCCACATGCCGACGACGGAGACGGCGCTGCCGAGCACGGGGTAGATCCGGTAGCGGCCGGTGTGGCTGATGAGGTGGCCGCCGATGACGGAGGCGCCGACGATCCCGGCCATCATGGGCAGCATCAGCAGTCCGGACTCGGTGGCGCTGGCCCCGTCCACCATCTGCAGGAAGGTCGGCAGATAGCTGGCGGCGCCGAACAGGGCGACGCCGATGACCAGGCCGACCAGGCCGCTGATGGTGAACACGGAGTCGCGGAACAGCCTCAGCGGGATGAGCGGTTCGGCGGCGGAGCGCTCGGCGACCAGGAAGAGGACGGTGCTGACGAGGGCGCCGGCGCCGAGGAGGAGGATGGGCCGGGAGTCCCAGGCGTACTCGGTGCCACCCCAGCTGGTGAGCAGCACCAGGCAGGTGGAGGCGGCGGCGAGCAGGATCGCGCCGGGCACGTCGAGCCGGGCCCGCACGGGCGGCCGGGGCAGTTTCAGCACGACGGTGACGACCGCGAAGGTGACCAGGCCGAAGGGCACGTTGACGTAGAAGCACCAGCGCCAGGAGAGGTGGTCGGTGAAGTAGCCGCCGAGCAGCGGGCCGGCGACGGAGGCGAGGCCGAAGGCGGCGCCGATCAGTCCCATGTACCGGCCGCGTTCCCGGGGCGGCACGATGTCGGCGATGATGGCCTGCACGCCGATCATGAGGCCGCCCGCGCCGACGCCCTGGAGCGCGCGGTAGAGGACCAGCTGGTCCATGCTGCCGGCCCGGCCGGCGAGCGCGGAGCCGACGACGAAGACGGCGATGGCGAACTGGAAGACGCCCTTGCGGCCGACGAGGTCGCCCAGCTTGCCGTACAGGGGCAGGCCGATGGTGGAGGTGAGCAGGTAGGCCGTGATGGCCCAGGACATCTTGTCCAGGCCGTGCAGTTCGCCGACGACCTTGGGCAGGGCGGTGGCGACGATCATCTGGTCCAGGGCGGCCAGCAGCAGCGCCAGCATCAGCCCGGCGAACACCAGCCTGACCCGGCGGGGCGTCAGCGGCGCGGGCGCCTCGCCGGCCGCCGGTGCCACGTCCGGCTCCTGCCGCGCCAGTGTCGTCCCGCCCACGGACCGCTCCCCTCGTCGCGCCTCGCGCGTTTCCCGCGCGAGGCGACAACGGGGATCGGTTGCCTGAGGTTACGGCTCCGCCCGGCCCGGACCGGAGATCCACTCGAACCGGTGAAGGAGCCGACCGGAGGTCAACCTCCTTGTACCGGTGGGCGGTTGGCTACTTCTCGACCTCGGCGGCGAGGTTGGCGAGCAGGGCGTCGTAGATCCGGCCGAGGCCCTTGGGTGCGAAGGTCCGCTCGAAGAAGCCGCCGATGCCGCCGGCGCCCTGCCAGGTGGTGGTGACGACCACGCGGGAGCGGCCCTCGCCGGCCGGGGTGACGCGCCAGGTGGTGACCATGGAGGAGTTGCGGTCCTTCTCGACGAGCTCGCCGTCGGTGGGCTCGGTCACCTCCAGCAGGCAGTCGCGCACCCGCTTGCTGGTGGCCTGGAGCTTCCAGTGGACGAGGGTGCCCTCGCCGTCGCCACCCTCGCGCACCTCGTACTCGCTGAAGTGTTCGGGCAGCAGCTTCTGCCGGGTGCCGCGGTAGTCGGCGAGGGCGTCGAACACCTTCTCCGCGTCCGCCGCGACGACCCGCTCGGTAGTGGCCTCGACCTGCGCCATTGCGTTCCTCCAGGACCTGTCTTCCGGTATGGGGCAAGCCAACCACCCCGCCGCCCGGCGGCCCAAATCGGGGTCCGCACGATCATGCGAACACATGTTCTATTCTGTGCCCAGTGCTACCGAGGAGGCGTCATGCGCTGGGACAACCTCACCGACGACGGCGACCACGGCCGGGCCGCCGACGCCGCGCTGTTCGGCGCGGACGCCGTGACCACCCGGGTCGACCCGCCCGGGTTCCGCGGGATCACCTTCCACGAGGTGCGGGCGCGCTCGGTGCTCAACCGGGTGCCGGGCGCCTCGCGCATGCCGTTCGAATGGACCGTCAACCCCTACCGGGGCTGCTCGCACGCGTGCGTCTACTGCTTCGCCCGCGCCACCCACGGCTATCTGGACCTGGACACGGGCATCGGCTTCGACACACAGATCGTGGTCAAGGTCAACGCCCCCGAGGTGCTGCGCCGCCAGCTCGCGTCGCGCCGCTGGCAGGGCGAGCACGTGGCGATGGGCACGAACGTCGACTGCTACCAGCGCGCCGAGGGCCGCTACCGGCTGATGCCGGGCATCATCTCCGCCCTCACCGACCACGCCAACCCGTTCTCGATCCTCACCAAGGGCACCCTGATCCTGCGCGATCTCCCGCTGCTGGTCCGCGCGGCCGAAGTGACGGAGGTGGGCGTGTCCGTCTCCGTCGGCTTCCTGGACACCGAGCTGTGGCGCACGGTGGAACCGGGCACGCCCGCGCCCGAGCGCCGGCTGGAGGTCGTCCGCGCCTTCGGTGAGCACGGCATCGGCTGCGGGGTGCTGATGGCGCCGGTGATCCCGTTCCTGAGCGACGACCCCGAGCGGCTGCGGGAGACCGTGCGGGCGATCGCGGCGGCCGGGGCGGTCTCCGTCACCCCGCTGGTGCTGCATCTGCGCCCGGGCGCCCGGGAGTGGTTCATGACCTGGCTCGGCCACCACCACCCGCGCCTGGTGCCCCGCTACGAGCGGCTGTACGCGGAGGGCGCCTACGCGCCGAGGTGGTACCAGCGCCGGATCACCCGTCAGGTGCACGAGCTGGCCGAGGAGTACGGCATCGGACCCGCCCGCTCCGGGCAGGCCCGCCGGATCCGCCCGGCCGCGCCGGCACCGGCCCCGGACCCGGCGGAGCCGGTACAGCTCAGCCTGATGTGAGCGGGCCGGGGCGCGTTGGGGGGCATCCCGCGCCCCGATCGGGTCAAGTATCGCGAAGCCGGGTTCTGCGGGGCCCCGGCGCCGGGACGATCCGGGCGGAACCGTGCCGCACGGTTCGCCGCGTCCCCGCGTCCCGGGAGGACCCGTATGAGAACACGCGCAGCCGCGCTGGGCGCGGTCGCCGCCGTGGTGGCGGGCTCGCTCACCGCCGCCCCCGTCCGGGCGGCCACCGCCCCCGCGCCCGTCTGGACGGCGTGCGCCACCCGCGACCACCCCACGCTCCAGTGCGCCTCGGTGCGGGTGCCGCTGGACCACGCCGATCCGGCGGGCCGGCAGATCACGCTCGCCCTGTCCCGCGTCCCGCACACCGCGCCGGCCTTCGAGGGCCCGCTGCTGGTCAACCCGGGCGGCCCCGGCGGCAGCGGGCTGGAGCTGGCCGGGTTCGTCGCCTCGGCGCTGCCGAAGAGCGTGGCGGCCCGCTACGACGTCATCGGCTTCGACCCGCGCGGGGTCGGCCGCAGCACGCCCGCCCTGACCTGTGCGCCCGGCCACTTCACGGCGCCCCGCCCGGACTCCGTCCCGGCCACCCCGGCGCTGGAGCGGGCGAACCTCGACCGGGCGCGCTCCTTCGCCGAGGCCTGCGGGCGCCGTCACGCGGACCTGCTGCCGTACCTGGACACCGTGAGCGCGGCCCGGGACCTGGACGTGGTCCGCCGGGCCCTCGGCGCGCCCCGGATCAGCTACTTCGGCTACTCCTACGGCACCTATCTGGGCGCGGTGTACGCGAAGCTGCATCCCGGGCGGGTGCACCGGCTGGTGCTGGACTCGATCGTCGACCCGACCGGCGTCTGGTACGAGGACAACCTCGCCCAGGACCACGCCTTCGACGACCGCCACCGCGCGCTGATGGCCTGGATCGCCCGGCACGACGCGGCCTACGGGCTCGGCACCGATCCCGCGCTGGTCGAGGCCCGCTGGTACGCGATGCGGGCGGCGCTGGCGCGCGAGCCGGCCGGGGGCCGGGTGGGCGCCGCGGAGCTGGAGGACACCTTCACGCCCGGCGGCTACTACGACGGCTACTGGCCCCGCCTCGCCGAGGCGTTCGCGGCCTACGCGCGCCGGGGGGCCACCGGGCCGCTGCTGGCCGCGTACGACGCCCTCGCCGCCGTGGACGCCGAGGGGGACAACGGCTACAGCGTCTACACGGCGGTGCAGTGCCGTGACGCCCCCTGGCCGCGCGACTGGCACCGATGGCGGGCGGACACCTGGGCGGCGCACGCGAAGGCGCCGGTGATGGCCTGGAACAACACCTGGTACAACGCGCCGTGCGCGTTCTGGCCGACGGCCCCGCTGCGGCCGGTGGACATCGCGGGGGACGCGCTGCCGCCGGCGCTGCTCTTCCAGGCGACCGGCGACGCGGCCACCCCGTACGCCGGCGGCGTCGCCATGCACCGGCTGCTGGCCCGCTCCAGCCTGGTGGTCGAGCAGGGCGGCGGCAACCACGGGGTCACGCTGAGCGGCAACGCGTGCCTGGACCGGTACCTGGCCGCGTATCTGGCCGACGGCACGGTGCCGCGCGGCGCCGGACCGGCCGACGCGGTCTGCGCCAGGTCGCCGGAGCCGGAGCCGCCGTCGGCGAAGTCGGCGGCGAAGCCGGCGGCCGGCTCGCGCGGTGCGGTCCTGCACGGCCTGCTGGGTTTCCGCCGGTAGCGCCGGGGCGCGCGAAATTCCCGGCCGTCAGCCGGCGCCCGCCCCTAGGGTTCCGTCATGGACGAGCCGCGCGTACACATCCGCCCGATGACCCTCGCCGACTGCGACCGCGTCTCCGAGATCCGCGTGCGCGGCTGGCGGCACGCCTACCGCGGGCTCGTACCGCAGCCGTATCTGGACCGGCTCGACATCGCGGCGGACGCCGAGCGGCGGCGGGAGCGGTTCGCGCGCGGCGACGGCCCGGTGGTGAACCTGGTCGCCGAGCGGGACGGCCGGGTGCTCGGGTGGGCGGCGGTCGGACCGTACCGGGACGGGGGGACGCACACGGCGGACGCCGAGCTGTACGCGATCTACGTCGATCCGGCGCACCTGGGCGGCGGGATCGGACGGGCGCTGCTGGCCGCGGCGGCCGGGCGGTGCGCCGCCGGGGCGCGCCTGCTGCTGTGGGTGCTCAAGGGCAACGCGCCCGCGCGCCGCTTCTACGAGCGCGCCGGGTTCCGGGCCGACGGCGCGGAGGAGCCCTTCGAGGCGGACGGCGTGCCCGTGCCCGAGGTGCGGTACGTGCGCGCCCCGGCGGGCTGACCGGGCGTCAGGCGGGCCGCTGCTGCGGGAGCCTGGCCAGCGCGTGCACCGCCGCCTCGGCGAGCGCGGGGTGCGCCAGCGCCTCGTTCAGCACCCGTCGGGCGCGGTCGTCGCCGAGCGCGCCCAGACCCTCGACACAGGCCAGGGCGACCTTGCGGTAGGGGTCGTGCGGACCGAGCCGCCGCTCCAGGGTGGTGATCAGCGCGGGCACGGATTCCGGGGCGCGCAGGGCGACCAGGAGCCGTACCGGGTGCAGGGCGTAGGCGACGCGCAGTTCGTTGGTGGCGAGGGCGGCGGCGGCCCGGGCGGTGCGCGGGTCACCGAGGCGGGCGAGGGCGTGCGCGGCGGAGGCGCAGCGTGGTGGGTCGCGGTGGTTCAGCAGCAGCACCAGCGCCTCGAAGGCGCGCCGGTCGCCCGCCCGGCCGAGGCGGAAGGCGGCCAGTTCCCTGGCCCACAGCGGCTGTCCCGGGGCGGTGAGCACCTCGGCGAGTTCGTCGTGGTCCTCGGTGGCGAGCAGCCGGTCGAAAGCGGCCGTGCCGCCCGACTCCTGCCGTAAGCGTTCCGTGAGCGAGCGCACCTCTTCGTCCACGAGGTCCAGCGTAGGCGGGTAGCGGCGGACGGGGGAGGTACCTCACACGGAAGGATTGCCTCGCGGGTCTGGCGCGCTCGTTACCCGCCGGTTAAGCTCAGACGAGCGAGTACCCCTCGCACTCCGCTGGCGACGGTCTGGTGACGCGGCCGTCGCGAGCGAGCTTTTCCGTCGGTTCGGTACGCCGTATGTACCGCGGTACGACCCGGCTCCGGGACAGGGCCGGTCGGATCCCCCGCCGTGCGCGGGCGTGGACGCGCCCGTGGCCCGGCGGCGCTCACCGGGCGTGTGCGCTCGCGGCCCGGAAACACCCGCATCCCTTGGGCACCGTGGTGCGCTCCGGCGCACCCGGCGCTCCCTTCCGCTCCGTGGTGCGCCCTTCGCCGGCGCGCCCGGCGCGCTCCTCGTCGTCACCCTCATTCCTGGAGTCCCGCGATGGCCGCTCCCCTGTCCGACACCCCTTCGTCCCCGTCGTCCCCGCTGAAGAAGGTCGCCGTCGTCGGCCTCGGCACCATGGGCACCGGCATCGCCGAGGTCCTGGCGAAGGCCGGCCGCGAGGTGATCGGCATCGATGTCGGCGAGGAGCAGGCGGCCCGGGCGCTCGCCGCCCTGGAGGCCGCCACCGCCCGCGCCGTGCGGCGCGGGCGGCTCACCGACGAGGAGCGCTCCGGGATGCTGGCCCGGGTGCGCACCGCCACCGACCTCACCGCGGCGGCCGACGCGGACCTGGTCATCGAGGTGGCCCCGGAGTCGTACGAGATCAAGCAGCAGATCCTGGGCGAGCTGGACGGCATCGTCCGCCCCGGCACGATCCTGGCGACCGGCACCAACGCGCTGTCCGTGACCCGGCTGGCGGCCGGCTCGGCGCGCCCCGAGCGCGTGCTCGGCCTGCACTTCTTCAACCCGGCGCCGGCCATGAAGCTGGTGGAGGTGGTCTCCTCGGTGCTCACCGCGCCGCAGGCCGTCGCCGCCGTCACCGCCCTGGCGGTCGAGCTGGGCAAGGAACCGGTCGCGGTCGGCGACCGCCCCGGCTTCGTCGCGGACGGCCTGCTGTTCGGCTACCTGAACCAGGCCGCGGCCATGTACGAGGCGAAGTACGCCTCCCGCGAGGACATCGACGCGGCCATGCGGCTCGGCTGCGGTCTGCCGATGGGCCCGCTCGCCCTGCTGGACCTGATCGGTGTCGACACCGCCCGGACGGTCCTGGAGGCCATGTACGCCGAGTCCCGGGACCGGCTGCACGCGCCCGCCCCCGTCCTGGGGCAGCTCAGCGAGGCGGGCCTGACCGGCCGCAAGGCCGGGCGCGGCTTCTACACCTACGCGGCGCCGGGCAGCGCGACGGTCGTCCCGGACGCGCTGACCCCGGCCGCCGGGGACACCCGGGCCGGCGGCCGTCCGGTGCGCTCCGTCGGCGTCGCCGGCTCGGGCACCATGGCGTCCGGCATCGCCGAGGTCTTCGCCAAGGCCGGCCACGACGTGGTCCTCGCCGCCCGCAGCGAGGAGAAGGCGCGGGCGGCCAAGGCGCGCGTCGGCAAGTCCCTGGCCCGCTCCGTCGACAAGGGCCGGCTGACCGCCGAGGCCGCCGCGCGGGCCCTGGAGCGGATCGTCCCGGCGGGCTCCTACGACGCCTTCGCCGAGGTGGACCTCGCGGTGGAGGCGGTCGCGGAGGACCTGGACGTCAAGCGGCAGCTGTTCGCGGCGCTGGACAAGGTGTGCAAGCCGGGCGCGGTCCTGGCCACCACCACCTCCTCGCTGCCCGTGATCGCCTGCGCCCGCGCCACCTCGCGCCCGCAGGACGTGATCGGGATGCACTTCTTCAACCCGGCCCCGGCCATGAAGCTGGTCGAGGTGGTCCGCACGGTGCTGACCGCCGACGACGTCCACGCGACCGCGCGGGTGGTCTGCGGCCGGATCGGGAAGCACGCGGTGGACTGCGGCGACCGGGCCGGGTTCATCGTCAACGCGCTGCTGTTCCCGTACCTCAACAACGCGGTCAAGATGGTGCAGGAGCACTACGCGTCCCTGGACGACATCGACGCGGCGATGAAGCTGGGCGGCGGCTACCCGATGGGCCCGTTCGAACTGCTGGACGTGGTCGGCCTGGACGTCTCGCTGGCCATCGAGAAGGTGCTGCACCGCGAGTTCCGCGAGCCCGGTCTCGCCCCGGCGCCGCTGCTGGAGCACCTGGTGGCCGCGGGCTGCCTCGGCCGCAAGACCGGCCGCGGCTTCCGCGAGTATGCCCGCCGCTGACGGCGCCGGCGACCGGTTCCGGACGGAGCCGGACTGGGGCGGGCTGCTCGGCCCGGCCGCCGCTCCCCCGCCCCCGGCGGGCGGGGAACGTCCCGGACCTGCGCATCGACGTGCGCGCATGCAGTACGTTCGGGTCATGTCCCAGCCCGCCAAGTCCTCACGTACACCAGCTACGCCCGACGCGCCGGAAAGTGCCGCAGGCAGTCGCGCCGCCGCCCAGCGGCTCAAAATGCGCCGAGAACTGGCGGCAGCAGCCATGGAGCTGTTCGCGACCAAGGGGTACGAGTCCACCACCGTCGACGAGATCGCCGCCGCAGCCGGGGTCGCCCGGCGCACCTTCTTCCGCCACTTCCGCTCCAAGGAAGAGGCCATCTTCCCGGACCACGACGACACGCTGGTGCGCGCCGAGGCGGTGCTCAACGCCGCCCCCGCGCACGAGCATCCGCTCGACACCGTGTGCCGTGGCATCAAAGAGGTCATGAGGATGTACGCCGCCGCGCCGGAGATCTCGGTGGCCCGCTACAAGCTCACGCGCGAGGTGCCCACCCTGCGTGAGGCCGAGATCGCCTCCGTGGCCCGCTACGAGCGCCTGTTCACCCGCTATCTGCTCGGCCACTTCGACGAGCACGCGCACGCCGACGACGCCAACGACGACCCGCTGCTGGCCGAGGTCGCCGCCTCGGCCGTGGTCACCGCCCACAACCACGTCCTCAGACGCTGGCTGCGGGCGGGCGGCCAGGGGGACGTGGAGGCCCAGCTCGACCACGCCTTCGCGATCGTCCGCAGGACCTTCGGCAACGGCATCGGGGCCGGCCGGGAGAGCACCCCGCGCACCCCAACCGCCGCCTCCGCCGCCCAGGGCGAGGTCCTGGTGACGGTGGCCCGCACCGACGCCCCGCTCGACGAGGTGATGCGCACCATCGAACAGGCGCTGAAGGAACGGTCGTAGCGGAGCGGCCGGAGGAGAACGGCCGTAACCGGCCGGACCGCGACAGACGGGCAGTGAGTGGCACTGAGTGCCGCTCACTGCCCGTTTCGTTTGCCGAGCGTTGATCGATCATCGCTCATCTGTTACGTAAAGATTTCATCTGAGAGCAATTTCTGGCACTCAGTGCCTTGTCACCTGTCACGCCGTGTCATAGGTTGGGGACGTCCGAGCGGTTCGGCGAGCGGACATCACCTGCTCGCCGGCTGTCCCCGAGGGCCCCCGGCCCGCGCGCCCGGACGCCTGCGTCACAGGCACCCTCCCGCGCCACAAAGCGCTGCCGGAGCACCACCGCGCCGAACCGACGGCACCCCCTCACCACCCTCAGCAGCACGCATCCCAGCACCGACGAACCCTCAGGCGCCCCTCCCTCAGGGCGCTCACCGCCGGAGGCAACACCGTGACCGTGAAGGACATCCTGGACGCGATCCAGTCGCAGGACGCCACGTCCGCCGACTTCGCCGCCCTGCCGCTCCCCGAGTCGTACCGCGCGATCACCGTCCACAAGGACGAGACGGAGATGTTCGCGGGCCTTCAGACCCGCGACAAGGACCCGCGCAAGTCGATCCACCTGGACGAGGTGCCGGTGCCCGAACTGGGCCCCGGTGAGGCCCTGGTGGCCGTCATGGCCTCCTCGGTCAACTACAACTCGGTGTGGACCTCGATCTTCGAGCCGGTGTCGACGTTCGCCTTCCTGGAGCGCTACGGCAGGCTGTCGCCGCTGACCAAGCGCCACGACCTGCCGTACCACATCATCGGCTCCGACCTCGCGGGCGTCGTGCTGCGCACCGGCCCGGGCGTCAACGCCTGGCGGCCCGGTGACGAGGTCGTCGCGCACTGCCTGAGCGTCGAGCTGGAGTCGCCCGACGGTCACGACGACACGATGCTCGACCCCGAGCAGCGCATCTGGGGCTTCGAGACCAACTTCGGCGGCCTCGCGGAGATCGCGCTGGTGAAGACGAACCAGCTGATGCCGAAGCCGAAGCACCTGACCTGGGAGGAGGCGGCGGCCCCGGGCCTGGTCAACTCCACCGCGTACCGGCAGCTGGTGTCCCGCAACGGCGCCGCCATGAAGCAGGGCGACAACGTCCTGATCTGGGGCGCGAGCGGCGGACTCGGCTCGTACGCGACCCAGTTCGCGCTGGCCGGCGGCGCCAACCCGATCTGTGTCGTCTCCTCACCCCAGAAGGCGGAGATCTGCCGCTCGATGGGCGCCGAGGCGATCATCGACCGCACCGCCGAGGGCTACAAGTTCTGGAAGGACGAGCACACCCAGGACCCCAAGGAGTGGAAGCGCTTCGGCAAGCGCATCCGCGAGCTCACCGGCGGCGAGGACATCGACATCGTCTTCGAGCACCCCGGCCGCGAGACCTTCGGCGCCTCCGTCTACGTCACCCGCAAGGGCGGCACCATCACCACCTGCGCCTCCACCTCGGGCTACATGCACGAGTACGACAACCGCTACCTGTGGATGTCCCTGAAGCGGATCATCGGCTCCCACTTCGCCAACTACCGCGAGGCGTACGAGGCCAACCGCCTCATCGCCAAGGGCAAGATCCACCCCACCCTGTCCAAGACGTACTCCCTGGAGGAGACCGGACAGGCCGCCTACGACGTCCACCGCAACCTGCACCAGGGCAAGGTCGGCGTGCTGTGCCTCGCGCCCGAGGAGGGCCTCGGCGTGCGCGACCACGAGAAGCGCGCGAAGCACATCGACGCCATCAACCGCTTCCGGAACGTCTGAGACACCCGAGGTCATAGATGACTGAGCGTCAGAAGGACCGGCCGTGGCTGATGCGCACGTACGCAGGCCACTCCACGGCACAGGCGTCCAACGAGCTGTACCGGCGCAATCTCGCCAAGGGCCAGACCGGTCTGTCGGTGGCGTTCGACCTGCCCACCCAGACCGGCTACGACCCCGACCACATCCTCGCCCGCGGCGAGGTCGGCCGGGTGGGAGTGCCCGTCGCGCACCTGGGCGACATGCGCCGGCTGTTCCAGGACATCCCGCTGGAGCAGATGAACACCTCGATGACGATCAACGCCACGGCCATGTGGCTGCTGGCGCTCTACCAGGTCGTCGCCGAGGAGCAGGGCGCGGACATCACCCGGCTCCAGGGCACGACCCAGAACGACATCGTCAAGGAGTACCTGTCCCGGGGCACCCATGTGTTCCCGCCGGGGCCCTCCCTCCGGCTGACGACGGACATGATCGCGTACACGGTCTCCCACATCCCGAAGTGGAACCCGATCAACATCTGCAGCTACCACCTCCAGGAGGCGGGAGCCACGCCGGTGCAGGAGATCGCGTACGCGATGTCCACCGCGATCGCCGTCCTGGACGCCGTGCGCGACTCCGGGCAGGTGCCGCCGGAGCGCATGGGCGACGTGGTCGCGCGGATCTCCTTCTTCGTGAACGCGGGCGTCCGCTTCATCGAGGAGATGTGCAAGATGCGGGCGTTCGGCCGCATCTGGGACAAGGTCACCCGCGAGCGGTACGGCATCGAGGACCCGAAACAGCGCCGCTTCCGCTACGGCGTCCAGGTCAACTCCCTCGGCCTGACCGAGGCGCAGCCGGAGAACAACGTCCAGCGGATCGTGCTGGAGATGCTGGCGGTGACCCTGTCGAAGGACGCCCGCGCGCGTGCCGTGCAGCTGCCCGCCTGGAACGAGGCCCTGGGCCTGCCCCGCCCCTGGGACCAGCAGTGGAGCCTGCGCATCCAGCAGGTGCTCGCCTACGAGAGCGACCTGCTGGAGTACGACGACATCTTCGAGGGCTCGAAGGTGATCGAGGCGAAGGTGGACCGGCTGGTCGCGGACGCCCTCGCCGAGATCGACCGTATCCAGGAGATGGGCGGCGCGATGGCCGCCGTGGAGTCCGGCTACCTGAAGTCGCAGCTGGTCGCCGCGCACGCCGAGCGCCGGGCCCGGATCGAGTCCGGGGAGGAGAAGATCGTCGGCGTCAACGTCTTCGAGGGCACCGAGCCGAACCCGCTCACGGCCGACCTGGACACCGCGATCCAGACGGTGGACCCGGCGGTCGAGGCCCGGGTCGTCGAGGCCCTGCGGAACTGGCGGGACACCCGCTACCAGCCGCCGTTCAACCACCCGCGCCCGTGCAAGGCACTGGAGCGGCTGAAGGAGGCCGCCAAGGGCACCGAGAACCTGATGGAGGCCACCCTGGAGTGCGCCCGCGCCGGGGTGACGACCGGCGAGTGGGCCGCCGCCCTGCGCGAGGTGTTCGGCGAGTACCGGGCGCCCACCGGGGTCTCCTCCGCACCGGTGGCCGTCCCCGCCGAGGCCGGTTCGGCGCTCGCCGACGTGCGCGCCCGGGTCGAGGCCACCGCCCGCGAGCTGGGCGTGGGCAAGCTGCGGTTCCTGGTCGGCAAGCCCGGCCTGGACGGGCACTCCAACGGCGCCGAGCAGATCGCCGTGCGCGCCCGGGACGCCGGCTTCGAGGTGGTCTACCAGGGGATCCGGCTCACCCCGGAACAGATCGTGGACGCGGCCCTCGCCGAGGACGTCCACGCGGTCGGCCTGTCGATCCTGTCCGGCTCGCACGCCCGGCTGGTCCCGGACGTGCTGGAGCGGCTGCGTGTGGCCGGTGCCACAGATATACCCGTGATCGCTGGTGGCATCATCCCCAGCGGTGACGCCGAACAGCTCAGGACCGCCGGAGTGGCCGCGGTGTTCACCCCGAAGGACTTCGACATCACCGGGATCATCGGCCGCATCGTGGACGAGATCCGGAAAGCGAACAAGCTCGACCCCCTGGAGGTCCCCGCATGACAACGGTCAACCGCCTTCGCCCCCGGCGCTCCTGCCTGGCCGTACCGGGCAGCAACCCGCGCTTCCTGGAGAAGGCGCAGGGCCTCCCCGCGGACCAGGTCTTCCTGGACCTGGAGGACGCGTGCGCGCCGCTCGCCAAGCCCGAGGCGCGGCACACCATCGTCAAGTTCCTCAACGAGGGCGACTGGACGGGCAAGACCCGGGTGGTCCGGGTCAACGACTGGACGACCGAGTGGACCTACCGGGACGTCGTCACGGTGGTCGAGGGCGCCGGCCCCAACCTCGACTGCATCATGCTGCCCAAGGTGCAGAACGCCCAGCAGGTGGTGGCGCTGGACCTGCTGCTGACCCAGATCGAGAAGACGATGGGCTTCGAGGTCGGCCGGATCGGCATCGAGGCGCAGATCGAGAACGCGGCCGGCCTGAACAACGTCAACGAGATCGCCGAGGCCAGTGACCGGCTGGAGACGATCATCTTCGGACCCGCCGACTTCATGGCGTCGATCAACATGAAGTCGCTGGTGGTGGGCGAGCAGCCGCCCGGCTACCCGGCGGACGCCTACCACTACATCCTGATGAAGATCCTGATGGCCGCCCGCGCCAACGACCTCCAGGCGATCGACGGCCCCTACCTCCAGATCCGCAACGTCGACGGCTTCCGTGAGGTGGCCGGCCGGGCCGCCGCGCTCGGCTTCGACGGCAAGTGGGTGCTGCACCCGGGCCAGGTCGACGCCGCCAACGAGGTCTTCTCGCCCTCCCAGGAGGACTACGACCACGCCGAGCTGATCCTGGACGCGTACGAGTACTACACCTCCGAGGCGGGCGGCAAGAAGGGCTCCGCGATGCTCGGGGACGAGATGATCGACGAGGCCAGCCGCAAGATGGCCCTGGTCATCGCGGGCAAGGGACGCGCGGCGGGGATGCGGCGCACCAGCACGTTCGAGATCCCGGAGGCGTGAGCGCGATGCGGTTCGGACGCACCTACGAGGAGTTCGAGGTCGGCGCGGTGTACAAGCACTGGCCGGGCAAGACCGTCACGGAGTACGACGACCACCTGTTCTGTCTGCTCACCATGAACCACCACCCGCTCCACATGGACGCCAACTACGCCGAGAAGACGACCGACTTCGGCAGGAACGTGGTGGTCGGGAACTACGTGTACTCCCTGCTGCTCGGCATGTCCGTCCCGGACGTCTCCGGCAAGGCCATCGCCAACCTGGAGATCGAGTCGCTCCGGCACGTGGCGCCGACCTTCCACGGCGACACGATCTACGGCGAGACGACCGTGCTGGACAAGTGGCCCTCGAAGTCGAAGGACGACCGCGGGATCGTGCACGTCGAGACCAAGGGCTACAAGCAGGACGGCACCCTGGTGTGCGTCTTCCGCCGCAAGGTGATGGTGCCCACCGAGACGTACGTCAAGGAGCGCGGCGGCGAGCAGCCGGGCCGCCCCGAGCCGAGGGAACAGGGGAAGTAAGCGATGGCCCGTCTCGCCCAGACCGCCGGTCTGACCGACGTCCAGCAGGAGATCCTCTCCACCGTCCGGGACTTTGTCGACAAGGAGATCATTCCGGTCGCGACCGAGCTGGAGCACCGCGACGAGTATCCGCAGGCGATCGTGGACGGCCTGAGGGAACTCGGCCTGTTCGGCCTGATGATCCCGGAGGAGTACGGAGGCCTGGGCGAGTCGCTGCTCACCTACGCGCTGTGCGTGGAGGAGATCGCCCGCGGCTGGATGTCGGTGTCCGGCATCATCAACACCCACTTCATCGTCGCGTACATGCTCAAGCAGCACGGGACGCGGGAGCAGAAGGAGCACTTCCTGCCGAGGATGGCGGCCGGCGAGATCCGGGGCGCCTTCTCGATGTCGGAGCCGGGCCTCGGCTCGGATGTGTCGGCGATCACGTCCAAGGCGGTCCGGGACGGCGACGAGTACGTCCTGAACGGCCAGAAGATGTGGCTGACGAACGGCGGCACCTCCTCGCTCGTGGCCGTGCTGGTCCGCAGTGACGAAGGACACCCCGAGGGCACCGCCCCGCACAAGTCGATGACCACCTTCCTGGTCGAGAAGGAGCCGGGCTTCGGCGAGGTCCGCCCGGGCCTGACCATCCCCGGCAAGATCGAGAAGATGGGCTACAAGGGTGTCGACACCACCGAGCTGATCATGGACGGCCTGCGCGTTCCGGCCGACCGGGTGCTCGGCGGGGTCACCGGCCGGGGTTTTTACCAAATGATGGACGGCGTGGAGGTCGGCCGGGTCAACGTGGCGGCGCGCGGCTGCGGCGTCGCCCAGCGCGCCTTCGAACTGGGCGTCCGGTACGCCCAGCAGCGTCACACTTTCGGCAAGCCGATCGCCCGGCACCAGGCCATCCAGTTCAAGCTGGCGGAGATGGCCACCAAGGTCGAGGCGGCGCATGCGATGATGGTCAACGCGGCCCGCAAAAAGGACTCCGGGGAGCGAAACGACCTGGAGGCCGGCATGGCGAAGTACCTGGCCTCCGAGTACTGCAAGGAGGTCGTGGAGGACGCCTTCCGGATCCACGGCGGCTACGGCTTCTCCAAGGAGTACGAGATCGAGCGCCTGTACCGGGAGGCCCCGATGCTGCTCATCGGTGAAGGTACCGCCGAGATCCAGAAAATGATCATCGGCCGCAGACTGCTCGAAGAGTATCGGTTCCAGGGCTGATTGTCCGGTTACGGGGTGTTTTCTTCGAGAAGAAGATCACACCCCGTAGACGTTCTTCGGCCGCCGACTCGGCTTCCTGGCTTGCCCAGTTGTGGGCCGCGCCCGGTACGATCCCGGGAAAGCCGCCGTCCCCCGTCAGAGCGCGGCATCATCCGCTACGAAGGTCATCCATGCCCCACTCCTCTGCACACCGCGACAGCCTGGTAGGCGCACGCCTCGCGCGCGGAGCATCGCCGTGGCTCCTCCCGACCGTCGCCACCGCAGCCGTCAGCCTGGTCCGGGCCCGCCGTTCCGGCGCGGCCAGGGCCGTCGCCGTGCCCGCCACCGCGCTCGCGGCGGGCATGCTGTGGTTCTTCCGCGACCCCGAGCGCGAGATCGCCGAGGGCCGGGTGATCTCGCCCGCCGACGGCGTGGTGCAGAGCATCATGCCGTGGAAGGACGGCCGGACCCGCGTCGCGATCTTCATGAGCCCGCTCAACGTCCACGTCAACCGCGCGCCCCTCGCGGGCACGGTGACGTCCGTCGAGCACATCCCCGGCGGCTTTGTTCCTGCTTTCAACAAGGAGAGCGAGAACAACGAGCGCGTAGTCTGGCATTTCGACACCGAACTCGGCGACATCGAGATGATCCAGATCGCCGGCGCGGTGGCCCGTCGCATCGTGCCCTACGTCCCCGAGGGCACGAAGGTCGAGCAGGGCGACCGTATCGGTCTGATCCGCTTCGGCTCGCGTGTCGACCTCTACCTGCCCGAGGGCGTGGAGGTCGCGGTCGAGGTCGGACAGAAGACCGTGGCTGGGGTGACTCGCATTGACCGTGATTGATCCGGAGACCCAGGCGGGCTGGGTGCCCGAGGCCGACGAGGTGGACGAAGAGGAGGAGATGCCCCTCTCTCTGCGGCTGTCGATAGCGGACACGCTCACGCTGGGCAACGCCACGTGCGGCTTCATGGCGGTGTACTTCACCACCACCGGCATCCTGATCCCGCACCTCACCGGCAGCCAGGAGTCCGGCATGGCCCGCCACAGCGCGGCCACGGCGGTCATCCTGATGCTCTGCGCGGCGGTCTTCGACCTGTTCGACGGCCTCGTGGCGCGCAAGCTGCGCTCGTCGCCGATGGGCGCGGAGCTGGACAACCTGTCGGACCTGATCAGCTTCGGCCTCGCGCCCGCGTACTTCGTGCTCGTCTACGGCATGGTCGCCGACGACGCGCACCAGCGGGTGGCGGCGGTGGGCGCGATCGTGGTGCTGCTGGCCGTGGTGCTCAGACTGGCCCGGTTCAGCTGCGTGACGCTGAAGGACGGCATGTTCCAGGGCATGCCGTCGCCGTTCGGCGCGCTGACCGTCGTGTCGATCGTGCTGCTGGAGCTGCCGTTCGTGGCCACGCTGCTGGCGATCCTGGGGACGGCGTGGCTGATGGTGAGCCGGGTGGAGTACCCGAAGCCGCGGGGCCGGCTGGCCGGGGCGATGCTCAGCTGGATCGTGCTGTCGATGGGGCTGCTGGCCGCGTGGGCCTTCGACGCGCCGAGCGGTCAGCTGCTGCTGCAGACGGGCTGCGCGCTGCAGCTGGTGATGGGCGCGGTGATTCCGCTGTTCGCCACGGCGCGGCGGGTGAACAACTTCCGCGACAACCGTCGTGAGGCGCGGGCAGCGCAGTTGCCGTAGCGGCGCTTTGGCGAGGGGCCCCTTACCCAGCTCGGGTAGGGGGCCCCTCGCTCGTACCCGGCCCCCGGGGGCTCCGCCCCCGGACCCCCTCTTTTGCCCACCCGCCCACCCGTCTCGGTAAGTCGAGACGCGGCCACACGGCCACCCCCGGTCGCCGACTCCCGCCGTGGCGGGGCGAGGGCTCGGGGTGGTGGCGGGGCCAGAGGGTCAGATCGTGGCCGGGGCGAGGGCTTCCGCCTCGGCGGGGCAAGGGCTCGGGTCGTGGCCCGGCCGGTCGCCTCTCGGCCTGCCGAGACGGGTGGTGGGTGGGCCGAGGCCGGGGGTCTGGCGGGCGGAGCCCCCAGGAGGTCAGCCCAGATGGGCCTCAGCCAGGCGGACGGCGAGCCGCTCCAGGATCGGTCCGGCGTCCGCGATGCACTTGGCGACGTCCGGCTCGACCGATGTGAGGGGGTACGCCTCCGAGATGCCGGCCCGCCGCAGTGCCTCCTCCGGCAGGGCGAGCCGTCCGCAGACGGCCACCACCGGCTTGCCCGCGGCCCGCGCCGCCGCGGCCACCCCGGCCGGCGCCTTCCCGTGCAGCGTCTGCTCGTCCAGCGAACCCTCGCCGGTGATCACCAGGGAGGCCCGTTCCAGGGCGGGCGCGAAGCCCAGCACGTCCAGCATGACGTCGATGCCGGCGCGGAACCGGGCGCCCAGGAGCAGCGCGCCGTAGCCGATGCCGCCCGCCGCGCCCGCGCCCGGGGACGCCGCGTACTCGGCGGCCCGCGGGCCCACCTCGGCCTCCAGCACCTTCGCGAAGTGGGCCAGCGCCGCGTCCAGCGTCCGCACGTCGTCCGGCGAGGCGCCCTTCTGCGGGCCGTAGACGGCGGGCGCGCCCTTCGGCCCGGTCAGCGGGTTGTCGACGTCGCTGGCCAGCACCAGCTCGATGGAGGACAGCCGCGGGTCCAGCCCGGAGAGGTCGGCGCGGGCCAGGCCGGCCAGTCCGCCGCCGCCCGGGGACACCGGCTCGCCCTCCTCGGTGAGGAACCGCGCGCCCAGCGCGGACAGCATGCCCGCGCCGCCGTCCGTCGTGGCGCTGCCGCCGACGCCGAACACGATGGTCCGCGCGCCCGCGTCCAGCGCGGCCCGCAGCAGCTGCCCGGAGCCGTACGTGGAGGCCGTCAGGGGCGCGAAGACCCCGGCCGGCAGCCGCTGCAGACCGCTCGCCTCGGCCATCTCCACGACCGCGGTGCCGTCGCGCAGCGCGAACGCGGCCGTCACCTCCTCGCCGAGCGGCCCGGCCACCCGGACCTCGCGCCGCTCGAAGCCGGCCGCGACCGCCGCGTCCACGGTCCCGTCGCCGCCGTCGGCCACGGGCAGCGCCTCGACCGCCAGGTCCGGCACGACCCGGCGCAGCCCGGCCGTCACCCGCTCGGCGACCTGCACGGCCGTCAGCGAGCCCTTGAACTTGTCCGCGGCGATGAGCACCCGACGGGTCTCGTTCACTGCAGCGTCCGCCACCTTGTCTTCCCCTTGCTCTCCGGGCCCCGCGCACGGCGGGGCCAGTCGCGCCGCTGTGACGATAACCGCAGGACACCCCCGCCGTCATGCCCCGCCCGAACCCTGGAAGGCCGCGCGGAGCGACGGGAAGTGGGTACCCCGCTGCCATGAGCACCCAGCGCACCGCACCGGACCTCGCCGACCGGCTGCTCGGCGGCTGGCTCGGCCGGATCGCGGGCAACATGCTCGGCAAGCCGGTCGAGCAGGGCGAGGTGTGGACCCGCGACCGGATCGACCGCTATCTGCGCCGGGCCGCCGCCCTGCCGCTGACCGACTACCTGCCCGAGCCGGCCGACCCGGCGGAGACCGCCGCGCTGCGCCCGGAGTGGCGGTGCTGCGTGCGCGGCCGGATCGACGGCAGCTGCCGGGACGACGACGTGGACTACGCGATCCTCGGCCTGCACCTGCTGGAGACCCACGGGTTCGGTTTCAGCACCGAGCAGGTCGGCGACCTGTGGCTGCTCAGGCTGCCGTACCTGCAGACGTTCACGGCGGAGCGGGCCGCGTACCGGAACCTGGCGAACGGGCTGAGGCCACCGCTGACGGCGACGTACGACAACCCGTACCAGGAGTGGATCGGCGCGCTGATCCGCGCCGACGTCTTCGGCTGGACCTGCCCCGGCGACCCCGTCCGGGCCGCACAGCTCGCCCGCCGGGACGCGGTGCTCTCGCACACCGGCAACGGCGTCTACGGCGCCATGTGGGCCGCCGCGCTGATCGCGGCCTCCTTCACCGCCCCGACCGTCCGCGACGCCCTGGACACCGCCCTGGCGGTGGTACCGGCGGGCAGCCGCCTGGCCCGGACGGTACGGCGGGTCGCGAGCCTGCACGAGACCCGGCTGCCCTGGGAGCAGACCCTGGCCACGGTGGCCGAGGAGACCGCCGGGCTCGGCTGGATCCACACCGTCCCCAACGCCGCGGTCCTCACCGCCGGGCTGCTGTACGGCGAGGGCGACTTCACCCGGACCCTCGCGCTGACCGTGCGCGGCGGCCTGGACACCGACTCCAACGGGGCCACGGCCGGCTCGGTGGCCGGGGTACGCACCGGGGCACGGGCGATCCCGGCCCAGTGGCGGGAGCCGCTGCGGGACACGGTGCGCAGCGCGGTGTTCGGCTTCGACGGCGTACGGATCAGTGCGCTGGCCGAACGCACCCTGCGCCTGGCGACGACGGGTTCGTAGGGCGGGCCTGCTGGTTACCCTGTCCCGATGACCACCACTGCTGACTTCGCCGCGTACATCGCGGGTCTGCCCCGGGTCCTCGCCGGGGCCGCCGCGCTCTTCCGGGACGCCGAGGGCCGGGTGCTGCTCGTGGAGCCCAACTACCGGGAGGGCTGGGCGCTGCCGGGCGGGACGATCGAGTCGGACACCGGGGAGACGCCGCGCCAGGGCGCCCGCCGGGAGACGCTGGAGGAGATCGGGCTGGACCGCCCGCTGGGCCGGCTGCTCGCGGTGGACTGGGCGCACGGCGTGGGCCGGCCGCCGCTGGTGGCGTACCTGTACGACGGCGGTGTGCTCACCGAGGCCGAGCTGGCGTCCATCCGGCTCCAGGAGGAGGAACTGCTGTCGTGGCGCCTGGTGGCCCGCGAGGAGCTGACGGCGTATCTGCCCGAGGTGCTGGGCCGCCGGGTGCTGGCCGCCCTGGACGTGCTGGCGGAGGGCGGCGGCACGGCGGAGCTGGAGAACGGCCGGCGGGTGGCCTGACGGCGCTCAGCCCTCCTGGTCGCGGGGGCGCGCGGCCACCTCGCGCAGCGCCTCGTCCCGGGCGGCGGCCCGGGCCTCGGTGCGGTGCCCGCGCTCGATGTAGTCCCGGACCACCAGTTCGACGGCGTCCTGTGGACTGCCCACCCCGGAGAGCACCATGACCTCCACGACGAGTTGGGCGTCGAGCGAGACGGTCACCTTGGCCATGCGGGGACGCTAGCACCGGAGGTCTGCGTTCCGGGAGCCTTCCGCCGTGCCCTTCCCGGCTTATCCGTTCGCGGCGGCCCGCGGGCGCGCCCTACCCTCGGGGGCATGGCCAAGCCCCTCGTCGCCCTGCTGAGCGGGGCCGGTATCTCCACCGACTCCGGAATCCCCGACTACCGCGGGCCGAACGGGCTGTGGCGGCGCGATCCGGAGGCCGAGAAGCTGGTCACGTACGAGTACTACATGGCGGACCCGGAGATCCGGCGCCGGTCCTGGCTGATGCGGCGCGACAGCGGCGCGCTCGGGGCCCGGCCGAACGCGGCGCACCGGGCCGTCGCCGAACTGGAGCGGTCCGGGGTCCCGGTCCGGGTCCTCACCCAGAACGTGGACGGGCTGCACCAGCTCGCCGGCCTGCCCGCCCGCAAGGTCCTCGAACTGCACGGCAGCGCCCGCGGTGTGGTCTGCACCCGGTGCCACGCCCGGGGGCCGATGGAGGACGCGCTGGCCCGGGTGGCGGCGGGCGAGCCGGACCCGCCCTGCCTGGAGTGCGGCGGCATCCTGAAGCCGGCGACGGTGATGTTCGGCGAGCGGCTGGATCCCGTGGTCCTCGGCGAGGCCGCGGCCATCGCCAAGGCCTGCCAGGTGTTCATCGCCGTCGGCAGCAGCCTCCAGGTGCAGCCCGCCGCCGGGCTGGCCGGGGTCGCCGCCGACCACGGCGCCCGGCTCGTCGTCGTCAACGCCGAGCCGACGCCGTACGACGACCGGGCCGACGAGGTGATCCGCGAACCGATCGGCACCGCGCTGCCCGCCCTGCTGGCCCGGCTGGCCGCGGAGGGCGACGCGTAGGCCCGGACCGGGCGGGTGCGGCGGTCAGAACAGGGCCGCTCCGCGCTCGAAGTCCAGCAGGCGGCGCTTGCGGTCCAGGCCGCCGCCGTAGCCGGTGAGGTCGCCGCCCGCGCCGATCACCCGGTGGCAGGGCACGATGATGCCCACCGGGTTCCTGCCGTTGGCGAGGCCGACCGCGCGGGACGCCTTCGGATTGCCGAGGGCGTCGGCGAGCCTGCCGTAGGAGCGGGTCTCGCCGTACGGGATGCGGGTCAGCTCCTCCCAGACCCGGCGCTGGAACGGGGTGCCGTGCAGCCGGAGTTCCACGGTGAACTCCCTCAGCTCGCCCGCGAAGTAGGCCGCGAGCTGTTCCACCGCCTCGGCGAACGGGGTGTCGTCGGGGGTGCCGAAGGTCTCCTCGGGCGGGCGGTGGCGCTGGCCGGCCATGTACAGGCCGCACAGCACGCCGTCGTCGGCGACGAGGGTGAGCGGGCCGTAGGGGCTGTCGATGACGGTGTGCTGCTTCATGGCTGGTCCTCGTGCGGAGTGCGCGGGCGGAGTGCGCGGGCGCGGTGCCCGGGGGTCGGGTCCTGGTCTCGGGGTGGCCTCTCGTGCCTCACGCGGGCAGGAAGTTGATCGGATGGCTGTCGGTCGCCCACAGGTACTGCACCGCGTACGCCCGCCAGGGCCGCCAGCCCTCCGCGCGGGCGGTGAGCGCGGCCGGGGTGGACGGCAGGCCCAGTGCCCCGGCGGCGCGCCGGATGCCGAGGTCGGTGGGGAGGAACGCGTCGGGGTCGCCGAGGGCACGCATGGCGATGACGTCCGCCGTCCACGGCCCGAAGCCGGGCAGCGCGAGCAGCCGGGCGCGGGCCTCGGCCCAGTCGGTGTCCACGCCCAGGCGCAGCCCGCCGTCGGCGAGCAGCCGGACCAGGGTGGTGAGGGTGGTGCGCCGGGTGCGGGGCATGGCCAGGGACTCGGGGTCCACGGCGGCCAGCGCCTCGGCCGAGGGGAAGAGGTGGGTGAGGCCGCCCCCGGGGTCGTCCAGGGGTTTGCCGTGCGCGGTGACCAGGCGGGCCGCGTGGGTGCGGGCGGCGGCCGTGGACACCTGCTGGCCGAGCACGGCGCGGACGGCGAACTCGGCCTCGTCCACCGTGCGCGGCACCCGGCGGCCCGGGCCCCGCTCGACCAGCGGGGCGAGCAGCGGGTCGGCGCGCAGCCGCTCGTCTACGGCGACCGGGTCGGCGTCCAGGTCGAGCAGGCGGCGGCAGCGGCTGATGGCCACGGTCAGGTCGCGCAGGTCGCTCAGGGTGAGCCGGCAGGCGATGTGGCCGGGGCGGGGGGCGAGGGCGGCGATGCCGTGGCCGTAGGGCAGCCGCAGCGTGCGGCGGTAGGCGCCGTCCCGCCACTCCTCCACGCCGGGTACGGCGGTGGCGGCGAGGTGGCCGAACAGGTTGGACGGGTTGAGCGGGGCGCGGAACGGCAGCCGCAGGGTGAGCACGCCGGGGGTGCCGACGCCGCTCGCGGGCACCCGGGCGCGCAGTTCGCTCGGGGACAGGGCGAAGACCTCGCGGACGGTGTCGTTGAAGGAACGTACGGAGGAGAAACCGGCCGCGAAGGCGATCTCCGACATGGGCAGCGCGGTGGTCTCGATGAGCAGCCGGGCGGTCTGGGCGCGCTGGGCGCGGGCGAGCGCGAGGGGGCCGGCGCCCAGTTCGGCGAGCAGGTGCCGCTCCACCTGGCGGGTGCTGTAGCCGAGCCGGGCGGCGAGGCCGGGCACGCCCTCGCGGTCCACGACGCCGTCGGCGATCAGCCGCATGGCGCGGGCGACCAGGTCGGCGCGCCGGTCCCACTCCGGGGAGCCGGGGCTGGTGTCGGGGCGGCAGCGTTTGCAGGCCCGGAACCCGGCCTGCTGGCAGGCGGCGGCGCTCGGGTAGAACGTCATGTTCTCCGGCTTGGGCGGCACGACCGGGCAGCTCGGGCGGCAGTAGATCCGGGTGGTCAGGACGGCCGTGAAGAACCATCCGTCGAACCGCGCGTCCTTGGAGCGCACCGCGCGCACGCAGTGGTCCCGGTCGAGGTGAGTGCCTGTCCGCATGCCTCCAGCATCGGCCACGGCCCGCCCCGTCCGCTGGCGGAAATCCGACGTCGACATGGGCCGGCCGGTGTCTTCACCGATTCGTCGGCGCGGGGGCGGGGGCGTGCCGCCGCCCGAAGCCGTCGATCCATTCGGCGGTGGCGCGCAGTCCGCCGAAGGTGTAGAAGTGCACCTTCACCACGCCGTGCCGGCCGGGGTCGTAGCGGTCGGCCAGGGCATGCAGGAAGCGGTCCGGGCCGGTGGTGCCCATGAGGTTGGTCAGCGAGAACCCGTACTTGCGGGCGACGGAGGCGCTGGTGCCGACGCCGAACCGGGTGGCGTAGCCCAGCAGCCGGCGCACCCCGGCCGGTCCGGGGACGCCGACCCGGACGGGCAGCCGCACGCCCCGGGCGCGCAGGGCCTCGATCCAGGCGAGGACCGGGTCCGCGTCGAAGCCGAACTGGGTGATGACGTCGCCGGCGAAGCGGTCCGCGTCGATGGCCGCCGCCTTGTCCGTGAGCGCCGACCACAGGGCCCGGTCGGTGATGCCGGGGTGGCCTTCCGGATAGCCGGCGACGCCGACGTGCCGGACGCCGTGGCGGCGCAGCAGTCCGGTGCGCAGGACGGCGAGGGCGTCCTCGTAGGGGCCCTCGGGCCGGGCGGGGTCGCCGCCGACGACGAACACGTTCTCGGCGGTGCCGTCGGCCGCCAGCCCGGCGAGGAACTCCTCCAGCGCGGGTCGGGAGGGCAGGCGGCGGGCGGAGATGTGCGGTACGGGGACGAAGCCGAGCCGCTTGACCGCGCGGGCCGCCGCCAGCCGGGTCGCGCTGTCCTCGCCGGCCAGGAAGGTGATGTTGATCCGGGTGCCGGGCGGGATGCCGTCGCGCGCCTCTTCCAGCCGGGGCACGTCCTTGCCGGTCATCTCCAGGGAGAAGTCGTCCAGCAGAGCGGGGTTCATCGCGGGTCTCGTGCTCCTTGTACGACGTACGGCCGGCGCCCGCGGCCCACGGGACCGTGGCGCGGGTCCCGCCGATGATGTCACGCGCTCCGCCGGGGCCCGCGGGCAGGGCGCGGGCACAGCCGGCGGCCGGGGCCGCGCGGCACCGTCGTACGAGCCGGAGTGCCCGATGCCCTGCCGCATGGCCGAGGACTCGTACTCGGCGCGCAGCGGAAGGGCGTTGAGGGCGCTGTCGGTGGTGCCGAGCATCCGTACCGCCTGGAGCCGGGGCAGTCGGCGGGAGGCCGCGAACCGGGGCAGGGCGGGCAGGTCGCCCTGATCGCACAGCCGATGGCAGACGTGTGCCGGCGCGGTGATGCCAGGGCAGTTCTCCCCGTCTCTCCCCGTCGCGCTCGGGCCACACCACGCCGCGCCGGCCGGACGAGGAGCCGCCGTCGGCGGCACGGGCCGGCCGCCGCCCCGGGCGCGCGGCCCCGGCCCGCCTACCGTCCGCCCAGGTGCTGGGCGAACACCTCGTACGCGTAGGTGTCGAAGAGGACGAACCGCACCTCTTCCACGGCGGTCGGGGTGGCGCGTACCGCCTCCGCCGCGATGCGGGCCGCGTCCCGCATCGGCCAGCGGTAGACGCCGGTGGAGATGGCGGGGAACGCGACCGTGCGGGCGCCGAGTTCGGCGGCGACGCGCAGGGACTCGCGGTAGCAGGAGGCCAGGAGGTCCGAGCGGTCCTCCGCCTGTGACCAGACGGGGCCCACCGTGTGGATCACCCAGCGGGCGTCCAGGTCGCCCGCCGTGGTGGCGACCGCCTGGCCGGTGGGCAGGCCCTTGCCGTACCGGGAGGCGCGCAGCGCGCGGCACTCCGCCAGGATGGCGGGGCCGCCGCGGCGGTGGATCGCGCCGTCCACTCCCCCGCCGCCCAGGAGCGAGGAGTTGGCCGCGTTGACGAGGGCGTCGGCGTGCTGCCGGGTGATGTCCCCCTGGACGAGGGTGATGCTGGTCATGTCGGTCGCACCTTTCCGGACAACTCCGGCTCGGCTCGCGTCGGTTCAGCCCTGTCTCAGTCTCCGCCAGACCGCCTTGGCCGCGTTGTGGCCCGACATGCCGTGCACCCCGGGACCCGGCGGTGTGGCCGATGAGCAGAGGAAGACGGCCGGGTGCGGGGTGTGGTACGGGAACAGGGACAGCTTGGGGCGCAGCAGCAGCTGGAGTCCGGAGGCCGCGCCGCAGGCGATGTCCCCGCCGACGTAGTTGGCGTTGTGGGCGGCCATCTCGGCGGGCCCGGCCGTCGCGCGGGCGAGCACCCGGTCGCGGAAGCCGGGGGCGAAGCGCTCCAGCTGGCGTTCCATGGCCTCGGTGAGGTCCCCGGACCAGCCGTTGGGCACATGGCCGTACGCCCAGAAGACGTGCTTGCCCTCGGGGGCCCGGGTGGGGTCGGCCACGCTCGGCTGCACGGTGATCATGAACGGCCGCTCGGGCGCGTGTCCCTCGCGGGAGGCGGCGCGCAGGGCGGTGCCGATCTCGGCGAGGTTCGCGCCGATCTGAACGGTGCCGGCGGTGCGGGCCTCGGGCGCGGTCCACGGCACCGGGCCGTCCAGCGCGTAGTCGATCTTGAACACGCTGGGGCCGTAGCGGTAGTTCGCGTAGTAGTCGCCGAGGCCGGCGATGCGGGCGAGCGCGGCGGGCGAGGTGTCGAAGACGTACGCGCGCGCGGGCGGCAGGTCGTCCAGGCGCTTGACCTCGAAGTCGGTGTGCACCGCACCGCCGAGGTCCCTCAGGTACGCGGCCAGGGCGTCGGAGACGGCCTGGGAGCCGCCGCGGGCCACCGGCCAGCCGCGGGCGTGCGCGGACAGGGCGAAGACCAGCCCGATGGCGCTGGTGGCGAGGCCGCCCAGCGGTGCCATCACATGGGCGACGAGGCCGGCGAAGAGGGTCTTGAACCGCTCGTCCTGGAAGCGGCGCATCAGCCAGGTGGACGGCGGCAGGCCGGCCAGGCCGAAGCGGGCGAGGGTGACCGGGTCGCGGGGCAGCGCGGTCAGCGGCAGGGACATGAAGTCCTGGACGAGGGTGTCCCAGCGGGCGAGCAGCGGCTCGACCAGTCTGCGGTACGGGCCCGCGTCGCGCGGTCCGAAGGAGGCGGCGGTCTCGGCCACCGAGCGGGACAGCACGGCCGCGGTGCCGTCCGGGAACGGGTGGGCCATGGGCAGCGGGGCGTGCAGCCACTCCAGGCCGTACCGGTCGAGCGGGAGGGCGCGGAACGCCGGGGAGTTGACGCCGAGGGGGTGGGCGGCCGAGCACGGGTCGTGCCGGAAGCCGGGCAGCGTCAGCTCCTCCGTGCGGGCGCCGCCGCCCACCGTGGGCTTCGCCTCGAACAGGGCCACGGAGAAACCGCGGCGGGCCAGTTCCACCGCGGCGGTCAGTCCGTTCGGCCCCGCACCCACCACGACCGCATCGAGCATCGACGGCACCTTCGGACCCCTTCGTCAGCCGACGGCCATTCGGGATCAGGATATGCCGGGGCACCGACACCGCCCCGGCCCGGGTGGCCCGGCCGGTCAGGCGGCGGTGCGCAGCACACCGGCCACCCGGCGGGCGGTGGCGGCGTCCCGCGCGGCGGTGAACGGCAGGGCGTTGCCGCCGGTGACGCGGAACGGCTCGCCGGTCAGGGTGAGGTGCGTGCCGCCGGCCTCCTCGACCAGGAGCAGTCCGGCCGCGTGGTCCCAGGCGGCCTCCCAGGAGAACGCGACGGCGTCCAGCTCGCCCCGGGCGATCGCGAGGTACTCCAGGCCCGCGGAGCCGCACGCGCGCGGGGCGAGGCCGTCGGTCCACAGGGCGCGCAGCGCGCGCTTCTGCTCGTCGGTGGTGTAGTCCGGGTGGGAGGTGGCGACGACGAGGTCCCGGCCGGGCTCGGGCGGGCCGGCGAACAGCCGCTCGCCGTCGAGGAAGGCGCCCTGGCCGCGGACGGCGGTGGCGAACCGGCCGCGCGCGGCGGCGTACGTCCAGGAGGCGATCACGGTGCCGTGGTGGGCGAGGGCCACCAGGGTGCAGAAGCCGTCGTCGCCGTGGACGAACTGGCGGGTGCCGTCGACCGGGTCGACGATCCAGACCGGGGTGTCGCCCCGGAGCGCCTCGTACACCGCCGGGTTGGCGTGTACGGCCTCCTCGCCGACCACCACGGAGCCGGGCAGCAGCGCGCGGAGGTCCTCGGTGAGCCGCAGCTCGGCGAGCCGGTCGGCGTCCGTGACCAGGTCGTGCGGGCCGCTCTTCTGGTCCACCTCGTGCGCGGCGAGGCGGCGGAAGCGGGGCAGGATCTCGGCCTCGGCGGCCTCGCGGACCGCCTCCTCCACGTCGGCCGAGTGGCGGGCGAGAAACTCCTCGATGGTTTCCGTCTCTTCGATCATGCCCCCATCAGACCACGTCCCACTGACAGCCCCGGGCCCGCGGGTGCCCACGGGGTGGGATCGGGGTGAACAGCGGGGGCCCGCGGAGGGGCCTCGGTACGGTGCGGGGCGCTGGGTCCAGGGCTGGGCGGACGGGTACGGGCTGGGCGGACGGGTACGGGTTGGGCGGTCGGTACGGCGCCGGGTGGGGGGCCGGCCGGGGCCGTCGGCGCGGCGGGGCCCGCGGGAGGTGCCGGTGCGGGCACCGCGCACGTCGGCACGGGGCCGTCGAGCATCGTCGGCGCGGGCCTTGCGGGAGCCGTCCGCCCGGGGGCCGTCCGCCCGGGGGCCGTACGGTCCCCCGGGCCCCGGTCCCCCGGACGCCGGTCCCGCGCACGTCGTCCGTGGGCCGCGCACGTCGTCCGCGGCCCGGAGGACCGTCGGCGCGGGCCCTGAGGGCTCGTCGGTCCGGCCCCGGGCAGGGCGTCAGCGGCCGACCGCGTAGCCCTGCATGCCGCGTGGGTTCGCCGCCGCCGAGAGGATGCCGGTCTCCGGGTCCCGGGCCACCGCGCACAGCCGGCCCTCGGACCAGGCGGGGCCGACGGTGACGTCATGGCCGCGCCGCCGCAGCTCCTCGATCACCCCGGGGTCCATCCGGGACTCCACGGTCACGCTGCCGGGGCTCCGGCGGCGCGGGTGGAAGGAGCCGGGGAAGTTGTCGTTGTGCCAGTTGGGGGCGTCGATGGCGCCCTGGAGGTCGAGGCCGCCGCGGACGGGGGTGCGCAGGGCGGCGGCCAGGAAGAAGTGCAGCTGCCACTGGTCCTGCTGGTCCCCGCCGGGCGTGCCGAACGCCAGGACCGGTATCCCGTCGCGCAGGGCGAGGGAGGGTGTGAGGGTGGTGCGGGGGCGGCGGCCGGGGGTGAGGGTGCCCGGCAGGCCCTCCTCCAGCCAGGTCATCTGCAGCCGCGTGCCGAGCGGGAAGCCGAGTTCGGGCACCACGGGGTTGGACTGGAGCCAGCCCCCGCTGGGCGTGGCCGCGATCATGTTGCCCCAGCGGTCGACGACGTCCAGGTGGCAGGTGTCGCCCCGGGTCGAGCCGTCGGCGGCCACCTCGGCCTCACCGGCCGCATCGGCCTCCCCGGTGACCTGCGCCTCCCCGGTGGCCTCCGCGAGGGTGGGCGCGCCGGGCAGCGGGGCGACGGTCGGCTCCCCGGCGCCCATCGGGTCGAAGCCGGGCCGCGCGCCCGCCGGCACGCACGCGTGCGCGAGAGCGGGCAGCCTCGGGAGCCGTCCGCCGGGGCTGCCGGGACGCAGGTCGTAGGAGGCCTTCTCGCCGATCAGGGCCCGCCGCCCGGCGTTGTAGGCGTCCGACAGCAGATCGGCGAGCGGCACCTCGGCGGCGTCGCCGTACCACGCCTCGCGGTCGGCCATGGCGAGCTTGCAGCCCTCGATGAGCAGGTGGACGTAGTCGGCGGAGCCCGGGGCGGGCAGCTCGGGCGGGAGCAGGGCGAGCTGCTGGAGCAGCACCGGGCCCTGGCTCCAGGGGCCGGCCTTGCACACGGTCCAGCCGTTCCAGTCGTACGTCACCGGTGTCTCGTAGTGGGCGGACCAGCCGGCCAGGTCGGCCTCGGTGAGGGTGCCGGTGTGCCGTTCGCCGCTGGTGTCCATGGTGGGCCGCCCGGACTGCCGTACCAGGGCCTCGGCGATGAAGCCGGAGCGCCAGACCTCGCGCGCGGCGTCGATCCGCGTCTCCCGGTCGCCCGCGTGCGCGGTCTCGGCCAGCAGCCGCTTCCAGGTGGCGGCGAGCGCGGGGTTGCGCAGCAGCGTGCCGGGCCGGGGCGGCCGGCCGCCGGGCAGGTACACCTCGGCCGACGACTGCCACTCGGTCTCGAACAACCGCCGTACGCTCGTCACGGTCGCGCCGACGTTCTCCACGGGCGCGTGCCCGTGCTCGGCGTAGCCGATGGCGTACTTCAGCACGTCGTCCAGGGACTTGGTGCCGTGGTCGCGCAGCAGGAGCAGCCAGGCGTCGAAGGCGCCGGGCACGGCGGCGGCGAGCGGTCCGGTGCCGGGTACGAGGTCCAGTCCGAGGTCCCGGTAGTGGGCCGGGGCGGCGCCCGCCGGGGCCACGCCCTGCCCGCACAGCACGCGCACGGCGCCGCCCGCGGGGGCGAGCAGGATCGGGACCTCGCCGGCCGGCCCGTTCAGGTGCGGTTCCACGACGTGCAGCACGAACGCGCCGGCCACGGCCGCGTCGAAGGCGTTGCCGCCGTCCTCCAGCACCGCCATCGCCGACTGGGAGGCCAGCCAGTGCGTGGAGGACACCATGCCGAAGGTGCCTTGGAGGGTGGGGCGGGTCGTGAACGGCATCTCTCACCTCGGTGTGCGCGCGTCGGCCGGCTTGCCCGGGAACGGCTGTCGTGATCTGTCGTGACCGGAAGCTGCCCCGCCGCGCGGCCGGCTACGCGGCCCACCGCCGATCCTGCCGGGCCCGTCCGGCACGTACATCCGGAGGCCGCCCTTGCCGGGAGCCGCGACGGGGACGGCCCCCGCCCGAAGTGACCCGCCGGGAACACCCGGGGCGGGCCGGACGTTGATCCCCACGGCATGAACGAAAGGCCAAGGCAGTGCACGGTGAGTACAAGGTGCCCGGCGGCAAGCTCGTCGTCGTGGACGTGGACGTCGAGGAGGGCGTGCTGCGGCGCGTCCGGGTGGCGGGCGACTTCTTCCTGGAACCGGACGAGGCGCTGGACGCGGTGAACGGCGCCCTGGAGGGCGCGCCCGCGGACACCGACGCGGCGGGGCTGGCCGCGCGCGTCGAGGCGGCGCTCCCGGCGGGGACGGTGATGTACGGCCTGACCTCGGAGGGCGTGGGCATCGCGGTGCGCCGGGCGCTCGCGCGCGCCACGGACTGGACCGACTACGACTGGCAGCTGATCCACGAGGCCCCGCAGTCGCCGGCCCTGCACATGGCGCTGGACGAGGTGCTGACCGCCGAGGTGGCCGCGGGCCGCCGGCCGCCGACGCTGCGGGTGTGGGAGTGGGGCTCCCCGGCGGTGATCATCGGCAGCTTCCAGTCGCTGCGCAACGAGGTCGACCCGGAGGGCGCCGCCCGGCACGGCGTGGAGGTGGTGCGGCGGATCTCCGGCGGCGGCGCGATGTTCGTCGAGCCCGGCAACACGATCACCTACTCGCTGTCGGTGCCCGACTCCCTGGTGCAGGGCCTGTCCTTCCAGGACAGCTACGCCTATCTGGACGACTGGGTGCTGGGCGCCCTCGGGGACCTGGGCATCCGGGCCTGGTACCAGCCGCTGAACGACATCGCCACCGACCAGGGGAAGATCGCGGGCGCCGCGCAGAAGCGGATGGTCGGGCCCGGCGGGGGTCCGGGCGCGGTGCTGCACCACGTGACGATGTCGTACGACATCGACGCCGACAAGATGGTCGAGGTGCTGCGCATCGGGCGGGAGAAGCTGTCCGACAAGGGCACCAGGAGCGCGAAGAAGCGGGTGGACCCGCTGCGCCGGCAGACGGGACTGCCCCGCGAGGCCGTCATCGAGCGGATGATCGCCTCCTTCCGCGCGCGCTACGGCCTGGCCGAGGGCAAGGTCACCGACGAGGAACTGGCCCGGGCGGAGGAACTGGCCCGCACGAAGTTCGGCTCTGCGGAGTGGACGGCGCGCGTGCCGTAGCCTCCGGCGGTCCGCGAGGCCGAAGGGGTGCGGGGCCCGGGCGGATGGCGGGCAGACCGGTACGTCGTGACCGTGGCCCGTGACCGGGTGGGTGCGCGGTGGGTTGGCACTTCCGCCCCACAGGCAGTCATGTGACACTGTCGTCCCCCGTCCGCCCCGCGGACCCCTCCACCCCTCTCCCCCACGAGAAGTGTGCCCGTGCGTCCCCTCCCCCTGCCGCTCGCCCTCACCGCGCGTCTGTCGCCGGTCGCGGTGCTCGCCTGCGCCGGCTGGCTGCTGTCCTCCGGCCTCGCCGCCCCGCCCGCGTCCGGGCACCAGACGGCCCGGACCCCGTCCGCCGGCACCTCCGCCGCCGCCCCGTCCGGCACCGCGGCGGCACCCACGTACACCACCGCGCCCTCCCCCTGCGCCGCCGTCCCCGCCGCCACCCTGAAGTCCCTGGTGCCCGGCGCCGAGCCGGCCGGCAAGGAGATCCCCTCCACGGACACCGAGCTGCGCCGCACCTGTTCCTGGAACGCGCTGCACGGCTACGACTACCGCTGGCTCGACGTGTCGTTCCAGATCGGCGAGTCGGACCAGGAGGCGGAGAAGGAGTACGAGCAGCGGGTCGCGGAGAAGAGCGGCGGCGGAGCCGTGCCGGGGCTCGGCGACACCGCGTACTCCGTCGTCGGCCTCACCACGGAGGACAAGCAGCAGACCCGCGAGGGCGTGGTGCTGGCCCGCGTCGCCAACGCCCTCGTCGTCGTCACCTACAGCGGCAGCGACTTCGAGACCCGCGAGGCGCCGACGACGGACGAGATCAACAAGGGTGCCATCAAGGCGGCGAAGTCCGCGGTGGCCGCGCTGGGCGGCGACTGAGCCCGGCCGCCGCCGCTCAGTCCGCCGGTTCCTCCTCGACACCGCGGACCTCGAAGCCGGCCCTGGGGCCCAGTTCGATCCGGTCGCCGTTGCGCAGGCGGACGGCCCGGCCGGGCACCAGGACGCGGTCGTTGACCCGGGTGCCGTTGGTGGCGCCCCGCTCGACCTCGGTCACCCAGGCCGCGCCCTCGGCGGTGTGCACGACGGTGGCGTGCCGGGCCGACACCGTCTCCTCGTCCGCCAGGAGCGCCGACGCCTCGGGCGCCCAGTCGCCGCTGCGGCCCAGCCGCAGTTCCCCGCCGCGCGGGACGTCGAGATGGCCGCCGCCGGCCCGGAACACCAGCCGCAGCACCCCGCCGGCCAGCCGCTCGGGACGGGACCCCGCGCCCGACGGGGCCAGACAGCCGGGACATCGCGGGATGCCCGCCGGGACGACCGTGGCGCAGCGCGGGCACCGCTCGCCGAGGGGCGGGGGCTGGGCCGGGGGCGGGAGGCCGGGGAGCGTGACGCCGTCGACGGGCTGCCAGTCGTCGTCATCCCAGTCGCTCGGCTCCGTCAACGGCGTCTCCCTTCCGCACGACGACCTTGGTGTCCACCCGTCCGCTCTCTGCCTCGCGCACCTCCGTCACCACGACGGTGGTGCCCGGTCCGAGGCCGGACGTGGCGAACAGCTCCCGGGCGAGCGGGTTGATCAGGTGGGTCTCCAGCACCATGCCGATGCCCCGGCCACCGTTCCACTTGTCCCGGGTGCAGTACTCCAGCAGTTCGCGCCGGGCCTTGTCCTCGATCCTGAGGACCAGCCGGTGCCCGTGGGCCAACTGCCGCTGGATGTTGCGGACCTGGAGGTCGAAGATCCGCTCGGCGACGTCGTCGGAGATGAAGTCGAAGACGACGACGTTGCCGCCGATCCGGTTCATCAGCTCCGGCCGGCCGATGACCTGTTCGAAGTGCTTCTTGACGTTGTCCCGGACGGTGGCCTCCAGTTCCTTGTACGGGGTTCCGGGGGCCACGATCCACTCGCGTTCCCCGGTCTCCGGGTCGGTGCGCTGCACACCGAGGTTGGAGGTGAAGATGAGCACGCACTCGCTGAAATAGGTGGTGACGCCCTGCCCGTCGGTGAGCCGGCCGTCCTCCAGCACCTGGAGGAACTTGTCGAGGATGCCCTTGTCGGCCTTCTCGATCTCGTCGAAGAGGATGACGCGGAAGGGGTTCTCCCGTACGGCGGAGGTCAGTTCGCCGCCCGCCTCGTAGCCGACGTAGCCCGGGGGCGCCCCGACGAGCCGGTCCGCTGAGTGCGCGGCCGAGAACTCGCTCATGTCGAACCGGAGATACGCCTGGTCGCTGTCGAACAGCACGGAGGCCACGGCCTTCGCCAGTTCGGTCTTGCCGGTGCCGGTCGGGCCGGCGAAGAACAGCACACCGCGCGGCCGGTGCCCGGGGCTGGTGGCCTGCGCCCCGGACAGCCCCAGCGCGGCCCGCTTGAGGATGTCCAGGGTGCGGGCCACGGCCGCCTCCTGGCCCAGTACCCGGCGGGGGATGGACCGTTCGTCGTCCGGGTCCTCGCCGCGCTGGATCCGCTGCCGGATCTCGTCGCGGCCCCAGGGGTTCTTCTCCACGCCCAGCCGGTAGATGCGTACGGCGTCGGGCATGGCGGCGAACGGCAGGCCGCGGGAGCGGGCGAGCTTCACGCTCTCCTCCATGGCCCGCAGGCTCATTCCGGATGCCGCGCGGGCGAAGGCGCCGACCGCGCGGGAGGTCTCCTCGGCGTCCGTGCCGCCGGGCGCGGCGGCGCCGTCGCGGGTGCCGTGTCCGGGGTACCGCTCGTAGACCTGGTGGAGGAGGCGGGCCATCGTGGTGCGTTCGTCCGCGTCCGGCTCCGGTACGGCGATGGCGCGGATCCGCTCGCTGCCCGAGAGCAGCCAGGCGGGGACGTCCCGTTCCCCCTCGGCCAGCCAGATCACCGGATTGAACAGGCCGGGGCCCTGCGGCAGGCCGCCGGGGCCGGTCCGGGGCGGCAACGGCCGCGCCTCGTGGGCGAGTTTGAGGCAGGCGAGGAAGAAGTCCCGTTCGTCGGGGGCCGGCCGGGCCGGGTCGGTGAGCAGCCGGGAGGCGTGGTCGATCACCAGGGCGACCCGCAGCGGCGGCAGCCGGCGGCCGTCGCGCGGTGCCTCGCTCCGCTGCCGCGCCCACCCGTCGGTGATGTTCCGCAGCTGGTCCAGCACGGCCTGGCGGCGCGCCGCCGTCTGGCCGGGGAAGTCCCCGGTCCCCCGCAGGAGTTCGGCCACGGCGGCCTGGACGTCGCCCGCGCCGGCCTGGGCCACGCCGAAGCCGCTGATCTGGTCGCACACCACCAGTGCCTCGTAGCCCTGCTGCCGCAGGGGATTCCACAGCACGTCGAGCAGCGGGTGGAACCGGTCCCGGCCGCGCCGGCGCACCAGGTGCAGATCACGGATGTTGCCGTGCAGGACGTACTGCGCGTGCACACCGAGTGTTCCGGTCAGCTCCTCCACGAAGGGCGGCAGCCGGTCTTCCTTGGACAGGTCCATCGTTCCTCCCCGTTGCGCGCTGTCGCGGGCCGCGCGCGGGCCTTGGACGCGGCGGTGTGCTCAGGGCCCCGCCGGTGGTGCGTGCCCCGGAAGTCAGCCCGCGCGGCGGTCGCCGCCGTCCGCGTGGCGGTGCCGGGCGGGCCGCGGGAGCACGTCCTGGTACGCGTCCGCGAGCTGTTCCGCCTCGCCGATCAGATCGTCGAGCACCAGGGCGTTCTCCCCCGGCACCCCGGGCAGTGCCCCTTCGGTGTGCTCGACCGTGAACTCCACTTCCAGGCCCAGCGATTCGGTGATCCGTTCCAGTTCGGTGAGCCGCGTGCGGGTCTCGGCGCAGCGTTCGTCGTCCAGGGCGCGCTGTTGCGGTGTCCGCTCCCCCGGGCCGCCCCGGTACATGGTGGCCACGCTCAGCCGGCCGTCGAGCAGGGTGGCCCGGAGCCAGTGCCCGGGGTCCCAGCCCGGCGGTGTCCAGTCGAGCCGTACCTCCTGTCCCGCGCCCCGGCCCAGGCCGGCCCGGCCGCCGAACCTCCTGGCCAGCTCGGCGACGGCGCCGGCGCACCGCTCCTGGACGTAGAGGGCCTCCAGGGCGCGCACCCGTTCGGTGACCCGGCGTTCGACCAGCTCCCGTTCGGCCGGGCCGAGCGCGACGCCCTCGTCCAGAGTGCGCCGCAGCAGGGCGACGGCGTCCGGTGCCGGGGTGAGGTCCTCGGCGCCCTCGGGGGTCTCGTAGACGAGGAAGTCGTGGTGCAGGGCGGCGCGTTCCTGTGCCTCGCGGGTCTCGCGCGCCTGCCGGTTGGCGTCGCGGACGAACTTGCGCGCCTCGGTGAGGTGGATACGGGCCCGGCGTGGGTCCTCGGCGGCGCGGCGTACGGCGTCCCGGACGGCCTGCGCGGCGAGGCCGGCCGTCTCGGGGGCGGCGTACGGGTCGAGTTCGCCGAGGATCCGGGCCCCGGTGCGGCGTACCTCGCGGACGTCGGTGGGTGCGGGGGCCGGGCGGCCTGCGGCCGGGTGGGGCAGCCGCCCGGCCTCGGCGTCGGCGGTGCGTTCGGCGGCGTAGCGGCGTAGCGCGCGCTCGCGGCTCTCGCGCAGGGCGAGTTGCCAGTCGTCGTCGCGGTCCTCGTCCAGCCTGCACTGGGCGGCGAGCCGCCGCTGTTCCCATGCGGCCTGGGCCCGCTCCGCGCTGTGCAGGGCCTGTTCGGCGCGGGCCACATCCCGCCGCAGGTCGGCGAGCCGGGCGCCGACGGGGGCGAGCGGCGGCGGTACGTCGGGGTGGGGCGGGGGCCCGGGCGGGCCGCCGAGGGCCTGGGCGCGCGCGACCCGGGCCAGCAGGGCGTGGCGACGGGCGTTGACCCGTACGGCGGCGAAGGCGGCGGCCTCCCACTGTTCGGCGGCCGTGGCCGCGATCCGCTGCCGCCGTTCCAGGCAGCGCTGTTCCTCGGCGGCCCGGACCGCCCCGGCGGCCAGCAGCCGGGTGCCGAGCAGGGCGGCGCGCCCGACGAGCAGCACGCCGCTGAGCGAGCCGAGCACCTGGAGCGCCGCGTCCGCTGCCTGGTGTGCGGCATGCTCGGCGACGTCGGTGAGCTGGCCGGCGGCGTCGGTGAGGTGGCCCGATGCCTGTCCGGCCGCGTCGTGCAGGTGGAGCATGCCGGTGTGCGGCAGCGCCTGGGGGTCCAGGGGCGGCGGGGGCGGCGGGAAGTACACGGCGGGTGCCACCATCTCGATGCCGGGAAGGGCGAAACCCGAGCTCATGCCTGTTCTCCTGTCGTGTCGGTCGCCGTCCGGGTCCGCCACGGCCGGCCCGCGCGGTTCGCCTGCCGGCGGGCCCGCAGACCGCGCCGCCGGCGCCCCCATGCCCGGCAGCGGTGGACGCTCCACGCGACGACGGCGACTGCCGAGGCGAGCGGCCACAGCCAGGGCGCGGCGGCGACGGCGTAGAACCCGAGGAAGACGGCGAGGACGAGCAGCGCCGCCCCGGTCCAGCGGCCGGTCCGGGTGCGGGCCAGCCGGCCGGGGCGGTCCGCGCCGCGGATCAGCAGGCCGGCCAGTGAGCGGTGGGGGTGGTAGAAGGGCGGGCCGATGTAGACGGCGGTCCACAGTTCCGCCGTGAAGACGACCGCGGCGGCGGGCAGCGCCTCCAGCCAGGCCGTGACGACGGCCTCCTGGGAGGCGCGGCCCAGGACGTCCGCGAGGCCGATGACGAAGGTCCAGGGTGCCGTGCCGGCGATGCCGCCGAACAGCGCCCAGCCGAGGGTGGGCAGGCGGTCCATGCGGCGCAGTACGGCGGTTAGTCCGTCCTGGTCGGCGGCGAGCAGCAGTTCCCGCTCCTCCTGGACACGCCGGGCCCTGCGCCGCTCGGCCTCCTGCCGGGCCCGCGCGCCGAGCCGGACGGCGGCGACGAGGCGGGGATCGTCGTCCTGGGCGGCGAGCAGCGCGTCGAACCAGGGCACCGGTTCGGGCAGCCCGGCGCGCAGGCGCAGCAGCGTGCCGGTGAGCAGGCGCCTGGTGCGGTCCGGTTCCCGGGCCAGTTGCAGCAGCCAGGCGTCCACCGCGGCGGTGCGGCGCAGGGCCGCCCGGTCCTGGCGGTCCCGGGCGATCTCCCGGACGGTGGGCTCCCACCGGGCGCGCAGCCGGGCCCACGCGGTGGCCGTGTCGTCCAGTCCCTGGCCGCCGGGCCGCCGGGCGAGTTCGGTCATGACTCCGGGGTGGTCCGCCAGGTGCCGCAACAGCGCGACCGCGTCGGCGTGCCCGTCCCGGGCGCCCTGGCACAGCCTGCGCATGGTCGGCGCGTCCAGCCGGGCCCCGTGCCAGGTGACGTCGAGGCCGGGGCCGAGCCAGTTCAGCAGCCGGGCGAGGGTCTCGGGGGACGGCGGCCGGGCCAGTTCCCCGGTCAGCTCGTCGAGCCGGGCCAGTTCCTCCTCGCCGCGCCCGCCGAGGGTCCGGAACTGCTCCAGCCACTCGGCCAGCCGGGCCCGGTCGGTGTCGTCGGCCAGCATGCGTGCCGCCGAGACGTGGTTCTGGTCCAGGTGGAGGGCGAGCGACTCGGTCCCGGTGAACTCCTGGCCCATGAACGGGAACGGGCGGATCGCCGGGCGGGTGGGGTCGTCGGCGAAGATCCGGCCGCCGGTGCGCGGGTGGACGTGGGGTTCCCGGCCGTCCAGCCAGTCCTGTACCTGCGGTGCCTGCCAGCGGTGTTCGGGGGCCCGGGTGAGCAGGCCCTCGCACAGCAGCCGGGTCCGGCGGTGGGCGATCCCGGAGACGTCGGGGTCGTGGGTGGCGATCTCGGCGAGCACGTCCTCGTCCCGGCGGAACTCGACGGGGTGGCGGCCCAGGGCGAGTTGGGCGACGACCATGCCGAGCGACCACCAGTCGCCGGCCTCGGAGACGGTCTGCCGGAGCAGTCCGGCCTCCGGTGCGAGGTAGAGGGGCTTGCCGCGCCAGTCGGTGCGGGGTTCCAGCACCTCCTCGGGCCGGTGGACGGCGGCGCCGAAGTCCACGAGGACGAGGTCGGCCGTGTCGCCGCGGCGGGTCTGGACCATGATGTTGTCGGGGGTGATGTCCCGGTGGACGACGCCGCGTTCGTGCAGCGCGGTGACGGCGCCGTACAGCTGGCCCACCATGTCCCGTACGGCGTCGGGGGGCAGGCCCTCGGGGCGGTCCCGGTGGTACTTCTCCAGGGTCTCCTCGCCGTGCGACCAGTACAGGTGCCAGGGGTGGCCGTGTGCCTCGCCGGTCTCCAGGAGCCGTTCCAGGTGGGGGGCCGGGAGGGCGCCGAGTTCCCGCAGTTCGTGTTCCACGGCCGGATCCGGGGCGTGCAGCCGGTGGTACCACTTGAGCACCAGGGGTATCTCCGCCGGTCCGTGACGGGCCGTCAGGTCGCGCACGCGCAGGACGACGGCCTCGGCGGGCCGCCGCGCGGCGGAGAGCACGGCGACGAGCGGGAAGCGGTCCGCCAGGTCGCGAGGCACCTCGGCGAGGACCGGCCGGGTCTCGGTGTTGCGGGCGTCGGTGAAGCCCCCGTCGGCGGGGTCGACGAATCGGGTGGGCCGCGTGGTCGTCATCGTCCGGCCCTCCGGGAGGCGCGGCGGGTGCGCCGGGGCGCGGTGGTGCGGGGCGCGGGCCGCGAGGGGACGGAGACGTGCCGGTTCCCGGCGGGTGACAGGGGGTTTCCCGGATCTTCAGCGGATACCCCTTCGGGGCTACGATGCGCAGCATGCACCCCCTGCCCCCGCACGAGAGCCTCGTGGCCGAACTCAGGGAACTGAGGCGGCGCGGCCTGCCCGGGCTGCGCCACAGCACCAGGGACGCGCTGCGCCAGGCGGCGGTCGCGGCCGGGCTGTGCGCCGGACCGGAGGACGAACAGACAGGCATCGAGGAGCTGTTGGGCGCGGCGGTACGACGGCTGGCCGGCGGGCGCCCGGTGCGGGACGACGACTCCAGCGATCCGCTGGCCCGCGCCGCCGCACATGCGTTCGGGCTCTTCCCGGCGCGCCGGGGGGTGCCCGGCACCGACCGGCGCAAGGCCGCGGCGGCCGTCTACGGCGTGACCACCGAGCGGTTCCGCAAGAGCCAGGAGCACGATGTCATCGCCGAACTGGCGGCGGCGGTGCTGACCGTCGCCCGCCAGGGGGCGGACCGGCCCGCCGCGGTCGTACGGGAGCCGGCCGCGGACTCCGCGGTGCGCACGGCGCCCGCGGTGGCCCGTCCGGCGCGCCCGGGGGCCGGGATCACCGTGCGGGTGTGCCCGATCGAGGAGGTGCGGGACGTGGACATCCTGGTGTCCTCGGAGAACACCTACCTGGAGATGTCCAAGACGTTCCGCCCCACGGTCTCCGGCGCGCTGCGCCGGGCCGCCGCCCTGCGGGACGCCCAGGGCGAGATCGTGGACGACGTGCTCTCCCGGGAACTGGGCGTGTGGCTGCGGACGCACGGCAGGACGGGCATGCCGGTGCGGCCGGGCACGGTCGTCGCCACCTCCTCCGGCGCCCTGGCCGCCCAGGGGGTGCGGCGCATCCACCACGCGGCGATCGCCACCCCGGTCGGGGACGGCGACCGCTATCACGTGTCCCCCGCCGTGCTCGGCGAGGCGGTGCGCAGGTCCTTCGAACTTGCCCGCCACGAGAGCGAGTTCCTCTCTCTTCCGATGTCCTCGATCTGCTTTCCGCTGCTGGGCTCCGGCCGGGGCGGACTGCCCGTGGAGACGGTGGCCCGTCGGCTGCTCGACGCGGTCCGCGAGGAGTTGCGGCGGGACCCGTCCTGGTCGGTGCTGCTGGTCACCCCCGAGGAGAGCCACGCCCGGCTGCTCACGGCCGCCAGCTCCGGTCCGTGAGGGCCACCCCGCCACGCCTCAACTCCCGTTCGAAAGCGGTCAGTTCGCCGCGCAGCGGGACGCCGTAGAGGCGCAGCGCGCCGTCGGGGCCGGGTGCGGGCTGCAGGCGGGGGCCGGGGGATTCGCGAGTGAGGTACGGGCCGTAGCGGGCGGCGCCGAGCGGGGTCAGCGGGTGGATCCGCTGGTTGGCCGAGCCGCGCCAGGCCAGCCGGGTGGGTTCGGCCGCCCGGAACCGGCCGGTGATCACGGCGTCCGCGCCGTCGAGGGCGCGGCACCGCCCGGGCGTCAGTTCCCCGGGCTCGTACCCCGTGTACACCAGCAGGTCGGGCAGGCGGGGCCCGGCGCTCCCCTCGTGCCGCCGGGCCCCGTCGCGCAGCCGTGCCGCGCCGGTGAGGAGTGCGGCGAGCGCCTCCGCCTGCTGCAGCGGCTCGCCCCCGCTGACCGTGAGGCCGTCCGCGCCGTCGGCGAGGGCCCGGCGCCACAGCCCGAGCACCTCGTCGACCGTGCCGGACGTGCCCGCCGCCGGGTCCCAGGTGTGCCGGGACATGCAGCCGGCGCAGGCCAGCGAGCAGCCCTGGAACCAGACGCCGAGCCGTTTTCCCGGACCGAGCGTTTCCAACGGGTAGTGCGTCCCGTCGAGACGTAATTCCACGGCTTCTCCTCCCCGTACCGGCCCCGAGTATCCAGCGGTCCGGGGACCGTCCGCAATTGCCGGAAGGCCCTTAATCCGGTACTCCGCCGGGCGGGATCCGGTTGTTTTCCGGAAGCCCCACGAGAATGATCCGTTTTCCGCGAACGACCAGTCCCGCCAAGGGTTTTGCTCCGCTAACCTCTCCCCATCGCGGCGCCTTCCCACCCGGACCGCCCGCGACGAATGGGGGATTTTCGAAATGATCAGCCACGCTCGAATAAATGTCCGGGTCCGACGACTGAATGCCGGGTTGCTGTCCTCCGCGCGCGCCCGGTCGCACGGCCGCAGGGACGCGGTCCGGCTGCGGGAATTCCTGCGGAGAGCGGCACCGGGGCACCGGCCGGCCGAAGCCGCCACCGGCCTCCCGCCGTACATCCTGGGCCTGCACGCCCAGGTGCGGCGCGGCACCGCGCGGCTGCGCTCCCGCACCCTCCGGGCGCACCGCGCCCTGCACATCCGGATCGGGGCGGAGTCGGTGCGGGTGGTGAACCAGTACCAGGTGCGCGGCACGCCGGCGCCGGCCGCGCTCGCCCGGTTCGGGCGGATGGTCGGCGAGTGGCGCTCGGCCGCCGCCGAATGCCGCCAGCGGGCCCAGCAACTCGCCGACGAGGCGAACCAGTTGATCGCCTGCTACTGGGACGCCGCGTGGGCCGGCGGCCAGGCGGCCGGCCTGGTCGACGGGGCGCGGCCCACGGGCTGGCTGCCCGGGGAGATCTCCCTGGACCGCACCTGGGACCACGTCGACGACAGCCTGCTCACCGACCGCTGGTACGCCGGGGGCGCCGCCGCGTCGGCCGTGGCGCAGGCCCTGCACATCCTCGACAACCAGGCGGCGTACGGCGGCGCCCCGAGCGGCGTCCGCGAGGGATGACCCCGCCCGCTCCGCCGTCCGTCCGCCGCCCCACCACTGCCCGTCTCCCAGGAAGGCCAGGGAACGTCATCGTGCATCACTCGGCCAGGACCGGCCCTCGGTCCACCGTCCGCGCCACCCGCCGGCTCGCCGTCGTCGTCCCGCTGGTGTGCGCACTGTCCGCCCTCGTGTCCTGCACCAAGCAGGAGGAGGCCCTCACCACACCCTGCGGGGTGGTGGTGGACGGCTCCGGTTCCGCCGCCGCGGTGAAGGAGGGGTTCGACTCGGAGGCCAAACTCAAGGACAGTTTCGTGGAGTTCCTCACCGACCAGAAGTGCGGAACCGTCGACTTCGCCCCCATCACCCGTTCCTCGCGCAGCTCCTCCTGCCGGCAGGGCCAGATCGACCTCGACCCGCCGCACGACGCCACCACCGACCAGCAGGCACAGCGGGCCGGTGCCCGGCGGGACGCGGCCCTCGCCGCGCTCGCCGAGCTCAAGTGCGCCCGCACCCAGAACGGTTCGGACGTGTGGGGCGCGCTGGCCCGCATCGGGGAGACCGTCTCCGGCGACGGGCCGGCGCCCAAGCTGCTCGTCGTCAGCGACTTCCAGCAGGCCGACCCGGAGTTCTTCCTCTCCCGCCAGGACCTGTCCACCAAGGCCCGGCGGGCCGAGGTCATCGACTCCCTCGTCAAGGCGCGGGGGCTGCCCGGCATCAAGGGAATGGACGTCTTCCCGGTCGGGCTCGGCATGCAGTACAAGGCGAAACCCAGCGAGGCCGACGACTTCGAGTCCTTCTGGACGGAAGCGCTCGAAGGGAGGGCCGAGGCTCATGTCGACTCCCGTTACCGGCGCTGACGGGCCGCGCCCGCGCCGCCTCCGGCTGCCCTTCCCCCGGCGGCCCGCACCGGGCGCCGCCCGGCGCCGGCCGGACCACGCCCGGCGGGCTCCCCGCCCGGCCCTGGTCCTGGACGCCAGGGACCAGGGCACGCTGCTCAAGGACGCCGGCCGGCACGGACGGCAGGCCGGCCGGAAGAAGACGCTGGACCCCTGGCTGCTGTACGGCGACGAGCCGCTGCCCTACTTCGCCAAGCTGGCCGGGCTGCGCGACGCCATGGTCCACCGCATCGAGGAGGAGCTGCACGGGCGGCAGGAGGAGGCCCGGCTCCAGGACGCCCGGGCCGCCGCCGACATGACCACGGGCGAGGCCCGGACGCTGCTGCTGGACAGACGGCTGCGGGAGGCCGACCAGGCCGTCCGGACCGCCCTGGACCAGCTCGACCTGCTCGCGCTGCGCTCCTCGCGCTGGCTGCGCTTCCGGGACCGGCTGCGCGAACGGGTGGAGGAACGCTGGCTGCGCGCCCGCTTCGGGGACGCTGCCGGACCCGCCCCGGCGGCCACCGCGCCCGGGGACGACGGCACCGGGCCGGCGACCGGCAAGGAGGAGGGCACGGACCCGGGCGACGACTGGCAGTCGGTGTCCACCGCGGCCACCGCGCCGGACGGCACCGCGGCCACCGCGCTCGGGGAGGACTACCGGGCCGCCTTGCGGGAGACCGGCCTCCAGGGGTCGGCCGACCGCTGGGAGGGACTGCTGACCCGCCCCGGCCTGCCCCGGTGGCTGACCCTGGCGCTGCTGGCGGCCATCATGGCCGTCGAGGTGCCCGTCTACTGGGTCGCCTACCAGCCCTTCCACGGCGTCGGCAGCACCGGCGGTGACGTGCTGTCCGGCACGCTCGCCGTCTCGTCCGCAGTTGTCATGCTGATCGTGCCGCACCTGGCGGGGCACATGCTGCGGTGGCGCTCGGCGACCGGGGCGCCGCGCAGCGGATGGCTGCCGTCCCTGACCCTGCTCGGCGTGTGGGGCGCACTGACCTGGCTGCTCGGCACATTGCGCGCCAGGTTCGTGACGCAGCACGACACTCCGGCGGAGGGAGACGGCGCCGGCTTCCGCGGGCTCGGCGGTCCGGGGGCGGACGCCACCTCCCTGGTGGACCGGCTGCACCTGTCCACGCAGACGGTGACCTGGCTGTTCTGCGCGCTGCTGCTGCTCTCGGGCGGTGTCGGCTTCCTGCTCGGCCTGTTCCGGGAACACCCGTTCCTCGACGCCTTCCGCACGGCGGTCGAGCGGCGGGAGGATCTGCAACGGCAGCACGACGAGAGCGTGGCCGCCACCGAGCGGGCACGGGCCGAGCGGGAGACGGCCCAGGCCCGGCAGGAGGACCGCCGGGAGGCCGCGCGGGAGCGGATCGCCGCGACCCGCGAGCTGTACGAGTCCGCCGCCGCCGAGTTCCTCCAGGGGGTGGTGACGGCTTCGAAGGACCCCGCCGTCAGCGAGGCCGCCATGCGCCGGTCCGACCGCCGGCCGCTGCTGCCCGGCCCGGCACCGCTCGGCTGAACCTCCAAACGCCGCGCGCCGCTGCCCGGCCTCCTTCTCGGGAGGCCGGGCAGCGGCGTGCGATGTGCCGTACTCACTCCTCCGGGGAGACGACCGCGCGCAGGGGCGCCAGCAGCCGGTTGACCTCGCGCACGTCCTCCCGGGACGCGAGCCGCAGGCACTCCCGGGGCCGGGGATCGAGGGGCCCGGACGGACAGCGGTCCTCGAACAACTGGAGCGCCGTGCGCGGCCGGCACCGCTTGGACGTCCACCACAGCCCCTGCACATCGGCGCACCGCTCGCGGATCACCCGCACCCAGTACCGGGTACCGGCGTACTCCTCGGTGTCGACCAGCCAGTGGTCCTGCCAGACCGCGGCCAGCCCCTCGGCGGTCGTCAGGTCCACCAGGGACAGCTCCGCCGTGGTGCGGAACGCCGACAGCACGTACCGGGACGCCTGCGCCCAGGGGATCAGGCGCACCCCGTCACCGCCGAACTCGACCGAGCGCAGCAGGACTTCGCTGAGCGCGGTGACCGGGTCGAGGGCGGCGTAGAGGTGGCGGTAGGGGTCCTTCTCGGTGGGGTCGAAGCGGTTGCCCTTGAAGTACTCGTGGGCGACCTTCGGGTTGAACTCGGTGGCCTTGTACTGCTCCTCGTGGCACCGCCACAGCACCGTGCCCGCCGGCAGCTCGTGCCGCACCGGCTCCATCGGGACGCCGTCCGGCGGAATCTGTTCGGGCATCAGGCCGCCCCCACCAGTTCGGCGGCGGCGCGTTCCAGCGCGTCGTCCGGCACCACGCCGAGCAGTTCGGCGGGGACCCCGCCCAGCCACCGGTTGCCGCCCAGCCACCAGTCGGCGGCTCCCCAGGGGTCGCGGTCCGCGCACAGCAGTACGTTGATCCGGCGGACGACCGGCAAGGGTTCGGCCGTACCGGGCTTGAACTGGAAGCGGGGGTAGCGGAAGCCGTCGTCCGGGTCGCGCAGCCGGATCAGACCGGCGGCGGGGGCGTCCGGCCCACCGGGCGGCGGGGCGGAGCCGGCGTCGTCGCGCACGGCGGGTCCATGGTGCCCGGCTCCGGCAGTCGCGTCCTCCGTCCCGGCGGGGGTCCCGTCCTCCGCCCCGGCAGGGGTCCCGTCCTCCGCCCCGGCCAGGGCGGTGTGCTCGGCCTCGGTCAGGGCGGGGGCGGCCAGGAGGCGCCGGCGGGCCGCGCGGAGCAGTTCGGCGGGGTCGGGCGGCGGGGTGCCGAGGACGCCGATCACCGCGTCGATCGTGGCGAGGCGGGGCAGTTCGCGGGGACCGGCGGCGTAGCGGTGGCCGCCGAGCGCCTCGGCCACCGGGTGGCCGGGCGGCAGCGCGGACAGCGTGCGCTTGATCCGGCGTACGGTACGGGCGGCGGCGGCCGGGTTGCCGGTGACCGTCTGCTCGCGCAACTCCCGTAGCGCGTCCGACAGTTCGCGGTGGTCGTCCGCGTCCAGTCCGGTGGTGACGGTGGTCCAGTGGTGCTCCAGGAGCCTCAGCAGGTCCTCGGAGGTCATACGGGCTCTCCCTTCGGCTGCCGGGCGGCGGGCACCGCCGGTGCCGGGTTGCCGTGGTGGACGAAGGCGGCCCAGGTGTCCGGCCGGTCGCGGAAGTCCTCCGCCAGCCGCCCGGCCGAGACACGCCTCAGCGCCGGGACGGGCGGGCGCTCGTCCGGCGGGGTGAGCATCCAGCGCTGGGCGGCGCGCAGCGCGTCCGGTGGGGCGAGTCCCCGGCCGAGGGCGTCGTGCAGGACGAGCATCATCAGCTCGGACCGCTTGTCGTCGACCTTCCACCGGGAGCCGATGGCGTCGGCGGCCAGCCGGTGCACCAGCACCGAGGTGACGGTCAGGGCCTCGTCGTGGTCGCGGGTGGTCAGGTCGGTCTCGCAGCCCCCGCACACCACCAGGGGCCCGGCCGACCGGAAGGCGTCGCCCTCGGCGGGCGTCTCCAGCAGGGTGCTCAGGGTGAGGCCCGCGGTCCGGGCCGGCTCGTCGGCCTCGTCCGGGTCGGCCAGGAGCAGCGCGGACCGGGTGGGGTCCGTACCGGCCAGCCCGTGACAGGCGAGATGGACCAGGGAGGCGGGGGCGGCGGCCCGGCCGCCGAGCAGCGCCAGGACGGTCTCCGGGGTGGCGGGGTCCTCGTGCGGCCGGTGCACCACGGCGTCGCGGTAGAGCACGGCGGCCAGGGTGTCGATCTCCTCCTCGGCCCACTCCAGGTCGTCCCCGCCGTGGAAGACCAGGGCGGGCCGGTCGGTGAGCGGCATCCGCCGCCGCGCCGCGGCCCGCAGGAACTCCCGGCCGGAGGCCGCGTGGGTGAGCACGGCGACCTCACAGGCCCGCACCGGGCGCGGGGCCCGCGGGCCGGGCAGTTCGGCGTCGGGCGCTCCGGAGCCTGACGGCTCAGGGCCGGGCACCCCGGAGGCGGGCACCTCAAGGCCGGGTGCCTCGGGGTCTGACGCCTCAGGACCGGCCATTCGAGGACCGGGCGCCCCGGAACCGGCGAGCGCCCCAGGGCCGGGCATTCGAAGGCCGGGCTCCCCGCAACCGGGCGCCTCAGGGCCGGGCACGCCGGAGCCCGGCAGCTCAGGGCCGGGCTCCCCGCAACCAGCAGGCGCGCCAGGGCCGGGCGCCCCGGAACCAGGCGCCCCAGGGCCAGCAGTCTCCCCGGGACCGGGCACCCCAGGGCCGGCAGTCTCCCCGGAACCGGCAGGCTCCCCCGGACCCGCGGGCGACCCGAGCAGGGCCGCCTGCCAGGGCACGACCCCCAGTTCCCCGCAGGGCACCAGGACGAGCCGTACGGCATCGGCCCGCGTACCACCACCCGCGACCGCAGCAGCACCCGCACCCGCACCCGCACCCATATAGGCGCCCGCACCCACAACCGCTGGAGTGGCGAACACATCCGTCCCGGCGACGGCCCGGTCCCCCGCGCCGAGGTGGTCCAGCGCGGGCCCGAGCACCTCTCCGGCCCAGGCGCACATGCCGTCCAGGGCCCGCAGCCAGCGCCGCTCGGCACGCTCCCGCTCCTCCTTGTCAGCCCCCCGCTCCTCCTTGCCGACCGCCGCTCCCTCCTTCACGGCCACCTCGTCGGCCTCCTCACCGGCCGTGGTCTCCAGCCGCTGCCGGTCCGCCCCGGCCGCCAGGTACTCCGCGACGGGCCGGCGGCCGTCCGGGGTCAGGGCGGGCAGGAGCAGCGCCTCGGCGGGGCCCTCGCGGGGGACGATCAGTACCGCGCCGTCCGGGTCGTCGACGCCCGGGACCAGGTACAGCAGCGCGTCCGCGCCGGTCGCCCGCAGCCCGGCGCGCAGGTCGTCCACCGAGGGCAGCACCGGCTCCAGGTCGGCCCCGCCCCGCCCGCGCAGCAGCTCCAGCGAGCGGCGCCGCACGTCACCCGGCAGTCCGGGACTGCCCGTGCCGAGCCCGGCCAGCACCTCCATCGGGGAGCCGCCCGAGCGGCCGCCGGGGGTGCCGGAGGCCACGTCGGCGGAGAGTTCCCACAGGGAGCGGTCGGCGCCGCGGTCCTGGGCGGGGTCGGCGGCGGCCCGCCAGCGCTCGGCCAGTTCGCCCTCGCCGAGCGCGGCCAGCCGGTCGGCAACGCCCGCGGACACGGCCGCCGCCCCGAACACCAGGGACCGGCCGGCCTCCAGGCAGGCGATCGCGTCCTCGGTGCGCCCGGCGCGCAGCGCCCAGAAGGCGGCGGCGCGGCCCCGGTCGGCCGCCGCGCGGGCGATCCGCAGGCCGTGGCCGACGCCCTGCTGGAGCAGGACATCGTCGGCGGAGTGCCGCAGCGAGGTACGGGCGAGGCCGAGGGCGGCCGTCAGGTCCTCGTCGGTGCCGGGCGCGCCCGCCCGCAGCCAGGCGCGTTTGGCGTGCAGCGCGGCCAGGTCCCAGGTGAGGCCGGCGCTGCCCGGCAGGCCGACGCCGCCCGGCAGGCCGGCGGGCAGGCCCGCCAGCCCCTGGGTCAGCTCGCCGATGGCCTCGTCCAGCGCCCCGGCGTCCCCGGTGAACGTGTGCAGGGTGTCCAGGGCGAGCGCGATGGCGCCGTGCGACCTTGGCCGCAGCGCGCCGCTGAATTCGGTGGCGGCCAGCGCGGCCCGGGCCCGCCGGACGCCCTCGGCGATGCGGCTCGGGTCCGACTCGGCGATCGCCGTCAGGGTGAGCAGCGGGGCCCACATCATGTCGAGCAGGATGCGCAGGACGGGCATGTCCACCGCTGTCTCAACGGCCCGCCGCATGTGGTGCACGGCCGCCCTCAGGTGTGCGGTCCGGTCCGCGCCCGAGGCGTCGAGGACGACGAGGCCGAGGTAGGCGATGCCGAGGGCCATACCGATGTGGATACCGGTCCATTCCTCGGCGGCGGCGTAGACCTCGTCCACCTCCAGTTCGCACAGCGCCTCGATGACGTCCCAGACGGTCTTGACGTCGCCCCGCTCCAAGGCGGAGGTCAGCCGCACCGTGAGCCGCGTCGCCTCCCCGCACACGCGCAGGTTGGCGGCGGCCGTGCCGGCGGGGTCGCCCTCCCACCGCTGGGTCTCGAACAACTTCAGGGCCAGGTCCTCGTCCTCCAGGCTGCCGCCGTTCATGGCGGCCCCGAAGAGCATGACGGGGACGATGTTGGTGAGCCATGCGCCGTTGGGTTCGCCGTCGAATTCGCCCTTGGCCCACGCGTCGTGCACCAGCCGGAGCGCCTCCCTGAAGCCCGTGACGTCGCCGGAGTACATGGCGCCGGCAGCATGGAGGAAGGCACCGACCATCCGGGACGGCAGCGGCGTACGGCCGTCCTCCCGGCCGGTGCCGGGGTGTTCTCCGGTCAGTTCGGCGAGGAGTGCGGGCACGTTCCGCGGGCCGACGAGTCCGGGTGACATCGCCTCGGCCAGGGCCAGGAACTCGGTGAGGGCGTTGCGGGTGGCCACGGCCGTGTCGGTGCCCCCGGTTTCCGGCTCCGTGGGGCCCGGGGACCTGGCGAGGGACTGCTCCAGATCGCCCAGCATCAGGTTCAGCAGGGTGCCCAGCGAAGCCGGTATCCCTTCGCCCGTGAGACCGGCGAGCACGGGCCGTGCCTCGCTGACGAACGCACCGGTGTCGCCCGCCAGCAGCGCGTGGGTCATCGCGAGGAATCCCTCTGTCCTGGCGCGCAGTTCGGGAGTCATCCGGTGGTGCTCGCGTTCCAGCAGCAGCCGCGTCAACAGCGCGGTGTCCTCCACGATGCCCGGCCCGCCGTGGGTGAGCGGGGTGCCCAGTTCCATGAGGCGCATGAGCCGGTCCACGCTCCAGTGCGGCTCGGAAAGGACGGAGGCGTCACGGCTGAGTCCCACCAGCCGGAAACCGGTGAGCGCCACGAGTCCTCGGTAGGCGGCCTCCCGCTCTTCCGCTGCGAGCAGGGACGACGTACGGGCCTGGTCCAGCAGGGGAAGCGCGCGCTCCCGGTCGGCCGGATCACCCTCCAGCACGAACCGCAGGGCCCGGCACCGGCCGAGCCGTGCGGCCACCGCCGCGGCCGTCGCGCCGTCCTCGCCGGACGCCTCCAACTCGGCCAGCAGCGACTCCAGTTCGCCGGTCAGGGCGTCGAGTTCCGGTCCTCGTGTCCCGGTGTGGGTCTCCGGTTCGAGCGGTACGGACACCTGGTCGGTGCGGGCGAGCGCGGCGGCGGCGCGGTCGGCCGCGGACACGGTTCCGGCGTCACTCATGTGTCATCCCCTCCGCCGCCATGGTGCCCGCTTCCGTGGTCCGGCAGCCGGGCCCTGGCGCACCCCAAGGGCATCCTGCCGGACAACGCCCGGCTACCGGCCGGTTTCCGCCCGGTCCGCCCCGGGCGGTGCGCTCACCGTGGCGCCGGTTCCGGTGGCGGGCGGGTGCGGCGCGCGGTACACCGCCAGGGATGTGACCGGCCCACCGCCCGGCCGGTGCGCCGGGTGCGGGTCGCTGCAGCTGCCGGCCCGTGACGAGCGGGCGAGCGGGCGGCCGGTCCCCTCGCAGGCCGGATGAGGCCCGTCGGCCGGGCAGGCCGGCAACTCGTGGGGGGTACCCGGCGATCGGGCCGGGAGCCCGCCCGCCGTGTCCGACGGGACACCGCCTCGGGGCCCGGCGGCAACCGCCGGGCCCCGAGGACACCGTCGTCGTCCGGCGCGTCAGGCCGCGCGGAGCCGCCGGGTCAGGAACTCCTCGAGGGTCAGCAGGCCCGGGTGGATCCGGCGCAGTGCCGGGATGTCCGCCTGGTAGCCCTCCTCGGCGAACCACTCGAACATGCGCTCCTCGACGGGGGTGGCCTCGAAGCGCGTGGGGACGCCGGTGACCCGCTCATAGATCTCGGCGACCTGCGGGAACGTGATCTCGTCACCCGCCAGCTCGATCTCCTTGCCGATGTACTCGGCCGGGTTGTCGAAGGCGGTGGCGGCGAAGAAACCGATGTCGTCCGAGGCGATGAACTGCATCGGCTTGTCGGCCTTCACGGGCAGCCGCATCAGGCGCTCGGGCCGGGCGTCCGCGAAGTGGAGGAGGTTGTTCATGAAGAAGACGGGACGCAGCACGGTCGCGGGAAGACCGGTCTTCTTGATGTGCTCCTCGATCTCCCACTTGCTCTCGAAGTGGTCGATGCCGGTCTGCCGTTCGGCTCCGCCCACGGAACTGTAGACGAAGTGCGCGACACCGGCTTCCTTGGCGGCGTCCGCGATGGCCTTGCCGTGCCGCACCTCCGCCGCGAGTGTCTCCGGCTCGTAGGCCAGTGCCTGCACGCTGAACACGCCGTGGACGCCGTCGACGGCCGCGCGCAGCGAGTCGGTGTCCTCCAGGTCGCCCTTGACCAGCGTGGCGCCCAGCTCCTCGAGGGCCTGGGCCTCGGCCTTGCCGGGATCGCGAACGAGAGCACGCACCTGCCAGCCACGGGAGAGCAGCTCACGAGCGGTGGCACCGCCCTGGTTACCGGTGCCGCCCAGAACTGAAACGATCTTGTCGTTGCTCAACGCGTGCTCCTTCTGAGGTTGTTCGCGAACCGGCGCGAGCGGGCGCCGCGTCCGAGTCTTGAACCTCAAGCGCAATTGAGGTCAAGGGGTTTGAGACGGGGAGCACGCCACCCGTGGGGCTTCCGGTGGCCCCCGGGGCCGCGGGCGAGGCCGGGGCTACTTCACGAGGGCGGTCAGCCGCGCCACGATCTCGTCGTTCTCCTCGATCATCGCGGCGTTGATCCGGTTGTCGGCGCCGTGCGGGATCGCCAGTCGCGGAACGCCCGCGTGGGCGGAGGCGAGCGTGGTGCCCGCGCCGCCGTGGTGGATGATCGCGTCGCAGGTGGTCAGGAGGGTGGACAACAGCGCCCAGCCGACCACCCGATTCTCGTGATCCGTCCGTCGCACACCGGCGAAGTCCGGCGGCCCGATCCTCGGCGCCCGCGCTCGACCCCGGCTCGCACGGTGCCGGATGCGGCAGGCGTAAGATCTGCGCCGCGCGGGAACGGGATCAGACCACTCTGCGGCCATCGGCGGCCGAAACCGGCTCCAGCCCATTCCGAGCTGCTTCAATGACGCTCCTCCGCCGGCCCTCCTCTTTCCGGCCCGCGTTCTCTCGATCCTCTCCTTCCCTTCCACTCTTCGATTGCAGGTGATGGTGATGAAGGCAGCTGCCCTGACCTCCTACGGCGCTCCCGACGTGCTGCGACCCATGGAGATACCGGACCCGCAGGCCGGTCCGGGAACGGTACGGGTCCGCGTCCGCTCCGCCGGGGTCCAGCACTTCGACAGCCGCATCCGCCAGGGCTGGGCGCCCCCGTTCCTGGATCTGAGCTTCCCCATCGTGCCCGGCAACGAGTTCGCGGGAGTCGTCGACCAGGTGGGCGAGGGTGTCACCGCCTTCGCGCCCGGCGACGAGGTGCTCGGTTACGGCACCCTGGGCTCCTACGCCCAGTACGTGGTCGCGCCCGCGGACCAGATCTGCCGCAAGCCCGCGTCCATGCCGTGGGACATCGCGGGCGGCTTCTCCGGCAACGGCCAGGGCGCGCACATGTGCCTGGAGGCCATGGGCGTCAAACAGGGGGACACCGTCCTCGTCCACGGCGCGGCCGGGGCGCTCGGCACCTTCTCCGTCCAGCTCGCCCGCGCCTGGGGGGCCACCACCGTCATCGGCACCGCCGACGAGGCCAACCACGACTACCTGCGCTCGATCGGGGCCGTGCCCGTCACCTACGGCGAGGGCCTGGCCGAACGGGTTCGTGCCGTGGCGCCCGACGGGGTGGACGCGGTGATGGACACCGTCGGCGGTGACGCCCTGCGCGCCTCGGTCGAGGTCGTGAAGGACCGCGAGCGCGTCCGCACGATGGTCGACGACGAGACCGCGAAGGAACTGGGCGTGCCACTGCTCGGTGCGGCCCGCTCGGTGGAGCGCCTGATCGAGCTGACCGGACTCCACGAGCGCGGCCTGCTGAAGCTCCACATCCGCGAGGCGTTCCCGCTCGACCGGGCGGCCGACGCGCACCGCGCCCTCGACACCGGTCACGGCCGCGGCAAGCTGGTGCTGCTCGTCGACTGACGCACGGCGGGGGCAGTGGCCCTCCGGGGCACCGGCGGGTACCGGAGGCCCACTGCCCACGAGCTGGTCCGTACCCGGCCGCCGACGCGGGTCAGCGGCGCGGGGCGGGCGCCTCGGCGATCTCCTTCGCACGGTCGAGGACCAGGCACACCCTCGCGCTCGACTCCCTGCACACGAAGGGACGTAACGGCGGCCACGTCCGCCACGTCGGGCGCGAGCACCACGACCTGCTCGGAGCGGACGGTGGCGCCGTCGCCGTCCGGCTCCACCCGCCAGCGCACCGTGTGACTGCTTCCGATCGGCGGCAGCACCAACTGCTTGTACGCGACGAGCGTGCCGCCCCGCCCGACCCACGCCGTGCGCATGGCCAGGATTCCGCCGTCCGCCTCCCGGGTGTCGACCTCCACGAGCTGTGCCCCGTCCTCGTCCTGGAGCACCTCGGCCCGCTCCACGTGCGCCAGCAGCCCGGGCCAGGCGGCGACGTCGTACAGCACCCGGTGCACGGCGTCCGCGGAACCCGCCGCCCTCACCTCGTCGACGACCAGGATGCGCCGGTCCGCGGGCAGTTCGGCCGCCGCCTTCACCGCCGCGGTCTCGGCCTGCGCGATCCTGTCGATCACCGCGCCGGTCTCCTCCAGCGCCGCGTCGCCGCCCACCGCCTCGTACCGGTGCTCGAGCCCGTACCAGGCGCTGCTCCGCCCCCACGGGCTCCACGATCCAGGCCCGCTCCATCCGCGTCAGCGGTGGGGCGGGCCGATCCGGCTCGAAGTCGGTCCGCATCCGCGCGGCGTCCACCCTTCGCAGCGCGACCCGGGCCTCCACCCGTTCCCCGGACGTGGTCCGCATCCCGCACCGTTCGAAGCCGCCGTCCTCGCCCAGGACTTCGGCATGCACGAACGGCTTGGACATCAAGGGCCAGTTCGCCGGTTCCGCGAGAAGCCCGAACACCTCCCCGGCCCGCGCCGCGACCTCGTGCACCCGCGTTCCCCCCATCGACATCCTCCCGGCTCCGACGAACGAGCACGGATGCTCCCGGACCCCTGTGGACCTTCACTCCGGACGCCACGGGGACGCCGCGGCGCCGGGACCCGGACCCGCACAGCCCGTCAGCTCAGGGCGGGGATGATGTGGGCGCCGTAGGCGTCGATGGTGCCCTCGCGGTCGTCGTGCATGTCGTACACCGCGAACTGGTCGACGCCCAGGGCGCGCAGCGCGGTCAGTTTCTCGATGTGCCGCTCGGCGGGGCCGATGACACAGAACCGGTCCACGATCTCGTCGGGCACGAACGCGGTGTCGGGGTTGCCGCTGCGCCCGTGGTGGGCGTAGTCGTAGCCCTGCCGGGCCTTGATGTAATCGGTGAGTTCCGCGGGGACGTCGGCGGAGCGCTCGCCGTACCGGGAGACGAGGTCGGCGACGTGGTTGCCGACCATGCCGCCGAACCAGCGGCACTGCTCACGGGCGTGGGCGAGGGCCTCGGGCGAGTCGTTTTCGGTGACGTAGGCCGGGGCGGCGACGCAGATCGTCACCTCGGACGGGTCGCGGCCGGCGGCTGCCGCCGCGTCCCTGACCGCATTCACCATGTACTCCGTCAGGTACAGGTCGGCGAGCTGGAGGATGAACCCGTCGGCCTCCTCGCCGGCCATCTTCAGGGCCTTCGGCCCGTAGGCGGCCATCCAGACGGGGACTTCGGCGCCCTCCTTGATCCACGGGATGCGGATCCTGGCGCCGCCGAGGTCGGCCTCCTCGCCCCGGCCGAGGGCGCGGATGACCCGCATGGCCTCGCTGATCCGGGCCAGGGTGTCGGGTCCGCGCCCGGCGACGCGCATCGCGGAGTCACCGCGGCCGATGCCGCAGACGGTGCGGTTGCCGAACATGTCGTTGAGGGTGGCGAAGGTGGAGGCGGTGACCTCCCAGGTGCGGGTGCTCGGGTTGGTGACCATCGGACCCACCGTCAACCGCTCGGTGTTCGCCAGGATCTGACTGAAAATCACGAACGGTTCCTGCCAGAGCACGGCGGAGTCGAAGGTCCAGCCGTAGCGGAAGCCGTTGTGCTCGGCCCGGCGCATCAGGGCGACGACGCGGGAGGCGGGCGGGTCGGTCTGCAGGACGAGTCCGAAGTCCATGGTCGCCACTCCTAGTTCAGGTACTGACAGGTGGAGCGCGGGGTGAAGACGCCGTGCCCGGCACGGCCGGTGTACTCCCGCTGGACGATGACGGGTTCGCCGCGCGAGAGGACCGTCTCGACGCGGCCGGTGACCCGCTTGCCCTCGTACGCCGAGTAGTCGACGTTCATGTGGTGGGTCGCCGCGGACATCACCTGCTCGGCGCGCGGGTCGTAGATGACGATGTCCGCGTCGGCGCCCGGGGTGATGGTGCCCTTCTTCGGGTACAGGCCGAACATGCGGGCCGGGGTGGCGCAGGCGATCTCGATCCAGCGGCGGCGGGAGATACGGCCGTCCACGACGGCCTGGTGGAGCAGGTCCATGCGGTTCTCGACGCCCGGCAGGCCGTTGGGGATCTTGGAGAAGTCGCCGCGGCCGAGGTCCTTCTGGCCGGTGAAGCAGAAGGGGCAGTGGTCGGTGGAGACCACCTGGAGGTCGTTCGTGCGCAGCGCCCGCCACAGACTCTCCTGGTGTTCGCGGGGCCTGAGCGGGGTGCTGCACACGTACTTCGCGCCCTCGAAGTCCGGTTCGGCGAGGTTGTCGGCGGACAGGAACAGATACTGCGGGCAGGTCTCGCCGAAGACGTTCAGCCCCTCGTCGCGCGCCCTGGCCAGCTCCGCGACCGCCTCCGTCGCCGAGACGTGGACGACGTACAGCGGGGCCCCGGCGACCTGTGCCAGCCGGATCGCCCGATGGGTGGCCTCGGCCTCCAGCAACGCCTTGCGGACCTCCCCGTGATGGCGGGGGCCGGTCTCGCCCCGGGCCAGCGCTTGCCGGACCAGCACGTCGATGGCGATGCCGTTCTCGGCGTGCATCATGATCAGCCCGCCGTTCTCGGCGGAGCGCTGCATGGCGCGCAGGATCTGGCCGTCATCGGAGTAGAACACGCCCGGGTATGCCATGAATTGCTTGAACGAGGTGATCCCCTCCTCGATCAGCAGGTCCATTTCCTTGAGCGTCTCGTCGTTGACATCGGAGACGATCATGTGGAAGGCGTAGTCGATCGCGCAGTTGCCCTCGGCCTTGGCGTGCCAGGCGTCCAGGCCCTCGCGCAGGGTGTGGCCGACGCTCTGCACCGCGAAGTCCACGATGGTGGTCGTACCGCCCCAGGCCGCGGCCCGGGTGCCGGTCGCGAAGGTGTCGGAGGCGTGGGTGCCGCCGAACGGCAGCTCCATGTGGGTGTGCACGTCGACTCCGCCCGGGATGACGTACTTGCCGGTGGCGTCGATCACGCGGTCCGCGGTCCAGCTCTGCGAGTGGGGCGTGGCCAGGGCGGCGATGCGGCCGTCCTCGACGAGGACGTCGGCGTGGATCTCGTCGGACGCGGTGATGACGAGACCGTGGCGGATGACGGTACGGCTGCTCATACTGCTCCTCGGTTCGGGCTCGGCCGCTCGCGGCCTCGCCTGCGCAGCGGGACGACGGCCGGCGGCTCCCGGCCGGGCGGGGCCGCGGCGGCGCCGGCGACGCGCGCCCGGCGCGCCGGCCGGTCCAGCCGGCCGGCGCCGGCCACCGCCTCGGGCCGCCCGGCGAGCGCCCGCTCCGGGGTGAGCACCCGGCGGACGGACGGGGCGGGTTCCCGCCCGTGCCGGGAACCCGAGGCGGTGGTCATGGCCGTACCCCGTTCTCTTCTGGTGCGGGACGGGCTCCCTGGCGCGTCAGTACGGGCTCCTGAGCGCGTTCTCCAGGATCGCCGCGCCTTCCTCGGCCTCGGCGACGGTGAGGGTGAGCGGCGGGGCGATCCGCAGGGCGCTGCTGTCGTGTCCGCCGCCCTTGCCGATGAGCAGTCCGCCCTGGCGGGCCGCCTCCAGTACGGCGGCGGCGGCCTGCGGGTCGGCCTCGTCCGTGCCCGGCTTGACCAGTTCGATGCCGATCATCAGCCCGCGTCCGCGCACCTCGCGCACCCCGGGCAGCCCGGCGGTGGCCGCCCGGAGCCGTTCGATGAGCAGTCCGCCGACCCGCCGGGCGTTGCCCTGGAGGTCGTGTTCGAGGAGGTAGGTGAGGTTGGCGAGGCCCGCGGCCATGGTGACCTGGGTGCCGCCGAACGTGGAGATGCTGTTCGCGTCCAGGCAGTTCATGATCTCGGCGCGGGCGACGACCCCGCCGATGGACATGCCGTTGCCGATGCCCTTGGCGAAGGTGACGATGTCCGGCGGGCCGCTGCGGGCGTGTGCCTGCCAGCCCCAGAAGTGGTCGCCGGTGCGGCCCCAGCCGGACTGCACCTCGTCGGCGATCCACAGGACGCCCTGGGCGGCGAGGACTTCGCGGAAGGCCGCGAACAGTCCGTCGGGCGGCGAGGTGAACCCGCCGACGCCCTGGACGGGTTCGGCGATCAGCGCGGCCGGGGGCCGGGTGTGGCCGAGGACGTCCTTCAGGTCGGCCACACAGGCGTCGATGAACGCGCGGTCGTCGAGGTGGGCGAACGGGCCCCGGGTGCGCACGCCGCCGTGGACGTACAGGGTCTGGACCGGGGACAGGGAGGTCGGGGACCAGCCGCGGTTGCCGGTGACGCCGACCGCGGTGAAGGAGCGGCCGTGGTAGCTGTTGCGCATGGCCAGGACGGTGTTGCTGCGCCGGTGGGCGGTGGCGAGCAGCAAGGCGGTGTCGTTGGCCTCGGTGCCGGAGGCGGTGAAGAACACCCGGGCGTTCGGGATGCCGCTCAACCGGGCGATGCGCTCGGCGAGTTCGACCATCGGCCGGTTGAGGTAGAGGGTGGAGGAGTGGACGATCCGGCCGGCCTGCTCACTGACCGCCTTCGTCACCTCGGGCAGGGCGTGCGCGGTCATCGTGGTGAGGATGCCGCCGAAGAAGTCCAGGTATCTGCGGCCCGCGGAGTCCCAGACGTGGCGGCCCTCGCCGTGGGTGATCTCGATCGGGTCGTCGTAGTAGAGGGCGAGCCAGTCGGGCATGACGGCGCGGTGGCGGGAGTAGAGGTCGGTCACGGCCGCACCAGCCCTTCGTAGGCGTCGGGGCGGCGGTCGCGGTAGAAGGCCCACTGCTGCCGCACGTCCTCGATGAGGCCGAAGTCCAGGTCGCGCACCAGGAGTTCCTCGCTCTTGTCGCTCGCGACCTCGCCGACGAACCGTCCGCGCGGGTCGACGAAGTACGACGTGCCGTAGAAGTCGTTGTCGCCGTACTCCTCCTGCCCGACCCGGTTGATGGCGGCGACGAAGTACTCGTTGGCGACGGCCGCGGCGGGCTGTTCGAGCTGCCAGAGGTGGGCGGACAGACCCCGGTGGGTGGCGGACGGGTTGTATACCAACTGGGCGCCGTTCAAACCCAGTTGGCGCCAGCCCTCGGGGAAGTGGCGGTCGTAGCAGATGTAGACGCCGACCTTGCCCACGGCGGTGTCGAAGACGGGCCAGCCCAGGTTGCCGGGTTTGAAGTAGTACTTCTCCCAGAAGCCCTTGACCTGCGGGATGTGGTGCTTGCGGTACTTGCCCAGGTAGCTGCCGTCGGCGTCGATCACGGCGGCGGTGTTGTAGTAGAAGCCGGACTGCTCGACCTCGAAGACCGGGACGACGAGCACCATGCCGGTCTCGCGGGCGAGGTCCCGCATGCGGCGCACGGTGGGTCCGTCGGGCACGGGCTCGGCCCAGCGGTAGTGTTCCGGCTCCTGGACCTGGCAGAAGTAGGGGGCGTTGAAGACCTCCTGGAAGCCGATGATCCGCGCGCCTTGGCGGGCCGCCTCGCGGGCGTGCTCCTCGTGTTTCGCCACCATGGTCGCGGTGTCACCGGTCCAGGTGGCCTGGACCAGGGCGGCGCGGACGACGTTGGCCATGAGCTGCTCCTTCGACACGACGTCAGAGCCTCTACGCCCGTAGAGCAGGCGGTAGAGGGACGAACGTAAGCCTCCGGGCGGCCCTTGCCAAGACCATCGTCGTCAAAGCACGGAGTCGATCACGTTTCGCACTCCGGTGGCGGAGCCGGTCACCGGGGGCCGGGCGGGCGGCTCAGACGGGCGCCAGGGCGCACCGCGCCACCAGTTCGTCCATGGACAGGCCGAGGGCCTCCGCGAGCGCGGCGACGGTGAAGAACGCCGGTGTGGGCGCCCGTCCCGTCTCGATCTTGCGGAGCGTCTCGGCGGACACGCCCGCCGCGGCGGCGACGTCCGCCATGCTCCGGTCGCCGCGCGCCTCGCGCAGCAGCCGCCCGAGCCGCTCACCGCGGTCGCGCTCTTCGGGAGTGAGAGGGGTACGCACCATGCCCCCATTCTGCCCCCGGCCGCCCCTCTCCCGGCCCGGCCGGGCATCACCCAATTAAAATACCGGTATAGTAATTGGCATGGTGGAACTGAAGACCGAAACGTCGATCGACGCGATGCACGCGGCGGGCCGGGTCGTCGGCCGCGCCCTGACGGCCGTACGCGAGGCCGCCCGCGTCGGTGTCACGCTGCTGGAGCTGGACGAGGTGGCCCGGGAGGTGCTGCGCGAGGCGGGCGCGACCTCGCCGTTCCTCGGCTACCGCCCCTCCTTCGCCCCGACCCCCTTCCCCGCGGTGATCTGCGCCTCGGTGAACGACGCGATCGTGCACGGCATCCCGACGGGCTACCGGCTGCGCGACGGCGACCTGCTCTCCGTCGACTGCGGCGCCGTGCTGGACGGCTGGGCCGGCGACTCGGCGATCAGCTTCGTGGTGGGCCGACCCCGCCCGGCGGACCTGCGGCTGATCGAGACCGCCGAGCGGGCGCTGGCCGCGGGCATCGCGGCGGCCGTCGTGGGCAACCGCATCGGGGACATCGCGCACGCCGTCGGCCGGGTCTGCCGCACGGCCGGCTACGGCATCCCGCAGGGCTTCGGCGGCCATGGCGTGGGCCGCCGCATGCACGAGGACCCCGAGGTCCCGAACGAGGGCCGCCCGGGCCGCGGCCTCCCGCTCCGGGCCGGCATGGTCCTCGCCATCGAGCCCATGCTGATCGCGAGCGGCAAGGACGGCTACCACGAGGCCCCCGACGGCTGGACCCTGCGCACCGACGACGGCTCCCGCGCGGCCCACACCGAGCACACGGTGGCGGTCACGGAAGAGGGCCCTCGCATCCTGACGGCAAGGTAAGCGCCCCAAGGGGGCGCGGGGAACGGCGCGCCCGGCCACAACGCGCCCGCAGCCGCCCGAATACGGGAATCCCCCTCCCCGTAGGCGGACATGCCCGACGAAACGGATCGTGTCATCGTGGGCATGAGCGCCTCTTACCCGGTTACCCGGCGGAGCCAGTCGTCAGCGAAGGAAACGCAACGCCATGACCAACGGCTACCCTCCTGACCCGTTCGGTGACTTCCTGGCCCGCTTCTTCGGCGGCTCCGCCGGCGGGGCGCCCCGCCACATCGACATCGGCCGGCTGCTCAGCCAGCCGGCCCGGGAGCTGGTCAGAGGAGCCGCCCAGTACGCCGCCGAGCACGGCAGCCGGGACCTGGACACCCAGCACCTGCTGCGCGCGGCCGTGTCGTCCGAGCCCACCCGGAGCCTGCTGAGCCGGGCGGGCGCGGACCCGGACTCGCTCGCCTCGGAGATCGACGACCGGGCGGGTCCGGCACAGCACCCGCCGGGCGAGTCCCCGCCGCCGACCTCGCTGTCCCTGACCCCGGCCGTCAAGCGGGCCCTGCTGGACGCGCACGACATGGCGCGGGCCAGCGGCGCCGGGTACATCGGCCCGGAGCACGTGCTCAGCGCGCTCGCCTCGAACCCGGACTCGGCGGCCGGGCACATCCTGCACGCGGCCCGGTTCCAGCCGCGCTCCATGCCGCCGGAGGCCCCGGAGAGCGCGCCGCCCCGCCCGGAGCGGCAGCGGCCCACCGACACGCCCACCCTGGACAAGTACGGCCGTGATCTGACCGAGCTGGCCCGGCAGGGCCGGATCGACCCGGTGATCGGCCGGGACACCGAGATCGAGCAGACCATCGAGGTGCTGTCCCGGCGCGGCAAGAACAACCCGGTGCTGATCGGTGACGCGGGCGTCGGCAAGACGGCGATCGTCGAGGGGCTGGCGGAGCGCATCGCCGACGGGGACGTGCCGGACGTGCTGGCCGGGCGCCGGGTGGTCGCCCTGGACCTGACCGGCGTGGTGGCCGGCACCCGCTACCGGGGCGACTTCGAGGAGCGCCTGAACAACATCGTGGAGGAGATCCGCGCCCACTCCGGCCGGCTGATCGTCTTCATCGACGAGCTGCACACCGTCGTCGGCGCCGGTTCCGGCGGCGACGGCGGCGGGATGGACGCCGGGAACATCCTCAAGCCCGCCCTCGCCCGGGGCGAGCTGCACATCGTCGGCGCGACCACGCTGGAGGAGTACCGCCGGATCGAGAAGGACGCGGCGCTGGCCCGCCGGTTCCAGCCGATCCTGGTACCGGAGCCGACGGTGGAGGACACGATCGGCATCCTGCGCGGGCTGCGCGACCGGTACGAGGCCCACCACCAGGTCCGCTACACCGACGAGGCGCTGGTGGCCGCGGTGGAGCTGTCGGACCGGTACCTCACCGACCGGCGGCTGCCGGACAAGGCGATCGACCTGATCGACCAGGCCGGCGCCCGGGTGCGGCTCGGCGCCGGCACCAAGGGCACGGACGTGCGCGCCATGGAGCGCGAGGTGGAACAGCTGGCCCGGGACAAGGACCAGGCGGTCGCGGACGAGGACTACGAGCAGGCCAAGCAGGTGCGCGACCGGATCACCGAGCTGAAGCAGCGGATCGCGGCGGCCAGCGAGGACGGGAGGGCCGACGAGGGGCAGCTGGAGGTGACGGCGGAGGCCATCGCCGAGGTGGTGTCCCGGCAGACCGGCATCCCGGTGAGCCGGTTGACCGAGGAGGAGAAGGAGCGGCTGCTCGGCCTGGAGGAGCACCTGCACCAGCGGGTGGTCGGCCAGGAGGAGGCGGTCGCCGTGGTCTCCGAGGCGGTGCTGCGCTCCCGCGCCGGGCTCGCCAGCCCCGACCGGCCGATCGGCAGCTTCCTCTTCCTCGGCCCGACCGGCGTCGGCAAGACCGAGCTGGCCCGGGCGCTGGCGGAGGCCCTGTTCGGCAGCGAGGACCGGATGGTGCGGCTGGACATGAGCGAGTACCAGGAGCGGCACACCGTCTCCCGGCTGGTGGGGGCCCCGCCCGGCTACGTCGGCCACGAGGAGGCCGGTCAGCTCACCGAGGTGGTGCGCCGGCACCCGTACTCGCTGCTGCTGCTGGACGAGGTGGAGAAGGCGCACCCGGACGTCTTCAACATCCTGCTCCAGGTGCTGGACGACGGCCGGCTCACCGACTCCCAGGGCCGGACGGTGGACTTCAGCAACACGGTCATCGTGATGACCAGCAACCTGGGCTCGGAGGCGATCACCCGGCGCGGGACCGGGATCGGGTTCGGGCCGGGTGGCTCGGATGCCGACGAGGAGGCGCGGCGCGAACGCATCCTGCGGCCGCTGCGGGAGCACTTCCGGCCGGAGTTCCTCAACCGGATCGACGAGATCGTGGTCTTCCGGCAGCTCACGGGCGACCAGCTGCGGCGGATCACCGAGCTGCTGCTGGAGAGCACCCGGCGGCTGCTGGAGGGGCAGGGCGTGTCGGTGGAGTTCACGCCCGCGGCCGTGGACTGGCTGGCCGAGCGCGGCTACCAGCCCGAGTACGGTGCCCGGCCGCTGCGCCGCACCATCCAGCGCGAGGTGGACAACCAGCTGTCCCGGCTGCTGCTGAACGGCACGGTCGCCGAGGGCGGCCGGGTCACGGTGGACGTCGCGGACGGGCGGCTGGACTTCCGCGCCGACCGGGCGTCCCCGCCCGCGTCGGACCCGCGGGTCCCGCCGCCCGCACCGGAGCCGTGACGCACGGCTCCGGCCGCCGCAGCCCTCGGTAGGGCTCCGGCGGCCGGAGCCCTACCGCGCCGGGCGCACCACGCCGGAGCCCTACCGCGCCGGGCGCACCACCATCGCCGAGCCGCCGCCGCGCCGTACCTTCTCGGCGGCGGCCAGCCACCTGCCGTCCGGCAGGCGCTGCACGCCGGTGGCGGCGCCGATCTCGGGGATGGGGCTGAAAGCGTGCCCGATGGCCTCCAGGCGGCGCTTCAGCCCGCTGTCGTACAGCCCCGGTTCCAGCTCGGTCCGCGCCGTGTTGCGCTGGCTGGCGCGCGGGGCGGCGATGGCGTCGACCAGCGGCAGACGCCGGTCGAGGAACCCGGTCAGGGTCTGCAGCACGGTGCTGATGATGGTGGCGCCGCCGGGGGAACCGACCGCCACGACGGGCTTGCCCTGCCGGTCCAGCACGATCGTCGGGGCGACCGAGGAGCGCGGGCGCTTGCCCGGGCCGGGCAGGTTGGGGTCGTGGACGGCCGGGTTGGCGGGGGCGAAGGAGAAGTCGGTCAGCTCGTTGTTGAGCAGGAAACCCCGGCCGGGGACGGTGATGCCGCTGCCGCCGGTCTGCTCGATGGTGAGCGTGTAGGCGACGACGTTGCCCCACTTGTCGGCCACGGTCAGATGGGTGGTGTTCTCTCCCTCGTACGTCGTCGGGGCCGCGGTGCCGCCCTTGCCGCAGGGTGCGGGACGGCGCGGGTCGCCCGGGGCGAGCGGGCTGGTGAGGACGGCGTCGTCCTTGATGAGGCAGCCGCGCGAGTCGGCGTACCGCTGGGACAGCAGCCCCCGGGTCGGTACGTCCTCGAAGGCGGGGTCGCCGACCCAGCGCCCGCGGTCGGCGAACGCGACGCGGCTCGCCTCGATGAGGCGGTGCAGGTAACGGACCTGGTCCGCCTTCGACAGGTCGGTCCGCTCCAGGATGTTGAGGGCCTCGCCGACGGTGGTGCCGCCGGAGGAGGAGGGGGCGATGGAGTAGACGTCCAGGCCGCGGTAGGAAGTCCGGGTCGGTGCCTGGAGCTTGGCGCGGTAGACCGCGAAGTCCTTCTCGGCGAGCTTGCCCGGGCGGGCGTTCCAGCCGGAGGCGGGGTCCACGGGCGGGTGTTCGACGGCCTTGACGATGTCGTCGCCTATGTCCCCGCGGTAGACGGCCGCCGTGCCCTCGCGGCCCAGTTGCTCGTAGGTGCGGGCCAGGTCGGGGTTCTTCAGGGTGGAGCCGACGACGGGGAGCCGGCCGCCCGGCAGGAACAGCTTCACGGTGTCGGGGAAGTAGCGGAACCGGGTCTCGTTGGCCGCGGTCTGCGCCCGGAAGGTGTCGTCCACCGTGAAGCCGTCGCGGGCTATTCGCTCGGCCGGTTCCAGCACGGTGCTCAGCTTCTCGCTGCCCCACTCCTGAAGGGCCTTCTGCCAGGTGGCGGGGGTGCCCGGGGTGCCGACGCTCAGCCCGCTGCTGACGGCGTCGGCGAACGGGATCGGTTTGCCGTGCTCCAGGAACAGGCCGGAGTCCGCGGCGAGCGGCGCGGTCTCGCGGCCGTCGATCGTGTGGACCGTGCGGGTCCTCGCGTCGTAGTGGACGAAGTAGCCGCCTCCGCCGATGCCGGAGGAGTAGGGCTCGGTGACGCCGAGCGCGGCGGCCGTGGCGACGGCCGCGTCCACCGCGTTGCCGCCGCGCCTGAGGATCTCGATGCCGGCGGCGGAGGCGTCCGCGTCGACGCTGGCGACGGCTCCGCCGTAACCGACGGCCACGGGCGTCTTGGCGGCCGTCTCGCTCGCCTGCGCGGCGGGCGGCGCCGCCGCCCCCACCGACACCATGGCGGCCGAGACCGCCAGAACCGCCAGTTTCCGCTTGTCTGGGCGACCCATGCGTACCTCCCGTCGGGACAGTCCGCGCAGCGTAACCAGAACGGTGCTGTACCGACAGTACGCCGCGGTGCCCGGCCCCACCATGCCGGAGCTCGAACACGCGTACGGCACAGGCGTGGTCGTGCCGGTGGCGGATGTCACACCGCCGAGCACAACCCGTCCGGCGCGCAGCTGACCTTCTCCCCGCCGTGGGGACGACCCGTCACAGGTGTCCGTCCCGCTCGGCGAGCAGTGATCTCCGGCTGCCGCCGGACGAGCCTGGCCCGTTGAACTGCCGCCCCCCTCAGGGTTTCGGGGCCATGGGGGGCTCCCCACCGGGCAGCAGCGCCCCAGGGCCGGCCGGGGCCTGGACCACCGCCTCGGTCTTGGGACTGCGCTGCTCACGGCGGGACACCCAGCCGGCGAACCACGAGAGCAGCATGCACATCCCGATGTAGATCGGCGAGATCACCATCACTACGGGGATGAACGGCAAATCGTAGTCGAGGTTGGACGCGATGAGTTTCCCGGCATGGAGAAACTCCTCGTAGGTGATGAGGAAGCCGAGGGAGGTGTCCTTCAGCGCGACCACCAACTGGCTGATGATGGCGGGCAGCATCGCGCGCACCGCCTGCGGCACGAGGACGTGCGTCATGACCTGCGTCTTGCGCATGCCGAGCGCGAACGCGGCCTCCTCCTGGCCGCGTTCGACGGCGTGCACGCCGGAGCGGAAGACCTCGGCGAGCACCGAGCCGTTGTAGAGGGTGAGCCCGGCGACCAGCGCGGGCAGCGGCTGCACCTTCAGCGCCACGAAGATGAAGAAGATCATCACCAGCACGGGCATGGCCCGGAAGAACTCCACGACGAGCGTGGCGAGCGCGCGCACCGGCCGGTGGTCGGACAGCCGGCCGCAGGCCAGCACCCCGCCGAGGACCAGGGAGAGGACGGCCGCGAGGGCGAACGCCTTCAGGGTGTTGCCGAGTCCGCGCAGCAACAGCCACTGGATGCCCTGGTACTCGAACGGCATCCACTTGGTGGCGGTGAACTGGCCGGTGTGGAACAGCAGGTAGAGGATCCAGGCGAGCAGTGCGAGGAGGACGGCGGTGGACAGGACGCCGTACAGCGCGTGCCGCCGCCGGGCGTGCGGGCCGGGGACGTCGTAGAGCGCGGGGGCGGCGGTCATCGGGCGACTCCCCACTTGCGCTCCAGCGCGTGGAACAGGGCGCTGATGGCGAGCGTGACGATCAGATAGCCGACGGCGATCCAGACGAACGTCCAGACGATGTTGTAGCCGAGTTCGTTGAGCGTCTTGTACGTGCCGAGCAGCTCGGTCACGCTGAAGGCACCCGCGATCGCGGAGTTCTTGGCGAGCGCGATGAGGGTGGAGCCGACGGGCGGGATCACGGACCGGAACGCCTGGGGCAGCACGACCAGCGACAGCGTCTGCCCGAAGGTCATGCCGAGGCTGCGGGCCGCCTCGCCCTGTCCCCTGGGCACGGTGTTGATGCCGGAGCGCAGCACCTCGCAGATGAAGGCGGAGGTGTAGCAGCCGAGGGCGAGGACCGCGAACACCTGGAAGGGCAGGACGAGTCCGAACCGGGGCAGGCCGAGCAGCACCGCGAAGAACAGCAGGGTGAGCGGGGTGTTGCGCAGGACGGCGACCCACGCGGTGCCGAAGATCCGCAGGGAGCCGACGGGCGCGACCCGGAAGGACGCCATCACGAAGCCCAGCACGAGGGCCAGCAGGGAGGCGTAGACGGTCAGTTCGAGGGTGCCGAGGAAACCGGCGCCGTAGGCCGAGAAGTTGTCTGTCAGTACGTTCATGCCGTCCTCGCTCGGCCCGCCGGGTAGCGGTCGATGGCGGGCGGGTGGGGTGCGGGTACGCCGGACAGGCCGAGCGTGGCGTCGTACGCCTTCTTCCAGTCGCCGTTCTTCTCGCGGGCCGCCAGGGCGTCGTCGAGGGCGAACCGCAGGGCGTTGTCGCCGCGCGGGACGCCGATGCCGTAGGGCTCCTTGGAGAACGGCTTGCCGGCGAGCTTGAGTTCGTCCGGGACCTTGGCCGCGTAGCCGATGAGGATGGCGTCGTCGGTGGTGACCGCGTCGACCTGGTAGGTGAGGAGGTTGTCCACGCAGACGGAGTAGGTGTCGTAGGCGACCAGGACCGCTTTCGGGTAGTCGGCCCTGATGCGCTGGTACGGCGTGGAGCCGGCCGCCGAGCAGACGCGTTTGCCGGCCAGGTCCTGGGGTCCGTGGATGGTGTCCTCGTCCCTGCGGACCAGGAGCGACTGGCCGGCCATGTAGTAGGGGCCGGCGAAGCCCACGAGTTTCTTGCGGTTGGGGTTGATGGTGTAGGTGCCCACGTAGTAGTCGATCTGGCCGTTCTGCAGGGCGGTCTCGCGGTTGGCGGAGGCGATGGTGCGGAACCGGATGCTCTGCGGTGCCAGGCCGAGCGAGGCGGACATCATTTTGGCGATCTCGATGTCGAAGCCGGAGTAGGCGCCGGTGGCCGGGTCCTTCTCGCCGAGGTAGGGCTGGTCCTCCTTGACGCCGACGACGAAGTGGCCGCGCCGCTTGGCCCGGGTCCAGGTCCGGGAGGCGGGCAGGCGGACGTCCTGGGCCACCTGGTAGTGCGGGAGTTTCCCGGCGGCCGGCCCCTTGCCGGGCGGGCTGCCCTCCTTGCCGCAGGCGGCTGCCAGCAGCGCGAGCAGCGCGCACAGGGCGCGGGGCACACGGGTGGTACGGCACATGGGTCGCGGTCCCCCGGTCAGTGCTTGAGGATCTTGGAGAGGAAGTCCTTGGCGCGGTCGCTGCGCGGGTCGGTGAAGAACTCGTCCGGGCTGCGGTCCTCCACGATCCGGCCGTCGGCCATGAAGACGACCCGGTTGGCGGAGGCGCGGGCGAAGCCCATCTCGTGGGTGACGACGACCATGGTCATCCCCTCCCGGGCGAGTTGCCGCATGACCTCCAGCACCTCGTTGATCATCTCGGGGTCGAGGGCGGAGGTGGGCTCGTCGAAGAGCATCGCCTTGGGTTCCATGGCGAGCGCGCGGGCGATGGCGACGCGCTGCTGCTGGCCGCCGGAGAGCTGGGCGGGGTACTTGTCGGCCTGGTTCAGCAGGCCGACCCGGTCCAGGAGTTCGCGGGAGCGCCGGTCGGCCTCCTCCTGGCGCCGCCCGCGCACCTTGACCTGGGCGAGGGAGACGTTCTGCAGGACGGTCTTATGGGCGAAGAGGTTGAAGGACTGGAAGACCATGCCGACCTCGGCGCGCAGCCGGGCGAGGGCCTTGCCCTCCGCGGGCAGCGGCCGGCCGTCGAGGGTGATGGTGCCGGACTCGATGGTCTCCAGCCGGTTGATCGTCCTGCACAGCGTCGACTTGCCCGAGCCGGACGGGCCGATGACCACGACCACCTCCCCCTTGCCGACCGTGAGGTCGATGTCCCTCAGGACATGCAGCTCCCCGTAGTACTTGTTGACGTTGCGCAGTTCGATCAACGGATCGACGGCCATCCGCAGCCCCACTCGCTCTCGGCTGTGTCGTGGTTGCCGCAACCTATCCAGCCTGCCGTGCGGTTGAGGGACGACACGCACCTTCAGGGCATTAGCCGTATTTACGTCAGCGGGCGCCAGGAGCCTGTTCAGCGGGCGGCCGGGGCCGGGGCGGGCTCAGTCCTCGGCGATCTCGGCGTACACCTGGGACAGCTCGGGGACCCCGCTCGCCGCCCACTCCTGTCCGGCCGGCACCACCTCCACCGTCCGGCCGGAGGCGAGCCGTACGACGGGTTCGCCGTCGGAGCGGATCCGCCAGGCGGCGCCGGGCACCGTGCGCACCACGACCGTGCCCAGGTACAGCCCGGCGTCATGGCCCAGCCAGGGCAGCGTCTCGGGGTCGTCGCGCCAGCGCGGGTCCATCTGGTCCAGGGCCACCAGGGAGGCCGGGGTGTCGTCGAGGCGGACACCCGCCCGGGCCGCCTGCGAGCGCAGCAGATCGCACTCGGACAGCAGCGCGGCGACCGCCTCGGGGTCGGCGGGCGGCGCCGGCTCACCGTTCTTGTCGTGCCGGGGGCCCAGGAACGGAAGACGCATGCCCCCAGCGTGGCATCACACGTCCAGGTCGACCACCACCGGCGCGTGGTCGGAGGCGCCCTTGCCCTTGCGCTCCTCGCGGTCGACGTAGGCGTCCTTGACGGCCTTGGCGAACGGCTCGTTGCCGTAGACCAGATCGATGCGCATGCCGCGGTTCTTCGGGAAGCACAGCTGGCGGTAGTCCCAGTACGTGAACGGCCGGTCGTACTTCAGCGGGCGCGGCACGATGTCGTCCAGGCCCGTCTCGCGCAGGGCGGCGAGCGCGGCGCGCTCGGCGGCGGTGACGTGGGTGGAGCCCTCGAACGCCGTCACGTCGTAGACGTCGTCGTCGGTCGGCGCCACGTTGTAGTCCCCCAGGACCGCGAACGGGCGGCTGCCCCGCGCGTCGCCGTACACGGCCGCCTTCAGGGCCTCGAACCACTGGAGCTTGTACGCGTAGTGCGGGTGCTCCACCTCGCGGCCGTTGGGCACGTACACCGACCAGACGCGGACCGGGCCGCAGGTCGCCGAGATGGCGCGCGGCTCGGTCACGCCGTCGTAGCCGGGGTCCCCGGGCAGGCCCTTGACCACGTCCTCGATGCCGACGCGGGAGAGCACCGCCACGCCGTTCCACCGGCCGGTCGCGTGGACCGCCGATTCGTAGCCCAGCTCGCGGAGCTGGTCGAAGGGGAACTGCTCCTCGGCGATCTTGGCCTCCTGGAGGCAGAGCACGTCGGTGGCGCTGCTCTCCAGCCAGGCCAGCAGCCGGGGCAGGCGGGCGGTGATCGAGTTCACGTTCCAGGTGGCGATGCGCATGCCTCACAACCTACCCGGAGCCTGTGACAACGGGCTCAGACCTCCGCCGCCGCCCCGGGCGCCAGCCGCTGGTGGTCGGTGCCGCCCAGCCGGCCGAGGTGGCCGTCGTAGATCGGCAGGGCCAGGTCGGTGAGCAGGGCGTCGTGGACGTCGTAGGCGCGCCGCGGGGCGACCTCGCGGACGTAGTCGATCACCTCGGAGATCTTGTTCCAGGGGGCCATCACCGGCACCAGCAGCGTCTCCACCGGGTGGTCGGGGACGGTGAGGGCGTCGCCGGGGTGGAAGACCGCGCCGCCGTCGATCAGGTAGCCGACGTTGGTGACGCGCGGCAGGTCGGGGTGGATCACCGCGTGCAGCTCGCCGTGCACCTGGACGTCGAAGCCGGCGGCGGTGAAGGTGTCGCCGTGGCCGACGGTGTGCACCCGGCCCGGGAAGGCGGCCGTGATCCGCTCGGCGACGGCCCCGAGGGTCCAGATCTCGGCGGTGGGGTTGTCCTCCATGGCGGCCCGCAGCCGGAACTCGTCGAAGTGGTCCGGGTGCTCGTGCGTGATCAGGATGGCGTCCGCGCCGAGCGCCGCGTCCTCTTCGGAGAAGGCGCCCGGGTCGATGACGAGCGTCCGGCCCTCCTTGTCGAGGCGGACGCAGGCGTGGGACTTCTTCGTGAGCTTCATGTCTCCCATCTTCACGCCCGCGCCCGCCGCGCGCGGCACTACTCGGCGGGCGTGGTCTCCTCGCGGATGACCCGCTGGGCGACCCGGAACGCGCTGTTCGCGGCCGGCACCCCGCAGTAGACGGCGGTCTGCAGCAGCACCTCGGCGATCTCGGCCGGGGTCAGTCCGCTCCGCAGCGCCGCCCGGGTGTGGGCGGCCAGCTCCTCCAGGTGGCCGCCGGCGACCAGCGCGCTCAGCGTGACACAGCTGCGGGTACGGCGGTCCAGGCCCGGCCGGTCCCAGATCTCGCCCCAGGCGTAGCGGGTGATGAAGTCCTGGAAGTCCCCGGAGAACTCGTCGGAGTCCGCCAGCGTCCGGTCCACGTGCGCGTCGCCGAGGACCTCGCGGCGGATCTTCAGCCCGGTCTCGTACCGGTCGGGCGGCCCGTCGCTCTGGGCGGGTACGGCGACCGGGGCGATCTCGGCGACCGGCGCGGCCTGCGCCGGCACGGCCGGGGCGGGCGCCGGGACGGCGGGCGCGACCGCGGCCGGCAGGGCGGTCTGCCCGGTGTCGAAGGGCTGCTGCCAGGCGGTGGAGAAGTGGTGGACGAGCAGGTCGGTGACGGCGGCGGGCTGCTCGACCGGCACCAGGTGGGAGGCGCCGGGCACGACCGCGAGCCGGGCGTCGGGGATGCCCGCGACCAGGGTACGGGCCTCCGCCGGGCCGGTGACCTGGTCGTCGGAGCCGACCAGCACCAGCGTCGGCACGCCCACCCGGCCGAGCTCGGACCGTACGTCGAAGGAGGCCAGCGCCTCGCAGGCGGCGATGTAGCAGCCCGGGTCGGTGGTACGGACCATCTGCACGGCCCACTCGGTGATCGCGGGCTGCGCGGCGGCGAACCCGCCGGTGAACCAGCGGTCGGGAGCGCTCCGGGCGATCGGGTCGAGCCCGTTGGTACGGACCACCACCCCGCGCTGCCGGAACTCGTCCGCGGTGCCGAACCGGGGGGAGGCGGCGACCAGCGCGAGCGAGGCGAGCCGCTCGGGGTGGCGCAGGGCCAGCTCGATGCCGACGGCGCCGCCGAGCGCGCAGCCCGCGTAGCCGAAGCGCTGCACGCCGAGCGCGTCCAGCGTGGCCAGCAGCCGGCCGGCGAGGTCGGCGACGGAGCCGGCCGGGTGCGCGGGGGCACCGCCGTGTCCCGGCAGGTCGAACCGGAGAACCCGCCACTGCTTGGCCAGCTCCGGCACCTGGCGGTCCCACATGTGCCACGTAGCACCGAGGGACGGCCCCATGACGAGAACCGGGGCCTGTTCCGGCCCGTCAAAGCGGTATTGCAAGCTGTCGACGTTCTTCTCACTCACCCGTTCACGCTCCCACATCTCACATTCTCTCCGTGAACGGGGGCGGAACCACTCGCCAGACCTCCCCACGTGGCCGCCGCCGGCCGCAGGTCCTCCACATCCGGCTTCACGTACCAGCGCTTCGTGGTCCGGACGTCGGCGTGACCGGCCCACCGGGCGAGAAGGTGGTCCGGGACCCCGTGGTTCGCCAGGTATGTCAGGCAGCTCGCCCGGGCGTCGTACAGACGGACCCGACGCAGCCCGGTGCGGTCCATGACCTCGTAGGCCAGCTCCCGCAGCTGACGTCCGTTGAGCGCCCTGCCCCGAGCATCCACGAGAACGTGGCCGCTGCCTTCGTACCCCTGCCCCGCCGCCGCCTTCTCGTCGGCCTGAGCATCCCTGAACGCGGTCGAGGCAGCCGCAACCGGTGCCGGCAGAGGAAGCTGCCGCTCACCGGCAAGCGACTTGGCATCCTTCTCCACGACGATGTCGTTCCCCATGACCGTGCGGGTGTCGGGGATGGACACCGTGACTTCGTCCAGGTCGACGTCCGCCCAGCGCATGCCACAGATCTCCGCCGGCCGAAGACCCATCAGAACCAGGAGGAACGGTGCCTGCAGGCTCCCCGCCCACGCCCCTCCTGGAGCGCCCATCGCATCCATGCCGCCACATGTTCCTCGGTGAGGTCCGGGAGCCTGATGTGCCCGAGCCTTCCGCGGACCCGGGCCAGGGTCATGGTGTAGCTGCGACGAGGCACGATGCTCGCGTACTGCGCCTTCGCCTCCCTCAACCCCCGAAGGTACGCGTCAGCTGCTTACGCTTCCCGGTGACCGGATCAGGGGCTGCATCGACCACGAACCGGTACCGAACCTTCCCCTTGGCAACGAGGGCGAGCTTCTTGATCGGATAAGACAGGACTACTCGCTTTCCTCCAGTCCGGGTGCTCCTCCCGAACTGAGAAGTCGATGGGGCGTCCACGCCCCAGAGATTGACAAACCACTCCAAGGGTTGCCGTGACCGCCGGTTTGGCCAACCGGCGATCACGGTCTATGTTCCGCTCGGTTGCGTCCCGAGGCATGGCGTACATGATCGACCTGATCCGGAGTGGTATCCGTCAGCGGTCCAGCGTGAGGAGTGCTCTGAGGTCGATGCTGCGGACGCGGACGAAGACGACGGGGCCTGCGCTGATCACCGGGCGGGCATACCGGCCGACCTATGCTGCCGGCCATGGCAGCCTGCCTGCACGACCCCCTCCGGGATCGCATGCGCGGCCCTGTCCACCCCTTGCCCTGTTCGTCCTCCGGGCGTTTCCCTGAGTCAGGAAGGTCGAGCGCCGCGCCCGGAGCTCAGCTGGGATTGGTCGCCACGATGTCAGGCACGATGTCCAACACCAGGAGCGCCGCCGCCACATGGGCCGGGTTGTCCTCCACCTTTACGGCCGAGAGTTCGTTGGCGCGCGAGACGCGCCGCTCGACGGTGTTTCGGTGGGCGTAGAGGTGGGCGGCCGCCCGGGTGGCGTTGAATCCGCACTGCACGTAGGTGAGGAGCGCCTCCCGCAGTGCCGTGTCAGCCTCGGCCAACGACCCCAACGTGTTGATGACGAACCGACGTGCGCCGGCCCGGTCCTTCGTGAGCGCGTCGATCAGCTCGACGTCGGCGTAAGCCGTGAATCGCCGGTCGGACCCGAGCCGGATGACCAGCGCCTGTGCCGCGAGGGCGTCCTGGTGGCTGGTCCTGAACCCTTGGAGCCCATGCCCCGGCCTTCCCACCGCCACGCGGACCCCGTCAGCCGTCGCCATGACCTGCTCCACGTGGTGAAGGTCCGGGACGGCACCCGCCCCCGAGAGCCAGATCCACCGCGACGTCGCACTGGCGCGTGCCACCAGAGCGGTTCGACCGGTGGCAGCGGAGCGCACGGCCAGGGTCGCCTCGTCCAGGGCATCGACCTGCTGAGGATCATCGATCCACAACACGAGACCCGTGTGCCACCGTGCCATCCGGTAGCGCAGGCGTCTCTCGGCAAGATCCTCCGCCATCGGCGCCCCGCTGGCGATCAGCTGGATCAGCGCGATCCCCTCGGCATCCGCGTTGCCCACCGCAGCGGTCAGGCCGGCCTGGCGCAGGGCTGCGACCGAGTCGAGGGCGTACTGCACCATCGACTGCGCCGTGACGTCCAGGACCCCCACGAGAAGGTCGCGGTCGGCGCAGCGCGCCACGCATTCCTCCAGCCATCGCCGCCAGCCGATCCCCAGCGCCACACGCCACGCACCGGCGAAGTCGGGCGCAATGCCCCGGGAGACGAGATCGTTGATGTACGCCATGGCTCTCGGGCCGACGTAGGGTTCCACTCGCCGCCCCGGTTGCTGGACGTTCGCGGTCAGCCATTGGACGAGATCGGAGCGGTTGAGTTCCCAATCCTCCTCGACCAGCGAGGCATCGGCGAGGAGGGCAGGGTCTTTCTGAGCCACGAGAGAGGGCCTTGCGAAGGTGTCGACCAGGGCGTCCGTTTCCGTCAGCAGGCGCTGGCACAGTGACCTGATCGCGTCAGCGACCTCGCGGGAGGGCGGGGGCCACAGCTCGTTCATGTCCAAGTGTCCCCCTGAATCCGAGGTGCCGACGCCCCCGACATGCCGTGTCACCGGCAGAGGCGTGGTCGGCCGCCGGCATTGGGGCGCCACCACCGTGCGGCAGCGGCTGCCCGAGACTGCTGTGCACTCGGCAGGCCGGAGAAGCTGAATCCGTCAGTGTCCGCTCTTTCGCTCGTCAGTCGGTCGGCATCGACGTGGCCCATGACGTGCTTGACCCGCGTGTGCCCCCGAGGCCGTGCCCCGATTCAGACGCACCCGCTCCGCGTGGCACACCCCGCCGCGGTGATGCGAAGCCCGACTTCGCCCGTCTGCGGATCGGTGAGGTCGGCATCCGCCGCCTCGACAGGCGTGGCCGGGTCTCCGGAGAACAACCGCGCACATGGGGCTCCAAGAGCTGTGGACGTGTTTAGCGTTACTAAACGAAGGCAGGTCTACCAGGCCGTCGATGGGGCCGCAAGGGTTTTCGCGCCGTTGTCCGCGGAAGGGCACGCCAGCCGCCCGTGACGCGCATGCCTTAGCCTCGTGCCACGGAGGGGGTTCGTCTGGGTCGGCCTGTCACCAGACGGGCACACGACCTCGGCCACGGGACGGGCGGTGAGCGGGATGTCCATCGATGACAGCAGGAGGGCAGACGGAGCGGCCAAGGGCTCCGCTGCCTCCGAAACATCCACAGGCGCGCAGCTGAGGAAGATCAGGCTCAGCCGCGGGTTGTCGTTGACGGAGGTCGCGCACCAGGCAGAGGTCACCAAGGGCTTCCTGAGTCAGTTGGAGCGTGGGCTCACCAGCGTGTCCGTCCCGACGTTGCTGCGCGTCTGCGATGTGCTGCAGATCGGGGTCGGCGAGCTGTTCGCGTACCCCCACGAGCAGGTCGTGGAGGGCGGAAGCCTGATCGACATGGGCGGTGAAGGCGTAGCCGAGTACCTGCTCACGCCCGCCGACACCACGGCCTTCCAGGTCTTCCGTTCCGTGATCGAACCAGGCGGAGGCACCGGTGGCTCCTATCGGCTCGACACCACGATCTTCGCGATGGGACTGAGTGGCTCGACCCGTCTGATCGTCGGGGGCGAGACCCGGATGCTGTCAGCCGGCGTGTCCACCTCGTTCTCCGGTCAGACGCTTCACCAGTTCGACAACCCGGGTACGTCGGTGAGCGAGGTGCTGTGGGTCCTGTCGCCTCCGCTGCTGCGCGTCGCACGAGGACCGGCCTAGAACCGCTCGTAGACGGCCGGTCGGCGCGCCCGCAGGACGAGGGCCTGCACCGCGCCGACCACGGCCGAGAGGGCGACGAACCCACCGATGGCCCAGGCGCCCTCGGTGGTGCCGACGAGGAGCGGGAAGTTGGCGACCATCAGGTAGCCCACACAGGCCAGACCGAGGAAGGCCACGGCCGGGGCCACGACCACGCGCCACACCGACTGCTGCTCACCGGCGCGCCGGAAGTAGCCGATCACCGCGAGACTGGTGGCCGCCATCAGCAGAACGACGCCGAGGGTGGCGGCGCCGGAGAACCACGTGTAGAGGTCCCCGATCGGGTCGAGGCCGAGCGCGACGACGACAAGTGTGGTGACGGACGCGACCGCCGAGGCGACAGCCGAGGATGACGACGGCGCGCGGTGCCGGGGGTGAACGACGCCCAGCGGCGCGGGTAGGGCGCGGGCCCGGGACAGCGCGAACTGGTAGCGCGTCACGACGTTGTGGAAGGCCAGCACGCACGCGAACTGACTGGTGATCAGGAGCACCTGCATCACGTCGGCCCAGACGGACCCGACGTAGCTCCGCGCCAGTGTGAGGACCAGGCCCTCTGGGTCGGCCTTCGCGGCGCCGGTCACCGCGTCGACGCCGACACCCACCACGATCGCCCACACGGTGAACGAGTAGAAGACCCCGATCACCAGGATCGCGACGTACGTCGCCCGCAGGACCGTGACGTCGGGATCCTTGGCCTCGTTGCGGAACACGGCTGTCGCCTCAAAGCCGATGAACCCGAAGATGGCGAACATGACGCCGAGGCCGAGGAAGGCGATGATGCCCAGCGAGACGAATGCCCACAACCACCACGGAGAGCCGACGTCGGCGTACCGCTCGATGACATTGCTCGTCGCGACGCCGACATAGGCGTTCACCCCGACGAGAAGCAGCGTGTAGGAGAAGAGCGCGAGGGTCGCGGCCGAGAGACCGGGTATGCGGCCCAGCCCCGCCTGGACGTAGGCGTAGAAGGCGCCCGCGTTGCGTACCCGTCCTGCCATCAGCGTGAAGCCGACGGCGAAGATCAGCAGCATCACGGTGGTCAATGCGAAGTACAGCGGCATCCCCGGACTGCCGCTCACGGCGAAGGCGAGCGGCACCCCGCCGGCCACCAGTCCGAGCGGCGCCGCTGCGGCGACGACCATGAACACGATCTGCGATACGCCGAGCCCTCGGTTGAGCGGGTTGCCCGATCCCGCTTCACCGCCAGGTGCTTCGACGTGCCCTGTCTTGGAGAGGTCGGTCATGTCGACCACCTTTCAGCTCCCGGGCCGGTACCGGCTCGTCATGGGTGGATGAATGAGTACGTGAGGTGGTACGGCCACACGAAGCGAACCTGCGCGGCACCTCCGCAGCAGGGCGAGGGGACCCGACTTCTGCTGCTCCGGCTCAGTTCTGAGAAGTCGTGACCCCGAGCGAGAACTGGGCTGCTCGTCGCTTCCTCGGCCGCGACAGCATGAGTGACAGCCGCGATCCGCCTCGGCTCGATACGCATGTGGTGCCCGAAGCGCGGTGAAGGCGTGACGACAACGAGGACGACCTCTCCACGCAGCCGCGACGAGGTGTTTAGTGACACTAAACACCGGCAAACGTCTATCACGCCGGTGATGGCACCGCAACGGCTACGGCGAGGCCGGCCCCTGCGGAGGCGCCGCTCAGGTCTTCTGCTCCTCGAAGAGCCGAACACGATCTCGACCGAGGTCGTTGCTCGGACGTCCGCACCGTATGAGCGCACCGGTACACCTGCCTGTGCATCCTGCACCGGGCCTGGGCGAAGCAGGTGCTCACTGTCGTTCTCACCGCGGTCACGGCTGGGGACAGTGAAGCGACCGCCACAGGAACAGCGAGGAAACGCCATGACAGCTGAGGTGTTGGACGCCGTCGAGGAGTTCGACGTGGTGATCGTCGGAGCAGGGATCTCCGGGATCGGCGCGGCCACCTATTTCAGCCGAGAGCTCCCCGACAAGTCGCTCGTCGTGCTGGAAGCGCGCGACGACATCGGGGGCACTTGGGACCTGTTCCGCTATCCCGGCATCCGCTCGGACTCCGACCTCCACACATTCGGTTACGAGTTCAAACCGTGGCGCCACAAAGCCGCGATCGCCGACGCTCCCCTCATCAGGGAGTACCTCCAAGAAACAGTCGAGGAGAACGGCCTGGAGCACGTCCTCAGGCTCCGCCACCGTGTCGTCCGCGCCGAGTGGTCCTCAGCGGACTCGAAATGGACTCTCACCGTCCAGACGTCGGACCCCGCCACAGGAGCGACCCAGGTCAAGACGATCCGCGCGGGATGGGTCTTCGCCGCCACCGGCTACTACCGGTACGACGAGGGATTCTCCCCGGAGTTCCCTGGGCGGGACGACTTCGAGGGCCAGATCGTTCACCCGCAGCACTGGCCCGAGGGCCTCGACTACAGCGGGAAGAAGGTCGTCGTCATCGGGAGCGGCGCGACCGCGATCACGCTGGTGCCGGCCATGACCACCGGGGCGGGCGCCGCCCGGCACGTGACGATGCTGCAGCGCACCCCCACCTACGTCATGGCGCTTCCCCGTGTCGACAGGGTCGCCCTGGCGCTCACGAAGCTGCTCGGAGAAGAGCGCGGGTACGCCGTGACGCGGTTCAAGAACATCTGGACCGAGCACGCCGTCGTCAAGGGTCTGCGGACCTTCCCCAAGGCCGGACGGGCGCTGATCCGGCGCGAGAACATCAAGCGTCTTCCCAAGGGATTCGACGTCGACAAGCACTTCAACCCGCCGTACGACCCGTGGGACCAGCGGCTGTGTCTGGCACCGGACGGCGACTTCTTCGACGCGATCAAGGAGGGCAGGGCCTCCGTCGTCACCGACACTGTGGCGAGGTTCAGCAAGCGCGGAATCGTCCTGACGTCGGGCGAGGAGCTGGAAGCCGACGTCATCGTCACCGCGACGGGGCTGAACCTGCAGCTCTTCGGCGGCATGCCCATCGTGGTCGACGGACGTCAGGTCGACATCGCGGACGCGCTCTGTTACCGCGGCATGCTGCTGAGCGGGATCCCGAACTGGGCGATGGCGATCGGCTACACCACCTCGTCCTGGACGCTCAAGGTGGGCCTGATATGTCGCTACTTCATCGACCTGGTCAGGCACATGGACACCCGCGGATACGACACGGTCGTTCCGGTCGCACCCGCGGGGACCGAGCGCAAGCCCGTCATGGACCTTCAGGCCGGGTACGCCAAGCGCGCCGAGAAGCGCATGCCCAAGCAGGGCCCCGAGAAGCCCTGGCGGATGGCGATGTCCTACCCCGAGGACGCCAAGGCCCTCCGCGGCCCGGTGGCCGACGAGCACCTCGAGTTCGGCGCCCGTCGGACTGCCGCACAGGCGCCCGGTGGGAGGCGAGCCACCCATGCCTGAGACGAGCGGCGCCGAGGGCGTCGACCAGTACGCGACCTCACCGTCCGGGATCAGGATCTGCTTCCGGGACTACGGCGACAAGGCCGACCCCGCGATGCTGCTCGTCGCGGGACTGGGCGAGGACCTCACCTTCTGGACCGACTCGTTCGTCGGCTCACTCGTCACCCGCGGCTTCCGGGTCGTCGCGATCGACAACCGCGACGTCGGCCAGTCGACGTTCGTCACCGCTCCCCCTCCCGGGCTCTGGCGTCAGATCGCCGGGCGTCCGCGCGACGACGCGTACGCGCTGGCCGACATGGCCCAGGACGGCATCGGCGTACTCGACCATCTCGGGATCTCGCGAGTGCACCTGGTGGGGCGGTCAATGGGCGGGATGATCGCGCAAACGATCGCGGCCACGGCGCCCGAGCGCGTTTTGTCACTGACCTCCCTCTACTCGACCACCGGAGCGAAGAAGGTGGGCCAACCGGCTCTGTCAACGATCCGACTCCTTGCCGCCCCGCCGGCGAGGACCAGAACCGCGGCGGTCCGTGCCCACCTGCGGCTCACCCGGCACATCGCGGGAACGGAACATCCCATCGACGACGCGGCCGAGGCCGCCATCGCGGCGCGCGGATGGGATCGCGGCGCCGGTGACCTGGCGGCCGGCACCGCGCGCCAGATCCAGGCCATCCAGCGCTCCGGAGACCGGACAGCCCAGTTGAGCAAGATCACGGCCCCGACCTTGGTCATCAACGGCGACCGAGACCCGCTGGTCGACCCGAGCGGCGGCGCCGCGACCGTCCAGGCGATCCGCTCGGCCCAGCACGTGGTCATTCCCGGCATGGGCCATCACATTCCCGAGACCCTCGTCGATCCCATCACGAGCTACATCGCGCAGCACGCGAACCGCGTGGGCGAAGGAGGAAACCATGTCCGGATCTCGTGAGCCCCGCTCCACGGGCACCACGGTCGACGTCGTGGTCGTCGGTGCCGGCTTCGCCGGCCTGAGCGCTGCCGAGCGGCTGGTGAGCATCGGGCGGTCCGTCGTGGTCGTGGAAGGCCGCGACCGGGTCGGAGGACGTTCGCTCTCCGGAGAGGTGGCGGGCGTGAAGGTCGACCTCGGAGCGACGTGGGTGGCACGGCGCCACACCGCCGTCCGAGACCTCGCGAGCCGGGTGGGGTGCACCACGACCGGCCAGTTCGCCCAGGGCCGCAACGTGCTGTGGATGGCGGGTCGGCGCCGCACCTACAGCGGCACCATTCCCAAGGTCTCCCCCCTGGCCCTGGTGGACATGGCCCGCATGCAGACGGCGGTGAACAAGCTGGTCGCGACCGTCGACGTGAACGCCGCCTGGGAGACCCCCGGGGCCGACCGGCTCGACGCCATCTCGTTCGGCGAGTGGCTCGACCGGAAGAACGCACTGCCCAGCACCCGCGCGCTGATGACCGTCGTCAGCAAGGTGCAATGGGGATGCACTCCGGGAGACGTCTCCTTGCTGCACGCACTGCGCTACATCCGCTCGGCGGGCGGACTCGACCACATGCTGGACGTCGACGGCGGTCAGCAGCAGGACCGGATCGTCGAGACCACCCAGGAGATCGCCAATCGGGTGGCGGAGCGGCTCGGCGACCGCGTGCGCCTGCAGACACCGGTGCGCCGCATCACGCAGGACGACCATGGTGTCACCGTTCGCACCGACTCCGGCGAGATCCACGCCAGGTACGCGGTCGTCACGGCCTCGCCGGCGCACCGCGCCGCCATCGAGTTCGAGCCCACCCTGCCCGAGCAGGGTGAAGGGCTCACGCGAACCTGGCGCATGGGCGTGCTGAGCAAGGCTTTCGTGGCCTACGAGAAGCCGTTCTGGCGGGCCGAGGGATACTCCGGTGAGGCGGTGACCGACACCGGAACCGTGTTCATCACCTTCGACGTGTCCCCCGCCCACAGCGGACCGGGCGTCATGATGGCCTTCTGCGATCCGCGCGTCTTCGACGGTTTCAGCCCTGAGTCCCGACGCGACCGGGTCGTCCAGCAGCTCGCCGACCTCTACGGTCCGCAGGCCCGCACCCCGATCGACTACGTGGACCACTGCTGGGGAGCGGAGCCCTTCGCCCCGGGCGGCCCCAATCCCGCTGTCGCCCCCTACGCGACCACGAGCTTCGGCAAGGCGCTGTCCAGGCCCCACGGGCGCATCCACTGGGCCGGCAGCGAAACCGCCGGCGAATGGGCCGGCACCATGAACGGCGCGGTTCTGACCGGCCAGCGCACCGCCGAGAGCATCATCGCCCTCCTGTCCCGCGACGTCCGAGAGGGGGCGTTGCGATGAAGGAAACGCTGTTCCTGCTGGCCGACCTTTGGATGATCTTCGCCGGTTACTTCTACGGCTGGAAGTTCATCCGCCGGTACGGCAACCACCTCCTCGGCCTCGAGTGGATGGTCGTCGCCACATCGGGCAGCAACTTCCTGCTCTGGTCACTGTCCGGAGCCGACAGCGGCAGCGTCCTGTACGACGTGGCGTACTTCTTCGACGCGTTCTCCCGGGCGGTCGGCATCACGCTCATCCTGGTCATGGGCCTGATGAAGGTCACCCATCGCTACAAGCCGAGCCGCGGCGTCGACGTCGCCGTGTTCGGAGTCGCGATCGTGGCCGGCCTCTTCCTCCGGCAGTTCCACGGCGCAGACCTCCACACCGACCCGTCCGCGTTCTGGGTCGCCGTCTTCTACGTGGTCGCCAATCTCCTCACGGCGGTCTTCCTCGGGTCCTTCGCCAAGCGGCTCCGGAACGCGGGCGCGAAGTGGCCCGCGATCTGGACGGGCCTGGTCACGGCCGCGGGAACAGCCATCGCGTTGACCTACGACTTCTTCCCCCTGCCCTTCGACGACGCGGACCGCACGATCTTCTACACCGCCGCGCTGGCGACGTGGGGCACTCAGGGCTTCGTCTACTTCCGCGCCTACCGCGCGCTGCACGACCACAACGCGGCCGTGGACGCGAACCCGGCCCACGCAACCGGAACCCTCGCGTGAATCCCGAAAACGAAGAAGGAGTCAGCATGGCGAAGAGGCACGTGTACGCGGTCGTGGACCCCGCCAGCGGCAAGTTGGTCAAGGAGTACCCCACCGCGACGGACGAGGCCGTCGACGGAGCGCTCGACGCGGCGGCAGAAGCCCACGCGCAGTGGTCGAGGCAGACTTCCGTGGAACAACGCGCCCAGTTGTTGAACACCGTTGCCACCCTGCACAGCGAGCGCAGCGGGCAGCTCGCCGAGATCATCCACCGGGAGATGGGCAAGCCGGTGGACGAGGCCGTCGCGGAGGTCGGATTCAGCGCCTCGATCTACAGGTACTACGCCGAGAACGCGCAGAAGTTCCTCACCGACGAACCGATCGAGCTTCTCGCGGGAGAGGGCACCGCTTTCATCCGTCGCCAGCCGGTCGGCGTGTTGCTGGGGATCATGCCCTGGAACTACCCGTACTACCAGGTGGCCCGATTCGCCGCGCCCAATCTCGTGCTGGGCAACACCATCGTGCTCAAGCACGCATCGCAGTGTCCGGAGTCGTCCGAGGCGCTCCAGCAGCTGTTCACGGACGCGGGCTTCCCCCCGGGCTGCTACGTCAATGTCCACGCCACCGGCGAGCAGATCGCTCGCGCCATCGCGGACCCCAGGGTGCAAGGCGTCTCCTTCACCGGTTCGGAGCGGGCCGGCGCGGAGATCGCCGAGACGGCCGGGCGCAGCCTCAAGAAGGTGGTGCTCGAACTGGGCGGTTCGGACCCGTTCATCGTGCTGTCGACCCACGACCTCGACGCCACGGTACAGGCGGCGGTCGAGACGCGATTCGAGAACAGCGGGCAGGTGTGCAACGCCGGGAAGCGTTTCATCGTCGCCGAGGACATCTACGACGCTTTCCTCGACAGGTTCACCGAGAAGGTGCTCGCCCTGACCGACGGCCTGGCGCCGCTCTCCTCGGTCGCCGCTGCCGAGTACGTCGAAGAACAGGTCGAGCGAGCCGTCGATGGCGGGGCCACCTTCGTCTCCGCAGGCCGGCGCGAAGGGGCCTATTTCCCGCCTGGCGTTCTGTCGGGCGTCTCGCCGACGTCGCCGTCGGCCGCCGAGGAGCTCTTCGGCCCCGTCGCGACCGTCTACCGCGTCGCCTCCGAGGACGAGGCCGTCGAGCTGGCGAACACAACCCCGTACGGACTGGGCTCCTACGTGTTCACGACGGACGCCGAGCAGGCGCTGCGCGTCGCCGACAGGATCGACGCCGGCATGGTCTTCATCAACGGTGTCGGCCTCGAAGGCGCGGAACTGCCCTTCGGCGGGGTCAAGCGGTCCGGCTTCGGCCGCGAACTGGGCCGGGCCGGAATCGACGAGTTCGCCAACAAGAAGCTCATCCGCACCGCCCGGGCGTGATCGCCGCACCGCGCAGAAGGAAACCCGCCATGACCATCGAATTCGACGCCGCTGTCTTCAGGACGCCGAACGAACCACTGACCGTCGAACGAGTGACCCTTCCCTCGACGCCTCCGCCCGGCGAGGTACTCGTACGGCTCAAGGCGAGCGGAGTGTGCCACAGCGACCTGCACGTGCTCCTGGGCGAATGGGAAGTTCCCTCGCCGATGATCCTCGGCCACGAGGGGTCCGGGATCGTCGAGAGCGTCGGCGAAGGCGTCACGACGCTGAAGAAGGGCGACCACGTCGTGCTGTCCTGGACGCCTTCATGTCGCCGCTGCCGCTACTGCATCAGCGGCAGACCCGTCCTGTGTGACATGGTCAGCCGGCACTCGGCGCACCACCTCTCGTTCGACGGTCGTACCCGGATCACGTCCGTGGACGAGGGCGACGTCTACAGCTTCGCGGGCCTCGGAACGTTCGGCCAGTACACCCTCGTACCCGAATCGGCCGCGATCACCATCCGGGACGACGCCCCCGTTCCCGCAGTCGGCCTTGGTCGGATGCGCCGTCACGACCGGCGTCGGCGCGGCCGTCAACACCGCCGGCGTGCGGCCGAGCGACACCGTGCTGGTCCTCGGCTGCGGAGGCGTCGGGCTGAACGCGATCCAGGGGGCCCGGCTCGCCGGCGCCCGGAGGATCATCGCTGCGGACATCTCCGACGAGAAGCTCGAGCAGACACGCGTCTTCGGTGCGACCGACTTGATCAACAGCGCCCGCGAGAATCTCGCCGACAGGGTGCGGCAACTCACCGACGGACGCGGCGTGGAGATCGCCATCGAGGCCATCGGGCTGCCCCGCACCATCGAGTCGGCCTACGAGGTCCTGGCCCGAGGCGGCACGGCGGTAGTCGCCGGGCAAGTGGCGGACGGCATGAGGATCTCCATCGACCCGTTCGTCATGTCCGATCAGGAACTGTCGCTCATCGGTTCGAACTACGGCTCCAGCAAGCCGGACACCGATTTCCCCATGCTGATCGACCACTACATGAACAGCCGCATCGACCTGGACTCCCTCGTGACGAGCGTGATCGGTCTCCAGGACATCAACGAGGCGTTCGACCAGATGAAGCGCGGCATCGGCATCCGCTCGGTGATCACGTACTGAAAGGCAGGGAAGATCTCATGGCCCTGGAATCATCACGCTCGGCTTTCGAGCGAGCCCGCCGCAGCGTCGGCGGGGGTGTGGGGTCGGGCCTGCGCGCCGCGATGCCTCCCCACCCGCTCTTCGTGCGTGAGGCGCGGGGCGCGTACGTCTGGGACCTGGACGGCGACCGGTACGTCGACTACGTGATGGCCTGGGGCCCGCTCGTCCTCGGTCACGGCGACCCGCGCGTGGTGTCCGCGGTGTCCGAGGTCGCGGCGAAGATGCAGGTCGTCGGCACTGGCCACCCGCTCGAGTATCTCGCTGCGGAAGCGGTTCTCGAGGCCGTGCCGCACGGCGAGCGACTGCTGTGGAGCAACACGGGGACCGAAGCGGTGCAGGTGGCGCTGCGCCTCGCGCGGGCCGCCACCGGGCGGCGCCGCGTCCTGAAGTTCGCCAAGAGCTACCACGGCTGGCACGACACCGTGTACGCCGGGATGTCCGAGGACGACTGCGACCGCCCCGCCACCCCCGGCGGACCGGGGCAGTCGGCCAGCGTGCTGGACGATCTGGTCGTGGCGCGCTTCAACGACGTACAGCTGGCCGAGCGCCTGCTGAGCGAGTCCGCCGAGCGCGACATCGCGGCCGTGCTGGTCGACCCGGTGATGAGCAACGCAGGCGTCGAAGTACCCTCACCGCAGTTTCTGTCGACGCTGCGAACCCTCTGCGACCGGCACGGTGTCGTCCTCGTCTTCGACGAGGTGATCGCCGGGTTCCGGATCGCACGGGGCGGGGCGGCCGAGAAGTACGGTGTGCTGCCCGACCTGTCCGTCTTCGGGAAGGCGATGGCCGGCGGCTTCACCCAGAGCGCCGTCGTCGGCCGGGCCGAACTGGTCGATCAGGTGACGGCCGGCGTCGTGCACGCCGGAACCTTCAACGCCAACCCGGTCGCACTGGCAGCCGTCACGGCGACGATGCGCGTCCTGGCCGATCCCTCGGTGTATGAGCTGCTCGAACGGACCTCGTCCGAGTTCGAAGCCCTCGTCGGCGGCGCCCTCGGTTCATCTGCCGACTTCGGCCGCTTCAACCGGGTCGGCTCGCTCCTCCAGTACGTCCCCGCCGGTGGAGCCACCCAACTCCACGGGACCAGCGGGCTCTGGACCGTGATCCTCGAAGAGATGCTGCGTCAAGGCTTCCTGTTCATGCCGTCCGGCAAGGTCTTCATCAGCACGGCACACACCACCGCCGACATCGAGGCGACAGCCGAGGCCCTCGACCGGCTGCTGCGGCGGCTGTGACGTCCGCGTCCAGCCGCGCGTAATCCCCAACCGCTCCGAGCCGGTCCGCGTGGTCCCTTCCCGGCGGCCGGCCCACCTTCCCGGAAGACACCATGCTGAACCTCTCGGTCATGCTCGAGGAATCCGCCCGCACACACCCGGACCGGGACGCCATCGTCCTCGGCACGACGCGACTCACCTACGCTCAGGTCGAGGCAGCCGCCAACCAGGTCGCCAACCTTCTGGTCGACCGGTGCATCCGGCCCGGCGACAAGGTCGCGATCAGTTGCCCGAACGTGCCCTACTTCCCGATCGTCTACTACGGGATCCTCAAGGCCGGCGCCGTCGTCGTACCACTCAACATCCTGCTCAAGAGCCGGGAGATCGCCTATCACCTCGCCGACTCGGGGGCGAAGGCGTACTTCTGCTTCGAGGGTGACGCCGGCCTGCCGATGGGCACGGAGGGACGCGCCGGATTCGACGAGACCACGGGCTGCGAGCACTTCTTCCTCGTCACCGCCGGCCCCGAGGCGGAAAGCCCGATCGAGGGCGTCGAGACCATGGGCGCCGCGCTGCAGGGTACTGCGACGACGTTCGACAGTATCGCGACGTCGGGGGACGACCCGGCGGTGCTCCTCTACACGAGCGGTACGACAGGACAGGCGAAGGGCGCCGAACTCAGCCACGCCAACCTCGTTCTCAACGCCCTGGCGTGCAACCGGCTGCTGGAGAACCGGCCCGCCCTGGACACTCACCTGGTCGTGTTGCCGCTGTTCCACTCCTTCGGCGCGACCGTGCAGATGAACGCCGGCTTCTCGACGGCGAGCACCCTGGTGCTGCTGCCACGATTCGACGCCCGGCAGGCGGTGTCCCTGATGCGGCAGGAGGACATCACCTTCTTCGCGGGCGTCCCCACCATGTGGTGGGGCCTGCTGCAGGCGCTCACCGAGGACGTCGACGTCGCGCGGATCGCCCGGAACCTGCGCGTCGGTGTCTCCGGCGGTGCCTCGCTCCCTGCCGAGATCATCAAGCAGGTCAGGGAACGACTGGGCGTCCGGGTCCTGGAGGGCTACGGCCTCTCCGAGACCTCGCCGGTGGTGACCTTCAGCGATCCGGCGCGAGAGCCGCGGCCCGGCTCCATCGGCGTGCCCATCTGGGGCGTGGAGGTCAAGCTCGTCACGCCGGACTGGTCGGAGGTCGAGGACGACGGCACAGGGAGTGCCATCGGGGAGATCGCGGTCAAGGGCCACAACGTCATGAAGGGCTACCACGGCCGCCCCGGGGCCACCGCCGATGCCATCAGGGACGGCTGGTTCCGCACCGGTGACCTGGCCCGCAGGGACGCGGACGGCTTCTACTACGTCGTCGACCGGGCGAAGGACCTGATCATCCGTGGTGGCTTCAATGTGTACCCGCGCGAGATCGAGGAGGTCCTGATGACGCACCCCGCGATCAGCCTCGCCGCGGTCGTCGGCGTGCCGCACGAAAGCCACGGTGAGGAGATCAAGGCGTTCGTCATCCTCGACCGCGGCGCCGAGGCCCGTCCCGACGAGCTGATCGCCTGGGGCAGGGAGCAGATGGCCGGCTACAAGTACCCGCGCATCGTGGAGATCGTGCAGACCCTGCCGATGACGTCCACCGGGAAGATCCTCAAGCGCGGACTCACGTGACCGGCACGCCAAGCGCATGGACATGGGTGGGAAGGACGGCAGATGGCAGTGGATGACAGCCGGCGGACGGGCACGTCCCCTGACGGGTCCGGCACGGGGACGGATGCGGTTCCCGACTCGCTCGTGGCCGTCTGGAAGACACGCGTGGCGAGGAACCCGGACGGCACAGCGCTCCGATTCTTCGACGGCGCTCTGTCCGCGCAGGAGGTGGACGCGGCGTCGGACGCCCTGGCTGCCGCGTTCGAGGCCCGCGGAACCGGCCGGGGTGATCGCGTCGGCGTGTACCTGCAGAACATCCCGCAGTACGCGCTGGTGCTGCTGGCCCTGTGGAAACTGGGGGCCACGGCACTGGGGCTCAATCCGATGTACCGGCGTCAGGAACTGCGCCGGATCATCGACGACTCCGGGGCGGTCGGGATTGTCTGTGCGGACTCGGACGTCCACGAGACGCTCGGCACGCTGGCGGGGAGCACGGTCCGATGGGTGGTCAGCACGTCGGCACTGGACTACCAGTCGAGGAACGATCCGCGGGTCTTCATGACGACGGAGCGCCACGCTGCGGCACCGGACGGCGACCTGGTGGCCCTGATCGGCGAGTTCGAGGGCCGCAGTCCCTCACCCGTGGAGCCGACCCGCGACGACGTCGCGTTCCTGACGTACACCTCGGGAACGACGGGGCCGCCGAAGGGTGCCATGAACACCCACGGCAACGTCCTGAGCGTGGTGGCGACGTGCGCGTCGTGGATGGGTGTGGGCGACGGGGACGTCGTGCTCGCCGTGGCCCCGCTGTTCCACATCACGGGCGCGGTGGTCAACGCCACGATCTCCCTGCTCACCGACACCACGCTCGTCCTCACGGGGCGGTTCCACCCCGCAGTGGCCCTGGACGCCTTCGCCGAGCACGGGGTGACCTACACCATCGGCTCCATCACCGCGTACAACGCCCTCTACGAGCTGCCGCAGGCCGGACCTGAGCACTTCGCGTCGGTGAAGGCCCTGTACTCCGGCGGCGCGCCGATCCCCCCGGCGACGGTCGAGCGGTTCCAGGAGCGATTCGGCGTCTACCTCCACAACGGCTACGGGATGACCGAGACGACGTCCGCCGTCATCGCCGTGCCTCCGGGGGACAGGGCCCCCGTGCATCTGCCGAGCGGCACGCTCTCCATCGGCAAGCCCCTGCCGCACCTCACCGCGCGCGTCGTGGACCCGCACGGTGACCCGGTGCCGAGCGGGGAACAGGGCGAACTGGAGTTGAGCGGGCCGCAGGTGGTGCCCGGGTACTGGGGCAAGCCCGAGGTCACCCGCCAGACGATGCCGGACGGCCGGCTCCGTACCGGTGATGTCGCCGTCATCGACGAGGAGGGCTGGGTCTACCTGGTGGACCGGCTCAAGGACCAGATCAACGTGTCCGGGTACAAGGTCTGGCCGCGTGAGGTGGAGGACGCTCTGTACGAGCACCCGTCGGTGCTGGAGGCAGCCGTCGTCGGGCAGCCGGACGCGTACCGCGGCGAGACCGTCGTCGCCTACGTCTCGCTCAAGGCGGGCCTGCACGCCACGGCAGAGGAGTTGATCGCCTTCTCCCGTGAGCGGCTGGCCGCTTACAAGTGCCCGCGTGAGATCCGTTTCCTCGCCGACCTGCCCAAGACGCAGAGCGGCAAGATCCGGCGTGCCGAGCTGCGCCGCATCGACGTCGCCGGGCCGATACCACCCTCCAAGGACTGATCGTTGAGCATCCTCACCGTCGACGGCGGCCTCACGGTCGCCGGCGGTACCGCGTGACGACCGCGCCCATCCGACAAAGGACAACCATGACTTTCCCTCACCTCCCGCCGGAGATCGCGGAGCTGCGTGAGCGCACTCGCCGGTTCATTCGCGAGGTCGTCATCGACGCCGAGCCCGCACCGGGCGGACGTCTCGACCAGACCACCCGTGACCGGCTGCAGGCCGCGGCGAAGGAGGCCGGTGTCTTCGCGCCACTCGTGCCGACGGAGTACGGCGGGTGGGGCCTGCCCATCGAGCACTGGTCACCGATCCTGCAGGAGGCCGGCTATTCGCCGATCGGTCCCGTGGCGCTCAACTGCATGGCACCCGACGAGGGGACATGCACGTGCTCAACCAGATCGCGACCGTGAGGCAGAAGAAGCGCTGTCTCGCGCCTCTGGCGGCGGGGGACGTCCGGTCGTGCTTCGGCATGACCGAGCCCCATCCCGGAGCGGGGTCCGACCCGGCGGCGCTGCGGACCACGGCCGTGCGGGCCGACGGCGGCTGGATCATCGACGGCCACAAGCGGTTCACCAGCGGGGCTGTCGGTGCCGGGTTCTGCGTCGTGATGGCGCGGACGCCGGCCGTCGACGGCTCCCCCGAAGGGGCCACCATGTTCCTCGTCGACATGACGAACCCCGGAATCCGGGTCGGCGAGGCGATCCACACTGTCGACCGCTCCATCGACGGCGGTCACCCGCACGTCCACCTGGAGGACTGCTTCGTCGCCGACGACGCGGTGCTCGGCGAGGTGGGGCTGGGATTCCGGTACGCACAGGTACGGCTCGGACCTGCGCGCCTCACACACTGCATGCGGTGGCTGGGGCTGGCGCGGCGGGCGCACGACATCGCGCTGGACCGGGCCGCGCGGCGTGAGCTGTTCGGCGGCCCGATCGACTCGCTCGGCCTGGCACAGCACCTCATCGCCGAGTCGGTGATCGACATCGAGACCTCCGACGCGATCATCACCAAGACCGCGGCTCTGCTGCACAGTGACCCGAAGGCGGGTTCGGCGATGTCGTCGGTGGCGAAGGTGCACTGTTCGGAGGCGGTCTTCCGGGTGGTCGACCGTGCCGTCCAGATCTGCGGAGGGGACGGGGTCTGCGACGGGCTCCCACTGGCGCAGTACCTCAACGAGGTCCGCCCGTTCCGGATCTACGACGGCTCCAACGAGACCCACCGGTGGGCCATCGCCCGCCGGGCATCGGCCGGCCGCAGCGCGGCGGTCCAGGCCGGTGAGCGGTACCGGGGCGACGCTGTCGTGGGCCGGAACGGAGGCTCGTGATGCACACCGCCCCCGACGGCGTGGGCCCGCTCGCGTGGCAGCGCATCGGCGACGGCCACTCCAACATCATCTACCTGCCGGCAGCGATCTTCTGCGAGGCCATCTACACCCGCTGGCAGCGTGGGGAGCGTCCCCACGACAAGACCTTCGGGCCGTCGCTCGAAACGGGTGTCCCCCGACTGCTGGAGCAGGCGGGGCGATACGCCGGCCAGAGAGAGATCTCGTGTCCTCCGCTTCCTCCCGGCATTCCCCCCGTGACACACGAGTGCTGGTCACTGTCAACGCGCTGCCGCTCGCCGTCGGTGTCCTGCTCTCCTGCTCCACGACCCTCGGAGAGACCTCCGTGTACGGACGTCTCACCCTCGGCATGGCGTGGGCGCTCACGCAGCTCGTCGTCCTCGTCGGCGGGACGTGGTGGCACGAGAGCCGGGCCGCGTCCTCGTGCGAGCCGACCCCGGTGACGACCGCTGCCTCTCGTTCGGTCGGAGGCACGTGGTGACGACGTGCCTCCTGAGCGTCGGCTCGCCCGACCTCATCGGCTCCGCCGCGAGGGGCGCGGTCATCACCGCTTTCTTCGTCTTCATCGGCCTCTGCCTTCTGTGGGTCTTCACCCTCGCCACTCAGGACGACGATCCGGAACGCCTCTACGTCGTCGGCCGGTCTCTCCCGCCCGTCTTCAACGGTGTCGCGATGGCGGGGGAACAGATCACGGTCGTCATCCTGGTCTCGTTGCCGGGAGCGATCGCCCTCTTCGGCTACGACGGTGTCTCGACCGCCGTCGACAGTGCCCTCGCACTCGGTGTCTTCCTGCTCCTCGCCTCCAGGATTCGCGCGACCCGTCGCTACACCCTCGGTGAGCTGTTCGCCCTGCGTGCCGAGGGACCGGGAACGCGGGTCGCCGGTGCGGTGGTGACGCTGTGCATCGCCGTACCCCTGCTCATGGTCCAACTGCGTGCCGGCGGCATCACCGCCGCTCTCCTGATCGGCATGCCGACCGAGACGGCCCAGGTGGTGTGCACGGTACTGATGGGATTCCTCATCACATGCTTCGCAGGAGTGGCTGATCTGCGCGGCACCAGTTTCATACAGGTCGCCAAGGTGCCCATAGCCCTGGCGACGCTCGCCGCACTGACCCTGCTGGCGCTCCGCCTGTTCGACTGGAGTCCTGAATCGCTGTTGTCGGCCGCCATGGACAAGAGCATGTCGCCGGATGACTACCTCAGCCCTGGGCTGTGGGCGCACACCGCCGACTTCGGTCCGCTCGGCACGATCAGCGACCACATCGTCGTCGTCCTCGGCACCGCGATGATGCCCCACCTGCTCCTGCGCGTCAGCGCCAGTCGGGACGCGTCCGCCGCGCGACGCTCATTGAGCGTCGCCGTAGGGCTGACCGGCCCCTTCTACCTGCTCCTGATCACGGCCGGTATCGCCGCTGCCGCGGTGGTGGGCAGCGGACAGATCGGAGTCGTCGACGTGAAGGGACAGGGAGCCCCGATCCTCCTGGCATCGGAGGTCCTCCCCCACCACTCCACGGGCCGGGTCGTGGTCATCGTCCTCGTGGCCTGTGTCGCCTTTCTCGCCGTCCTCACAGCCGTGGCAAGCGTGACCTTCGCCGCCGCCGTCTCCGTGGCCCGCGACCTGTTCGGGCAGAAGGGCCGCTCCAGGATCGGCATCGGAGAGCCGGCCGTCACACGACTGTCCGTTGTCGCGCTCTGCGCCGTCAGCCTTCTCCTCGCCACCGCCCTGTACCGCTACCCCATCGAGTTCCTCCTCGCCTTCTCGCTGAGCCTCGCGGCCACCTGTGTGTTCCCCGCACTCGTCTACTCCTTCCTGTGGGCCGGCTTCGACCGCCGAGGGCTGCTGTGGCTCGTCTACGGAGGGCTGTCCCTCTGCACACTCCTCCGTCCCGGCAGCCTTCCTCCTCGGATGGCTCGGCAGCGCGCGACCGTGGGAAAGGGCCGCACGAGCCCGGCGCACGGCGTTGAGGGAGGCACGGAGTCAGTGACACGTCCTGACTCCTGCCTCGACAACCGTGGGAGAGCGGCAGTGCGACCGGCGTGTGCATCGTGCACCGGGCCCGAACAAGGCAGGTGCTCGCTGTCGTTCTCGCCGACGGTCGTGGCTGGCGAAAGTAGCGCCACCAGCCACAGGAACAGCAAGGACGTTGAGGGAGAGAAGGCACATGACGACACAGAAGCAACGCCAGACCCTGACGTCGGTGGAGACCGACACGCCGACGGACGAGATCCTCAAGCTCCTGACCCGCGACGGAGGCGTCATCGTCAAGAACTTCCTGACGAAAGAGCAGATGAACCGCTTCAACGCCGAGATCGAGCCGCCGATGCAGGCGCTTCGCCCGGGCTCGACCCACGAGAACGAAATGGTGGCCGCGTTCCACGGCAGCAACACCAAGCGACTCACCAACCTGGTCACGCACAGCGCCACGTTCCGCAACGAGATCCTCGAACACTCCCTGGTCCACGAGGTCTGCGACCGGACCTTCCTCCCGGAGTCGGGCACGTACTGGATGACCACCGCGCAGGTGATCGAGATCGGCCCCCGCAGCCAGGCGCAGATGCTGCACAGGGACCTGGAGAACTGGTTCCCTTTCATCGGGATGGGGCCCGACGGTCCGGAGGTCACCCTCAACTTCCTGATCGCCCTGACCGACTTCACGGAGGAGAACGGCGCCACCCGAGTCATCCCCGGGAGCAACCACTGGAGCGACTTCGAGGACCGCGGGACTCCTGAGCAGACAGTTCCCGCGATCATGAACGCCGGAGACGCCCTTCTGTTCAGCGGCAAGACCGCGCACGGTGGCGGCGCGAACCAGACCAGCGACGAGTACCGGCGAGCCGTGGCCTTCGCCCTCAATCCGGGCTTCCTCACCGGCGAGGAGGCGTACCCCTTCCTGGTCGACAGGGAGGTCGCGAAGACGCTCTCGCCGCGTGTCCAACGCATACTCGGGTTCCGGTCCCAGTACCCGACGGGCTCTCCTGGCCTGTGGCAGGTCGACTACGCCGACCTGGGCGACTACCTCGGTCTCTGAGCCGACCCGATCGACTCACGCGCCCTGGCCGGCACCCTCTGCCGGTGGAATGGACGGGCCCGAGGGGCTTGCACGGTGTCGCAGCGAGGCACGGGTCTCACCGAGGAAGGCAGGGACCGTGCTGTGGTCAGGTGCGGCTCTCGCCTGATGCTGTGCGCTCGACGGGACCGCACGCTAGGGCGAGCAGTTTCCGCCAGTCGACCGGGGGTGCTGGTGGCGGTGCGCCGGGGCGGTCGCGTGGCAGCAGCACCCGTAGCGCGCGGGGCCGTACCGAGCACACGACCGGTGTGCGCAGCCACAATGCCTCCCCGTCGACCGCCACCGGAATCTGCACCTCCTCGCCGCCCCCCGTCTCCGGGGACTGCGGGCCTTTGGCCGTCACCTCGACCCGCCGCGCGGTCGTCACGGTGAGTCCCGGCGCCTGTGAGCCCCACAGGGCCAGCTGTGCCGCCTGTGCGGCGTTCGCCACCCTGATCCCGATCACACCCAGCTCACCGCCGTCGAGCGCGGGCCGGCGCCCGCCGCCGCTCAGCTCGTCGGGAGAGACATACGGGTTGTTGCTGATCAGCAGCGCCTGCTGGTCCGCGAGTCGGGTACCGTCCACCCACGCGTCGATCCGTCCCGCGCCCTCCCTGGCCAGCAGGTCCGGCATCAGCTTCAGTGCGGTGCCCGTCTTGTCGTCGCGGTACTCGGGGCTCTGCACGATGTCCGCGTACACGCCGAAGGACACCGTGTTGACGAAGGGACGGCCGGAGACGTCGCCGAGATCGACCCGGATCTCCTCGCCGTCGGTCAGGGCATCGAGGCAGCGGGCCGGGTCGGCGCGGTCGAGGCCGAGATCCATGGCGAAGTGATTGCGAGTGCCCGCGGAGATCACGAGGAACGGCAGTCCGTGTTCGGCGGCGACGGCCGCGACCAGCGCCTGAGTACCGTCGCCACCGGCGACACCGAGCAGGTCGGCACCGTCTTCTACGGCCTCTCGGGCCAGTCCGCCCACGTCGACCGGGACTGACGGGTCCAGCAGGATCACCCGCGCGCCCAGTCGCTCCGCCCGCTTCACGAGGTCGAAGCGGGTGACCTTGCCACCGCCCGACTTCGGATTCATGATCAGCACCGCCCGCCTCGGCGGACGTGCGCGTACGGACCGCTGCGACCGGGGCGGCCGCGCTCGGTGCAGCGCCGTGCGGCCGCAGGTCACCGCCGTCGCCCAGCACAGGCTGGAGATCAACGCGATCAGCCACAGACCGCTCCGCGCGTAGAACACGAGCACTCCGGCCGGCGCCCCGACGGCCACGAACGCGCCGAGCAGCCGCACGAGACCGCGCCGGGCCACGAGCCACCAGATGCCTGCGGCGCAGACCACGAGCCCGAGGATCCCGGCCATGACCACGAGCAGTCCGCCCCCGCTCAGCGCGAGCAGCAGCACCGCCACGGCGGCGGTTGCCGCCACCACGGCGAACCGCGCGAGCAGCCGGGCTGCCAGCCCGGCCCGCGACCGTGCCTTTCGTGTCCTGTCTATGGCCTTCTCCTGAAGGGGCTCTGATCCGTTCTGCCTCACCAGCCTGGCGTAGTGCCCCTGGCCGAGTGCGTCCCGGACGCCCGTACGGGTGAGCCGGTCGGTCGAGCGCGTGGAACCCCGGCGCGAGACAGCTGAGGGGCTGGCCCCCACTGACGAGGGGCGTACGCCGAGGGCTTCCCGTGCATTCACACTATGGGAACCGACGTCGATGCGTTCCTTGGCCAGCTGGCCCGCCACCTCAGGACCCAGGTGCAGAATCTGGCCGACCTGCTGCTCCAGCGCCTGAACGGCGAGCTCCCCAAACTGCGGGAGGGCAGCCTGCTGGTGCTGCACACCGATGGGCTGATCGCCGATCGCACGCGTGACGTGGATGTCGCACTCACCACACTGCACGATGTCCTCACCTCGGCGCCGGAGTCGCTGGAGGAGACCTGCGACCAGCTGCTGGCCGCACTGTTGCCCAGCCGACCCGCCGATGACGTCGCTCTGCTGATTGCCCGGACCCGAGCCCTCGATCCCGACCATGTCGCAGCGATCAACCTGCCGTCCGATCCAGCAGCCGTTTCCGGAGCCCGCCGCTTCGCGTCCGACGTACTGGCGGCCTGGGGGCTGGAGGAGATGTCGTTCACCACCGAGCTGGCCGTCAACGAACTGGTGACGAACGCGATCCGCTACGGCAACAGCCCCATCCAACTGCGACTGATCCTCCAGTCGACGCTCACCTGCGAGGTCTCCGACGCCAGCAGCACGGCCCCGCATCTGCGCCGCGCCCGGATCTTCCACGAAGGCGGCCGGGGCCTGCTGTTGGTGGCCCAGCTCACCGATCGCTGGGGCGCACGACACGGTCGTGAGGGAAAAGTCATCCGGGCCGAGCAGGCTCTCCCCGCCACCGGCGGGTCCGACCACTGAGCGAACGAAACACCGCTCGCACCTCAAGGGCGAGGGGCGTGCGACCAGGGCGTTCGCCCCGGCCGGTGGCAGAGCCCTCGATCGGACCGACTTGATCGATCGACTAAGTCGATATAGTTGGCGTATGGCTCATGTTTCCGCGGCGGAGCGCCGCCCCCAGTTGATCAAGGCGGCCATCGACCTCATGACGCGGGAGGGCGTCGCCGCGGGAAGCACCCGTGCCATCGCCGCGGAGCTCGGCGTCGCACAGGCCACCGTCCACTACACCTTCGGCACCAAGGAGGATCTCTACCGGGCGGTGATGGACCAGATCACCGACGAGCTGGTCGCGCATGTGCAGCGGGCGGCGCCGGAGGACGCGGGCTTCGAGAAGACCTTCAGCGCCCTGGCGGGGGCTTTGTGGGGCACCCTGCGTGAGCCGACGTCACACCAGCAGCTGCTCACTGAACTGACCATGTTCGCCCTGCGTGTGCCCGGGCTCAACGAGGCCCGGCAGAGCCATTACCAGCGGGTCATCGAGGTGACCGCACAGGTGATCGCCGAAACCGCGGACAGGACGGGACAGAAACTGGCCGAGTCCCCGGAAACAGTGGCTCGGTTCTTCCTCTCCGGCTTCGACGGACTCACCATGCAGGTCCTGCTGAGCGCGCCGGACGAGGCCACGGAGCGGACGGGCCTGAGGGCACTCGTAGCCGCGACCGTGGCGCTGGCCAAGGGGAGCCTCGACCTCCCGGACGTGCCGACGGCCTGACACGACGTGAAGACGGTTGGGGGCGCACCTGGAAGGTGCGCCCCCAACCGTCTCTGCCTACTCGTGAGACTCAGCCGGCCCAGACGTCCTCGACGTAGCGCCCGGACTCGACGAGCCCCGCGAGCCACGCCACGGCCTGCTCATCGCTCGCACCGGTCCGTTCACGGTAGAGCGCCATGAACGCCTCCCGTACGGCCGGTGCCATACGGCGGCCGTCGCCGCAGATGTAGACGCGTCCGTCGGACTCCAGGACCGACCACACCTCCTCGCTCTCACGGGCGATGCGCTCCTGGACGAAGCGGGCGCCGTTCTCGGGCGCGTGCATGAAGGTGGGGCGCATGCTGACGGCGCCGGCCGCCTCGGCTGCCTCGAACTCCTCCCGGTGGAGGAAGTCCACGTCGGGATGGTCGCAGCCGAAGTAGCAGAGCAGGGTCCCGGTCGAGCCGGCGTGGTGGCGGTCGAGGACCGCGCCGCGGAAGGGCGCGAGACCGGTACCCGCGCTGATCAGGATCACCGGTACGGAGGTGTCCTCGGGGAGGCGGAAGGACTCGCTGCACGGCAGGACCCGGGCCTGGATCACGTCGCCCGCGTTCACCGTCTGCAGGAAGTGCGAGGCGATGCCCCGGAAGGTGCCCTCCCCCGACCGGTGGGGCGCCGCCAGCAGTGACACCATCAGGTCCGCCTCGCCCGGCCGGGCCGCGGCGGACGACGAGATCGAGTAGTGCCGGGGGCGCAGCACCGGCAGCATTTCCAGGAAGCGTTCGAAGGGCAGTTCGCACGCACGGTAGCGCTCCACGAGGTCCAGGACGCTGAGCCCCGCGACGGTCACCTGCTCCCGGAAGGTCTCGGCATCGGCGGTGGCGAAGACGGTGAGCGGCTGCTTCTCAGGCGGGCAGGACGTGTGCTCGGCGAGCACGGCGACCTGCTCCTGGGTGGCCGGGTCCTGCAGCTCGACGAAGTCGGTGAGCAGGCGGCGCAGGGTCAGCGGCCGGTCGACGGGCAGCGCGCCCCGGCTCCGACGGCGGGCGCGCAGCCGGACCGTGCGGTCCAGGTCGAGGCCGAAGCGGTCGGCGACGCGCTGGACGAGGGCCTCGGGATTGCTGGGCAGGACGGCCAGGTGATCAGCGGTGCGGTAGCTGACGCCCTCGGGCAGACGGAGCCGCAGGAACCGCTTGGAGCGTCCGAGTTCGTGGTCGGTGTCGACGAGCTCGTACGCTTCGATAACCTCCATCGGCTGGACGCCGTGGCGCTCGGCAAGACCACCGAGGACCGACTCCGAGGCATCCTCCAGCTCGTACAGCCCCTCTGCTTCCGCCTCCGGTGCGGGACCCGCCGCCTCACCGGCGACCGCCTCACCGTACTCGTCCAGCAGGACCGACCATAGGTCCTCCGTCCACTGATCGACCACTCCGCCGAAGTCACCCGAGGCGTCGGCGGCGCCGCGCTCCAGAAGCGGGACGGCCCCGGCGGCGGCCAGACGCTCGTCGATCAGGGTGGGGATGCGCTGGTAGGTCGCCGCCCAGTTGCGGTCGCCGACACCGAGGACGGCGTACCGCAGGCCGGCGAGCGAGCCGGGGGCAAGGTTCTCCAGAGCGGCGACGAACTCGGCTGCGTCGTCGGTGGGGCGGCCGTTGTAGGAAGCGGCGACGATGACGACGGGGCCCTCGGTTCCGGCCAGCCTTTCCGTGTACTCGTTGAGGGGGGTGACGGACGGGGTGAAGCCGTACTCCTCGCCGTCGCCGCCGAGGTCGCGGGCGATGCCGGCGCAGGTGCCGAGGTTGGATCCGTGCAGCAGGGTCAGCGCGGTGCCGCTCGCACGACGCGTCACGGTGGCGGTCCGGCCCGCGACGGGATCCGCCGCCGCCACGGCGGGCAGGCGCCGTTCGTCGCTGGTGCGGCGGGCGATCCGGAGGCTGAACCCGTCGGGCTTGATGGTCAGCGTCGACTTGATCTTCAGCTGGTAGTCGGTGTGGTCGATCAGACGGTAACGGTGCACCAGCAGGCCCAGCAGCAGGGTGGCCTCGTGCAGGGCGAACTGGCGGCCGATGCAGGCCCGCTCGCCGTTGCCGAACGGCTTGAAGGCATGGACCGAGCGGGCCGCCTCCCGCTCGGGGGTGAAGCGCTCGGGATCGAACAGCTCGACGTTCTCCCCCCAAGCCGCGTCACGGTGCAGGGCCGAGGTGATCACCATCAGCGACTCGCCCTTGCGTACGGGGTACTTGCCGCCGATGACCGTGTCCTCGATCGGCTCGACGGCGAACGCGGGAGCCGTCGGCCACAACCGCAGGCTCTCGTTGAGCACCTGGCGGATGTAGGTGAGCTTGCCGATGTCGCCGTACCCGGGATCCGGGTCGTCGGTGTCACCCCACAGGGCGTCCACCTCGGCCTGGGCCCGGGCGAGCACCTCCGGATGCTTGGTGAGGTAGTAGAGGGCGAAGGAGAGCGCGCTGCTGGTGGTCTCGTGGCCGGCGATCAGGAAGGTGATCACCTGGTGGCGGATGTTGACGTCGTCCAGCAGCTCGCCGGTGGCGGGGTCCTCGGTGTGCAGCATCAGCCCCATCAGGTCGTCCGTGCTGGTGTCGCCGGAGGTACGGCGCTCCTTGATCACGTCGTCGACGAGGTCCGTCATCAGGTCGACGTCCCTCCGGAACTGCTCGACCTTCTTCCTCTTGAAGAACTCGGAGCCCGGGATGGACTCACCCTTCTCCTGGGCGAAGACGAGAGCCCGGGCCATCGCGTCGACGAACGGGTGCAGGTCATTGCGCCGGAAGGACTGGAAGTCGTAGCCGAAGCCGCACAGCCCGATCGTGTCGAAGGTCAGCCGGGTCATCTCGTCGGGGACATCCACCGACTGCACCCCGGCGAGCCGGTCCCATTTGCCGATCAGCGAGCGGGCGACCTTGAGCATGGGGGCGTGGTAGCTCCGCATCGCACCGAGCGAGAACGCGGGCATCAGGATGTCGTGGGCCTTGCGCCAGTTCGGTTCGTGGTTGTAGGCGGTGAACAGACCGTCCCCGGCCAGGGCCCGAACCTCGACCAGGTCGGCGTGAACGTGCTTGCGGAAGCGGGTCTCGTCCGACAGCTCGGTCACGAGGTCCAGGCCGCCGATCATGACGGTGTTCCTCCCGAAGACCCGCAGCCGGTACAGAGGCCCGAACTCCCTGAACTCCTTCAGCAGGTAGGCCAGGAAGTCCGCGCCCGCGGGAAGGTTCAACGCGTGGCCTACGAGGGGCAGCGGGGGGCGCTCGGGGATCGCCCGCGCCGCACCTACGGACACCTGAGTCATGAGCGTGCCTTTCGTTTCTCTCCAGCGGTCACAACCAACGTACACGCGACTTTGTCAGTCGAACATGTCAAATGACTGTATCGAAGGACACAGTCGACGGAGGGAACCTGGAGTCCCACACAAGTTCGGCGGCCGCAGCTTGACAGGCGACCCCGTCAGCAGACACGGTTAACCGACATGGTCGTCTGACCAAGTCGTGCGTCTGAGTCATAGACGTGCGCTTCTTCCCGAGCACATCGAGGTTTGCGCATGGACACCATGCTGGCCGGGCGGCTTCGCCTGGACACCCGTACCTTCGCCGTCGAAGAGGTACCGATCCCGGTTCCCGGTCCGGGCGAAGTCCTCGTCGCAGTGCGGGCCGCCGGCGTCTGCCTGTCCGACATCCATCTGATCGACGGCAGCCTGAGCCCCTTCTACCCCGTGGACACCGTCAAGGACTCCGGCGCCCTGACCCCCGGCCATGAGGTGGCCGGTGTCGTCCACACCGTCGGCCCCGACGTCAAGGGCAACTGGACTCCCGGCCTGCGCGTCGTACTACAGGCCGGTCAGGCGTGCGGCGACTGCGCCGACTGCCTGCGCCACATGACCTGCCGCCAGCCTCTGACCCGAGGAGTGGACTACGACGGCGGCTGGGCGCAGTACGCCCTCGCCCGGGAGGACACGCTGCTCCCCATCCCGGACCACCTGCCGTTCGACCAGGCCGCGATCATCCCCGACGCCGTCTCCACCCCGTACGCCGCGATCGTCGACACCGGCGCGGTCCGCCCCGCGCAGGCAGTCGGCATCTGGGGAGCCGGAGGTCTCGGCGCCCACGGCATCCGGCTCGCCCGCCTGGCCGGAGCCGCCCCAGTCATCGCTGTCGACCCGCTGGCCTCGGCCCGCGAGCGCGCCCTCCTTTTCGGCGCCGACCACGCGCTGGACCCCACAGCCGGAGACTTCACCGAGGCGGTGCACCAAGCCACGGCAGGCCGGGGCATCGACGTCGCCTTCGACTTCGCCGGCGTCGGAGCGGCCCGCGCCCAGGCCACGACCGTGCTCGGCCCGAACGGCGTCCTGGTCCTCGCCGGCCTCACCCCGGAGCCGGTCAGCGTCGCCGACAGCATCGACTTCTGCTTCAACGTCCGGCAGATCCGCGGACACTACGGCTCCGAACCAGAGCACGTGGAACAGCTCGTCGCGCTGGCCGCCGCCGGACGGATCGACCTCGGCCCCTCCGTCAGCGCCCACGTCCCCCTGACCGAAGCCGCGGACGCCGTCGCCCGGCTGGAGAAGAAGGTCGGAGACCCGATCCGCCTCGTACTCACCCCCTGAGCACAGCGGGGTGGAGTCCGGATCACCAGGCACGACGCGGCCGATTCCGCCTCCACCCCCACCACCGCCCGAAGGTCAGCGACACCCCGGATATTCGGCCACCCCGCGCTGACAGGGCAGCCACTCAAATGCGACGACTACCTGCCCGGCTGAGATCCTTCTCTGTTTTGACATCTTTCGAGGGAACAGAAAGCAGCCGAAGCCGGTGTTCGATTACGAGGTCGGACGGCAAGCACGTTCACGATCGCCGAATTATTCGAATGAAGCTCGCCAATCGGTGATGCCCCGGACCCAGGAGTCGGCGCATCATGCACTCGCTCCGATCGAGACAGGTGCATACCTGGCACGGCACATAGCATTATCGAATCCCTTACCGGCCCGGTCACCCAATTACATCTCACCATACGCAGACCGCGTAATTGAAGGAGAAAAGCATGTCGAACTCTCTTGAAGGCGGAACCGAGGAAACTGCAGTCGACGTCGTGATCGTCGGTGCCGGCTTCGCCGGCCTGACCGCCGCAGAACGGCTGGTGAACATGGGCGTGTCGGTCTTGGTTGTGGAAGGTCGCGACCGCGTCGGAGGCCGAGCGTTCTCGGGCGAAGTGGCCGGGGTAAAGGTCGACCTCGGGGCGACGTGGGTCGCACGGCGGCACACTGCGATCCGGGACCTCGCGAGCCGGTTGGGGTGCACCACGACCAGTCAGTTCGACGAGGGCCACAACGTCCTGTGGATGGACGGACAGCGCAGCACCTACACCGGCACCTTCCCCGCGGTCTCACCTGAAGCCGTGGAAGACCTGGCCCGTATCCAGATGGCGGTGGCGGAACTGACTTCGACCATCAACGTCGATTCAGCCTGGGAATCCCCGGACGCCGGGCAGCTCGACGCAATCTCGTTCGGAGAATGGCTCGACCAGCAGCAGGCGACGACGAGCACCCGGGCCCTGATGACGATCCTCACCAAGGTGCAGTGGGGCTGCAGCCCGGGGGACGTCTCTCTGCTGCACGCTTTGCGCTACATTCGCGCTGCCGGGGGCGTGGAGCACATGCTCAGCGTCGAGGGCGGTCAGCAAGAGGAGCGAATCACCGAAACGACTCAGGAGATCGCCGTGAGGCTCGCCGAGCGACTCGGCGACAGGGTTGTCGTCGGTGCCCCTGTTCGACGCATCACCCAGGACGACAGCGGCGTCACGGTCAGCACCGACTCGAAAGTGATCAACGCCAAGTACGCCATCGTCACTGCCGCCCCCTCGCACCGCGCCGACATCGACTTCGAGCCTGCCCTGCCTGACAAGGCGGAAGGGCTCGCGAAGACGTGGCGTCTGGGCACGCTGAGCAAGGCATTCGTCGCCTATGAGAAGCCTTTCTGGCGAAGCAGCGGGCTTTCGGGTGAGGCACTGACCGACACCGGGACCGTTTTCATCACCTTCGACGTTTCGCCCGATGACAACGGACCAGGCGTCCTGATGGCCTTCTGCGACCCTCGCGTATTCGACGGTTTCAACCCGGCGGATCGACGTCGCCGGGTGATCGACCAGCTCGTCGAGCTGTACGGCGCTCAGGCGAGCGCCCCCATCGACTACGTGGACCACTGCTGGGGCCCGGCGTCCGAACCGTTCGCCCCGGGAGGGCCGAACCCTGCTGTAGCCCCCTATGCATCCGTCAGTTACGGCAGCGCCCTCACGGAGCCTCACGGGCGCATCCACTGGGCTGGGGTGGAAACCGCCGGCGAGTGGGCCGGAACCATGAACGGCGCCGTGCTTACGGGTCAGCAGACCGCCGAGCGGGTCGCACAGCGGCTTGGGAAGCGCGCCGACACGGGTGCCCAGTAGGCAGCGCTGCGGGGAGCCGATTTCGGCAAGGCCGGACGGGAAGACGTAGCAGACGGCTGCGGCGGTCGGCGAGAACGCCGCCGAATTGGCTCCTGGCAATGCTGGTGAGGGGATGTCCGCGCCTCGGTCTTCAGGCTGCGGAAATGAGCCCGAACGCAACTTGCGCAGCCGCAGGATCGAGGCAGATCGCCGACGTGAACGAATGCTCGACCGGCCCGTGCACCGTGCACCATACCCAGATAAAGCAGGTGCTCAGTGTCGTTCTCACCGCGGCCGTGGCTGGTGACAGTGAGGTACGAGGTAACCGCCACAGGCAAGAACACCGTGTCGTGGGCGTGCCGACTGGGGCGCCCCGCCTAGGGGAGTGACTTTGAGTATTCGGACTGTCCTTGTGGGTCTCGGTGCCACTGGCCGGGCCATCGCTTCTTCCTTCCTGCAACGCGCGGACGTGGAGATCGTCGGAGCAGTGGACCAGGACACCCGTGTGGCTGGTCAAGACCTCGGGGTGCTACTTGGTGGCGCCGCGAACGGTGTCGTCATCGTGAGCGACCCGGCCGACCTGCCCGCCGCCGACCTCGCGATCGTGGCGACCACCTCGGGTCTGCACAGGGTGGCCGACACCCTGCTGCCGCTGCTGGAGCGTTCGTACAACGTCCTGAGCGTCAGCGAGGAGCTGGCCTATCCCTGGCAGAGCCATCCCGGCCTGGCCCGAAGGCTCGACGACACGGCGAAGGCACATGGCGTGACCGTCCTGGGCAGCGGGGCAAACCCGGGCCTCCTGATGGACACCCTTCCTCTCCTGCTGTCTGCACTGACCCAGCGCGTGGAAAGCGTGTGTATCCGCCGGCGAACGAACATGTCACGCTACGGCGCGATCCTGTCGAAGTTCGGCCTCGGTCTGACCACAGAGGAGTTCGCGACGGCTCGCAGCCGGGGCGAGGTCGTCGGGCACTACGGCTTCGAGCAGGCCATCGGGGCGCTCGCGGCAGGGCTCGGGTGGGATCTCGACTCGGTGGACGTGCCAGAGGTCGAACCCGCTGTCGTGACGACGTCGCCGCGCGTCGGGGACCATCTGCGTATCGAACCGGGACAGATCACGGCTGTCACTCATGCCGCCCGGGGCGTGCTCAAGGGCGAACCGGTGATCGACCTGGAGATCACGTTCGGGTTCTTCGAGCCGGCCGATGAGGTGGCCGCGGGCGACGACTACCGGATCGTCGGTGAGGAGCAGGTCATCGACCTTCGTTCCTCCGTGGGCTTCGATTCCTTCCCCAGCACGATCGCGACGGCGGTCAACGCCGCCGCCGCGGTCGTCGAGGCGCGTCCCGGTCTCCTGTCGATGGGAGACCTCCCGGCCCGCTCGGTCACGGCCAAGGGAGAGCAACGGGCAGCCCGGGCCTCGCGCGGGGCCACGACTTCTCCGGACTGAGACGAAGACACGCAAGACGGAAAACCTCCTGCCCACCCGTCTTCACACATCTCGCCGAAGAGACGCCCGTCACGGTTCATCCGCTGGACCGGAGCGAAGGCTTGTGGCGCATGCCGAGCAAGTCTTGACGTAAACCGTGAAATAGAACAAACCCCCCACCTGAAGGAGCGGTATGAGGACCGACAAAACGAAATACAGCAACTTCACCGGCTGGATCGACCGACCGGACGACGTGCAGCCCGCACTGGACGGCGACCTCACCTGTGACATCGCCGTCATCGGCGGCGGCATGGGCGGCATGGCGGCTGCGCTGCGCCTCGCGGAGCGCGACCAGGACGTGGTCCTGCTGGAGGCCGAGTTCTGCGGCTACGGCTCAGCCTCGCGCAACGGCGGTCAGATCGCCGGGGCGCCGGGCGGTGACCTGCGGATGCTCAGCATCCAGTCCCCTAAGAAGATGCCGGTCATGGCGAAACTGGCGGAGCACGCGGGCCGCTACGTGGAAGACCTCATCAAGATGCACGACATCGACTGCGACTACGTGGCAAACGGCCTGGTGTGGGGTGCGGTCTCACCCCTCATGATGCTCAGGGTGCGCACCCAGGCGGCGATCCTGCGCGCCTACGGTGGGCATGGGACTGTCGGCAGCAGGGAGGAACTCGGCCTTCCTGCCGGCTTCGTGGGCGGTATGCGGGAATCCATTGGCGGGATGCTGAACCCGGGCAAGCTCGCTCGTGGTGTGCGTCGCGCGCTGCTCGCCTCGTCGGCCAAGGTCTTCGAGCAGTCGCGGGTGAGCGATGTCCGGCGGACAGGCCGCACCGTCGAGCTCACGACACCGCATGGCACCGTGCGGGCCAACAAGGTGCTGCTCGCAACCAACGTCTACGGCGGCGAGTGGGACATCTGGCCCAAGAACCTCGCGACGCCGCTGTATGTCATCGAGATCGAGTCGGAACCCATCGCGCCGGAGCGGCTCGCCGAGCTGGGCTGGACCAGTCGGTCCGGCATCATCACCCAGCACCAGTTGATGACCCACTACCGGCTCACCGAGCGCAACACCATCGTCTGCGGGGTCCGCCAAGCGCAGCGAGGCCAGACCTATCCGCTCCCGGACCGGGTCCCGGACCCCATTGTCGTGCAGGACATGGGGAAGGATCTGGCCCGTCGGTTCCCGTCGCTGTCCGACGTGGCCATCGAGCGGGCCTGGGGCGGTTGGATCGGCATCAGCCCGGACTGGCTGTCGATCGCCGGGCAGGTGGGTGACAACGTCTTCTACTCGATGGCCTGCAACGGCCACGGCCTCTGCCAGGTGCCGTACGTGACCCACCAGCTCGCCGACTACATCGTCGACGGTGAGATGCCGGATGACCTAGCCGGCATCTGGTCGGACGCCTCGAAATACCCGCCGTCGATGTCGCTGCTGATGCAGCCGCTCGTCCTTCGAGCCGTCTGGGGGCTCGACCGGTTCAACGACTTCTTCAACGGCAGCAAGACGCTGGCCCGGCGGACGCTCCGTCGTCGCAGGCGCGGGGGCTCCTGAAGGTTTGGGTGGCGTTTGATCTGTGACGGCGTGGTGTGGGATCGCCATCCGTTACAACAAGACCGCCGAGTCCTACGAAGCAGCCGTCGCCCTCGCATCACTCCCTGTGTGGATCCGACATTTGACGACACAACCTAGTAGGCAGCGCTGCGGGGAGCCCCGATCTCGGCAGGCCGAACGGGAAGGCGTAGCAGGCGGCTGCGTCGACGGCGAGAACGCCGCCGAATCGGCTCCTGGTACCGCTAGCGGGGGGACAGGCTCCGCACCCCCGTCTCATCGCGGTCGCAGGGCATCTACCAGCTCGACAAGAGGAACCTGGAAGAGAGTTCAAGGGCTCCGACGGCAAGCTGTGCAAGCAGCAGCTCAAGGTCGGCGACACCATGAACCTCCCAGGCGGCGCGGGCTCTGTCACCTCGACGGCGTCCAGGAGTGGGCCGGCCTTCCAGGTCACGCGGCCGCCCGGCAGCGGCTGGGCGCTCGGCGGTGCCGTCGTCGCCGTCTTCGGCCTGGCCGGCTCCCTGTTCATCCAGCGCCACCGCATCTAGGTGCGGGGCGCCGACGGCGTGACCGTCATGGAGATCGCCGGCCTCGACCGCAGCGAGTCCGCGAAGGTTCCCGCGGAACTCGGCGACCTCGCCGAGGCCCTGTACGACCGGGCGCCCGCCGCGTCCGAGAACCCCGAGAACCGCGCCACCCCCGAATCCCCCGACACCCACGCCGTCACTGCCGAAGGGGCTGAGAAGAAGTGAATCTCGCCGCCGCGACCAACGAGCGTCTCGCGAACGTCAGCAACACGCTGATCTACTCCGCGATGGCCGTCTACACCCTGGCGTTCTTCGCGCACATCGCCGAGTGGCTCTTCGGCAGCCGCAGCAAGGTCGGCCGTACCGCCGCCGCGCTCACCGCCGACGCCGCCAAGGCCGCGTCCGGCCCGGCCGCCACCGTGAAGAAGGCCCGCACCACCGCCGTACTGGAACGCCCGCAGGTCGTGGTGCGCTCCGCCGCCGGCTCCCGCGACGTGCCCGACGGGCCCGGCGCACACGGCGGCACCGAGATGGGCGACCTCTACGGACGCATCGCCGTCTCCCTCACCGTCCTCGCCTTCGCCATCGAGGCGGGCGGCGTACTCACGCGTGCCCTGTCGGTGGAGCGGGCGCCGTGGGGCAACATGTACGAGTTCAACATCACGCTCACGACGGTCGCCGTCGGCGTGTACCTGGTCCTGCTCACGCTGAAGAAGAACGTCCGCTGGCTCGGCCTGCCCCTGGCCACCACCGTCCTGCTCGACCTCGGCCTCGCCGTCACGGTCCTCTACACGGCGAGCGACCAGCTGGTGCCCGCCCTCCACTCGTACTGGCTGTACATCCACGTCTCCACCGCCATCTTTTGCGGCGCGGTCTTCTACGTCGGCGCCGTCGGCACGGTCCTGTACCTCTTCAAGGACAGCTTCGAGAACAAGCTCGCCTCCGGCGGCACCCCCGGGCGCTTCGCCAACTCCGTCCTGGACCGGCTGCCCTCCGCCGCCTCTCTCGACAAATTCGCCTACCGCGTCAACGCCGCCGTCTTCCCGCTGTGGACGTTCACCATCATCGCGGGCGCGATCTGGGCGGGCAACGCCTGGGGCCGCTACTGGGGCTGGGACCCCAAGGAGACCTGGTCCTTCATCACCTGGGTCGCCTACGCCGGCTACCTGCACGCCCGCGCCACCGCCGGCTGGAAGGGCCGCAAGGCCGCCTACCTGGCCCTGGCCGCCTTCGCCTGCTGGATCTTCAACTACTACGGCGTCAACATCTTCGTCTCCGGCAAGCACTCCTACGCCGACGTCGGCCTCGGCGCCCTCCAGCCGGTCGGTTTCTGAACCGGCCCATCCCTACCGCGGGACGTCACCGCGGGCGACGCCCGTGACGACGTCCCGCAGCCGTTCGACGTACGGCCGCAGGTTCTTGTGGGCGACATCGGTGTCCGGAGAGCGGCTGGCGAACCACAGGCCCTCCGGGAGCCAGAAGCGCATCCGCTGGGAAGCCGCCATGGAACAGGCCCGCGTGCAATACGCCGCGGCCTACCGTGTCAGGCACTTCGAAGCACAGGAAGCGGCATGGCGCCACGTGACCCGACTGGCCGAATACGTGAGCGCCGCACGCACACAAGTCGAGTCGTCTTCGGCGATTCCGAGTTCTGTGTGCGGTCTCAGCTGAGGGTCCGTGCCACAGCCCGCCGGTTCCGCGTCGCGGGTGTGGGGGCGCCCAGGACGATCACCTCGACGGCCGTCCGATGGCGGGCGGGTGATCCGGGCCCGCCATCGTAGGCAAGATACGTCAGGCAAGACGTCTGAGCATCGCACCGACGGACCCCGCGCGGGCCGGCCTCCCGCCGAGCTGTCCAGCCTCCGCTCTCAGTCGGCATCGGTCGCGAGCGCGGCGCGGGCCACCACCACGAACTCCTTCATCGCCGTGCGGACCTCGGCCAGGAAGTCACCGCCGATACGGGCAGGCCGCCCCTCGTCGTCCACCGGACCGGACAGATCCGCGGCGAGGGCGGTGGAATGGAGTTCGACGAGTTTTTCGACCACCTCGTTCGCCGCGTCGCTCACCGCCTGCGGCCCTTCCAGGTCGACTTCGGCCAGCAGGCGCATGAGCACCGGGGAATGCTCGTCCAAGGCGAGGCCGAGCGGCCCGAGGGCGGCCTCTCCCGTGTCCTCGTCGACGACATCCAGCACGGCTTGCACGGCTTCCCGGCTGCCGGTCAGGAAGTCGCGGTACACCTTCCGGCGCGGTTCCCGCAGCGCCAGTTTGGCGTTGCTCCTGAGCTGGACCTTCGTCTGCCGGTAGGTGAGCAACGCGCCCAGCGACGCGACGGAGCCGGTGATGCCGGCGCCGAGCACCGCCGCGAGTCCTGAATCCATGCGTTCATCATGCTTACGCCGCCCGCTCCGGAAAGCGGCGGGGTCGGCGGGAGTTCAGGCGAACAGCAGCTGCCCGTGGTCGGCGAGCACCGCACGCGCCTCGGGTACGTCCTCGTACGCCTGTAGTCGGCGCAGGACCGTCCGGGCACGGTGCGCCGTGCGCTCCGAGGAGAGATCCCCGGACGCATCGATGACCCGACGAGCTTCTTCGGCAGCCTCTTCAGGCTCGTTGGCTCCGCCGCCGCAGGCCGGCGAGGTGGGCGCCGAATGATGGCGGCGCCCGGTGGTGCCGCTCATGCCGACTCCCTTCCGCATCCAGTGTGGCCCCTCCGTGGCCCCCTCATTGGCTCCTCCGCGTGATCACGTCCTCCCGGTTACCTGTACGCACAGCGCCCCGGCGACCGTGCGACCGGCCCCGGGGCCCGGCCGATCCGAGAGAGCAGACCGACATGCCGGAAACTGCAACGCGGGCTGGCGGTACGGGTCACCCCGGCGAGACTTCGCCGCGCGAGCCCGTGAGCGCCGCCCGGGCCCGACAACTGGTCCGCGCGGCATTGAGCGTGTGGAACCTGTCGGACTTGGCCGACGACGGTGCCCTGATCGTCTCCGAGTCGGTGACCAATGCGGTCCAGCACACCCGACGGGACTCCATCCGGGTCGTCATGGACCGCCCCGACCGGGTGCGTGCGCGCATCGGCGTCGTGGACTTCCCGAAGGCCCGGCCGGAGCGCGAGGTGCGGGGCCTCGATGACGACGGCGGGCGCGGTCTCGCGTCGGTGGGAGAGCCGGCCGAGGAACGAGGCACCGATCCGCTGCCGTGGGGGAAACGGGTCTGGGCGGAACTGCGCAAGGCACACGGATGACCGACGAGCAGAAGCGACGCGCGTGGGTAGGCGACCTGATCCATGGCGACGACACCGACCGGCACGGCATCGTCACGGACGTCTACGGTGGGACGACCTGGGTGCCGGAGCGCGGGCCGGGCCGGTGGGCCTCCCCCCGGCAGCCGCACCGGCTACGAGTGATCAAGGCTCGGGAGGAGCGGCCGCGCGAGCGGAACGCCGGATGACGGAAGTCCCGGCCGGCGATGGGCGCCGGCCGGGGCTCCGTCGCGTCATGAACCGCCGGCCCTCTCCTCAATCCCGTGAGACACGTTCACCGCGGCTTGCGGCTACCCGGAGCAGCGGCCGGGTGTGAATGTTTCGCCGCCCCGAGCGAATCCTGCGAGAGGGATTGACGGGGGTCCACCGCCCCCCGATCATCCAGGCTGCCGGTAAGTCGACCGGCGTTCGCAATACCGAACGTACCGAACCTGCTCCACGCAAGGCACCTCCAGGTAACGCCCCCCGCAACGGCCGAGCCGCAAGGAGTACGCCCATGGTTCCGTCATGGCCGCACCAACCACTGTCCCGTCGCAGCGCGTTGACGGCCGCCACCGGTCTGGCCGCCGGTGCCGTCCTCCCGCTGGGCGGGGTGGCCCCCGACGCCGCCGCCACCTCCGCCTCCTCCGCCGCCACCTACACGAACCCGGTGATCTGGCAGGACTTCGCGGACATCGACGTCATCCGCGTCGGTGACACCTACTACGCCTCGGCCTCGACCATGCACTACTCGCCGGGCGCGCCCGTGCTGCGCTCGTACGACCTGGTGAACTGGGAGATCGCCGGCCACTCGGTGCCCGTCCTGGACTTCGGCGCCAAGTACGACCTGAACGGCGCCCGCGGCTACGTCCGCGGGATCTGGGCGTCGTCGCTGGCCTACCGGCCGGGCAACAGGACCTTCTACTGGCTCGGCCAGATCGACTTCGCCAAGACGTACGTCTACACGGCCACCGCCGCCGAGGGGCCGTGGAGCCGGCTCACGACGATCGGCACGGCCTACTACGACGCGGGGCTGCTCGTCGACACCGACGACACCCTGTACGTGGCGTACGGGAACACCACCATCAACGTGGCCCAGTTGTCGGCCGACGGCCGCACCCAGGTCCGTACGCAGCAGGTGTTCACCACGCCGTCGAGCGTCGGCACCCTAGAGGGCTCGCGCTTCTACAAGATCAACGGCCAGTACTACATCTTCCTGACCCGTCCCGCGAACGGTCAGTACATCCTGAAGTCGTCCAGCGGCCCCTTCGGCCCGTACACCATGCGACAGGTCCTCCTCGACCTGCGCGGTCCGATCCCCGGCGGTGGCGTCCCGCACCAGGGCGGGCTGGTGCAGACCCAGAACGGCGCCTGGTACTACCTGGCCTTCGTCGACGCCTACCCCGGCGGCCGGATGCCCGCGCTGGCGCCGGTCACCTGGACATCGGACGGCTGGCCCGTCGTACAACTGGTGAACGGCGCCTGGGGCACCACCTATCCCAGTCCGGCCGTGCCCGCTCCGCCCCGCCCCGTCACCCCGATGACCGGGGTCGACACCTTCAACAACACCACCCTCTCCCCGAGATGGGAGTGGAACCACAACCCGGACAACACCAAGTGGTCGGCCGGCAACGGCCTCACCCTGCGGACGGCGACCGTCACCAACGACCTCTACTGGGCCCGCAACACCCTCACCCACCGCGTCCAGGGCCCCACCTCCACGGCCACGGTCCAGCTCGACCACTCCGCGATGCGGGACGGCGACCGGGCCGGACTGGCGCTGCTGCGTGACTCCTCCGCGTGGATCGGCCTCAAGCGCGACGGCGGGGTCACCCGGATCGCCATGGTCGGCGGACTGACCATGGACACCAACTGGAACACCACCGGCACCGGCACCGAACTGGCGAGCGCGCCCGTCTCCGGAAGCCGGATCTGGCTGCGCGCGAGCGCCGACATCCGTCCCGGCGCGGCACGCCCCGGCACCTTCTCCTACAGCACCAACGGCACGAACTTCACCCGCCTCGGGCCGGACTTCACGATGGGCAACGACTGGCGGTTCTTCATGGGCTACCGGTTCGCCCTCTTCAACCACGCCACGCAGGCGCTCGGCGGCGCGGTCCGCGTCACGCGGTTCGAGCTGTCCACGCCCTGACCGGGCCCCGGCGGCGGGCAGGGGCCGTCAGGCGCTCGCGCGGACCACCAGGCGGGTGGGCAGGATCAGCGGGGTGGGGTCCTGCCCGCCCACGACCGCGACGAGCATGCGCGCCATCTCCCGGCCGAGCGCCGTGACGGGCTGATGGACGGTGGTGAGGGGCGGATCGGCGACCCGCGCCGCGGCGAGGTCGTCGAAGCCGACCACCGCCACCTCGGCGGGGACCGCCCGGCCCGCCTCGCGCAGCGTGCGCAGCGCCCCCACCGCCATGTTGTCGTTGGCCGCGAACACCCCGTCGACGTCCCCGTGTCCGGCCAGCAGCGCCGCCATGGCGGCGGCCCCGCCGGCCTCGGTGAAGTCGGCCTCCTGGGCCGGCAAGGGGACGACACCGGCGCCCAGCATGGCGTCCCGGTAGCCGCGGTACCGGGCGCGCCCGGCCTCGGTGTCCAGCCGCCCGCAGATCGTGGCTACGCGCCGGCAGCCGCGGGAGAGGAGGTACTCGGTCGCCTCGCGGGCCCCGCCGGTGTTGTCGGCGTCCACGTACCAGCGGGGCGTGGAGCCGACCGGGCGGCCGCCGAACACGACGGGCATCTCGGCCTGCTCGGCCGCCTCGGCCAGCGGGTCGTCCTCGCGCAGCGCCATCAGCATGACGCCGTCGGCGCCCTTGCCCCGCAGGAGTTCCGCCACCCGCTTCCGGCCCCGCTCGGACGCGGCCAGGCACAGCATCAGGTGCAGGTCGGCCTCCTCCAGGGCGGCCGAGGCCCCGACGATCACCTGGGCGAAGAACGGGTCCGCGAAGATCGACGGGTCCTCTCCCGAGACGACCAGGGCGGCGGCTCCCGTCTGCCGGGTCGCCAGGGCGCGCGCTGTCGGGTTGGGTACGTAACCGAGTTGCCGGACGGCCCGTTCGACCGCCTCGCGTTTGGCGCGGCTGACGTGCGGGGCGTTGTTGAGCGCCCGGGAGGCCACGGAGCGCGAGACACCGGCGTGTTCGGCCACCTCGTCCAGCGTCGGCTGCCGACGCGGCGCACCCTGTGCCATCGACTGTGAGCCTTTCGCTGCGGAGGGGCCTCCGGCCCGGGGGCCGGGAGCGGCGAACGGAACTGGAAACGCTTCCAGTTCCCCGCCTTCGGAGCCTGGTACGCACAGGACTCTAGAGCCTGCGACACGTCTCGTGAAGGGCCGGGTACGGCTGTGAACTGCGCTGTGTGCAGCGGCTCTTGACAGCTCCGGCGGCCCGCCACACGATTACCCACCACACCCCGCAGGCCGTACGGCGCTATGGGACCGCTTCCAGTGGGAGCGCTCCCAGCAGGGTGTCGTACCACCGCACTTCCTCAGCGCGTCGCACGCCCGGGACGAGGGCGTGCGCGCGTCCCTGCCAGGAAACCGAGGTACCGTCCATGCGCCGCAGAATCCGCGCCCTGGTGGCAGGCCTGTTCGCTCTGCCGCTGGCACTCGCCGTCGCCCCGTCCGCCCACGCGGCCGACCCGACCACCATGACCAGCGGGTTCTACACGGACCCCGACTCCAGCGCGAAACGGTGGGTCGCCGCCAACTCCGGTGACGGCCGGGCCGCCGCGATCGACTCCGCGATCGCGAACACGCCGACGGCCCGCTGGTTCGGCTCCTGGAGCGGCAGCATCGGCACCGCCACGGGGGCGTACGCGGGGGCCGCGGACGCCCAGGACAAGCTGCCCCTCCTCGTCGCCTACAACATCTACAACCGCGACTACTGCGGCGGGCACTCCGCCGGCGGGGCCTCCTCGGCGTCCGCGTACGCGACCTGGATCTCCCAGTTCGCCGGCGGCATCGCCGGCCGCCCGGCCGTCGTGCTCCTCGAACCGGACTCCCTCGGGGACTACGGATGCATGACGCAGGCGCAGATCGCCGAGCGCCAGTCCATGCTCACCGGCGCCCTCGCCCAGTTCAGCCGCCAGGCCCCCAACACCTGGGTCTACCTGGACGCCGGCAACCCGGGCTGGGCGAGCGCGGCGACCATGGCCCAGCGCCTCAACGACGCCGGCCTCCGCCAGGCCCACGGCTTCTCGCTCAACATCTCCAACTACTTCACCACGGCCGAGAACACCGCCTACGGCAACGCCGTCAACAGCGAACTGAGCCGCCGCTACGGCTATACGAAGCCGTTCGTCGTGGACACCAGCCGCAACGGCAACGGCTCCAACGGCCAGTGGTGCAACCCCGCGGGCCGCCGCACCGGCACCCCGACCCGGCTGGGCGGAGGCGCGGAGATGCTCCTGTGGATCAAGGTCCCGGGCGAGTCCGACGGCAACTGCGGTGTCGGAACCGGCTCCTCGGCCGGGCAGTTCCTCCCCGAGGTGGCCTACAAGATGATCTACGGCTACTGATCCGGTCCGTGCGCCTCCTCCATCCACCCATCCACCAGGAGCAGTTCATGACAGCACGCAGCCTGAGACGCGGCACGGCCACCGTCCTCGCCGCGCTCGCCGCCTGCGCGGCGCTCACCGCCACACGGGCGGAGGCGGCACCGGCACCGGGCGAACTCACCCCGGCGACCAGGTTCTACGCGGACCCGCACGGCAAGGCCGCCGAGCAGGCCCTCGTGGACCTGCGCAACGGCGACCTGACGAACGCCGCGAACATGGCCAAGGTCGCCAGCTGGCCGCAGGCCACGTGGTTCACCGAGGGCACGCCCGAAGAGGTGCGGGGCAAGGTGGACGCACTGGTCCGCCGGGCCGGCGCCGCGCACCGGACCCCCGTGCTGGTCGCGTACAACGTCCCGGGCCGGGACTGCTCCCAGTACTCCAGCGGCGGGGCCGCCTCCTCCGCCGCCTACCGGCAGTGGATCGACGCCTTCGCCGCCGGCATCGGCGACCGTGACGCGGTGGTCGTCGTGGAACCCGACGGCCTGGCCCTGCTCCCGAAGGACTGCGGACCGGCCACCGACCCGACCGGCGAACTCACGGCCCTGCGCGTCGCCGACCTCGCCTACGCCGTCAGGACCCTGAAGGCCGGGCCGCGTACCGCCGTCTACCTGGACGCCGGCAACGTCCAGTGGCGGGCCGTCGGCGACATCGCCCAGCGGCTGCTGGACGCCGGGGTCCGCCAGGGCGACGGCTTCTCGCTGAACGTGTCCAACATGCACCCCACCGACCACAACGCCCGGTACGGCACCTGGGTGGCCAAGTGCATGTGGTTCGCCACCGAGGGCCCCGAGTGGGCTCGCGGCCACGCCGACTGGTGCGCCAGCCAGTACTACTCGTCCGCCGCGCCGAACGACGGCACCCCCGGCAACAGCGTCTCCTCCGCCGACCCCGCCACCTGGCGGTGGACCGACGCCTGGTACGACCAGAACGCGGGCACGCCACCGGCCGGCGCGCTGAGCCACTTCGTCATCGACACCAGCCGCAACGGCCGCGGTGCCTGGACGCCGGAGCCGGGCAAGTACAGCGGCGACCCGGAGCCCTGGTGCAACGCGCCCGGCCGTGGCCTCGGCCCGCGCCCCACCGCCGACACCGGCGTCCCGCTCGTGGACGCCTACCTGTGGGTCAAGGTCCCCGGCGAGTCCGACGGCAGCTGCACGCGCGGCACCGGCGGCACGATCGACCCCGAGTACGGCATCGTCGACCCGCCCGCCGGCGCCTGGTGGCCCGACCAGGCGCACGCCCTGGCCCGCAACGCGGTACCGCGCCTGACCTTCAACCACTGAGCGGAGCCCCGGCCGGGATGCCGGGGCTCCCCCGTGTCGGGCAGGGACCGAGCGGGTACGCCGCCCGGTCCCTGCCTGCCGGTTCCGTGCTCCCACGACGCTGGGGCACCGGCCGCCTCAGTCCGCGGCCTTCTCCCACACGGACACGTGCTGCCGGCTCTCGCCGGTGAACGGCTCCCGCGTCCACCCGTCCCACCGCGCCCGCAGCCGCATCCCGGCCAGCCGGGCCATGAGGTCCAGCTCGGCGGGCCAGACGTAGCGGAACGGGAACGCCTGGTATTCGCCCCGGCCGTCGCGGACGGTCACGTGGTGCGAGCTGACGAACTGGCCGGCCACGTCGTACAGATCGAACCCGAGCCGCCCCTCGCCCACCCGGAACGGCACGGCGTTCTGCCCCGGCGGCAGCCGCCGCAGGTCGGGCACGCCCACCTCCACGACGAAACAGCCGCCGGGCTCCAGATGGCGGGCGGCGTTGCGGAAGCAGTCCACCTGGGCGTCCTGCGAGGTCAGGTTCATGATCGTGTTGTAGACGAGGTAGGCGACCGAAAAGGTCCCCTCGGCCCGCGCGGTCGCGAAGTCCCCGATGGTGACACCGATCCCGTCCCCGCCGGGTTTGGCCCGCAGCCGGCCGACCATCGCCCGGGACATGTCGATGCCGTGCACGTCGACACCACGCGCCGCGAGCGGCAGGGCGATCCGCCCGGTCCCGACCCCGAACTCCAGCGCCCGCCCGCCGTCCCCGGCCAGTTCCGCCAACAGATCCACGGCGGGCTCCACGACCCGCGGATCGAACATCTCCGCCGACGACTCGTCGTACGACGCGGCGACGGACTCCCCGAAGTACCCGTCCTCATCGAGCATGTGCCGACGGTACGACGACCACCCGGGCCGAAGCCCGCGATTTTCCGGCGCGACCCGCCCCGCGGATCACAACACAGCGAGGGCCCTCATCTCAGAACCCGGCCAAATGGGCGCGCGAAAGATGGAGTTCAGGCACAATACAAACCGGGGGTTCGGTTTACAAGACGAGTTTCATCGTCGGAAAATCAAGGCCCCAGAAGGCCGCACGCACTCGGAAAACCCATATGAACTGCGCTTTTACCGGAAGAGGCGGGGCACATGACGGTCGACGCGCCGTCGACGCTCTGCACCATGGGCATGCCAGGATGCGGCGGCAAGATGGAGATCCGTCCTGTTACGACTGACCGTCAGCAAGTGATCATTGAACGGAGTTACGGTGGATATGCTGCGAAACGGGTCCGCCGCATGAGGCAAGTGAGGGCCGAAGAGACCCGCAACGCCCTGCTGCTGGCCGCGGCCCAGACCTTCGACCGCGACGGCTACGAGGGCACCACGCTGGCGACGATCAGCGACCGAGCGGCGGTGAGCAAGGGCGCGCTCTCGTTCCACTTCAGCAGCAAGTCGGCGCTCGCGGACGCCGTGCAGTACGTGTCGTGCGAGCGCTCCCGCACCGAGCTGAAGGCCCTGGACGACCCCGGGGTCCCGGCCCTGCGGGCGCTGGGCGCCATGGTGCGCGGACTGGCCGACCGGCTCGCGACCGACCCGCTGACCCGGGCCGGCCTCAGGCTGGCCCGGGAGCGAGGACCGTCCTCGGGAGCGGCCATGGACTGCCGGCTCGCCTGGCGCGCGGTGCTCCGGCAGACGGTGCTGCGCGCGCGGGAGGAAGGGAGCCTGCTGCCCGGCGCCGACGTGGAGTCCGTCGTGGAGCTGGCGCTGGCCCTCGCGCTCCATCAGGAGGCGGTTCCCGCGAACCGCGACCGGGAGGCCTGGCTGACCGACGTCTGGGAACTGCTGCTCCCCGCGCTGGCCTCGCCGGCCTTCTCCGACCCGCTCACGCCGACATCTTCTTGATGCAGGGGGGGCACTGGTCGCGGCCCGGGGGCGGAACGACAGCCGGTCGTCATCGGGTGGACGTCCACGCCGATGGCGACCGGCGCGGGAGTTCCCGCTCACCCGGTACGGAAGCCCGTACCAGTCCGGCCCCGTGAGATCAGCTCGCCGGTTCCGCCACCAGCGCCGCGGCGTCCGCCGCCCGCATCTCGGCGAGCACCCGGGTCCCGCGGTCCGGTCCGAAGTCGAGCTGCGCGAAGATCGCGGGCATCGCGACGCTGGGCAGCGTGTAGGCGAAGATGGAGGAGATGCGCTCTTCCAGGTCCTGCCACCCGGACGTCACCTCCGACACTATCTGGGCGCCGACCCAGGAGCTGACCAGGAAGCGGCCCAGTTCCTCGGGCACCACGTGCGGATAGACCTCACCGTGCTCCTTGGCCGCGAACGCCATGGAGGCGAACCGCAGCGCCCACGCCTCCCAGGGGCCGCCCTCGGTCAGTTCCTGGAGCTGCGGCTCCATCGCCAGCTTGGCGCCGGCCCGCAGCATGATCTCCTGCGGCAGCCGACAGGCCAGTGCCATGGCCTCGTCGACGAGTTCCTGGAGCTTGTAGGTGCGCGGCGGATACCCCTGTTCCGTCACCTGCTCGGCGAAGATGCCCTGGACCAACTGCTCCTTGGAAGCGAAGTGGAAGTACAGGGCCCCTCGTGTGACCTGGGCCTTGTCGAGAATCTGCGCGATGCTGGCACCGTGGTAGCCGTGCTGCGCGAAGACCTCCGCCGCCGCGTTCAGGATCGCGCCACGGGTTCGGATCGCGCGCAACTGCTGTGCCATGTGTTCGTCCTCTCGTCCGCGCCACGCCACCCCCTCCGAGCTGACGCGGATGCCTGATCCCGGCCCGCGGGTGCGGGCCGGGAGACAAAAGAAACCAGATGATTGGTACTTTACCAATCTGCCGAGCCGGGCCGCCCGTGGCCGAACGCCGGGACTCACCAGGCTCCGGCGCCGCCGTCCACCGCCATGGTGGCACCGGTGACGAAGCTGGCCTGGTCGCTGCAGAGCCACACCGCGACCTGGGCCACCTCCTCCGGATCGGCCACTCTCCCCTGCGGATTGCGGCGGCGCATGCGTTCCTCGGCCGCCGGGTCACGAGCGAAGACGCCCTCGGACATCTCCGACCGGGTCAGTCCGGTGGCCAGCGCGTTCACCCGGATGCCGTGCCCCGCGTACTGGGCCGCGGCCGACTTGGTCAGGCCGAGCACGGCATGCTTGGCGGCCACGTAGGGCGCCCCCTGCGAGGTCGCGCGGACCCCTGCGATGCTGCTGTTGTTGACGATCGCGCCGCCCGTCCCGTTCGCGAGCATGGCCCTGATCTCGTGTTTCATGCAGAGCCAGACGCCACGGACGTTCACGTCGAGCACCGCGTCGTAGTCGGCGTCGTCCGTCTCGTGCAGCAGCGCCGGTTCGGTCGTCGTACCGGCGTTGTTGAACGCCGCGTCGAGCCTGCCGTACCGGTCGACGGCGAGCCGTACCGCTCGTTCCACGTCCTCGGCGCTGGTCACATCGCCGCCGGCGCAGGCCACTTCGGTGCCCTTGTCCCGCAACTCGGCCGCCAGCTCCTCCAGTCGGTGCAGCCGGCGGGCCATCAGTACCAGCGAGGCGCCGTTGCGCGCGCCCACCCGGGCCGCCGCCGCGCCGATGCCGCTGCTCGCCCCGGTGACCAACAGGACCTTGCCGGCGAGCAGTCCGCCTTCCGGTGTCACGCCACCGCCTTTCCGGGCGCGCCGGCCCAGAGGGTGCCGGCCCGCGCCTCCGCGTCGATCGTGCGCAGCAGCGCGTCGTCGATCTCGTCGAGGGAGCCGACGACGTGGCGCGCGCCGCTCTCCGCCATGAGCTGCCGCTGGTAGCCGTGCTCGAAGTCGCTGGGGTGCCCGATGAACGGGGCGCCCAGCTCGCGGGCCGCCTCGGCGACGCGGGCCACGTCGTCCACGAACAGCACCTCGTCGCAGGCGAGTCCGGCGAAGTCGACGGCGATCTCGTACAGGCCGGGACGGATGTCGTTGGTGCACACGTACCGGGGTTCGTCGAACAGGTCGGTCAGGTGGCCCAGGTAGCGGTCGAAGTGGGAGGCGTCGAGTCCGCCGTAGCAGACGGTCCGCAGCCCCAGGGCGCGTATTCTGCGCAGCAGTTCCGCCGCGCCGTCGAGGACGCGGACCGGGTGGTCCGCGAGGTAGCGCGCCCGGTCCTCGAAGTAGACCGCGATCGTCTCCATCGGGGAGGTCCGCATGCCGCACACCTCCGCGAGGATCTTGCCCGCGACCGCCTGCGGCTGGGAGAAGATCCGGCGCTCCAGGTCGGCGGAGTAGGTGCCGCCCCGGCTCGTGACGAAGTGGTGGATGACGGGGCTGAACGTGTCGTTCAGCAGGACTCCGTCGATGTTGAGCGCGACCATGCGGAGCTTTTCGAGCTGCTCGGTCATGGATTCATCTCTCCTCCCGCGATCCGCCGGCGCTTCGCGTGGACAGCGAATCGAGTAAACCTGACGACCGGTTGAGATCTTCACACGGGGTGCCGTCGATAGTCCATGGATCATGTTCGGGCGTCTCGGGTCCCGGGATCAGGTGTCCACGCACAGTGCCCTGATCGTCACACCGGTGGGTCACCCGCGACCGGCCGCGAGTAGGCTGGCCGGACCCGGTTTCCGGACGCCCGCACGGGCGCGCGGAGCGGGCCGGACGGCCGTGTGCGGTTGTCCGGGATCAGCTGCAATTCCCGAGGGAGCGTGCAGAGTTGACCGCTGGGACAGCACGTGCGCACAGGGGCGTCCGCCCTCGTCCGCCGGGTTCGGCGGCGCGTTGTCCGACGCGCTCACGCCCGCCCGGACACGCCCGGCGGCCACCGGCCGGGACGGACGGGGAAGGCTGGAAAGAAAACCGGTCAGTCCGTACAGTGGCGCCCGTCGCACAGCACTCAGCTCAATCCGCGCTCCATCCGACCCGGTTCACGGCTTGACCTGCGTTCCGGCAGCACTCCGTCCTCGACTGCCCAGGGGGAGAGGCAAGATGACCACGTTTGCGCCCATCGACAGTATGATCACGGATTTCCAGGCCGCCCTGCCCACCACACCCGTCGGACTGACCACATTGACGACAACCGTCCCCAAGGAGTACGTCCACCGCTCGGTGGTCACCGAAGTCTTCCTCACCGGCTGGCGCCAGACGGACGCGGACACCTGCACGGTCACGGCCCAGTGGCCGCGCGCCCACACCTTCTACGGACCCGCCGAGGGCTTCCACGACCCGCTGCTGTTCAGCGAGACACTGCGGCAGACGGTGCCGCTGCTGTCCCACGCGGTCTTCGGCGCGCCCATGGACCACAAGCAGATATGGCGTGACCTCCACGTCGCCCTGGACCCGGCGGCGCTGCGCGCCGGGCTCACCCCGGCCGACGTGGAACTGAGCATCCGCTGCTCGGACGTCGAGCGGCGGGCCGGTGTACTGCGCGGGATGCGGATGGAGGTGACCGCCACCCGCGAGGGGCAGCGCCTCGGCACGGCGTCGACCTCGTTCAGTTCGCACAGCAGGGCGCTGTACCAGCGGCTGCGCGGGGCCTACGCGGACGCCGAGCAGGCCATGGCGGCGGCCGTCGAACTGCCGCCGTCGCTCCAGCCCGGGCTCGTCGGCCGGGACCGCCCGCACGACGTGGTGCTCTCGCCCCGCGCCGCCGACGGCCGCTGGCAGCTGCGGGTGAACACCCTGCACCCGATCATCTTCGACCACCCGAACGACCATGCCCCCGGCATGCTGCTGCTGGAGGCGGCCCGCCAGGCGGCCCAGCACCACCTCGGTCCGGAGCCGGTCCTCGCCACGGGCCTGGACGCGGCCTTCCACCGGTACGCGGAGCTGGACGCCCCCGCTTGGGTCGCGGCCGAGACCGCCGCCGACGGCCGCGTCCGCGTGACCGTCGAGCAGCACGACGCGCTCGCCTTCGAGTGCGCGGTGACGACACACCCGGCCACGGCCTGACCCCGTACACCACCCGGTCCCGCACGGCGTCCGGTCCCGTCGAGGGCCCGACTACGACGTCCCGGGCACCGGAGTCACGGGGCGGTCGGCGCACCGGAGCGGCCGGCTCGGTGCGGGCGGTCAGAAGTCGTCGGGTAGGGCGAGGCCGGTCAAGGCGCCTACCGGGTCGGAGTCCGGGGTGCCGCGGGGCCACCAGTCCTCCCGGCCGGGCTCCGACTCGTAGGCGTACCACAGTCCGTCGCGGCCCAGCCGCAGTTGGACATGGCCGCGCGGATGGGTGAGGCGGTTGCGCCAGGGGCGGAACGCCGGCAGGTCGGCGGCGAGCAGCAGCGGGCGGGCCCGGTCGAAACGGCCGGCCGGCGGGTCCCACGGCTCCTCCAGTACGGCCAGCCCCGCCTCCCCGCCCTGCCGCCAGGCCGCGACGGCCCGCGCGAGATCGGCCGGCGTACGGCCGGTGGCCTCGGCGAGCGAGGCGTACAGCGTGCGGGTGGCCGCGGTCAGCCCGGAACCGGGACGTGCCGCGGCCAGGCGCACCGCGTCCTGCCACAAGGACAGTTCACCGACCGGGTCGTTTCCGGTGGCGAGCAGCGCGTGGGCACGAGCGGCGGCGTCGGTCGCCAGCTGGTCCAGCGCGAAGGGGTCCGGGCCGCCGGGCGCCGAGGGGTACACAGGGGGCTGCTCGGCGTGCGGCGGCACCGGCAACGGCGGTGGAAGGGGAGGAAGCTGCCGGGGCGCCAGGACATCGGCGGCCCGGACGCCCGGCAGGGTCCGCGGCTGCCGTTCGCTCGCGGCGCGGGCCGCGCGGGCCGCACTGCGCCGGGACAGCGCGTCGAGCAGCTCTTTCTCGCCGCGGCCGCGCAGCAGGAGGAGGACGAAGGGATCGGCGTCGAGCAGACGGGCCGTCTGGTAGCACAGGGCGGCGGCGTGCTTGCACGGGTGACCGGAATCGGGGCAGCTACAGCGCGGAACGAGGTCGCCCGGGCCGGGCAGCAGCGGCACACCGCAGTCGGCCAGCGACTCGGGCAGCTCCTTGTCGAGCAGCGCCGCGATGTGCCCCGGCCGGTCGGCGGCGGCGTCCAGGAACCGCTCCCAGTCCGCGTCCTCCAGGGTCCGCACCCGCACCTGCGCCCGGTACGGCCGGGGCCGGCTGCCCCGTACGTACGCCAGCACCAGTCCCGGTGTGACGGTGATGGCGTCCACCTGGCCCTGGTCGGCGTAACCCCGGCCGCGCGCCAGCCGCTTGGCGTCCAGCGCGCCCCGCTCCAGCGCACCGACCCAGGCGTTGCCCCACCAGGTCCCGGCGAACGGTTCCCCGGCGCCGCCACCCTCCCGGGAGGGGAACGCCGGGAAGGTACGGCGGAGTTCACCGTCGCGGTGGGGAGTCCCCATGGTCCCGGCCCCGAACTGCGACCGCACCACCGCGCCCACCATCTGACCGGTCTCCGTGGAACGGTCGGTCTCCGTGGGACGGCCCACCTCCGCAGGACGGTCCGTCTCCGCCGAGCGGCCGGATTCCGCCGAGCGGCCGGATTCCGTGGAGCGGCCGGATTCCGTCGAGCGACCAGCTTCCGCCGAAGGGCCGACTCCTGCCGCAAGGCCAGTTCCGGCCGAGGGGCCGGCTTCCGCCGGACGGCCGGTTCCCACCGAGCGACCAGCATCCGCCGAACGGCCGGCTCCCGCCGCAAGGCCGGTCCCCGCCGAACGGTCAGTCTCCGCTGGACGGCCGTCTTCCGCCGATCGGCCAGCATCCGCCGAGCGGCCGCCTTCGGCCGCAAAGCCAGTTCCCACCGGACGACCAGCTTCGGCCGAACGGCCCGCCCCCACCGCACGGCCCCTCTCCGCCGTACGGCCGGTCTCCGTTGGCTCCGGGGCCGGCTCTGTGGGCCGGGTGGTGGCGGGAGGGATGTCCTCCGGGGCTTCGTCGGGGGTGTCGGTCCACGAAGGCATGCGGAAGGCGGTCGCCAGGTAATGCCGCATGTCCTGTACGGCCTTGGCCCGGGCGGTCCCCTCCTCACGCCCGGAGCCGGACGAGGTGTGCGACGCGACGGACCGGGCCGGCCCGGTCACCCGTCGCTCGCGCCGCGACCCGGCGGCCTCCGCGGCCTCCGCCTCCGCGCGCGCCGCTTCCCGGCGCGCCGCCCGCAGCGCCTCCCGGGCGACATCACCGGGACGCCGGCCGACGGCACCTCCGGTACGCGCACCGGCACCGTCCGGTTCGGCTCCCCGTACCCGGTCGCCACCGTCCGGTGCGTCCGTAGGCACAGAGGGGGCGGCGCTCTCGAGTCCGGTGTCCGGCGAAGCCGTCCCCGCATGCTCCTCCTGCACCGTGTCCTCCGCCTCCACCGAACCCGGCGCCGTGCGCTCCCCTTCGGTGTGCGCCCGTTCGCGGGCCTCCCGCAGGGCGCGGCGGGCCGCGTCGGCGGGGTGGGGGCGGCCGGGGGGCGTCATGGCGTCCTCCGCAAGGAGACGAGGTCGGACAGTTCGCGGTCCGTCAGCTCGGTCAGGGCCGCCTCCCCGGAGCCGAGGACGGCGTCGGCCAGGGCACGCTTGGCGGCGAGCATCTCGGCGATGCGGTCCTCCACCGTGCCCTCGGTGACCAGGCGGTGGACCTGGACGGGCTGGGTCTGGCCGATGCGGTAGGCGCGGTCGGTGGCCTGTTCCTCGACCGCCGGGTTCCACCAGCGGTCGAAGTGGACGACATGGCCCGCGCGGGTGAGGTTCAGGCCGGTGCCGGCGGCCTTCAGGGACAGCACGAGGACCGGGGTCTCGCCGCTCTGGAAGCGGTCGACCATGCGCTCGCGCTCCGCGACCGGTGTGCCGCCGTGCAGCAGGTCGACGGGGATCGCGCGGGCGGACAGATGGGCGGTGAGCAGCCGGGCCATGCCGACGTACTGGGTGAAGACGAGTGCCGAGTCGTCCTCGGCGAGGAGGGTGTCCAGCAGTTCGTCGAGCAGGGCGAGCTTGCCGGAGCGGGCGGCCAGCCGCTCGGGGTCCGGCCGCTCCTTCAGATACAGCGCCGGGTGGTCGCAGATCTGCTTGAGCGCGCCCAGCAGCTTGAGCACCAGGCCCCGCCGTGCCATGCCCTCGGCGGTCTCGATGGCCAGCATCGATTCGCGCACCACCGCCTCGTACAGCGCGGCCTGTTCCCGGGTGAGCGGCACCGGGTGGTCCGTCTCGGTCTTGGGCGGCAGCTCCGGCACGATGCCCGGGTCCGACTTCTTGCGGCGCAGGAGGAAGGGCCGGACCAGCCGGGACAGGCGCTCGGCCGCCTCCGTGTCCTCGCCGCTCTCCACCGCGCGGGCGTGCCGGGCGCGGAAGGACTTCAGCGGGCCGAGCAGTCCGGGGGTGGTCCAGTCGAGCAGGGCCCACAGTTCGGAGAGGTTGTTCTCCACCGGGGTGCCGGTGAGCGCCACGCGCGCGGGGGCCGGGATGGTGCGCAGCGCCTTGGCGGTGGCCGAGTACGGGTTCTTCACGTGCTGCGCCTCGTCGGCGACGACCATGCCCCAGGGCTGTGCGGCGAGGTGGGCGGCGGCGGAGCGCATCGTGCCGTAGGTGGTGAGGACGAAGCCGCCGGCGACGCCGTCCAGGGTGCGGTCCTGGCCGTGGAAGCGGCGGACCGGGACGCCGGGCGCGAACCGGGTGATCTCCCGCTGCCAGTTGCCGAGGAGGGAGGCGGGGCAGACGACGAGGGTCGGTTCGGTGCGGGCCCGTTTCAGGTGCAGGGCGATGAGGGTGACGGTCTTGCCGAGGCCCATGTCGTCGGCGAGGCAGCCGCCGAGGCCGAGGGACGTCATCAGGTCGAGCCAGGCCAGCCCGCGCAGCTGGTAGTCGCGCAGGGTGGCGTCCAGGCCGGGGGGTGGGGTGGCGGGGCGCAGGCCGGCGGTGAGCCGGTCGCGCAGGGCGGCCAGCGCGCCGACGGGGACGGCCTCGACGGTCTCGCCGTCCACCTCGGCGGTGCCGGTGAGGGCGACGGACAGCGCGTCGACCGGGTCGAGCAGGCCCAGTTCCCGTTTGCGGGCCTTGCGGACCAGCGCGGGGTCGACCAGCACCCAGCGGTCCCGGAGCCGTACGACCGGGCGGTGGGCCTCGGCGAGGGCGTCCATCTCGGCCTCGCTGAGGGGTTCGCCGCCGAGCGCCAGCTGCCAGCGGAAGCCGAGCAGCTCGGCGCTGTCGAAGAAGCCGGTGCCGTCGGTGGCGGAGCCGGGGGCGGGGCGGATCACGGCGGTGGCGGTCAGGTCGCGGGCGAGGTCCCGGGGCCAGTGCACGGCGACCCCGGCGGCGGCCAGCCGGCTCGCCGCTACGCCGAGCAGGTCGCTCAGCTCCTCCTCGGACAGGGCGAGGACGTCGGGCACGTCCTGCTCGGCGAGGCGGTCCAGCGGCGGCCACACCCGGGCGGCGCGCCGGACGGCGAGGGCGGCGTCCACGCGCGCGCGGGGCCCGAACGCCGGGTCGGCCTCCCCGGCCCACAGGGCCGCCGCGTCGGCCACCAGCGTGGGGTCGGCGAGGCTGTGGACCTGCACGACGGCGGCGCCGGCGGCACGGGCGCCCTCGCTCGTGCCGGTGTCGAAGACGTCGTACGCCGACAGGTCCAGGCGCAGCGAGACGCGGACGCCCGCGTCCATCCCGGCGGCGACCTCGGCCGCCCACTCCTGGGCGGCGGGCAGGCTCTGGGGTGCCCGGGCGGCGAAGGGCCGGCCGGAGGCGTGGGGGGCGGCGGGGGTGCGCGGCAGGGTGTCGGCGACCGCGTCGAGGAAGGAGCGGACCAGGGCCTCGGGCTCGGGCAGCCGCAGCGCGCCGGGTCCGGGGAGGGGCACGGCGTGGCCCTCGGGGGGCAGGGCGGCGGCGATCGCCCGCAGGTGGGCGAGGTCGTCGGGGTCCAGCGGGCCGGCCCGCCAGGCGTCGTGGCCGGCCGGGGTCAGGCCGGGCAGCAGCCGGCCGCGGGCGACGAGCCGCAGCGCGTGCAGGGCGGCGGCGCCCCAGCAGGCGGTGGCCGGGTGGGCGGCCGGGTCGCGCCGGGCGCGGACCAGCAGCGGCAGGGCCCGGGCGAGCGGCAGGGTCAGCGCGGGCACCCGGTGGCGGCGCGCTCCGGCGCCGTGCCGGCGGACGACCGTCAGCTCCTCGGTCGTGCCCGCGGGGGCCTCGGGCAGCGGGTCGCCCGCGGGGGCCTGGGGCAGCGGGTCGCCCGCGGGGTCCCAGAAGGCGAGGCGGCCGTCGCGGGGCAGGGGTGCGGGCAGATAGACGCACGCGAGGCGCGCCCAGGCCGGGTGCCCGGCCCGCGTCTCCCGGGAACCCTCCGTGCGCTCGGCCACCGCGGCCGCTTCGCTCGTCATCCGTCCTGCCACCTCCCGCCCATGCGTCGCACCAGTCGTCCTCGACTCTACGGGCGGGGTCTGACAATCGGCTGCGGAGCCGGTCGGGGTCCTGGTCAGGGGACTGTGCGGGAGACGACGAACACCATGGGGTTCCGGGGGTCGGACAGGTCGACGACCACGTCCTGGGTGGGCGCGGGGTTCTTCTGCGCGTGGGTCAGTCCCCACCAGGGGCCGCGCCCGCCGAAGGTCCAGCCGCTGACCTCGCGGTCGCGCTCGCCGATGGTGATCTCGCCCTTCCGCAGCTGCTCCCGGCGTACGCCCATGGCCCCCAGGAAGCTGTCGAGGCCGGCGGGGTTGGTGCGGAACTGGACGTAGAGGCGGCTGGTCTTCCAGTTGTTCGTCTCGTAGTAGGCGACGTCCTCGGCGGGGTGCGGGACGGACACCTGGTAGAGGCGGCGTTGCACCTTGGACGGCCAGCCCGCGGTGAGGCCGGTCGCGGAGTACTTGGCCTCCTTGTCCTTGCCGCTGTCGCGGCTCTGGTTGGCGGAGATCACCAGATAGCCGGCCGGTACGCCGATGAGCAGGACGATGATCAGCAGGGTGAGGGCCCGGCGCCGGGCCTTGTGCCGGGGGGCCTCGGCGGGCTGGTCCGGCCGGGTCGGCGGACCGGCCTGGTGGGGCAGCGAGGGCGTCATGCGGTGTCCCGGTCGCGGCGGGCCTGGGCGTAGCGCTCGTAACGCTCGTAGCGCTCCACCCGGCGCCGCTTGGCCCGGCGGAACCGGCGGGCGACCAGCCGGGCCAGGTCGGCGGCGCCCACCATGCCCGCCTCGGGGCCGAGCTGGGCGCGGGTGATGCGGGCCTCGGGGCGGTAGCCGCGCCCGGTGAGGTGGCGCTTGAAGGCGTCCCGGGCCGGGCCGATGAGCAGGTCGTCGGCGGCCGAGACGCCGCCGCCGATGACAAAGCAGGACGGGTCCAGGGCCGCCGCCAGGTTGGCGATGCCGACGCCGAGCCACTGGCCGATGTCCTGGAGCAGTTCCACGCACATCGCGTCGCCCTCGCGGGCCAGCTCGGTGATCATCGGGCCGGTGATGTCGTCGATGTTGCCCTTGACGTGCTCGATGATGCCGTAGGCCACCGGGGAGTCGGCGGCGGCCAGCTCCTTCGCCTCGCGGACGAGCGCGTTGCCGGAGCTGTACTGCTCCCAGCAGCCGCGGTTGCCGCACGGGCAGCGGTGGCCGCCGGGCACGACCTGCATGTGGCCGAATTCCCCGGCGACGCCGAACTTGCCGCGCTTGACCTGGCCGTCCTCCAGGATGGCGCCGCCGATGCCGGTGCCGAGGGTGATCATCACGAGGTGGTCCTCGCCGTGGCCGGCGCCGAAGCGCCACTCCGCCCAGGCGGCGGTGTTGGCGTCGTTGTCCACCAGGACCGGCACGGACAGCCTGCTGGCGAGGCGGTCGCGCAGCGGTTCGTTGCGCCAGGACAGGTGGGGGGCGAACAGGACGCGGTTGCGGTCGGCGTCGACCCAGCCGGCGGCGCCGATGCCGACCGCGTGCACGTCGTGCCGGTCGGAGAGGTCCAGGACCAGTTCGACGATGGTGTCCTCGACGACCTTCGGGCTCTTGGACTTGTCCGGGGTCTCCGTGCGGAGCTTCTCCAGGATGTTGCCGTCGGCGTCGACGACGCCCGCCATGACCTTGGTGCCGCCGATGTCGATACCGACCGTGGGCACGCGGGGGGCGGTCAGGTGGGACCGGCGCTCCCTGGTGCCGACGGTGCGCAGGACGGGGGCTCGGCGGGAGCCGATGGGGGCGGCGAGGTCGCGGTAGGTGCTCATCGTTGGTCGATTCTGCCGCACGCTCACGCCGGGTGCCGTGCGGGGCGGGGGAGGCAGGGGGTGCGCGTCCTTCAGTCTCGTTGCAGTTCGTGGCGCAGGGCGTCCAGGTCGGAGCCGCCGGCCATCTGCTGCGTCAGCTCGTCCAGGGTGATCTCGTCCCGTGTGTAATTGCCCACCATCGTGCCCCTCCGCAGGAGCACGAATCTGTCGCCTACGAGATACGCGTGATGCGGGTTGTGGGTGATCAAGACAACACCCAGGCCCTCGTCACGTGCCGCGGCCACATATTTCAGGACCACACCGGACTGCTTGACGCCCAGGGCGGCCGTCGGTTCGTCCAGGACGAGGACCTTCGCGCCGAAGTGGACGGCGCGGGCGATCGCCACGCACTGGCGTTCGCCGCCGGAGAGGGTGCCGATGGGCTGGTCGACGTCCCTAAGGTCGATGCCCATGCGCAGCAGCGCCTCGCGGGTGGTGCGGCGCATGAGGTCGATGTCCATGCGCTTGAAGGGGCCGACGCCCTTGCGGGGCTCGGAGCCGAGGAAGAAGTTGCGCCAGACCGGCATCAGGGGGACGACGGCCAGGTCCTGGTAGACCGTGGCGATGCCCCGGTCCAGGGCCTCGCGCGGGGAGGCGAGGGTGGTCTCCTCGCCCTCGATGCGCAGGGTGCCGCCGTCGTGCCGGTGCAGGCCCGCGATCATTTTGATCAGGGTCGACTTGCCGGCGCCGTTGTCGCCGAGGACGCAGGTGATCTCCCCCGCGTGGACCTCCAGGGAGACGCCCTCCAGGGCGCGGACGGTGCCGTAGTGCTTGCTGACGTCGGTCAGCTCGACGAGGGTCATGCGGTCGCCTCCGCGCGCTTGCGGACCCAGGCGTTGAGCAGGGTCGCGAGGAGCAGCATCGCTCCGAGGAAGAACTTGAACCAGTCGGGGTTCCACTCGGCGTAGACGATGCCCTTGCTGGTCATGCCGAACAGCAGCGCGCCCACGGCCGAGCCGACGGCGCTGCCGTAGCCGCCGGTGATCAGGCAGCCGCCGATGACGGCCGCGATGATGTAGATCAGTTCGTTGCCGACGCCCTCGCCGGACTGGACGGCGTCGAAGGAGAAGAGCAGGTGCTGGCCGGAGATCCAGGCGCCGAACGCGACGCCCATGTAGAGGCCGATCTTGGTGCGGGCGACCGGGACGCCGACCGCGCGGGCCGCGTCCTCGTTGCCGCCCACGGCGAAGATCCAGTTGCCGGTGCGGGTGCGCAGCAGGATCCAGGAGGCGAGGGCGACCAGGCCGAGCCACCACAGGATGGTGACCTTCACGTCGACGCCGCCGACGGTGATCGTGGAGGCGAAGACGGCCCGGGCGCTGGAGAAGCCCTCCATGTCGCCGATGGTCTTGGTGGAGACCGTGCCGTCGATCAGCTTGGTGAAGCCGAGGTTCATGCCGGTCAGCATCAGGAAGGTGCCCAGCGTGATGATGAAGCTGGGCAGCTTGGTGCGGGTGAGCATGAAGCCGTTGAAGGCGCCGACGGCCAAGGTGACCAGCAGCGACACGCCGACGCCGACCCAGGTGTTCGCCGTCATCTGGTAGCTGAACATCGAGGAGATCAGCGCGGACGATGTCACCATGACGCCCGCGGAGAGGTCGAACTCGCCGCCGATCATCAGCAGCGCGACGGGTACGGCCATGATGCCGATGGTCGACGAGGCGTACAGCACCGTGCTGAGGCTGGTGGCGCGCAGGAAGCCGTCGGCGACGAAGGCGAAGAAGAGGAAGACGGCCAGGGCGCCGACGACCGAGCCCAGCTCCGGGCGGGCGAGCAGCTTGCGCAGCGGGGAGGTGGGCAGCAGCCTTTCGTCGAGCGGCTTGTGGTCGGTGACCGTGCTCATCGGGTACCCCGCTCGGTGTACTCGGCCAGCTCGGCGGCCTGGTCCTTGGTGACGATCTGCGGGCCGGTCAGCACCGGCTTGCCGCCGCCGAGGACGTCGTCGTTGTACTTGTACAGCCACAGCAGGTCGACGGCCTCGTAGCCCTGGAGGTACGGCTGCTGGTCCACGGCGAAGCCGAGGGTGCCCTCCTTGAGCGCCGCCGCGACCTTGGGGTTGAGGTCGAAGGTGTCGATCTCGGCCTTGCTGCCCGCGTCCGTCCTGGCCTTGACGGCGGTGTCGGCGAAGGGCGCGCCGAGGGTGACGACGGAGTCGATGGACGTGTCGGCCTGGAGCTTGGCCCCGACGGCGGACTGCACGTCGGGCATGTTGGTGCCGTTGACGTAGAGCTTGCTCAGGGTGCCGCGGAAGGTCTTGGCGACGCCGTCGCAGCGCTGCTCGTGGCCGACGTTGCCCTGCTCGTGCAGCACGCACAGGGCCTTCTTCTTGCCGCGCTTGTTCAGCTCGTCGCCGACGGCCTCGCCGGCGATGGTCTCGTCCTGGCCGATGTGGGTGAGGGCGCCGAACGCCTTGGACTCCTCGGAGCCGGAGTTCACCGTGATCACGGGGATGCCGGCCTTCCGGGCGCGGGCCACGGCGTCCTTCATGGCGTCCGGCTTGGCGAGGGTGACGATGATGCCGTCCACCTTCTTGTCCACGGCCGCGTCCACCAGCTGGGCCTGTTGCTGGGCCTCGTCGTCGTGGGAGTACAGGAAGTTGATGTTGTCCTTGACGGCGGCTTGCTCGGCGCCCTTCTGGACGATGTCCCAGAAGGTGTCGCCGTCCCCCGAGTGGGTGATCATCGCGAAGGTCCAGCGCGGGGTGTTCACCGCCGCCCTGCCCTGGGCGGCGGCGGCCTTGCGGGCGTCCTCCGCCCGCTTTCCTCCGGTGCTGCTGCACGCCGCGAGGGACACGGAGAGTGCCCCCGCCAGCGCTATGCCTACCCAGGTCCGAAACCGTGCCACGAGGCCGTGCCCTTCTTGCCGCTTCTGCTGTGCTCCGACGTACACAAGGGGCGGGCGACCTCACCGTGGGCGCGTCCCGGCGGCGATTTCACCTGCCCCAAACACTTCAGTATCGGACATGCCGACCGCGTATGGCACGACCGGGGACCGGGGGACGGTCGCTTTGTCCGGACATCTCATCGAATGCGGGGACCCGGTCAGGACCGCACCAGCAGCTGGAACTCGAAGGAGTAGCGGCTCGGGCGGTAGGTGTGGTCGCCCAGTTCCACCGCGCGGCCGGTGTCGTCGTAGGTGGTGCGCCGCATGGTCAGCAGCGGGGCGCCCTCGGGCTCGGTCAGCCGCTCGGCCTCGGTGGCGGTGGCACCCCGGGCGCCGATGGCCTGGCGGGCGCTGTGCAGGGTGATCCCGGCGGACCGCATCAGCCGGTACAGGCCGGTGGTCTCCAGTTGGCCGGTGTCCAGGTCGAGCAGGCCCGTCGGCAGGTGGTTGATCAGGTAGGCCATGGGTTCGCCGTGGGCGAGGCGGAGCCGCTCGACGCGGTGCACGTCAGCGCCCTCGGGGACGCCGAGTGCGGCGGCGACCTCGGCGGGGGCCGGTACGACCGTGTTGACCAGCACCCGGGTGCCGGGGCGCTGGCCGGCCGCCTCCAGGTCGTCGTAGAGGCTGCTCAGTTCCAGCGGGCGCTTGACCTGGCTGTGCACGACCTGGGTGCCCACGCCCCGGCGCCGGACCAGGAGCCCCTTGTCGACGAGGGCCTGGATGGCCTGGCGGACGGTCGGCCGGGACAGTCCGAGCCGCGCGGCCAGCTCGATCTCGTTGCCCAGCAGGCTGCCCGGGGTGAGACCGCCGTGCTCGATGGCGGACTCCAGCTGCTGGGAGAGCTGGAAGTACAACGGCACCGGGGAGCTACGGTCCACGCGGAGGTCGAGCGCCGCGGTCGGGCCCACATCTGGTTTCGGCACGGGGCCGAGCGTAGTCCGGTGCCTGGTTGACGGGAAGTCGTGTAGTCAGGTTGTCCGGACATATTCGGGGCCGGTCGGTTCCGGCGGCGATCTCCGGCGGCCGGTTCCAGGCGGCGCCCTATGGCAAGGCGACCGGTTCCAGGCGGCGCCCTATCGGAAGCCGACCGGTTTCAGGCGGCGCCCTATCGGAACCCGTCGGCGCCCCCGCCCTCGCCGCCGTCGCCCTCGCCCTCGCCGTCCAGCAGCCCCGCGTCGTAGACCAGCAGCGCGATCTGCACCCGGTTGTCGAGGCCGAGCTTGGCGAGGACGCGGGAGACGTGGGCCTTCACGGTGGCCACGCTGAGGAACAGCTCGGAGGCGATCCGCGCGTTGGCGAGCCCGCGCCCGACGGCGACGGCGACCTCGCGCTCGCGGTCGCCCAGGACGGCCAGCCGTTCGCGCGCCCGGGTCTGCCGGGCGTCGGCGGCGGTGCCGGCCGCGTGACGCATCAGCTGCCGGGTGACCGCGGGCGACAGCACCGGGTCGCCCGCGGCGACCCGGCGCACGGCGTCGACGATCTCGGCGGGCGGGGTGTCCTTCAGCACGAAGCCGGCGGCGCCGGCGCGCATCGCGTGCAGCACCTGCTCGTCGGCGTGGAAGGTGGTGAGCACCACGACCTGCGGCGCGTCCGGCCGCGCGCGCAGCCGCCGGGTCGCGGTGATCCCATCGACCGCCGGCATCCGGATGTCCATGAGGACGACGTCCGGCCGGGTCCGCCGCACCAGTTCCTCGGCCTCCGCGCCGTCGGCGGCCTCCCCGACGACCTCGATGTCCCCGGCCCCGCCGATCATCAGCGCCAGACCGGCGCGTACCAGGGGGTCGTCGTCCACGAGGAGCAGTCTGATCGGCGTCGCAGTCATGGGGTTACGTAATCACGACCGGCGCGCCGGGTCGGCGGATCCCCGAGGCAGCCCCGGTCCGGGACGGAGACCCTAGGGCCGTGGCCCGGAACGGGCTCCCCGAGGGCCCGCGGCCCGGGACGGCTGGTCCCCGAGGCGCCCACGGCCGGGACGACCGGCCCCCGAGACGCGCCCGTCCCCGAAACCGGCCCATCCCCCAGGCACCCCCTCACCCCCGCGGCCACGGCAGCCACCCCCGGACCTCGAAGCCTCCGTCGGGTCGGGCGCCGTGGCGGAGCCTGCCGCCTGCCAGGGTGGCGCGTTCCGTGAGGCCGATCAGGCCCTGGCCGGAGCCGGGGACGGGCGGGACCTCGGCGGGCGGTGCCGGGTTGGCGACGGTGATCGTCAGGCCGTCCCCGGGGGCGCCGGTCAGGCGGACGGTGACCTCGGTGCCGGGGGCGTGCTTGCGGGCGTTGGTCAGGGCCTCCTGGGCGATGCGGTAGGCGGTGCGGCCGACAGAGGCGGGGACGGCGGCCGGGTCGGCGACGCGATGGTCCAGGGTGACCTTCATCCCGGCCTCGCGGCACTCGGCGACCAGGGTGTCCAGCGCGGCCAGCGTCGGCTGGGGCCGCCCGCCGGAGGGCTCCTCGGCGTCACCGGCCCGCAGTACGCCGATGATCTCCCGCAGGTCCTGCAACGCCTCGTGCGCGCTCTCCCGGATCACCCCGGCGGCCCGCGCGATCTCCTCCCGGGGCGCGTCCGGCCGGAACTCCAGGGCGCCCGCGTGCACGCTGAGCAGGGTGAGCCGGTGGGCGAGCACGTCGTGCATCTCGCGGGCGATGGCCTCGCGGGCCAGCCGCTGCGCCTGCTCGGCGCGCAGCCGGGCCTCGGTCTCCGCCCGGTGCGCCCGGTCCCTCAGGCTCAGCATCAGCATCCGCTTGGAGCGGACGAACATGCCCCAGCCGGTGACCGAAACGGTGAGCAGCGTGGTGAACACGATGACGCCGGCGTAGGGCAGGTCGGGGTCGGGCCGCACCCAGTACAGCACCGGCACCAGCGCGAGGTCGGCACCGCCGATGCAGGCGACGTACCGGAAGGGCCGGTGCACGGCGAGCGTGAAGAGGGCGACCATGGCCGCGCCGCCCGAGCAGTTGGACAGCAGGCCGACCGGGACCATCGCGACGGCGAGCCCGACCGGCCACCGGCGGCGCAGCCAGACCGCGGCGCAGGACAGGGCGCCCAGCACCTGGTCGAGGACGGCGAGGGAGCGCGGCAGGCCGGCCTCCTCGGGCAGGGACCGCGCCGCCAGCAGGCCGATGAGGACGGCCAGGAGGAAGCAGGAGAAGTCGACGGCCCAGTCCCGCGCGGTGCGCCGGGGCCGTCGCCTTGGGGACCCGGCGTCCGGGTCCAGCTCATGGATCAGCGCGGACGGGAACAGCCACCGGCGCCCCGTGAACCCGCCCGGCGCCCGCGCCTGCTCGTCGTTGCTCACGGTCGGCAAATCTATGCGGGGACCGCGCTCCGCCGCCGCCCCGGACCGTGGATCGGCGACCGTACGACCGGCGGCACCGACCGAAGTCGCACCGCCGGGGAACTTTCGGCGCGGTCCGCCGCCGCGGAACGGGGTCTTTCGGCGGCGCGCGCCGGCCGCGCGGCCGATGCGCGAGAGGCCGCCGCCGGGCGAGAGTCGCCGGGTGAAGCAGCTACTGGAACTTCTCGGATTCATCGCGTTGGTGCAGGGGGTCATGGGCCTGGTGCACGAGTTCACCGACTGGCGGGTGGGCCTGGTGCGGCGCATCGGCTTCCTCGACGGCTACGAGGTCTACGCGAGCGTGGCGCTCGTGGTGCTGGCGCTCGCCCTGTTCGCGGCGGCGGACAGCCGGAAACGGCCGTAGGTTAACCCCCGGAAAAATCATCGGACGTGCTGGAAAACTCTGCGTGATTGACATTGACATGCCATGTTCTACGCGCGTCATGATGACGTCATGAGATTCCCCCCACGCGCGACGCGCATCGGTGCAGCGGCCGCCCTCCTGTCCGCCCTCCTCGTGGGCGGCACCGTCACGGCCACCACGGCGGACGCGGCGACGGCCGCGGTCGGCAGCATCTGCTACGGCAATCTGCCCTCCCAGGCGCACGACACCCTGGACCTGATCGAACAGGGCGGTCCCTATCCGTACTCCCAGGACGGGAGCGTCTTCCAGAACCGGGAAGGCATCCTGCCCAGCCACACGGCCGGCTACTACCACGAGTACACCGTGATCACTCCGGGCTCCTCCACCCGCGGCGCCCGGCGCATCGTCACCGGTCAGAAGTACCAGGAGGACTACTACACGGCGGACCACTACGCCTCGTTCAAGCTGATCGACTACGGCTGCTGAGCCCCTCCCCCACGGGGCCGGTCCGAGGAACGGCGCGACACCCCGGGGCCCGGCCCGCCGCGGCCGGGCCCCGGCGGGCGGGCGCCTCAGCCGGCGTGCGTGGAGAACAGTCCGCCGGTCGGGCCCTGCTTGTCGCCGCCCTGGGCCTTCTTCAGGGCGTTGGCCAGGCCCTCGATGGTGAGGGACTGGAGGATCACCCGGCCGTTGCCCTCCAGGGTGGCCAGGGACAGGCCCTCGCCGCCGAAGACGGCGTTCATGATCCCCTGGCGGTTGAGGCCGCCGACGCGCTGCACGCCGTACTCGATGCCCTCCTCGAAGGCGACCACACAGCCGGTGTCGACCTCGATCCGGCCGCCGAAGTCCGCCGGGTTCAGGTCGATGAAGTTGCCCGCGCCGGCGATGATCACCGTGCCCTGCCCGGTGAACTTCTCCAGGATGAAGCCCTCGCCGCCACTCATGCCGGTGCGCCCGCCGGCGAAGGCGATGCCGAACTCGACGCTGGACTCGGCGGCCACGAAGGCGTCCTTCTCGGCGAACCACGCGCGCGTGCCGTCCAGCTCCAGGGCGCGCATCTCCCCGGGCAGCACGCCCGCGAAGCCGACCGTGCCCTCGCCGCCCTGGGCGGTGAAGTACTGGAAGGCCAGCGACTCACCGGCGAGCATGCGCTGCCCGACCTGCATGGCGGTGCCCATGGCCTGGCGCAGCAGCCCGCCCATGCCGCCGGAGCCGCCCTGCTGCTGTCCGCCGCCGCCCGACGGGCCGGACAACCGGGTCTCCATGGTCACGTTCGCCGTCTTGAACAGGAACTTCCCGGCCTCGCAGTACACGGTCTGGCCGGGACGCAGGTTGACGACCGCCATCTGCATGGCGTTGCCGACGATCTCTTGCTGAAGGGTCACGTCAGGGAGAACGCGTCAGGTGGACGGAAGAGTTCCGGACCGGCGGTACGCGGGTCCGCGAGGGTGACGCGTGGGGCGCCCCGGTGCTGTCCGGCCGGGGCGCCCCACGCGCGTGAGCGGGGATCAGCCGCCCAGCTCCTGGTGACGGGCGGCCAGGCCGCTCGCGCCGCGCTCGGTCAGCGAGCCGAACAGGCGCAGCCGGGAGATGCCGCCGTCGGGGAAGATGTCGATCCGCGCGTGCGTGCCGACCGCCGCCTCGGGCAGGACGAAGCGGTGGTTGGTGTCGGGCTGGAGCCGGGTGCGCGGCAGGACCTCGGTCCACTCGCCGTCCTCGCCGTCCCGGACGGACACCGACGCCCAGCCGGCGCTGTTGCCCTTCAGGTAGGCGGTGTCGATCTCGACGGCGCGGATCGCGGACTGGGCCACGAGCCGGTAGCGGATCCAGTCGTTGCCCTGGTCGCGGCGGCGGCGGGTCTCCCAGCCGTCGTCCATCTTGCGCGAGCGGCCCGGCTGGATGGTGTTGGTGGCCGGCGAGTAGAAGAGGTTGGAGGCGTCCTCGACCTGGCCGCCGTTCTCCAGCGCGACCACGTCGAAGGTGCCGAGGGCGGCCAGCCACTCGGGGTCCGGGACGACCTCGCCGTACACCCGCAGGCGGGCGATGCCGCCGTCGGGGTGCTGGTTGATCCGCAGGTGGGTGAAGCGCTGCTCGACGGTGACCGCGAAGCCGTTGGCCGCGTGGCCGCCGACCGGGGTGCGCGGGACGAGGGTGGTCCACTTCACGTCGTCGCCGAGCAGTTCCTCGGGCGACGGCGAACCGGGTACGCAGGCGCCCTCGACGGAGACGGCCTGCGGGTAGTTACCGCGGAAGTGGGCGGTGTCGATCACGATGCCGCGGATCACCCCGGGCGCGCCGAGGCGGACCAGCGCCCAGTCGTGGTCCTCGGCGGTCGGCCAGGGGTGCTCGGCGGAGACACCGCGGCGGCGGCGGGTCTCCCAGCCGTCCATGATCTTGCCCTTGTGGCCGAAGTGCTCGGGGTCGAACTCGGCCCGCTCGGGCACCAGCAGGTTCTCCCGCTGGGCGAAGAACTCGTCGTTGGCGGCGATGACACCGGCGCCGAGCTGCCGGTCGGCGAGGTTGGCGTACTGGGTGAAGGGGAAGTCGGCGGTGCGGTAGTCCGCGTACGGGTCGCCGCCTCCGTAGGGGTTCGCGTCGCCGGTGAAGCTGGGTATCGCCGTCACGGTGATCAGTTCTTCCTTTCGGGGCTCGGTGGATGGGATTCAGCGGGTCCGGCTGAGCAGCGTCCCCTTCGGTTCGGTGAACTCGCCGTCGGCGACGATGCGTTCGCCGCGCAGCCAGGTGGACTTGACGACGCCGTACAGGGTCCTGCCGGCGTAGGCGGTGACCCGGTTGCGGTGCTGGAGGCCGGCCGGGTCGACGGTGAAGGTCTCGTCGGGGGCGAGGACGGCGAAGTCGGCGTCGCGGCCGGCCTCGATGGCGCCCTTGTGGGTCAGGCCGGCCAGCTCCGCGGTCCGCGCGGACATCCAGCGGACGACGTCCTCCAGGGTGTGGCCGCGCTTGCGGGCCTCGGTCCACACCGCCGGCAGGCTCACCTGGAGGCCGGCGATGCCGCCCCAGGCGGTGGCGAAGTCGTCGGTCTTCAGGTCGGCGGTGGAGGGCGAGTGGTCGGTGACCACGCAGTCGATGGTGCCGTCGGCCAGCGCCTCCCACAGCAGGTCCTGGTTGGCGGACTCGCGGATGGGCGGGCAGCACTTGAACTCGCTGGCGCCGTCCGGGACTTCCTCGGCGGTGAAGGCGAGGTAGTGCGGGCAGGTCTCCACCGTGACGCGCACGCCCTCGGCGCGGGCGGCGCGGATCAGCGGCAGGGCGTCGCTGGAGGACAGGTGCAGCACGTGCACGCGGGCGTTGAGGCGCCGGGCCTGCGCGATGAGGTTCGCGATGGCGGTGTCCTCGGCGTCGCGCGGGCGGGAGGCGAGGAAATCGGCGTACTTGGGGCCGCCGTGCTGGGGGGCGCTCTCCAGGTGGTGCGGGTCCTCGGCGTGCACGATGAGCAGCCCGTCGAACCCGGCTATCTCGGCCATCGACTGGGCGAGCTGGTCCTGGTCGAGGTGCGGGAACTCGTCCACGCCGGACGGGGAGAGGAAGGCCTTGAAGCCGAAGACCCCGGCGTCGTGCAGCGGGCGCAGGTCCTTGACGTTGTCGGGCAGGGCACCGCCCCAGAAGCCGACGTCGATGTGCGCCTTGTCCCGGGCCACGTCCTGCTTGATCCGCAGGTGCTCGACCGTGGTGGTGGGCGGCAGGGAGTTCAGCGGCATGTCGATCAGGGTGGTGATGCCGCCGGCCGCCGCCGCGCGGGTGGCGGTCCAGAAGCCCTCCCACTCGGTGCGGCCCGGGTCGTTGACGTGCACGTGGGTGTCGACCAGGCCGGGCAGCAGCACGTGGTCGCCGACGTCCTCCAGCCGGGCCGTGGCCGGGACCTCGGCGTCGTACGGCAGGACGGCCGTGATCTTCCCGCCGGACACGGTGACCGTGGCCGCCCGCGTGCCCTCCGGAGTGATCACTCGCGTCGAGCGCAGCACCAGTTCAGCGTCGGACACCCGAACCCCTCTCTATACCGCCGTTACTCACGACCGTCGTCGTTCACGCCCAGGAAACGGGATTTACGCCCATGTAACGGACTTCAACGTTCTGTTGAAGGAGTCTTCACTTCCCCTACTCCGTCGTCAAGGGGCACCCTTCGAGGTGGCATGCGAGGCACACCCGCTCTGGACGTTTCCACAAAGCGGAATTAGAATTCCAACAAGCAGAACGTAGCTACGTACAAGCGGGGAGTCAACCGACTGCCGGGTAGGCTTCTGCTCTCCCGCCAGTCCCGAAAGGAACGCGCCGTGCCGACGTCCAGCGCCAGCACCACCGACTCCGCCAAGCCCTCCGCCGCCGGCGGGGTGCAGTCCCTGGAGCGCGCCTTCGACCTGCTCGAGCGGATGGCGGACGCGGGCGGCGAGGTGGGCCTGAGCGAACTGTCCGCGGCCAGCGGCCTGCCGCTGCCCACCATCCACCGGCTGATGCGCACACTGGTCGCCTGCGGCTATGTGCGCCAGCAGACCAACCGGCGCTACGCGCTCGGCCCCCGCCTGATCCGCCTCGGCGAGTCCGCCTCCCGGCTGCTCGGCACCTGGGCCCGGCCGTATCTGGCCCGGCTGGTGGAGGAGACCGGCGAGACGGCCAACATGGCGCTGCTCGACGGCGACGAGATCGTGTACGTCGCCCAGGTGCCGTCCAAGCACTCGATGCGGATGTTCACCGAGGTGGGCCGGCGGGTCCTGCCGCACTCCACCGGCGTCGGCAAGGCGCTGCTCGCCGGGGTCCCGGACGACGAGGTGCGCGCGCTGCTGGCCCGCACCGGCATGCCCGCGGCCACCGAGAAGACCATCACCACGCCGGAGGGGTTCCTCTCGGCGCTGGAGGAGGTGCGGCGGATGGGCTACGCGGTGGACGACAACGAGCAGGAGATCGGGGTGCGCTGTCTGGCGGTGTCCGTGCCCGACTCCCCCACGGCGGCGGCCATCTCCATCTCGGGGCCGGCCGGACGGGTCACGGAGACGGCCACGGAGAAGATCGTGCCCGTGCTCCAGCAGATCGCCCGCGAACTCTCCGCGGCCCTGGCCAGCCAGAACCAGGGATGAGCGGCTTACAGCCCCGGCCGGGCCGGTAGACCGACCGGCGCGGCGCGCGGGAGGTCGTCTTCGCGTCGCACGGCCGGGAGCCGATCCGTACGACGCTCCGGGGTGTCCACCTCGGGGGCGACAGCATGGACGCCCCCGGCACGTCGGCCGGAGCGGGAGTTCTCGTACCGGGGGACGTTTTCCTGGCCCGGATGAGACGCACCCCGGCCCGACGGCCGAGCACCCGCGGCCCGTACTCGTGCGCCCCGCCGGAACGGCGACGGAGCCCGGCCACGATCGGGGTCAGAGTCACGCCCGGTCAGCCGCGGGGCGGCTCGCCGAACAGGTCGACGGCGGCGCGCACCTGCGACAGTCCCCGGGCCAGCGCGCTCATCGAGCCGATCGCGCCGGCGATCAGCAGCAGGGAGGCGCGCAGCCGCGGGATCTCCGGGACGCCTGCGGCGGCCATCGCGGCCAGGGCCGCCAGCTCGTCCTCGGCTATCGCCCGGTCGGGGAAGTCCGCCCGTAACGCGGCGAGTTGGCGGCGCAGCCGGGACACGGCGGTACGCAATTCCGCCACTCTCGGGTCCTCGTCGACGCCGGTCACCGGCCTCTGCCCCAAGCTCCGCAACACAGCCCTCCCCATCGGCACGCCCTTGTGCGCGGGCCAGTAAACGCCACCTTCGGGCCCGAGCGCCACAGCGCGGACCGAAATTCAGCCCAACGGCACCGGCACCGCGCACGCGGCCGGATTCCGTCGCCACCGGCTCGCGGCAGCGCGGCCGGTTCGCGTCGCCGTCTGCCCGCGGGAACGCGGCCGGTTTCCGGCACCGCCGGGTATGCAGGAGCCATGACGGAGAACCGGGAACTTCACGGGGAGGTCGCGGGGCTGCTGCTCGCCGCCGGCGGCGGCAGACGGCTCGGCGGACGCCCCAAGGCACTGCTGACACACCGGGGCCGGCCCCTGGTCGAGCACGCGGTGGGGGTGCTGCGCGCGGCCGGGTGCGGGCGGATCCACGTGGTGCTGGGCGCGGCGGCGGACGAGGTGCGGGCCCGCGCCGAACTGGTCGGCTGTGTGCTGGTGGACAACCCGGACTGGGCCGAGGGCATGGGCTCATCGCTGCGCGCGGGACTGGCCTCGCTCGCCGGCACGGGGGCGCGCGCGGCGCTGGCGGGCCTGGTCGACCAGCCCGGCATCGGACCGGCCGCGGCGGCCCGGGTGCTGGGTGCCTACCGGGACGAGCGGTCGCTGGTCTCGGCCGCCTACGACGGGGTACGCGGCCATCCGGTGCTGTTCGGGGCGGCGCACTGGGCGGGCATCGCCGAGACGGCCACCGGCGACCGCGGGGCCCGGACCTATCTCCAGGCGCACCGGGCGGAGCTGCGGCTCGTGGAGTGCGGGGACGTGGCCGAGCCGTACGACATCGACACCGAGGCGGACCTGAGCCACCTTGAGTGAACGGGGTGGCACCCAGCGCCACCTTCGCTCGACTCAGAGAATCTCGACGTCAACACACCATTGAAGTTCCACGATGAGGAAACTATTATCCACTGTTCAGAAGCGTCCGACCGCACAGTGGGCGCTGTCTGTCCTATTTCGTGCCTCTTGGCACCCGGTGCCACCGCTGAAGGAAGTGACAGCTCATGTCCGCACCAGCGCCGTCCCCGCTGGCCATCGTCGACGCCGAGTCCCTGCCCCGGCAGGAGGAGGTCCTCACCGACGCGGCGCTCGCCTTCGTGGCGGAGCTGCACCGGCGGTTCACCCCGCGCCGTGACGAACTCCTCGCCCGCCGGGCCGAGCGCCGCGCCGAGATCGCCCGCACCTCCACCCTCGACTTCCTGCCGGAGACGGCCGCCATCCGCGCGGACGACTCCTGGAAGGTCGCCCCGGCCCCGGCCGCGCTGAACGACCGGCGCGTCGAGATCACCGGGCCCACCGACCGGAAGATGACCATCAACGCGCTCAACTCGGGCGCCCGGGTCTGGCTCGCCGACTTCGAGGACGCCTCCGCACCCACCTGGGAGAACGTCGTCCTCGGCCAGCTCAACCTGATCGACGCCTACACCCGGAACATCGACTTCACCGACGAGCGCACCGGCAAGTCGTACGCGCTGCGGCCGAACGAGGAGCTGGCGACCGTCGTCATGCGTCCGCGCGGCTGGCACCTGACCGAGCGCCACCTCGTCGACGCCGACGGCACGCCGGTCCCCGGTGCCCTCGTCGACTTCGGCCTGTACTTCTTCCACAACGCCCAGCGGCTGCTCGACCTCGGCAAGGGTCCGTACTTCTACCTGCCCAAGACCGAGTCGCACCTCGAAGCCCGGCTGTGGAACGAGGTGTTCGTCTTCGCCCAGGACTACGTCGGCATCCCGCAGGGCACCATCCGCGCCACCGTCCTGATCGAGACGATCACGGCGGCGTACGAGATGGAGGAGATCCTCTACGAACTGCGCGACCACGCCTCCGGGCTGAACGCCGGCCGCTGGGACTACCTGTTCTCCATCGTGAAGAACTTCCGTGACGGCGGCGCCAAGTTCGTCCTCCCGGACCGCAACGCGGTCACGATGACGGCCCCGTTCATGCGGGCGTACACCGAACTCCTGGTCCGCACCTGCCACAAGCGGGGTGCGCACGCCATCGGCGGCATGGCGGCCTTCATCCCGTCCCGCAAGGACCCGGAGGTCAACAAGGTGGCCTTCGAGAAGGTCCGCGCCGACAAGGACCGGGAGGCGAACGACGGTTTCGACGGCTCCTGGGTCGCCCACCCCGACCTGGTGCCCATCGCCATGGAGTCCTTCGACAAGGTCCTCGGCGACAAGCCCAACCAGAAGGACCGGCTGCGCGAGGACGTGCGCGTGACGGCGGCCGACCTGATCGCCATCGACTCCCTCGACGCCAAGCCGACGTACGACGGCCTGGTCAACGCCGTCCAGGTCGGCATCCGTTACATCGAGGCCTGGCTGCGCGGGCTCGGCGCCGTCGCCATCTTCAACCTGATGGAGGACGCGGCCACCGCCGAGATCTCCCGCTCGCAGATCTGGCAGTGGATCAACGCCGGGGTCGAGTTCGCGGGCGGCGAGAAGGTCACCCCGGAGCTGGCCCGCAAGGTCGCCGCCGAGGAACTCGACGCCATCCGCAAGGAGATCGGCGAGGAGGCCTTCGCGGCCGGCCACTGGCAGGAGGCGCACGACCTGCTGCTCCAGGTGTCCCTGGACGAGGACTACGCCGACTTCCTCACCCTGCCGGCGTACGAGCGGCTGCGCGGCTGACCGTCACGGCCACGAGTGGGCCCGGGGGCTTCCCCGGGCCCTTCGCCGTGTCCCGGCTCAGCCCAGATGTGCCGACCAGTCCTGCTCGGCCGCCGGCTTGCCGTGCAGGTCGGGGACGCGCTTCAGCCAGTCCGGGCGGCCCGCCTGGGTCCGGGCCGCGCGGGCGGCCTCCTCGGCCGCCAGCTGTTCGCGGCTCGGGAAGTCGGTGGGCAGCCACTCGGCCGAGAGCCGCACCCGGTCCAGCAGATAGCCGACGTAGGCGTCCCGGACGTCGTCGGGCGTGGCGAAGGCGGCGTCCTCGGCGAGCCAGGCGTCCGGCACCTCGGCGACGATCCCGCGCAGCAGCTCCTCGGTCACCCGGGGCGCGAGCTCCGCGTCGGCGGCGCGCACATCGGGGCCGTAGTGGCCGAGGGCGTGGTGCCGGAAGTCGTACCGCCGACCCGGGGTCGTGGTGTCCCAGCGGTGGTGGAAGACGAGCGCGGCACCGTGGTCGATGAGCCACAGCCGGGCCGGCGCGGTGCCGAGCGTGGGCCAGACCATCAGGTTGGAGCTGTGAACCGTACGGTCGACGTTGACGGTCAGCGCGTCCAGCCAGACGATCCGGCCGGCCTCCAGCGGGTCCACCGGGAAGGTCCGGGCGATCTCCGGCGTGAAGTCCCGAGCCCCCGGCAGATAGTCCATCCCGAGATTCACCCCCGCGCTGGCACCGTGCAGATCCCGCACCTCCTGGTGCGGCTCGGCGGCGGCGATGGCGGGGTCGAAGCGCACGAGCACCAGCTCGGGAAAGCGCAGCCCGAGCGCCCGGGCGAGTTCCCCGACGATCACCTCGGCGACCAGCGCCTTGTGCCCCTGCGCGGAGCCGGTGAACTTGACGACATACGTGCCGAGATCATCGGCCTCTACGACACCGGGGACGGAGCCGCCGGAGCGGAGGGGCTGGATGTAGCGGGTGGCGGTGACTTCTCTCAGCATCGTCTCCCCAGCAGTCCGTCGATGGCGGCACGCCTCCTGCTCCCGGCCTCCGGCATGAAGTGAGCATAGTAACGAAGGGTGACAGCCGGGGCCCAAGTCCCGGCGCCGACGACGTGGTGAGTGGATGGGCGGGCCGGTCTGCGCGTATCCGGGCCGGGCTCGTCCGGCTTCGCGATGACCGGTTGCCCGGGATCGCCGAACCGGGTACGCGGCGGCCCCGCGCGGCCCGAGAGCTCAGGGCGTGTCTCCCGGCCCGGCGGAGGAGGCCCCTGCCGAGGCGCGCTGTTGGAGTCTGCGGAGTGTGAGCTCGCCCCAGCGGAGGTTCTCGCGTTCGAAGGACATGCCGCGCAGCAGGGTCAGGTAGGGGCCGATCCGTTCGGCTTCCGCGAAGTAGTCGTCCTCGCTCCGGCCTTGCAGGAGCCGCTCGCGAAGGCGCTCGTAGCGGGCGAGCTTGTCCGCCGCGTGCCTCATGCGGTCCCGTACCGCGGCGCGGACGGCCTCGATGTCGCCGAAGTCGGCGCACTGGACCTTGACCAGGAGTTCGTCCCTGATCGCCGTGGGCTTGCGGGGCGGTTCGGCGACGTAGGCGCGGACGGCGGCCAGGCCGGCGTCGGTGAGGGAGAAAAGACGCTTGTTGGGGCGGCGTTCCTGCTCGACGACCCGGGCGGCGACGAGTCCCTCGCTCTCCATGCGCTCCAGCTCGCGATAGAGCTGTTGCGGCGTGGTCGTCCAGAAGTTGGCGACGGACGCGTCGAACTCCTTGGCGAGGTCGTATCCCGATGCCTCGCGTTCCAGCAGGGCGGCCATGACCGCGTTGCGCAATGCCATCGCATCACGGTAGCGCGCGGGTGATTACTCGAAAAAGTGACTAGCTGAGGAGGTGGACAGCGTGAGCCACCCGCCCATACTCTCTCAGGCACCTATTCGCATAGTTGACTATGGAGGACGGAGTGCATCCGTTCCGTCAGGCTGTCGAGAACCGTGACCACGCGGCCGTCGAGGCCCTCCTCGCCGAGAACGTGGTCTTCACCAGCCCGATAGCCTTCAAGCCGTATCCGGGCAAGGCGATCACCGCCGCGATCCTGCGCGGTGTGCTGCGCGTCCTCCAGGACTTCGCCTACGTCCGTGAGATCGCCGGCCCCGACGGCCGTGACCACGCCTTCGTCTTCACCGCCACCATCGACGGCAGGCAGATCCAGGGCTGCGACTTCCTCCACTTCGACGAGAAAGGCAAGATCGACGACTTCACCGTCATGGTCCGTCCGCTCTCCGCCGCCAAGGCCCTCTCCGAAGCCATGGGCGCCCAGTTCGACCGGATCACCCGCGAAGCCACCGAGGTGGCCGGCCGCTGACCGGCGGCGCCGGCCCGACCACCGTCACCGCGGCTCCGGCGCGCCGGTCGGCCCGCCCGCAGCCGTGGGCAAGGCACCTTGCGGGGAGGCCGCGGGCGCGTACCGGCTCGGTTCGCCGTCATGAAGCCGTACGCCGACGCGCGGGGTGTGCGCGTCGGCGTGGCTTCCGTGCGGCCGGTCCTACTTCTCCAGGCAGAACTCGTTGATCGGGTAGCCCACGTGGCGGTCGGCGGTGGGGAGGTAGCCGAGCACCTTGTCGCCCGGCTTGAGTTCGGTGCTGTTGAGCACCGCGCCGCCGGGGCCGAGGACGCGGACGTGCCAGTCGTCCTGCAGGACCAGGTTGACCTTCTGCCCGTTCGGCGCCACCGCGTCGATGGAGATGAGCGGACGGGACTCGATCTTCACCCGGCCGACGGTGACCACGCGGGTCTGTCCCTTGACGTCCACCGCGAGCAGCTTGCTGCCCGTCTTCAGCTCGCTGAGGTAGTTGGTCCGGCCGCCCTCGCCCGCCACGGTGTACGAGTGGATGGCGCCGGCGTTGACCCGGAACGGACGGGTGGGCATGTAGGGCAGCGGGTGCGTCTCGCTGACGCACAGGATCATGCCCTTGGAGTGCGAGCCGACCAGGATGCCCTCGTCCTCACGGAAGTGCGAGCAGGTGTCCACGCAGGCCCGCTCGCCCATGCCGATGTGCGATGTCTCGGTGATCTCCAGCTCCACCAGGGCCAGTTCCCCGGGCTGCGCCTCGGCGGCGGCCTTGAGCGCCGTGGCGTCGCCGACCGCGGCGGGCGCCATCATCACGCCGTCGCTGCCGTGCTCCAGCACGCCGAAGATGATCTCGGCCTCCTCGACGTCCGCGGCGACCGTGATGATGGAGCCGGTGGCCTCGGCCGCGGCGGCGATCACGATCTCCAGCGGGATCTTGGTCGGGTCACGGAAGAGCAGCAGGCTCCAGCGTTCCGTCCGGGCCGCCTCACAGGCGTCCTCCAGGGTCGGGGCGTCGATGATCTCGACGAACCGGCCGAACTCGACGGCCGGGTGGGTCTTGGCCAACTCCGCCTTGCGGCCGATCAGTTCGGGGCCGAGGATCACGACGTCCGCCGCCCCCAGCTCGGAGGGCAGCTCCTTGCCCTGCGGGAGGAGCACCTTCTTGACGGTGGGCGGAAGCCCTTTGAAGTCGGCCGGGTTGGCGGACACGATGCCGTCGACCCGCTGATGGACGGCCTCCTCCACGATGGCCTTCTTGGCGCCCTTGGTCGCGCGCACGTCGAGCCAGCACAGCTTCATGAGACGAACTCCTAGGAAAGGGGTCCCGGCGTGGCCGGGTGACAGAAAAAGGGGGAGCGGTTCGCGCGGTGGCGGAACGCCGGCCGCGCGGCGTCGGGTCGGCGGGTCAGCGCACGCCGGTCAGCTCGTGGCGCGGGCCGGGCACCCGGGCCGGTTCCTCGTGGATGATGCGGGCGAGCCGCCGGGCGGTGGCCCCGGGGGCCGGTGCCTGGAACACATTGCGGCCCATCGCCACACCGGCCGCGCCCGCCGCCAGGGCCCGGCCGACGTAGGCGTCCAGGGCGTCGGGGTCGCTCTGCCGGGGCCCGCCGACGACGACGATCGGGATGGGGCAGGACCGGGTGATGTCGGCCATCGCCCCCGGGTCCTCGACGGCCAGGGTCTTCACGATGTCCGCGCCCAGGTCCGCGGCGAGACCGGCGGCGTGGGCGACGAGGGCCGGGTCACGGGGTTCGGTGATCTGCGGGCCGCGTGGGTACATCATCGCCATCAGCGGCACGTTCCAGCGGTCGCAGGCGTCGGCGACCCGCGCCATGTCGGCGATCTGCTGCTTCTCCTCCAACGAGCCGAGGTTGACGTGGACGCTGACCGCGTCGGCGCCCATCCGCAGGCTCTCCTCGACGTCCGCGACCAGGTACTTGGCGTGCGGATCGGGTGCGTGCACGGTGCTGGCGCTGAGGTGGACGATCAGTGAGGTCCGGTTGAACCTCGCGGGATCGACCTGGCGCAGTCCGCCCTTGTGCAGAACGACGGCGTCGACGTGGTTGTCGGCCAACTCGCCCACCAGCCGGTCGAGTCCGGCGGGGGCGACGAGAGGCCCGTCGGTGACCGAGTGGTCGAGCGGAACGATGAACAGGCGCCCGGCGTGATGGCGGTGCAGGCGCTGCAGCCTGACCGAACGGGCGAACGCCGTGTGAAGCGGCACAGCGAGTCCTCCTCGCATGGGGGTCGGGTCCTCACGGACCGTGTCCGAAGCGGCCCCGCCCGTGGCGTGGGTGGTGCTGGCGAGCGGGGCCGTCTCCCACTGTGCTCGGGCGGCCTATTGCCGCTGTTTCCCCGGCGTATCACCACGCGAATCACCGCGCGGCGCGTCACCAGGGGGCGTCACCAGGGGGCGTATCACCGTGCGCGTCACCACGGGTCGTATCACCGCGCGCCTCACCGCGTCCGGTCTCCCGGGCGGCGACGCGCAGGGCCGCGGCGACGAATTCCGCCACGGCCCTGGAGCGCGCCTCCTGCGGCCAGGCGACCGAGACGACGCTCGGGCTGATGTCCACGACGGGCACATGGACGAGGTCGGCGTGCGGGTACTGGCCGGCCGTCGAGGCGGACAGGAAGGCCACGCACTCCCCCATCGCCACGATCTCCAGGAGCTGCACCAGATCGGCCGCCCGGGGGCCGCGCGGAGCCTCCTCGGCGCCGGGCAGCAGGTCGAGGGCCGCACGGTAGCGGGCCAGGCGGGGTGAGGCGCCCGGCCAGTACGGGACGGGCAGGTGCAGGAGTTGACGGCGGGTCAGCACGTCGGCGCCGGCCAGCGGGTGGTCCCGGCGCAGCACGGCGAGGCGTGGTTCGGCCACCACCACCTCGTGGTCGAGGCCGCGGGTGTCGAACAGGTCCCGGACCAGGGCGACATCGGCGTGTCCGGCGCGCAGCATGGCGGACTGCTCGCCCCAGCCGCCCAGCGCCATGCGTACCGGGACGGCGCCCGGTACCGCCTCGTACGCGGCGACGATGTCCTTGAGGAGTCCGGCGTGCCCGCCCGGTTTCACCGCGACCACCAGCTCCCCGGCGGTCTGGGCCGCCCGGGTGGTGCGGCGCACCGCCGCCTCGGCCGCGTCCAGCACGTGGCGGCTCTCGCGCAGCAGGGTCCGTCCGGCGTCGGTGAGTTCGGCCCGCCGGGTGGTGCGGATCAGCAGGGCCACGCCCAGGCGCCGCTCCAGGGTCTGAATGGCCCGGGACAGCGGTGGCTGAGTGATGCCGAGCCGCTCGGCCGCCCGTTTGAAGTTCAGCTCCTCGGCGACCGCCACGAAGTACCTGAGGTCGCGAAGTTCGAGGTCGGAGCCATTCATGCGCCGAGGGTATCGGCCGGTGCCCGATCGGAACTTCCCCGCCCCAGGTGGTGCTCCGCACACTCCGGAGGGCGATGGGCCGTGGCGCGTCAGGGCCCGGCCCCGGTTCGAAGGAGGGACAGCATGGCAGCGTCACGCACTGCCGTCGGCGTCGCCTGCGGCGTCACCACCGGTCTGGTGTGGGGTGGCATGTTCACCATCACCAAGTCGGCCTACGGGCATGTCGACCCCTATCATCTGGCCGCCGCCCGCTTCGTGATCGCCGCCGCCGTGTTCGCGGTGATCCTGTGGGTCCGGGAAGGCCGGACCGCGTTCCGGCTGGAGGGACGCGCCCTGCGGCTGTGGGGGCTGGCCACGGTGGGGTTCGCCGGCTTCAACCTGTGCACGTACGTGGGTCTGCAGTCGATTCCCGCGCAGAGTTCGGCCCTGGTCATGGCGACGATGCCGCTGGTCACCGTGCTGGTGATGTGGGGGCGGACCCGTAAGGCGCCACCGGCGGTGACGCTGCTGCTCGTGCTGTGCGCGCTGCTCGGTGTGGCCCTGGTTCTCGGTGACGGCAACCCGGCCCGCGTGGTGACGGGTGGCGTGGGCTTCGGCGGACTGCTCACGCTGTTCGGCGTGGCCGGGTGGGTCTTCTACACCACGGGCGCGGCCGGCTTCGCCTCCTGGTCGCCGCTGCGCTATACGACGCTGAGCTGTCTGCTGGGCACGGCGAGCATCGTCGTCATCACCGCGGTGTGTGATGTGACGGGTGCCATCGGGCGCCCCTCACCCTCCGACTACGTCGCGGTGTGGCCCCAGTTGGGCTATGTGGTGTTCGCCGCGACCACGGTCGCCACGCTGACCTGGAACATGGCGTTCCGCTCGCTCGGTCCCTCCAACGGCGTGCTGTTCATCAACCTGGTCCCGGTGACGGCCTTCGCCGTCCAGGCCGTCCGGGGGCACCGCCCCACGGCCTGGGAGATCACCGGGGTGTGCGTGGTGCTGGCCTCGCTGGCCGCGTCGAACGCCTACAGCCGGGGCCGCGCCCGGCGCGCCGCGCGGGCGGCGGCGCCGGCCCCCGCGCGGCGCACGATGGCCGGCCACCGCTGAGTCCGCCTGCCCGCGGGTGCACCGGGCCCGGCTACTCGTACGTGTAGTAGCGGGTGTGGTCGATCAGATCGGCCGCCGACATGGTGTGCCAGGGCAGCAGCGAGGTGTGCAGGCCCCCCACCTCCTCGGTCTCCGACTCGGGCAGGTAGTGCGGGACGTCGGGATGCCGCTCCTGCCACATGGCCCAGCACTTGTCCACGAAGCAGTGGTGCAGGAAGAACACCGGGTCGTTGGGAGAGGCGATGTATCCCATGTGACCCCCGGTCCAGCGGTGTCCGCGGCTGTGCAGTTTGCCGGTGTCCGGCTCCCAGGGGAACCGGGTGTACCCCTCCAGGTGGTTGCGGAAGCTGCGGTACGGCGGTTCGCTGCCGGACTCGTGGTTGTAGGGCGGGCAGTCGTACACCGGCAGGGCGAGGGTGTCCGCCAGCTCCTTGGCGGTGGGCAGCCGGTCGGTCTTCGCCCCGATGTCCCGGGTGAGGTAGGGGCGGTCGTCGACGGTGTAGTGGCCGTTCAGCGCGGGCTGGCCCACGGGCAGCGCGCTGGTCCTGATGACCCATCCGTTGGCATGGGCGAACGGCCCGTCCATCACCATCCGGTCGCCGGGCCGGCCGTTGCCGCCCATGAAGTCCGGTGACCACAGAGGCGAGTCGGGCGACTGGTCGTAGGTCCAGTCCCAGTAGGGCAGCGCGACCGAGTCGTCGACCTCGCGCAGCGCGTTCTCCAGTTCCAGGAGGTACTGACGGTGCCAGGGCAGGAAACCCGGGCTGATGTGGGCCACTCGCGCTCCGCCCTCCTTGGCGAGGAAGTCCCCGCCGTTGATGGCGATGTGGATCTGGACCAGTTCGTCGTAGATCCCCTTGCGCTTCACCTCCAGCAGCGCCTGGACGAACCGGCGCTTCTCCTCCTTGGTCAGCGCCAGGTGGTTCTTGCGCACCGGCTTGTCGCGCCGCTCGGCCCGGGCGGAGGAGGTGACCGCGGGCCGCGCCCCGGGCCCCTCGCCGGCCTCCTTGCGTTCGGCCACCCGCAGCCCGAACAGGGCGCCGGCGGCCCCGGCCGTGGCCGTCGCCGCCCCGATGCCGAAGGCCTTCGCGTGCGGCATCGCCCCCTCACCCCGGCGATCCGCCCGCCCTTCGTCCGCGGGCACGTCCTCGGGCCGGGCGGGCAAGCCTCGGAGGGCGTGCGCCACCTCGGCGCGGGTGGTCGCGGTCAGCGCCGTCTCCAGGCGGGTGTCCAACTCGGCGCGGGTGAGGTGCCCTTGGGCGAAGTGGGTGCGCAGGGCCGCTACGGCCTGCTCCCGCTCCGCCTCGCCGGCGGCCCCTGCGACGCCGTCCGACGCGGCCACTTCAGGCCTCCCCGCCGTGGACGTGGCCCGGGGCCTGGGGCAGCAGCTGGGCGCCGCGCAGTTCTTCCACGGCGCGGCGGGCGGCGGCGAGCGGGGTCGGTGCGAACTCGTAGTGGCACAGGGCGCTGAGGTACTTGCCCTCGGAGAGCCGCATGACGTGCAGCGGCCGGCCGTCGACCCGTACCACGGGTTGCCGCTCGGTGCCCGCGACGGTGATCCTCCGGCCCTGGTAGTGCTCGGTGTACTCGGCCGCCGCGTCGGCCGCCGTGAGCGTCGCCGCGGACAGCAGGACGCCGCCTCCCACGGCCGCCTTGACGACGCTCCGACGCCGCACCGGATAAGTCCTTGGCACTGCCATCCTTCCCCCTCCATCGTTTTCGAGAGCCGAGAAAACGGCCTCTTCATGCAACTCACGCGACTTGTTAGTTGCTCAGTCCCTCCCGTCGGTTTACCGGGTTCAACAACTTGTTGATGTGACGCTCGTCACGACATATTACTTCCAGGTAGGCGTGTACCGTGACGTGCCGAACGCATCGCCGAGGGGGAGTGAAATGCAGCCGGACGCGACGGGTCGGGAATTTTCCTTCAATATCCTGGGACCGCTTGAATTCACTTCCGCAGGCGAAGAAATACCAATCTCCGGCGCACGCCAGCAGACCCTTCTCACCCTGCTCCTGCTGGACGTGGGCAGGACCCTCACCGGCGCCCGGCTCATCGACGGCATCTGGGGCGGCCGGGCCCCGCAGACCGCAGACGCACAGCTGCGCATCTGCGTCTCCCGGCTGCGCCGCCGCCTCGCCGACGGCGGCCTGCCGGACGTCATCAGCACCGAGGCCCACGGCTATCGGCTGAACGTGCCGGAGGACCGCGTCGACGTGCACCGCTTCAGAGACCTGCTGGAACGCGCCGGCCGGGCCGAGGCGGACGGCGATGCGGCACATGCCGTGCGGCTGCTGCGCACGGCTCTCAGCCTGTGGCGCGGCCGCGCCGCCGAGGGCCTGTCGAGCCCGCTCGTCCGGGCCGTCGCGGCCCGCCTCGACGAGGAGCGGGCCGGCGCCCTCGAACGGTGCTTCGCACTCGAGCTCCAACTGGGCCGGCACCACCGCATCATCCCGGAACTGGTGGCCAGCACCGCCGAGCACCCATTCCGTGAGGGGCTGCACTGCCAGCTCATGACGGCGCTTTATCACGCGGGCCGCCAGGTGGACGCGTTGAATGTCTACCAAGAAGTGAAACGGCGTTTTTCCGAAGAACTCGGAATCGATCCGTCGCAGCGTCTCCGTGCTCTGGAAATGAAGATCCTGGCACAGCAGCCGGAACTTCACGACGGCGGCTCAGTCCTGCCGCACGAGGCCCGCACCCGGCTTGCCGCACTCGAACGGGAAAACGCGTCGCTGCGCGCCGAAAGGCAGTACATCGGCCGCCTCATGGTCCGGCTGATGGCACACCACGACGCACGCGTCCCCTCCGAAGCCCTCTGAGCCGAAGCCCTCCCGGCCGAGGCGCCTTCGGCCGAAGCCCTCCCGGCCGGCCCGGCGCACAGGCCGGCACGACACCCTTGGACACCTCATGCACCTGGCAGTAATAGGCGGCGGCGCGGCGAGTGTCGCGCTGCTGGACGCCCTGGCGCGGTCGCTCGCCCCCGGTCACCGGCTGCGCGGCGTCACCGTCTTCGACGACTCCGCACAGCTGTGGACCGGACGCCCCTTCCAGCCCGACCTGACGGCCGTACGCGTCAATCTGCCGCCGCGGCAGATGTCCGTCCGGCACGACGACGCCACGCACTTCGAACAGTGGCTGCTGCGCCGGCCCGGCCTGTCGCCGGACGACTACCGCGACAAGGACCTCGGACAGCCCCTGGTACCGCGCGGCGTCTACGGCGAATACCTCGCGCAGTGCGCGCGACAGGCCCTCGACGAGCTGCGCCGACGGGGCCTGGCCGTGGAGATCGTGCGGGAGCGGGTCACCGGATACGGCCACGAGGACGGCGTGGCGTTCCTGGAGACGGCCACCGGCCGCCACCGCGCCGATCACATGGCCGTCTGCGTCGGCACCGCCGCCGCCCCGGACCACTACGGCCTCGCCGGCCTCGACGGGTTCGTCGCCGATCCCTACCCCCTGGCCACGACGCTGAGCACGGTGGCCCCGGACCAGGATGTGACCGTGATCGGCAGCGGCCTGTCGGCGGTCGACGTCGTCGCCTCGCTTCAGTCGCTCGGCCACCGCGGCGGCATCACGCTGGCGTCCCGCAGCGGCGTCCTCCCCTTCGTCCAGCAGCGCGCCAGGCCGGTGGAGTTCCAGCACCTCACCAAGGAGCGGCTGCACGCGCTGCGCGACCGTGCCGGAGAGCTGACGCTCGCCGATCTGGCGCCGCTGATGCGGGCCGAGCTCCAGGCGCGCGGGCAGGACTTCACCGTCCTGGAGCAGGAGCTGAGGGAGACGTACACCGAGCCGCCGGTCGACCGGCTGCGGCGGCAGATCGACGCGATCGACTCGCCCCACATGGGCCGCCGCCTCCTGGTCCGCGCCGTCCGCTCCCTGGGGCCCGCCGCGCTACGGCTGCTCTCCCCCGCCGCGCTCGGCGCCCTGCGCGAGCGGCACTTCCGCGTCCTGTCCAGCCTGTGCGCGCCGATGGTGCCCCTCAACGCCCGGCTGCTGCTCCGGCTGTTCGACTCGGGCCGGCTCACGCTCGCGACCGGGCTGCAGAAGATCGAGAGCACGGCCGGGGGCGGGTTCCAGGTGGTCACGGAGAGCGGCGAGCTGCGGGCGGACGTGGTGGTGAACGCGGTCAACGCCGCGCCCCACTCGGCCCCGAGCACGGCCGCTCCCCTGTTCTCCGCGCTCGTCGCCTCGGGTGTCGCCGGGTACGACGGGACGGGCGGCCTGGTCTCCGCCTCCCCCACCGTGCACACCCTCGGCGACTTTTCCGGCGGCGGGCTGTTCATCACCTCCAGCATGGCGGGCCTGGTGGCCCGGGCCCAGGGCGTGGTCGCGGCCCTGCACGCCGCCTGACGCAGCAGTGTTCCAGTTCCCAGGAAGAGTTCTCGATGATTTCGCAGGATCAGCGCACGGGCCGTGGCACCGTGGCGCGCGTCGCGCTGTGGACGGGCGTGGTCGTGGCCGGTACCGCGGCCTGGGCGGTGCTCGCCCTGAGCCGCGGCGAACACATCAGCGCGGCTTGGCTGTTGGCGGCGGCGCTGGGCACGTACGCGGTCGCGCACCGCTTCTACGCCCGCTGGATCGCGCGCAGGGTGCTGCGCACCGACGACGAGCGGCGCACCCCGGCCGAACGCCTCGATGACGGCGTCGACTTCGTGCCGACGGACCGCCGCGTCCTGTTCGGCCACCACTTCGCGGCCATCGCCGGGGCGGGCCCGCTGGTCGGTCCGGTCCTCGCGGCGCAGATGGGTTATCTGCCCGGCACGCTGTGGATCGTCGTGGGCGCGGTGTTCGCCGGCGCCGTCCAGGACATGGTCACGCTCTTTCTGTCCGTGCGCCGGGACGGCCGCAGCCTCGGGCAGATGGCGCGGGACGAGATCGGTCCGGTCGGCGGCGCGGCGGCGATCATCGCCGTCTTCGTCATCATGATCATTCTGCTGGCGGTGCTGGCGCTCGTCGTCGTGAACGCGCTCGCCGACTCGCCCTGGGGTGCGTTCTCCCTCGCGATGACCCTGCCCATCGCCCTGTTCATGGGCTTCTGGCTGCGGGTGGTACGGCCCGGGAAGGTGCTGGAGACCAGTGCGATCGGCGGGGTACTGCTGCTGCTCGCGGTCATCGGCGGCGACTGGGTCAGCCGCACGCCCGCCCTGGCGGACGCGTTCACGCTCGCCCCGTCCACGCTGGTGTGGATCCTCATCGGGTACGGGTTCCTGGCCAGCGTGCTGCCGGTGTGGATGCTGCTCGCCCCGCGCGATTACCTCTCGACGTTCATGAAGGTCGGTGTCATCGGCCTGATGGCCGTGGGCGCCGTGCTCACGCTCCCCCGGCTCCAGGCGGACGCCGTCACGCGGTTCGCCCACGGCGGTGGCGGACCCGTCTTCTCCGGCGGCCTGTTCCCGTTCCTGTTCATCACCATCGCCTGCGGCGCGCTCTCCGGCTTCCACGCCCTGATCTCCTCCGGGACGACACCCAAGCTGGTGCGGCGGGAGTCGGACGTCCGGCTGGTCGGGTACGGGGCGATGCTCACGGAGTCCTTCGTCGCGCTCATGGCGCTGATCGCCGCGTGTGTCCTCGACCCGGGCCTGTACTACGCGGTCAACTCGCCGGCGGCGCTGCTCGGACCGAGCGCGCAGTCGGCGGCGCAGGCCGTGCAGCACCTCGGGTTCACCATCACGCCCGAGGCGCTGCACCAGGTGGCGTCGGCGGTCGGCGAGCACTCCGTGGTGGCCCGGACCGGTGGCGCCCCCACCTTCGCGCTCGGCCTGTCGCACATCCTCTCGGAGGCGTTCGGCGGCGAGGCGATGCGGGCGTTCTGGTACCACTTCGCCATCATGTTCGAGGCGTTGTTCATCCTGACGACCGTCGACGCGGGGACCCGGGTGGGCCGGTTCATGCTCCAGGACGCCCTCGGCAATGTGTGGCGGCCCCTGCGTGACATCAGCTGGAAGCCCGGCATCTGGCTGTGCAGCGCGCTGGTCGTCGGGGCCTGGGGGTACTTCCTGCGGGCCGGTGTCGCCGATCCGCTGGGCGGCATCAACCAGCTCTTCCCGCTCTTCGGCATCGCCAACCAGCTGCTCGCCGCCGTCGCCCTCGCCGTGTGCACCACCGTCCTCATCAAGCAGGGCCGGGTGCGCTGGGCCTGGGTCACCGCGCTGCCGCTGCTGTGGGACGTCGTGGTGACGCTGACCGCGAGCTGGCAGAAGGTCTTCTCCCCGGACCCGGCCGTCGGCTTCTTCGCCCAGCGCGAGCGCTACGCCGACGCGCTGGACCAGGGCCGGCTGCTGGCACCGGCGCACGACGCGGCCGAGATGCGGCAGATCGTCGCCAACTCCACGCTCGACGGCACGCTCACCGTGATCCTCGCCCTTCTCGTGGTCGTGGTGCTGGCGGACGCGGTACGGATCTGGTGCAAGGCCCTGCGCTCGCCGGTCCCCCTGCCGACGTCCGAGACCGCCAAGCTGTGCCGGGAGCGGGCCGAGACGCCGGAGCCCGTCACGTGAGCCGGCTCGGCGCGGTGCGTGCCGCGCTCGGCAAGGCGGTGGCCTATCTGCGCGAGGTCACGGGTGAGGCCGCGTTCGAGCGGCACTGTCGCACCCATGCGGCGACCGGCTCCGCCGCGCGCCGGGCGCTGTGGCGTGAGCACACGCGGCGCACGGCGCGGGAGACCGCGCGCTGCTGCTGACCCGTCCCGACTATTCCAAGATGCGGAAACCAAAATCCATTTTTGTTGCATCAGGTCATCCGGTTGCCCTAGTGTCCGCACGCATGCGTCTCCCCTTCGACGGCGGCCCCCTCGCCTTGTTCACCCTGCTCGTGGTGGGGGTGACGGCCGTGGCGTGGGGGCTCGCGCGCCGTTCGGCCCCGACAGAACTGCCGCACCCCGAGGGCTGGGCACTGGCCGGACGCGGACTCGGCCCCGTCGGCATGGCCATGCTGCTCGGCGGCACCACCTACACCGCCTACACCCTGGTCGCCGTCCCCGGACTGACGTTCGCGACCGGGGGGCTGGGGCTCTACTCCCTCGTCTACACGATCCTGTTCACGCCCGCCGCCCTGGTCGTCCTGCCGCTGATGCACCAACTCGCGCGCCGGCACGGCCTGGTGACGGCGGCGGACGTGACCCGGGCCCGGCACGGCTCGCACGCCCTGGCCCTCGCGGTCACGATCACCGGGGTGGTCGCCGCGATGCCGTACCTCGCGCTCCAGGTGGTCGGCCTGCACGCGGCGCTGCGCGCCCTGGACGTACAGCCCACCAGCCTCGTCGGCGTGACGGGCGTGGTCCTGGTGCTCGCCGTGCTGGTCACCGTCGTCCTGCCCGACGGTCTGCGCGTGTGCATGCGAGTGGCCTCCTTCAAGGCCGTGCTGCTCGCGGTCATGCTGGCGGCGACCCTGGTCCTCGTCGCGCGGCGCACCTCGGGCCCCGGGGAGGTGTTCCGCGACTCCTCCCTCCGGCTCGCCCGGCACCAGGTGCCGTTGATCCCGCCGGACGACACCTACTCCGCCTACGCCTCCCTCGCCCTCGGGTGTGTCCTCGCGCAGCTGATGTACCCGCAGACGTTCACCGTGGCCCTCGCGGCCGGCAGCGCCGACACGGTACGGCGCTCCGTCCTCGCGCTGCCGCTGTGGACGCTCGGCCTGGGCCTGTTCGCCTACCTCGGTCTCGCCGCGCTCACCCTCGGCGTCCACACCCCCGAGGGCCACGCCGAGATGGCCGTACCCACGCTGCTGGACCGGCTGGTCCCGCCCTGGGCCTCCGGCCTGCTGCTCGGAGCCCTCGCCATCGGCGCGCTGCTGCCCGCGGCGGTCATCGCGATCGGCATGGCCACCACGATCGCCCGCAATGTCTACGCCGAGTACTTCAACCCCACGGCCACACCCAAGCACGAGGTGCGCGTGGCACGGTTCGCCGCGGCCGTCATCACCCTCGGCGCCCTCGTCTTCGCGTTCCTGCTCCAGCCGCAGGACGCGGTCAACCTCCATCTGCTGGGCGGCGTGTGGATCATCCAGGTGTTTCCCGCGGTCGGCCTCGGGGCCGTCACCCGGTGGTTCCACCATCGCGCCCTGCTGGCCGGCTGGGCCGCCGGCATGGTCTCGGGCACGGCGGTGGCCGTGGCACACGGCTTCAGCTCCGTGGTCGGCATCGGCTTCGGCCAGGTGCACCTGGCCGTCTATGTCGCCGTCGCCGCGCTGGCGGTCAACCTCGCCGTCGCGACCGCCCTCACACCGCTGCTCGACCGGGCGGGCGTGCCCCGCGGGCCCGACTCGCTGGCCGCCGACGCCACCTTGCCCCGGAGAAGTTCGCGCTTCGCCGTCCGGGTCGACTGACCACCGCCCGCGCCGACCGCCGACGAAGGAACAGGAGTCGATCGTTGAAACGCACCGCGTTCCTCACGCCCCCTGAGCAAGGGGATTCGAGGAGCCTGCCCGAGCCCGGCACCGCCGCCCCGGCACCGGACGCCACGGCGGACGACGCACACGCACACCAGCGCGAGGGAAAGCCGTCGCGGCCTCTCGACCTGCGGCACATGGACCGGGACACCAGCATCGCGCGGCTTTTCGCGGCACATCACGGGACCCTGCTGCGCCTGGCCTACCTGCTGGGATCGGGCGACGACGCCGAGGACGTCGTCGCCGAGGCCTTCTACCAGCTGCACCGCCGCTGGGGCAGGCTGAGAACCCCCGAGGCCGCCCTCGGCTACCTGCGGTCCATCGTGTGCAACGTCGCGCGGATGCGGCTGCGGCACCTGCGGGTGGTCGGCCGGCACGCCCAGCGGCATGTCGAGACGGCCGAACTCTCCGCCGAACAGCAGGTCATCCTGCGTGACGAGCACCGCATGGTGGTCCAGGCGCTGCGCTCGCTGCCGGTCCGGCAGCACCAGGTGCTCGTCCTGCGCTACTGGCTGGACCTGACGGAGTCGCAGATCGCTCAGACACTGGGCATATCGCCGGGATCGGTGAAGTCACACGCGTCACGCGGCATGGCGAAGCTCGGTGCGATCATGAAGGGAGTCGAGGCGTGAGCGGAGACACCGGCACGGAGGAGTGGCTGCGCTCCGCCCTGTCCCACGTCGCCGAGACGGTGGAGGAGTCACCCGACGCGTATCACGAGGCCAAACGGCACTGGCAGCGCAGGGACATGAAGCGCCGGGCCGTCATGGTCGCCCTGGTGCTGGTGCTGGTCGCGCTGGCGTGCGTCGCGGGCGTCTGGGCCCTGTCCGGCGCGTCACCCGCGCAGCATGTGATCTTCCACGGTCTCGGCGCCGGTCACGGCAGTGTCACCACGGTCGCGGCGTACGACAGTCCCGCGCCGTAGCCGAGCAGCAGCGCCGTACCGCCGCCGGGTACGGCGCCCTCGCTCAGCAGCGCGTCCATGGCCAGCGGGATCGAGGCGCCCGAGGTGTTGCCCATCGTGGTGACCGAGCGGGCCACCACGACCGACTCGGGCAGCCCGATCCCCTTGGCGAGACCGTCGATGATGCGCGCGTTGGCCTGGTGCGGGATGAAGGCGGCGAGGTCGCCGGGCGCGATCCCGGCGGCGTCCAGCGCCCGGCGGGCCACGTCGGCCATCTCGTACACGGCCCAGCGGAAGACGGGCGGGCCGTCCTGCCGCAGACTGGGCGGGCGCTGCCCGGGGTCGTCCCGCAGCGCGCTCCAGGGCACGGACTGCGCGATCAGATCCGCCTTGGAGCCGTCCGCTCCCCACACCACGGGCCCGATCCCGGGCGCGGAGGAAGGGCCGAGCACGACCGCGCCCGCGCCGTCGCCGAAGATGAACGCGGTCGAGCGGTCCTCCAGGTCCAGCAGGTCGGTCATGCGCTCGGCGCCGATCACCAGGACGGGGCCGCCCCGGCTGCGCAGCACGTCCGCGGCGAGCGCGAGCCCGTGCACGAAGCCGGAGCACCCCGCGGAGACATCGAAGGCCGCGGCACGGACCGCGCCGATGCGGTGGGCCGTGCGGGCTGCGGCGGCCGGCGTCTGTTCGAGGTGCGTGAACGTGGCCACGATGACGCAGTCGAGGTCCGCGGCGTCGACACCGGCCGCGGCCAGCGCCTTGGCCGCGGCGTGCGCCGCCATGTCGACGAGCGTTTCGTCGGGCGCCGCCCAGTGCCGGGTGACGATGCCGGACCGGGACCGTATCCACGCGTCCGACGAGTCGATGTGCCGGCACACCTCGTCGTTGTCCACCACGCGTCGCGGCAGGTAGGAGCCGATGCCGAGGATGGCGGGAAACGCCTGCGCCACAGGGGCGTTGAGGATCACGATGCGCTCCGGGCGGGGTCGGGGTGCAGCGCCCGTCGCAGGGCGCCGAAGGAGGGATCGGCGGCGGACCGGCAGGACGGTACGTCCTCGATCAGGGAGAGGAAGCCGTGCGGCATGGTGGCGCACACCTCCAGCCGCGTGGGCACCCCGTCGGCCGCCAACCGCCGTGCGTACGCGACGCCTTCGTCGCGCAGCGGGTCGTACTGGGCGACCACGACATGTGCCGCGGGCAGCCCGGCCAGCGACGGCGCGCGCAGCGGGGCGGCCGTCGGCGGTGGCTGGTCGCGCAGCTCCGGCGGCAGGTAGTGACCGTCCAGCCAGCGCAGCGCGGCGAGGGTGAGCAGCGGCGCGTCGGCGTTCTCCCGGCGTGAGGGTGTCTCAGAGAAGTCCGTGCTCGGGTACCACAGGAGCTGGAACACCGGCAGCGGCAGGCCCTCGTCGCGGGCCGACTGGCACACCACGGCGGCCAGATTGCCGCCGGAGCTCTCCCCGCACACGGCGATCCGGGCCGGGTCGGCGCCGAGGTCACCGGCGTGCCGCAGGGCCCAGCGGTAGACGGTCATCGCGTCGGCCGGCGCCGCGGGGAAGGGGTGTTCGGGCGCCAGCCGGTAGTCGACCGACACCACGACGGCCCGGCTGTCCAGGGCGATGCGCCGGGCCAGGGCGTCCTGGGTGTCGAGGTCGCCGAGGACGAATCCGCCGCCGTGGAAGAAGATCACCAGCGGCAGGCCGGGTTCGGGGACCGGCCGGTAGCAGCGCACGCGGACATCGGGTGCGCCGTCCGCGCCGGGCACGTCGCGGTCCTCGGTGCCGTGCACATCCGGGCCGGACGCCGGGCGCCGCATGCCGCGACGCCGTTCGCGCAGGGCGCGGGGGTCCAGACCGGGGCCCCAGTCGACGGCGGGCAGCCGCGCGACCATGGCCCGTACGGCGGGATCCAGGGGCATGTCAGTCGTCTCCTCCCAGGAGCACGGGGTCAGCGGGACACGGGGTCAGTAGGCGATGCCGCCGTCGATGTCGACGACGGTGCCGTTGATGTCCGCCGCGTCCGGGTGGACGAGGAACGCCACGGCCGCGGCCACCCGCCGGGCCTGGACCACACCGGTCAGCGAGCGCTTGGTCTTCTGCTCGAAGGCCTGTGCCGTCATCTGTCCGGTCATCCCCACGTCGAGCAGTCCGGGCGATACGACGACACTTCCGATGCCGTAGCGCGCGTACTCCTGCGCCACGGTGAGGGAGAGGCCGTGCAGGCCGGCCTTGCTCGACGCGTAGGCGGCCTGGCCCGCGTTGCCGGTGCGGGCCACGACGGACGACACGTAGACGAGCCGTCCGGACCGGGCCCGCATCATCGGCCGGAGGGCGTGCTTGGTGGCCAGGAAGGCGCCGCGCAGATTGACCCGGTGGACGGCGTCCCAGTCCGCGGCGGGCATCCGGACCAGGGGCTGGTCACGGGCGACGCCCGCGTTGTGGACGAGCGCGTCGAGCCCGCCGAGACCGGCCGCCGCGGCGACGAGTTCCTCGGCGGCCTTCTCCTCGCCGATGTCCCCCTGGCACGTCACCAGCCGGCCGGCGGACCGCTCCGCCAGTTCGGACAGTTCCGGTGTCGGGGTGCGGTGGTTGGCCGCGACCTTGGCGCCCCGGGCGAGCAGGGTCCGCGCCGTCTCCAGCCCGAGGCCGCGGCCGGCCCCGGTGAGCGCGATCACCATGCCGTCGAGGGGCAGCACGTCGGACGGGTCAGCAGGCATGGGGCGTCTCCTGGGGGAAGGCGCCGGCGACCAGATGGGCCAGCCGGGTGGTGGTGAGGGGGAAGGGCAGCAGCCGGCGCGCGAACCGCACGCCCGGCGCGCCCTCGTCCGGCTCGTCGAGCAGGACGGCGGGCAGCAGCACCGCGGGTTCCCGCGCCGCGCGTGCCGTGCTCCGGTGCCAGAAGGCGAGGCCGCGCTCGCGCAGCGGCTCCGGGAGCCAGTCGAGGGCCGGGACCCGCAGGTCCAGCAACTCGCCCTCGCCCTCGGCGAGTTCCGCGAGCTCCGCGGGGGCGCGGTCGAGTTCGTGCCGCCATACGCTCACCGTGGCGGCTATCTCCTCCAGTACGACGAGGACGGGCTCTCGCCGGGCGATGCGTGCGGCCACCTCGGCGGCGTCGGCGGCGGTGGGCCACAGTCCGGCGGGTACCGGGCTGCCGGGGGCCCCGGGCGTCCAGAGCACCCGCGAGGGGCCTTCGAAGACGACCAGGGTTCCGGCGCACAGCCGGGCGGGGAGGGTGGTCACGGTGCTGCGCTCCTCAGACGGGTTCCACGGAAGGCATCGGCGTGGCTCCCGGTCAACGGAGGGTCGCCAGCGCGCTGACGTCGAACGGGATCAGCTCGTCCGTGCGGCCCTCGCGCACCTTGGCCACCCACTCGGGGTCGGCGAGCAGCGCACGGCCCACGGCGACGAGGTCGAACTCGCCCGCCTCGAACAGCTCCACGAGCCTGTCGAGCGGGGCGTTCGCCGCGCCCTTGCCCTCCAGGAAGGCGGTCTGGAACTCGCTGTTGTCGAGGCCCACGGAGCCGACCGTCACGGTGGGCAGCCCGGTGACCTTCTTCGTCCAGCCGGCCAGACTCAGTGCGGGCCCGTCGAACTCGGGCAGCCAGAACCGGCGGGTGGAGCAGTGGAAGCCGTCGACGCCCGCCTCGACCAGCGGGGTCAGCAGCTCCTCCCACTCCTGCGGGGTGGCGGCGAGCCGGGCCGAGAAGTCGGTGGTCTTCCACTGGGACAGGCGGATCAGGATCGGGAAGCCGGGGCCCGTCGCCTGCCGGCAGGCCGCGATGACCTCGGCGGCGAACCGGGCGCGCTCGCGGATGCCGCCGCCGTAGCCGTCGGTCCGCACATTGCTGCCGGACCACAGGAACTGGTCGATCAGATAGCCGTGGCCGCCGTGCAGTTCGATGCCGTCGAAGCCGAGGCGCCGGGCGTCGGCGGCGGCCCGCGCGAAGGACCCCACCAGGGAGTCGATCTGCGCTGTGGTCAGCGGCTCGCCGTTGGCCCGGCCGGGGTTGAGCAGCCCGGACGGGCTGACCGGCGGGTGGTGCGGTTCGGGCACCGCGTCGCCGAACCGGTCGGCGCCCACGTGCCACAGCTGGGGGAAGATCCGGCCGCCCGCCCGGTGGACCTCTTCCACCACCCGGCGCCAGCCCGCCAGGGCGTCCTCGCCGTGGAAGCGCGGCAGCCCCGGGCCGTTGGCGGCGGCCGGGTGGTCGACGACCGTGCCCTCCGTGACGATCAGGCCGGTGCCGCCGGCCGCCCGGCGGGCGTAGTACTCGGCCACATCGGGGCCCGGTACGCCGCCCGGCGAGGCGGAACGCGTCATGGGCGCCATGACGAAGCGGTTGTCCAGGGTCAGCTCGCCGAGCGTGAACGGTTCGAAGAGCGGGCGCACGGCGTCGGCGACGAGGCGGTGGTCCGGCATGGTGGGTGATGTCCTGTCTCTTGCTGGGTGGGGTGAGGTACGTGGCGTGCGGTGCGGTCAGGCCGCCGTGCGGTCGCTCTCGGAACGGGTGTCCAGCCCCGCCAGGTCGCGCTCGGCGAGCCGGATCGCCTCGTCCGGCTGCATCTGCACGGGCAGTTCGAGAAGCCCGACGATCGTCTCCAGCCGTTCGCGCACACTGCCGCCGACCACGTGGTACGGGATGCCGTACTCGTCCAGCGTGTCCAGCAGCAGCCGGTCCGACATGGCGCGGAACCGCTCGGACACCGGCCGGTGCCCGTCGGCGACCAGGGGGAACTCCACCGGCAGGTGGATGAAGACGTCGTACGTGCGCTGGGCGTGCTGCTTCATCACCGCGCCCATGTTGTCGATGACCTGCTCGAAGAAGTCGAGTTCGGGAGTGCGCCGCGCGGGGGCCGCCACGGAGTCGTCCGGGTGGATGCCGACGAGGACGCGGATCTTTCCGTAGACCCATTCGTGCAGCGAGGACCCGTCGGAGACGAAGCCGTCGGGAAGGTGGCTCTCGTGCACGGCGCGTTCGGCGTAGCGGCGCATGCCCAGCTGGAAGAGTTCCGGGGCGGTGCAGTCCTCCAGCCGCTTGCCGGGCAGGGCCTCGGGGAGGATCTCGCGCATGGTCTTCGCGTGCGTGCGCGGGATTCCCGTCAGATGGGCGAGGGCGATCGACGTGGTGGTCTTGCCGGAGGAGTAGGTGCCGGAGACGGCGATCTTCATCATGGCGATCCGATCAGTGTGCGGGGGCGTTCGGCCCGGGGAGTTGGTGCGCCAGGGAGTAGTCCGCGTGGATGCCTTGCAGGTCCCCGGCGAAGTCGGCCGTGCGCCAGGGCCGGCCGGCCATGGTGAGGGTCTTGCTGCGTTCGATGGAGGTCGCGCCGACGAAGGGGTGGAGCATGGGCTGCGCCGGTGACCCGGCGGTCATCGAGATCCGCCGCATCCACAGGGTGTTGCTGTCGGCGCGGTCGATGCCGTCCAGGTCGTACAGCAGGATCTGCGCGGTCTGGGCGAGGACGATGGTGGCGTCGACCATGGACAGTGTGTGCGGGAAGGCCCCGCCGAGACCGGGGTCGGGGGCGTCCTGGCGGCCCCGCGCGGTGACCGCGACCAGGGCGGTGAGGCGGGGCGCGGCGGGGTCCAGACGGATGTCGTCGATGCGGTGGGCGCGCAGCTTGTACCGCTCGCCGTAGAACCGCTGCGCCGCCGGGCCGAGCGCCTCCTCCACCGAGGCGTACGTCATGTCCCCGGCGCGGTGCGGGGTGCCCGGGTGCACGATCTCGAAGCGCACCCGCAGGGAGCCGATCCGGCAGTCGAGGACCGACAGCGCGGCCGAGGAGAGCGGGTCCGGGCAACGGGTGGTGGACACCAGGCGCAACTCGGCGGGGAAGTCCGCCAGTTCCTCCTGGGGGCTGGCTCCGGACCGCATCTCGTAGTGCCGCAGCCACATCGCTCTGCGCAGCTCGCCGTCCAGGCCGTGGGCGTGCGTCAGCATGATCTCGCACAGCTGGACGCCGAGGACCAGTGCGTCGATGCTGCTCAGGTGCGGGCGCAGGGGCGCCTTGCCGGGCTTCGCCGACCAGTCGGGGGGATAGCTCAGCGCGGCGGTGGCCCGCAGCCGGCCCGCGCCGGGGGCCGGGGAGGTCACCGTGATGCCGCGCAGCGCGTGCCGGATCCGGCGGAAGCCGGCACCGAAGAATCTGTTGTCTCCGGGGCCGAGGTAGTCGTCCACGCTTCTGGTCACCGGCAGAGACCGCACGGACATGCGGACATCCTCTCTGAACCTACGTAACGGGTAAGGGAGTTCGGGTGGCGCCGGGGTCAGGCCCCGGCACGTCCGGCGCGCACGTAGCGCCAGGCCAGCGCGCCGGACAGCAGATAGACCAGGCCCATGGCGAGGAAGCAGAGGGCGGCGCCCTGGTAGCGGTCGTCGAGCGCGGTGGTGACGGTGCCCATCACGGCCACCCCGACCAGCGCCCCGACCTGCCGGTTGGCGTTGAGCGTGGCTCCGGCGAGGCCGGCGTGCTCGCGCCCGGCGGCCTCCATCGACGCGGCCGTCATGGCGGGGACGACCACACCGACGCAGAAGTTGACCACGGCCATGCCGACGGCGAGCAGCCAGTAGGGCGTGCCCGGGGAAACCGTGCCGAGCAGGGCCGCTCCGGTGCCGGCGACGGCGAGCGCCACGATCAGCGGACGGCGCGTTCCGGCCCGCGCGGCGATCCGGGCGAACAGCAGATTGCCCAGCAGGATCACGATCATCATCGGCAGCAGTTGGAGTCCGGCCGTGAACGGGGAGGCGCCGCGCACCTGCTGGAGGAAGAGCCCCAGCATGAAGGCGCCGCCGAACAGGCCGAAGTTGAGCAGGAAGCCGATGACGTTGGCCGCCGCGAAGGCGGGGTGCCGCAGCAGTTGGCGGGGCATGACCGGGGCCGCGCTCGTGCGTTCCCGTACGACGAACAGCACCGCGCACAGCAGGCAGCCGACGGCGGTGCCGACGATGGCGGCCGACCCCCAGCCGTACTCGGGCCCCTGAACCAGGGTGAAGCAGAGCAGGGCGAGGGCGGCGATGCCGAGCAGATGCCCCAGCGGGGCGACCGCGCCGCGCGCCGGGCGGGGGCCGGTGATCAGGCGTGCGGTCAGGACGAACCCGACGACTCCGACGGGCAGGTTGAGCCAGAAGATGGAGCGCCAGCCGAGGGTGTCGACCAGGACGCCGCCGACGACCGGGCCGAGACCCGAGGCGGTGGAGACGATCGCCGTCCAGATCCCGAGCATGCGGGCGCGTCTGCCCGGCTCGGGGAACGTCGCCACGAGCAGGCCGAGCGAGGCCGGCATGAACAGGGCGGCGCCGGCTCCCTGGACCAGGCGGGCGACGACCAGGACGGTGCCGTTGGGGGCCGTGCCGCAGGCCAGGGAGGCCACGACGAAGACCGTCATGCCCCAGGCGTACACGGTCTTGGCTCCGTAGCGGTCGGCGAGCGATCCGGCGAGGAGCAGCAGGGAGGCGAAGGTCAAGGTGTAGCCGTCCACGACCCAGACCAGGGCGGACAGGTCCATGTCCAGCCGCGACTGGATGCCGGGTCCGGCCACGTTGACCACCGTCGCGTCCAGCGTGGCCATGACGAACCCGGCGGCGAGCGCGAGCAGCCGTACCAGTTCGGCCCCGCCGGTGCCACGTCCGGCCGTCGTGGCGGCGTCGGTGTGCTGTGTCGTCGTCACGGGTGACCGCCCTCAGGCCGCCGTCACGTCGAGGACGGCCTTGCCGAGCAGTCTGCGGCCGAGCAGCGCCTCGGCGGCCTCCGCCGCCTTCTCCCACGGGCCCCGCCACCCGGTGTCGACGGTGAGCCGCCGCTCCTCGACGAGCCGCAGCAGGGTGGCCATGTCGGCGCCGAGCCGGTCCCCGATCCGGAAGGAGACCAGCGACTTGCCCGGCCCGACCGTCGAGTACGGCGGGAAGACGGACGGTTCGCCCGACGCGCACCCGTAGCTGACCAGCACGCCCTCCGGCGCGAGCAGTCCGAAGGCGGCGACCAGCTGGGCACCGCCGACGGCGTCGAGCACGACATCGACCGGCCGCGTGATGCCGTCGAGTCCTGCGACCACCTGGCCGGCGCCGAGCGCCTCCAGGCCCGCGCCGCGCTCCGGGCTGCCCACGCTCGCCACGACCTCGGCCCCCGCGCGGGCCGCGAGCTGCACGGCGAACCGCCCGACGCCGCCGGAGGCGCCGGTGACCAGGACCCGGCGGCCGAGCAGCGGTCCCGCCGCCCGGAGCGCCCGCAGGGCCGTCACGCCCGCCACGGGCAGGGCGGCGGCCTGCGCGAGGTCCACCGAGTCGGGCACCACGGCGAGTTCGTCGAGCGAGACGGCCCGGCGCTCGGCCCACGCCCCGAACCCCGCGCCATAGGTGAGCACACGGGTGCCGACGGCGGGCCCCTGCCCGTTGGCGGCGGCACGCACCACGACGCCGGAGGCGTCCCATCCGGGTACCGCTCCCGCCGGAAGCCGGGAGAGGAAGTGCAGTTCGCCGTAGTTCAGGGAGATGTGACGGACGTCGACCAGGACCTGGTCGGGACGCGGGTCGGGTTCACCGGCGGTACCGAGGACGAGTCCGGCGGGGGCGTCGACGGCTGGCAGCAGCGCGCGCAATGCAGGGCCTTTCACGAGGGAGAGTGCTCACCGCGGGACCACCGGCCCGACTCCTCGACGGACCGTGTTCGGCGAGCTGCGCCTCATCCTGCGGGGGTCCGCTATCCCCACCACATCCCGCGCGCATCACCGGCGTATCACGATCCCGCCCCGGCCGCCCCGGCTCACACGCCCGCTCCAGGGTGCGCGCACCCCGCGCGGAAGACCAGGGGGATTCCGGGCATCTCGTCGGCACCCTTCGGTGGCACGTTCGCGGCATCCTGCGCCACGGATTCCGGCGGGCGGGGTGTGGCAGGTGTCAGGGAGCGAGCGCGGTGTGTCATGAGGCACCGCCCAGTCCGCCAGAACGACGGCTTCGGCGCCCAGCCCGCCGTGCAGCGGACGGTGTCTCGGACGGGCAGGAATCAGCGGGCGACCTCTTCACCGGCCTGATCGCTCGCAGCCACGGATTCCTGGATCGGGGAGGCGGAGCGCCGCAGTGCCCGGACTTGGGGAGACGCCAGGGCCGCGAGAGTGGCCACTACGACGACAGCCGCGCAGCCGGCCAGAGCCGGGCCCGAACCGACGCCTTGGGCAACGGGGCCGGCGACGAGCAGGCCGAGCGGGGCGAAGGCCAGAGAGCCGAACAAGTCGTAGGAGCTGACGCGGGAAAGTACCTGTTCCGGAATCTCGCGTTGCAAGGTGCTGGCCCACAGCACGTTGAAGACGTCGCCGGCGACACCAGCGCAGAAGGTGGCGGCGGCGATCAGCCAGACCGGTGCCGAGATGCTCAGGAAGACCATGGGCAGTGCTGCCGGGAAAGTGGCGAGAACCGCGACCAGGACCGGTCGGTCGGCCCGGACCCGTACCGCCAGTCCGGCGCCGGCGATGGCTCCCAGCGCTTGCGCGGCCACGATGATCGACCACGACCTGGCCCCGCCCAGATGCTGTTGGGCCACCAACGGCCCGAGAACTCCGAGGGTCGCGCTGAAGACGGCGACTACGGCCGTGCACTGGGCGACCACCACCCACAGCCACTGCCGTGAGGTGAACTCCCGCCAGCCCGCACGCAGGTCCGTCCACAGCGATGACGCCTCCACCGGCCTGGCGGGCAACCGCAGCCGTCCCGTCAGCACCGCGCTGACCACGAAGGAAACCGCGTTCAGCGCCAAGGCCCAGCCCGCGCCGACCCACGCGACGACCACGCCCGACAGCGCGAGCCCGAGGAAGAGGCACGTGTTCGTGCTCATCCGCAGCAGACCGTTGGCCCGCTGCAAGCGGTCCGCGGGGACCACGAGCGGCACGACACCGTCCATGGCCGGCGCGAAAAGCGCGGTCGCCAGCCCCGCCACCACCGCCAGCGCGCACATCAGAGCCAAGGGTGCGTGCCGGGTCAGGGTCATCACCGCCAGCCCCGCATAGGCGAATGCCCCGACACCGTCGGCCATGGCCATGAGGCGGGACCGCGACATCCTGTCAGCGATCACCCCTCCGAGCAGGATGAACACCAGTTGGGGCAGCGACTGGCAGGCGAGTACCAACGACAGCTTCCCGGGGCCGGCGCCGGGAAGTGCCAGCACGGAGAAGGCCAGGGCCACCCGAGCGAACCCGTTGCCCAGAACCGAGATGGTTCGGGCCGAAGCGAGCAGAACGAACCGCCGGTCACGCCACAGCGCTGACCCTTCCGAAGTGATCGTCATGAACACGGACTGTAGGAGGCCGCGCAGATCACAGGTGCTCAACCAGCCACCCGTGGCGGGCGGTTGCAGCAGGACCCCGGCCTGTGTCCGGGGTCCTGTGCGGTGGGTGTGGAGTGCGGTCAGTGGCTGTTGGTGAGCTTGCCGTGGAGGTCGGCGCTGGGTTCGTTCAGGCCGGTGATCTCGACGGTTTTGCCGCGCTGCCTGTACTTGGTCTCGATCGCGTCCAGGGCGGCGACGGAGGAGGCGTCCCAGATGTGGGCGGCCGAGAGGTCGATGACGACCTCGTCCGGGTCGCCCGCGTAGTCGAACTGGCCGACCAGGTCGTTGGAGGAGGCGAAGAACAACTCGCCGGTGACCCGGTAGACGACCGTGTGGCCGTCGGGGTCGGTGACGGCGGTGACGTGGGCGAGGCGGGCGACGCGCTTGGCGAAGACGACCATGGCGGTGACCGAGCCGACGACGACGCCGATGGCGAGGTTGGAGGTGGCGACCACGACGATCACGGTGATGACCATGACGGCGATCTCCCCGGCCGGCATCCGCTTGAGCGTCCTGGGCGCGATGGAGTGCCAGTCGAAGGTGCCGAAGGTGACCATGACCATGACGGCGACCAGGGCGGCCATGGGGATGTCGGAGACGACCGGGCCGAAGACGATGCACAGCACCATCAGGAAGACACCGGCGAGGAAGGTGGAGACGCGGGTGCGGGCGCCGGAGACCTTCACGTTGATCATGGTCTGGCCGATCATGGCGCAGCCGCCCATGCCGCCGAAGAAGCCGGTGACGATGTTGGCGATGCCCTGCCCGATGGACTCGCGGGTCTTGGAGGAGTGGGTGTCGGTGATGTCGTCGACGAGCTTGGCGGTCATCAGCGACTCCATCAGGCCGACCAGCGCCATGGCGAGGGCGTAGGGGGCGATGGTGGTCAGGGTGTCCAGGGTGAAGGGCACGTCGGGCAGGCCCGGGACCGGCAGCGAGGACGGCAGTTCGCCCTTGTCGCCGACGGTCGGCACGGCGATGCCGGCCGCGACGGTGATCACGGTGAGGACGACGATGGACACCAGCGGCGCCGGGATCACCCTGGTGACCTTCGGGAAGAACACCATCAGCGCCAGGCCGCCGACGATCAGCGGGTAGACCGGCCAGGGCACGTCGTGCATCTCCGGCACCTGCGCCATGAAGATCATGATGGCGAGGGCGTTGACGAAGCCGGTCATCACCGAACGGGGCACGAACCGCATCAGCCTGGCCACGCCCACCGCGCCGAGGACGATCTGGAAGAGGCCGGCCAGGATGACCGTCGCGACGAGGTAGCCCAGGCCGTGTTCCCGGTTCATGGGAGCGGTGACGAGCGCGACCGCGCCGGTGGCGGCGGAGATCATCGCACGGCGTCCGCCGACGATGGAGATGGTCACGGCCATGGTGAAGGAGGCGAACAGGCCGATCGCCGGGTCGACACCGGCGATGATGGAGAACGAGATGGCCTCAGGGATCAGGGCCAGGCCGACGACCAGCCCGGCCAGGATCTCGGTGCGCCAGACCTTGGGATCGCTCAGCCAGTCCGGCTTGAGGCCGCGCAGGCGCGCGGCGGGAGTCACAGCAGCGGAAGACAAGGAAATGTGTACCTGTCCGTGTTCGGGCACACCCGTCGGCAGCCGGGGCGTGCGGGAAGGATGCGCGGGGCCGGGCCGACACTCCGCGGACGGCCCGCGGGACGGGCCGGAAGTCGTGGGAGACAGACATGAGGCGGCGGCGCGCGCACGGGCGGCCCGGCGGCTCACATCGGAGGGCGAAGGGTCACGGCGGGCAGGCGGCGGCGATCGGCGTCATGGACTCGCGCACGCTCTCTCCTGCAAGAATCGGAATCTTCGCCGGGGGCGCCATCGGCCCCGGAACGGCAACAGCGGGGCAGCGCGGCCACCCTCACCGTCAACGACTCTACCCTAACGTTAGAGTAGAGGTCGATGGGGTCGCGCGGGACGCGGCCCGGGACGGCGGGAAGGGCCAGGGACACGGGCGTGGACGGCAAGCACATGCAGATCGGCGAGGTCGCCGCGCGGACGGAGCTGTCCCTGCGGACCATCCGGCACTACGAGGAGACCGGCCTGGTCATTCCCTCCGCCCGCTCCCAGGGCGGGTTCCGCCTCTACACCGAGACCGACGTCGCCCGGCTCATGGTGATCCGCCGGATGAAGCCGCTCGGCTTCACCCTGGAGCAGATGCGCGACCTGCTGGACGCCACCGACCGCCTGGACAGCGGCGACGCTCTCGACGCCGGCGAGCGCGAGGCCCTGCTGGAGCGCGTACGGACCTACGAGCGGGCCGCGGCCGAGCAGGTGGAGAAGCTGCGCGTCCAGTTGGCCCGTGCCGAGGACTTCGCCGCCACCCTGGGCGCCCGCCTGGAGCAGAGCGCTCCGACCGCTCGCGCCTAGAGCCGCGGCCGGGCGAACGACCTGCCCTTACTGCTACGAACCCCGTTACGGGGTCGACTGCGGGCCGCTGGGGCCGCCCTGCCGGAAGGTCGTCCAGATGCTGGTGGCAAGCCCTACGAGCTGGACGACCATGAACGCCACAGAGGCAAACCGCATCTGATAGATATACAGGATCAGACCCGCCCTGGAGGGCCAGTAGCGCCGCTCACTCGTGAATGTCTGTACATCCATGACCAAGCCGGTGAATGTCATCACCGACGTGAAGGCGGCGATAATCGCGATCGTTTCCTGCACATCATGTCCGCTGAGTTCACCGAGCAGCCGGTGGGCACAGACGGGAATGGAAAAAACGATGGCCACGTAAAACGCCTTCGTCGGTCCGTACCGGCCGGGGAGGCTCCGCCACAGCGCTCCCATGAAGAAAGCCGCACCCACCCAGGTCAGCTGCCATGTGAGAATGATCAGCATGATGTAGACGAAACCGCTGGGGTAGGTGATGGTGGATTCCCAGGCCTGGCCGCCGACCACGTCATGCCAGTACATCAACCCCGTCCCGGGAAGGCCGACAAAGCAGGCGATGATCGCGCACCTGCGGGCGTTCGCCCACCATGTGGCCATGGGGCCGCAAGCGAAGGCCACGTCGACGAGCCTCACTCCTTCGGGCAGGAACCGGTCCATCTGATCGATGTCCCGCTCGATCGCCTCTCGAGCCGCCGTCGACTCGACAGGGTTCCCGGAGCCCAGATGGTGAAGGCAGTTCTGAAGGTCCCGGTAACGCCGGACCATGCGCAGCAAACCCGATCGGTCGGCCATCGAGATCACTTGGCCCAAGGGGCGGTTCCCGATCGCAGGCCGCGCCAGCACGGCCTTTCTCCTCCCCAGGGAAAGCAGCGTCCAAACCGACAGAAGACCGAGCAGGACACTGACGAAGTAACCATCGACCCCGAAGTAGATTCCTCCTCCGGATGACACGACCAGCGTGAAGATGAGCATGAGGAAGAACCGCTCCGAGGCGGTCGGCGTGAACGAACTGCCATCTTTACGCTCGGCGCGGCACACGTGAAGGGCGCCCCAGGGGACCAGCGCGAGCAGAGCCAAAGAAGCCGTAGCCCACAGGGTCGGCAACACAAGGCGCGGAAAGTCCCACCACCAGTTGTCGAAGTGCCGACGCAGATTGCTCCCGTAGGTCGGCCATCGGGTGTCGGCAAGCCAGCTGATGCGGTCCCAATAGCTCCGATAGACCAGGTATGCCCACAGAACCGTCAGACCCGACAGGAGGACGGACAAAGAAACGACCAGCCATGAAGGCAATGACCGACCGATCATACGCAGGGCTCGCCCGGCCGAGAGGAACGCACCCACGCAGAAAAAGGAAACCGCAGCCACGCACGCGAGCGGCGCCACCCAGGAGCCGGCCCAGAGCCCGGCGACAACAACGACCACACAGCACGGGATCACCAGCAAAGGCTTGGGAAGCTTCCCGAAAACACACAGGGCGGCCCCCAGAAACAGAAGCGTGAACAAGTAAAAGACCGCACCATATCGATGAGACCCGAAGAATGTCTGCTGCAAGAAATCGAGGAGGTTGTCGCCCATGTAGACGAGCACCCCGAGCCCCGTCGACAAGAGCGCCCAGGAGCGCAGTGCACCAAGTGCTTTTCTCTCGCCCTCGGCGGGCCGCCGCGCGAGGCCCTGCCGGAGTTTCCTTCCTGCGATGAGCAGGAGGACTCCGTCGAGGACGTAGGCTGCCGCAGAGGATCCGCTGTCCAGCCCCACAGCTTCCCATGGCTGGTCCGGCGACACCGTCTTCGCATCCCATTGCTGCGCCGCCGGCGGACGGAAACTCACCGTGAATTCAGTCGGTTTCTTGTTCTGCCACTTCAGTACGGTGCCGTCCTTACCGATGGCGGACTCCGGACTGACGGACCACGCCCGGGGCCCGCCCGTCTGGACCTCCACGTTCTCCCACGTCGCCTGGCCGAGACTCCGCGGAGGATCCAACCGAACGGTCCAGACGTCCGACCCCGCCTCCAGCGACCACGGGCCGACCTTGAACTCGCCGAGCCACCGCACCGAGACCACAGCCTCATAGTGAACCGCCACCTTCTTCCCGTCGGAGTCGACTGTGAGCGGCCTGGGTCGCCGCTCGTCGAAGTCGAGCGGATTGTCTTCCCGGCCCTTTTCCAGCAGGCAGCGAAGCACCTGGCGGTACTCGGACGCGCGAGTATCCAGCAGAAGATCCGCTGCGTGTTTCCAGCTCGCCGGGATCTCGATGTCCATGACGCTCTTGACTTTGCTGTAGTCGAGACCTCGGTGATCGAAATCCACCAGCGCGGTGACTTTGACACCGCGAACCTGTTCCACACCGCAGGTGTCCGCCTGGTCCGCTGCCGCGGACGACATACCCGTGCCGGCCGGCACGGCGAAGACGGCCAGCACCAAGAACAGCAGGAGCAGCGGCTCGGAAAGTGCGCGACGGATCACCAGGTCAGGATCTCCCGGCGAACTCATCGGCCTTTCGGCGGCGCAGCGGACGTGGGCAGGTCCACTCCGACAGCCGATGCGTCGGGCGGGGTGCTGGCCGAAACCCGGCTTCAGTCGCCCAGCAGCGGGTTGGGCAGCGGCAGGTAGCGGGCGTCCGCGCCGTCCGCTGCCGTCCAGCGCAGCAGCAGGTTGGTCTTGCCGGGCAGGGTCGGCGCGGTGAGCAGCGCGGGGATCTCGGGCAGGTCGTGGCGGGCGAGTTCGCGGCGGACGGCGGGCCACGGGTCGTAGCCGGGATGGTGGTCGGCGAGGGCGCCGGCGATCTCGGTGAGGTGGTTGACGACCAGGCAGTACACCAGCCGTTCCCAGCCGGCCGCGCGGCTCACGTCCGGCAGCAGCTTGGCGCCCTCGGCGTCCCGGAACAGGGCCTGCGCGGGGGTGCCCGCCGCGTCCACGGCGACCAGGGTGTTCTGCAGATGGGCCTCCAGGACCACCCCGTGGGTGCCGAACGCGGTCAGGGCGGGCGGCACGACCTGCCGCAGGTACGCCTCCCACCAGCCGGCCGGGTCGTCGGTGGCGGCCAGCGGGCTGCCCTCGAAGCCCTCGGCGAGGCCCGCCGCGAGCAACGGGGTGGTGCCCGGCAGGAGGTGGCCGCGCAGCCCGTCGCGGACCAGTACGGCCAGTTCCTCGAAGGCGAAGGCGGCGGTGCGGTAGCCGCGGTCGCTCAGCCAGGCCGCGGGCGGGCCCATCGCCGCGAAGGCGCGCCCGGCGGCGGTGTCGGTGCGGCGCAGCCGGCGCAGGTCGTGGCGCCACAGCCGGCGGATGTCGTTGGTGATGCGCACGTCCAGGCTGAACTTCAGGAACAGGTCGCGGCGGGGCTCGTACACCGTGCGGACGGCGGCCGTCGGCCAGACCGGGAACGCGGTGGTGCCGAGCCGCAGCAGCCGGCCGTCGGCGAAGGCGGGGGCGAGTTCGCGGGCGACCAGGTCGAGCTGCCAGGGGTGGGCGGGCAGCAGCCGGTAGCCGGGCGGGGCGGTGCCGAGGGCGTCCAGGGCGCCGGTGTCGCCCTCCTCGGTCACCTGGTCCTCGCGGACGCCGAGCAGCGCCAGCGGGAACCGGGCGTGCGCCTCGGGGGCGTAGGGCAGCCAGGACGCGACCGGGCCGCCGCCGCGCGCCTTGGGGGCCGGGTGGTAGGGGTGGCCGGTGAGCAGGGACTGCTCGGAGCGCAGGTACGGGTCCGCGGGGGGCGTGGCCCGGGCGCGGGCGGTGAGCAGGGCGGCGACCGCCTCCCGGCTGTCGATCATCTCGGCGGGCAGGTCGCCGCCGGGCAGCCCGGTGTGCCGACGCAGCACCTCCGCGACCAGTTTGACCAGTTCCGGATGGCCGATCCGGTGCCAGGCGCCGGCCGCGTACAGCTCGGGGTCGGCGGGCCGGCGCCCGGCGCGCACCCGTAGCAGCCGGCCGTCCGGCAGCCGGTGCACCCGGCGGTCACCGGCGTCCGGCGGCCGGTGCGCCGTGCGATCCGCGGCAGCCGGCGGCCGGGACGCCCCCCGGTCTCCGGCAGCCGACGGCCCGGACGCCCTACGGTCTGCGGTGTCCGGCAGCCGGGGTGCCCTACGGTCTCCGGCGTCCGGCAGCGGGGGCGGCGTGCGGTCCGCGGCGTCCGGCGGCTGGTGCGGCCGGCGGTCGCCGGCGGTCGGGAGCGGCACGGCCACCTCCCGCAGCAGGCAGTTGAGCAGGGGCGCTGCCGCGTACGCGTCGGCCAGCCGGCCGGCCTCGCCGGTGGGGGGTGTGAGGTCCACGCGTTCCATTCGTCCGTCGTCCAGGGGTCCACGGTCGTCCCGGCGCACGCGGGGCGCGTCGGCGGGAAGCCGGGGACGGTCAGTATGGCTGCCGTGCCCGGCGGTCCCCACCCCTGCCGTACGCGGGGCTACGGACATTGCCGTACCCACCCGGTCCCGCCACAGCCGTCCCGGCCGCGCCCCGCACCGCCGTCTCGGCCATTCCCGGCACTGCCGTACCCGGAGGTCCCCGACAATCGTGCCGTGCCCCGCCTACCCCAGGAGCCGACCGTGCCCCCTGCTTCCGCCGCCGAGTCCGTGATCGCCGAGGAACTGGCCGCCGTGCGGCCCGGACTGCTGCCCGGTTACGCGGCGGAGCTGCCCGGCGCGCGGGCCGCCGTGCTGACCCGGCTGTGGCGGGCGCTGGCGTACGAGCCGCTGCCGTTCGTCACCGGCCGGGAGTCCGGGGCGCACGGGCTCACGGTGCGCCTGTCCGGCGGGCGGCGGCTGCGCGGGCCGCACGCGGACCCGTACGCCACCGCCGCGTACGTCACCGCCGTACACCTGGACCGGGAGCGGTACGACGATCCGGCCCGGCTGATGGGCGCGCTCGGGGGGCCGGGCGCGTCCGGGTTCGTGGCGGAACTGGCGCACAGTGTGGCGTCGCTGGCGCTGTCCCGGGCCGGCGCGGAGCAACGGGGGCCGGCGGACTGGCCGGTGGGGGTCCCCTCGGCCGAGGGCCGGGGGCGGGACTGGGAGTGGGAGCGGCGGGTGACCGACGGGCACCCGTTCCACCCGGGCTGCCGGTCCCGGCCCGGTTTCTCGGTGGCGGAGCAACTGGCGTACGGCCCCGAGCACGGTCCGGTGGTGGAGCTGGGCACGGTGCCGGTACCGGCGGCCGACTGCCTGGTGTCCGGGCAGTGGCCCGCGGAACTCCGGGACGGCGGGCGGCTGTTGCTGCCGGTGCATCCCTGGCAGGCCGCGCATGTGCTCAAGCGGTCGTACGACGTGTGGCGCCCGGCCCGGCCGCTGATGTCACTGCGTACGCTGGCGCTGCTGCCCGGTGGTCCGCATGTGAAGACGGCGCTGAGCGCCCGGCTGACGTCGTCGGTGCGGGACATATCCGCCTACTCGGTGCGGGTGGCGGCGCCGCTGTCCGCCTTCGCCGAGGACCTGGTGGCGCGCGCCGACGGACTGCTGCACCTGACCCGCACGCTCGGGGCGGTCACCGCGCACTCCCCCGACCTGGCCGCGCTGCTGCGTGAGCCGCCGGAGGTGTACGCGGGGCCGGGTGAGCGGGTGGTGCCGGTGGCCGCGCTCGCCACCACGTCGCTGCCCGGCCGCCCGGGCTGGCTGGCCGGGTTCGCGCGGCTGGCGCTCACGGTCGGCCTGCGGCTGCTGGATCTGGGCGTGGCGCTGGAGGCGCACGGACAGAACCTCCTGGTGGTGCTGGCGGCGGACGGCACTCCGCTGCGGCTGGTCTACCGCGATCTGGCCGACATCCGCGTCAGCCCCGCCCGGCTGTCCCGGCACGGCATCACCCCGCCCGCCCTCACCGGCCGCCTGATCACCGACGACCCCACGGCCCTGCGCCGCAAGCTCTTCGGCTCCCTGCTGTCCGGTGCCCTGGCCGGCACGGCGGGCTCCGCCCACGCCCTGGCCACCGCCCTGGAGGCGGCCCTCCCGGACCTTCCCCCGACCCCGGACCTGCCCGCCCTGTGCGAGGCCCCGCTCCCCGCGAAGGCGCTGACCCTGATGCGGCTGTCCCCCGCCGGAACGGGGGACCTCTGGACGGAGTTGCCGCATCCGCGGTCGACGGCGCTCCGAGTGGGTGCCGGGCCGGCCGGCGGACCACGGCGTTGACCCCTTCCTCTGCGTTCGCCGGGGCACCGCTCAGCGAGGGAAGGGAGTTGCCCTCGCCCGGTGTCCCGTCGAGGTCTCGTACGGGGCGTCCACCACGATGCCGTAGCGCCGGACCAGGGCACGTACGTCACCTGTGGGCGGGGTGCGGTCCTCGGTCACCGGCCCGGCCCTGCCCGCTCCCGTCGCCTCCCGCGCCCACCGCCCGCGCCCACCCGGCGTTTTGGAGTCCGGCGTGTCTGATCAATAAGATCCGGCGATGATCAGAAGACAACGGCTGGCGGTGGGGGTCTGTGCTCTGTTCGCCGCCCTGACCGCCGGGATCGCGTTCCCCTCCGGCGCGGTCGCCGACGAGACGGAGCAGGACGCTCCGAAGGTCGAACTCGTGCTGGACGTCAGCGGTTCCATGCGGGCCCGGGACATCGACGGCGGCACCCGGATGGCCGCGGCGAAGCAGGCGTTCAACGAGGTGCTGGACGCGACGCCCGAGGAGGTCCGGCTCGGTATCCGTACGCTCGGCGCCAACTACCGCGGCAACGACCGCAAGGAGGGCTGCAAGGACACCGCGCGGCTCTACCCGGTCGGCCCGCTGGACCGGACCGACGCGAAGGCGGCCGTGGCCACGCTGTCGCCCACCGGCTGGACCCCGATCGGGCCCGCGCTGCTGAAGGCGGCGGACGACCTGGACGGCGGCACCGGCACCCGCCGTATCGTGCTGATCAGTGACGGCGAGGACACCTGCCAGCCGCTCGACCCGTGCGTGGTGGCCCGGGAGATAGCGGCCAAGGGCATCGGCCTGACCATCGACACCCTCGGCCTGGTGCCCGACGCCAAGACCCGCGCCCAGCTCAGCTGCATCGCGGACGCCACCGGCGGTACCTACACCGACGTCCGGCACAAGGACGAACTGAGGGACCGGGTCGGCCAGTTGGTGGACCGGGCGGCGGACCCGGTGGTGACCCCGGTCGCCACCGAGGGCGCCGACCGGTGTGAGAAGGCCCCCGTCCTCAAGTCCGGTCTCTACACCGACCGCGAGGAGTTCGGGCAGCAGCGCTGGTACAAGGTGGACGTCGAGCCCGGCCAGGAGCTGCGGGCCTCGGTGAGCGTGGCGGACGACCGGGCCGTGAACCCCCACTACGGGGTGCTGCTGCGGGCGGTGACCGTGCACGGCCGGGAGATCGTGCGCGGTGAGGCCGCGGGCACCGGCCGTACGGACGTCATCTCCACCGGCCTGCGCTATCCGAAGCAGGACAGCGACGACGACTCGGCGCCCGCGGAGACGGTGTGCCTCCAGGTCACCCAGTCCTTCGCGGCGGCCTCGGGCGTGAAGACCACGCCGGGTCTGCCACTGGAGCTGACCATCGACGTGGTGGACGGCCCCTCGGGCCACCACGACGTGGCCGCCTTCGGCCTCGGCCGTGGCTGGTGGCTGCTCGGCGCCCTGGTGCTGGCCGGCTTCCTCGCGGGTCTGCTGTGGGGCTGGCTGTCGCGCTGGCGGGTCTCGGTCTGGAGGACGAACTGATGCGGATCACACGCGTGCTGGGTGCCGCGCTGCTGGCGGTGGGGCTGGCCGCCGGGCCGGCCGCCGCCGACTCCTCGCCCTCGCCGGGCGCCTCGGCGGGCGACGACGCGCCCACCCAGGCGGGCACCTCGTTCCGTACGGCGGCGGAGATCGAGCAGGGCGAGCGGGCCACCGCCTCCGGCTCCACCGGTGACTACCTGTACTGGTCCTTCCCCGCGGACACCGGGCAGCGCCCCACCGTCAAGGCGGCGGTGAAGCTCCCGGCCCGGCACGGCGCCGAGACCTGGCAGCTCGACGTGTACGACGGGCTGCGGCGCCGCCAGGCCTGCCAGTACGGCGCCCAGTCGCGCACCGCCGCGCCGGACGCCGGCTCCGTCGAACTGGCCTGTGTGCTGCGTACGGTGCGCGGCTGGTCGGAGCCGTGGGCCAACGACCCGCTGCCGGGCACGTACTACATCCGGCTGACGGTGGTGGACCTCGCCGACTCCGACCTCGGCCAGCCGGTCGGCGCCGAGGTGCGCGTCGACTCCGAGGACATCGGCGGCGCGGCGGCGGTCGACGGCTCGCTGGGCAAGCCGCTCGTCCCGGGCATCGCCGTCAAGTCCGGTCAGGAGAAGGAAGGTTCGAAGGGGGCCGTGCTGTCCAGCTTCGGCCGCGACGGCTGGTCGTCCGGCTGGTGGTCGGACCGCTGGGTGTGGACGGGGATCGGCGGTGTGCTGGCCGCGCTCGCCGGCATCGGCGGCTACGCGCTGACGCGCGGGTCGGGCCGGCCGTCCCGGGTGCCGCCGGGCGCCTGAGCCGCACGGCACCACAAATCACGCGAAGGCCCGCCGCTCCGGCGGGCCTTCGCCGTTGTCACCCCGGCCGCCGCTTACCGCGTCACGCCTCGCGCAGCGCCTTGGCCAGCGTGCCCTCCCCGGTCACCGTCACCCGCCCGTCCCGTACCGCGTCCGGCAGGGTCAGCTCGCCGCGGGCGACGGCCTCGCAGGTCGCCGCGTCCATCACCAGGCGGGCGTCGGCCGGGCCGGGGGCGGGCCCGTCGCCGTAGACCGGTCCCTCCTCGGCGCCGACGTGGAGGTGGAACTCCCCTTCCTCCAGCCGCACTTCGAGCACACCCTCGCCCTCCAGCGCGCGCAGCAGCGGCAGCGCGAACCAGTGCGCCCGCACGGCGTCGGTGGGCCTGCGCTCGCCCAGTTCCCGCGCGCCCCAGGTGCCGAGCGCCTGGAGGACCGGCAGCAACTCGCGGCCACGACCGGTGAGTTCGTACACGTACGCGGCGCCCGGCGGGGGCAGCCGGCGCCGGGTGGTCAGGCCGTCGCGCTCCATCTCCTTCAGCCGGGAGGCGAGTACGTCCGTGCTCACGCCGGGCAGGTCCGCGTGCAGGTCCGTGTAGCGGCGGGGACCGGCGAGGAGCTCCCGGACGATCAGCAGGGTCCAGCGGTCGCCGACCAGGTCGAGGGCGCGGGCTGCGGAACAGTACTGGTCGTAGCTTCGGCGAGGTGACATGCGACGCAGTGTAGACGCGTTGTTGGACTTTCCAAGCTCTCACTTGGTAAAACCAAGCAACACGAGTTTCCGGAGGGGCCCATGGAGTTCCGGCAGTCCAACAAGCTCAGCGAGGTGTGCTACGAGATCCGCGGCCCGGTGATCGAGCACGCCAACGCGCTGGAGGAGGCGGGGCACAGCGTGCTGCGCCTGAACACCGGCAACCCCGCGGCCTTCGGCTTCGAGGCGCCGGAGGAGATCCTCCAGGACATGATCCGGATGCTGCCGCGGGCGCACGGCTACACCGACTCCCGGGGCGTCCTCTCCGCCCGCCGCGCGGTCGCCCAGCGCTACCAGACCCTGGGCCTGGACGTCGACGTGGACGACGTCTTCCTGGGCAACGGCGTCTCGGAACTGGTCTCCATGGCCGTCCAGGCGCTGGTGGAGGACGGCGACGAGATCCTGATCCCCGCGCCGGACTTCCCGCTGTGGACGGCCACCACCACACTGGCCGGCGGCAAGGCCGTGCACTACCTGTGCGACGAACAGGCCGACTGGAACCCCGACCTGGCCGACATGGCGGCGAAGATCACCGACCGCACCAAGGCCGTGGTCATCATCAATCCCAACAACCCGACGGGCGCGGTCTATCCGAAGGAGATCGTCGAGGGCATCCTCGACCTCGCCCGCCGGCACGGCCTGATGGTGTTCGCCGACGAGATCTACGACCAGATCCTCTACGACGACGCCGTGCACCACTCGGCCGCCGCGCTCGCCCCCGACCTGGTCGTCCTCACCTTCTGCGGGCTGTCCAAGACCTACCGGGTGGCGGGTTTCCGCTCCGGCTGGCTGGTCGTCACCGGCCCCAAGCAGCACGCCAAGGACTACCTGGAGGGCCTGACCATGCTGGCCTCCATGCGGCTGTGCGCCAACGCGCCCGCGCAGTACGCCATCCAGGCCGCACTCGGCGGACGCCAGTCCATCCGCGAACTGACCCGGCCCGGCGGCCGGTTGCACGAGCAGCGGACCGTGGCCTGGGAGAAGCTCAACGAGATCCCCGGCGTGTCCTGCGTCAAGCCCAAGGGCGCGCTGTATGCCTTCCCGCGCATCGACCCCAAGGTGCACCCGATCCACGACGACGAGAAGTTCGTGCTGGACCTGCTGCTGCGCGAGAAGATCCAGGTGGTCCAGGGCACCGGCTTCAACTGGCCCGCCCCCGACCACTTCCGCATCCTGACCCTGCCGCATGCGGAGGACCTGGAGGCGGCCATCGGCCGGATCGGCAGGTTCCTCGCCGGGTACCGGCAGTAGGAAGCCGGTCAGGAGCGACAGCAGAAAGCCGTTCCGGGCGGGAGAGTTGGCCCGTTTCGCTCGCTTGTGCGAAGATCACCGCGCATGATCGGGGGCCTTCCGCGACGAGCCCTCGGTGCGCGCCCGACCAGCGCCGCACCGCGGCACACCGCACCGCCGCGCCCCGGTCCGCTCCATCGACCAGGGGGAAGCAGCAGTGTTCTCGTACCGAAACCCGGATTCCTGCGGACATCCGGACTCGCCCAAAAGACCGGACTCGCCCAAAAGAGCCTCCGTGCGCGGCGATCGCGGGGCGGTCGTCGCCCTGCTCTGCGCGGCGCTGACCGCGATCGCGGTACCCGCCGCGCGGGCCGGAGCCCCCGGACCGGCCGCAGGGCCGGAGGCACGGGCCGCCGCGGCGCCCGCGCCCGCCGCCGGGCAGGAAGCGCGGCAGGCGGCACGCTTCTGGACCGCCGAGCGCATGGCCGCCGCCCAACCGCTCGACGCGCTGCGGCAGGCGCGGACGGCGCCGTCGTCCGCGGCGGCCGCCGCGGCCCGGCCGAAGGGCACCCTGTTCCAGGGCACCCGGCTGGTCGGCACGTTCTTCGGCTCCGACGGGCCGCGCGGCACCACCTGGCACTGCACCGGCAGCGTCATCGACACCAAGGCCCGGAACATCGTGCTCACCGCGGCCCACTGCGCGCGGGGCATGAAGGGCGACTTCGTCTTCGTCCCGAAGTTCGTGAAGGGCGCGGCCCCGGACCGGCAGCCGTACGGCATCTTCCACATCCAGCGGATCTTCGTCGACCCGCGGTACGTGCCCGACCGGGGCTCGTCCACCACCAAGAAGGCGGCGTCCGACCTGGACACCGCGTTCGCCCGGGTGTCGGCCAACCAGTGGGGCAAGTCCCTCCAGGACGCGGTGGGCGGCGGACTGACCCTCACCCGGCCCGCCGGCTACACCCACCGGGGCGTCACCGTCGTCGGCTACCCCTCCCACCGGCACAACGGCGCCGGACGCGCGGTCAAGTGCACCGTGTCCACCAGCCAGTTGCGCGGCTACCGGCAGCTGTCGATGACCTGCGGCGGCTACTACGGCGGGGTGTCCGGCAGCCCGTGGATCACCGACTACAAGGACGACGCCCGCACCGGCCACGTCATCGGCAACCTCGGCGGCTACAACGGCGGCGGCAACGACGCCAACGTGGACTACATCAGCTACGCCACCGCGTTCGGCGCCGACGCCGCGAACCTCCTCGCCCGCGCCGTCGCCGACAAGGCCCCGCCCGCCGACCTGCCCCCGTACCGGGGCCTGAGCGGCAGCCTGCCGGGCGGCGCGGGGCGCTGGCGCAAGGCCGCGTTCACGGCGTCGGGCGAGTACACCGGCGACCGGCACGGCGATCTGCTGGTGGTGTGGTCCGACGGCGGAGTCACCCTGTACCCGGGTGACGGCAAGGGCGGCTTCGGGGCGGAGAAGCGACTGCGGCCGGCCAACTCCACCTGGACCCACGCCCGTACCGTGGCCGGGGGCACCTTCGGCGGTGGCCGGCGGGCGGGGCTGCTGGTGCGCTGGTCCGACGGCGAGGTCACCCTCTACCCGCAGCCCGGCCCCTCGGGCCTCGGCCGGGAGATCCGGATGGCGGCGCCCGGCTCCGTATGGAAGAACGCCGCCCAGTTCACCGCCGGGGCGTTCCGCGACGACGGCGGCACCGGCCTGCTGGTCCGCTGGGCCGACGGCGGGCTCTCCCTGTACCCCCGGGTGGGCGCCGACGGCCTCGGCACCGGCACCCGGCTCCTTCCCGCGGGCGGCGCCTGGACCAAGGCGGCCCTGCTGACCGGCGGCGACTTCGGCGGTACGGCCGCCGGGGACCTGCTGGTGCGCTGGGCGGACGGCGCGCTCGACACGTACGCCGGCACCTCGGCCGCGGGACCCAGCACCAAGTACCGGGTGCGCGGTCCGAACAGCCTGTGGCAGCGGGCGCGGGTGCTGACCGCCGGTGCCTTCCGCCACGACGGCCCGGCCGACGACCTCGTCGTGTGCTGGTCCGACGGGGAAGTCACGCTGTACGCCGACACCGGCACCAAGGCCCTCGGCACCGAGTACACGCTGGTCCACCCCGGCACCTGACCACACCACGGCACTTCCAGGGGGAACGATGCCCGCCACCACCCGACCGGCCGGCGGCCTCGCCGCGCTCACGGCCGGCCTCACGCTCGCCGCCGGCCTGACGCTGACGGCCTGCGACACCACCACGACCGCCACACCGGGCACCGCCACGACCGCCACACCGGACGCCACCGCACCGCCCTGCCGGACCGCCGCGCTGACCTGGACGCTGTCGCTGCTCGACGGCGACGGTGTCCATGGTGCCGACGGCGCCGAGCGGGGAGGCGACCGGTCCGGGGCGCGCCTCACCGCCGTCAACAAGGGCTCAGGGGCCTGCCTGTTCGCGGGGTACCCGGGCCTGGCGATCCACAACGGCAAGGCGGACGGCATCGAGGGCGCCGGTTCCGGACGGCCCGCGGCCGTCGCCCTGCCCGGCCACGCGGCCGTCAGCGTGGACCTCCGCTACACCCGACGCGGCACGCCGGGCGCGGGCACCTGGTGCGTACGGCAGCACGAGGCCGCCGTCACGGCGCCGCACGACACCCACGGCACGGTCGTCCCGGTCACCGACGCGCACGGGAAGGCGGCCGTGCTCGACGCATGCGGGGAGACCATCGCCATGGCCCCGCCACGCCGTACGGGGGCCGGAACCTGACGGCGGCGGGACACCGGGGAACGCCGTCTGGCGCAGTCCGTCCTGCGGGCGGCGGCGGCCCTGTGGCACCGTGCCGTCATGGGTGACCTCTTTCTCGTCCGGCACGGGGAGACCGAGTGGTCGCGGTCCGGGCGGCACACCGGCCGGACCGACGTGCCGCTCACCGAGCGCGGGCGGGACGAGGCGCGCCGGCTGGTCCCGCTGATCCGCTCGCACCGGATCGGAGCGGCCTTCGTCAGCCCCCTCCAGCGGGCGCGCGAGACCGCCGAGCTGATCGGCATCCCGGACGCGCGGGTCGACGCCGACCTGTGCGAGTGGGACTACGGCGGGTACGAGGGCGTGACCACGCCGGAGATCCAGCGGAGCCGGCCGGGCTGGTTCCTGTTCACCGACGGGGTCGCGCCCGGTCCCCCGGGCCGTCCGGGCGAGAGTCCCGAGCAGGTCGGGGAGCGCGCCGACCGGATGCTGGCCAAGGCCGACGCCGCGCTCGCCAACACCGAGGGGGTCGTCGTGCTGATCGCGCACGGCCACTTCCTGCGCGTCCTCACCGCCCGCCGCCTAGGCCTGTCGCCCCGGCACGGCGCCCTCTTCCAGCTCGCGACGGGAGCGCTGTGCCGCCTCGGCACGGAACACGGCCGCCCCGTCCTGGCGGGCTGGAACATCCGGCCTCCGGAGTAGCGACGGCGTGCGGAGACGGGGTGACGGTCCCGGCACGCCTCGGCTCGTGACGGGGGCCGGACGACGCACGGATACCGGCCCGGTGAGGGGGCGTCCCGGTCGGCGATCCGGCGCCCCCGCGGGCGGCGGCGAAGGGGCGCGTCCCGGGTGGCATCCCTCCGCATGCCACCGGCGGTGATCCACCGCTGACCGGCCGTTGTCAGACCCCGGCCGTACTCTTCGACTGGGGCCGTATGACGGGCCCTGCGGCCGTCCGTGCGGGCGGGGCCGCCCAGTCAGCGGTGCCGGAAGGAGCTGCCCGTGACCCGACCGCCGACCGCCGCTCAGCGGCGGGTGATCGAGGCCGCCGATCCGGTCACCGGCCGGCTGCGCGGTACGCCGGCCCAGCTCGCGGCGCTGGTGAAGCGGGGCCTGGCCTTCCGGCACCCCCGGCCGCCGCACGACCACTTCCTCACCCCGGCCGGCCATCGCGTCCGGGAGGCGATACCCGAGCCGCGGGCGGAGTCCGCGCCGGACGCGGGGGTGTTCACGGCCCGGGTCGGCGGCGAGGAGGAACCACCGGTGTCCGGACCGGGCCGGCTCCGCGAGGTGCACAGCGCCTGGCAGGGGCTGCTGGAGCTGCGCAGGATGACGAATCCGGACGGTGCCGTGGACCGGCCGTGCGGCTGGGAGCGGACGCATCTGGTGCGGGCCGCGGCGCTGGCGCTGGAGGCGGGCGGGCACCGTCCGGCGGGCGGGGACACGGACGGGTACCGGGTCCGGGCGACCCCGCAGCCGGAGGCGGTCGCGGTGTACGCGCCGGACCCCGCGGCGCTTGCGGCCTGCGCGGCGACGCTTCGGGAGGCCGGCTGGCAGGCGGGCGAGTACACCGAGCCCAGGACGAGGACCCGCTTCCTGCTGGCCTCGCCTCGCCGGGTGTGACCGGCGTGTCAAGATCGGTGGACCACAGAACCGAACGGCGCGGAACCGAACGGCGCGGAACCGAACGACCGCAGCACCGAACGACGCGACACCGAACGACCGCAGGAACCCAACGACCGCAGCACCGAACACGAGAAGGGCACGCAGTGGCCGAACCGTTTTCCGTCCGGGTGACCGTCCGCGGCTACGAGACCGACACCCAGGGCCATCTCAACCAGGCGGTATACCTCAACTACGCCGAGCACGCCCGCTGGTCGTTGCTCCAGGCCGCCGGGATCAGCCAGGCCCGGCTGGTGGGCCAGGGCGTGGGCCCGGTGGCCCTGGAGACGACCATCGGCTTCCGGCGGGAGCTGCTCGCCGGCGACGAGGTCGACGTGACGTGCGCCTTCGAGTGGGGCGACGGCAAGACGTTCCGCATCCGGCAGGAGATACGCAAGACCGACGGCACGCTCGCGGCCGAGATCACCGCGGTGAGCGGCATCCTGGACCTCACCGAGCGCAAGCTGGTCGCCGACCCGCGCGCGGTGCTCAAGGAACTGACGACGGACCCCGGCCTGTTCGGCCTGTAGCCCCGGGCATGGAAAGGGGGCCGGGGGTGACGGTGTCCCCGTCTCCCCCGGCCGGGCCGGCGCCGGTGCCGGTGGCAGCCCGGGCGCCCGGTGTCAGCGGACGGCGGCGATCTCCTCCCCCGACTCCATGGGATGGGTGACGTCCTGCGCCTCGCGGCCCTTGCCGAGGTGGTTGAAGAGGAGGTTGAGCACCACGGCCGTGACACAGCCGGTGGAGATGCCCGAGTCCAGGACGATCTTCGCGGTCTCCGGGAAGGAGTGGTAGAACTCCGGCGCGGTGATCGGGATGATGCCGACCGCCAGGGACACGGCCACGATCAGCACGTTGTTGTCCTTGTCCAGGCCGGCCCGGACCAGGGTCTGGATGCCGCTCGCGGCGACCGAGCCGAACAGCACGACGCCGGCGCCGCCGAGGACCGGCCGGGGCACGACCGCGATGAGCGAGGCGGCCATCGGACACAGGCCCATCAGGACCAGGAAGCCGCCGCCGGTCGCGACGACGTACCGGCTGCGGATGCGGGTCATCGCGACCAGCCCGATGTTCTGGGCGAAGGCGCTGCACATGAAGCCGTTGAACAGCGGGCTGAGCGCGGAGCCGAGGGTGTCGGCGCGCAGGCCGGCCGCGATGGTCTTCTCGTCGGCGGGCCGTTCGACGATCTCGCCGAGGGCCAGCATGTCGGCGGTCGACTCGGTCATCGAGACCACCATGACCACGCACAGGGAGAGGATCGCGGCGAGCTGGAACTGGGGGGCGCCGAAGTGGAACGGGGTGGGGAAGCCGACCACGTCGGCGTCGGCGACCGGGCCGAAGTCCGTGACACCGAACGGGATCGCGAGGAGCGTGCCGACGACCAGGCCGATCAGCACGGCGATCTGCTTGACGAAGCCCCGGGTGAAGCGGCGCAGCAGCAGGACGATCAGCAGGGTGAGGCCGGCCAGGGTGAGGTAGGTGGTCGAACCGTAGTCGTCGGCCTGGGGATCGGGCCCCTGGGCCCAGCCGAAGGCGACGGGGAGCAGGGAGACACCGATCAGGGTGATGACGGTGCCGGTGACGACCGGCGGGAAGAAGCGGATCGCCTTGCTGAAGAAGGGAGCGGCGACGAAGCCGAGGAGGCCGGCGACGATGACCGCGCCGAAGATGATGGGCAGGGCGTCGGACTTGTCCTCGGTGGCGGCGACGACCGCGGTCATGGGGGCGACACCGGCGAAGGTGACGCCGTTGACGAACGGCAGCCGGGCGCCGATCTTCCAGATGCCGAGCGTCTGGAGGAAGGTGGCGAGGCCGGCGGTGAACAGGCAGGCGCCGGTGAGAAAGGTCAGCTCGGTCGCGCTGAGGCCGATGGCCGCGCCGACGATGAGCGGGGGTGCGACGACACCGGCGTACATGGCGGCCACGTGCTGCAGTCCGCTGGTCGCCATTTTCAGGGCGGGGAGTTTCTCGTCTACGGGATGGGCGGCCACGGCGGCTCCTCCGGGCGGGTGACACGTCATCGTCGACGTGGGTTTCATGGAGGTGGTGCGGGGTCGTGCGGGACCCTCGCAGGGGGGTGGCGAAGATGAGCGGTGACGAGTGTGTGGGGGTGTGGGGCGGCGTGGGGGTGTGTCGGGCGTGACGGGATCTGTGGGGGCGGACCGTCTCCGGGGGCGTGCGTCCACACGCGCCCCGGAGACGGCATGACCGTGGATCCCGCTCGGATCCACGGGTCCCGGCCGGGAGCCGTCCCTCCCGGCCGGAGTCTTGGGGGTGGCCCGCTGCTCAGTCCTGAGCGGCGATCCGGGCCAGGCGCCTGGCCTCCTCGCGGGTGCTGACGGCGATGGCGTCCTCGTCGGCGGTCAGCAGGCGGCCGTCCGCCACGATCTGCCGGCCGTTGACGAAGGACGCGGTGACCGGGGCGGGCGCGCCGAAGACCAGCGCGGTCACCAGGTCGGTGATGGAGGCGTGCGCGAGGGTGTCCATCCTCCACAGCACCACGTCGGCCAGTTTGCCGGGCTCCAACGAGCCGATCTGCGCGGCCCGGCCGAGGACCTGGGCGCCGCCGTAGGTGCCCAGGCGCAGCGCCTGACGGGCGTTCAGCGCGGCCTCGCGGTGCGCGCCGAGCCGGTTGATCAGCAGGGCGTTGCGCAGCTCGGTGTGGAGTTCGCCGGACTCGTTGGAGGCGGTGCCGTCGACACCCAGGCCGACCGGGACGCCGGCCTTCAGCATGTCGGGTACGCGGGCGATGCCGGCGGCGAGGCGGGCGTTGGACGAGGGGCAGTGGGCGACACCGGTCTTCGTGCGGGCGAAGGCGGCGATGTCGGAGTCGTTCATGTGGACGCAGTGCGCCATCCACACGTCCGCACCGAGCCAGCCGGTGGACTCGAAGTAGTCGGTGGGGCCCATGCCGAACAACTCGTGGCAGAACTTCTCCTCCTCCACCGTCTCCGAGCCGTGGGTGTGCAGCCGCACCCCCAGCCGGCGCGCCAACTCGGCTGCCTCGCGCAGCAGTTCGGTGGAGACCGAGAACGGGGAGCAGGGGGCGACCGCCACCTGGGTCATGGCGTCGAAGGAGGCGTCGTGGTACCGCTCGACGGTCTCCTCGGTCGCCCGGAGCGCGCCCTGGAGCGTCTCCACGGCGAAGTCCGGGGGCAGCCCGCCGTCCTTCGCGCCGCGGTCCATCGAGCCGCGGGCCAGCGTGAAGCGCACCCCCATCTCGGCGGCGGCCCGGATGATCGAGCCGGACAGGTCGCCGGAGCCGCGCGGGTAGACGTAGTGGTGGTCCATGGCGGTGGTGACACCGCCCCGGGCCATCATGGCGAGGGAGCCCTGCGCCGCCGCGTACGTCATCCGCTCGTCGATCCGCGCCCAGACCGGGTAGAGCGCGACCAGCCAGTCGAACAGGTTGTGGTCGGTGGCCAGGCCCCGGGTGATCCACTGGTAGAAGTGGTGGTGGGTGTTGACCAGACCGGGGGTGGCCAGGTGGCCGCGCCCGTCGATCCGGCGCACCACGTTCTCCAGTCGCCCGGGGGCCTCGCCCGCGCCGACCGCCTCGATCCGGTTGCCGGCGAGGACGAGGTACCCGGAGGCGTACTCGGTGTCATCCGCGTCCACGGTCGCGATCGCGCAGTTCTCGATGACGACGCGGTGGGCTGCCGATGGTGCCATCTGCTTCCTTGTCTTTCGAATGGCGGCCCGTGGACCAGGGGGGAGCCACGGGATGGGCACGGCAGGACCCTAGGAGGATTCGAGTGCCGGGGCCGCCTGTCGGCGCCGGGTGCCGAGATGGTGGAAGAACAGGTTCAGCAGGACGGCGACGAGCGCGCCGGCGCTGATGCCGGAACCGAGCACGGTCTGCGCCCACGCCGGGAAGTCGGCGTAGAAGGTCGGCGCGGCCAGCGGGATGATGCCGGCGCCGAGTGCCACGGCCACCAGGATGATGTTGGAGCTGTCGTCCAGGCCCGCCTCGGAGAGCGTCCGGATGCCGCTGACGGCGATGGAGCCGAAGAGGACGATGCCCGCGCCGCCGAGCACCGGCATGGGGACCAGGGAGACGACCGCGCCGAGGACCGGGAAGGCACCGAGGACGATCAGGCTGCCGCCGGCGACGGCGACGACGTACCGGCTGCGCACCCGGGTGAGGGAGACGACACCGACGTTCTGGGCGAAGGCGGAGGTGGGGAAGCCGCCGAAGACGGGCCCGATCAGGGTGGCGAGGCCGTCGGTGCGCAGGCCCCGGGTGATGGTCTTCGCGTCGGCGCGGCGGTCGCAGATCTCGCCGAGGGCGAGCATGCCGGCGCTGGACTCGGTCATCAGCACCAGCATCACGATGCACAGCGAGAGGATCGCGGCGGGCTGGAACTCGGGGGAGCCGAAGGCGAACGGGGTGGGCAGCGCGGCCACGGGCGCGGACTTGATGCCGCTGAAGTCGGCCATGCCGAAGGGGATCGCGGCCAGGGTGCCGATGAGCAGTCCGAACAGCAGGGCAACCTGCTTGACGAAGCCCCGGCCGAAGCGCTGGATCAGCAGGATGACGGCGAGGGTGAACCCGGCGAGCGCCAGATAGCGCATGTCGCCGAAGTCGGTGGCGGTCTTGTCGCCGCCTTGGGCCCAGCCCACCGGGACGGGCATCAGCGTGACGCCGATCAGGGTGATGACCACGCCGGTGACCAGGGGCGGGAAGAAGCGCAGCAGCCGTCCGAAGAACGGTCCGAGTACCAGGCAGAAGGCGCCGGCCACCATCACCGCGCCGTAGATCGCGGGGAGTTGGTGTCCTTGGCCGTTGGTCTCGGCGATCGCGAGGATGGGGGCGATGCCGGCGGAGGAGGCGGCGTTGACGAAGGGCAGCCGGTTGCCGACGAAGCCCTTGACGCCGATGGTCTGCAGGATGGTCGCGATACCCGCGATGAGCAGGCTCGCGGCGATGAGCCGGGTACGGGCCCCGATGTCGAGCCCGCAGGCCTGACCGATGATGAGCGGAGGAGTGACAACGCCTGCGTACATAGCGGCGATGTGCTGGAGCGCGGCGGGGACGAGCCGCGTGGGGTGGAGCTTCTCGTCCACCGGGTGCACGGACGTGACGGCGTCCTCTATGTGCACCGGCGGGGTGGAACACGGGGCTTTCGCCGGCCCCTTTGCAGGCTGTGCCATTTTGTTCCCTCCGGTGTAGCGCGCCCCCGGCCCGTCAGGCCGGGCCGGGGGCGGGCGTCCCGCGTCAGAGGTTGGTCATGTCGACCGGGATACGGGCCTCACAGCCGTCCCGCAGGATGGTGGCCTCGATGAGGCCGTAGGGGCGGTCGGCGGCGAAGTAGACCTCGTTGTCGTTCTTGAGTCCGAACGGCTCCAGGTCCACGAGGAAGTGGTGCTTGTTGGGCAGCGAGAAGCGGACCTCGTCGATCTCGCTGCGGTTGTTGATGATGCGCGAGCCCATCTGGTACATCGTCTGCTGCAGCGAGAGCGAGTAGGTCTCGGCGAAGGCGTGCAGCATGTGCTTCTTGACCTGCTCGTAGGACTTCTCCCAGTTGGGCATCTTCTGCGCGTCGTCGGTCCAGTTGAACCGCCAGCGGCCGGAGACCTGGGTGGCGAGGATGCGGTCGTACGCCTCCTGGAGGGTGGTGTACTTGTCCTTGACGTAGCCCCAGAACTCGGAGTTGGTCGAGTTCATCACGATCAGGTCCTTCAGACCGGAGATGACCTCCCACTTCTCACCGTCGAAGGTGATCTGGGTGAGGCGGACCTCCTGGCCCTTGCGGACGAAGGAGTGCTTGACGTCGTCCGCGCCGATGAACTTGCTGTTGGCGTCCGAGGTCTCGATCCGCTCCCAGGCGTACTCCTCGATGCGGATGCGCGCCTTGTGGATCGGCTCCTGCGTGGTGACGAAGTGCCGGGCGAGGTGGATGCCGAACTGCTCGGCGGACTCGATGCCGTATTCCTTGGCGAACGCGAACACCGTGTTCTTGGTGGTGTCGGTCGGCAGGACGTTGGCGTTGGAGCCGGAGTAGTGGACCTCTTCCATGTCGCCGCTCAGCGCGATGGATACGTTGAGGTCCTTGATGTGATGGGTGGCGCCGTCCCGCGTGATCTTGACGACTCGGTTCTCGGCCTTGCCGTACTGGTTCTGTCCCAGGATGGTCGGCATGTAGCTAGCTCCCTCGGTAAACGGAGTAGCCGAACGGGTTGAGCAGCAGCGGTACGTGGTAGTGCTCCCCGGGCACCACGGCGAAGGTGATCGCCACCTCGGGGAAGAACGCGGCACCGCTGTCCCGATTCGCGGGGGCGTCCTGCTGCGCATCGGCTTGCTTCTTCGCAGAAATTTCGAAGTATGGCTCGACAGCAAAGTCCAGCCGTACGTGGGTGGTACCTTCCGGCAGGGCCGGCAGGTCCTTGCACCGGCCGTCGGCGTCGGTCGCCGAGCCGCCGAGCGCCTGCCAGTCCGCCTCGCGCCCCGAGCGGGCGGAGAGGTGGACGGCGACGCCCTCGGCGGGGCGGCCGATCGATGTGTCCAGGATGTGCGTGGACACGGAGGCGGTGGTGCTGGTGCTCATGGTGTCAGGCGTCCTCTTCGACGAGTCGGGCCAGTCGGATGCGGTTGATCTTGCCCAGTTCGGTGCGGATGATCTCCCGCTCCTGCTCGGGCGAGTTGCCGATCCGCTCCCTGACCGCGTCGCGCATCTGCTCGCCGGTCCGGCCGGTGGCGCAGATGAGGAAGACATGCCCGAACTTCTCCTGGTAGGCCAGGTTGAGTTCGAGCATCTCCGCCTTGAGCTCCTCGGAGGCACCGGCCATGCCACGCTGTTCGCGGGCGGAGGTCGGGTCGCCGGGCTTGGGCCGCCCGATCGGCGGATGTCCGGCCATCGCCTCCGCCAGGTCCGCGGGGGTCAGCTCGGCCATGGCGGCGTCGCCGGCGGTGTACAGGTCCTCCGGGGTGGCGTACGGGCGGGCGGCGAGCAGTCGCCGGGCCCACTCGGTGGAGGCGCACGCCTCTAGGAGGGCCGCGAGGGCCTCGCGCTCCTCCAGATCGTTGAACCGGGACAGGCCCGGGGGCGTGGAAGTGGTAGTCACGGGAGCCTCCGTGGCCGCTTCGGGCCGTTGTGCTGAACGGGCTGCGGATAGCTAACGCCCTCGGAAACACCACGTCAACAGTTTGTTGAAAATTCCGCGTAACAAGCCGGGTTGGGGACCGAACGGCCCTTGCGCCCTCACTCCCGCCCCGGTCAGAGACCCTTCTCGCGGTTGAGGTAGTTGTAGACCGTGAAGCGGCTGACGCCCAGTGCGCCCGCCACGGTCTCCACCCCGTGCCGCACGGCGAACGCGCCGCGCGCCTCCAGGATGCGTACGACCTCCTGCTTGGCCCTGCGGTCCAGGTCGGCCAGCGGCCGGCCCTCCTTGCGCTCCATGGCGGCCAGGATGCGGTCGAGGGAGTCGGCGAGCTGGGGCAGGCGTACGGCGACGACGTCGGCGCCCTCCCAGGCGAGGACGACGTCCTCGGGGCCGGCCTCGTCGGGCGGGAGCATCGTCCCGCCCATGGCGTCGACCAGCGGCTTCACCGCCGCGATGAAGGGCTCGTCCCCGGTCACCTATCACCCTCCCCAGCCTCGTCGCCGATCACGTTGACCTGGAGCGAGACCCGGGTGGCGCCGGCCTGGAGGGCCTTGCGCAGCAGCGCGTCCACCGCGCCGAGCACGCGGTCGGCGCCGCCCTCGGCGGTGTTGCCGAACGGCCCGACGTCCACGGCGTCCAGCTCGGCGGTCTCGATGACCTCGCGCGCCACCAGGGCGTGCGCGGGCGCTTCGTCCAGGTCGAAGGGCTCGGTCGTGAACTCCACTCTCAATCGCACCCGGTCAACCTAACGCGCGAGGGGGCCTTGGCGGGCGGCTGTTGCGGACACCCCTTGACAAGCGGCGACACCCGACGGCAATCTTCCATTACGCAGAAACGAACTTCCGTAATACGGAATCTCGACCAACGGAAGGGAGCGCGGCCCGAATGCCAGGTTTCGAGTGGAGCACCGCCGCAGACCAGCGCTTCAACGTCAACCTGTCGATCCTCTTCACGGAACTCCCGCTCCTGGAGCGCCCCGCGGCCGCCGCCGCGGCGGGCTTCTCCGCGGTCGAGCTGTGGTGGCCCTGGATCGACTCCCCCACTCCGGCCCGGTCCGAGCTGGACGCCCTGAAGAAGGCGATCGAGGACGCGGGGGTCCGTCTCACGGGCCTGAACTTCTACGCCGGGCGGCTGCCGGGCCCGGACCGCGGCGCCCTGTCGCTGCCGGGCGAGGAGTCGGAGAAGTTCCGCGCCAACATCGACGTGGCCGCCGACTTCGCGGCCTCCCTCGGCTGCACGGCGCTCAACGCGCTGTACGGCAACCGCGTCGAGGGCGTGGACCCGGCCGAGCAGGACGCGCTCGCCCTGGAGAACCTCGCCCTCGCGGCCCGGGCGGCCGACCGGATCGGCGCCATCCTGCTGATCGAGGCGCTGAACAAGCCCGAGTCGCCGCTGTACCCGCTGGTGTCGGCGCCGGCCGCGATCGAGGTCGTCGACAAGGTGAACGCGACGACGGGCCTCGGGAACGCCAAGTTCCTGATGGACCTGTACCACCTGTCCATGAACGGCGAGGACCTGCCCGCGGTCATCGACGCCTACGCGGCGAAGACCGGGCACGTGCAGATCGCCGACAACCCCGGCCGCGGCGCCCCCGGTACCGGTTCGCTCCCCCTGGAGGAGCTGCTCGGCCGGCTGCGGAAGGCCGGTTACGACGGCTGGGTCGGCCTGGAGTACAAGCCGGGCGACCGCCCGAGCGCCGAGGCGTTCGATTGGCTCCCGCGCGAGGCCCGCGCGGCCCGCTGAGCCGCCGGCCCCGCGCATCGGCCGCCCCTTCACAGACGTACCGCGCAGCAAGAGAGGCACCCTCAACCATGAGCAACCTTCCCAAGATCGCCTGGATCGGCCTCGGCATCATGGGCTCCCCCATGTCCGAGAACCTGGTCAAGGCGGGCTACCAGGTCACCGGTTACACCCTGGAGAAGGAGAAGCTGGACCGCCTGGCCGCCGCCGGCGGCACCGCGGCCGGCTCCATCGCCGAGGCCGTCCGGGACGCCGACGTGATCATCACGATGGTGCCCGCCTCCCCGCAGGTCGAGGCCATCGCCTACGGCCCGGACGGCATCCTGGAGAACGCCAGGTCCGGCGCCCTGCTGATCGACATGTCCTCGATCACCCCGCAGACCTCCGTGGACCTGGCCAAGGCCGCCAAGGACAAGGGCGTCCGGGTGCTGGACGCCCCGGTGTCCGGTGGTGAGGCCGGCGCCATCGAAGCGGTGCTCTCGATCATGGTCGGTGGTGAGCAGGCCGACTTCGAGCAGGCCAAGCCGATCTTCGAGGCACTCGGCAAGACCATCGTGCTGTGCGGTCCGCACGGCTCGGGCCAGACGGTGAAGGCCGCCAACCAGCTGATCGTCGCCGTGAACATCCAGGCGTGCGCCGAGGCCGTGGTCTTCCTGGAGAAGTCGGGCGTGGACCTCAAGGCCGCCCTGGACGTCCTCAACGGCGGCCTGGCCGGCTCCACCGTGCTGACGCGGAAGAAGGACAACTTCCTCAACCGCGACTTCAAGCCCGGCTTCCGCATCGACCTGCACCACAAGGACATGGGCATCGTCACCGACGCCGCCCGCAACGTCGGCGCGGCCCTCCCGGTCGGCGCCGTGGTCGCCCAGCTGGTCGCCAGCCTGCGCGCCCAGGGCGACGGCGGCCTGGACCACTCGGCCCTGCTGCGGGCCGTCGAGCGCCTCTCCGGCGCCCAGGTCTGACGGTCCCTCACACTTCCGGGCCGCGGCGCCGCTGACACCTGTCCTGTCGCGCCCAGGCGGCGCCGCGGTCCGGAATCGGCTTCAACAAACTGTTGACGCTCAGATCGCCCCACTTCTAGGCTCCACAAAGCGGAAACAGTTTTCCGCTGACACCCGCACGGAAGGTCCACGATGTCGAAGCGCGTGCTCACGACAGAGTCCGGCGCACCGGTCGCCGACAACCAGAATTCCGCCTCCGCCGGCGTCGGCGGCCCGCTCCTGATCCAGGACCAGCACCTCCTGGAGAAGCTCGCGCGCTTCAACCGCGAGCGGATCCCGGAGCGTGTCGTGCACGCCCGTGGCTCCGGCGCGTACGGCCACTTCGAGGTGACCGACGACGTCACCGGTTACACCCACGCCGACTTCCTCGGCGAGATCGGCAAGCGTACCGAGGTCTTCGTGCGCTTCTCCACGGTCGCCGACAACCTCGGTGGCGCCGACGCGGTCCGCGACCCCCGCGGCTTCGCGGTGAAGTTCTACACCGAAGAGGGCAACTACGACCTCGTCGGCAACAACACCCCGGTGTTCTTCATCAAGGACCCGCTGAAGTTCCCCGACTTCATCCACTCGCAGAAGCGCGACCCGTTCACCGGCAAGCAGGAGCCCGACAACGTCTGGGACTTCTGGGCGCACGCCCCCGAGGCCACGCACCAGGTGACCTGGCTCATGGGTGACCGGGGCATCCCGGCGTCGTACCGCCACATGAACGGCTACGGCTCGCACACCTACCAGTGGACGAACGCCAAGGGCGAGGCCTTCTTCGTCAAGTACCACTTCAAGACCAACCAGGGCATCCGCTGCCTGTCCACCGAGCAGGCACAGGAGCTGGCGGGCAAGGACCCCAACTCGCACCAGACCGACCTGCTCCAGGCGATCGAGCGCGGCGTGCACCCGTCCTGGACGCTGTACGTCCAGATCATGCCGGCGGCCGAGGCGGCGGACTACCGCTTCAACCCGTTCGACCTGACCAAGGTCTGGCCGCACAAGGACTACCCGCTCCAGCGCGTGGGCCGCCTGGTCCTCGACCGCAACCCGGACAACGTGTTCGCCGAGGTCGAGCAGGCCGCGTTCTCCCCGAACAACTTCGTGCCCGGCATCGGCCCGTCCCCGGACAAGATGCTCCAGGGCCGGCTGTTCGCCTACGCCGACGCTCACCGCTACCGCCTCGGTGTCAACCACACCCTGCTCGCGGTGAACGCGCCGAAGGCGGTCCCGGGCGGTGCCCAGAACTACGGCCGCGACGGCTTCATGGCGGTCAACGGCCAGGGCCGGCACGCCAAGAACTACGAGCCGAACTCCTACGACGGCCCGGTGGAGACCGGCCGCCCGCTGTCCGCCCCGCTCGCGGTGGCCGGGTACACCGGCAGCCACGTCGCCCCGGCGCACACCAAGGACGACGACTTCTTCCAGGCCGGCGAGCTGTACCGGCTGATGTCGGAGGAGGAGAAGTCCCGTCTCGTCGCGAACATCGCCGGCGGCCTCTCGCAGGTCTCCCGCGACGACGTGATCGAGAAGAACCTGGCCCACTTCCACGCCGCCGACCCCGAGTACGGCAAGCGCGTGGAGGAGGCGGTCCGCGCCCTGCGCGAGGACTGAGTCCCAAGGCTGCGTCCGGGACCGACGGGGAGGTCGGGCCCCGGACGCGAAGGCCCCGCCGCCACGGGTGATCCGGATGAGGGGTGATCACCCGGTGCGGCGGGCAGGGCGAGGACCGCGGTGGCCTGCGAGCCAGTGCGGTGGTGAAGGAGACCCGGGCCCCCTTCTCGACCAGAGGGAAGGGACGTCCGACTCCGTCGTGGCCACCGCGGTCCCAGCCCCACCTCCGCCACCCCGGAGGTACTCCAGCCCCGTCCGGCGGCGCGAATGACCTGTCGCGCCCAGCCTCGCGCCGTCGGACGGTCACCATACGGTGCGCACAGCGCTCCCTCCGGTCCGGAGGGGGCGCTTTCGTGCTGTCCGCGACCGGGTGCCCGGCGTGCGCGTCCCCGGCATCCGCAGCACGCTGAAGGCATGGGCAACCCGACACAGCACCCGCACATCGTGGTCCACTCCCCCGCCCTGGACGGCTCCCGGCGGGTCACCGAGGGGGACGTGACGCTGGGGATCGCCTCGCACCTGGACGACGTCGTGGAGATCCTGCGGCTGGCCGACCTGGACCGGATCGAAGTGGAGGAGAGCGACCTGATCGAATGGCAGGGCGGCGGCCCGGACGACTGGCCCGGACTGGGCGAGTACGACATCTGACGGCGCCGCCTGCCGCAGGGGTCGTAGTCCGGCTACGCAATCCTCAAATCAAGCTCTGAACAGGGCGGATGAGGCTTCGAGGGCCGCTCGGGCCGGGCAGGCTACCGACACACGGGGCCCGCCGGCACGGGGGTGGCGGGCCCCGTACGGGGGCCTCACGGCCGTGCGGCGCCGGCGCCCGCCGCGCCGGACCGGAGCGCGGTCGCGCTGCTACGGGGGGGAGCGCGACCGCTGCGCCGTGACCGTCGCCGTGCCGGCACCGCACCTGCCCAGGCAAGCACGCCGCGCAGGACCGCGACCGGCCGTGAGGCGCACCGATGCGGCACCCACGGGAGACGCGGGCGGGGCCGGTCACGGCCACGGCGGTGGGTCCGGCCGAGGGCATGACGAAGGGGCGGCCCGTCCCCCCGGGCGGGCCGCCCCTGGCTTGTGCCGGTCCTGTCAGACCTGTCGGATCTTTCCTGTCAGACCTGTCAGACCTTCAGCGTCTTGATCGAGGTCGGCGCGTGGCCGGGCTCGGTGGCCAGGTCCTCGAACTCGGAGATGTCGCTGATGTCCATGGTGCGGCTCATCGAGATGTTGGTGATCCGCTCCAGGATCGCCTCCACGACGACCGGCACCTGGTACTCCGCGGCGAGCTTCTTGGCCTGCTCGAACGCGGCGCCCAGCTGGTCCGGCTCGGTGACCCGGATGGCCTTGCAGCCGAGCCCCTCGGCGACCTTGACGTGGTCCACGCCGTAGACGCCGAGCTCCGGGGTGTTGATGTTCTCGAACTCCAGGTTGACCTGGAAGTTGATGTCCAGGCCGATCTGCGCCTGACGGATCAGGCCCAGGTAGGCGTTGTTCACCAGGACGTGCACGTACGGGATCTTGTGCTGGGCGGCGACCGCCAGCTCCTCGATCAGGAACTGGAAGTCGTAGTCGCCGGAGAGCGCGACGACCGGGGAGTCCGGGTCGGCCTTGGCGACGCCGATCGCGGCCGGGATGGTCCAGCCGAGCGGGCCGGCCTGGCCGCAGTTGATCCAGTGGCGCGGCTTGTAGACGTGCAGCATCTGCGCGCCGGCGATCTGGGACAGGCCGATGGTGGTGACGTACCGGGTCTCCGGTCCGAAGGCCTTGTTCATCTCCTCGTACACGCGCTGCGGCTTCATCGGCACGTTGTCGAAGTGCGTACGGCGCAGCAGGGTGGCCTTGCGCTCCTGCGTGGAGGCCACCCAGGCGCCGCGGTCGGGCAGCTTGCCGGCCGCCTTCAGCTCCTTGGCGACCTCGACGAACAGCTCCAGGGCGGCCTTGGCGTCGGAGACGACGCCGTAGTCCGGCGGGAAGATCTTGCCGATCTGGGTGGGCTCGATGTCGACGTGGACGAACTTGCGGCCCTGGCGGTAGACGTCGAGCTTGTAGCCGGTGTGGCGGTTGGCCCAGCGGTTGCCGATGCCGAGGACGAAGTCGGACTCCAGGAAGTTGGCGTTGCCGTAGCGGTGCGAGGTCTGCACGCCGACCATGCCGGCGTTCAGCTCGTGGTCGTCGGGCAGCGCGCCCCAGCCCATCAGGGTGGGGATGACCGGGGTCTGGGTCAGCTCGGCGAACTCCACCAGGAGGTCGGAGGCGTCGGCGCCGATGATGCCGCCGCCGGCCACGATGACCGGGCGCTCCGACTCCAGGAGGAAGGTGATGGCCTTCTCGATCTGGGCGCGGGTGGCGGTGGGCTTGTAGACCGGCAGCGGCTCGTAGGTCTCCGGGTCGAACTCGATCTCGGTGAGCTGGACGTCGATCGGCAGGTCGATCAGGACCGGGCCGGGACGGCCGGAGCGCATCAGGTGGAAGGCCTGCTGGAAGACGCCGGGGACCTGCGCGGCCTCCAGGACGGTCACCGCCATCTTGGTGACCGGCTTGGCGATCGAGGCGATGTCGACGGCCTGGAAGTCCTCCTTGTGGATGACGTTCGTCGGCGCCTGGCCCGTGATGCACAGGATCGGGATGGAGTCGCCGATGGCGGAGTACAGGCCGGTGATCATGTCGGTGCCGGCCGGACCGGAGGTGCCGATGCACACGCCGATGTTGCCCGGCTTGGTACGGGTGTAGCCCTCGGCCATGTGCGAGGCGCCCTCGACGTGGCGGGCGAGGGTGTGGTTGATGCCGCCGCCCTCCTTGAGGGCCTTGTAGAACGGGTTGATCGCCGCGCCCGGCACACCGAAGGCGTCGGTGACGCCCTCGCGCTTGAGGATCTCAACTGCCGCGCGGGCAGCGGTCATACGAGCCATCGAGTACTCCTGCTTCGGCCTCTCGGATGCGTACTCCCGTCGCGCCCCGCGGTGAGCACAGTCTCCCGATTGTCAATCTCCGCAATCTTTTCCGTATTGCGGAATGTAACTTCTACTATCTGGAAGCAATGTAAGCGGGTGGACGAAGGTCGTCAAGAGCCGTCCAGCCCCCGGAAAGCACGAAGGGGCCGCCCGTGCGGCACGGGCGGCCCTGGCGGAGGGGGCGTCGGGCGGACCGTCTCAGAGGGTGGGCAGGCCGAGCGCGACGAGGGTGGACGACAGCCCCTGCCAGGTGCGTACGTCCCAGTCGGTGAGTTGCTGCCAGCGCTGGAGGCGGTACTTCACGGTGTTCGGATGCACGTGCAGGACCCGGGCGGTCGCCGAGAGCGAGAAGCCGTTCTCGGCGAACCTGAGCACCGTCTCCGCCAGGTCGGGGTGGTGCCGCGCGACCTGGCGGCACGGCTCCAGCAGCACCGCGAAGCGTTGCGCGGTGGGCGCCAGGGTGGCGAGCAGCCAGTGGTCGGCGAAGTGTTTCACCTGGCCCGGTTCCGCCAGGGGCAGCGCCGCCCTCGCGTCCGCCATGCTCATCGCGGCGCCGGGCAGCCCGGTCCGCGGCAGGCCGATGCCGAAGCTTCCCTCGGGGTTCTGCCGCCGGGCCGCGTCGACCACGGCCCGCGGCGGGATGTCCTGGACCAGGGTGATCATGAGGTTGCCGCGTGTCGCGCAGCGCAGCGTGCCCGGCCACCGGTGGTGCCGCAGCTCCATCATGCGCTCGTCGGGCCAGTCCTCGGCCGGTGAGCACAGCGCCTGGAACTCGCCGGCCGGGTCGAAGGTGAGGGCGGCGGCCAGTTGCTCCAGGTCGACGCCCGCGGGCGCGGCGGTGGCCAGGCCGTCGAGGAACTGGTGGGTCAGCCGCAGCAGCGTGGCGTCGGCGGCGCGGACGGCGGCGCCGTACGCTTCGGCGGCCGCGCTGCTGGAATGCTGCACCCACGTCCAGACCATCCCGACGATCGAGACGAGCTGCGCGACGGCCCGGGGGTCGTGCGACTGGGCGCGGGCGAGCAGCACGTTCCACATCTCGCGGTAGCCGACGTGGTAGGCCTCGACGAGGGCGTGCAGCGGCAGACCGGTTGCGGCGCGTTCGGCGCCGAGGGCGTGCGCGGCCTCGATCTCCTCCCGGGTGGGCGAGCGGCGTGCGGCCACCCCGGTCAGCAGCCCCTGGTAGTGGCGGGTGACGTCACGTTCCTGCTGCTCGCGGTCGACGATCCGGTAGCTCGGTATCTCCAGCCGTATGCGGTCGACGATCTTCGGGATCACCGTGGGCAGTTCCGCGGCGAGTGACTCGCAGAGTTCCACGACGGGCTGCCACGCCCCGGCGGTGCCGGCCTGCGCCCCGGTCCCCTCGGTCACGGGCTCCACGGTGGCCCCCTCCGATGTGGATTCCGTAGTGATCCTTCTCGCGCGTCCAGGGCAGCTTCGCTGCGACCACGCATTCGACGATAAGCGAACAAGAACGCGCACGCTGCTCCTTTGTGAACTCCGCAAAGACAACGGCGGGAAGTTCTCGGATTCGGTTCTGGTCCGGCGGACCCGGCGTCGGCAGGCTGGACAGCGGACGCCGCGGGGCCCGGTCCCCGGCGACGCGTCGCAGGCATCCGGGTGCGCGGGAGGGCGTGTGGAGACTCCGATGGAGTTCGGTCATGAATCGGTCGTGGTGCGACGCGGACGGCGAAGCGGGCTGCCGATCGTCGTCGCCGTGCACTCCACCGCTCTCGGCCGTGCGGTCGGCGGCTGCCGGATGTGGGCGTACGACAGCTGGGAGGACGGCCTGCGTGACGCGCTGCGCCTGTCGGAGGGCATGACGCGCAAGTGCGCCGCCGCCGGACTGCCGAACGGCGGCGGCAAGACGGTCGTGGTCCTGCCGGCCGGGCGGAGCATCACCGCGGACGAACGCCACGCGGCGCTGCACGATGTCGGCGACATCGTGGCGGAGCTCGGCGGCACCTACGTGACCGGTCCCGACGCGGGCACCGGACCGGCCGACATGGCGGTCATCGGCGAACGGACCGAGCACGTGTTCTGCCGGCCGGAGGCCGCCGGCGGGAGCGGTGACCCCTCGCCGTTCACGGCCCTGGGCGTCGTCGCCGCGCTGCGCTCGACCTGCCTGGCGCTGTTCGGCTCGCCTGCCTTGGCGGGCCGGAGGTTCGCGGTGATCGGCCTGGGACACGTCGGGGAGCAGATCGCCCGGCAGCTGGCGGCGGCGGGAGCCGAGCTGACCCTGAGCGATGCCGACCCGGCGAAGCGCCCGCTCGGCGCGGAACTGGGCGCGGTGTTCACCGAACCCGGCGCGGCGGCCACCGCCGAGGTGGACGTACTCGTCCCCGCCGCGCTCGGCGGCCTGCTGACCCGGGACCTGGTGGCCCGGCTGCGCTGCCGCGCGGTCGCGGGCGCGGCGAACAACCAGCTGGCCGATCCCGGCGTGGCGGAGTTGCTGCGGGAGCGCGGGATCCGATGGGCCCCCGACTACATCGCCAACGCCGGCGGTGTCGTCAACGCGGTCTCGCGCGAAGTCCTCGGCGACGAACCGGAGAAGGCGGTCCGGCGCATCGAGTCGATCGCCGACACCCTGACCGGCCTGTTCGAGACGGCCGCGCGCATGGAGATCACGACAGCGCGGGCCGCCGACGACCTCGCCCGCCGGCGGCTGGCCGCGCCGGTTCCCACCGCACCGGGGCCGGCGTGAACCCCCGGGTCTACGTGCTGGCGCCGGCCACGTTCACCGTCGGCACCGAGGGCTACGTCATCGCGGGCGTCCTGCCGGCGGTCGCGCGCTCCATGACCGCGCCACAGCACGGATGTCGACCCAGCTGCTGGCGAACTGGATGCGCCACGGCGTGATCAGCGAGCAGGACGTGGACGACGGTCTGCGCCGGACGGCGGCGGTCCTGGACGAGCGCCTCCGCGACGAACCGGGTCACCGGCCACTGCTGTCCGCGGGGGAAGCCTCCCTCGCGTGGCAGGCGGCCCGCGAACTGATCCTGCGGGGCGCGACGGCGCCGAACGGCTGTACCGAACCGGTGCTGTACCGGTTCCGCCGCCGGCACAAGGCCCGGACGGCGTGATGCGGCCGGACCGACGAGAGCGAGCAAGGGAGACCTGGTGCACGCGACAGTGGTGACCGAGCCCGGCGGCCAGACGCCCTGCGTCACCGCCGGACGCCGGACCCGGTTCCCGGGCCGGGCGAGGTGCTGGTGCGGACCAGAGCGATCGGTGTGAACTACCGCGACGTGTACGTGCGCAGAGGGGAGTATCCCGCCGAACTGCCCGTTCCGGGCCTCGAAGGAGCGGGCGAGGTCGTGGCGGCGGGCGAGGGGGCCGAGGTCGCCGTCGGGGACCGAGTGGCCTGGGCGTAGGCAAGGGCAGCTACGCCGAACTCGTGGCCGTGCCGGCCGGCCAGTGCGTGCCGGTGCCCGACGGGATCGACTGGCAGGTCGCCGGGGGCGCGCTGTTGCAGGGAATGACCGCGCACTGCCTCCTGGAGTCGGTGTACCGGCCGGCGCCGCAAGAGCCGGTCCTGATTCACGCGGGTGCCGGCGGCACGGGCCAGCTCCTGGTGCAGTGGGCCACGGCGCGCGGCGCCAAGGTGATCACCACCGTGTCCACCGACGGGAAGGAGAAGCCCGCCCGGGAGGCCGGGGCCTGGCACGTGCTGCGTTACGGTGACGATCTCGCCGGGCGCGTCCGGGAACTGACGGGCGGCGAAGGCGTCTGCGCCGGCTACGACGGCGTGGGTGCGGCCACCTTCGAGGCGAGCCTCGCCTCGCTCCGGCCGCGGGGCACACTCGCGTTGTCCGGATCCGTGAGCGGCCGAGTGCCCCCGTTCGATCTGCAACGCCTGGCCGAAGCGGGCTCGCTGCTGGTGACCCGGCCGGTGCTGCCGCACTTCGTCCGTACCCGAGACGAGGTGCTGTGGCGCGCGAACGAGGTCTTCGGCGCGCTGTCCGCGATCACACTGCGCGTACGGTTCGGCGGTACCTACGCCTTGTCCGACGCGGCGCAGGCCCATCGGGCGATCGAGTCCCGCGCCACGGCCGGTTCACTCGTGCTGTTGCCGTGAATGATGATCGCGCGGGCCCCGGACACCCGCCACCGCCCCGCACCACCGCCGGTCACCTCGCCGCTCACTCACCGGCGAGGTGACCGGCGCCACCGTGCGCGGGGCCCGCGCGGTCAGCGGAAGTCCTCCTCGCGGTACTCGTCGGCCGAGCCCGCGGCCGTGGCCTCGCGCAGCTCGATCCGGCGGATCTTGCCGGAGACGGTCTTGGGCAGGGTGCCGAACTCCAGCCGGCGGATGCGCTTGTAAGGGGCGAGCACCTCACGGGAGTGCTCGAAGAGGACCTTCGCGGTGCCGGGACCGGGCTCCCAGCCCTCGGCGAGCACGACGTACGCCTTGGGCACGGCGAGCCGCAGTTCGTCCGGGGCGGGCACCACGGCGGCCTCGGCCACCGCCTCGTGCTCCAGCAGCGCGCTCTCCAGCTCGAACGGACTCACCTTGTAGTCGGAGGACTTGAACACGTCGTCGCTGCGCCCGATGTAGGTGAGGTAGCCCTCCTCGTCCCGGGTCGCGATGTCCCCGGTGCGGTAGTAGCCGCCCGCCATGGCCTCGGCCGTGCGGTCCGGGTCGCCGTGGTAGCCGGTCATCAGGCCGGCCGGGCGCTCGGCCAGATCGAGGGCGATCTCCCCCTCGGTGACACCGGGCGCGCCGGAGACCGGGTCCAGCAGGACCACCCGGAACCCGGGGCTCGGCCGGCCCATGGAACCGGTCTTCAGCGGCTGGCCGGGGGTGTTGGCGACCTGCACGGCGGTCTCCGTCTGGCCGAACCCGTCCCGGATGGTCACCCCCCAGGCGCGCCGGACCCGTTCGATGACCTCGGGGTTGAGCGGTTCGCCGGCGGCCACGGCCTCGCGGGGCGGGTTCGCCAGCCGGGTCAGGTCGGCCTGGATGAGCATCCGCCACACCGTCGGCGGGGCGCAGAAGGTGGTGACGCCGGCGCGGTCCATCTCGGCCATCAGCCGGCCGGCGTCGAAGCGGGTGTAGTTGACGACGAAGACGGTCGCCTCCGCGTTCCACGGGGCGAACAGGTTGGACCAGGCGTGCTTGGCCCAGCCGGGCGAGGAGATGTTCAGGTGGACGTCGCCGGGCCTGAGCCCGATCCAGTACATGGTGGACAGATGGCCGATCGGGTACGAGGTGTGGGTGTGCTCGACCAGTTTGGGGCGGGCCGTCGTGCCCGAGGTGAAGTAGAGCATCAGCGGGTCGTCGGCCAGGGTCGGGCCGTCCGGGACGAAGTCGGCGGGGGCCGCGTAGGCGTCCTCGTACGGCTCCCAGCCCTCCTCGAGCAGGCCGCCGACGCTGATCCGGGTGTAGCCGCCGGGCACGTCGTCGAACTTGGCGGTGTCCTCCGCCCGGACGACGGCGTGCCGGACCCGGCCCCGCTCCACCCGGTCGCGCAGATCGGCGGGGCCGAGCAGCGGGGTGGCCGGGATGACGACCGCGCGCAGCTTCATCGCGGCCAGCGCGGTCTCCCACAACTCGGCCTGGTTGCCGAGCATGACGAGGATCCGGTCCTCGGCGGCGACCCCGCGTTCGCGCAGCCACCGGGCCACCCGGTTGGAGCGCGCGGACAGTTCGGCGAAGGACAGCCGGGTCTCGGTGCCGTCCTCCTCCACGATGTGCAGCGCCGTGCGGTCGTTGCCCTCGGCGATGACGTCGAACCAGTCCAGGGCCCAGTTGAAGTGGCCGGGCCGGGGCCAGCGGAAGCCCTCGTAAGCGGTGGCGTAGTCCTCGCGGTGCGCCAGCAGGAAGTCCCTGGCTTCGCGGAACGTCTCGGTCGCCGTCATCCACGTCCTCCTCGGTACCGGACCATTGCCGGGCGGCTCCCCGGCATCGTCTAATCCGTGATGCGGGTCTCACTACCCCCGAACGGGGTGGACCGCACCGAAGGAGCGTCAAGGTGGCAGCACAGGCCGTGGCGGCGACGGAGACACGCGACACGCCGGCCCGGCCGCGGCGTGCCGCGGGGCCGCCCGTCGCCTTCGGCGGCCCGGTGGCTCCCGGCCGGCCGCACTGCCGCGTCAGCGAACCGAGCGGCCCGGCCAGGGCGGCACCGCGCCCGCTCCCGGTGGCCTCCGGCACCGGGCCGGGCGGCAGGGCGGTGGCCCCGGTCCGGCCGATCGGTTACCGGTCGCTGGACGCGGCGGTGGCGGTGGCGCGGGACGTGGGGCAGGCGCTGGTGGTGGGGGACGAGGAGCGGGAGTCGCCGGCCGGAGTCCGGTCCGGGCGGGCGGGGTGCCGTCTGGCAGGCGGCGCGCGCGGTGTCGCGGGTGCCGGTGGCCGGGAGCGCCGGACCGGGGCCGATCGCCGGGTGCGGGGCGCCGGTCACGCCGCCATGAGCCGGGGGCGTGACCCTGGCGCCACGCGAACCGGACGTGCTGTCCTGGGGGGTGGGAGCCACCGACGCGGCGGTGGCAGGGCGGTTGGGCACCGGCCCGGAGACGGGCGAGAGGCATCCGCGTCCGGCGACGCGGAATCCGGGCGCCCGCACACGAGGGGAGGCGGTGAGCGCGGTCCGGGGGGCGGGCGGGCCGCCGTGGCCCGAAGACGGTTGGGAAACCTGCCCATTCATCCCGCGCCGCTTTGAATTTCCTTCGGCCTGACCGTTTGTTATTTCCCTCACCACGGCTTCCGTCCGAATTTCAGGGATCGTTGCCTAGAATTTGGCCCGGACACGACACAGGAGGGGAGCGGTGACCGTGCGACGGGACTTCCAGGAGTCTGCCAGGTGCCGCCCCGACCTGGTCATCGGCCGCGAGGAGCTGTTCGCCGGCGCCCGTCGGCAACTCGCCTCGGGGGGCAGTGTGCTGCTCCACGGCCCGGCCGGAATAGGGAAATCCACCGCTCTGCGGGCATTGGCCGAGGAATACGGCGCCACCGCGCGCACGGTCTTGCGGTGCTCGGCGACGGAGTCCGAATCACATCTGCCCTTCCTCGCCCTCGCCGATCTGCTCGGCCTGGTCCTGGACGAGGTCTCCCCCCGGCTGCCCGCCGCCCAGCGCACCGCCCTGGAGTCGGCGCTCACCGGCCGCGGCGAGTCCAGCCTCCAGCGCGACGGCCTCGCGCTGCGCCTGGCGGTGCTCTCCGCGCTGCGCGCGCTCGCCGCCGACGGCCCGGTGCTGGTCGTCGCCGACGATCTGCAGTGGCTGGACCCGGCCAGCGCCGAACTCCTCGGCTTCGCCGCCCGGCGCCTTGAGGGCACCCCGGTGCAACTGCTGTGCGCGGTGCGCACGGAGGGCCAGGAGAGCCAGGAGTACGACCGTCAGCTGCGCTCCTGCCCGCCGGGCACCCTCGCCGTCCGGCTCGGCCCGCTCACCCGCGCCCAGGTCGCCCAGCTGCTCGACCACCGCGGCCACGGCTGCCTGCCCCGCTCCACGGTCCGCGAGATCCACCGCACCAGCGGCGGCAACCCGCTGTTCGCCCTCGAACTCGGCCGCGCCCTCGCCGACAGCCCCACCCCGCCCCGGCCCGGCGAGCCGCTGCCCGTGCCGACCTCGCTGCGCGCCCTGGTGCTCAGCCGCCTGGACATGCTCTCGGTGGAGGCCCGCCGCACCCTGCTGGTGGCCAGCGCCGGCGCCCGCCCCACCCCGGCGCTGCTGCGCGCGGCCGGCCGGGAGAACGCCGAGGCCGAGTGCGCCCAGGCCGCCGAGCTCGGGCTGCTGGCCACCGAGCCCGACGCCCCCGCCGTACGGTTCGCGCACCCGCTGATCTCCGCCGCGCTGTACGCGGAGGCGCCCGCGCACGAGCGGCGGGCGGCGCACGCGGCGCTGTCCACCGCCGCCTCCGACCCGATAGAGCGGGCCCGGCACCTGGCCCTGGCCACCACCGGCACGGACCCGGAGGTGGCCGCCCGGCTCGCCGAGGCCGCCGCCCTCGCCCGGGACCGCGGGGCGCCCTCGGTCGCCGCCCAGCTCGGGCTGCTCGCCGCCCGGCACACCCCCGCCGAGGGCAGCCCGGGTCCGGAGGAGCGCCGGCTCGCCGCCGCCGAGGACGCGATCACCGCCGGGGAGGTCGACCTGGCCCGGGACATCGCCCGGGAGGTGCTCACCCGGGCGAGTGTGCCCGCCGACCGGGTGCGGGCCTGGATCATCGTCATCGACACCGCCGGCCACACCATGGCCGAGGTCGACGCCGTCTTCCCGCAGGCCCTCGCCGACGCCGGGGACGACCCCCGGCTGCTGGCCCTGGTGCACTACCAGCTGGCCTGGCGGGCGCTGATCGTGGAGGGCGACTTCACCGAGGCCCGGCAGGCCGCCGCGCACGCCGCCGAGCTGGCCGCGCGCGGCCAGGACCGGCGCACCGAACTGCTCGCCCTGGCCTTCCAGGCGCAGACCGAGACCCTGATGGGCCATCCGGAGGCACCGCGCACCATCAAACGGGCCCTGCGGGAGCCCCAGGACCCCCGGGTGGCCTGCCATCACAACGGCGCGGGCAGCGCCCGGTTCCGCTGGCTGGTGATGGGCGACCAGCTGGCCGAGGCCCGCACCACCGTCACCGCGCTGCTGCGCGAGGTGCGCCGGCGCGGCTCGGTGGAGAGCGAGGTGCACTTCCTGCGCGGCCTCGCCGAGACCGAGCTGCGCGCCGGGCACTGCGGGCGCGCCTTGGACCTGGCCCGCGACAGCCTGCGGCTGGCCCGGGACTCGGGCATCGGCGAGACCGCCTCGGCGATGCTCACCTCGCTGGCGGAGGCCTCCGGCGGCGATGTCGACCGGGCGCTGGCGCTCGCCCGGGAGGCGGTGCGGCACGCCGAGGAGGACGGCGACCAGATGTACCTCTCCCGGGCGCTGGGCGCCCTCGGGTACGCCCAGCTGGTGGCCGGGGACCCGGCGGGCACGGTGCGCTCGCTGCGCCGGGTGCGCAGCCTGGAGCTGGGGCTCGGCATCACCGACCCGGCCCGGGGCCGCTGGCAGGGGGACCTGGCCGAGGCGCTGGTCCGTACCGGTGAGGTGGCCGAGGCGCAGGACGTCATCGACGTGAGCCGGGAGCACGCGCTCCGGCTCGGCCGGGAGAGCGTGCTCGCCGTGCTGGACCGGTCCGAGGCGCTGGTGCGTCGCGCCCGGGGCGACCGGGAGGCCGCCGTCGCCCAGCTGACGTCCGCTCAGGACCGGCTCGGCAAGCTCGGCTACGGCCTGGAGGAGGCGCGGGCCGCGTTCGCGCTGGCCCGGCTGCGCGGCCGGGGCCCCGGCGCGGCGGCCTTCGACGAGGCCGCCCGGCTGTTCCGGCGCTGCCGGGCGCTGCCCTGGCTGCGCCAGGTGGAGGACGCGCTCGCCGCCCCCGAGCCGGACCCGGTGCCGGGCCGGGCGGAGGCACCGGCCGCGCTGGAGGTGCTGGCCGCGATGGAGCGTCAGGTCGCCGCGCTGGTCATGGAGGGGGCCACCAACCGGGAGATCGCGGCCCGGCTGTTCATCAGCGTGAAGACGGTGGAGGCGACCCTGACCCGGGTCTACCGCAAACTGGGCATCCGGTCGCGGGTCGACATCGTCCGATTGGCGGCGGCTCGGCGGGCGCGCTGAGCGAGGCCCTAGTTAACTGAACCGGACCGAGGGTTTTCCCTCACCCAGCCCCTTAGGGGGTTCCCTCATTGGGAGCCGTGGGTCCCGGGTCCTAGCGTAAAGGGCGTGCCGCTCGCCCGGGCACACGGGGTCGGTCCTGCGACCTCCCCGTGCACACCCTCCACCGACACCCGCGCGACCCCCCACCGGTGCAACCCCCACTGAGGAGACTCATGTTCGGGCACAGACGTGTGAGAAAGACCGCCGCGACCCTGGTGGCCACCGCCGCCGCCGCGGCGACCGCGTTGCTCGCCTCCCCCACGGCGAGCGCCGCACCCCAGCCCATCGTCGGCGGTACGACCACCACGACGACCGCGTACCCGTTCATCATGCAGGTCACGGACGCGTCCCAGAACCAGTTCTGCGGCGGCACCCTGGTGTCCCCCACCAAGGTCGTCACCGCCGCGCACTGCATGGTCGGCGAGACCACGAGCAGCGTCCGCGTGGTCGGGGGCCGCACCTACCTCAACGGCACCAACGGCACGGTGAGCCGGGTCAGCAAGATCTGGATCAACCCGGGTTACACGGACGCCACCAACGGCGACGACGTGGCCGTGCTGACCCTGTCGACGTCGATGCCGTACACCACGGCCAAGTACGTCTCCTCCTCGCAGACGAGCGTCTACGCGGCCGGCACCTCGGCCCGCATCCTCGGCTGGGGGACCACCTCGGAGAACGGCAGCTCCTCCAACCAGCTGCGGACCGCGACCGTGCCGGTCGTGTCCGACTCCAGCTGCCGTTCCTCCTACGGGTCGGACTTCGTCCAGTCCGACATGGTGTGCGCCGGATACTCCTCCGGCGGCGTGGACACCTGCCAGGGCGACAGCGGCGGTCCCCTGCTCATCGGGGGCGTCCTGGCAGGGATCACTTCCTGGGGCGAGGGGTGCGCGGAGGCCGGTTACCCGGGTGTCTACACCCGGCTGACCACCTTCTCGGACCTGGTGACCGCGCAGGTCAACTCGTAACCCGGAAGACTTCCCGAGCACCCCTCGGGGATGTGCCGGGGGGCGTTGCGGGCCACCACGAGCGGCCCGCAACGCCCCCTTTCCAGTGCCCCGGGACCCCCGGGGCCCCGCTACGTCCGGTCGCACACCGACGGCAGCCAGGTCAGACCCCGGGTGCCGCTGAGGGTGTCCAGGGAGCCGAGCAGGCGGTCCAGGCGGTCGGGGTGGGCGAGGAATTCGATGGCCGCCTCGGCGAACGCGTCGCGCACCGCGGGCGGCATGGCGTCGGAGGCGTCGAAGCAGTGCGCCGCCTTCTCGTCGCGCAGGGCGGCGGCGAGCGAGCGGTGCCAGGCGGAGCCGGAGCCGCCGACGGCGGGCGGCAGACCGGCGTGCACGGAGAAGCCGGACTCCCCCTCGCTCCAGGCCCGTTGGGCGCCGGCCGAGGCCAGGTGGCGGATCAGCTTCCGCGCCTGCGGGGTGTCGTGCAGCAGGGCGACGAGGTCCCCGGAGACCTCCCAGGCGCGCGGGGCGGCCCCGAAGAGCAGCTCGGCGGAGGAGACGTAACGACCGTCGGTCTGCCGCCAGGCGGGCCGGCCGCGGATGAACGACGCCTGGTGTTCCAGCACGCAGCCGCGCGGGCGGGCGCTGACCGGGTCCGACGCCGACTGGTACGGGGTCTTCAGGGCCCGCCGGACGAGGTCCGGGTCGCCGCCGGCGCCAACGAGGTCGCCCCAGGCCGTCCAGGCCGACCTCACCTGCGGGGAACGCCAGGGCAGATCGCCGCGCGCCCAGCGTTCGTAGGCGGCGGGGCCGTGGCGCTGGAGCAGGATGTCCTCGATCCAGTCGGTGCCGGGCCAGCCGCTCGTGGCGCCGGAGCCCATGCCGACGCACCACGCGGCCGGCCGGCGCACGGCGTCCCGCAACTCCCGTTCGCCGAGGCCGGCCGGGTACCAGACGATGCTCTTCAGGTCGGCCTTCAGCGGGAACCAGTACACGTGCCCGTCCGTCAGCGGGGTGGCCCAGGACGGTCCGAAGTCCGCGTGGCGCACCAGGTCTTCCAGTGGCACGAGGTGCTTCTGCCGTGCGTACTCGGCGAGTTCGCCGGGCCCGGTGAGCACCACCACGTCGGGCGGGGTGCCGGCCTCGACGTCGGCGCCGAGCACCTGGCTCTCGGCGTTGCTGCCCTGGTAGTCGACGCGGATGCGGTACTTCCGTTCGAAGGGCTCGATGACCGCCTCGCGGAAGTGGCGCTCGTCGCCGCCGGTCCAGTTGGCCAGCAGGGTGACGGACGGCTCGTGCCCGAGGGCGCGTACGCCCGCCACGGCGACCGCGGCCAGGACGGCCAGGCAGCTCGCCACCACGGTGACGACGCGGGCCGGACGGCGGGAGCGGCGGGGCCGGGGGCCGGGGGCGGCCGTCACCGGGCCGCCGGGGCGCGCGCTCACCGGGGCCTGAACCGGTAGTCGTTGATGTGCCGCCTGAGGCCCGTCTCGGCCAGTGCCATCAGCAAGGCGCCTCCTATCAGGATCCACACCGCCGCCGCCGCGCGGAAGCCGGTGCCGGACAGGTACGAGGCGGTGTGCCGCCCCGCGTCGGGGATGAGCCGCCCGGGCAGCGGGCGGTCGAGCAGGGTACGGGTGTCGGTCATCCCCGCTTGCGTCCACACGGTGAACAGCACGGTGACGGTGACACCGGCGAGCAACAGCAGCCCTGCGGCGATGAGTTGCCGGTTGTAGCGGCGCCGGAAGCGGTGGCGCAGGAAGCGCTGGGTCTCCAGCAGCGCGGCGGTCAGGGCGAGGGCGAGCAGCAGGGTGACGCTCCAGGCCAGCCACAGCAGCGGGCCGAAGGAGGTCTGCCGGTGCACGGCGGCGCGCTCCTGCCGTTGCAGGGCCCTCAGCCGGTCCTGTATGCCGGCGCCCTTCTCGGTCAGGACGCTGGTGGCGTAGCTGAGGTACGCCTCGCGCAGGACGCTGCCGTCGGGCTGGAGTTGGGACTGCTGGACCTTGACGGCGTAGACGGTGATGAGACCGGCCACCGTCTGGAGGGCCTGCCGGCCGCCGGGTCCGCCGAGGTCGTCGTCGGCCGCGGCGGCGGCGAGGCTCTGCACGGCGACCGAGATCTGCTTCTGGAAGTCGCTCGTCGGAGCCGGCTGGGCGGCGGCCCGCTGGGCCTGGCCGAGCGCGTACAGCGCGGTGTCCAGGGACAGCACGGCCGGGGCGGTGGAGGAGCGCAGCGGGTCCGCGCCGTCGTGCACGCCCTGGTACGACACGAACAGCGACAGGGTGAGCAGGGCCGACAGGGCCAGCAGCAGGCGGTGCCGGAGGGCCAGGTCGCGCGCGGTGGTGCTGCCGCCGTCGGCGGGCCGGGTTCCGGCCCCGGTGGCCCAGGAGACCGGCCGGGAGACGAGCCGGGCGAGGCGGCCCGCCCATCGGCCGGGCGTACGGCGGCCGGACCGGGGCTGCCGGGAGGACGGGGACTGCGGGGAGGACGAGGACTGCGGGGAGGACGGGGACTGCGGGGAGGCGGGGGGCGGCTGGGACGGTGGGTGGACGGGTGAGCCGGTGGGTGCGCCCGGAGCCGTGCCGCGCCCGCCCGCGCCGGGTGTTCCCGCGTTGCCCGGGTTCATGCCGGTGCCCCTCTCAGCAGGCGCCCGCAGTCGCCTCCGCAGTACAGGGAGTCGGCCGGTCCCAGCCAGCGGCAGTCGGGGCACTCGATCAGTCCGTCCGGGCGGACGGGCGGCGCGCCTCCTGGACTTCCGCTGCCCGGCGCCGCGTGACCCGGAGCCGCGTGCCCCGGCGCCGCATGGCCCGGCACGAGGTCGCCCGCCGCAGGGTCGCCCGGGTCCGCGTCGGCCGGAACCGCGCCGCCGTCGTCACGGCTCCCGGGAACCGCGGCCCCCACCGGTTCCGGCACCCCTGCCGCACTCCCCGCCCCTCCGACACCCCCACGCCCCGCACCCGAAGACGCCCTGCCGCCGCCCTCCCCCGAGTACCGCTCCGGCGGAGTCGTCAGGGCGCTGGAGAGGATGAGGTGCTGCCAGTCGACGTCCTTCAGGCCGGGTCGGATGCGGCCGGTGCCCGGTGCGGACTCGATGAGGCGGAGCGCGCCGAGCAGTTGGGCGTCGCCCAGCTCGGCGGCCAGGGCGAGGGCGCGGGCGAGTTCGCGGTCCGCCGTCTCCCGGCCGTCCGCGCCGCGCAGCCAGGCCCGGTACGCCTGGGCGACGGCGGCGCTCGCCCGCTGGTACAGCTCGTGCCGCCGGACCCCGGGGTGCTGCCGGGAGGCGTCGAGCGGATCGTCGGTCCAGCGCACCAGGATGGGCCGGGGCGGCGGCAGCCGCAGCGGGCGCCGGACGCCGGGTACGTCGATCTCCACGGCGGCCAGCTGGAGTTCCTCGCCGCTCTCCCGGCCGGTGGGGTCGGCGGTCAGGACGACCTGGAAGTGCCGTACCTCGTCGCCCCAGGCCCGGGTGACGTACTCCGCGGCCCGTCCACCGGGGCTGGCCGGGACGGGTCGCAGCTCCTGTTCGTTCGGCACCACCTGCTTGACCTGGCGGATCACCGTGCCGGGGGTGGTCGGGGTGAGCCGGATGCGCAGTTCGGGCACCGCCGTGCCGAGCAGCCCGGCGATCAATTCCTCGTAGGCGGCGGTGAGTTCGGACTCCCGGCGGACGGCCCGGGCGCGGCCGTGCAGCCGCCGGGTGATGGCCAGCAGCAGTTCGGCGTCCCAGTCGTCGCCGATGCCCCAGGCATCACAGACGAACTGGCCCGCGCAGGCGTCGAGCACGGACTGAAGCGGCCGGTGGGAGCGGTGGTCGTGCTCGTTGCGGCCGTCGGTGAGCAGCAGGACGTGTTTGACGGGCGCGGGCTGGTCCTTGAGCAGCCGCCGGGCGAGGTCGAGCCAGGCGCCGATGGCGGTGCCGCCGTCCGCGTCCAGGAGGCGGACCGCGCGTTCGGCGGCCTCGCGTTCGCCGGGCCGGGCGACGGCGAGCACCTGGCTGCCGGGGCCGGGGTGCACCACGGTGGCGTCGAACCGTCCGGCGAGGACGGCGAAGGCGGTGCCGAAGGGCAGCATCCGGACGGCGGCCGCGGTGGCGTCCTTGGCCGCGTGGAGTTTCGCCGGCGGGTGGAGCATCGAGCGGGAGGTGTCGACGATCAGCACCTCGGCGAGGGCGGGTCCGGTGCCGGGCGCGGGGGTGGCGTGCGGCGCGCCCGCCGGGCCGCGGACCCCGATCTCCAGGATGGCGTGCATCTCGCGTTCGCGGTGGTGCCCGGCCGGGTCGGGCAGGGCGGGCAGTTCCGTCCGCTGGCCGACCTCCAGCGTCACCTCGGTCTCCTCGGCCACGGTCATCGCTGTCTCTCCCGGAGCTGGTGGGTGGGTCAGAAGGTGGTCATCGGCCGGACGGCGTGGGCGAGGTCGAGCAGCCGGCCGTGTTCCCCGGCGGTGCGGGCCTGCGCGGCGAGCTGCCGGAAGGACTGCTCCAGCCGGGCGCGCAGCCCGTCCTCGTCCCCGTCGCCCAGCAGGTCCCCGGCCGGGAAGTCCCGTCCCCAGCCCTGGGCGGGTCGGCTGTGCAGGGCGTTCTCGCGGACCTCGGCGATCAGCCGGGCCCGGGACTCGCCGTCGGCGGCGCCGCCGTCCAGGCGCAGTTCCGGCAGTCGCCGGGCGGCGTCGCGCAGGCCGGCCGCGGTGGGCGGGGTGCCGTGCAGGATGCCGGCGCGGACGCGGACGGCGGCGATGCGGGCGGCGTCGTGGTGCCGGGAGGTGGCGGGGACCTCGTCGAGGACGTGCACGGCGGCGTCCCGGTCGCCGGCCGCGAGGTGGCCGCGGGCCAGGCCGAACGCGGCGGCGGTGTGCGCGAAGTCCCGTCTCCAGACGGCCTCGTAGTACCGCATGGCGCGGGCCGGGCGGGTGCCCGCGGTGTGCTCGGCGCAGTGGCCGAGGGCGAGCTTGGGCACGTACTCGCCGGGCAGCGCCTGGTGGACGGCGTCGAAGCGGACGCCGGCCAGGTCTACCTCGCCCTTGCTGAGGTGCAGTACGCCGTGGTGCCAGGCGATGCGCCAGTCGTGGGCGGCGGCGCGTTCGCCGAGCAGGGTCTCGGCCTCGGCGAGCCAGCTCTCCGCCGCTCGCTGCTCGCCCTTGCGCAGATAGGCGCGGCACAGCCACAGGGCGGTCTCGGGGGTGCCGAGGCGGGATTCGCGGGGCCACTGCCGGGCGACCCGGTCGGGGGCGTCGGGCGGGAAGGAGTCGAGCAGCAGCGCGGCGCCGTCCTCGGGGTCGGGTAGGGGCTCGGGCAGGGCGCCGGCCACCTCGACGGGGTGGGGCGGGGAGACGTCGAGGGCGGCGGGCCGGCCGTCGGCGCGGCGGGTCCAGTGGCCGAGGGCGGGGATGGCGCCGAGCCCGGCGTCGAGGCCTGCGCCCGAGGGGCGGAACAGGGTGGAGCTCTCGGGAAGCTGTTCGCCGAACCGGAGCGCGCGGAACTCGCGCAGCACCTCCCAGAGCTGGCGGGACATCTCGGCGGCGGAGCGGAACCGGGCGCGGGGTTCGGCGTGGGTGGCGCGGGCGATGACGCGGCGGAAGGAGTCGGAGGCGAGGCCGCGGGCGGGTTCGGTGCCGCGGGCCAGGGCCTGGAGGGTCATGCCGACGGTGTAGAGGTCGCTGTCGACGTGCCAGCCACGGCGGTCGACCTCCTCCTTGGGCGGGGCGAAGCCGGGCGTGTAGACGTAGGCGGAGGCGCGGTCGCCGATGGCGCGGACGGCACCGAGGTCGACGACCTTGACGGCCCGGCCGAAGTGGATGACGTTGGCGGGCTTCATGTCGCAGTAGAGCAGGCCGCGTTCGTGCATGTACTGGAGGGCGCCGAGGATCTTGCAGCCGTAGGTGAGGACGTGGTCGAGGCGGGGACGGCCGTGGAAGATCCGTTCGATGTCGTCGGCGTCCATGAGCTGTTGCAGGGAGCGTCCGCCGATGTAGTCCATGACGAGGTAGCCGGTGGCGGGGTGGCCGGCGCTTCGGTGTTCGGCGTAGGTGACGATGCGGACGATGTCGGGGTGGTGCAGGGCGGTGAGGGAGCGGCGTTCCTCGACGGCGGTGTGGCGGGCGAGGACGTCGTGGACGTTGATCTGGCCCTTGAGGACGACGCGGTGGCCGTCGGCGCGGGTGTCCTCGGCGAGGTAGATCCAGCCGAGGCCGCCGTGGGCGAGGCAGCCGAGCACCTTGTAGTGGTCGGCGACGACGTCGCCGGGGGCGAGCTGGGGCAGCAACGAGTAGGGGGTGCCGCAGCGGGGGCAGCGGCCGGTGGCGCGGGCGGGCTGGCCGCCGTAGCCGACGCCGATGGTCATGGTGCAGCCGCCGGCGCCGCAGCGGCGGCCCCCGGTGGGCGGCCGGGGGTCGGTGAGGAGGACGTCGTCGGGGGCGGGGACCTCGGGCAGGACGACCAGTCCGTGCTGGTCGAGTTCGCCGAGTCCGGCGACGGCGTGCACGGCCGCCGGTCCGGGCGGCTCCTCGGCGGCGGTCGCGCCCGTGGGCCGCGCGGGCGGTCCGGTTTGGGGGCCGGGGTGCGGTCCGGTGCGGGGGCCGGGGTGCGGTCCGGTGCTGAGGCCGGGGTGCGGTCCGGTGCGGGGTTCGGCGTGCCGGTGGCCACAGGTGTCGCAGTAGCCGGTGGCCATGATGCGGCCCGCGCAGCCGGGCCGGACGCACGAGGTCACGAGGCGCCCTCCTCCTCCGGTGCGGTGGTGGAGCAGAAGCCGACGAACCGTTCGACGGCGGTCTCGGCCCGCTCGATGTCGCAGGGGGTGTGCCGCAGCAGTGACAGCGCCTCCTCGTAGAGCCGGTACGCCGTCATGACCCGGTCGCCGTGCGCGGCGGCCCGCTGCCGGCACAGCGGCCATTCGGCGCCGACGCGGCCGAGGAGTTCGGCGCGGCGGCGCAGCCGGGCGTCGAGCAGGCCGATGGCGTTCTCCAGGCGCCGCCGGCGGCGGGCGACGGCGTCCTCGAAGGTGAACAGCAGGCCGGCCGCGGCGGGGTCGCGCTCCGGGTCGGGGGTGTGGGCGACCCAGGCGCGCAGCATCCGGGTGCGCCGTACGCCGGCCTCGGCCCGGTCCAGCAGCGGGCGGGTGCCGGGTCCGGGCAGGACGCGGTCCCGGCGGGTGTCCAGGGCCGGGCCCAAGTCGTCGGTGATGCGGTCGAGTTCGGTGTGCAGCCGGGCCCAGCGGTCGCGCAGCGGGCGGTGGACGAGCAGGTCGGAAGCGCGGGCGGCGCGCTCACCGGGACTGCGGAAGGCCAGCAGCAGCCGGGCGCCCTGCCGGGCGAGCCGGTCCAGCAGGGCGAGCAGAGCGTCGGGGTCGGCCGCCTCGTCGACGCCGGCCAGCACGGCGGCGAGCGGCAGGCGCAGGGTGCCGAGCCGTTCCGGGCGGGGGTCGTCGCGGATGCCGAGGCGCTCGGCGATCCGGTCCATGACCTGGGCGGTGGTCAGGTCCTCGACGTCGAGCGCGAGGTCGTGGGCGCCGGCGGGCGGCACGGTCTCGGGCGGGTCGTGGCTGACGGCGCTGGTGTTGCGGTGGGTGCGCAGTTCGCGGTCGGCGAGGGTGACGGCGCGCTGGAGGGTGAAGGCGCGGTCGCCGCCGGCGGGGACGACGGTGACGAGCACCGGCCAGCCCTCGCCGCGGAACCAGGTGGCGAGTTCGGTGGCGAAGGGCACGTCGAGCCGGCCGGCGGCGGGGCCGGTGCCGGTGCGCAACCGGGGGTCGACGGCCTCGGGGCCGTCGGACCAGGCATCGACCTGGGGCAGGTGGCTGAGGATGGTCTCGGTGGGGCTCATGTAGCTGAACGCGGAGCCCGGCCCCTCGTCGACGCTGAGGACGATGCCGATGACCCGGTCGGTGGCGTGGTCCACGACTCCGCCGCCGCTGAAGCCGGGTGCTGCCAGTTCGCCGGGGGTGAGGGGGCGCAGTTGCACCTGGCTGTCCCGGCCGCGGGCGGCGACCAGGGTGGCGCCGTGCCAGCGCCCGCCGTCGTCGCCGTCCGGGAAGCCGTACATGCTGACGGGTCCGTGCGGGGCGGCGAGGCGGTGGAGCCGGGTGGTGTGTCCGGCGGGCAGGGGCGGTGCCAGGCGCAGCAGGGCGAGGTCGCCGCTGCGGTCCCCGAAGGTGTCCTGGCGCTGGGGCACGTACTCGTCGGGGCGGACGGTGGCGGTGACGGGGCCGAGGCCGGGCACGCCGACCAGGCGGACGGTGTAGTGGTGGCCGGGCCGGACGACGTGGGCGGCGGTGAGGACCCGTTCGGGGGCGAGCAGCACCCCCGCGCCGAGGACCCGCCCGTCCGGCGTCTCGATGCGCGCGATCCAGGCGGGTGTCCGTAACCGTGCCGTGCCGACTCGCTCCCCCGTGCGCGTCATGGTCCCTGAGGTTACTCGGAGTACCCGGTCGGTACTACTGGTGTGCACGGGGACTTTGCCCGGTATCACCCGAGGGGGTTCGAACTGTTGCGCTATACACGCAGTGTATAGTCCGGGCATGCCTCTCTTGACCGACACGATCGCCACGCCGCCGCACGCGCCCAGGAAGATGCACGGAACGGGCCGGAGGTTGCGTCGCCGGGCCCTCGCCTCCGCGGCGGCCGCGGCCGGCCTGACGCTGACCCTGGCCGGCTGCGCCCAGGTCGACACGACCGCCCCGAGCACCGTCCGCGCCGAGGCGGCACAGGGCGCGCCGGCCAAGTTCGGCAGCGCCGACTGCCGCAAGGCCAAGTGCATCGCGCTCACCTTCGACGCCGGGCCCAGCGAGAACTCGGCGCGGCTGCTCGACATCCTGAAGGAGAAGAAGGTCCCGGCCACCTTCTTCCTGCTCGGCAAGCGGCACATCGAGAAGTACCCGGAGCTGGTCAAGCGGATGGCGGCGGAGGGCCACGAGGTCGCCAGCCACACCTGGGACCACAAGATCCTCACCAAGATCTCGGACAAGGAGATACGCGAGGAGCTGAACCGGCCCAACGAGGCGATCGAGAAGCTCATCGGGCACAAGCCGACCCTGATGCGCCCGCCGCAGGGCCGCACCGACTCCAACGTGCACGAGATCTGCAAGGAGCTGGGCCTGGCGGAGGTGCTGTGGAGCGTGACCGCCAAGGACTACAAGACCAACGACTCGGCGCTCATCACCAAGCGCGTCCTGGAGCAGTCGTCCCGGGACGGCATCATCCTGCTGCACGACATCTACGACGGGACCGTGCCGGCCGTGCCCGGCATCATCGACGCGCTGAAGCAGCGCGGCTACGTCTTCGTGACGGTCCCCCAGCTGCTGGCACCCGGCAAGGCGGAGCCCGGCAAGGTGTACCGCCCGTAGCCCCTACGGCGGCGGCGCCGGGGCACGGCGGACCGGTGGTGCCTACGATCGTGCCGTGCCCCCTTTCTCCCTCACGCGTACGGTGCCCCTCCCGCCGGACGAGGCGTGGCGCCGGCTCACCGAGTGGCCGCGTCACGCCGGCGCCGTCCCGCTGACCCGGGTCAGGGTGCTCACGCCCCCGCCGACCCACGTGGGCACGCGGTTCGTCGCCCGGTCCGGGGTCGGCCCGTTCGCCGTGGACGACGTGATGGAGGTGACGCTCTGGCGCCCGCCGGCCGGGGACGCGGGCGGGATGTGCCGGCTGGAGAAGCGGGGGCGGGTGGTCCTGGGCTGGGCGGAGATCGAGGTCCGGCCCGGCCCCGGGGGCGGCAGCCGGGTGGTGTGGCGGGAGGAACTGCGGGTCGGCTTCCTGCCCCGGTTCTCCGACGGAGCCTTGCGAGGCGCCTCCCGCCTGCTGTTCGGCCGCGCGGCGGACCGGCTGCTCCAACGCCCCTGAGCGGCCGCCCCGGCCCGGGACGGCCGTACGCACCCGACACCACGTAGCCCGTCCGCCCAGCGGACGGCGGGAGTTCGGGCACAGGTCCTCGGGCGGCGGATGCGCGGCCTCGGGGGGAGGGCCCGGTGCGTGGCCTCGGCGATCCGCGCGGCCGTCGCCGCCTCCCCATGGGCGGCGACGGCCGGCGCGGTCGCGCACACCGGCCGGGCGGGACCGTCCGCCCGGCCGGTGTGACGAGGATGCCGTTGTCGCCGCCACGGGTCAGGCCGGTGGCGAGGGCATCCTCGTCGCCGTACCGGAAGCGCCTCAGGACGGTCCTGCCCGTCCGTCGGCGCCTGCCGGCACAGCGCGTGTACGGCGCCCCACGCACCCCTCGGCAGACCGAGCCGGCCGCCGGGCCGGTCGGGTTCCCCGGCGATGCGGCGACCGCCGGTCCGCCGAGGGGCGTGGGGGCCTGGGCGGGCTAGTGGACTCCCAGCCAGCCCTCGATGGGGTTGAGGGCGAAGTAGACGAGGAACACCACCGTGAGCCCCCACATGAAGGCCCCGATCTCCCGTGCCTTGCCCTGGGCCACCTTGATGGCGACGTAGGAGATGACGCCCGCGGCGACACCGGTGGTGATGGTGTACGTGAACGGCATCAGCACGACGGTCAGGAAGACCGGGATGGCGGTGGCGCGGTCGGCCCAGTCCACGTGCCGGGCGTTCATCATCATCATGGCGCCGATGACGACCAGGGCGGCGGAGGCGACCTCCTGCGGCACGATCGCGGTGACCGGGGTGAAGAACAGGCAGGCCGCGAAGAACAGGCCGGTGACGACCGAGGCCAGCCCGGTGCGGGCGCCCTCGCCGACACCGGTGGCCGACTCCACGAACACCGTCTGGCCGGAGCCGCCCGCCACACCGCCGACGGCACCGCCGGCGCCGTCGATGAACAGCGCCTTGGACAGGCCCGGCATCCGCCCCTTGTCGTCGGCGAGGTTGGCCTCGGTGCCGACACCGATGATGGTGGCCATCGCGTCGAAGAAGCCGGCCAGCACCAGGGTGAAGACGATCATCCCGACGGTCATCGCGCCGACCTCGCCCCAGCCGCCGAACTCGACGTCGCCGAAGAGCGAGAAGTCAGGCATGGAGACCGCGCTGCCGTGCAGCTCGGGCGTGCCGTTGGCCCACTGCTTGGGGTCGATGACACCGGCGGCGTTCAGGATCAGGGCGACGACGGTGCCGCTGATGATGCCGATGAGGATGGCGCCGGGGAAGTTCCGGGCCTGGAGCATGAAGATCAGCAGCAGGGTGCCGGCGAACAACAGGACCGGCCAGCCGGTGAGTTCGCCGGCGGGTCCGAGGGTGACGGGGCCGCCCTTGCCCTGGTGGACGAAGCCGGCCTTGTAGAAGCCGATGAACGCGATGAACAGGCCGATGCCCATCGTGATGCCGTGCTTGAGCGCGAGCGGGATCGCGTTCATGATCATTTCGCGCAGGCCGGTGACGACGAGCAGCATGATGACCACGCCGTACATCACACACATGCCCATGGCCTGTGGCCAGGTCATCTCGGGGGCGACCTGGGTGGACAGGACGCCGGAGACGGAGAGGCCGGCGGCGAGGGCGAGCGGTACCTTGCCGACGAAGCCCATGAGCAGTGTGGTGAAGGCCGCCGCGAACGCGGTCGCGGTGATCAGCGCCTTCTGGCCGAGCGTGTCCCCCGCCGCGTCCTTGCCGGACAGGATGAGGGGGTTGAGCAGGAGGATGTACGCCATCGCCATGAAGGTGGTGATGCCGCCGCGCACTTCCCGCGCGACCGTGGATCCTCTTCTGGTTATGTGGAAGTACCGGTCGAGCCAGGACCGGCCTGCGGGGACGCGGCTGCCTTCGCCCGCGTCCTCGGCGGCGGTCCTGGGCTCCACTGACTGGTGGGTCATGGGCCAACTCCCAAGGTTCATAGGGACACCCGTGCACGCCTGTGCGGCACGGGATTTGGGATAGACGACCCGGGGGACGGCCCGAGACGAACAGTGGGGGCCGGGGAGCGCGAGTCCCCCCGGAAAAGCGCCGGTCGCGACCCCTGGGGGTTACGCGGTTCCCGTGAGGTGCCCGGGACGTACCGGCGTGCGGTTGGGCTCGGGACCCGTCGCGTCCCGGATCGCCGCGAGGACGGCCGGGGCGGACGACAGGGCCGGGGTGGACGACAGGGCCGGGGCCTCGCCGGCGCCGCGCGGCCCGTACGGGGCGTGCTCGTCGGCGAGTTCGGGCACGCCGACCGGCACGGCCGGCGTGTCGAGGACGGTGGGGACCGGCTCGTCCGGGCGGAGCGCGTCGCGCTCGACGCCCGTGCGGAACGCGCCGACCGGGATCATCCGGGTCCCGCGGGCCGCCGACGCCACCTCGGCCCCGGCGCCGGCGGCGGGGAGCGCGGGGTGGGCGTCGCCGGCCGGCGAGGCCGTGCCGGGGCTGCCGCCGGCGCCGCCGCGGTTGCGGATCCGCGGGGAGGCGACCGTGTGCGAGGCGAGCGCGAGGCCCGGCAGCCCGGCACGGAGACTCCGCGTGATCGCGCCGTACGGGACGGAGGCGCCCAGCCGCACGCCCTGCTCGCCGGTCTCCCGCTCGTGGAGATCGCCGACCCGGTTCAGGCCGAGCGGGCGCCCGGGCCGCCGGTGGCCGAAGTCGGTCTCGACCATGACATCGGTGCCGCCCGCGATCGGCGCAGCGGTGGGGTGCTCGGCCTTGGCGGCGAGCGCCTCCTCCCGGCTGGCGGGGCGAAGGAAGTCCATGACCGGCTCTCTTCTTCGTCTCGTGAGTCGTGCGGATCGAGCCAATCCGTGTGCGGCGGGCGCGGCTCGTTCATGTGCTGTTCACGCGGAGTGGACTCAGTAGACCGCCCGGCGCTCCGGCCCGGTCAGTCACCGAAACCATGAAGGAGTTGGCTGGCCAGGGCAGGCATCTTGTAGATTCGTATGAACGGAGGCCATCGGTAACCTCTCCGATTTCCTGGGGAAACGCGGGAAACAGCGCGGAGGACCGCACCACGCCTCCCCGGGCGTCCGGTTCCGGGTGCCCCGGGACGGCCCCGGGCCCACCTTCCAAGATTCATCGTAGGTTTCGAGACAAAGAACGGCGGCGACGAGATGCGGCTGCGCGCACTGCTGGACACCGATGCGCTGGGCCTGCGGCTGCTCGGCGGCGAGGACGAGCTGGACCGCGCGGTACGCGGGGTCATGACCACCGACCTGCGCGACCCGAGCCGCTACCTCTCCGGCGGCGAGCTCGTGCTGACGGGCCTGGCCTGGCGGAGGGACGCCGCGGACTCCGAGCCTTTCGTCCGCATCCTCGCCCAGGCGGGGGTGGCGGCGCTCGCGGCCGGCGAGGCGGAGCTGGGCGATGTGCCGGAGGACCTGGTGCTGGCCTGCGCCCGGCACCGGCTGCCGCTGTTCGCGGTGCACGAGTCGGTGGCGTTCGCCACGATCACCGAGCACGTGGTCCGGCAGGTCTCCGGCGAGCGGGCCGGGGACCTGGCCGCGGTGGTGGACCGGCACCGGCGGATGATGACCTCGGGCCCGGCGGGCGGCGGCCCGGACGTGGTCCTGGACCTGCTCGGTTCCGACCTGGACCTGCGCGCCTGGGTGCTCTCCCCCACCGGCCGGCTGATCGCCGGCGCCAAGGTGGCGGGCCCGGCGCTGCCCGCCGAGACCTGCGCCCGGCTGGCCGCCGAGCACCTGGCGGCCAGCCGCACCGGCCGCCGCGGCCCGCACCGGGTCCAGCTGCACGGCACGACCTACTCCCTGTTCCCCATCCGCTCCTCCGGCCGCTCCCCGCAGGCCGCCCGCGACGTGCGGGAGACGGTGCTGTCGGACTGGCTGCTGGCCGTGGAGGCGGACGCGGGCGACTGGCCCGGGGAGCGGCTGGACCTGCTCCAGGGCGTCACCCAGCTGATCGCCGTCGAACGCGACCGCAGGGACGCGGCCCGCACGGTCCGGCGCCGGCTCGCCCAGGAGGTGCTGGAACTGGTGCAGACCGGCGCCGCGCCCGCCGAGATAGCCGCCCGGCTCCGGGTGGCGGCGCCGGTGCTGTTGCCCGGGCTCGGCGCGGCCCCGCACTGGCAGGTCGTGGTGGCCCGCGTGGAGTGGGAGGACGGCCACCAGGTCGACGGCGGCCAGGTCGCCCAGTCGTTGCTGGAGGAGGTGCTGGTCGACCCGCTGGCGACCGGCCCGGAGCCGTCCGACCGGATCGCCGTCGCGCACACCGGGGACGAGGCGGTCGCCCTGGTCCCGCTGCCCTCGGTCACCGCCGAGCACGACGGCTCGGAGGCCGGGCTGCTCGCCGACTCCCTGCTCCAGGCGGTGCGCGAGCCGCTGTCGGCGGGCCTGGACGACGACGGCCGGCTCACCCTCGGCGTCAGCGCGGCCGTGCACTCGGCGGAGGGCCTGCGCGGCGCCCTGGAGGAGGCCCGGCACGCCCGCCGGGTCGCCGCCGCCCGCACCGGCCGGGTGTGCGCGGCCGGCCACCAGGAACTGGCCAGCCATGTGCTGCTGCTTCCCTTCGTCCCGGACGACGTCCGCCGCGCCTTCACCGCGCGGCTGCTGGACCCGCTGAAGGACTACGACCGGCGGCACCGGGCCGAGCTGATCCCGACCCTGGAGGCGTTCCTGGACTGCGACGGCTCCTGGACCCGCTGTGCCACCCGTCTCCACCTGCACGTCAACACGCTGCGCTACCGGGTCGGGCGGATCGAGCAGTTGACGGGACGGGACCTGTCCCGGCTGGAGGACAAGCTGGACTTCTTCCTCGCCCTGCGCATGAGCTGAGGCCGGCGGGGGGCGCGCGGCGGCCTGCCCGGCCCCGCCCGCGCCCCCCTACTTTGTGAAATTTTTCACCCATCCTCTTGGCCGGGCCCGGCGATTGGTGCTGGAATGCCGCCACCACTCAACAGCTCGATGGCGTGCATGGGGAGGGCAACGTGGCGCATACCGCCATGTCTGGTGATGGAACGACCGATGACGATCCTGTCCAGACCGCGGTATGGCGGCTGCGCAGCCGGGCCTGCTGGGCCGACGCGGCGGCCCTGCTGCCGGCCGACCGGGCCGCCCCTGCCCTCCAGCGGGCCGCGCTGCTGGTCGAACGGTGTCTGTACACCGAGCGGGGCTGGGCCGAGGCGGAGGACGCGCTGCGCACGGCGGAGGCGCTGGCGCACACCGACGAGGAACGGGGCGCCGCCGCCTGCGAGCGGGGCCAGCTCGCCTACACGGCCACGCTGCACGGCGTCCGGGACCGCGCGGACGAGGCGCGGGCCGCGCTGGGCCGGGCGGCGGCGCTGCTCCCTCCGGGGTCGCGGGGGCGGGCGCTGCTGGACTTCCGCCGGGGGCTGGTCGCCGAGAACCTGACCCGCTCCCCGCAGGCGGCCCGCGCCGCGTACCGCCGGGCGCACGCGGCGGCGGGGGCGCACTCCGACGCGCTGCTGCTGTCGTTCACCTGGCGCCATCTGGCCGGACTCGCCCTGCGGGACGGGGAGTTGGCCGACGCGCGGCACGGCTTCGCCGAGTCCCTGCGGATCCGGGAGGAGCTGGGCTATCTGGTGGGCACGGCGCCGGCGCTGGTGTCCCTGGCCGACACCGAGGAGGAACCGGAGGCGTCCCGGTTGCGGGAGGAGGCGCGGCGGCTGTTCCGGCTCCTGGGCGGCGTCCCGACCTGGCTGGCACGCCAACTGGCCCCGCCGGCACCGGGGGTGGCCACGGCATAGGGGCGGCCGACGGGGCGGGGGCGGGGTGGTTCGGGGGCGTTGCCGGGTGCGGGTGCGTGGGGCCTGGCCGCGCAGTTCCCCGCGCCCCTGGGACGTCGCCGCCGACGCGCCCCGAAAGGGGCGCGGGGAACTGCGCGACCGGCCACGACGGACCTGCACCCGGCAGCCGGTCCGCACCCCACCGTCACAGCCCGCGGCCCGACCGCACCGCCCGCGAGGGCTCAGCCCGACCGCACCGCCCGCGAGGGCTCAGCCCACGCCTGCGAAATGGCGGCGCACCAGCGACCGAACCCCGTCCACGTCCCCCGCCGCCAACGCGTCCAGCAGGGCCACGTGTTCGGCCGCGTCGGCGACCAGGGCGGCCCTGCCCCGCCGGACCGGGGGCCACTGCGCCCGCCGGTGCAGGTCCTCGGCGATCCGGACCAGCTGCTCGTTGCCCGCCAGCGCGAGCAGCGCCCCGTGGAAGGCGCGGTCGGACTCGGCGTACGCCGCCGGGCAGCCCGTGGCCGCCGCCCGCACCGTCTCCTCCGCGAGCGGCCGCAGCCCGGCCCACCGCTCGGCCGGCACCGTACGGGCGAGCCGTACCATCACCGGTACCTCGATGAGCGCGCGCACCTCCGCCAGCTCGGCCAGCTCCCGCGCCCCGCGCTCGACCACCCGGAAGCCGCGGTTGGGCACGACCTCGACGGCGCCCTCCAGCACGAGCTGCTGCATGGCCTCCCGCACCGGGGTGGCCGAGACGCCGAAGCGCTCCCCGAGCACCGGCGCCGAGTACACCTCGCCCGGCCGCAGCTCGCCGGTGACCAGCGCGGTGCGCAACGCGTCCAGGATCTGCCCGCGCACCGAGGAGCGCTGGACCGGAAGCGGCCGCCCGGCGGGGTCCGGCCCGTCCAAGGCCGCGACCGGCCGGCCCGGGGAGCCCTGCACGCCCTGCTTCACGGGTCCTCCTGGCGGCTTGTCGGTACTTGGGGTCATTGACGACGGGTTGTCGGTTGTCCGTCAAGACCTTAGGCGCACCGGGCGGCAGTTCAAACTCCGCCATATCTGAGTAAGGTAAGGCTTACCTGTACAGCTCGGTCCGCTCTCGCGGACGCGTCCAAGGATCGGTGGTTCCGCCATGCCCGCTGCGGCCTCGCCGCTCACCGCCGCCTACGACCGCCTCGGCGCGGCCTTCCCGGGGCTGACCGTGACCGAACTGGGCCCGGAGGACCCGGCACCCGGCGGCCCCGGCTGGGTCGACGCCGCGGAACTCGCCGCGGGCGGCGCGGCGCTGGACGCCTTCCTGGCGTGGGACGCGGCGCAGGTGGAGCGGGACTACGGCGGCCCGGCCCGCCCGGACGTGGTCGCGAGCTTCGGCCTGCACCGCTACGCCTTTGCCGCCTGCCTGCTGATCACCGCCCCGTGGTTCTGGCACCGCCGGGTGCCCCGGCTGCCCGTGACCCACGTCCGCTACGACCGCGCGGCCGGCCGGATGGCCGTACGCCACCCGGTGTCCGTCGCCTGTCTGCCGGGCGACCCCGCCGCGGCGCTGCCCGGCACGGTCGTCGTACCGGACGAGGAGGCGCTGCGGGCCGAGGTGCGCGCGGCCGTGGCCGAGCACCTGGAGCCGGTGCTCGCGGCCTTCGGGCCCCGGATGCGGCGGCGCGGGCGCGCGCTGTGGGGCATGGCGACGGACGAGGCCGTGGAGGGGCTGTGGTACGTCGCCGGGCTGTCCGGGGCCGAGGAGGCGGCCCGGGCCGTGCGGGAGCTGGAGCTGCTGCTGCCGGGGACGACCCCGCCGTACGCCGGCTCGGCCGGGTTCCGGGCGCTGACCGCCCCGGACGGCACCCGGCTGCCCACCCGGGACCGGGCGAGCTGCTGCATGTTCTACACCGTTCGCCCGCAGGACACCTGTGTGACGTGTCCGCGCACCCGGGACGGCGAGAGGATCGCCAAGCTCACGGCGGCCGCGGCCGGCTGAGGAATCGTTCCGTCCCGGCACAGCCGCCCCACCCGGCGCGGAAACTTCTCCACGACCACCCGTACGGGTGGTCTGTTCGAACTCAACTCCCGCCATTCAATCGGTAGTTCGAGCAGAACGTCGCTCCGGGCACCCCTCGCGCACTCCCTTGGCGTCCTCTTGCCCCGAAACCCCCTGAGGGCCGTCGGGACTGGGCCACTATGGCGGGCGTTACGCCCTATCCCCATGCAAGGGACCCTGATGAGACTGACCGACATATCGCTGAACTGGCTGCTTCCGGGCGCCGTCCTGCTCCTGGGCATGCTGGTGGCAGTGGCGGTGCTCGCGCGCGGCAAGCGCTCCTCCGGGGAGGACGCGGGCGCGGACGACTCCTGGGAGCGCAGCGAGGAGCGCCGCCGGCGCAAGGAGGCCCTCTACGGCACGGCCTCCTACGTGCTGCTGTTCTGCTGTGCGGCGGTGGCGGCGGCCCTGTCCTTCCACGGCCTGGTCGGCTTCGGCGAACAGAACCTCGGGCTGAGCGGCGGCTGGCAGTACCTGGTGCCGTTCGGGCTGGACGGCGCGGCGATGTTCTGCTCCGTCCTCGCCGTGCGCGAGGCGAGCCACGGTGACGCGGCCCTCGGCTCCCGGCTGCTCGTGTGGCTGTTCGCGGCGGCGGCGGCCTGGTTCAACTGGGTGCACGCGCCGCGCGGCGCGGGTCACGCCGGCGCCCCGCAGTTCTTCTCCGGCATGTCCCTGTCGGCCGCCGTGCTGTTCGACCGGGCGCTGAAGCAGACCCGCCGGGCAGCGCTGCGCGAACAGGGCCTGGTGCCGCGCCCGCTGCCGCAGATCCGGATCGTGCGCTGGGTGCGGGCGCCCCGCGAGACCTACCGGGCCTGGTCGCTGATGCTCCTGGAGGGCGTGCGCAGCCTGGACGAGGCGGTGGAGGAGGTCCGCGAGGACAGGCGGCAGAAGGAGGAGGCCCGGCGGCGCAGGCGCGACCAGCGGCGCATGGAGCGGGCCCGGCTGAAGGCGATCAGCCGGGGCCGGCCCGGCTTCGCCGGCCGGGGCACCGGCCGGCAGGTCGAGGTGCAGCCGGTGGAGCGCGCGTCCGCGCCGGCGGCGACCGCGGAGCCCGCCATATCCACCCCGGAGCCGCTGCCCGTCCGCGCCCGGCCTTCTCTCCAGCCGGTCCGCGGCGCCGCTGAACCGCTGACGGTCGACCTGACGGCCGAGGACGACACCATGGCCCTGCCGCGGCTGGACTCCCTGGAGCGCAAGCTCAAGGACCTGGAACAGCAGCTCGGCTGACCACCGGCCGGGGCCACGGAACCGGGGCGTGCCGCACCGGCCCTGGCCGACGGCCGTGCTCGACGGGGCCGGGGCGTGACCTACCGGCCGGCAGGAGCCGGGACATGACCACCGCCGGCCCTGCCCGGGCGAACCGGGGGCCTGACGTCACCGGCCCACGGGAGCCGGGGGGTGACCGCACCCAGCCTCAGCCGACCAGGAAGGCGGCGTGACCGCACCGGCTCCGCCCGACAAGACCGGCGGCATGACCCCACCAACCCACGGGAACCAAGGCACGACCGCACCCGGCCCTAGCCGACCAGGAAAGCGGCATGACCCCACCGGCCCACGGGGATCGAGGTCTGACCGCGCCGGTCCCGTCCCGCCCCGTGGGTCACGCCGCCTCGGCGCCCAGTTCGAACCACACCGACTTGCCCACCCCGTGCGGCCGTACGCCCCAGGCGTCGGCCAGGGACTCGACCAGCACCAGGCCCCGGCCGTGGGTGTCGTCGTCCGTGGCCGGGGTGTGCCGCTCGGGTCCGCGGGCCACGAAGTCCCGTACCTCCACGCGCAGTCCGTCCCGTTCCAGCACGGCCGTCAGGACGGCGTCGTGGTCGGTGTGGACGATCGCGTTGGTGACGAGTTCGCTGGTGAGCAGTTCGGCTATGTCCGAGCGGCCCGGTTTGCCCCAGTGCCGTAGCAGTTCGCGCAGCGCCCGGCGAGCCTCCGGCACCGCTCTGAGGTCCGCCCGGTCCAGCCTGCGCCGGAGCCGTCGCACGTCGTCGGTGATGGTGTCCGTCTGGTCCCCCGCTGTCGCCGAGTAGGCCTCGACGGTCATCGGGCCGCCCCCTCGTGCCTGCCTGTTCATGACCCCCGCCCGCACGCCGCCGGTCCCTGCCCCTCCTGGTCGAACACGTTCACGGGGGATGCTTGCCCAGCGGACACCGGGGCAGTCCTGACGTATGCCCGATGACCGGCGGTTCGGCCATGTCCGCACAGCGCCCCGGCCGCCCGGGGCACCGCTGCGCCGCCACGCACCGGGCGCCACGGACGCCGCAGGACGCCACCGAGGCCCCGTGACGGCGGCCGGGCCCCGCCCGGCACCCGCGGTCGGTACGCCGTCACACCCGGTGAAACTGGCCGAAATACGCTCCCCCGTGGGGGCGCTCACGGGCGTGGCACGTTCCGCAGGTTGGAGCGGGCCATCTGGAGCATCCGGCCGACCCCGCCGTCCAGCACGATCTTGGAGGCGGACAGCGCGAACCCGGTGACCATCTCGGCACTGATCTTCGGTGGGATGGACAGGGCGTTGGGGTCGGTGACGATGTCCACCAGGGCGGGACCCTTGTGCTTGAAGGCCTCCTTGAGCGCCCCGGCGAGCTGCTTGGGCTTCTCCACCCGCACGCCGTGGGCGCCGCAGGCCCGGGCCACGGCGGCGAAGTCCGGGTTGGTGTTGGCGGTGCCGTACGACGGCAGGCCCGCGACCAGCATCTCCAACTCGACCATGCCGAGCGAGGAGTTGTTGAACAGCACCACCTTCACCGGCAGGTCGTACTGCACGAGCGTGAGGAAGTCGCCCATCAGCATGGAGAAGCCGCCGTCCCCGGACATCGCCACCACCTGCCGGCGCCGGTCGGTGAACTGGGCGCCGATCGCCATCGGCAGCGCGTTCGCCATGGACCCGTGCGAGAACGAACCGATGATCCGGCGGCGGCCGTTGGGCGTGATGTAGCGGGCCGCCCAGACGTTGCACATCCCGGTGTCGACGGTGAACACGGCATCGTTGTCGGCGACTTCGTCCAGTACGGCGGCCACGTACTCGGGGTGGATCGGGACGTGCTTGTCGACCTTGCGGGTGTAGGCCTTGACCACGCCCTCCAGCGCGTCGGCGTGCTTCTTCAGCATCCGGTCGAGGAAGCGCCGGTCCGTCTTCTCCCTCACCCGCGGGATCAGGCACCGCAGCGTCTCGCGCACGTCGCCCCAGACGGCGAGGTCGAGCCGGGAGCGGCGGCCGAGCACCTCGGGCCGCACGTCGACCTGCGCGATGCGCACGTCGTCGGGCAGGAAGGCGTTGTACGGGAAGTCGGTGCCGAGCAGGATCAGCAGGTCGCACTCGTGGGTGGCCTCGTAGGCGGCGCCGTAGCCGAGCAGCCCGCTCATCCCGACGTCGAAGGGGTTGTCGTACTGGATGTACTCCTTTCCCCTGAGCGCGTGGCCCACCGGTGACTTGATCTTCCCGGCGAACTCCATCACCTCCGCATGCGCCCCGGCCGTGCCGCTGCCGCAGAACAGGGTGACCTTGCCGGCCGCGTCGATCATCTCCGCCAGCCGGTCGATCTCGGCGTCCCCGGGCCGCACGGTGGGCCGGGAGGTGACGAGCGCGCTCTGCGCCGCCTTCTCCGGGGCGGGCTCGGCGGCGATGTCCCCGGGCAGCGACACCACGCTCACCCCCTGCTGCCCGACCGCGTGCTGGATGGCGGTCTGCAGCAGCCGGGGCATCTGCTTCGGGCTGGAGATCAGCTCGCTGTAGTGGCTGCACTCCTGGAACAGCCGGTCGGGGTGGGTCTCCTGGAAGTAGCCGAGGCCGATCTCGCTGGAGGGGATGTGGGAGGCGAGCGCGAGCACCGGGGCCATGGAGCGGTGGGCGTCGTACAGGCCGTTGATCAGGTGCAGGTTGCCGGGCCCGCAGGAACCGGCGCAGGCGGCGAGCTTGCCGGTGATCTGGGCCTCGGCGCCGGCGGCGAAGGCGGCGGTCTCCTCGTGGCGTACGTGGATCCAGTCGATGGCGGCGTTGCGGCGGACGGCGTCCACGACCGGGTTGAGGCTGTCGCCGACGACACCGTAGAGGCGGCGCACTCCCGCGCGGACGAGGATGTCGACGAACTGCTCGGCGACGTTCTGTTTGGCCATGGCTCGCTTGTGCCCCTTCGCTCCCGGAATACAGCCCTGCCGTTTCCATCAATCCACAGGGGCCGGGGTTACGCCTCCCACACGGCCGCCGCCGTACGGTCGTCGGCGTACCCCTTCACCCGGACCCGGGCGTCGGCGAGGAAGGCGGCGAGGCCGGGCGGGGTGCCGCCGGACCAGCGGCGGGCCAGGCGCGCGCGCAGGGCCTCGGTGTCGCGCAGCGGGTCGGCCAGGCCCGGCGTGCACAGCACCAGCACATCACCCGGGCGGGCTACCGAGGCGTGGAACCGGAACGGCTCGCGGGGCGGCCGGGTGTCGGACGGACCCGGCCGGGGGCGCCGGCTTCCGAGGCCGTCCGGTCGTCGCCGGGCGGGGCGCCGGGGGCGCTGTCGTCGGCTGTCAGGCATGGCTCGATGTCCTGCCAGGCGCCGTCCCGCAGCCGGAACAGCCCGCCGCCGCCGAAGAAGACCCGGACGCGGCAGTCCGGGTCGGCGGGCGGGAGCGCGGTGGGCTCGGGGTCAGAGTACCGGTGTTGGGCCGGTGTTGGCCGCCAGGCGGCCCCACCCCCCACAGGAGGACCGCCCGGCGGCGTACGAGGTGGCCCGGTCCCGGATCCCCTGGCACGCGCTCGCACACGTCCGGACCCGGGCCACCGCACCGGCCGGGTTCCCCGGTATCGCGCCCGTGAACCAGGTGAACGGCCGTGCGTTCCGGGGCCGCTGTCACCTTGGCAGACCCGCCGCCACTACGGCGATGATGTCCGGCGGCGGGTTTGCGCCGTGACCGTTTTCCGCCACGCCGCTTTGTTTTCAGCTTGGTTGACGCACAGGGAGGAACGCGGGGCAATGCTGGCAGCGATAGGCCTGGACGAGACGCACGAGGCGGCCTACCGGGCGCTGGTGTCCGTGGGCGCGGCCGACGTGGCCGATCTGGCACGGCGTCTGACGCTGCCCGAGCAGGACGCCGAGCGGGCGCTGCGCCGGCTGGAACGGCACGGCCTGGCGGCCCAGTCCCCGGCCCGGCCGGGGCGTTGGGTCGCGGCACCGCCCGGGGTGGCGCTGGCCGCCCTGCTCACCCAGCGGCGGCACGAGCTGGAGCAGGCGGAGCTGACGGCGGCGCTGCTCGCGGAGGAGTACCGGGGGACGGCGGCGGAACCGGCGGTGCACGACCTGGTGGAGGTGGTGACCGGCGCCTCGGCGGTCACCCAGCGCTTCCTCCAGCTCCAGCTGGGCGCGAGCGAGGAGGTGTGCGCGCTGGTGACCGGCGACCCGATGGTGGTGTCCGGGATGGAGAACGAGGCGGAGGAGCAGGCGGCCGGGCGCGGGGTGCGCTACCGGGTGGTGGTGGAGCGCGCGGTGCTGGACCGGCCGCACGGGCTGACCGAACTGCGGGCGGCACTCGGCCGGGACGAACGGGTCCGGGTGGTGGACCGGGTGCCGACGAAGCTGGTGGTGGCCGACCGTTCGCTCGCGCTGGTGCCGCTGACCCCGAAGTCCGCCGAGCCGGCCGCGCTGGTGGTGCACGCCAGCGGGCTGCTGGAGCTGCTCGCCGGGCTGTTCGAGTCGGTGTGGCGGGACGCGCTGCCGCTGCGGCTGGGCGCCGAAGGGGTGACCGAGGAGCCGCCGGGCGGGCCCGACGCCACCGATCTGGAGGTGCTCTCGCTGCTGCTGGCCGGGCTGACCGACGCGAGCGTGGCCAAACAGCTCGACGTGGGGCTGCGGACCGTGCAGCGCCGGGTGCGGCGGCTGATGGAACTGGCGGGGGTGACCACCCGGATGCAACTGGGCTGGCACGCCTGGGAACGGGGCTGGGTGACCCGGGAGGAACACCGCTGACCCGGCCCCCGCCCCGGCCGTCACCGGCGGCCCTTGCTGCCCTCCCGCCCTGAGTCGTGAATACTGTGCCGACCGTCGTCACGTTGGGGAGAACATGACCGTCACCGAGTTCCTGAGACCCGCCCTCGCCGCCGTGCTCCTGGCCTCGATCACCGCTTGCGGCGCGTCGTCGGTGCCGGACGGCCCGGCGGACACCTCGACCGGCCCGGCGAGCGCCCCGACCGGCTCGGCGCCCGCCGGGACGCACCGCCCGGCGAACGCCCGGCCGGTCACCGCCACCATGCCCGACGTCATCGGCGGCAACGCCGGGCGGGCGTACGAACAGATGGGCTCCACACTGGAGATGACCTTCGAGGACGCGAGTGGTCAGGGCCGCCGGGTGGACGACCTCGCGGCGTGGCGGATCTGCGCCTCCCGGCCGGGACCGAACGAGCAGATCACCCGTTACCCGGTGGTCTTCGACGTGGTGATGGGCTCGGAGAGGTGCGGGAAAACCGCGACGGAGTGACGAGTGCGGGCCAAGGCGTCGCTGACGGTGTCGGCCACGGCGGACATCCCGGCGTCGTTGAAGTGCAGGTGGTCGCCGGGGTCGTAGGCGGGCCGGATGCGCGTCGGGTCGGCCGGGTCGCGTACGGCGGCGTCCGCGTCGGCCACGGCGTCGAAGGCGCCGCCGGTGCGGATGAAGGCGTTCACCCGCAGCCGTACGTCCTCGCCGGCCGGGGTCCAGGCGGGATAACCGCCGTACGGAGTGAGGGTGACGCCGACGACCGGGATGCCGCGGGCGTGGGCGCGGGCCACCAGGGTGCGGTAGGCGTCCGCGTAGGCGGCCGGGTCGTGCGCCTGCGGGGTGCCCTTGATGTCGTTGATGCCCTCGAAGACGACCAGGGCCCGCACTCCGGCCCGGTCCAGGGCGTCGGCGTCCAGGCGGGCGAGGGCGCTCGGTCCGGTGCCGTCGCGCAGCAGGCGGTTGCCGGAGATGCCGGCGTTCAGGACGCCGAGCCGGTGTCCGCGCAGCCGCTGGGCGAGCCGGTCGGGCCAGCGGCGGTTGGTGTCGGGGGTGGAGCCGTTGCCGTCGGTGAGCGAGTCCCCGAAGGCGACGACGCTGCCGGCGGCGGGCCCGCGGACGTCGACACCGGTGACGTAGTACCAGTGGCTGGTGGTCAGCGCGTACGCGGTGCCGTCCTCGTCGGCGGCCCGGCCGGCGCCCACCGGGGCCAGGTAGCTGGTCTGGAGGGCGGTGCGGTGGTAGGTGGCGGGGCCGGAGTCGTCCGGGGTGTAGACGGTGACGAGCAGGTCGGCTGCGGGCGGCACGGGCAGCGGCACCGTGTCGCTGACGGCGTCCGCGCCCGGCGGGACGGTCACCTCGGGGGCGCCGTGGAAGGTGGCGGTGCGCAGGCTGCCGGGGAGGGCATCGGGACCGGCCGCCCGGCGCAGCGCGACGGTGACGGCGCCGAGGCGGAGCGGCCGGGTGCCGAGCCGGTTGCTGAGCCGGACCCGGACGGCCGTGCCGCCGACGCTGAGGTGGACGACGTTGCGGAAGGCGGCGCCGGGCAGCGGGGCGGCGGTGCCGGAGGGCGCCGTCTCCCAGCTGCCGGTCCAGGGCAGCGGGGCCGGCTGGGCGGTGGCCGGTGTCATGAGGGCCGCCGGCAGCAGCGGAAGGAGAACCGCGAGAACCCGTACGACCTTGGCCATGTGTGCCCGCCCTTCAAGCACGCCCGGGGAGGACGCCCTTCGCAGCGAAGGTGCCACAACCCGGACCGACACGCCGTCCATCGCCCCCACATCCACCCGTTCGGCGCAACGGGGAGCCCGGCGCGTTCATGATTCGTTCAGCGGGTTCGCCGCCCGGTCCAGTTACCTTTGGCGCACGATCGGATGGGCGTTCGACGCTTGCGGCGCGCTGCCGCCGGTGTCCTGGGAGGGGAGAACGCGGCGATGGCGGTGTGCAAGAGGTGCGGGGAGCGAAAGCGCCGCTGGCCCCGGTCCTGTTCCCGGTGCGACTCCGGGTGGGACCGGGCGGGCACGGCCGCGGACGTCGCCGGAGTCGCGGTGGACACAGGGCTGCCCGGGTGGATCGGGCGAGGCGTCGCGGGTCTGGCGCGACTGGTGGCGCGCGCGCTGGACTGACGGCCCCACGCGCACGCGGCGGGGCCGCCGCGGCCGGGGCGGGTCCGGAGGGCTACTCCGCAGGACCGGGGGGCTACTCCGCGGGACCGGCCGGCGCCCCTACCGGGTGTACGGGCGTCCGGGGGTGGAGGGCGCCTTCCAGGGTGAGCAGCCGGAGCTTGCGTTCGAGTCCGCCCGCGTATCCGGTCAGCGCGCCGTTCGCGCCGATCACCCGATGGCAGGGGCGCAGGATGAGCAGCGGGTTGGCGCCGATCGCCCCGCCGACGGCGCGCACGGCGGCGCGGGCCGCGCCGATCCGGGCGGCGATCTCCCCGTAGGTGACGGTGGTGCCGTAGGGCACCTCGTCCAGGGCGGCCCACACCGCCCGCCGGAACTCGGTGCCGGACGCCCGCAGCGGCAGCCGGAACTCCGTGCGCTCGCCGGCGAAGTACGCGGCGAGCTGCTCGGCGGCGGCCCGGAACGGACCGGGGTCGGCCCGCCAGTCGTCGCGCACGCCGCGCCCGCCCTTCTGCCCGGGCACGGACAGCGAGGTGAGCGCGCCGTCCGGGTCCGCGGTGAGCAGCAGCGGCCCGACGGGGGCGTCCAGGTGGGTGTAGTACACGGTGGTCATCGGACCGGTGCTCCTCGCTTCGTGAGGGAGTGGGTGACGGGGCGCGTCCCGGGTGGGCCGGGCGCTCAGGGGGGCCGCTCGCCCGCCACCCGCAGGTGCCGGACGGCGTACGACCGCCAGGGCCGCCAGGTGCCGGGGAGGGCGGTGCCGGGCGGGGCGACGTCGGGGTCGCCGAGGGCGCGGACGCGGAGGGTGGCGACGGTGTCCGGGTCCATGCCGGGCAGGGCGAGCAGGGCCTCCTCGGCGGCGTGCCGGTCGGCGCCCGGGTCCAGCCGTACCGTGCCGTCGGCGAGGGCGGCGGCGAGCGCGCCCAGCGGGCCGCCGGGCTCGGCCTCGGCGAGGACGGCGGGCTCGGGGAAGAGGTGGGTGAGGCCGCCGTGCGGCGCGTCGAGCGGTTTGCCGTACCGGCGCACCAGTTCCCCGGCGCCCTCGGTGCCGGCCAGGGCGCGCACGGCGGGCTCCAGCGGGTCCACGGCGCCGGGCGAGCGCAGCCCGGGGCGGGCGGCGACCAGCGGGGCGAGCCGGGGGTCGGCGCCGAGCCGTTCGTCGACGGCGTACGGGTCGGCGTCCAGGTCGAACAGCCGGCGCAGCCGCTGCACGGCGGTGGTGAGGTCCCTGGGGTCGGTGAGGCGCAGCCGGGCCTCGAGCCAGCCGCCCGGGTGGGTGCCGCCGCGGGACCGGCCGCAGTGGACGCGTTCCCGGACGGCGGCGATACCGGTGCCGTAGGGCAGCCGCAGGGTGCGCCGGTAGGTGCGGGCGCCGGGTGCGCCGGTCACCTCCTCGACGCCGGGGACGGCCTCCCGGGCGAGCTGGTCGAAGACGGCCGCCGCCTGGTAGGGGCCGCGGTGGGCGAGCCGGAGCGGGATGCCCGTGCCCGGTGTGGCCCGGCGGGCGGCCCGGTCCCCGGCGGCGGCCCGCAGCTCGGTCGGGGTCGCGGCGTACACCTCGCGGATGGTGTCGTTGAATTGCCGCAAACTGTTGAACCCGGCCGCGAAAGCGATCTCGGTGACCGGCAGGCCGGTGGTCTGGAGCAGCACGCGCGCGGTGTGCGCGCGCTGGGTCCGGGCGAGCGCCACGGGCCCGGCCCCCAGTTCGGCGGTGAGCTGGCGCTGCACCTGCCGGGCGCTGTAGCCGAGCCGCGCGGCGAGCCCGGCGACGCCCTCCCGGTCCACGACGCCGTCGGCGATCAGGCGCATGGCCCGGCCGGTGACGTCCGCGCGGACGTTCCACTCGGCCGAGCCGGGCACGGCGTCCGGCCGGCACCGCCGGCAGGCCCGGAAACCGGAGCGCTGTGCGGCGGCGGCCGTCGGGAAGAACCGCACGTTGTGCCGTTTCGGCGGCACGGCCGGGCAGCTGGGACGGCAGTAGATGCCGGTGGTCTCGACGGCGAAGAAGAACACCCCGTCGAACCGCGCGTCCCGGCTGCGCACCGCCTCGTACCTGCTGTCTTCGTCCTTCACATGTCCCAGTGTGGGCCGCACGGGAAGGCCGGGGCCAGCGGGAATCGGACACCTGGTTCCAGCGACCGCCTAGCTCCAGCGACCGCGCTTGGCCTCCATCGCCGCCCTGCCCTCGGCGCCCTTCCGCTTCCAGTCCCGGCGGAGTTCCGCGCGGACCCGGGCGTCGGTCTTGGCCGCGATCCACTGGTTCTCCCGCATCAGCTTGCGGTAGCTGTCCAGTCGCCGCTCGGGAAGCCGGCCGTCGGCCACGGCGGCGCGCACCGCGCACCCCGGCTCGCTCTCGTGGGCGCAGTCGTGGAACCGGCATCCTTCGGCCAGCTCCTGGATCTCGGCGAAGACCTGTCCGACGCCGCCCTCCGCGTCGTAGAGGCCGACGCCGCGCAGCCCGGGGGTGTCGATGAGGACCCCGCCGGTGGGCAGGGCGAGCAGGTTGCGGGTGGTGGTGGTGTGCCGGCCCTTGCCGTCGACGTCCCGGGCGGCCTGTACGTCCATGACGTCCGCGCCGACGAGCGCGTTGGCGAGGGTGGACTTGCCGGCGCCGGACTGGCCGAGCAGCACGCTCGTACCGGAGCCGACGAGTGCCACGAGCACGTCGAGCCCGTCGCCGTGCAGGGCGCTGACGCTGAGCACGGGCACGCCGGGCGCGCTGGTCTCCACGTCCCGCACGAGGTGCGCGAGGGTGACCGGGTCGGCCACGAGGTCGGCCTTGGTGAGGACGACGACGGGCTGGGCGCCGGACTCCCAGGCCAGGGCGAGGAACCGTTCGACGCGGCCGAGGTCGAGTTCCACGGCGAGGGACACGGCGACGACGGCGTGGTCGACGTTGGCGGCGAGGATCTGTCCCTCGGACCGCTTGGAGGAGGTGGAGCGGACGAAGGCGGTACGACGGGGCAGATAGGCGCGCGCATAGCGCGGGTCGCCGTCGGGGTCGACGGCGACCCAGTCCCCGGTGCACACGACCTTCATCGGGTCGCGGGGCACGACGTACTCGGTGTCGGCCCGGACGGTGCCGGCCGCGGTGACGACGTCGCACTGGCCCCGGTCGACCCGCACGACCCGGCCGGGCACGAGCCCGTCGGCCGCGTACGGGGCGAACGCGGCGGCCCAGTCCTCGTCCCAGCCGTAGGGAGCGAGCGCGGAGAACACAGCAGAGGTGGAAGACAAGGGAAAGACCCTTCGACGCAAGGGCGGCCCCGGGCACACGCGCACGACGCGCGGTGGGTTCAGCCGGTGGCCACGGAGGTGGACTTGAGGACTTCCTGGATGAGGGCAGCGCCCGGCACAGTGACAGCCATCGGTCGACACCTCCTCGTCCTCACTCGCGCGTTCGCACGCCACCTCGGCGTGTGGTCCGACTCTAGCCCGCGGGCGGGGCCGTGCGTCAAAGGGTTTTTTTCCGGCCCCTCAACTCGCCGTGGAGGTCGCCGCTTCGGGCTCCCGCCCGGCGTCCGGCCCGTCCGCGGGCAGGCTGTCCATGAAGGAGCTGACGGAGAAGACGGCGCGGCCGGGGCCGGGCGGGCCGTAGCCGGGCGGGGAGGACAGGCCGAAGTCGTCCATGGTCTGCCGGTAGGCCTCCAGCAGGCGGATGTGGTACTCCAGCGGCGCGCCCTGCGGGTTGGCCTTGCCGAGCGGGGTGGTGGGCTCCGGGCACCAGGTGGTGAAGCGGGGTGTGATGCCGTGGGACATGAAGAAGCGCAGGCCCTCGGTGGTGGAGGCGATGGCCTCGTCCACGGTGGTGAAGCCGAAGGGCTCGGCCATCTCCACGCCGGCCACGAAGTTCGGGATGACGTTGCGCGCGCCGAACACCTCGGCGGAGTCCAGGATGCGGCGGTGCCACTCGTCCCGGCCGACGTAGCGCTCCTTGCCGGGGCAGTACAGCTCGAACAGCCGGCGGTCCCACACCTCGAAGTTGGGGTGGTAGATCTGCACGCCGTAGTCCTTGAACCGCTGTACGTCCGCCTTGGGCAGCGCCTGGGCGACGACCTTGCCGATCCAGCGGCCCGGGAAGCGCTCCTCGATGGCCTTGGCGTAGTGGCCGTAGAAGTCGGCCTCGTCCCGGCCCGCCACCTTGGAGGTGATGGCGCCGCCGGTGAGGGTGTAGGCGGTGGACGCCTTCTGGGTGTCGTACCGGTCGATGATCTCCAGGGCCTCCAGGACCTCCTCGACGTCCTTGACCCCGGTGTACGGCCGCCCGGCCGCCTTGTGCTGGCGCCAGTTGTGGTTGATGTCGCAGTACTGGCACTCCTCCTTGGCGCCGAAGTACTGGCAGACCCGGAAGACGGTCAGGTAGATCAGGTAGCCCCACTGGATGGTCGGTGCGACCTCCATCACGGACTTCCCGTTGGAGAGGGTGTGCCGGTAGTACTCGGGCATCGGTGGCACGCCGACGTCGGCGATGCGCGTGCCGTCGAGGTAGAGCCCGAGCAGCCCCTCCTCGTCGGCGGCGACCCGGTACGGCGAGGCGGGGTTCACCCGTACGGAGACGACCGTGCGCCGCAGGTCGTACGGGCCGCCGGTGAGGATGATCTCCTCCGGGGGCCGGCGCAGCGCGGCCTCGCCCAGCTCGGGCAGGGTGCCGTGGTCGAAGGAGAAGATGAAGTAGGACTTCGGCTTGACGTCCCCGTCCTCATTGTCGCTCAGGGCGGACTTGTCGAAGGCGACACCGCCCCGCAGCAGATCCTCTTTGAAGACGGCCTCCCGTGGGACGTGCGGGAACCGCTCCATCAGATCCTCGACCAGCGCGGTACGACTGCCCATTCGTCTGTCTCCTCCCGGTTCAGGCGTACGCACCACACCGTATGCCCCCGCCCGCGCCTCAGCCGTGCCGGGTCCCCGCCCGGCGCGCGATGTGGTCGGGGACGGCGGTGCCGGGGGGCAGCGCGGGGTCGGGTACGGGGGCGCCCCAGATCCCGGTCAGCGGCAGGACACCGGCCCACAGGCCGAGCGCGGCGTCGGGGCCGTCGCCGTCGTCGGGGGCGCCGGTGCGGATCTTGACGGACGCCTCTTCCAGGGAGAGGGCGAGCACGGTGGTGGCGGCGAGTTCCCTGCGGTTGGGGCGGCGGGCGTAGGACCACTGTCCGGGGGTGGCGTGCTCGGTGAGCCGGCGCAGCCCCTCCAGTTTCTCCTCGGGGTCGGTGACCCTGCGCGCGTCGCCGTGGATCATGGCGCTGCGGTAGTTCACCCCGTGCTCGAACACGGACCGGGCGAGGACCAGCCCGTCGACGTGGGTGACGGTCACACAGACCGGGAGGCCGCCGGCCGTGCTGCGGCTCGCCACGGACCCGTGCACATAGAGCTGCCGCTCGTCCCGGCCGTACACGGTCGGCACGACGAGCGGCCGGCCGTCGATCACCACGCCCAGGTGGCAGACGAAACCGGCGTCCAGGATCGCGTTCAGGTCGGCCCGCTCCAGGCTGCCCTGCTCGCGCAGGCGGCGGTGCCGGGTGCGGTCGGTCACGGGGAGCCGGGAGGGGAGGTCATCAGTGGCCATGTCGGGAAGCTATCGAAACAGCCTGGGTGCGGCCAGATTTTTTTCGGATTCCATCGCGAACGGCTGGGCAGACGACTAAATCCGTTGCCCGTGCCGACACTCACGCCGTGCGGTCCAGTACCGTCTCGTCGATCGCGTGCCGCAGCGCCTCGCCGGACGTCAGGCGCTCGGCCTCCTCCACCATCGCCCGGCCGAGGCGGGCCACCTCGTTGCCCAGCGAGCCCGCCAGGTGCGGGGTGACGAAGGCGTTCGGCAGGTCGAACAGCGGGGAGCCGGCGGGCAGCGGCTCCGGGTCGGTCACGTCCAGGACGGCGCTCAGGCGTGCGGAGCGCAGGTGCGCGATCAGCGCCTCGTGGTCGACCAGGGCGCCGCGCGCGGTGTTGATCAGCACGGCTCCGTCGCGCATCAGGCCCAGCCGGCGGGCGTCGATCAGATGGCGGGTCTCGGCGGTCTGCGGGGCGTGCAGGCTGACGATGTCGCAGGCGCGCAGCAGGTCGTCCAGCGGCAGCAGCCGCACGCCGAGCCGGGCGGCCTCGACGGCGTCCACGTACGGGTCGGCGAGCGTGACGTCGAGGTCGTGCGGGCGGAGCAGCTCGATCAGGCGGCGGCCGACCCGGGAGGCGCCGACGATGCCGACGCGGCGGCCGTGGTTGCCGACGCCGGGGAGGACGCCGTCGTAGGGGAAGGCGCGCCGGGCGCGCGTCTCGTCGCGCAGCGCGAAGACGTCCTTGCCGGCGAGCAGGATCATGGCCAGGGTGTACTCGGCGACGGGCAGGGCGTTGGCCTCGGCGGCCGAGGAGACGGCGATGCCCCGCCGCCACACCTCGGGGGTGGTGAACCCCTTGACCGAGCCGGCCGCGTGCAGCACGGCCCGCAGGCGCGGGGCAGCGTCGAGGGCGGCCCGGTCCAGGCGGGGGCAGCCCCAGCCGGTGACGAGGATCTCGGTCCGGGCGAGCGCTTCCCGCACCCGGGGTCCGGTGAAGTCCTCGGCCACCAGGGCGGGATCGATGTCCACGCACGCCTGCAGCCGCTCCAGCAGCTCGGGCGGGAACACCGCCGGCACGTTCCGGGCTGTCATGGCGAACAGGGCGCGGGGCCGCTCGGTCAAGGAAGGGGCCTCCCGGCTCGGTGACGCACGGACAGCAACCGTTCTCTACGGTAGGTCCCGGCCGATGAGAGGGTCAATGGATCACCACTTGCGGGAGACGGGATGACGGACGTGACGGAGACGGTCGCCAACTGGGCGCGCAGCATCACCTACACGGTCAAGGAGTTCCACCGCCCGCGGTCGGTGGGGGCACTGCGGGCGGTGGTGGCGGGCAGCTCGAAGGTGCGGGTCCTGGGCAGCGGGCACTCCTTCAACCGGATCGCCGACCCCGGCGAGGAGGGGGTGCTGGTGTCGATCGCCGGTCTGCCGCCGGTGATCGACGTGGACACCGCGGCCCGTACGGTCCGGGTCTCCGGGGGCGTCCGGTACGCCGAACTCGCCCAGGCGGTGCACGACCGGGGGCTGGCCCTGCCCAACATGGCCTCGCTGCCGCACATCTCGGTGGCCGGCTCGGTGGCGACCGGCACCCATGGCTCGGGGGTGGGCAACGCCCCGCTCGCGGTGGCCGTGCGGGAGGTGGAGCTGCTCACCGCCGACGGCTCGACGGTGTCCATAGGCCGCGGGGACGCCCGCTTCGACGGCGCCGTGACCTCGCTCGGCGCCCTCGGTGTGGTCACCGCCCTCACCCTGGACCTGGAGCCGGCCTACGAGGTCGAACAGTATGTGTTCACCGAATTGCCGCTGGAGGGGCTGGACTTCGAGGCGGTGGCCGGGGCCGCGTACAGCGTCAGCCTGTTCACCGACTGGCGGCGGCCGGGCTTCCGGCAGGTGTGGGTCAAGCGCCGGACCGATCAGCCGGCGGTGGACTTCCCGTGGGCCGAGCCGGCGACCGAGGCGCTGCATCCGGTGCCGGGTATGCCCGCCGCCAACTGCACGCGCCAGTCGGGGGTGCCGGGGCCCTGGCACGAACGACTGCCGCACTTCCGGGCCGAGTTCACGCCCAGCAGCGGCGAGGAGATCCAGTCGGAGTACCTGCTGCCGCGCGCGTCCGCGCCGGCCGCGCTGCACGCGGTGGACGCCGTCCGGGAGACGGTCGCCGGGGTGCTCCAGACCTGCGAGGTGCGCACGATCGCCGCCGACGCGCAGTGGCTCAGTCCCGCCCACGCCCGGGACTCGGTCGCGCTGCACTTCACCTGGGTGCGCGACGAGTCGGCGGTGCTGCCGGCGGTGCGCCGGCTGGAGGAGGCGCTGGCCCCGTTCGATCCGCGCCCGCACTGGGGGAAGGTGTTCGGCATCCCGGCGGCGGACCTCCGCGACCGGTACGCGCGGCTCGCCGACTTCCGCGCGCTGGCCCGCGCGCTGGATCCGGCGGGCACGTTCACCAACGGCTTCGTGCGGGACCTCTTCGGGGAGTGACAGGGCAGGCTGGCCGGCCCGCCGCCGCAGTCGGCCGGTCGGTCGACCGGTCGGCTGGCCGGCCCGCCACGACAGTCGGTCGGTCGGTCGGTCGACCGGTCGGCTGGCCGACCCGCCACGGCACTCGGCCGACCGACCGGGCGCGAGGAACAGACCGGCCCGCCGCGGTGACCTGCCCCGGCGGGCCGCCCCGCTTTCTCGCCTCACTTTCTCCACCCCCTTTCCTAACCCCTTGTCGAACCGACATCCACCCCATAGCCTGACGCCGCGCCGGAGCCATGCCGTCTGGGCCGGGCCGGACGGGAAGAAAGGGGCAGCCGCGTGAAGCGCACATCGCGCGACATCCGCACCGCGAACCGCTACGAGGTGCTGCGCCAGATCATCGCCGAGTCCCCCACCTCCCGGCAGGAGCTGGCCGCGGCCACCGGGCTGAGCCTGGCCACGGTGGCCACGCTCGTCGGCGAGCTGCTGGACCTGCGCATGATCACCGAGGTGGGGTTCGAGGACTCGGCCGGTGGCCGTCCCCGGGGGCTGGTCGCCGTGAACGCCTCGGGCGGCGCGCTGATCGGTGTGGACATCGCGGAGACGTACGTCCACGTGGAGCTGTTCGACCTGGCGCTGAACGTGCTGGCCCGGGCCGACGAGGAGATGCGGCCCGGGGAGAGCCGGCCCGAGCAGGTGGTGGGGCACGTCGCCGCCGCCGTCGGCTCGGTGGTCGCCCAGGCGGGCGTCGAGGCGGCCCGGGTGCTCGGCGTCGGGGTGAGCGTGCCGGGCCAGGTGGACCGGGACTCGGGGGTCGCCGAGTACGCGCCCAACTGGGACTGGCACGACGTGCCGTTGCTCGATCTGCTCGCCGAGCACATCGCCTACCCGCTCCACTTGGACAATCCGCTGCGAGCCTGCGCGGTGGCCGAGCTGTGGTTCGGGGCGGCGCGGGGCCGCGGGGACGCCGTGGTGGTCAATCTCGGGACCGGGGTCGGCGCCGGGCTCGCGCTCGGCGGCGGGCTGCACCGGGGGGTGAGCAACAGCGCCGGCGAGTGGGGGCACACCACGCTCGTCCTGGACGGCCGGCCGTGCCACTGCGGCAACCACGGCTGTGTGGAGACGTACGTCGGGGCGCCCGGCATCATGCGGAACCTGAGCGAACTCGACCCGGGCTCCGGGCTGTTGCACCCGAAGGACCAGACGGCCACCATCGACGCGCTGGCCCGCGCGGTCGCCGGGCGGGACCCGGTGGCGCTCAAGGTGGTCCAGGACACCGCCCGTTACCTCGGCGCGGGCATCGCCGACCTGATCAATCTGCTCAACCCCGAAGTGGTCGTGCTCAGCAGCTGGGTGGCCGCCCGGCTGGGCGAGCCGCTGCTCGACGAGGTCCGCCGGGCGGTCGCCCGGCACGCGCTTCGCCGGCCGCTGGCCGCCACCGAGATCGTCCTCTCCCCGATCCCCACCGACCCGGTGTCCCTCGGCGCTGCCACGTTCGCCCTGGAGGGGGCGCTGCGGTCGGTCGGGCAGCGGACGGTGCGGAACCCGCGGGCGGGCAGCCGCACGGCGCCGCCGGCATGACACGGCCCGTGGCGCCGGGCCGCTCCCCCGGTCCGGCGGCTTCCGTGCCGTAGCCGGGCGCCGTCGGTCGCGCCGCACTCCATCTCCCTTGTGCGACAAGGGTGTTCGCGATCCCGAACGACGGGCAACAACTCGCGCGCACTTCGTCCAACCCCTTGCCGAAGCCTTAGGCGAAGGTTAGCGTCCCGCACCACACCCCCTTCGGCCCTCGGGCACCGGGCGTGCGAGCCGTAGCCGCACTCGACCAGACAAGGACGTCAGCATGTCGGCACACAGCAGCACCTGGGACCGTCGATCGATACTCCGGGCCACCGCGGGCCTGGCCGCCGCCGGTGCGCTCGGCGCGTGCGGCGGCAACAACGGACGTGGCGGCGGCTCGGGTTCGGGCAAGCAGCTGGTCCAGTACTTCCACGCCTACGGCGAACCGGGCACCGAGCAGGCGATCAAGCGCTACGCGAAGGCGTACTCCGAGGCGGACGTGACCACGCGGTGGATCACCGGCTCCAACTTCGAGAGCAAGCTCTTCGCGTCCCTGCTCACCGACCAGGCGCCGGACCTGTTCGAGTTCCATCCGCAGATCCAGCTCGTCAGAAGCGGCCAGGTGGCGGACCTGACCGACCTCGTGGCACCGGTCAAGGACGACTTCAACCGGGCCGACATCCGGTCGCACACGGTGGACGGCAGGATCTACGGCGTGCGGATGATCGACGACCCGCAGTTCTTCTTCTACCGCAAGTCGATGCTCCAAAAGGCGGGCGTCGAGCCGCCGCGGACGCTGGAGGAACTGGTGGAGGCCGCCGCCAGGCTCACCACGAGCGAGGTCAAGGGCCTGTTCCTGGGCAACGACCTGCACGCGGTGATCAACCCGCTGATCTGGTCGGCCGGCGCGGACACCCTGGACGAGAAGAACGAGATCGCCTACCACACGGACGCCGTGGTCGCGGGCCTGAGGACGATGCGGGAGCTGTTCACCAGCGGCCATCTGCTGCTGGACGCCCCGGCCGACTTCTGGGACCCGTCGGCGCTGAACCAGGGCCTGTGCGCCATCCAGTTCTGCGGGATGTGGGCCATGCCGCAGTTCCAGCAGTCCCTCGGTGACGACCTCGGCATCATGCCGTTCCCGAAGGTCGGCGACGCGGGCCGGCCGTCCGTCTACAACGGCGGCTGGTCGATGTTCGTCAACGCCAAGGGCCGGAACGTCGACGCGGCCAAGAGTTACGTCAAGTGGCTGTGGCTCGACCAGAAGGAGTACCAGGAGGACTGGGCGACGTCGTACGGCTTCCACATCCCGCCGCGCACCTCCATCGCCCAGGCGACCGGCAAGCTGGAGTCGGGCCTGCCGGCGGAGGGCGTGCGGCTCTTCAACGAGTACGGGCACTTCGACAACATCGGCTGGACCCAGGCGATGATCACCGCGACGGAGGACCTGTTCGCCGACTGCGTCCGCAAGGGCGGTGACCCCGAGGCCGCGCTGGACCGGTGCGACAGGACGGTGAACGCCGAGCTGAAGAAGCTGTTCGGATAGGCCGCCGGACGGATCCCGAGATGCCGACCACCACCACGCGCGCGGTTACGGCCCGCGCCACCGAGGCCCGGCCCCGGCGACGGCCGCGCGGCAGCCGCACCCTCACCTTCTGGCTCTTCACCGGCCCGTTCCTGATCGGGCTGGCCGTCTTCGTCTACATCCCGATCGGCTGGAGCCTCTACCTCAGCTTCTTCGAGGCCCGCTTCACGGTGACGCCCAGCGAGTTCGTGGGGCTGGGCAACTACCGGGAGATCCTGTCCGACAGCGGGTTCATGGGCTCGCTCGGCACCTTCACCGTGTTCGCCGCCTTCATCGTGCCCACCACCTGGGCGCTCTCCCTGGGCCTGGCGCTGCTGGTGAACCGGCTGCGGTTCATGCGGGCGTTCTACCGTTCGGTGTTCTTCCTGCCGACCGCGTGCAGCTACGTCGCCGCCTCGCTGATCTGGAAGATGTCCCTCTTCAACGGCGTGCGCTTCGGCCTGGCCAACACCGTCCTCGGCCTGTTCGGCGTGGACGACACCGCCTGGCTCGCCAGCCCGGACCCGCCCTGGTACTGGCTGGTCGTCATCACCGCACGGCTGTGGCTCCAGTCCGGCTTCTACATGATCCTGTTCCTGGCCGCGCTCCAGAACATCCCGCGGGAGCTGTACGAGGCCGCCGCCATCGACGGGGCGAAGCCCGGCTGGCAGACCTTCCGGCACATCACGCTGCCGCAGCTGCGGGCCACCTCCACGGCCGTGATCCTGCTGCTGCTCGTGGCCGCCTACCAGGCCTTCGACGAGTTCTTCAACCTGCTCTCGAAGACCACTTGGGGCCGCCCGCCGCTGGTCGAGCTGTACTACACCGCGCTCGGCCAGGACCAGAACTACGGCAAGGGCAGCGCGGGAGCCGTGGTGCTGACCGTGCTGATCTGCGTCGTCACCCTGTTCCAGGGCCGGATCATGGGCTTCGGCAGCAGGGAGGAGTCCAAGTGACCACCACCGCGCCCGAGTCCCGCGCACGCGCCCGGCGCGGCGGGCTGATGAGCTCGACCGGGCTGTACCTCGCGACCAGCGTCGCCGCGCTGCTCTTCCTCGTCCCGTTCTATCTGCTGGTCCGCAACGCGCTGTCCACCGACCCGGAGATCACCGGCGAGGAGTGGAAGTTCTTCCCGAGCCACATCCAGTGGGGCAACATCACCGAGCCGTTCGACGACCCGACGGTGGACTTCGGCCGGTCGATGTGGAACTCGCTGGTCGTCGGCGTCCTGCACACGGCCGGCACCCTGGTCGTGTGCTCGCCGGCCGGCTACGCCCTCGCCCGCATCCCCTACCGGCACGCCGACAAGGTCTTCTACGCCGTCCTGGTGACCCTGATGGTGCCGGCCGCGGTCACCTTCGTGCCGAGTTTCGTGCTGGTGTCGTCACTCGGCTGGGTGGACAGCTACCGGGGTCTGATCGTCCCGGGGCTGTTCAGCGGTTTCACCTGCTTCCTGTTCCGGCAGTACTTCCTCGGGTTCCCCAAGGAACTGGAGGAGGCGGCGCGCGTGGACGGGCTCGGCCACTGGGGCGCGTACTGGCGCGTCGTCGTGCCGAACTCGCTGAACTTCTTCGCGGCGATCGCCACGATCACCTTCATCAGCGGCTGGAACGCCTTCCTGTGGCCGCTGGTCATCGGCCAGGACCCGAGCGCCTGGACCGTGCAGGTCGCGCTCTCGTCGTACATGACCAACCAGACCGTCAACTACCACCTGATCTTCATGGCGACCGCCATCTCGATCCTGCCCCTGCTGTTCGTGTTCCTCTTCCTCCAGCGCTGGCTGGTGCAGGGGATCGCGCAGACCGGCATCAAGGGCTGAGCTAGGAGACCCATGTCCGTGACCACGACCACCGAGTACGTCGAGGACGTCTCGCCGGGCTCCGGGGCGCTGCCGCCCCGCGCCTGGTACGCGTCCTCCGACGCCCCGTCCCTCTCCCTCAACGGCACCTGGCGCTTCCGGCTGTCGGACACGGCCGACGCCGAGGACGACTCCTTCGCGGCGCCCGGGTACGACGCCGGCGGCTGGCCGGAGGTCTCGGTGCCCGGCCACTGGGTGCTCCAGGGCCACGGCTCCCCGATCTACACCAACCACCTCTATCCGTTCCCGGTCGACCCGCCCCGGGTGCCGACCGAGAACCCGACCGGCGACCACCTGCGCGTGTTCGACCTGCCCGACGGCTGGCCGGCGGACGGCGGCGCGGTGCTCCGCTTCGACGGCGTGGAGTCCTGCGCCCGGGTCTGGCTGAACGGCACGGACCTCGGCGAGTTCAAGGGCTCCCGGCTGCCGCACGAGTTCGCGGTCGGGCACTTGCTGGAGCCGGCCGGCAACGTGCTGGCCGTGCGGGTGCACCAGTGGTCGGCGGGCTCGTACCTGGAGGACCAGGACCAGTGGTGGCTGCCGGGCATCTTCCGGGACGTCACCCTGCTGCACCGCCCCGCGGGCTGCGTCCTCGACTTCTTCGTGCACGCCTCCTACGACCACACCACCGGCGCGGGCACGCTGCGGGTCGACTCCGACACGGACGGCCGGGTGAGCGTGCCGGAGCTGGGCATCGACGTGCCCACCGGGGAGCCGGTGACGGTGCCGGTGCAGCCGTGGTCGGCGGAGACGCCCCGGCTGTACGAGGGGGTGCTGGCCACCGAGGGCGAGCGGGTGCCGCTGCGCATCGGCTTCCGCACGGTGGAGCTGTCGGACGGCCTGATCAAGGTCAACGGGACGGCGGTGCTGTTCAAGGGCGTCAACCGGCACGAGTGGCACCCGGAGCGGGGCCGGGCGCTGGACCTCGCGACGATGCGCGAGGACGTGCTGCTGATGAAGCGGCACAACATCAACGCGGTCCGCACCTCGCACTACCCCCCGCACCCGGCCTTCCTCGACCTGTGCGACGAGTTCGGGCTGTGGGTGATCGACGAGTGCGACCTGGAGACGCACGGCTTCACCGAACAGGGCTGGCGGGACAACCCCGTCGACGACGACCGGTGGACCCCGGCCCTGCTGGACCGGGCGGCCCGGATGGTGGAGCGGGACAAGAACCACCCGTCGGTCGTGATGTGGTCGCTGGGCAACGAGGCCGGCACCGGGCGGGGCCTGACCGCGATGGCCGAGTGGATCCGCGACCGTGACGCCTCCCGGTTGCTGCACTACGAGGGCGACGCCGACTGCCGTGACACGGACGTGTACTCGCGGATGTACGCGAGCCACGCCGAGGTCGAGCGGATCGGCCGGGGCCTGGACGGCGGACCGCGCCGGCGCCGCGAACTGCCCCTCATCCTGTGCGAGTACGCCCACGCCATGGGCAACGGACCCGGCGGACTGGCCGACTACCAACGGCTGTTCAGGTCCTACGACCGGCTCCAGGGCGGCTTCGTCTGGGAGTGGATCGACCACGGCATCGCCCACCCCGGGCTGGGGTACGCCTACGGCGGCGACTTCGGCGAGGAGCTGCACGACGGCAACTTCGTCTGCGACGGCCTGCTCTTCCCGGACCGGCGGCCGTCCCCGGGGCTGATCGAATACAAGAAGGTGATCGAGCCCGTCACCCTCACCGGCGACGGCAGGGCCGGCACCGTCCGCATCACCAACGGGTATGACTTCGCGGACCTTTCGGAACTGGCGTTCTCCTGGTCGTACGAGGTCGAGGGCGAACCGGTTCAGGAGGGCACGCTGTCGGTGCCCGCGCTGGCTCCCGGCGAGTCCGCCGAGGTCAAGCTGCCCGCCGTACCGGCCGGGGCGCCGGCCGGCGAGGCGCTGTGGACCGTCCGGGCGCGGCTCGCCGCCGGCACCGCGTGGGCGCCGGCGGGTCACGTCGTCGCCTGGGGACAGGTCCCGGTGACGGAGCGCCGGGTGCCGTCCGTCGCCGCGACCGCCCGGCCGGTGCCCGGTGACGGGATGATCACGCTGGGCCCGGCCACGTTCGACGCCCGGACCGGCGCGGTGCGGACGATCGGCGGGGTACCGGTGACGGAGCTGCGACTGGACGTGTGGCGGGCCACCACCGACAACGACGACGGCGCGGCCTGGCAGAGCGACCCGCGCTACGGGCCGCTGTGGCGGAAGCTGGGCCTGCACCGGATGCGGCACCGCCTGGACGCGGTGGCGGCCGGCGAGGACGCCCTGACGGTCCGCACCCGGGTGGCGCCGGCCGCCCGGGAGACGGGGCTCGCGACGGTGTACCGGTGGACGTCGGACGGCGACCGGCTCCGGCTGACGGTGTCCACCGCCCCGGACGGCGACTGGACCGTCCCGCTGCCCCGCCTCGGCATCCGCTTCGGGCTGCGGGCCGCCGACCGGGTGCGGTGGTACGGCGGCGGACCGGGCGAGGCGTACCCGGACACCCGGGCGGCGGCGCTCACCGGCCGCTGGGAGGCGGCCGTGGACGATCTCCAGACCCCGTACGTCCGCCCGCAGGAGAACGGCGCCCGGATCGACGTGCGCTGGGCGGAGCTCGGCGGCCTGCGGATCGAGGGCGACCCGGCGTTCTTCCTGACCGCCCGCCGCTGGACCACCGAGCAGCTGGACGCCGCCGCCCACCGCACCGACCTGGTGCCCGGCGACACGGTCTGGGTGAACCTCGACCACGGCCAGCACGGCATCGGCTCCCAGTCCTGCGGCCCGGCCCCGCTGCCCCGCTACCACCTGCGGGCGCAGCCGGCAAAGTTCTCCTTCGTCTTCTCCGCGATCGACAGCGTTTCCCCAACTACCCTTTGAAATCGGCAAGGTTGACGTGACCATGGGTCGCATGCGACCCATGGGACGACTCCTCGGCACCCTCGCCGCCGGCCTGCTGGCCGGGTCCGGGCTCACCGCCGGCGCCGGCCCGGCACAGGCCGCCGGCTCCGGCACCTTCAGCGTCCTGACGTACAACGTGGCCGGACTGCCGGAGGGCCTCAGCTCCAGTCATCCGGCGGTCAACACCCCGCTGATATCGCCCAGACTGGCGGAGTACGGCATCGTCAACGTCCAGGAGGACTTCAACTACCACGCGGCTCTCTACGCGGGCGACCACCACCCCCACCGCACGGCCACGAGCGGCGGCGCGGGCTTCGGGGACGGCCTCAACACCCTGTCCGCCTATCCGCTTCAGGACTTCGAGCGGGTGCGGTGGAACGACTGCACCGGCACCAACTGCCTGACCCCCAAGGGCTTCAGCCTGGCCCGGGTACGGCTCGCCGAGGGCGTGTATGTCGACCTGTACAACCTGCACCCCAACGCCGACGACAGCGCCGACGCCCTGGCCGCCCGGCGGGCCAACATCGCCCAGCTGTCGGCCTTCATCCGGGCCAACTCGGCGGGCAACGCGGTGATCGTGATGGGCGACACCAACACCCGCTACACCCGCGCCGGCGACAACATCCGCACGCTCGTCGACGAGGGCGGCCTGACCGACGCCTGGGTACGGCTGGTCAAGGGCGGCACGGCCCCCGCGCAGGGCGCCGAGCCGCTGCTGTGCCCGGCGTCCGCGCCGCCCGACGACTGCGAGGTGGTCGACAAGGTGCTCTACCGCAGCGGCCCCCTGCTCTCCCTGACCGCGACGCGCTACCACGACGAGTGGGCCAAGTTCCTGGACCCGGCCGGCGGCAACCTCTCCGACCACTTCCCGCACACCGTCGACTTCGCCTACACGCCGAACCCCGGGCTCCGCGCGAGCGACTTCTTCGGCGGGCCGCACGGCACGGCCTTCAACGACGCCGACGACCTGCCGGCCACGCCCGCCCCGCGCACCCTCACCCTGCGCGGCGCCGCCCGCCTGGACGCCGTGTCCCTCACCCACGACGGCGGCACGGTCCTCGGCCACGGCGGCACCGGCGGCACGGCCGCCTCGCTCACCCTCGCCGCCGGGGAGCACCTCACCTCGGTGCGGCTCACCGAGGGCCGGAAGGACGGCCGCACCCGGATCTTCTCGGCCGCCTTCGCCACCGACCGGGGCCGCACGCTCGCCGCGGGCACGCCGACCGCCGACGGCACCACCCTCACCGCCCCGGCCGGCTGGCAGATCGTGGGATTCACCGGCCGCTCCGGCGACGAGATCGACAAGCTGGGGGTGCTGTACGCGCCGATCACCTGATGCGCCGCTTTCCTAGATGGTCTAGGCTGCATCCTAGGAACTCAAGGGAGGTGGCCATGGTCCGGGCGGGACTCACCGTCGAGCGGCTGGTGGAAGCGGCGGCGGAACTGGCGGACGAGGCCGGGTTCGACCGTCTCAGCGTCTCGGCGCTGGCCCGCCGCTTCGGCGTCAAGGACGCGAGCCTGTACTCGCACGTGCGTAATCTCCAGGACCTGCGCGCCCGGCTCGCGCTGTACGCGGGCGGCGAGCTGATCGACCGGATCGCGGCGGCCGTGGCCGGCCGGGCGGGCAAGGAGGCGCTGGCGGCGTTCGCCGGCGCCTACCGGGACTACGCCCTGGAGCACCCCGGCCGGTACGCGGCCACCCAGATCCGGATCGACCAGTCCCTGATCGCGGACTCCGCCGCGCTGCGCCGCACCGCTGAGATCACCTACGGCATGCTGCGCGGCTACGGCCTGGCGGAACCGGACCTGACGGACGCGGTGCGCCTGCTGCGCAGCACGTTCCACGGCTACTGCGTCCTGGAGAGCGCGGGCGGCTTCGGCGCCGACCGGGACGTGAAGGCCTCCTGGGACAAGGCGGTCGACGCCCTGCACCTGGCCCTCACTCACTGGCCCCGGGAGGGGAAGAACGATGGCTGACACGCTGTACCACGACATCGCGGGCCGCGGCCCGGTGCTGCTGCTCCTGCCGGGCGGAGCCGGGCATCCGATGGGCCTCGGACCGCTCATCGAACGGCTGGCCACGCGGTTCACCGTGGTCACCTACGACCCGCTGGGCCTCGCGCACGGCCGGCTCGGCCGGCCCGTCGCCGAACAGCGGGTCGAGGACTGGAGCGAGGGCGCGCGGCGGGTGCTGGACGCGGTCGCGCCGGCGGGCGAGCCGGCGTATGTGTTCGGCACCAGCTCGGGCGGCATCGCGGCCCTGGACCTGCTCGCCCGCCACCCGGAGCGGACGGCGCACGTGGTCGCGCACGAGCCGCCGTGCGTGACGGTCCTGCCGGACGGGGCCGCGCGGCGGGCGGAGCTGATCGAGCAGATGGAGGGGTCCGGGCGGCCGCCCGCCGAGGGCGGGTCGGCGACCCCGATGGGCGTCTTCCTGGCCCGTATCCTGCGCCCGTTCACCGCCTACACGCCCACCGCCGCCCCGGCCCCGAACCGGCTCACTCTCGCCGCCGGCGCCGACTCGCGCGGTCAAGTCCTGTACGCCACGGCCGAGTCGCTCGCCACCCGCATGGGCTGCGCCCTCGCGGAGTTCCCCGGCGGGCATCTCGGCACGCTGGAGCGTCCCGTGGAATTCGCCGACTTGCTCACCGAGACGCTGCGTTCCGGCGCACGGACTTCGGCGTAGGGCGGGGCCGTGGCGACTCGGGTGCCTCCTGTTCCGGGCTTTCCGTTCCGGGTTCTCCGTTCCGAGTCGCGGGCCGCTGTCGATCCGGCCTCGTCCCGTTCGACGTCATGATGTGCGGCGCCTCGCCGCACACCATGACGTCGACAGGATTCCGACGAGGGAACACATGGATCAACTACTGAGAGTCATGAACTTCAACGTCTCGAGCGACGGGATCGGGGCCGGCGAGCACCAGAGCCTTGAGCGGCCGTTCGGCCTGGACCGTCCCGAGAGGCTGTTCGCATGGGCCGGAGCCACGGCGAGCTGGCCCATGCGCACGGATTCCGGCGGGAGCCGTGGCCTCGACGACTACTTCACGCGGGACTTCGCCCGCGACATCGGTGCCGAGATCATGGGCCGCAACAAGTTCGGGCCCCAGCGCGGACCCTGGCCCGACCATGCGTGGCGCGGCTGGTGGGGTACGGAGCCCCCGTTCCGCACCCCGGTGTTCGTCATGACCCACCACACGCGTCCGTCCTTCACGCTCTCCGACACCACGTTCCACTTCGTGGACGGCGACGCGCCCACGGTCCTCGAACGGGCACGGGAGGCGGCACGGGGCAAGGACGTCCGGCTCGGCGGCGGAGTCACCACCATCCGGCAGTTCCTCGAAGCCGACCTCGTCGACACCATGCATGTGGCGGTCTCGCCGGTGGAGCTCGGGACCGGGCTACGGCTCTGGGAGTCCCCCGACGAACTGCTCGACCGGTTTCACCTGGAGGTCGTGCCCAGCCCGAGCGGCGTGACGCACCACCTGTTCTGGCGAAGGTGACGCGAGGGCCCGCCCAGGACCGGCCGACCGCTGCCGCCCGCGGTCCGCGCGGCGGGTGGCGGTCGGTCACGCGGAGGCGCCGCCGCCGGGGGAAACTCCCGGCCGCAGCCCTCGCCGAGTTCCCGGGCGGGCGCCTCGGCACGCCGGATCACCCGGCGCAGTTCGCGGACCGGCTCGCCGAGACGCCGCGGTCGAACGCGCGGACGTCGGCGTAGGAGGGGATCGGGCCGCCCGGGGCGCGTCCGGCCACGATGTCGGCCACCGCGTCCACGGCCGCGCCGAGCGCCCTGCGGTACAGCAGCGAGCCGAGGCTGACCCGGCGCACGCCGAGGTCGGCCAGGCGGGCGAGCGGGGGTCCGGCGGGCGAGTAGAGGACGTTGAGGGGGGCGTCGGTGTGCCGGACGAGGGCGGCGATGCGCTTCGGGTCGGTCACGCCGGGCACGAACACCCCGTCGGCGCCCGCCGCTTGGTAGGCGTCGAGCCGGCGCAGGGTGTCCCGCTCGTCGCCGTCGCCCGACCAGTACGTATCCGTACGGGCGTTGACGAACATCCCCGGCACGGCCGCCTTCACCGCCGCGATCTTCGCCGCGTGCCGAGCGGCCGGGCCGAGGCCGTCCTCCAGGTTGATGCCGACGGCCCCGACCGCCCACAACTCGACGGCCAGCCGGGCCACTTCGTCGGGGTCGTCGCTGAAGCCGGCCTCGGCGTCCACGGAGAGCAGGTACGGCTCGGAGCCGAGCGTCAGGGCGAGCCGGACGGTCTGCTCCCGGGTGGCGCCGGCCCCGTCGGGCAGTCCGGCGCCCGCCGCGACCGCCAGGCTGGTGGTGCCGATCGCGGGAAAGCCCCGGGCGGCGAGGGCGGCGGCCGAGGCGTGGTCCCAGGCGTTGGGCAGTAACAGCGGCTCTCCCAGGCGGTGGTGGAGGCCGGCGAAAGAGACGGGGGCGTGCTCTGTGGTCATACGACCACGCTAGGCCCCGAGCGGTTCGGCGCCCGCCGAAGCGACGTCTGCCTGCCCACAGGACGGCTCACCTCCCCCCGGAACGTCAGCCCGCCGGGGCGTCCACCGGCGGGCTCACCTGGGCGCCACCGACCACTTCCGGTCCTCGGCCGTGAACCGGAAGGCCATGGCCGGCCCGCCGGGCCAGCTCACCCGCACCTCGCGCTCGTCCTCCCCCACCACCACGGTCACCAGCCCGGAAAGCGGCCGTGGTTCCGCCTCGCCGGTGAGCCGGGCGAGCGCCACGAAGAGCGCGGGGCCGCCGTCCGCCCCGGTGGTCCCGGTCAGCTCCGCCGACAGGCCGTGGACCGGGGCGAGTTCGGCGCTCACCCCGCCCTGGTCCGGCCAGCCCGTCACCCGGACCGGGGTCCCGGGTGCCGCGCCCGCCACCAGGTGGGCCCGCACCTCCACGGCTCCGCGCACCACCACCAGGCTGGTGACACCGGTCCCGGCGCCCACGGAGTGCCGGGAGGCGATCCAGCCCTCGCCCGTGCCGAGCGGCTCGATGCCCGTACGGCTCGGATCGCCGCCGACGATCACGCTGTTGTCGTACGACGGCTCGGGCGCGGTGGCGGTGGAGTAGGCGAGCCGGGTGTAGCAGGGGTCGTACCGGACGTCCTCGCTGCCGTGGTTGTGCAGCCGGACCAGTCCGTCCGAAGCGGTGGACTGGAGCAGCCAGTTGGGGACGGGCACCGGGTGGGCCGCGTCGGCGCGTTCGGCGGGGGCCGCCTCCTCCGGTGCCGTCCACACCTCGTGGCCGGGCGGCAGCAGCAGACCGAGGAAGCCCTTGCTCGCCCAGTACGGCGAGGCGGGGCCGGAGTAGCCCTGCACCAGCGAGGTGTCGGGGGCGAGCCAGCCGAGCGGCAGCAGGCCCCGCTCGTCGACCGCGCCGCCGTCCAGGAAGTACCGCAGGGCACCGGAGGCCAGGCGCCGGGTCTGTCCCGGGGGCAGCGGGGTGTGGCCGGTGAGCGCGCCCAGCCAGAGCGGGGCGGTGGTGGCGAACCGGTAGGTGAGGGAGCGGCCCTGGCGCAGCGGTGCGCCGTCGCCGCCGAACAGGTGGGCGTAGTCGGTGAGATGGCGGGAGAGCCGGCGGCCGTAGCGGTCGAGGAGGCCGGTGTCGCCCGCGAGCCAGGCGTGCAGGACCGGGTACAGGTGCATGGCCCAGCCGTTGTAGTAGTCGAACTTGCGGCCGTCGCCGTCGGTGTACCAGCCGTCGCCCGCGTACCAGGTCTCGATCCGCGCCAGGCCCCGGTCGATCGCGGCGCGGGCCGCCTCCTCGCGGTGGCCGATCTCCGCGAGGAAGCCGCCGACGGTGACCGGGAACAGCTCCCAGTTGCACGGCCAGGGCTCGGCGGTGAGGGCGTCCGCCAGCCAGTCGGCGGTGCGCCGGCGCACGGGGCCGGCCAGCCGGTCCCACAGCAACGGCCGGGTCAGCCGCAGGGCGAGCGCGATCGAGGCGGCCTCCACCAGCGGCTGGCTCCGGTCGGTGATCCGGGGCCAGACCCCGCCGGGGCCGGTGGCGAGGCCGTCGGCGTACCGGCCGAGGGCGGTCTCGTCGCGGCGGAACGCGGCCAGCAGCAGGGTGCGGGCGTAGCCTTCGAGGCCGTCGGAGAGGCGGCCGGAGCTGCTCACCTGGTCGCCGGGGAGGTGGTAGAGGGCGCGGTCGGGGGTCGCGTACGGCTCGACGGCGGCGAGGAGCCGGTCGGCGGCGGCCTCCCAGTGGGCGCGGGTGTAGCCGGTGTACGGGCTCACCTCGCGGTCGTCGGCGGGGAGTTCGATCACGGCGGTGGCTGTCCTTCCTCGGCGGGAACCCGGGACGCCCCGGTTCCGGTCGGGGCGCCCCGGGGCCTGTCACACCCGTACCCTGCCCTCGGGGACCAGGCGGCGGGCGAGCAGTTCGTCGCGGACCAGGCCCGCGAAGACGGTGGCGCCGTGCACGGAGGTGTGCGTGTTGTCGCGCTTCTCGTTGTACAGGTACAGCGCCTTGGAGGCTTCCGGGCCGAGGGACTCCACCAGGGCCTTGGTCTTCGCGGTGAGGTCGATCAGCGGGACGTTTTCGGCGGCGGCGACCGAGCGGATGACGGCCGGGTGGTCGACGCCGAGGCCGTTGACGAGCAGGGCGGTGTCGTTGTCCAGGGTGCCGTCGGCGTTGAACCAGCGGCGCACGACGGGGGTGACGAGCACGGGTTCGCCGCCCCGGTCCCGGACACCGGCGACCAGGGTCTCCAGGTTGGCGCGGTAGGTGGCCTCGTCGGTGGTCTTGTCGTTGTGGGCGAGCTGGACGAGGACGAGGTCGCCGGGGCGGATCAGCGGCCGGACGGCGGCCCACAGCCGTGGATCCCGGAGGTAGGTGACCGTGCTCTCGCCGGAGTCGGCGTGGTTGGCGACGGACAGGCCCTTGCGCAGGTACTGCGGGAGTTGCTGGCCCCAGCCGGAGTAGGGGTCGGCGGGCTGGTCGCAGACCGTGGAGTCGCCGATGAGGAGGAGCCGGCGGGCGATGGGGGTCCCCCCGCGCGAGCGAGGCCGGGCGTGGGGGAGGGCCGGGGTGACCCGGATGGCGTCGAGGGCGGGCGCGGAGCCGCCGAGTGCCAGGTCCAGGCCGGGGGTTCCGGCGGCGCCGGTCGGTTCCCCCTCGGGGGTGCGGACGTCGACGGTGAAGCTGCGGGTGGTGTGCCGGCCGGCCGGGACGGCGGTCTCCGGCAGCAGGGTGCGGCGGGTCTCGCCGGTGACGCGGGTGGCGGAGGCCGTGGGGCCGCCGAGCCGGACGGTCACGTCGTAGGTGCCCGGCGGGACGTCGAAGTGGCAGGCGGTGGCGGTGCAGTGCTCGATGCCGGGCGGCCGTCCGCTGTGCGCCCGGGCGGGGGTCGTCAGGACCGCGCCGAGGGCGAGGGCGGCCAGGGTGGCACCGCGCAAGGTGGTGAAACGTCTCACTGAAGGCTCCTCGGCGGTCGGCGACATCCGGCGGCTGGACCGTACCGCTAGTGACAAGCGCTTTCTAGACCTGAGGAGAAATTCGCACGATCACTGTCCCGAGACGTGTGCAAGCCCTTTTGCGAAAACGATTCAACTGTCACCCTGCCAGTCACCCGCACACCCGGACCTCCCGAAGGAGGCACCCCCATGTCCGGATCCCCCGCCGAGGCGGTCACGCGCCGCGCCTTCGTCGCCGGCACCGCGGCCGTCGCCGGCACGGCCGCCCTCGCCGGTCCGCTCGCCGGTACCGCCGTCGCCGCCGGCTTCGGCTGGCGCGACGACGGCGCGAACTACGTCGTCGACACCGGCGCGGCCCTGGTCTTCAAGGTCTCCAAGTCCACCGGAGACCTGACCTCGCTGGTCCACAAGGGCACCGAATACCAGGGCTACGGCGGCAAGAACTCGCACATCGAGTCCGGTCTCGGCAGCTCCACGGTGACCCTGGCCCAGTCCGGCTCCACCATCCTGATCTCCGTCACCCATGGCACACTGCGCCACTACTACGCGGCCCGCAGCGGCGAGAACCACATCTACCTGTGGACGAACAAGGCCGACTCCTCGGTCAGCGCGACCCGCTTCATCCTGCGCGTCAGGGCGGGCCTGTTCCTCAACGACGAGCCCGACTCCTACACCTACACGACCGGCACCATCGAGGCGTCGGACGTCTTCGCCAAGTCCGACGGGCAGACCCGGTCCAAGCACTACTCCAAGGTGCGGGTCGTCGACTACGACTACACCGGCTGGTCCGCCGCCGGCGTCGGCCTGTGGATCGTGCGCAGCAACCACGAGAAGGCGTCCGGCGGCCCCTTCTACCGCTCGCTGCTGCGCCACCAGAGCGCCGACGGCGGCGGGCTGTACGAGATCCTGTACTACGGGGAGAACCAGACGGAGGCCGAGCGCTACGGGCTCCAGGGCCCGTACGTCATCGCGTTCACCGACGGCGGGGCACCCCCGGCCGCCCTGTACCCCGGCACGCTGACCACCCCGTGGGCCGACTCCCTGGGCATCGCCGGCTACGTGCCGGAGAGCGGCCGGGGCCGTGTCGCCGGGGTCGGCATCGCCGGGCGGGACACGGCGTACCCGTACACCGTGGGCCTGGCCAACCCTTCGGCCCAGTACTGGGCTCCGGCGCGCGCCTCGGACGGGTACTTCTCGGTCTCCCGCGTCCTGCCGGGCACGTACACGCTGACCGTCTACAAGGGCGAACTGGCCGTCCACAGTGCCCAGGTGACCGTCACGGCGGGTACGACGACCACGCTGAACACGCTCACCGTCCCCGCGTCCAACGACCCGTCCCGGGCGAGCGCGATCTGGCGGATCGGGGACTGGGACGGCACCCCGAGCGGGTTCAAGAACGCGGAGCTGATGACGTACGCCCATCCGTCCGACGTGCGGGCCGCGCCGTGGACCGGGAACGTGGTGATCGGCAGCGGCACCGAGACATCCGGCTTCCCCTGCTATCTGTGGAAGGGCGTCAACAGCGGCCTGCTCGTCTATTTCCGGCTCACCGCCGCGCAGGCCGCCGCCGCGCACACCCTGCGGATCGGCGTGACGACGGCCTACGCCAACGGCCGGCCACGGGTCACGGTCAACGACACCTGGACCTCGGCGATCCCCTCCCCGCCCGCCCAGCCGACCACGCGTTCCCTGACGGTGGGCTCGTACCGGGGCAACAACCACACCTTCACCTACAGCGTCCCGGCCGCCGCCTGGCGCACGGACACCGGCCAGTACAACGTGCTGCGGATCGACGTGGTGAGCGGTTCGGGGACCACGGGCTACCTCAGCGCCGGCACGGCCGTCGACGCCATCGACCTCTTGCCCTGACGTACCATCAACTCCCTAGTCGCCACTGCTGGTTGGCAGCTCCGTTGCACGCGTAGGTGATGACCGCGGCCGAGTCGGCGGTGGATCCGCCGGAGACGTCCAGGCACTCCCCGCTCGCGCGGGACTTGAGGGTGACGTAGGAGCCGGACGCGGTGAGGGACCACTGCTGGGCGGTGGCGCCGGTGCAGTCCTCCTGGGTGACGCCGCTCGCGCTCTCCTGGAGGCACAGGGAACCGCCCCGGCCCACCAGCGCCCGGTAGCCGTTGCCGAGGTCCTTGGACCACCACTTCTGGTTGGTGCCGCCGTTGCAGCCGTACTGGCTGATCGCCACGCCCTGCCACAGCGACTGGCCCGGCACGTCGGCGCACTTGGAACTGTGCCGGGCGATCAGCGTGTTGTAGGCCGCGGCAGTGCCGGTGACGGTGCCGGCCGTGGTGTCGACGGTGATCTCCGGGTACCAGGACATGGTCATCGAGGTGGCGCTGGGGAAGGCCAGCGGCAGCCACACGTAGCGGGAGTCGTTCACCTTCCCGCCGAAGGAGTTGCCCCAGCGGTCACCCAGGTACAGGTACGAGGTACCCGAAGTGCCCTGCACGGGAAGGACGTAGGCGGTCTGCGAGCCGTAGGCGGTGGAGTCGCCGACGGCCTTCCAGGACGTCCACGGCCCGGCGAGGGAGGTGGCGGTCGCGTACTGCTGCTGGTTGGGGTTCCAGCCGGTGGCGCCCGAGGTGAGCATGAAGTACACGCCGCCGCGCTTGAACAGGGCCGGTGCCTCGCGGTGGCCGCCGGGCCAGGGGTTGGCGACCAGGCCGGCGATGCCCGTGTAGTCGGCGGTGAGCCGGTAGATGTGCAGGTCGTAGTTCTCGTTGGCCGCCGAGACCATATAGGCGGTGCCGTCGGTGTCGACGTAGGTGGTCAGGTCGCGGGACATGTACCGGCCGAGCGGGCGGAAGCTGCCCCGGTAGGTGTAGCTGCCGTCGACCGTGTCGGAGACGGCGACGGCGGCGCGTGCCTCGCCGTAGTCGGTGCCGTTCTCCTTGTGCATCCACATCACGAACTTGCCGGTGGCCGCGTTGTAGACGACCTTGGGGCGTTCGATGTAGGCGGTGGACAGCTCGGCGGCGGAGGACCGGGTGAGGACGCGGGCGCGGAACTCCCAGTTCTTCAGGTCGGTGGAGCGGTAGGCGTTCACGGACCTGAAGGTGTTGTCGCTGTTGCGGTCCTCGCCGAACCAGTAGTAGGAGCCGCCCACTTCGATCACCCCGCCGCCGTGGGCGTGCACCGGATTGCCCGACGTGTCGGTGAACTGCGTGCCGTTGGCGATGGTCCCCTGCGCCGCCCGGGCGGGTCCGGCGGTCGCCAGGGCGGCGGCGAGGGCGCAGCACAGGGCGAGCAGGACGGCGTACGCGCGTCTCATCTCACGCCCCTTCCTTCGCGGTGTCGGCCACGGGGACGCCGAAGTCGGGGGTGCCGTCCGGCTTCCAGCCGAGCTTCTGGATCCGGGTGTGCCGGTTGGGGTCGTGCAGCGGGTCGCCGGTGATCTCCTTGTACTGGCGGGCGTGGTAGACGAGGACGTCGGTACGGCCGTCCTCGGCGACGGTGAAGCAGTTGTGCCCGGGGCCGTACTGCCCCGTGCTGTCGTCGCTGGTGAACACCGGGACGGGCGACTTGTTCCAGCTGCGGGCGTCCAGCAGGTCGGCGTGGGCGTCGGCGGTCAGCAGGCCCACGCAGTAGTGCCAGTCGGTGGCGCTGGCCGAGTAGGTGAGGAAGATCCGGCCGTTGCGCTTGAGGACGTACGGACCCTCGTTGACCTTGTAGCCGACGCACTCCCAGTCGTACTCCGGTGTGGACAGGCGAACTTGGGGGCCGGTGAGGGTCCACGGGCCGGCCATCTCCGAGATCCACAGGGCCGTGTTGTTGTCCATGCCGGGCTCGTGCTGGGCCCAGACCAGATAGCGGGTGCCGCGGTGCTGGAAGGTGGTGGCGTCCAGGGAGAAGGTCTCCCAGGCGGTTCTGATCTGGCCCCGCTCCACCCACGTGCCCTGGAACGGGTCGGGGTGCGCGTTCTCCAGCACCCACATGCGGATGGCCCACACGTCCTCGGCGGGGGCCGAGGCGAAGTAGATGTACCACTTGCCGCCGATCCGGTGCAGCTCGGGCGCCCATATGTGGGCGCCCATCGGACCGGTCGCGTGCGCCCGCCAGATCACCGACTCGGCGGCCGTGGACAGCCCGTTCAGGGTGCGGGCGCGGCGCAGGACGATGCGGTCGTACTCGGGGACGGTCGCCGTGAAGTAGTAGCGGCCGTCGGTGTGGCGGGTGATGTGCGGGTCGGCGCGCTGGAGGACGAGCGGGTTCGCGTACGGAGTCGCCGCCGGGTGCTTCTTCGGGTGCGGCTTCGGGCCGGTCGCCCGCGCGGGGGCCGCCTGGGCGGGGCCGGGCGTGACGGCCAGGGCGCCGGCGGCGAGCGCGGCGCCCTTGAGCACCGTTCTACGGCCGGGGGTGTCGGGCAGGTCGTGGTCGCGGCTCATGCGGACCGCCTCTCGATCGTTCGACATTTCGCACTGCATCTGTGATTCCGAACGCCGAAAAGGTACGGGCGGGCAACGGGAGGGTCAATGGGGCGGACACCAGGACCCCCGGTCCCGCGCCGTCCTGCTTCGACTAGCGTCGTGACCATGACCAGCGACACCTCCCCCAGCCTCGCCGACGCCCTCGCCGCCGGGACGGTCGTGCTCGACGGCGGCATGTCCAACCAGCTGGAGTCGGCCGGGCACGACCTGAGCGACGAGCTGTGGTCGGCGCGGCTGCTCGCCGAGCGGCCCGAGGCGGTCGCCGAGGCCCACCTCGCCTACTTCCGGGCGGGCGCGAGCGTGGCGATCACGGCCAGCTACCAGGCAACCTTCGAGGGCTTCGGCAAGCGGGGCATCGGCCGGGCGGAGGCCGCGCGGCTGCTCGCCCGCAGCGTGGACCTGGCCCGCACGGCGGCCCGGCAGGCGGCGGACGCGGGCGTGCGGCGACCGCTGTGGGTGGCGGCCTCGGTCGGACCGTACGGGGCGATGCTCGCGGACGGCTCCGAGTACCGGGGCCGGTACGGGCTGGGCGTGGCCGAGCTGGAGCGGTTCCACCGGCCCCGGATCGAGACGCTGGCCGCCGCCGCGCCGGACGTGCTGGCCCTGGAGACCGTGCCGGACGCCGACGAGGCCGCCGCGCTGCTGCGGGCGGTGCGCGGGCTGGGGGTGCCGGCCTGGCTGTCGTACACGGTCGACGGGCGGCGGACGCGGGCCGGCCAGCCCCTGGAGGAGGCGTTCGCGCTCGCCGCCGACGCGGAGGAGGTGATCGCGGTGGGTGTGAACTGCTGCGCGCCCGGGGACGTGGGGCCCGCCGTGGAGATCGCGGCGCGCGTCACCGGCAAACCGGTCGTGGCCTACCCCAACAGCGGCGAGGGCTGGGACGCCGGGGCACGTGCCTGGCGTGGCGGGGCGACGTTCGGCGCGGCCCAGGTCACGGCGTGGCGCGAGGCGGGGGCTCGGCTGATCGGCGGGTGCTGCCGGGTGGGGCCGGAGAGCATCGGCGAGATCGCGCGGACACTGGACGCGGCCTGAGCGCAGTCCCCCGCCGGGGGGACGCGGAGGCACCGGCGCCGCTCGGTGGTGCGCCGATCGGCGCGCGCGGAGAACGCGAGCGCCACGGCGGCGCCCTTGGCTCGAACAACGCCCCCGTACTCCGATGGCGACGCGTTGTCACATCCGTACCATGAGTCTGGCTGGTTCCTCCCCAGCACAGGAGGTTCGTCATGCGTCGCATCGGCACGACAGGCGCCACGCTCGCCATCGCCGGACTGTTCGCGCTCGCGGCTCCGGGCCAGGCCCTCGCCGCCCACGGAGACCTCGTGCTGAACGGGGTCGTCCACCCCGACCCCACCGGCTGTTTCAACGCTCAGCGGGTGACCGACGCCGTCAACAACACGGACACGCCCGCCCTGGTGTACGGCGGGGCCGACTGCACCGGAAAGGTCATCGCGGTCATCTGGCAGAACAAGGAATGGGTCCTCGACCCGGGCGACAGCGTCTACATGCGGTGATCCGCCCCTGAAAGCTCCGGCCGCCCGGACCCTCCCACCGGGCGGCCGGCTCGTTCCGTCCCCGCGGCGCACCCGTCAGCGGCGCAGTGCGTCCACCGAGCGGCGCAGCCGGCGCACGGCGGAGGCGAGTTCGGCGCCCGGCGCGCGCGGGACGGAGTGCCGCGGGGGCTCCGGGACGGCGGACGCGGTATCCCACAGGGCGACCTCCGCGTCCCGTGGGCCGCAGGCGACGCGCGGTTCGCCGCCGTCGAAGATCCGCACCGGGTGGGTGGCGTCCCAGGCCGCCCAGCCGGGGTCCCCGGTCGCAGCGAACCGCACCCACGCGGTGTGCATCGCGTCGCACAGCTCCTGGGGCGCGCCCGCACCGGCCAGCTTCTCGGACTCGGGCACGTCCCCGGTGTCGAAGACGAACCCGAGTTCCAGGGCGTGGCAGGCGCCGAGGCCGGGCAGCCGGGAGGGCCACGCGAACTCGTAGAGGTAACTGGCGCCGGGCCGGGCGTCGGCGAGCCGGTGCAACGGCACCCGCAGCAGGTGGTCGGTGACCATCTGGCCGACGATCTCGGCGGTTCCGGCGCCGGGGTGCAGGACCCGGTAGCCGCGCGGGATGTCGTGGCCGGCGTGGCAGCGGGCCATGGCCCCGGCCAGGGCGACCGCGCCGAGCCGGTCGACGCGCTCCAGCAGCCCGCCGGGCACCAGCCACAGCCGGTACTCGTCCCGGGTCCAGCCCATGAGCAGTTCGGCGTCCCGGGCGGCGGTGCCCTCGGCCAGCGCCTTCAGCGGGTCCCCGGGCACGAGGTCGCCGTCCACCACGATGCCGAACGCGGGACCGCCCAGCACCGGGCTGCCGAGCCGGCCGACCTCGGCCTGGGTGCGCAGCAACAGACCGCGGTCGACGGCGGCGAACGCCTCGGCGGTGGCCGGTATCTTCAGCCGGGCGGCCATCCGGCGCACCACGCGCCGTACCTTGTCGCGGTCCGAGACCTCGGGTGGTCCGCTCTGCAGCACCGCCCGCCGGATCAGGCCCTGCGTCCGGGGCGCGGCCAGCAGGGCGCCCGCGCTGATGGCGCCGGCCGACTGCCCGCACAGGGTGATCCGGTCCGGGTCGCCGCCGAAGGCCGCGATCGTCTCGTGCACCCAGAGCAGCGCGGCGAGCTGGTCGCGCAGACCGGGGTTCGGGGGCGCGTCGGGGAACAGGCCGTAACCCTCCACGCCGAGCCGGTAGTTGACGGAGACGCAGACGACCCCGTCCCGCGCGAAGGTGCCGCCGTCGTACACCGGCACGGCCGAAGAACCCCTGGTCAGCGCGCCGCCGTGCAGCCAGACCAGCACCGGGAGCCGGGCGCCGGGTCCCGGCTCGGGGGTCCATACGTTGAGATTGAGGCAGTCGTCGCCGGGGATGTCCGGGTCGGACAGGTACCGGGCGAACGCCTCGGAGTACGGCGGCTTCGGCGCGGTCGGCCCGAAGGCACCGGCGTCCCGGACCCCGTCCCAGGGCTCGGGCGGCCGGGGCGGGCGGAACCGCAGCGGGCCGAAGGGCGGGGCGGCGTAGGGAATCCCCCGGAAGACCGCGATGCCCCGCTCGTACCGGCCGCGTACGGCCCCGTAGGGGGTCGTGACCACGGGTCCCGCCTGGTCTGCCGCCATCGCCGCCAGCCCTTCGCCGCGCGGCCGCACCGCTCGCCGGTGCGGACACCGTTCACATCAGAGCACCACACCGCAGGGACGTATTCCCGTGCACGGGACCCACCGCACGGCCGTCCGGGGGACCTCCCGCGCGCCTTACGCGCCGGCTCCCGGCGCGGAGGCGCGCTTGGCGGTGTCCCGGCGGGTGATGGCCTCGGCCACCTCGCCGATGGCGGTGCGGACGAGGGTGCCGTAGCCGTCCTCCGGGAGGCTGGAGGCGTGCCGCCGGGCCGCGGTGATGTGTGCGGTGGCGGCGTCGAAGGAGCCGAGCCGGCGGTAGAGGTCGGCGAGGTTGAGGTGCAGGGACGGGAGGAAGCCGGCGAGGCTCAGGCCCTCGTGGTGGGCGCGCAGGCGCTGTCCGGTCAGCGCGTCGGCGGCGTCGAGGGCGCGGATGTCCCAGGCCAGGGCCTGGGCGGGGTCGTCGTAGAGGTCCGCCAGGTGGTGCGCGAGAGTGCAGCGGTGCAGCGGGTCGCCGGTCACGCCGGTCGCGGACCAGAGGTCCAGGAGCGTCCGGCGGGCGGCGGCGGGGTCGCCGGCCCGGCCCTGCGCGACGGCCCGGCCGATGGTCTCCATGACCGGGTCGGGGGTGGCGGAGGCGGGGGCGACGGGTTCCGGGGTGGCAGAGGCAGAGGCAACGGCTTCCGGAGTGGCGGAGGCAGAGGCAACGGCTTCCGGGGCGGCGGAGGCAGAGGCAACGGCTTCCGGGGCGGCGGAGGCAGAGGCAACGGCTTCCGGGGCGGCGGAGGCAGAGGCAACGGCTTCCGGGGCGGCGGAGGCAGAGATGACGGCTTCCGAGGTGGCGGGGACGGTGGTCATCGCGGGGCGTCCTTGTCGGTCAGGGGCGGTGGTCGTGCCGGACGGGCATGGCCAGGGTGGTGAGGTCGCCGTGGTCGGCGGAGCGGATGGTGGCGGGCAGGCCGGGGCCGCGCAGGTCGAGCAGCACGTCGGGGCCGACTGCCGTGCTGACGGCCGGGTAGAGCGTGGTCAGCTCGAAGGAGATCCTGAGCTCCGGCCCGGTGACGGTGGCCGGGAGCGCGGCGCCGGGGCCGGGGGCGCCGGCCGCCTGGACGTGCAGGCCGTGCCGGGACACCCGCAGCGTGCTGCGCTCCCCGGAGTGGTCCTCCAGCGCGCGCAGCAGCGGCTCCTTCGCGACCGTCACCCGGGTGCCGGCCCCGGGGAGCGAGGCAAGCATCAGCCGGTGGTCGGGGAACCCCGCCGCGAGCAGCCGGCAGTGCCGGTCCGCGCGGTCCGCGCCGCGCAGCCGGATCGTGTGCGCTGTCGCTTCGACGCGCATGAGCGGGCTGCGGCGGATGTGGGTGAGCGCGGTGCGCAGGTCGTCGCCGTCGACCGTGGCGGCCCAGTGGGTGGCCGCGGGTTCGGCGGGGACCAGGGTGCGGGTCGAGAGCCGGTAGCGGTCGGTCGCGGTCAGCGTGACCGCTTCCGCGGACACCTCCACGCGCAGCCCGCCGAGCACCGGCATGGCGGGGTCGTGCGCGGTCGCGGTCAGGACCTGCTCGATGGCGTCGGCCAGCACGGGCCCCTTCAGCGCGGCGAGGGGCAGGCCCGGCGCGCCGGTGAGCGATGACTTGATCACGGCGGCCTTGCGCCGCACCGCTTCCGCGTCCGCGAGGGCCTTCGCCACGTGCGCGTCGATCAGCCGGGCCGCGTCCGCGGGTCCGGCGTCGAGGACCGCCTCGACGGCGGCCAGGGGCATGCCGATCTCCCTCAGCCGACGGAGTCCGGCGGCCCGGGCCACCTGGTCGGCGCGGTAGTAGCGGTAGCCCGTGACCGGGTCCACCTCGGCGGGGGGCAGCAGCCCGGAGTCGGCGTAGAACCGCAGCGCGCTGGAGGTCAGTCCACTGCGCCGGGCGAAGACCCCGATCGGCATCAGCTCAGAGTTGGGCACGGCGTCATCGTGGGGCTTCAACCCACTCGAAGGTCAACTCCGACGGCCGGTGGCACCCATCCAGAGGTTCCGAAGTCGTCGTCGGTGCCAGTCCCGTGAATTCCTCTGTCTTCCCGCCGTGTTGAGGCGCACCTATCGTAGGAAGCGCTTTCTGTCGGTGCTGTCGGTGCACTGGCCGTGCAGGCGCGTTGGTCGCAGGTTTCGATGGCCCACGGGCGGGCCTGGGGGAGGCGGTTCGCTTCATGGTCCGTGCGCGTGGTGCGAACGTGGCGGCCGGCCCGACGCTGGCGGTGGTGGCCCGGGAGGCGGGCGTGTCGGTGCCCACCGCGTCCAAGGTGGTCAACGGCCGGGAGGACGTCGCGCCGGAGACCCGCCGCCGGGTGACCGAGGCGCTCGACCGGCTCGGCTATGTGCGCCGGCCGCGCTTCGCCGGAGCGCCCGGTCTGGTGGACCTGGTGCTGCACCCTCTGGACAGTTCCCGGTCGGGCGCGGTGCTGAGCGGGGTGGAGGCGGCGGCGTACGAGGCGGGTCTGGAGGTCGTGGTGTCGGCCGCGCCCGCCCGGGGCCGGGACGCCCGGTCCGAGCAGGGATGGCTGGACAAGCTGACCGCGCGCGGCTCCTCGGGGGTGCTGTTCCACACGGCGGAGCCGTCCGCCGCGCAGTACGCCTGGCTGGACCACCACCGCATCCCCTACGTGCTCATCGACCCGGTCCACGAGCCGCCGGCCGGGGTGGTGTCGGTCGGGGCGGCCAACTGGCAGGGCGGGGTGTGCGCGACCGGCCATCTGCTGGAGCTGGGCCACGAGCGGATCGGGGTGATCGCCGGGCACCGGCGCACCCTGGCGGGCGAGGCGCGGCTGGCCGGTTACCGCTCGGCGCTCGCCTCGGCGGGCGTGCGGTACCGCCCCGAGTACGTACGGCACGCGGACTCCGACGAGGCCGGTGCCCGGCTGCGCACCCATGAACTGCTGGACCTGCCCGAGCCGCCGACCGCGGTCTTCGTGTGCTCGGACCGGATGGCGCTCGGGGTGTACGCGGCGCTGGCGGAGCGGGAGGTGCGGGTGCCGGAGGAGATGAGCGTGGTGGGCTTCGACGACCTGCCCGAGGCCCGCTGGACCGCTCCGGCGCTGACCACCGTCCGCCAGCCGCTCGCGGAGATGGCGGCGACGGCGCTGCGGCTGCTGGTGCGCATGACGCACGGGGAGCGCCCGGAGGGCACCCGGACCGAGCTGTCGACCCGGCTGGTGCGGCGGGCCAGCACGGCCCCGCCGCCGACGGCCCGCCCCACTGCGTACGGTCCCGTCACCGCACAGCGACCAACCGCGTGATGTCCGGGCCCGGTTCGGCTGTCGTACGGTGACCCCGCCCCGCGGGGATCGTTGGCCGGGCATGAACCACAGCACGCGCGTCGCCGCGCCCCTCGCCGTGGCCGCGGTCGCCCTGGCCGCCGCCTACGGCACGGCCCATGCCGCCCGGCACACCCTCGCCCCCGCACAGCAGCACACCACCGTGACGTCGCCCGCGGCCTCACCCGAGGCATCCCCGGCGAACTCACCGGCTGCTTCGTCCGCGGCCTCGCCCGCCGACGAGCACGACCCCGAGGAAGACGTCGAACTCGACGAGAACGGCCGCCCCGACCTCGGAGAGGACTGAGCCCCGGCGGAGTTCGTCACGTGTGACGGCCGGTCACCCCCCGGGGATGACCGGCCGTCACACGTATTCCGTTGTTCCCCCGGCCCCCCGGGTCCCGCCGTGCCCCTCAGTCTTCCTCGTCCTGGTCCGGCCCGGCGAGGAGGGCCTCCACCACGTCCACGGCACTGCCGTCGTGGTCGCTGCCGGCGGTGCCGCTGCCGCTCTGGAGGTTGGCCGTGCGATCGACTTCGAGCCAGGAGTCGGCTTCGGAGTTGTCGATCACGGTGATCAGGCTGTCGGAGGCCGCGGCCGGGGCGGCACCCGCCCCGAGGAGTGCGGCGGCGACCGCCGCGGCCACCCCTAGCCCGGATACCGCACGGGTCACACGCCCACGCCCTCGGGGACGAGCCGGTCGCGGGCGATGTTGCGCTCCAGCAGGCTGGTGGACGCCTTCACCCCGACGCCGCTCGCGGGATCGACCTCGGGCAGCCGTCCGTCGGCCGCCTTCAGACCGGCGAGCGCGGAATCCATCGCCTCGTGCGCGGCGAACAGGCACGGGGTGCTGTAGATGGCGACGTCCACGCCGAGGTCGGAGAGCTCACCGAGGGACAGGCGGGGCGACTTGCCGCCGGCGATCTGGTTGAACAGCAGCGGCTTGTCCCCGACGACCTTCCGGATCCGCTTGATCCACTCGACGCTGCGCACCCCGTCGACCAGCACCACGTCGGCGTCGGTCGCGGCCAGCCGCTCGGCACGGTGCAGGATGTCGTGCTCGTCCGTGGCGTCCGTACGGGCGACCACGACCAGGTCCTTGCGGGTCTCCAGGACCTTGTTCAGCTTCTCCAGGTACTCCTCCAGGGGCAGTACCTGCTTTCCGTCGGCGTGGCCGCAGCGACGGGGCCGCTTCTGGTCCTCCAGGATCACCCCGGAGGCGCCGATGCGTTCCAGCCCCTCGACGACGTGGCAGGCGACCTCGGGGTCGACGTACCCGTCGTCGATGTCCACCAGCAGATGGTGGTGCGGGAAGGCGCCCCGCAGTCGCTGGACGAAGGCCACCATGTCGGGCCAGGCGATGAATCCGATGTCCGGCAGCCCGTAGTACGAGGCCGCGAAGCCGAATCCCGAGACGAACATCCCGTCGTAGTGCTTGGCCGCGATCGACGCCGAGTACATGTCGTACACGCCGATCAGCGGTGTGGTCCCGGGCCCGGCGATGGACTCGCGCAGCTTCTTACCGTAAGACAAGGTCCGGCTCCTTCTGTGGGTGGGTGACGCGGGCAGGATGGGTCACGCGTCTCGACGCCCTTTGCCAAGACGAGAGCATCTCTAGATACACACATGACCATCCCTCTACGCGAGCTTTAGTCACTCCGATGGAGGAACCGGTTCACCGCAGAAACGTTACTGATTCACCCGGGCGGCCCACTTGAGCCCGCCGTTCAGGTGAGCCAGGAAGTCCAGATCGCGGTACGCGGCCGAGGCATGGCCAAGGGCTGTGTAAAAGACCCTCCCGCCCGCCGGGCCCCGCTCGCGGCACCAGGCCAGCGGATGGTCCGCGCCCATCCCGCCGCCGTCGTACGACGTCTCGTCCGCGCGCAGCAGCAACCGCGCCGAACCGTCCGGGACGCGGTCGAAGTCGTACCACTCGTCGGTGAACTCCCACGCCGGCGGAAGATGCCGGGTCGCGGGGTGACCGGGGTCGGCGACCAGCGCCCGCCCCGGCTGGTAGGCGGGGTGCCGGGTGAAGCGGGCACCGAGGAGTTCGCCGTAGTACGGCCACCCGTACTCGGTGCAGGCCGCCGCGTGCACCCCGGCGAAACCGCCGCCCGACCTCGTGTACCGCTCCAGGCCCGCGCGCCCGGCCGGGGTCAGCACCTCCCCGCTGGTGGACAGGAAGACCACGGCCGCGAAACCGTCCAGCGGGCATTCGAGGTCCACGGGGTCCTCGGTGTGCTCCACGGCGAACCCCCCGAACGCCCGCACGGCGGAGACAGCGTCCGGGATCGAGTCGTGACGGTAGTCGGCGGTACGGGTGTAGAGGAGGAGACGAGGGGGCATGGCGGGTTCTCCGGGGGCAGCGGGATGCGGGAACGGCCGGCCCCGGGCACGCCAGGCGGAGGCGGGCGGGGCGTTGATGGCGGCCGGTCGGGGGCAGGCGGGGGCCGGTTACGGCCGGTGGAGCCAGTGGGGTGAGGGAAAGGCGCGGGCGGGTGGTGGTGAGCGGGAGCGGGAGTCGCCTGGCAGCGGCGGGGGCCGGGGGCGGCTCGGGTCGGCCGGTCAACTGCTCCCGGGGACGCTGTTGTCGGGGGCTCCGTCGCCGTTGGGCGGGAGGTCTCCGCGCTGGATGGGGGCCGTCGCCGTGCGGGGCGACGGCAGGAGCGGGACGAGCTCCCCGGGGGTGGGGCGGTGGAGGGCGTCGGCGGCCCGGCGGAGCACGTCCGGCGCGACCTCCTCCCCGTACAGGCGCACCACTTGGCCCTTCACGGGTGCCCGGCAGACGTAGTCCTGGGGGCAGTCGGCTGCGCTGCCCCGCTCCGCGTACAGGTGCAGGACGGCGCCGTCCTTCGCCCAGTACGCGACGGAGAAGCCGTCGTCGCCGTTCACCCCGATGGACTGCTGCGCGAGCGTGAAGCCGGGTACCTCGGTGACGTAGACGAGTTCCGGCGCGATGCCCAACTCCCGGAGACGCTCGTCCATTTCGGCCTGCCCTGGTGCGGCGGACGCCGGGTCCTGGGAACTCCCGGCAGCCGTCGGCGCGGTACCGGAGGTCACCGACCCGGAACCGGAGGCCGCCGGCTCGGGGCCGGAACGCGCCTTCTCGGTGCCGCACGCGGTGAGCAGTGCGGGAAGGACGAGGAGCAGCGGCAGGGCGCGTGCGGCACGGATCATGCCGCCCATGGTGCCGCACAGGCATACCGCGGGGCACCGCCCGTCCCGTAACCTCTCGCGGGATGAACGCCATCCCCCCGTTACTGGATCATCTCGTGCTCGCCACCCCGGACTTGGACGCGACGGTCGCCGACTTCGCGCGCCGGACCGGAGTCACACCGGCGCCCGGCGGGGCCCATCCCGGTCTGGGCACCCGGAACCACCTGGTCGGGCTCGGCGGCCGGAGCTATCTGGAGCTCATCGGCCCCGACCCGGAGCAGCCGGAGCCCGCCGGGCCACGGCCGTTCGGTGTCGACCGGCTGGCTAAGCCCACCGTGCCGGCCTGGGCGATCAGCCCACCGGACCTGGACGCGGCGATCACCGGCGCCCGGACGCGGGGTGTCGACCCGGGCCCGCCACGGCAGATGAGCCGCCGCACTCCGGACGGCACCGTACTGCGCTGGCGGCTGACCGACTCCGATGCCGGGGCGGTCCCGGATCCGGTGCCGTTTCTGATCGACTGGGGTGGTTCCCTGCACCCGGCCGCCTCGGGACTGCCGGTCATCCCGCTGCTGGCGGTGTCGGCCTCGGTGCCCGACCCGGAGGCGGTCCGCGCCCGGCTGGCCGCACTGGGCACTTCGCTGGACCTCACCGAGGGACCCACCGCGCTCTCCTTCACCGTGGACACCCCGAACGGGCCGGTCGTCTTCGGCTGACCTCCGGAACACCGCTCCCCCGCCCGCGAACCGGGCCCGCCCGCGCAGTCATCGAAACCCGGGGCCGTTTCGCACGGGACGACACCGGTCAGCCGCCCTGGCCGGCGCTGCCGATCGGGCCGACCTTCACCGGGGTGCCGGAGCCGTCCGTGACGGGCAGCGTGGCGGCGCCGGGCCAGCGGAGGGAGACCGACTTCGTCTCGTCCGGCGGGGTCACCACCAGCCCCGTGATACGGACGCCGGAGCCGCCCGAGTCGTTGAGCGGGTAGGTGATGCCGAAGGCCACCGACTCCCCGTCCTTCAGGACGACCCGGCTTGCCGACTCACCGGTGCGCTTCGCGGACAGCGAGCCGGCACTGGTCTTCAGGTCGACACCCGCGTAACCCGACATCACGCAGTCCCGACCGCCGCCGTTCGTGAACTCCACCGCGACGGTGCCTCCCGGGTCGCCGTCGATGGTGTTGTCCATCGCCTTGACCTCCAACTCGTCGGTGCGGCACTTGCCGATCTTGCCGTCCTTGCCGGAGCCGGTCCCCGCGACCGTGCCCTGTCCCCCGCCCGTCTTCTTCCCGGCGGCGACCGTCGCGCCGCCCTGCGCGGAGCCGCCCGATCCCGAACCCTCCTTCGCGGCACCCGTTCCCGAGCCCCCGGTCGAAGAAGCCGAAGCGGACGCAGCGGGCGAAGCGCTCTGGCTCGTGGTGTCGCCGTCACTCGAGCAGGCGGTGAGCGAGAGGCCCGCGACGACGGCCAGGGCTGCGATGGTGATCGTGTTGACGCGCATGGTGTCATCCTTCGTGTCGGTCGGAGTGCCGGCCCCCGTCGGTCGCGGGCGGGCTTTTCTGACTGCCAAGAGTCGCCCGGCCCGGTTCACCGTTTCCCCCGACTACCCGCTGGTACATCCCTGTTACAGGCGGAAGCCCCGTACGGCACACGCCACCGCCGGGCGCACGCCGTCCGCACGCACACCACCCCTCCGGTGCTGCCTGACGTGGTCCGGCAGGAAAGCCGAGGTCCTGGCGCGGTGTGCCACACCGCACCGGGCACTCCGCCGGCCCACCCGGGACGGCGGTTCCCGCACCCTTTCGCGCCCGTTCGTCACAGCCATCCGTTGGGACGGACTCATGACCTGGCGGGCCTTGACCGCAACGGGTTCCAGGGATGGCCCGTGGGCGGCCGGACCGCCGCGGCCGGTGTCCGATTCCTTCAAGACCGGCCCGCCGACCGCTGCCTACGGTGGCCGCATGACCGTACGTATCGCCGTGATCGGCCTGGTCAGCTCCGACCTGGCCGCCTCGCTCGCCTTCTACCGCCGCCTCGGGCTGGTGTTCCCCGAGGGAGCCGAGGAACAGCCGCATGTCGAGGCCGAGTTGCCCGGCGGGCTGGTGCTCGCCCTGGACACCGAGGAGACCATCCGCTCCTTCCATCCCGGGTGGCGGCCACCCGCCGGACCGGGGCGGGTCTCGCTCGCCTTCCGGTGCGGCTCCCCCGCCGAGGTCGACGCCCGGTACGAGGAGCTGGTGGCCGCAGGCCACCACGGGGAGCTGAAGCCGTGGGACGCCTTCTGGGGACAGCGCTACGCCACCGTGCACGATCCCGACGGCAACCCGGTCGAGCTGTTCGCGCCGCTACCCGCCCCCGGCGAGTAGCTCCCCGAGCGGCATCCCCGCCAGCCGGCGCACCTCCCGCGCCAGGTGCGGCTGGTCCGCGTAGCCCGCGCGGATCGCCGTCTCCGCGTACGGCGTCCCGGCTTGGGCCAAGGCCAGTGCCCGCCGCAGGCGCAGGATGCGGGCCAGAGTCTTCGGCCCGTACCCGAACGCGGTCAGGCAGCGGCGGTGCAACCGGCGCTCGCCGACGCCGAGTTCACCGGCCGTAGCCGACACCGGGCGGCCCTCGTCCAGGCACTCCACCAGCCGGCGCAGCAGCGGGTCCGGGGCCGGCGCCTCCGCCGCCCGCTCCAGGGCGATGTCCTCCAGCGCTCTCGCCGGGTCGGGGGCCGCCGCGACCCGGTCACACAGCCGCCGCACCCGCGCCGCAGGCCAGAGGTCGGCCAACGCCACCCGCCGATCCCTCAGTTCGTGCGCCGGTACGCCGAGCAGCGCGGGCGCGGTGCCGGGGAAGAAGCGGATGCCCGCCCAGGAACGGTCCGGGCCTTCCGGGGCGTAGGGGCGGGTGTCGGGACCCGCGACCAGCAGTCGGCCCTCGCTCCACAGCAGGTCCATGCAGCCGTCCGGCAGCACCGGCCGGGCGGCGGTACCGGTCGGCACCTTCGTCCACACGACCGCGCCGGTCAGTCGCGACGCCCGCTCCGTGTACACGGCAGCCAGCCTATGGGGTGCACGAGACCCGCGGTGCCGGCGCCGGTGCGGGGGTGCCGAACAGCGGGAGCGCGTGGCGTCTGCGGAAGCGGCGGGCGTAGCCGGCGGTGATCCCTGCGGCCAGGGCCAGCAGGGTCAGGGAGACGGCGCGGTCCAGCAGCGGCACCGTGTCGGGTGGCAGTGTGGCGGCGGCGAGGGCGCCCACACCGCCGTCGAGGAACTGCTCGGCCCCCCAGAGCAGGGTGAGGACACGCTGCCCGCGGCGGAAGCGGGCGCTGGTCTGCCAGAGTCCGGCCCGGGCGCGGACCGCCTCGCCCCGGTGCATCCGCTGGCCCAGTTGGAAGGCCAGGGGTCTGCGGGTGAAAGCGGTGCCGAGTGCCCAGGCGCCGATCGCGAGGGGCAGTGCCGCGTTCTTGAACAGCAGGACGCGGGGGCCGCCTCCGATCAGGGCCACCAGCGCGGCGGCGACGAGCAGCACCGTGAGGAACAGGTCCACACCGTCGATCCGGCGGTGCCGCACGGCGCCGGCGAGCAGGCGCAGGGCCGGCGGTGCGCCGCTGAGCAGCAGGGCCGGGCCCTGATCGGCGCCGAGTGCGCGGGCCGCGTAGTAGACGAGGAGCGGCAGGAGGATGTCCACCGCGAGGGAGAACAGAGGGCCGCGGAAGGTGCCGGGGGGTCTTGGTGGACTGGAGCCAGGGGGCCTCACTGGCTTGGACGAGTCAGGTGGAGCTGATGACTTGAGTGGCTCGGACGGCCTGGACCGCTTCGGTGGCCCGGCCGTTGTGATCGGCTCGACGGTGCTGATCGCCCCCGCAGTCCCGGTCGGCCTCCCCGTCGTACCGCGCTGTTCCCCGCGTCCCGTCCGCACCGTCATGTCCGCTGCCTCCTTGCCCGGCGCCCGAGTCGTACCGGGCGCTGCCGCGTCGGTGGCGGCGCCCGGCTGTCCTGCTGCGGCCGGACGGCTCCGGCCTGTGCAATCACGCTAGGCGCGGGGCGGGGGCGGACGGATCGGCGCACGGGTGGAGTGACGGGTGGAGATTCACAGGACAGGCACCGGCGCCTTCTCCACCGAGAGGCCTAGCCGGGACCTAGCCCTGTGGGTGGAGACGGTCGGCCGGTGCCGGACGGCGGTGAGGCGGCCGGTGCCGGACGGCCGTGAGGCGGCCGGTGCCGGACGGCCCTGAGGTGGCCGATGCCGGACGGCCCTGAGGTGGCCGGGCGGGGTGGAGGGGCCGCTCAGCACTCACCACTCGGGACGCGCCGTACTCCTGCCGTCCCCACCACCGTCCGCGGTGCCGCTGCCGTTGATGCTGCCGCTGCCGCTGCCGTTGCGGCCCCCGTTCCAGTACTCCCCGCCACCGGCACCATCGTTGCCCCCGCCCCAGTACCCCCCGGGCCCGCCGAAGCCACCGCTCCCGGTGCCCCCGTTGCCATCCCCGAAGCCACCATCCCCGCCGAAGCCACCGCCCCCGCCGAAGCCACCTGTGCCCCCACCGGCCCCGCCGGGCCCCCCACTGCCCCCGGGCCCCCCACTGCCCGCGCCGCCCTCAGGGCCCCCGCCGCTCCCGTTCTCCCCGTTTCCCTTCGCGTTCCCGTGTCCACTCCCGGTCCCGTCCCCGTTGCCGTTCTTCCGGTGCGCGTGATGGGGATTGCGCGCATGGCTGCGCAGGCGTGCCGTCACGTCTTCCGGAGGGAGGAAGCGGGACCACCGCTCGGGGAACTCGGAGGGCATGTCGGGGTCGTCCGGGTCGGCCTCGCGGGCCGCCGCCGCGGCGCGGGCCACGTACTCGGCGACCTGTGCCTCCCGCATCCGCTCGTTGGCCTCGCGGGCGGCAGCCGTGGCCGCGGCCGGCCAGACGCGGTCGATGGCCGCGTTCACGGCCGCGCCGACGAGCACCGCGAAGGCGCCCACCCCGATCCACAGCAGGACCGCGACCGCGGCGGCGAGGGAACCGTAGATCGTGGCGCCCTCGATGGTGTACATGAGGTAGATGCGCAGCAGGAAGCTGCCCAGGACCCACATCGCGAGGGCGACCAGCGCGCCGGGCACGTCCTCGATCCACGGGGAGCGGACCGGCACCGAGACGTGGTACAGCGTCGTCAGGAAGGCGATGGACAGGACGATCACGACCGGCCAGTACAGAACCTGGACGACCGTCGCCGACCAGGGCACGATCCGGACCACCGCGTCCGGCCCGGCCACCATCAGCGGCAGCGCCACCGAGCCGATCAGCAGCGCCACGATGAACAGCAGGAACGCCATGATGCGGGTCTTGACGATGCCCCGGACGCCGTCGAGCCCGTACATGACGGTGATGGTGTCGATGAAGACGTTCACCGCACGCGAACCCGACCACAGGGCGAACAGGAAGCCTATGGAGATGACATCGGGCCGGCCGCCCTTCATCACGTCGTGCAGGATCGGCTCGGCGATCTCCTTGACGCCCTTGTCGGACAGCACCGTGCGCGACGCGTCGAGGAGATTGGTCTCAAGGCTGTGGATGGTGTCCGCGCCGGTCCAGTCGTCGACGTAGCCGAGCAGGCCGATCAGGCTCAGCAGCAGCGGCGGCACGGACAGCAGCGTGAAGAACGCCGCCTCCGCCGCCAGACCGAGGATGCGGTACTCCATGCAGGAGTTGACGGTGTCCTTGAGCAACAGCCAGGCAGTCCTGCGCTTGGAGACGTTCCGGTAGAGAGCTCTGGCCCGGTGGAAGCGGCCGGCCGGGCGCTCGGGGGTTTCACTTGCTGGCTGCACGACCCAAAGGTATCGGCAGCACGGGACCGCCCTCACCTTCCGGGGCCCGCGATCGGTTCCATGGGGTGGGGTGAGGCGGTTCCGGCCCGCCGCGCGGCTCCGGTGTGTCACTCTGGAAGCCGAGACCAGCACTCCGGAAGCCATCACCTCGGCCTTCCCGGGTAGGTTCCCCGTCATGGCAGGCATCCCCACCCACACCGTGACCAACCAGCCGCCGCCGCTGGTCGGCTACGACGTCTTCACCACCGACCGCGCCCTCGCCGAGGCCGTCGGCCGGTACACCGGCGCGGACGTCCTGGAGGAAGTGCGCGCGGAGCTGTCCGCGCTGGGCCGGGCGGTGGGTTCGGCGCAGGTGCAGGAGTGGGCGGTGCGGGCGGACGGGCATCCGCCCCGGCTGCGCAGCCACGACCGGTACGGCCACCGGATCGACGAGGTGGAGTTCGACCCGGCCTGGCACCGGCTGCTCGGCAAGGGGGTCTCGGCCGGGCTGGCCGGCGGCGCCTGGACACGGCCCTCCGGGCACGTGCGCCGGGCGGCCGGGTTCCTGGTGTGGACACAGGCCGAGGCGGGCACCTGCTGTCCGCTGTCGATGACGCACGCGGCCGTGCCCGCGCTGCGCGCCGACGCGGAGCTGGCCGCCGAGTGGGAGCCCCGGCTGGCGTCCACCGTCTACGACCCGCGGCTGCGGGTGGCCGGACAGAAGCCCGGGGCGCTGTTCGGGATGGGGATGACGGAGAAGCAGGGCGGCAGCGACGTCCGCGCCAACACGACCGCCGCCCGGCCGCTCGCGGAGGCGGGCACGTATCTGCTGACCGGGCACAAGTGGTTCTGCTCGGCGCCGATGTCGGACGCGTTCCTGGTGCTCGCGCAGGCGCCGGGCGGGCTGACCTGCTTCCTGGTGCCGCGCGTCCTGCCGGACGGCTCTCGCAACGTCTTCCTGATCCAGCGGCTGAAGGACAAGCTGGGCAACCGCTCCAACGCCTCCGCCGAGGTCGAGTTCGACGGCACCTGGGCGCGCCGGGTCGGCGAGGAGGGGCAGGGCGTGCGCGTGATCATCGGGATGGTCGCCGCGACCCGGCTGGACTGCGCGCTCGGCTCGGCGGGCCTGATGCGGCAGGCGGTGGCCCAGGCGGTGCACCACTGCGCGTACCGGGAGGCGTTCGGCGGGAAGCTGATCGACAAGCCGCTGATGCGCAACGTGCTCGCCGATCTGGCGCTGGAGTCGGAGGCGGCGACGGCGCTCGCGCTGCGGCTCGCCGCGGCCTGCGACGACGGCGGTGAGCAGGAGCGGGCGTTCCTGCGGCTGGCGGTGCCGGCCGCCAAGTACTGGATCACCAAGCGGTGCGCGCCGGTGGCCGTGGAGGCGGCCGAGTGCCTGGGCGGCAACGGGTACGTCGAGGAGTCCGGCCTGCCCCGGCTGGTGCGGGAGTCGCCGCTGAACTCCATCTGGGAGGGCGCTGGGAACGTGCAGGCGCTGGACGTGCTGCGGGCGCTGCGCCGGGAGCCGGGCGCGCTGGACGCCTGCCTGACCGAGATCGGCCGGGCGCACGGCGCGGACCACCGGCTGGACCGGGCGGTGAAGGACCTGTTCACCGAACTCGCGGATCTGGAGGGTGTCGAGGGACGGGCCCGGCGGCTGGTGGAGCGGCTCGCGCTGGTGCTCCAGGGTTCTCTGCTGGTACGGCACGCGCCGCCGGAGGTGGCCGACGCCTTCTGCGCGTCCCGCCTGGGCGGCGACCACGGCGCGTCCTTCGGCACCCTGCCGGCGGGCCTGGACCTGGAGTCGGTGGTCGAGCGGGCGCGGCCGGCCTGACCCCCGGACACCGCCACGCTCCGCTGTCGCCCGGCGCCGAACGTTCCGGCTGCCGCCGGACACCGCCACGACCCAGCTACCGCCGGACACCGCCACGACCCAGCTACCGCCGGACACCGCCACGACCCAGCTGCCGTCGGCCACGGCCACGCCACGCCGCGACCGGAAACCGTCCGCCACGCCACCGCCCGCCGGGCACCGTCACGTTCCGGCGGCGGCCGGGCTCCCTCACGCACCGGCTGTCACCGGTCGGGCCTCGTCGGCAAGGGGTGGTGCTGCGCCGACACGGCACCACCCCCACCGCACGGGCTCGACGAGCCCCGGCGGACGCGCAGCGCGTCGTGGTCAAGTCTCGGCCGCCGCCCGGTGGTTCACCAGGGTTGCAAGGGGTTGCAACTTTTGGGGGCACATGCGCGGAGTCTGTGCCTCCGCCAAGAGCTGAGCGGCACTATGTGAGGACAGTCGGACCGGAAACCGCCGCCCGGACGGCTTGACAAGAGTGTTCGATGCCTTTCCGGGAGGACCGCAGTGGGGAACCCGCCGATGAATCTGGTGCGTCTGGCCGCGCGGGACGCGGCGCAGGCGGCGCGGGTGCTGAACGAGGTGCGCGAGGCCGCGCTCGCCGGGCGACGTGCGCGGATCGCGCCCCGGCCGGTGATCGAACAGTCGTGGGACCGGGTGCTGCGCAGCGGTGTCGACCCCGAACGCGACGTCCGGTCCGGGCTGTTGCCCGCCGACGAGGTACGGCGACGACGGGAGGAGTCTCCGCTGCGGCAGGTCCTGCCGGTGCTCCGGGAGGGGCTTCTTTCGGTCGCGGACGTGGCGCAGCACATCATGGTCGTCGCGGACGCCGACGGCCGGGTGCTGTGGCGGGAGGGCGCCTCTCCGGTGCTGCGCAAGGCCGACGGCCTGGGGTTCGAGGTCGGCGCGGACTGGCGGGAGGACGTCGTCGGCACCAACGGGGTGGGCACGCCCGCGGTGGTACGGCGGCCCGTCCAGGTGTTCGCCGCCGAGCACTTCGTACGGTCGCACACGTCCTGGACCTGTACGGGCGCGCCGATCACCGATCCGCGGGACGGCCGGCTGCTCGGTGTGGTGGACGTCAGCGGCCCGTTGGAGACGATGCATCCGGCCACCCTGGCCTGGGTGGACTCGGTGGCCAAGCTGGCCGAGGCCCGGCTGCGGGAGCTGCACCTGGCGTCGCTGGAGCGGCTGCGGGCGGTGGCGGCGCCGGTGCTGGCCCGGCTGCCGGGGCGGGCGGTGGTGGTGGACCGGGACGGCTGGGCGGCGGCGGTGACCGGGATGCCGTACGTGCGGCGGGTGACGCTGCCCAAGTCGCTCGCGCCGGGCCACCGCCTGTTTGCCTCGCTGGGTGCGTGCACGGTGGAACCGCTGGCCGGGGGGTGGCTGCTGCGGGCGGAGGACCGGCCTGCCGCCCCGGACGCGTGCCGGATCGTGCTGGACCTCGCCGGGCGGGACCGGCGCACGGTCACGGTCACCGGCGCGTCGGGTTCCTGGTCACGGGAGTTGAGCCCGCGCCACGCGGAACTGCTGTTCCTGCTCGCCGAACACCGCTCCGGGCGCGGGGCGGCGGAGCTGGCCGGGGACCTGTTCGGCGACCCCTCCCGGACGGTGACCGTACGGGCGGAGATGTCCAGGGTCCGGCGGTATCTCGGGGAACTCCTGCGGCATCGGCCGTATCGTTTCCGCGACGAAGCGGAAGTGACGGTCGTCCTGCCGGACAACCCGAGTGACCTGCTCCCGCAGTCGACGGCGCCGGCGGTGGTACGGAAACGGAACACCGGTCACGAAGGCCGCAGCGAGCGGCCCCCGGCGTAGTCCCCTCACGGTCCCCTCGTGTTCGCCACACAGTCCCCGCCTGGTCACCTCCGGTACCGGCCCCCACCGGCCCGTTCCTGCCGTAGCATCCCGTACGGGCCGCACCATCTGTTCCTCGCGTCAACGTTCGGACCCTCGGGCGCAGTTGGCCGGGCCCCTGGAGGAGAGATGAAGCATCGCGGCAGACACCGGCGGCGCAGGCGGGGCGCGGCCCTGCGTGCCGCCCTGACCGGGACCGCGCTGGCGCTCACCGCCGCCGCCACCCTGATCAGCACATCCCAGGCCGAGGTCGCCGAGGACCCCGGCGCGCTCACCCCGCTGACCTCCCCGGCGGACACCGGGCGACTGCGGCTCCAGGAGCGCCTGGTGCCCGGTCGCTCGCTGGACCGGCTCGCCGCGGCGATGGGCCGCCCGGTCGGCGTGGACGCCGTGCTGCGCGACGCCGACCGCCGGATGCGCGAGGCGGACGACTGCTCCGCCGACGACCGCGCGTCCCTGCCGGTCGCCCCCGCCCCCGCCCGCGCCTACTGCTGGGACCCGGCCGACACCGCGGGCGACTGGCGGCCGGTCTCGGTGACCACCTCCGGCGACGCCGGCGTCGACGGCGTGCGGGGCACCCACCGGGTGGTCCTGGCCGGCTGGACGCACAGCGACACGGCCGGCCGTCCCGGGGAACAGGGCCTCGCCCGGGTGGCCTTCGTGAACGCGGACGACCCCGCGCGCCTCTCCTACCGCTGGGTGCTCCCGGTGGTGCCGGTGGACGGCGGTCGCGACTACCGGGGCCTCGCCTCCGGCGTCTCGGGCATGGTCTGGCACAAGGACAAGCTGCTGGTCACCACCGCGTCCGGCGGTGCCGACGCGCTCTACGTCTACGACCTCGACCGCATCCAGCGCACCACGGTCGACGCGCCCGCGATCGGCCGGGTGCCCGGCGGCTGGTCCGCGGCCGGCTACGACTACGTCCTGCCGGCGGTCGCCTCCTACCGCTTCGCCGCCGGGCGCTGCTCGGCCTCCGGGCCGCCCTGTCCCGGCGCGCTCGCCCTGGACCGCGGCACGGCACCCGACAGCCTGGTGGCCGCGGAGTGGACCGCACCGGACGACGACCGGCGCGCGCGGCTGTGGCGGTACGCGTTCGACACCGACCCGGCGCGCCCGGGGCTGCTCGCCACGGACGGCACGGGTGGGGTGGACGCGGTGGAGGCGTACCGCACCCGGGCGGCCGGGATCCGGGGCGTGCTGTCGTACCGGGAGGCCGGGGCGGACCGGCCGTCCTGGTATGTGGGACGGCTGCGCGGTACGCAGGACGGGCGCGGCGGGCTGTGGCGGCAGGACACCCGGCGGACCCGGGAGACGCACTGCGGCGCCGACGCCTCGGACCGCTGCTGGGCGCGGGGCGCGGGCTCCCTGTCCTACTGGCGGGAGACCGGTGAGGTGTGGTCGCTGTCCGACCGCATGCTGTTCGCGCTGCCCCTGGCCGGCCTGGACCGCTCCCTGGACTGAGCCGAGAGGTCCCCGCCCCGGGCCGGCCCCGGCTCTCCCCACCGCGCGCGTCGACAGACCAGGTGGCGGGATGGTTCCCTGGCCCGCATGAGCAGCGTTCCTGTCACCACGTGGTCCCTGGAGCAGACGTCCCCGGCCGACCTCCTGCCCGCCGCCGCCCCCGACGGCGACGTCCGGATCGTCCGCGCCGGGGTGCCCTCCCCCGAGTTCAGCCGGTTCCTGTACGCCTCGGTGGGCGGCGACATCCGCTGGACCGACCGGCTGGGCTGGACGTACGCGCGCTGGCAGGAGTACCTGGAGCGGCCCGGAGTGGAGACCTGGGTGGCCTACGACCGGGGCACCCCGGCCGGTTACGTGGAACTGGAGGCGCAGGACGACGGCGTGGTCGAGATCGTCTACTTCGGGCTGATCCCCGCCTTCCGCGGCCGGCGCATCGGCGGCCATCTGCTGGCCCACGGCACGGCCCGCGCCTGGGACCTGGCCGAGCGGTGGCCGGGCCGGACGCCGACCAAGCGGGTGTGGCTGCACACGTGCAGCAAGGACGGCGAGCACGCGATGGACAACTATCTGCGGCGGGGCTTCAAGCTGTTCGACACCAAGGTGGAGCCGGAACCGGAGGTGGCCACACCGGGGCCGTGGCCCGGCGCATACCCCGCCTGACCTGCTGGGACAAGCCTTCCGGCGGCACATGTGAGCGACACCACCCCTGTTTCGCATTTCGAGACATCAATGTCCGGATGATGGACGAAGCTGGACTGTGTCCAGATCGCCGTGACACGCTTCCGTCATGTCCGGAACTGGAATTGCCTTGGTGAGTCGGCGGCACGTCGACCTCGGCCGCATGTCCAGCGCCATCTGTCCGGTGGGCTGACGCCTCCCAGCACCGCCGCACACCCCGTTCCCCTTCCCCCAGCGCAACGCCGCGCACGCCTGCCCGCGTGCGCGCTTCTGCGCAGGTCAGAGCTGATTCCCACCGGTCCCGAAGGACGTAGAACCATGGCCGCCACCCCACCGAACCCCGCCGCCTCCGCGCCCCGCCGCAAGGTGAGCCGTCACCGCGGCGAGGGCCAGTGGGCCGCCGGCCACTTCACGCCGCTCAACGGCAACGAGCAGTTCAAGAAGGACGACGACGGTCTCAATGTGCGGACACGCATTGAGACGATCTACTCCAAGCGCGGCTTCGACTCCATCGACCCGAACGACCTGCGCGGCCGGATGCGCTGGTGGGGGCTGTACACCCAGCGCAAGCCCGGGATCGACGGCGGCAAGACCGCGATCCTGGAGCCCGAGGAGCTGGACGACAGCTACTTCATGCTGCGCGTCCGCATCGACGGCGGGGCGCTGACCACGCGGCAGTTGCGGGTCATCGGCGAGATCTCGCAGGAGTTCGCGCGCGGCACCGCGGACATCACCGACCGGCAGAACGTGCAGTACCACTGGATCCGGATCGAGGACGTGCCCGAGATCTGGGAGCGGCTGGAGAGCGTGGGCCTGTCCACCGTGACCGCCTGCGGTGACACCCCGCGCGTGATGATCGGCTCCCCGGTGGCGGGCATCGCCGAGGACGAGATCATCGACGCGACGCCGGCGCTGGAGGAGATGAAGCGCCGCGTCCTGAACAACAAGGCCTACTCCAACCTCCCGCGCAAGTTCAAGACGGCCATCTCGGGGTCGCCGTTGCTGGACGTGGTGCACGAGATCAACGACGTCGCGTTCGTCGGCGTGCGTCACCCCGAGCACGGGCCGGGCTTCGACGTGTGGGTGGGCGGCGGCCTGTCCACCAACCCCAAGCTCGGTGTGCGGCTGGGCGCCTGGGTGCCGATCGACGAGGTGCCGGACGTCTACGAGGGCGTCATCTCGATCTTCCGCGACTACGGCTACCGCCGGCTGCGCAACCGCGCCCGGCTGAAGTTCCTCGTCGCCGACTGGGGCGCGGAGAAGTTCCGGCAGGTGCTGGAGGACGAGTACCTGAACCGCAAGCTGGTCGACGGGCCCGCCCCGGAGCAGCCGGTGCGGCAGTGGCGCGACCACATCGGTGTGCACCGGCAGAAGGACGGCCGGTTCTACGTCGGTTTCGCGCCGCGGGTCGGCCGGGTCGACGGCACCACGCTCACCAAGGTCGCCGACCTCGCCGAGGCGCACGGCTCGGGACGGGTCCGCACCACCGTCGAGCAGAAGATGATCATCCTCGACGTCGAGCAGGACCGGGTCGACTCGCTGGTGGAGGGCCTGGAGGCGCTGGACCTCACCGCCCGGCCGTCCTCCTTCCGGCGCGGCACCATGGCCTGCACCGGCATCGAGTTCTGCAAGCTCGCCATCGTGGAGACCAAACAGCGCGGCTCCCAGCTGATCGACGAACTGGAGCGCCGCCTGCCGGAGTTCGACGAGCCGCTCACCATCAACCTCAACGGCTGCCCGAACGCCTGCGCCCGCATCCAGGTCGCGGACATCGGCCTCAAGGGACAGCTCGTCCTGAACGACCGGGGCGAGCAGGTCGAGGGCTACCAGGTGCACCTCGGCGGCGCCCTCGGCCTGGAGGCCGGCTTCGGCCGCAAGGTGCGCGGCCTGAAGGTGACGTCCGAGGAACTGCCCGACTACATCGAGCGGGTGCTGAAGCGCTTCCAGGCCGAACGCGAGGACGGCGAACGGTTCGCGACGTGGGCGGCGCGCGCTTCCGAGGAGGCGCTGTCGTGAGCGAGCGGGCCGCGCCCTTCTACTGCCCCTATTGCGGCGACGAGGATCTGCGTCCGAGCGGCGAGGGTCACGGCGCCTGGGAATGCGGGGCGTGCAACCGCGCATTCCAGCTGAAGTTCCTCGGGCTGCTGGCCCGGGGTGTTCAGCGAGCCGACCACGGAGGGGATGAGCGGATATGACGACCACTCAGGAAGAGCGGTCAGCGCAGGAGTTGAAGGAGCTCGCCGAACGGGCGGGCCGTGAGCTGGAGGACGCCTCCGCGCTGGAGATCCTCCAGTGGGCGGTGGACACCTTCGGTGACGGGTTCTGCGTCACCTCCTCCATGGAGGACGCCGTGGTCGCCCATCTCGCCTCGCGCGTGCGCAAGGGCGTGGACGTCGTCTTCCTGGACACCGGCTACCACTTCCCGGAGACCATCGGCACCCGGGACGCGGTGGAGGCCGTGATGGACGTCAACGTCATCACCCTCACCCCGCGCCAGACGGTCGCCGAGCAGGACGCGGAGTACGGCCCGAAGCTGCACGACCGCGACCCCGACCTGTGCTGCAAGCTGCGCAAGGTCAAGCCCCTCGAAGAGGGCCTGGCCAACTACCGGGCGTGGGCGACCGGCCTGCGCCGCGACGAGTCCCCGACCCGGGCGAACACCCCCGTCGTCGGCTGGGACGAGAAACGGCAGAAGGTCAAGGTCTCGCCGATCGCCCGCTGGACCCAGGACGACGTGGACGCCTACATCACCGAACACGGCGTGCTGGCCAACCCGTTGCTGATGGACGGCTACGCCTCCATCGGCTGCGCCCCGTGCACCCGCAGGGTCCTGGAGGGCGAGGACGCGCGCGCCGGCCGCTGGGCGGGACGCGCCAAGACCGAGTGCGGACTGCACGGATGACGAACGACCAGACCCAGGAGATGCACGTGACGACCGGAGCCACCGTCTGGCTCACGGGTCTGCCGAGCGCCGGCAAGACCACCATCGCGTACGAGCTGGCGGGCCGGCTGCGCGCCGAGGGCCACCGCGTCGAGGTGCTCGACGGCGACGAGATCCGCGAGTTCATCTCGGCCGGCCTCGGCTTTTCCCGGGCGGACCGGCACACCAACGTCCAGCGCATCGGCTTCGTCGCCGAACTGCTCGCCCGCAACGGCGTCAAGGCGCTGGTGCCGGTGATCGCGCCGTACGCGGACAGCCGGGAGGCGGTGCGGGGGCGGCACGCGGAGAACGGGACGCCGTATCTGGAGATCCATGTGGCGACCCCGGTCGAGGTGTGCAGCGTGCGCGATGTGAAGGGGCTGTACGCCAGGCAGGCCGCGGGCGAGCTGTCCGGGCTCACCGGGGTCGACGACCCGTACGAGGAGCCCGAGAAGCCCGATCTGCGGATCGAGTCCCAGCACCAGACGGTCCAGGAGTCCGCGGCGTCGGTGTACGCGCTGCTGAGCGAGAGGGGACTGGCATGACCACGGTCGCCAAGACGGAGGGTGGCACGGAGAGCCCGTACGCCCTGTCGCACCTGGACGCGCTGGAGTCCGAGGCGGTGCACATCTTCCGCGAGGTGGCGGGCGAGTTCGAGAACCCGGTGATCCTGTTCTCCGGCGGCAAGGACTCCATCGTCATGCTGCACCTCGCGCTGAAGGCGTTCGCCCCGGCCGCGGTCCCCTTCTCCCTGCTGCACGTGGACACCGGACACAACTTCCCCGAAGTCCTCCGGTACCGGGACCGCGTGGTGGCCGCGCACGGGCTGCGCCTGCATGTGGCCTCGGTCCAGGACTACATCGACCGCGGTGTCCTCAAGGAACGTCCCGACGGCACCCGCAACCCGCTCCAGACGCTCCCGCTCACCGAGAAGATCCAGAGCGAGAGGTTCGACGCGGTCTTCGGCGGCGGCCGGCGCGACGAGGAGAAGGCCCGCGCCAAGGAGCGCGTGTTCTCCCTGCGCGACGAGTTCTCCCAGTGGGACCCGCGCCGCCAGCGCCCCGAGCTGTGGAACCTGTACAACGGCCGGCACGCCCCCGGCGAGCACGTCCGGGTCTTCCCGCTGTCCAACTGGACCGAGCTGGACGTGTGGCAGTACATCGCCCGCGAGGGCATCGAACTGCCGCAGATCTACTACGCGCACGAGCGCGAGGTGTTCCAGCGGTCCGGCATGTGGCTGACCGCGGGCGAGTGGGGCGGCCCGAAGGACGGCGAGACCGTGGAGAAGCGGCGGGTGCGCTACCGCACCGTCGGTGACATGTCCTGCACCGGCGCGGTCGACTCCGACGCCGACACCATCGAGAAGGTCATCGCCGAGATCGCGGCGTCCCGGCTGACCGAGCGCGGTGCGACCCGCGCCGACGACAAGCTGTCCGAGGCCGCGATGGAAGACCGCAAGCGCGAGGGGTACTTCTAGGCATGAGCACGACCACGACCGAGGCGCTCTCGGCCACCACCCTGCTGCGGTTCGCCACCGCCGGCTCCGTCGACGACGGCAAGTCCACCCTCGTCGGGCGGCTGCTGCACGACTCCAAATCGGTCCTCGCCGACCAGCTGGAGGCCGTGGAGCGGGCCTCCGCGAGCCGCGGCCAGGACGGCCCGGACCTCGCCCTCCTCACCGACGGCCTGCGCGCCGAGCGGGAGCAGGGCATCACCATCGACGTCGCCTACCGCTACTTCGCCACGCCCCGGCGCCGGTTCATCCTCGCCGACACCCCCGGCCACGTGCAGTACACCCGGAACATGGTCACCGGCGCCTCCACCGCCGAGCTGACGGTCATCCTGGTCGACGCCCGCAACGGCGTGGTCGAGCAGACCCGCCGGCACGCGGCCATCGCCGCCCTGCTGCGCGTCCCGCACGTCGTGCTGGCCGTGAACAAGATGGACCTCGTCGGGTACGAGGAGCGGGTCTTCGCGGCGATCGCCGAGGAGTTCACGGCGTACGCGACCGAGCTGGGCGTCCCGGAGGTCACCGCGATACCGATCTCGGCGCTGGCCGGGGACAACGTGGTGGAGCCGAGCGCCAACATGGACTGGTACGGCGGCCCCACCGTGCTGGAGCACCTGGAGACCGTGCCGGTCAGCCACGACCTGGCGCACTGCCACGCGCGGCTGCCCGTGCAGTACGTGATCCGGCCGCAGACCGCCGAGCACCCCGACTACCGGGGCTACGCGGGCCAGATCGCGGCCGGCACCTTCCGGGTCGGCGAGGAGGTCACGGTCCTGCCGTCCGGGCGGACCACCCGGATCGCCGGCATCGACCTGCTGGGCAGGCCGGTCGACGTGGCCTGGACGACGCAGTCGGTGACGGTGCTGCTCCAGGACGACATCGACGTCTCGCGCGGCGACCTGATCGTGCCGACGAAGGACGCCCCGGCCACCACGCAGGACGTGGAGGCGACCGTCTGCCACGTCGCCGACGCGCCCCTCACCGTGGGCCACCGGGTGCTGCTCAAGCACGGCACCCGCACGGTCAAGGCGATCGTGAAGGACATCCCCTCCCGGCTCACGCTCGACGACCTGTCCCTGCACCCGCACCCGGGACAGCTCGTCGCCAACGACATCGGCCGGGTGAAGATCCGTACCGCCGAGCCGCTGCCGGTCGACTCCTACGCCGACTCGCGCCGCACCGGCTCGTTCATCCTGATCGACCCCGCCGACGGCACCACGCTGACCGCGGGCATGGTCGGCGAGTCGTTCGCCGCCCCGGAGCCGGTCAAGGACGAGGCCGACGACGGCTGGGACTTCTGACATGAGGACGCCCGACGTCTACTCGACGTTCGCCAAGGAGGGCGGCCGCGTCGGCAGCGGCGCCCTCGGCAGCGGGCAGGGCGGAGTGGCGCGATGTGTGCGCTGACGTACGCGCACCGCTCGCGCGCCCGCTCCCCCCACCCGGCGTCGTCCCGGAAGCGACGAAGACCTCCAGCCGAACTCCCGGCCACGACCTGAGAGACCGTGACCGCCGGGCCAACGAGAGGAAACCCTCCCGTGCCTGCCATCAGCTCATCGCTCCTGCGCCGCGGCACAGCGGCCATCGCCGCTCTTCCCCTGCTCGCGCTGGCCGCCTGCGGCTACGGCTCCGAGGCCAAGGACGACGGCACCGCCAAGATCGCCGCCGGTGCCGAGAAGACCGACGGGCTCGACTCCGTCAAGATCGGGTACTTCGGCAACCTGACCCACGCCACCGCGCTGGTCGGCGTGCAGAAGGGCTTCTTCCAGAAGGAGCTGGGCGCCACCGCGGTCAAGCCCGCCGTCTTCAACGCGGGCCCGTCCGAGATCGAGGCCCTCAACGCCGGCTCCATAGACATCGGCTGGATCGGCCCGTCCCCGGCCATCAACGGCTACACCAAGTCCAACGGCAAGAGCCTGAAGATCATCGGCGGTTCCGCCTCCGGCGGGGTGAAGCTGGTCGTCAACCCGGCGAGGATCAAGTCCCTGAAGGACGTCGAGGGCAAGAAGATCGCCACGCCCCAGCTCGGCAACACGCAGGACGTGGCGTTCCTCAACTGGGCCGCCGACCAGGGCTGGAAGGTCGACGCGCAGAGCGGCAAGGGTGACGTCACCGTCGTCCGCACGGACAACAAGATCACCCCGGACGCCTACAAGTCCGGCTCGATCGACGGCGCTTGGGTGCCGGAGCCGACCGCCTCCAAGCTGGTCGCCGAGGGCGCCAAGGTGCTCCTGGACGAGGCGACGCTCTGGCCGGAGAAGAAGTTCGTGATCACGAACATCATCGTGCGCCAGAGCTTCCTGAAGGACCACCCGAAGGCGGTCGAGGCCGTCCTGAAGGCGGCGGTCGAGACCAACAAGTGGATCAACGCCCACCCGGACGAGGCCAAGGCCGCCGCGAACCAGCGGCTGGAGACGGACGCCGGCAAGGCGCTCCCGGCCAAGGTCCTCGACCCGGCCTGGAAGTCCATCCAGTTCACCGACGACCCGCTGGCCGCCACCCTCGACACCGAGGCCGAGCACGCGGTCAAGGCCGGCCTGCTGGAGAAGCCGGACCTGAAGGGGATCTACGACCTGACGCTCCTCAACAAGGTCCTCAAGGCCGAGGGCCGTCCCGCGGTCGACGCCGCCGGCCTCGGCACCAGCTGACGCCCCCGACCGACGCGTCCCCAGGAGGTGACGACCATGGCCACGACCCTCGCCAAGGCCGACGAGACCGTCGAGTTCGCGGCACGCCTTGAGCACGTCTCGAAGTCCTTCGCGACCCCGGGCGGACAGCAGCTCGTCCTGGACGACATCAGCATCGATGTCGCGCCGGGTGAGTTCGTCACCCTCCTCGGGGCCTCGGGCTGCGGCAAGTCCACGCTGCTGAACCTGGTGGCGGGCCTGGACCGGCCGAGCGCCGGCTCCATCACCACGGACGGCCGCCCCGCCCTGATGTTCCAGGAACACGCCCTGTTCCCATGGCTGACCGCGGGCAAGAACATCGAACTCGCCCTCAAACTGCGGGGCGTTCCCAAGCCCGAGCGGCGCGGCAAGGCCGAGGAACTGCTCGAACTGGTGCGGCTGAAGGGCGCCCACGGCAAGCGGGTGCACGAGCTGTCCGGCGGTATGCGCCAGCGGGTGGCGATGGCCCGCGCGCTGGCCCAGGAGAGCAACATGCTGCTGATGGACGAGCCGTTCGCCGCGCTCGACGCCATCACGCGGGACGTGCTGCACGACGAGCTGACCCGGATCTGGTCGGAGACCGGGCTCTCCGTCCTGTTCGTCACGCACAACGTGCGCGAGGCGGTGCGGCTCGCGCAGCGGGTGGTGCTGCTGTCCTCCCGCCCGGGCCGGATCGCGCGCGAGTGGCGCGTGGACCTCCCGCAGCCGCGCCGCATCGAGGACGCGCCCGTGGCCGAACTGTCCCTTGAGATAACCGACGTACTGCGTGGGGAGATCCGCCGCCATGGCCAGCACTGAGACGACACCGGTCCAGGACGCCGGGAGCGTCGAGGCCGGCCTGGACGCGCTGGAGACCACGACCACGGGCCGCCCCCCGCTGCGCGAGACCCTCGTCAACAAGATCCTGCCGCCGGTCATCGCCATCGCGGTGGTCCTGGTGGTCTGGTACATCCTGTACCCGGTCGTGGACGACCCGACGAAGCTGCCCTCCCCGGGCGCGGTGGGCAACGCGTTCCGGGACGCCTGGCTCCAGGGCGAGCTGCTCGGCTACATCTGGACCAGTGTCTCGCGCGGTCTGCTGGGCTTCGCGTTCGCGCTGGTCATCGGCACCCCGCTGGGTCTGCTGGTGGCCCGGGTGAAGTTCGTGCGCGCGGCCATCGGGCCGATCCTGTCCGGGCTCCAGTCGCTGCCGTCGGTGGCGTGGGTGCCGCCGGCGGTGATCTGGCTGGGCCTGAACAACTCGATGATGTACGCGGTGATCCTGCTCGGCGCCGTGCCGTCCATCGCCAACGGTCTGGTGTCCGGCGTCGACCAGGTGCCGCCGCTGTTCCTGCGCGCGGGCCGCACCATGGGCGCCACGGGCGCCAAGGGCGTCTGGTACGTGACCCTGCCGGCCTCGCTCCCCGGCTATGTGGCGGGTCTGAAGCAGGGCTGGGCGTTCTCCTGGCGTTCGCTGATGGCCGCGGAGATCATCGCGCAGTTCCCCGATCTCGGCGTGGGCCTCGGCCAGTTGCTGGAGAACGGCCGCACCGCCAGCGACATGGCGATGGTGTTCGAGGCGATCCTGCTGATCCTGTTCGTCGGCATCGCCATCGACCTGCTGATCTTCAGTCCGCTGGAGCGGCGGGTGCTGCGCAGCCGCGGCCTGCTGGTGAAGAGCTGACCTCCCATGCGCACCAGGCCGGTTCTCCTCGTCATCGCCCACGGCAGCCGTGACCCGCGGCACGCGGCGACCGTGCACGCCCTCGTGGAGCGGGTGCGGTCGCTGCGGCCCGGGCTGCGCGTGGAGACCGGCTTCCTGGACTTCAACGTCCCGACGGTGCACGGGGTGCTCGAGTCGCTGGCCGCGGAGGGCGTCCGGGACGTGGTCGCCCTGCCGCTGCTGCTGACCCGGGCGTTCCACGCCAAGGCCGACATCCCGGCCGTGCTGCGGGACGCCCCGGCGCGGCTGCGGATCCGGCAGGCGGAGGTCCTCGGCCCGTCGCCGCTGCTGCTGTCCGCGCTGGAACGGCGGCTGTACGAGGCGGGGCTGACGCCCGCCGACAAGTCCTCGACCGGGGTCGTGCTGGCCTCGGCGGGGTCCTCCGACCCGGAGGCGATCGCAGTGATCGCTGACATCGCGCGGGAGTGGCGGCACACCGGTTGGTGCGCCGTGCGGCCTGCGTTCGCCTCCGCATCCCTTCCCCGTACCGAGGACGCGGTGCGGGAGCTGCGGCGGCTCGGCTGCGCGCGGGTCGCCGTGGCACCGTATGTGCTGGCCCCTGGCTTCCTGCCGGACCGGATCGCGCGCGGCGCGGCGGAGGCCGACGTGTGCGCCGAGGTGCTGGGCGCGGCACCGGAGGTCGCCCGCGTGCTGCTGGAGCGCTACGACCGGGCCCGGCGGCCGGCTCTGACGGCACTCGGCGCGTGACGCCCGCACCGGCCGGCACGGTCTTTCCGGCCTGACAGCGGCCGGCCGCGCCGGGTCCGCCGGCCGTGGGCGGTCAGAGGTCGAGGGCGTGCAGCAGGTGCCGGGTGTAGTCGAGGCTGGCCGTGCCGGCCGAGGCGGCGATGGCGATCGTCTCCAGTGCGGAGCGGATCCGGCCCCGGTTGGGCGGCAGGCCGTCCTCGGCGGACTGGGCCAGCTGCTCCTGGATGGTCTCGCCGCTGCCCACCAGCCCGGGGTACTCGGCGCGCAGCGCCTCGGTGAGCCGGTCGGCGGCCTCCATCAGGGTCTCCAGGTCCGGGGTGCGGTCACCGTAGCGGGCCGGGCCGTTGATGTTTCCGAAGTTGTATGTGCTCATGTCCTGTCCTCGCTCGCGGGCCTGGGGAGCCGCCGGGCGGCCGGGGCCGCAGACGTCCCCGATGTCGTGGGTGCGCGCCGCCGACCGGTACGGCCGTGCCGGAGGAACGGTGCCAAGGCAGGTCGGCGGGCTGGATGTTGGCCTGTTTTCGCCGGTACGGTGCTGACTGGACCGCGGATTCCGGCGCCGGACGCCGTCCGTCCCGGACGGGGCCACGGGCCCGTGGGGGCCGGAAATCGCCACCCGTCCGGGTGAGCGGTGTCCGTTGACCGTCCCCGCCGGGTCCGGCGCGGGAGGGAGCGTACGGCTGGTCGCCGGCGGGCGCCCGGCCGGTCGTCGGCGGCGGTACGCCCGGGGTCGCCGGCGGAGGTACGGCCGTCTGCGCGGCGAAGTCGCCGTCCGGGCCGTGCGCGGGTGTCCGGGCGCCGGGGCACGGCGTCCTCGCGACGGCGTGGCGACGCCGGTAGTGGTCTGCCCCTCACCCTGATTCCGCCCCTTCCGGCCTTCCGTGGGCTTCACCCTAGGAACAGCCTGACGGGTTTGTCGCGCGCTTCGGTGAGCCGGGCCAACGGGGGGCGGGTGTGTGGTATCGGCGGCCGCGGTCCGGCGTTCCCCTGTGACGTCGGACCGCGGCGGCGTCTGGTTCTGCGTCGGCCGCGGCCCCGGTGTCACTGGGAGGCCCGCGAATGGAAAATTTTCAGCCAACTGTCCGACGGGCGCCGTGCCTTGCCGGGAGGGGCGGGCGCACGTGTACGGCCGCCGTGCCCCGTGGGGGCGGGCACGACGGCCGTGCCCGCGCCGAGGCGGGCTGCGCGAAACTCTGGCCGATGAGCGGGGGCCGGAGCAACCTCTTCACGCAGCTGTGACTTGTTCAACAAGGTTTCGATATCACACGGCGGATCTCCGCCGGCCGGAACGGACACCGGCCGCCCGGCCGGCCGCCGGGTCCTACGGCTGCCGGCCGCCGGGTCCTACGGCTCGCGGCGCCCCGGCAGTTCGGCCTCGATGAGGTCGGCCGCCCGCCGGGTGCCGCCCTCCTGGGCCATCTCCGCCTGGATCCGCTCCAGTCGGCGCGCGACCTCCGGATCGTCCACGAGGGCGAGGGCGGTCTCGCGGAGCAGGTCGGCGGTGGCCTCCTCGGTCGCCAGTTTCCGGGCGACGCCGAGCGCCTGGAGCATGTCGGCGTTGCCGAACTGGTCGACGGCCTGCGGTACGGCGATCATGGGCGTCGCGGTGGCCAGCCCCTCCTGGCTGCCGCCGGCGCCCGCGTGGGTGACGAACAGGTCGGCCTGGCGCAGGATCGCGAGCTGCGGCACCCAGTCGTGCACCTCCACGTTCTCCGGCAGCTCGCCCAGTTCGGCGGGGGTCACTTTCCGGCCGACCTGGAGGACGAGGTGCCAGCCGGGCAGGTTCCCGAAGGCGCGCACGCACTCCCGGTAGAAGGCGGGCTGCTTGGTGAACGCCGAGCCGAGCGACACCAGCGCGACCTTGTCCACGCCGGCGGGCCGCTGCCAGCCGCCTTCCTCGGTGCGGTCTCCCTGGCAGGCGCCGACGAAGGTGTACACGCTGTCGTCCACCCGGTCGGCGTGCGGCTGGAGCGCCTTCGGGATGAGCACCAGGGAGCGCGGCGGATGCCCCGTGAACACGTCCGGGTGCTCGGTGATCCCGTTCTCCCTCAGCCATGCCTCGAACCGGGCGTAGTAGGCCTGTCCGCGCTCGGTCTGCCGGGGTTCGCGCCACATCGGCTCGGCGACCTCCTCCTCGTAGCCCTTCCAGGCGACGAGGTTCGGGGAGAGGGAGATCGCCGGGACGCCCCAGCGGTGGGCGAGGACGCGGGCCGGGTAGGAGGTGATGTCGTGCAGGACGAGGTCGGGGATGTCGTCGGCGTATGCCTCGGCGAGCTGCGGGAGCGCCTGGATCGCGTCGTTCAGGAACGGCTCTACGTTGTCCAGCAGGGTGCTCCCCCATGCCTCCGGGTCGGCGTCGGGGCCGGGCAGGCTGGAGCGGTAGGGGACGGGCCGGGCGCCGGTGGCGGCCACCTTGTCGGCGAAGACCGGCGGGATGGCGTACGTGACGCGGTGGCCGCGGGCGACGAGTTCACGGATCACCTCCAGGCTGGGGTTCACATGGCCGTGGGCGGCGATGGAGAACATGGCGATGTGGGCGGGGGTGGTCTGAGCGGTGGCGGAAGTGGTCCGAGCGGTCATGACGTCGACAGTAAGCGAGACGATACGTCTCGTCTAATTCTTTTTCCGTGCGTGGGATACGCCTGACGGCGGGCGGTCAGCGCTGGTAGCGGGCCAGTACCAGGTTGCCGTCCCGCTCCAGGCGGTGGCGCAGCCCGGCGAGGGTGCTCGCGCCGCTGTAGTACTGCTGGTACGCCGGGGTGGCCACCTTGTCCTTCCATTCCGGGTAGCCGCGCACGAACTGGGCGGGTGCTGGGCGGAGCCGGGCCGCGAGGGCGGTGCCGGTGGCCCAGCCGTGCCGCGCGGTGTGCAGGGCCGGGTCCTTCAGGGCCTGGGTGCCGGTGGGCAGCATCCAGTCCCCGAGGGCGAGGCGCACCATGTTCCGGGGCCGCAGCAGGAAGTCGATGAAGGCGACGGCCTCCTTCTTGTGCGGGCAGTCCGCGGAGACGGACAGGGTCTGCGGGCTGACGCCCTGGGTGAGCCCGTCGGCGCCGGCCGGGGCGGGCAGCACCTGCCAGTGGAAGCCCTCGGGGGCCTGCCGCACGATCTGCTGGCGGTAGGAGAAGCCCAGCGGGACCATCGCGTACCGGCCGCCGAAGAGGCCGGGCAGGGTGTCCGCGCCGCCGCTGCCGAGGGTCGAGGCGGGGGCACTGCGGTCGACGGTGACCTGGTCGTGGATGGTGCGCGCCACGACCGCGTCCCCGGCCTCGAACCGCACGGTGACCTTGCCGTCCGCACCCCGGTGGAAGAGCCGTCCGCCCGCCGACAGGGACAGGTTGAGCGTGGCGGACACGGGATCCTTCAGCGGCCAGGCAACGCCGTACCGGCCGGGCCCGGTGAGCTTCTTGGCGACCTGCCGGAACTCCGGCCAGCTCCAGGGGTGCCCGGCGGTCGGTATGCGCACCTTGGCCGCGCGCAGCCGGTCGGCGTCGGCGATCAGCACGCGGGGCTCCTGGAGGAACGGCACGCCGTAGACACCGCGCCCGAAGGTGGCCGTCTCCCAGCTGCCGCGCGGGATGTCGGCGGCGAGCCGGGCGGGCAGCAGGCCGGACAGGTCGGCGAGGTAGCCGCCGTAGGCGAAGTCGGCGAGGTCGTCGGAGGCGTCGTGGATGACGTCCGGTGCCTCGCCGCCCTCGAAGGAGGTGAGCAGCTGGTCGTGCACGCTGTCCCAACTGCCCTGGACGTACTCGACCTTGATCTCCGGGTGGGTGGCGTTCCACTCCCGCACCAGCTCCTTGGTGGCGGCGACGGAGTCCGGCTGCCAGGCCAGCGACTGGAAGCGCAGGGTGACCGGGCCGTCCGCGGGGGCGCCCGGGGAGCAGCCCGTGAGGAGCAGCAGGAGCGCGGCGAGCGCCAGGGTGATCCGGGTCCGCATCAGTTCTTCACCGCCCCGGTGAGCAGGCCGCTGGTGATCCGCCGCTGGACCAGTGCGAAGAAGACCAGGGAGGGCAGGGTGGCCAGGAACGCGGCGGCGGCCAGCGGGCCGAGGTCGGCCACGCCCTCCGCGCCGATGAAGTGAGTGAGGACGACGGGAAGCGTCTGCCGCCGCGGGCTCTTGAGCAGCACCAGCGCGAAGAAGAACTCGTTCCACGCGGTGACGAACGCGAACAGGGCCGTCGCCGCGATGCCCGGCGCGAGCAGCGGCGCCGTCACCGACGCCAGCGTTCTCAGCCGTCCGGCGCCGTCGACGGCCGCCGCCTCCTCCAGTTCGGCGGGGACCGCGCGGACGTGGCCGGCGAGCATCCACAGCGCGAACGGCAGCGACCACACCACGTACACCAGCACCAGTCCGGTCAGGGAGTCGATCAGCCGCAGCCGCTTGAGCACCAGGAACAGCGGGATGATCAGCAGGACGAAGGGGAACGCCTGGCTGACCACCACCCAGCCCGTGGCCGCCCGGGCCGCCCGGGTGCGGTGCCGGGCCATGACGTAGGCCATCGGGGTGGCGATCAGTACCGTGACGGCGGCGGTGGCGAGCGCCACCAGCAGGGAGTTGAGGGCGGCGGGCGCCAGCGGCTGCTCGGCGAAGGCCTGCCGGACGCTCGCCAGGGTGGGGTGGCGCGGGATCCAGGTGGGGTGCGGGCTGCCCAGCTCGCGCGGGGACTTCAGCGCGGTGGACAGCAGCCACAGCAGCGGGAAGGCGAGGAACAGCAGGTAGCCCAGCAGGGCGGTGTACTGGCCGGCGCGGGCGGCGCGGCGGGTCCTCGGGGTGCGCGCGGTCCTCATGCGTCCGCACCGCCGCGCAGCCGGCCGGCCAGGAACACCGCGAGCAGGACGGAGACCACGGCGACGAGCACACAGCCCATGGCCGCCGCGTAGCCGAACTGGCCGTAGCGGAAGGCCTCTTCGTAGGCGAAGAGCATGGGCAGCCGGGTCTTGCCGCCGGGTCCGCCGCCGGTGAGGACGTAGACCAGGGCGAAGGAGTTGAGGTTCCAGATCAGGTTCAGCGCGGTGATGGCGAGGGCCACGGGTCTGAGCGCGGGCCAGGTGACCGTGCGGAAGCGGCGCCAGGCGCCCGCGCCGTCGACCGCGGCCGCCTCGCGGAGTTCGCGGGGGACGTTCTGCAGTCCGGCGAGCAGGGCGACCGTGGTCTGCGGCAGGCCCGCCCAGACGCCGACGACGATGACCGCGGGCAGCGCGGTGGCCAGGCCGCTCAGCCAGTCCCGGCCGTCCCCGAGGCCGAGGCCGCGCAGGGTCTCGTTGAGGACGCCCGCGTCCGGGTTGTAGACGAGCCGCCACATGATGCCGACGACGACCTCGGGCATCGCCCAGGGCACGATCGTGAGGGCGCGGGCCAGGCCGCGCAGCCGTAGGTCCTGGTTCAGCAGCAGGGCCAGGCCGAGCGCCAGCAGGAACTGGGGCACGGTGACGCCCACCGCCCAGACCAGGCCGATGCGGAACGACTCCCAGAACAGCGTGTCGTGCAGCAGGTCCCGGAAGTTGAGGACGCCGATCCAGCGGGTGGCGGCCGTCCGGCCGGACTGGGCGTCGGTGAAGGCCAGCAGGACGCCGTAGAGCAGCGGGCCTACGCTGAGCAGCAGGATCGGGATGAGGGCGGGCAGGACCAGGAACCAGGCGCCGCGGTCGGAGGTCCGGAGTCCGGCTCGGGGGTGTGCCCCCGCCGCCGGTGTCCGCGCTTCGGCCACCTCTGTCACGGAATCAACCCCTTTGCCTGCCCCGGTTGGCGTGTTCATGGTCGTGAAGGCCCGGTACCCCGTCAAGGGCCCGCGCACCACCGCCGACCTGTACGGATGCGAGACTGGCCGGGCACCGGACGGACACGGCACGGGAAGACGGCACGGAGGCGGGACGATGGACGAGGCACGCGCGCGGGACGTACTGGCCGCGACGGGGGTGCTCCCGGGACCGGCCCGGGACGCCCGGCTGGTGGCCTTCGGCGAGAACGCGGTGTTCGCCGCCGGCGACGTGGTGGTGAAGGTCGGCCGGGACGCCGAGCTGCTGCCGCGGGCCGAGCGCGAACTGGCCGTCGCCGCCTGGCTGGCCGAGGCGGGCGTGCCGGCGGTGCGGGCGGCCGAGCCGAAGCCCCTGCTGGTGGACGGCCACCCGGTGACGGTGTGGCACCGGCTGCCGGACGCCGTACGGCCCGCCGAGCCACGGGATCTCGCCGCACTGCTGCGCATCGTGCACGCCCTCCCCTCTCCCTCGTTCGCCTTGCCGCCCCGCGATCTGCTGGGCGGTGTGGAGCGCTGGCTGCGGCTCGCGGGTGACGCGATTGCCCCGGAGGACGCGGCCTACCTCCGTGCGCGCCGCGACGGCTTCGCGGCGCGGGCGGCGGCGCTGACACCCCATCTGCCGCCGGGGCCGGTCCACGGCGACGCGCTGCCCCGCAATGTGCACGTCGGGCCGGACGGGCCGGTCCTGGTCGACCTGGAGACCTTCTCCGCGGACCTGCGCGAGCACGACCTGGTGGTCATGGCCCTCTCCCGCGACCGCTACGGGCTGCCCGCCGAGGCGTACGACTCCTTCACCGGTACCTACGGCTGGGACGTGCGCGAGTGGGACGGCTGCGAGGTGCTGCGCGGTGCCCGGGAGACGGCCAGCTGCGCGTGGGTGGCCCAGCACGCCCCGGCCAACCCGAAGGCCCTGGCCGAGTTCCGGCGCCGGGTGGCGTCCCTGCGGGGCGGGGACGAGACGGTGCGGTGGTATCCGTTCTGACGGTGCCTCGTCCGGAAGGGTCAGGGGCGCCACGACGCGCCCACGGAGGACATCGCTACGCGGGCTGGTCCTCGGTCAGCTCGCGGAGCGGCCACGCGCCGTCGACCACCGCGTCCGTCTCGCCCTTGCGCCGCAGGAACGCCTGGAAGTCCGCCGCCCATTCGGCGTACCACTGGATCTGACGCCGGTGCAGTTCGGCGGGGCCGAGGGCGGCGATCTTCGGGTGCCGGTCGGCTATCGCGGAGGCGAGCCGCGCGGCGGCGAGGGCGTCGGCGGTGGCGTCGTGGGCCGCGCCCAGGACTATGCCGTACTCGGCGCAGACCGCCTCCAGGTTCCGTTTGCCGCGGCGGTAGCGGTCGGCCCAGCGGTCGATGGTGTACGGGTCGACGACCGGAGCGGGGGCGGTGCCGAGCCGGTCGGTCAGGGACGGCAGGCCGTACCGGCGCAGTTCGGCGGAGAGCAGGGTGAGGTCGAAGGCCGCGTTGTAGGCGACGACCGGGACGCCCGTCCTCCAGTACGACACCAGGACGTCCGCGATGGCGTCGGCCACCTGGTCGGCCGGGCGGCCCTCGGCCGCCGCGCGTGCGGTGCTGATGCCATGGACCGCGACCGCGTCGGCCGGGATCTCCACGCCCGGATCGGCCAGCCACTCCCGGTGGCCCGCGGGCTCACCGGCCCTGACCTCGATCACGGCACCGGTGACGATGCGCGCCCGACGCGGATCGGTCCCGGTCGTCTCCAGGTCGAAGCCGATCAGCAGCTCCTGGTGCCAGCCCATGGGCGGCCCCCCTTCTCGGTGGTGCTTTCCCCCAGTGCCTCCACCATCGCACGCGGCACTGACAATCCGCCGACGGCCTCGCCCCGCCCGGCTCCGGCGGGTCAGGACACCGGGCGCGAATCCGCCCAAGCCAGCTCGAATTCCTCGCGGTATGTCGGGAAAAGACCGGATTCTCCGGCATCGTCGGACGTGACCAGCCGGCTGCCGTTGCGCAGCACCAGGACCGGGGACTCCATCCCGCGCGCCCCCCGCAGATAGGACTGCACCACCGCGACGCCGTCCGCCCCGTCGCCGTCCACCAGGTAGGCGGTGAAGCGGGGCGTCTCGTCGTACACCTGGATCTCGAATGCGCCCGGGTCGCGCAGCCGGGACCGCACCCGGCGCATGTGCAGGATGTTCATCTCCACCGAGCGGCTCAGTTCGCCCCGTTTCATCCCCAGTTCGCGCTCGCGGCGCTTGACCGAGCTGGAGGCCGGGTTGAGGAAGAGCAGCCGCACCCGGCAGCCGGACTCGGCGAGCCGGACCAGGCGGCGCCCGGAGAAGTTCTGCACCAGCAGGTTGAGGCCGATGCCGATGGCGTCGAGCCGGCGGGCGCCGCCGAAGATGTCCTCGGCCGGGAACTGGCGCAGCAGCCGCACCCGGTCGGAGTGGACCGCGACGACGTCCGCGTACCGGTCACCGACCAGGTCCTCGACCGCGTCCACGGGCAGCCGGCGCGCCGAGGGCACGTCCCCGCCCGCGCCGAGCATCTCCAGCAGCCTGGCCGAGGCCCGCTCGGCCTGGCCCAGTACCGCCTCGGACAGGGCCCGGTTGCGGGAGACGACGTTGCGGGTCACCTCCAGCTCGTCCAGGGCGAGTTCGAGGTCACGGCGCTCGTCGAAGTAGGGCTCGAAGCACGGCCAGTGCTGCACCACCAGCTCGCGCAGCTGCGGCAGGGTGAGGAAGCTGAGGACGTTGTCGTCGGCCGGGTCGAGCAGGTAGCCCTTGCGGCGGCTGACCTCGCGGACGGCGACCGCCCGCTGCACCCACTCCTGTCCGGCCGGGCCGGCCGCGGCCACCACCCACTCGTCGCCGTGGACGGGTTCGTAGACGGGCCGCAGCACGGCGGCCACGACCGCGCGCAGCCGTTGTTCGACGAGGTTCAGCCAGATGTAGGCCCGGCCGGCCCGCTGGGCGCGGGTGCGCACCTCGCGCCAGGCGTCGGCGTCCCAGTCCAGCTCCGGGCCGATGGACCCCGCGTCCATCGGCCGGGCCAGGGACACCGCGCCGGGCGGGACGTCTGCGGAGTTCCCCTCGTGACCCTCGTCACCAGGAGGCAGCTCCAGCCCTCCCGAGCCCACCCGTGCACCGCCTTCCGCTCCCGGGGCTTCCCATCTCAACGATCAAGGAAGCCTACTCCGGGAGCGGCCGGCGGTGCAGCCGGATGGACAGGTCGGTGTCCCGGCTGCTTTGCTCAACTACGCCATTCCCAGTGCCCGTTCTGCCATGCCAGTTCCTTGGGAGTGAGCGGATTCATAGCCGTGACGTCCCGGGGGGCGATGGAAAAGCCCTGCCAGTGCACGGGCATGGGCTGCTGGTCCTCGTCCCGGGCGATGTGGTGGAAGCCGACGTTCACCCAGACCACGGGATGGGTGAGGGTCTGGCCGTTCACCCACTTGTCGACGGACTTCGGGTGGCCCGTCGCGCACTTGGGGTTGTCGTTGGCGAACAGCTCGCACTTGTCGTACTGGGTGACGTACAGGTCGTGCCGGGTGAAGGGGCGGCCCGGGTACTTGGTGGTGGGTCCGGGGACCAGTTCGTACGAACGGGCGTGCCCGTCCTTGTTCTTGCCGGTCGCGCTGACCATCCGCCACCAGCGGTAGTTCTTGTAGTCGCCCGCGAACTCCTTGGCCGGCCTGGTGCGGGTGGTCCTGGCGGTCGGGCCCTCCTGCCGCCCGGAGGGGGCGCTGACGGTGGAGTCGTACTGCTCGACCTTCGTCCCGGAGGAGCCGTCGAGGCCGAAGTCGAGCCGCCAGAAGACGTTGTGGCTGTGGCTGGTCGCGTAGTCCTTGGCGTTCTTGCCGATGGGCCAGCCGCGCCCGTCCTGGGCGTTGTAGTCCTCCCAGGAGAGACTGCCGGTGGCGCCGACGTTCATGTTGACCGTGCCGTCGTCCTGGAAGCGCCACTCGGTGATGTACTCGTACCAGCCGACCTGGTTGACCGTGTACACCAGCAGGTCCTTGCCCTGCTGCTGGTAGGTCTTGTCCGACTGGACGATGTCGTGCATCCGGTAGGCGTGGCCACGCGAACGGGTGGTCGTGCACAGCCCCTTGACGTTCGGGTTCCTCGGGTCGCCGTCCGGGACCTTGACGGTCTTGATGGTGCCGCCGGGACACTCGCCGGGCGACAGTGTCATCAGCTCCTGGGCGAAGCCCTGGCCCGTCAGGTCGTAGTACTCGTGCTTGCCGTCGTCGTAGGGGACGTGGACCTGGGCGAGCCTGGCGCTGTTGAGGACCTTGATCGGCTTGGTCTCGCCCTTGGGCTGGTAGGAGACGTTCTCCAGGACGAGGCCGGCCTTGCTGTCGTAGCGCCAGCACATCCGCCAGGTCGTGCCGGTGGTGAGCTTCTGTTCGATCGTGTAGGCGGCGCTGCAGCCCGGGGCCGCGGCGGGGGCGGTGCGCGGCCGGGCCGCGGCGGGACCCGCGCCGGCCGTCGCGGCGGCGGCCAGCGCGGCCAGGGACACTCCGACGGCCGCGGTCTTGCGGGCGGCGCGGCCGAGGGCGCGCGGCCGGGCGCCGCCGGGCAGGCGCTGTTCGGGCAGGTGCTGCGCAGACAGACGCTGTTCGGGCAGGCGCTGTTCAGACAGGTGCTGTTCAGACAGGTGCTGCGCAGACAGACGCTGTTCGGGCAGGTGCTGTTCGGGCATGGTGGGACGACTCCTTGCCGAGGTCAGGGATGTGCGGGCGGTCAGCCGCGGTCGAGGGCGGCGGTCGTGCGGGCGCTCAGGTCGATCACCAGGTCCCTGGTGTCGATCCACGGCCCGTTCCTGACCTTGGAGAACAGCCGTACGCACCGGTGTGTCCCGCAGGCGTCGAGGACGGCGGGCTGGGCGCCGGGCGCGGCCCGGTAGATGCCGCCGCTCAGCTCCAGCTGGTCCGGGGAGGTGAGGTCCTTGCCGGTGGCGTCCTTGTAGTCCGCCTTGAGGCCCGCGCCGAGCGGGCTCGCGATCAGCAGGCGGGCCGCCTCCGCGTTCTCGGCGCGGCTCGGCGGCGGCTGCGCGCCGCGCTGGGTGGTCGTCCGTTCGACCTTCCCGGTGCCCAGGTTGACGGTCTTGGTGACGAGCGTGTCGTTCTTGTAGTCGTAGAAGGCCACGTCGGCCCGGCGCGGTGCGTCCGGGTCGTCCGTCTCGCCGGCTTCGGGCTCGGCGAGGTCGATGCTCAGCCGCTGTGGTCCGCGCTCCCCGGCGACGTTCTCGCCCAGGGCGGACAGCCGCCCGGCCAGCGCGGCCTTCTCCACCCGGCCGAGCTCGTCGTCGGTGAGCGGGTCGCGGCCCGTTCCCCGCTCCGCCTCGGCGGGCGCCCGCTCCACGACGCCGGGCGGCGCGGCGTCCGGGCCCTGCCCGGCCTGCCGCGCGGCCCGCGTGGCGCCGCCGGCCCCTCCGGACTCGCCGGCGCCCGCCGTGCCCGGCAGGGTGATCGCGACCATGGCGGCGGTCCCCACCGCCGCCAGGGCCGCACCGGTCAGTACTTTGCCCAGATGGCGGTGCACTTTCTCGCGCACGTCTTCCCCCTACTCCCCCTTGGTTCCCGGGAGTACGTTTCTGCCCCACTGGTTCGGCGCGTGGCGGGTACCAGAACCGCCACACGCACTGGTCACCTCACAAGAGGCCGGGCGGGCCACAGGAGGTTGCCTCACTTTCGGACAACACTCGGGGCCGACGCGGCCCCGGGCGGACGGCACACCTGGGAGAGTCGTATCCATGCAGGTCTGGCCTGGAGAGGCGTATCCGCTCGGCGCCACCTATGACGGCGCCGGAACCAACTTCGCGGTCTTCACGGAGGCCGCGGACCGAGTAGAGCTGTGTCTGCTGCACGACGACGGCTCGGAGACGGCGGTGGAACTGCGCGAGAGCGACGCGTTCGTGCGGCACGCGTACCTGCCCGGAGTGATGCCGGGGCAGCGGTACGGGTTCCGGGTGCACGGCCCGTACGACCCCGGGCGCGGGCTGCGCTGCAACTCGGCGAAGCTGCTGCTCGACCCGTACGCGAAGGCGGTCAGCGGGTCGGTCCGGTGGGGCGAGGAGGTGTACGGCTACCACTTCGGCGCACCGGAGCGGCGCAACGACCTGGACTCGGCGCCGCACACCATGACGTCGGTGGTGATCAACCCGTACTTCGACTGGGGCGACGACCGCCCGCCGCGCACCGAGTACCACCACACGGTGATCTACGAGGCCCACGTCAAGGGCCTGACCATGCGCCACCCGGAGCTGCCCGAGGAACTGCGCGGCACCTACGCGGGCCTCGCCCACCCGGCGGTCATCGAACACCTGACCAAGCTCGGGGTGACGGCGCTCGAACTGATGCCCGTCCACCAGTTCGTGAACGACCACCGCCTGGCCGACATGGGCCTGAGCAACTACTGGGGCTACAACACCATCGGCTTCTTCGCCCCGCACAACGCGTACGCCTCCTGGGGCGACCGCGGCCAGCAGGTGCTGGAGTTCAAGTCGGCGGTCCGGGCGCTGCACGAGGCCGGGATCGAGGTCATCCTGGACGTGGTCTACAACCACACCGCCGAGGGCAACCACCTGGGCCCGACGCTGTCCTTCAAGGGCATCGACAACCCCTCGTACTACCGGCTCGCCGATGACCCGCGCTACTACATGGACACCACGGGCACCGGGAACTCGCTGCTGATGCGGTCCCCGCACGTGCTCCAGCTGATCATGGACTCGCTGCGGTACTGGGTCACCGAGATGCACGTCGACGGCTTCCGCTTCGACCTCGCGGCCACCCTCGCCCGGCAGTTCCACGAGGTGGACCGGCTGTCGTCGTTCTTCGACCTGGTGCAGCAGGACCCGGTGGTCTCCCAGGTGAAGCTGATCGCCGAGCCGTGGGACGTGGGCGAGGGCGGCTATCAGGTGGGCAACTTCCCGCCGTTGTGGACCGAGTGGAACGGCAAGTACCGGGACACCGTGCGGGACCTGTGGCGGGGCGAGCCGCGCGCGCTGGCCGAGTTCGCCTCCCGGCTGACCGGCTCCTCCGACCTCTACCAGGACGACGGCCGCCGCCCGCTGGCCTCGATCAACTTCGTCACCTGCCACGACGGTTTCACCCTGCACGACCTGGTGGCCTACAACGAGAAGCACAACCACGCCAACGGCGAGGACAACCGGGACGGCGAGAGCCACAACCGGTCCTGGAACTGCGGGGTGGAGGGCGACACCGACGATCCCGGGGTGCTGCGGCTGCGCGCCCGGCAGATGCGGAACTTCATCGCCACGCTGATGCTGTCCCAGGGCGTGCCGATGATCAGCCACGGCGACGAGTTCGCGCGCACCCAGCGCGGCAACAACAACGCCTACTGCCAGGACAACGAGCTGTCGTGGATCGACTGGCCGGCGGACGGCGGCGAACTGCTGGAGTTCACGCGGGCGATGGTGTGGCTGCGCCGGGACCATCCCGTCCTGCGGCGGCGCCGCTTCTTCCACGGCCGTCCGGTGGAGGGCACCCACGACGAGCTGTCCGACATCGCCTGGTTCACTCCCGAGGGTACCGAGATGACCCAGCGGGACTGGAACTCGGCGCGGGCCTCGGCGCTGACGGTGTTCCTCAACGGCAACGCCATCTCCGAGCCCGGCCCGCGCGGGGAACGCATCACCGACGACTCCTTCCTGCTGATGTTCAACGCCTCCCCCGAGCCACTGGACTTCGTGGTGCCGGTCGACCACGGCCGGCAGTGGCAGGTGGTGGTGGACACGGCCCGCCCGGACGGGGTGGAGCCGGGGACGGGCGAGAAGGTCGCGGCCGGCGACCGCCTCACCCTCCCGGACCGCAGCCTGACGGTGCTGCGACGGCCTGCGGAGTAGGGCGCGCGGAGTAAGGCGCGTGGAGTAAGGCGCGCGGCCCCCTGGCGGGGCCGCGTGTCCGCCACGCGCGCGTGGAGCGTGTCAACCGCGGCGCCGGTCGCGAGGGGCCGGCAGAGACGCCGCGTAGGCCGGATGGGTGAGTACGGCGGCCCGGCCGGCGCGCCGAGCGCGAGCGCGCCCTCCGCCGAACCTGGACACGCGGGCGTGATCCGGGCACCGGCCGATGACACGAAAGACGGCGGGCGGGGTACGTAGGTTCCCATGACTCCTGCGCGTCCCGGACCGGGGGTGCCCACGGCCACCTACCGGCTACAGCTTCAGCCCGCGTTCCCGTTCGCCGCCGCCGCGGCGGCCGTACCGTATCTGGCGTCGCTCGGCGTCTCGCACCTGCACCTGTCGCCGGTCCTGGAGGCCGTCCCGGGCTCCGCGCACGGCTACGACGTGGTGGACCACGCGCGCGTGCGCGAGGAACTGGGCGGCGAGGAGGGCCTGCGCGCGCTGGCCCGCACCGCGCGGGAGCACGGCCTCGGCCTGGTGGCGGACGTCGTGCCCAACCACATGGCGATGGTGCCCCGGTACAACCGCGCCCTGTGGGAGGTGCTGCGCGACGGGCCCGAGTCGCCGTACGCGCGCTGGTTCGACATCGACTGGGCGGCACACGGTGGCCGGGTGCTGCTGCCGGTGCTCGGCGGCCCGGTCGGCGCGGAGCTGGAGCGGCTGCGGGTGGACGGCGACGTGCTGCGCTACCACGACCACGCCTTCCCGCTGCGTCCGGGCACCGAGCGGCTGCCGCTGCCCGAGCTGCTGGACGCGCAGTGGTACCGCCCCGTGTGGTGGCGGCTGGCCCGTACCGAGCTGAACTACCGGAGGTTCTTCAGCATCTCGGAGCTGATCGGGCTGCGGGTGGAGGATCCCGAGGTCTTCGACGCCACCCACGCCACGATCCTGCGGCTGCTGCGCGAGGGTGTGTTCGACGGGCTGCGGATCGACCACCCCGACGGCCTCGCCGACCCCGACGGCTATCTCGCACGGCTGCACGAGGCGACCGGCGGGCGCTGGACGGTCGTGGAGAAGATCCTGGCCGACGGCGAGCACCCGCCGGCCTCCTGGCCCGTCGCGGGCACCACGGGATACGACGCCCTGCGACACGTCGACGGCCTGTTCACGGACCGCACCGGGGCGTACGAACTGCTGGGCCGCTACCGGGCGTTCGCGGCCCCGCAGACGGACCGGGGCGGCAACTGGGAGGCCACGGTCCGGCGGGCCGCGTACAAGGTGCTCACCCACGAACTGGCCACGGAGACGGACCGGCTCACCCGGGTGGCCGCCCGGCTGTGCGCCACCTCGCCCGACCTCTCGCTGCGCGACCGCGCCCCCTGGGCGCTGCGCACGGCCGTGGAGGAGCTGCTGGTGCGGATGCGGGTCTACCGGCCGTACGCCTCCGGTGACGCCTCCGCCGTGATCACCGAGGAGGACGCCGAGGAGGCCCGGCTGGCGTTCGTGGTGCCGGAGGAGGCCGAGGCCGTCTCCGTGGTGCGCCGGCTGCTGGTCGAGCCCCCCGGCGACCCGTCGGCGCCGGACCACGCCGACCGGGTGGAGTTCCGTACCCGGTTCGCGCAGACCGCGTCGGCGCTACGGGCCAAGTCGGTGGAGGACACCGCCTTCTACCGCTATGTGCCGCTGCTGTCGGCGACCGAGGTGGGCGGCGACCCGGGCAGCCCGGGCGTGTCCCCGGAGGAGTTCCACGCGTACTGCGCGCGCGTGCAGCGCGACCGGCCGCTGACCGGCACGGTCGTCTCCACGCACGACACCAAGCGCAGCGCGGACGTGCGCGCCGCGCTGGCCGTGCTCACCGAGTGCCCGGACCGCTGGGCGCAGCTGCTCGCCGAGGTGAGCCTGGCCGAGGAGGGCGCGCCGGACGGACAGCTGGCCTGGGCGGCCTGGCAGACGGTGTTCGGGCTGGGCCCGGCCGAGGAGGACCGCATCCAGCAGGCGCTGTTGAAGCACGCGCGCGAGGCGGGCATGTACACCAGCTGGACGGAGCAGGAGCCGCCCTACGAGGAGGCGGTCGCCGCCTTCGTCTCCGCCGGACCGTGCGGTCCGCCCGGCGAGCGGGTGGCCGCGTTCCGCAAGGCGCTGGACCCGCAGGTGCGGGCCAATGTCCTGGGCACCGCGCTGGTGCACCTGACGATGCCGGGGGTGCCGGACGTGTACCAGGGCACGGAGGGCGAGTACCGGGCACTGGTGGATCCGGACAACCGGCGGCCGGTGGCGTTCCCGCCCGAGGCGCCCGGCGAGAAGGACGCGCTGACGACGGCGGCGTTGCGGCTGCGTGCCCGACGCCCGGACGCGTTCGGCGCGGACGCGTCGTACGAGCCGCTGGACGCCGAGGGTCCGGCGGCCGGCCACTGTCTGGCGTTCGCGCGCTCCGGTGAGGTCGTGACGGTGGTGACCCGGCTGTCGCTGCGGCTCGCCGAGGCGGGCGGCTGGCGCGGGACATCGCTGCCGCTGCCGCCCGGCCGCTGGGCCGATGTGCTCGCCCCCGGCCGGGAGTTCACCGGCCACACGCGCGTGGCGGACCTGCTGGACCGGTCCCCGGTGGCCCTGCTGGAGCGCGTCGCGGAGGACTGAGGACCGACTGAGAGCCGAGGGCCGGCACGGGCACAGGCACGAGCACAGGCACGGGCACTGGCACTGGCACTGGCACTGGCACTGGCACTGGCACTGGCACTGGCACTGGCACTGGCACTGGCACTGGCACTGGCACTGAGGCAACGGGACGGGTCCCACGGGCGGTTCCCGCCGCACCCGCGACGCGCCCGGGTCACCGCCCGCGCCGGTGGTGCGCTCACCGGACGTACGTCATACCGGTGGTGCGCTCACGGGTCTCGTGTCGTACCGGTAGTGCGCTCGTGGCACACAGCGGCCCGCTTCCCGTCGGCTCCGCGCCCCCGCACGCCCCGGGCGCCTCCCGCGCCGACTGCTTGACAGTTCCTCCGTCGCGTGCGGGACTGGGAGGGCGAAGCCGGGCGGACAAGTCGGGGGTGAGTCCTCTGCCGGAGCTGCGCTACCCCAGCGTTCCCGAAATGATCGCCCGCGCCCAGGCGCTGGCGGCCCGGGAACCCGGGCTGTGCGCACTGCGCCAGGTGGGTGCCTCGCGCGCGGGAAGACCCCTGCACCTGCTGTCGGTGGGACACTCCCCCCGCGCGGTGCTGGTCGTCGCCGGAGCGCACGCCAATGAGCCGACGGGCGGTTCCACCCTGCTGGTGCTCGCCGAACGCGTGCTGTCCTACCGGGAGTTGCGGACCGGCACCTCCTGGCACTTCCTGCTGTGCGCGGACCCGGACGGCGCGAGCCTGCATGTGACCCCGGCGCCGCGCAGCCTGCTCGACTACCACCTCGGTTTCTACCGGCCGACGGGCGCGGAGCAGCCGGAGTGGTCGCCGTCGGTGCTGCCGCCGGACCGGCTGCCGCCCGAGACCCGGACGCTGACCAGGGTGATAGACGAGTTGCGGCCGTACCTGCAAGTGACCCTGCACGGGACCGACCTGGGCGGCAGCTGGGTGCAGTTGACCAAGGACGTGCCGGGTCTGGCCGAGCCGTTCGCCAAGTCCGCGGCGGAGCTGCACATCCCGGTGGAGACGGGGGCCTCGGACGCGGCGGGCTGGCCGGCCTCCGGCCCCGGGGTGCATGTGATGCCCGGCCCGGACAGCGGCGTGCCCTATCCGAGCATGCCGGACGACGCCCGGCACAGCACCTGGTACCACGCGCACCGGTACGGCGGTCTGACGGCCGTGGTGGAGGTGCCGATGTGGGCCAGCGACCTGGTGGACGACCCGGCCCCGCACCCGGAGCCCGAGGCGGCCCTGCGCGGCCTGGCCGCCCGGCTGCTGCGGGACGCGCGGCAGGTGGAGCGGGTCCTCACCGAGGCGCTGCCCCGGCTGGAGGGCGTGGACGGACCGCTGCTGCGGGCCGCGCGGTGGGCGCTGGAGCTGATCCCGGGCCTGGCCGAGGACTGGGCGCACACCTCTCCGGCGGGCACCACGATGGCGTACGTCGGGAGTGTGGACGCCTTCGGGCGGCGGCTGCCGCTGCGGGCGGCGGCGATGCTGCTGCGGGTGCTGCGGGAGGCGGACGACCGGGCGGCGCCGCGCCTGGAGCGGCTCGTGGCCGCCTGGTGCGACGCCTTCGCGCAGCGGTTCCGGGCCCGCTGGGTGCCGCTGGAGCACCAGGTGGAGCACCAGTCGCGGACGGTGCTGGTGGCGGCGCAGCAGGCCCGGGAGCGGGTGGCGTGAGCGGGTGCGCCCGGCGCACCGCCCGGTCGCCCGTCCGCCGCCAGGTCACGGACCGTGGCCCGGCCCCACGCTCAGCTCTCAGTCGTCGAAGGCGAAGACGTGCCGGGTGCGTGCCTTCATGACGCACGCGCTGGTGTAGGTCTCCCGGAAGCCGACCGGCCGGCCGTTCCACCGGCCGAGTGCCCGGGCGGTCACCGGGGCGTGGATCATCGGGCAGAAGACGTTCTCGGCCGGGATGCGCCCGATGTCTCCGCCGGCGGCGCCGAGTTCGGCGCAGGCCTCGGCCGCGCGCGCGTGCAGGCGGGGCGGATCGCAGCGCAGCAGCGTGCCGCGCACCGTACCGGTCCGGGCACTGCCCTTGGTGACCGTCAGATAGAGCCAGGTGTCGGCGCGGGCTTCCCGGGTGGCCGCCCGGGCCGGCCCGGCGGTGAGGAGGGCTGCGACGGCCAGCAGGGCACCGGCCACCGCTGTCGCTCTGGTGAGGTGAGTCATGCCGGTTGCATCGGCACGACGGCCCGTCTTCCCGAGCGCCGCTCACCCGATCGGGACGGCACACCCGCTGACCCGCTCACCCGTTCGGGACGGCGCACCCGCGTGGTCGCTCTCCCCTCGGAAGGGCACACCCGCGTGGTCGTTCACCGTTCGGGAGGGCACACCCGCGTGGTCGTTCACCCGTTCAAAAACGGCCCGCCGTGTCCTGGCCCGCCGCGAGCCGGAACGCCATCCGGCCGAAGGCGACCTGGTCACCCTCGCGGACCACGACCGCGCCGGTCACGCGGCGACCGTTGACGGTGGTGCCGTTGGTGGAGCCCAGGTCCCTGAGCACCCACAGGCCGCCCTGGCGGCGGAGTTCGGCGTGCGCGCGGGACACCGTCTCGTGGGTCAGGCGCAGCCCGTTGGCGGGATCGCGGCCGATGCGCAGCGGATGGGTGTGGTCCGGGTGCGGCAGCAGCAGCTTGGGCAGCCGCTCGGCCTGCCAGGCGCGGCGCAGCCGTACGGTGAACCCGGACACGGCCCCCACAGTGCCGAGGACCGCGCGGGAGAAGCGGTTCTCCTGGGGCAGGTCGGCGACGAGGACGGCGAGTTCGTCGGAGCGGCGCGCGGCGAGCGCCAGTTCCATGCGGCGGACGAACGTGTCGTGCGAGAGCCGGCCCAGGGCGACGCCTTCGCGCAGCACCCGCAGCACCTTGTCGCGCTCCGCGTCGGACAGGCGCGCGGGGTAGGTGGAGAACTCGAAGGACGACGTCACGCTGGTGATTGTCGGGCAGTGAACTCCGGGTGTCCAGGAAACGCGGAACCGGTGGCGCCGCACCGGAACTTCCGCGACACCAGCCCGCCGAGGGCGAATTGACGAGCGGATTGATCGTTCCAGGCGGCACGATGGGGACCGCTGAGCATCACGGTGAGCAGACGAAGGGGAACCGTCCGTGCAGTTCGAGGTGTGGGCACCGAAGGCAGACCGGGTGACGCTCCATTGTGAGGGCACCACGCGCGCGCTGGCGCGCGATCCCGCGCGTGAGGGGTGGTGGACGGGCGAGGCGGAGGCGGCGGACGGCGCGCGGTACGGGTTCGCGCTGGACGACGGGCCGGTGCTGCCCGATCCGCGTTCGCGCCGCCAGCCGGACGGCCCGGACGGGCTGAGCGCGGTCGTGGACCACGGGCGCCACGAGTGGCGCGCGCGGTGGGCGGGGCGCGGGCTGCCGGGCGCGGTGCTGTACGAGCTGCACGTGGGCACGTACACCCGCGAGGGCACCCTGGACGCCGCCGCGGCCCGGCTGGACCACCTGGTGGAACTAGGTGTCACGCACGTGGAGTTGATGCCGCTGTGCCCCTTCCCGGGACGGCACGGCTGGGGCTACGAGGGGGTGTCGCTGTGGGCGGTGCACGAGCCGTACGGCGGACCCGAGGCGCTGAAGCGGTTCGTGGACCGGGCGCATGAACTCGGGCTGGGCGTCGTCCTGGACGTCGTGCACAACCACTTGGGCCCGTCGGGCAACCATCTGCCGCGGTTCGGGCCGTACTTCACGGACACGCACACCACTCCCTGGGGCTCGGCGGTGAACCTGGACGCGCCCGGCTCGGACGAGGTGCGGGCGTTCCTCATCGGCAGCGCGCTGGCGTGGCTGCGGGACTACCGGATCGACGGGCTGAGGCTGGACGCGGTGCACGCGCTGTACGACACGCGCGCGTGCCACTTCCTGGAGGAGCTGTCGGCGGCCGTGGACGCGCTGGCCGGGGAGGTGGGCAGGCCGCTGTTCCTGATCGCCGAGTCGGACCTGAACAACCCGCGCTTCATCACGCGGCGCGCGGAGAACGGGCTCGGGCTGCACGCGCAGTGGAACGACGACTTTCATCACGCCCTGCACACCGCGCTGACCGGCGAATCCCAGGGATACTACGCCGACTTCGCACGGAAGCCGTTCGCCGCGCTCGCCAAGACGCTCACCGGCGGCTACTTCCACGACGGCACGTACTCGTCGTTCCGGGGCCGGCACCACGGCCGTCCGCTGGACCGCACGCGGGTGGCCGGGCACCGGCTGCTCGGCTACAGCCAGACCCACGACCAGGTCGGCAACCGCGCCCAGGGCGACCGGCTCGCCGCGCTGCTCTCGCCCGGCCTGCTGGCCTGCGCGGCCACGCTGACCCTGACCGCGCCGTTCACGCCGATGCTGTTCATGGGCGAGGAGTGGGCGGCGGGCACGCCCTGGCAGTTCTTCACCGACCACACCGATCCGGAGCTGGCCGACGCGGTACGGCGGGGCAGGCGACGGGAGTTCGCGGCGCACGGCTGGGCCGAGGAGGACGTACCGGACCCGCAGGACCCGGCGACCCGGGAGCGGTCGTGCCTGGACTGGTCGGAACCGGAACGCGAGCCGCACGCGCGCGTGCTGGCCTGGTACCGGCGGCTGATCGCGCTGCGCCACGCCCAGCCCGACCTCACCGGCCCCGACCTCGCCGCCACGCGGGTGGCCTACGACGAGGAGGCCCGCTGGCTGGCCCTGCGGCGCGGGGACGTACGGGTGGCGGTGAACCTCGGCAAGCAGACCGCGGCGATCCCGCTGGGCACCGGCCGGGTGGAGGTCCTGGCGGCCTGGGAGCCGGTCCCGGCACCGGGCCCGGACGGGCTGCTCCAGGTCCCCGGCGAGTCCTGCGTGGTCCTGTCCCAGCCCTGAGGCACGCGGGCCCCGCCCGCCGTCAGGGTTCCGGTTCCTTCTCCGGGAAGTCGGTGACCCGCTCCAGCAGGATCGGCTCCCAGGCGCGCAGCAGCCGGCCGCGCAGCACCGGCGGGGAGCCGGCCGCGCGGCCCTCCAGGTGGTCGGCGAACCGGATGACGGTGTCGCAGCGGGCCAGCCACAGACCGCGCAGGCAGGGGCGGGCGCCGTAGCCGGCGAGGGTGGCGGCGCGGACGGCCGCCGGGGAGCCGACGGCGACGGCCAGCCCGGCGATGTCCTCGGCGGGGTCGCCGAGGGCCGCCCGCGTCCAGTCCAGGACGCCCCGCACCCGGCCGTCGGCGCCGACCACCACATGCGCGCCGGTCAGCCCGTGGTGGGTGAGGACGGCGGCACCGGGCTGGGCGGCGAGCTGGGCCGCGTTCGCCGGGGAGAACTGGTGCAGCCGGGCGGCGTCGAACTCGTCGGCCGAGGCGAGCCGTTCGGCCGCGTGCACGGCCATCCGGCGCAGCGCCTCCAGCGAGCGCGGCGCGGCGCGGGGCACGCCGAGCGCCTCGGCCTGGCGTACGGGCACCGCGCGCAGCCCGCCGAGCAGCCCGGCCAGATCGGCCTCCCCGACGGCGGAGACGTCGTGCTCGTCGGCCGTGCCGCCGGGCACCCGTGTGTCGAGGGTGTAGGCGAGCCCGGGTGCCCAGTCGCCGTGCGCGACGCTGACCGGGACGGCGACCGGCAGGTGCGGGCGGACCAGGTCGCGCAGCCGCAGTTCCCGGCGGCGGCGCGTGGACGCCTCCCGGTCGGGCGCGAGGCGCAGCACGTGGCGGTCGCCGATCCACCAGGTGTACTCCCGCTCCGGCGTCACCGGCCGCACGCCGGGTCCCCCGGTGCCGTCGCGGCCCTCCTTGAGCAGCGAACGGACCAGTCTGCGGACGGTGTCCGCGGTGGGTGCCGGTGCCTGGGTCATGGGTGCGCGCGTCGCCGTTCCGGGGTCGTCGGGGTGGGGTCTCGCGGGATGCCTCAGTCCACTGTGACCATCTCGCGGGTGGTGTTGTTCAGGCGCCGGCCGCCGTCCTCGGTGACCGTGACGATGTCCTCGATGCGCACCCCGAAGCGGCCGGGCAGGTAGATGCCGGGCTCCACGGAGAAGCACATGCCGGGCACGAGCGGCTGCTCCTCGCCCTCGATCATGTACGGCGGCTCGTGCGTGGTGACGCCGATGCCGTGCCCGGTGCGGTGGATGAAGTACGCGCCGTACCCGGCGTCGGCGATCACCGCGCGGGCGGCCCGGTCGACGTCCTGGCAGGCGGCGCCGGGGCGTACGGCCTGGTAGCCGGCCTCCTGGGCGGCGCGTACGACGTCGTGCACCCGGCGCTCCTCCTCGGTGGGTTCGCCGACGTGGACCGTGCGGGTGGTGTCGGAGCCGTAGCCGTCCTTCAGGCCGCCGAAGTCGAGGACGACCATGTCGCCGGGCCGGATGACCCGGTCGCCGACCTCGTGGTGCGGGTTGGCGCCGTTGGGGCCGGAGCCGACGATGGTGAAGTCGACCTGTTCGTGGCCGAAGCGGCGCAGCAGGGCGGCCAGGTCCCGGCCGACGTCGGACTCGCGGCGGCCGGCGAAGGGAAGCTTCCGGATCTCCTCGAACGCCTGGTCGGCGGCGGCCCCCGCGGCGGCCAGGAGGTCCAGCTCGGCCCTGTCCTTCACCGCGCGCAGCATGGGCAGGGCGTCGGTGAGGGCGGCGTAGGAGGTGCCGGGCAGGGTCCGCTGGAGGCCCAGCAGATGCATCGCCCAGGTGTTGTCGCTGATGCCGAACCGGCCGCGGCCGTCGAGGAGGCCGGCGGTGACGGCGTAGGGGTCCGTGCCGTCGGTCCAGTCGCGCAGGGTCAGCGCGGGGGCGCCGGGTGCCTGCTCGGCGTCCGGGGCCTCCAGGGTGGGCACGACGAGGACGGGGTCGCGCCCGGGGGCGAGGACCAGCACGGTCAGCCGTTCGGTGATCGCGGTGGGGGTGTAGCCGGTGAGCCACACCAGGTCCGGGCCCGGGGCCACGAGCAGTCCGGCGAGGCCGGCGTCGGCCGCGGAGCGCACGGCGCGGTCCATGCGGGCCCGGTAGTCGGCGGCGGTGAAGGGCGCGGGCGTGGTACCGGTCATCCGGGCCTCCGGGCGCTGCTGGGGAGAGGGGGCGCTGACGTCTCGGGCAGCATCCTGCCCGTCCGGCCGGACCCACGCGACCGGATGCCCGGAAGGGGCGTCCCGCGGTACGCGGCGAAACGGCTCGGCATGGGCCCATGATGACGCGTGGGACGGATGGTGACCAGCGGTTTCGCGGGGTGTGGTGGGGCACTGCGCCGGTCGCGGAGCCGTCAGGTGACCAGTCCGGGGGTCACCGTCAACTGCTGGTACGCCCCGCTGTCGTGGCGCACGGTGAGCAGTACCGCCCTGCCGGGGCGGGACCGGCTGACGGCGCGGGCGAGGTCGGCGGCGCTGTCGACGCGGTCCGCGCCGAGCTGGAGCACGATGTCGCCCCGGACCAGTCCTGCCGTGTAGCCGGGGCCGGGCACGTGGACGGCCACCACCAGTGCGCCCGCCTTCGCGCCGTCGGCCACCTCAACGCCGAGGGTCGCGCCGGGCGGGGCGGGGGCGGCCGTGGGCGCGGGCGACGGGGCCTGACGGGACGGCCCGGCCGGTGCGCCGACGCCGGTCACCGTGGCGGCGGCGATGCCGATGGCGATGCCGCAGAGCAGCAGTGCCGTGCCGGCGCCCAGGCCGATCAGCAGCGTCCGCGACCGCCGTGCGCGCCGGGGCGCGGCGTGCGGGCGGCGGACGGGGCCCTCGCCGCCGCCCGCTTCCCGCGGGCTCTGTCCGGGCATCGGCTTGGGACGCAACACAGTCTGTTCCATGGTTCGCTCGCCTCCGGCTGGTGCTCTACCCGGTACGGCGGGCCGTGACGAGACACGAAAGGGTGAGACTGGCCGGAGGGTGGCGACGGTAGTCATGCCTGACCGTGGCCGGCCACGGCCGGTGGGGCGGCGCCCCCGTCTGTCATCCGCGCCCGGTTCCCCCGCTCAGCAGCCCGCGCACCACCTCCCCCGCCGCTCCCGCCGGGGCGCCGCCGTGGAGGAGTTCCGTGCGGTGCACGACGCGGGGGGCGGTGAGGGGGACGGCGACCGTGCCGGTGGCGCCCGTGGCCGCCGAGCGGGGCAGCAGGGCGAGGCCGTGCCCGGCGGCCACGAGGGCGGTGAGGGTGCGCAGGTCGGTGCCCTCGTAGCGCAGGGCGGGCCGGAAGGCGCCGCCCGCGGTCGCGGGGTGCGCCTGGGCGAGCGGCAGGGCGGCGTCGGGGGCGTCCAGCCAGCGGGCGTCGCGCAGATCGCCGAGGCGCAGGCCGGTCCGTCCGGCGAGCGGGTGTCGGGCGGGCAGCAGCACGCTGACCGGTTCCTCGGCGATCCCGTGCGTGGTCAGCGGTGCCACGTCGGGCAGCCGGAGCGGATCGCTCGGCGCGGCCAGCCCGTCGACGAGGCCGAGTTCGGCGGCGCCGGTGGCGACGGCGGCGGGTATCTCGGCGCGGGTGAGGACGCGCAGGACGACGCCGGCCGGCGGAAGGGCCGCGAGGACGGCGGGGGCGAGTGCGGTCGGGGTGGTGGCGAGGGTCAGGCCGTGCCGGGGTGCGGCGGCGATGCGGACGACGTCGGCGCGGGCCGCGTCCAGGCGCAGCAGCAGTGGTCCCGCGTGCTCCAGCAGCCGTTCGCCGGCCGGGGTGGGCACCACCGGTCGGCGGGTCAGCAGGGGCGCGCCCAGGTCCTGTTCGAGGGCGGCGATGTGCTGGGAGACCGCGGACTGGGTGTAGCCCAGCTCGCGGGCGGCCTGCGAGAAGGAGGCGAGACGCGCCACGGTGACGTAGGTGCGCAGCAGATGCGGGTCCATGCCGTCCAGCATCCCACCGCATCAGCATTGCTTATGGAGTGTGCGGAAACCATCGTTGGACGTGAACACCGGGCGGTGCGGAGGATGGTGGCCATGACACACACCGCCACGCTCGCCCTCGTCGGCGACCACTCCCCGCACGTCGCCTCGCACACGCGCGTACCGCTCCTGCTGGAGGCCCTTGCCGCACGCGACCGGCTGGTCCTGGACGCGTACTGGATCCCCTCCGAGGACGCCGAGGCCGGGGACGCGGTGCGCGGGTTCGACGCCGTGTGGGTGCTGCCGGGCAGCCCGTACCGCAGCGCGGCGGGCGTCCTCGCGGCGATTCGTACCGCCCGGGAGGAGGGCATCCCGTTCCTGGGCACGTGCGGCGGCTTCCAGCACACGCTGCTGGAGTTCGCCCGGAACGTGTGCGGGCTGACCGGGGCCGCGCACGCCGAGACCGACCCGGACGCCGCGGACCCGCTCATCGAGCCGCTGGCCTGTTCGCTGGTGGGCCACTCGGCCGCGGTGACGATCACACCGGACTCGCTGGCCGCGTCCGTGATCGGCGCGACGCGCACGGTCGAGCGGTACTTCTGCGCCTACGGTCCCGCCCGCCGTCTCGACCCGCTCGGCGCCCACGGGCTGCGGTTCTCCGGCCACGACGAGGACGGCCGGGTCCGGATGGCCGAGCTGCCCGGCCATCCGTTCTTCCTGGCGTCGCTGTTCCAGCCGGAGCTGGCGGGCGACGGCTCGGACCCGCACCCGATGGTCCGGGCGCTGGCCCGCGCGGCGGTCGGGCACGCGGCCTCCCGGCCCGCCCGCACCGCCTGACCGCCGCCCCGGCCGTCCGGCCGGCGGGGCCGCCGTCGCTCAGCCCGTGTGCCCGTGGCCGTCGTGCGCCCCGTCATGGGAGAACTTCAGGGCCTCGGGCGGCATGACGACGAAGGGCCGCATCATGCCCATGTCCTCGTGCTCCAGCAGGTGGCAGTGGTACATGAACCGGCCGTACGCGCCGTCGAAACGGCCCATGATCCGCAGCATCTGGTTGCCCGGCACCCGGAAGACGTCCTTGTGGCCGCGCTCGTTGGGTGCGAGCGGTATCGACGTCCTCGCGTCGTACCGGACCGGGGTGCGGGTGCCGCCGACCGCCGGGTCGAAGCCGGAGACGTCGTAGGCGTCCCGGCCCAGCAGCTGGAAGTCGGCCAGGTGGATGTGCATCGGGTGCTCGACGGCGGAGAGGTTGAGGAAGCTCCACTGCTCGTGGCTCCCCTCGCCGATGGTGAACCCGAGGGCGTCGTTGAAGGTGCGCGCGGTGCGCCGGTACGTCTTCGTGGTGCCGTCGGGCCCGGTGACCTGCACGATGCCGTCGGCCGGGAGCCTGAGGCCCGCCGGACGCTCGATCTCGGTCATCTCCCAGATCTCCGGGTGCCCGCCGCCGCCCTTGGTGGCGGGCGGGGTGAGCAGGATCAGGCGGTGGCCGTGCGGTATGTCGTGGGTGAGGCGGCGGAAGGAGCCGGAGAGCACCTCGGGCAGTTCGAAGGTGTCCTCCTCACCGCTGTCCCGGACCCGGAACTGGAGCACGTCCGGATACGGCACGTCCCCGGCCGCGTCGGCCACCCCGGGAAGCTCATTGGGGCCCTTGTTGACCAGGCGCAGGGTCCGGCCGGCCAGGGCGCGGAAGTCGATCAGCAGGTCGAACCGCTCGGCCGGCGCGGCGGTCAGGTCGGGCAGCTCCGCGTCGAAGTCGACCGGTACCGGGCGCGGCAGCAGGCCGCCGTCGCTGCCGATCTGGTGCACGATGCCGGGCACCGGCTCGCCGTCCTCGTCGATCAGGACCAGGTGGAAGATGCGCGCGTTGGAGGCGTTGACCAGCCGGAAGCGGTACCAGGCCGGGTCCACCTCGGCGTACGGCCAGATCCGTCCGTTGACCGTGGTGTACGGGCCGGTGAACGGGATGGAGACCGGCTTGCCCGTCTCCGGGTTGCGGTCCTGGACGATCAGCGTCTTGTGCAGCAGCCGGCCGTTGAGCCTGCCGTCCTCGTCGGTGTCGATGTTGCGGTCGGCGATGAGCAGCGGTATCTCCCGCTCCCCGGACGGCAGATGGAGGGCGTCCTCCTCGTCGTCCCGGACCAGGTAGGTGCCGTACAGGCCCGCCATCACATTCCAGCGGGTAATGCTCATAGCATGGTCGTGATACCACCACTGGACCGCCTGGTGGTCGTTCGGGTACTCCGACAGCTGGGCGTCGCCGGGGCCCACGGCGTTGTCCGTCCAGCCGTCGTTGCCGCCGCCGGTCTGCGCGCCGTGCAGATGGGTCACCAGCCAGGCGGGCAGGGCGGCGACATTCTTGTCGGGCTCGACGCCCCCGCGGCCGGGCTCCGTGGTGGGCTGCGCCCCTTCCGCGCGCCGCTTCACCTCCACCGCCGTGACCGGGTACTCGTTCTCCTTGGGGATGCGGTTGGTCCAGGCGATGCGGACGCGCCGGCCGCGCCGCACTTCGATGGTCGGACCCGGCACCTGTCCGTCGTAGCCCCACATCAGGGTCGGCGGCAGCTGCGGGTGGAGCCGCACCCAGGCCGGGCGCAGCGCGATCTCGGTCTCGCGCAGGACGTCGTCCGTGGCGGGCCGCAGGACCGGCGGTACGGTCAACGGCGCCAGGTACGGCGTCAGTTCCCTCGTGGTCGGTGCGGGCACGCGCCCGGTGTCTGCGGCGAGCCTCTCGATCATCTCGGTCAAGGCCGAACACCCCCCGTGTTGGCGACTTGTTGTTCCCCTTGCTCCTGAAGACTCCCGAGGAGTCACCGAAGTTCCATGAATGCCCTGTTCCGTACGAGGAGATTCGGCGATCGTCAGCCGAGCGACAGGGCGGGCACCGCGGGCGGCCCGCCGGGCAGGAAGCCGTGCGCGCGGCGGCCCAGCCACTCGGCCTTGTACCGGTCGACGGACCGGTGCCAGTTCAGGATGCCCGCCAGCCAGTTGCGCAGGTCCAGCACATAGGCGCCCATCGCGGCCCTGGCCTCCTCCGACAGCGCGAAGTCGTCGTACAGGACGGGCAGCTCGTGGGCGACCACGTGCTCGAACTGCCGCATGCGCTGGGTGATCAGGTCGTGCACGACGGTCAGCGCGGACGGATAGTCCACGCCGAAGAAGTTCTGGACCACGAGGATGGCGTTGTGGATCTCGCCCTCGTACTCGATCTCCTTCTGGTACGAGAAGACGTCGTTGAGGAGGCAGGCGTAGTCGATGGCGGCGTTCTCCAGGGAGCGCACCGGGCCGCTGGCGTACACCTCGGCGGGGATGGCGGGGCCCTGCCCCATCCGGCACAGGCTCAGGGTGAGGTCCGAGCCGAAGGTGGCGCGCCGCATCTCCAGGTAGTCGACGGGGTCCGGGACGCGGTTCTGGAGCTGGTTGGACAGTTCCCAGACCCAGCTCTCGGTCATCGTGTCGACGGCCGACCTCAGGGTGCGCCGCTGGTCGGTGGTCATGGTGGCCGTGGTGCGCGCCCACAGGTCGATCAGCGCGCGTTCCATGGCGTTGCCGGGGACGACGGCCGGCTCGCCCTCGACCGGCATGCACTGCGAGAGCCGGGCCGTGGTGAGGCGGGCGGCGGCCAGGTCCCTGCGGTGGCCGTACACCAGCGGGTAGTAGTCGTCGCCGTAGGTCCCCCAGGCGAGCCAGTGCGCGCTGAGGTCGAGGGCCTCGGGGGTGGCGTCGGGGTCCAGGCCGGCCGAGCACAGCGCGAGGTCATAGGCGGCCAGCTTGTCCTCGTCCCAGACGCCCTCCTGGAGGATGCCCATGCGATGGCACCAGTCGACGAGGTGGCCGCGGGCCTGGTCCAGGTGGGGGCTGAGCTGGAGTTCGAAGGGCATGTACAGGTCGGGGACGCGGGACGGGCCGACCTTCTGGAAGGGCACGTGGGAGTAGGAGCGCAGGCGGTCCTGCGCGGCCGAGGCGAGGAGCGCGCCGATGTCGGCGGCCGAGGTGCCGAGTCCGCTCGGCACCTGCCACGGTGAGCCGGTGCGCGCGCCCTCGTTCATGTAGCGGCTGGAGCGCAGGTGCCATTCGTGGCCGCCGGACTGCCAGTCCTGGAGCCCCTTGGTGTAGGCGGCGACGGCGGCCACCTCGGCGGGGGACAGGCCCTTCTCCAGGGCGACGGCCGGCACTTCGGTGAGCGCGGTGTGCTCGAACTGGTGCAGCCGGGAGGTGAGGACGTCGTTGACGATGTCGGCGGCCTCCTGGGTGGTGCACTCGAAGAACGTCTCCAGGACCAGCACGCCGTTGCTGTTCTCGCCCTCCTCCTCGACCTCGCGCTGGTAGGAGAACAGGTCGTTGCGCAGGTGGACGGCGTCGGAGAACGTCTCCATGAGGACGCGCAGCGGCCGGGTGCCGGCGACGGCGGCGGGCACCTCGGCGGTCGCGTACTCCACGAGCCCGGCCGACCAGGGGGCGCCGCCCACCTTCCGGCGCATCTCGATGTACTCGACGGGGTTGGCGATCCGCCCCTCGTTGATGTTGGACAGCTCCCACATCGACTCGTTGAGCAGGTGTTCGGTGGCGACGGAGAAGCGGCGCCGCCAGTCCACGGACATCGCCGGCACCGTGCGCGCCCACAGGTCCTTCAGGCCCGCCTCCACCGGGTTCTCCGGCTCGGGCACGGGCGTGCCGGGGTCGAGCGGCATGAACAGCGGCAGACGGTCCAGGTGCGCCTTGCCGGCGGCGCGGTCCTGGGTGCGCTTGAACATGTCGAGGAAGTGGTCGTCGAAGAAGAACACCCACACGTACCAGTCGGTGATCAGCGAGAGGGCGGGTCCGTCGCAGTCGGGGTGGGTGTAGGCGCACAGGAGTCCGTAGTCGTGCGCCTCCAGGTCGGCCTGGTCCCAGATCCCGGAGCCCTCCAGCATGCCCATCTCGCGCGCCCACCGGGTCGAGTGGGCGCGGGCCTCGTCCAGGTGCGGGTTGAGCCGCGCGGGGTACGGCATGTAGAAGTGCGGGAGTTCGAACGGCTGCGTCATGGCCGGGGCCCTACCCGTGCCCCCGAAACCCCATCCGCACCAGGGCACATGATCACACCATCGCGTGAACCGTGGGCGAAACCGGGAACTCCGGCGGGGGTTGTGGCGTCGGCCGCCTTGCCGTGCCCGCGCGCGGGGGCCACGGTAGGCGCATGACCTCCTTCGTGCTCCCCCATGAGGTGCACGGCGACGGCGCCCACAAGGTGTTCGCCGTGCACGGCTGGTTCGCCGACCGGTCCGCGTACACCCCCGTGCTGCCGGACCTCGACCGCACGTCCTTCTCCTACGCGCTGGTCGACCTGCGCGGCTACGGCGAGGCCCGGGACGCCACCGGCGCGTACACCACCGCCGAGGCCGCAGCGGACCTGGTGGAGCTGGCGGACCGGCTCGGCTGGCGGCGGTTCTCGGTGATCGGGCACTCGATGGGCGGCGCGGTGGTCCAGCGGCTGCTCGCGGTGGCCCCGGACCGGCTGCGCCGGATCGTGGGCGTCTCGCCCGTGCCCGCCTCGGGCCTGCCCCTGGCCGGGGAACAGGCGGCGCTGTTCGCCGAGGCGGCGCACCGCGCGGAGAACCGGCGCGCGATCATCGACTTCACCACCGGGGGCGACCGGCCCGCCGCCTGGCTGGACCGGATGGTCGCCCGCTCGCTGGAACGGAGCGACGCCGAGGCGTTCCGGGCCTGGCTGGACTCGTGGTCGGGCGACGACTTCAGCGCCGAGGTCGCCGGCAGCGAGGTGCCCGCGCTGGCCGTGGCCGGTGCGCTCGATCCGGCGTTGTCGCCGGAGGTCATGCGGCGGACCTGGCTGTCCTGGTACCCGCGTGGGCGGCTGGCGGTGCTCCCCCGCGCCGGTCACTACGCCATGGACGAGACCCCGCTGGAACTGGTGCGCGTGGTCGAGGACTTCCTGCGGGCGGACGACACCGAAGGGGCGGAGGGCGCTCAGGAGACGGAAGGCGCCGGCCGGGGCGGGCGGGCGTGAGCGGGCACGAGCCCCTGCCGGTCCCGGACGTCTTCGATCCGCGCCGGTACGCCGCCGGGGTGCCCTACGCCGACTACCGCGTGCTGCGCGATCACCATCCGGTGGCCTGGCAGGAGGAGCCGGAGGTGCTGGGCTGGCCGGCCGGGCCCGGGTTCTGGGCGGTGACGCGGCACGCGGACGTCGTACGCGTACTGAAGGACGTGGGGACGTACTCCTCGTACGCGGGCGCCACCCAGATCCGCGACCCCGATCCGGAGGATCTGCCGTTCATCCGGCGGATGATGCTCAACCAGGACCCGCCGGCGCACGGGCGGCTGCGCAGGCTGGTGAGCCGCGCCTTCACGCCGGGGCGCGTGGAGCGGTTCGCGGCCGTCGCCCGTGAGCGGGCGCGGGCGCTGCTCGCGGGTGCCCTCGCGCGGGCGCGGGAGGGGGACGGCACGGTCGATGTGGTGGCCGCCGTCACCGACGAGTACGCCCTGCTGAACCTCACGGATCTGCTGGGCGTCCCGGAGAGCGACCGGGGGCTGCTGCTGGACTGGACCCGGCGGGTCATCGGCTACCAGGACCCGGACGAGGCCGCCCCGCCGGTGCTGGACCGGGCGGGCAGGCCGGTCGATCCCCGGTCGCCGGCGATGCTGCGGGACATGTTCGACTACGCCGGGCAGCTCGCGGCGCACAAGCGCCGGCATCCCGCCGACGACATCATGACGACGCTCGCCCATGACGCCGGACTGGCGGACGCGGAACGGGAGATGTTCTTCTTCCTGCTCACCGTGGCGGGCAACGACACGGTGCGCGCCGCGGCCCCGGGCGGGCTGCTGGCACTGGCGGAGCATCCCGGGGTGTACGAGAGGCTGCGTGCCGAGCCGGCCGTCCTGCCGTCGGCCGTCGACGAGTTGCTGCGCTGGCATCCGCCGGTGCTGACCTTCCGCAGGACGGCCGTGCGAGACACCGAGCTGGGGGGCCGCCGGATCCGGGCGGGCGACAAGGTCGTGGTGTTCCACGCCTCGGCCAACCGGGACGAGCGCGTGTTCTCCGACCCGGACCGGCTCGACCCGGCGCGCTCCCCCAACCCGCATGTCTCGTTCGGGCACGGCCCCCACGTCTGTCTGGGCGCCCACTTCGCCCGGCTGCAACTGCGGCTGCTGTTCGAGGAGCTGCCGCGTGCCCTGCCGGGCCCGCCGGTGCTCGCGGGACCGGCCGGGCGGCTGGTGTCGAACTTCATCAACGGCGTCAAGTCACTGCCGCTGCGGCCTCTGTGACGGACCATGGGCGCGAAGGGGGCCGAGGGTCATGTCCGTCACCGTGTCGTGGGTATCAGGACCTCCCGTTCCAGCTGGGTGGCGAGGGTGACGTAGCGGGGGCGCCGGTGCACCGGGACCAGACCGCGGATCACCAGGTGCCACATCTCGGCGACCCTGCGCGGCAGCCGCCCCACCGGTTCCAGCGAACGGCCCGCGACCCGGGTGCCGACGAAGAAGCAGACGAGGGAGTGGGCGACCACCCCGACGTCGAGATCCCCGTGCAGGTCGGCCTCCCGGACGGCCCCGCTGAATTTGCGGGTGGCGAACTCCAGCCACTCGGTGAACGGGTGCCGCAGCGGCGGCCGTACGGCGATGTCGGCGGTGGCGAGGCGGAGCCCGGCGCGCGGCACGGGGTCCTCCACGGCGAGCCGGGCGATCCCGAACGTGGTGCGCATCAGCGCCTCCAGCGACGAGCAGCCACGGCTCTCGACGTCGGCCACGAGCTGCCGGGCCGCCTTGGCCTGGAGCTCCAGGATCGCCTGGGCGAGGTCCTCCTTGGCCGCGAAGTGGAAATACAGGGCACCTTTGGTGACCTTCGCATGTGCGACGATATCGCTCAGACTGGTGGATTCGTAGCCGTGCCGGTCGAACAGGTCGGCGGCGGCCGTGATGATGGTTGCACGGGTCTGTTCAGCGCGTAACTGCCTCGCCATCCCGGGACCCCTCCTCGCGCCTCAAAAGAACAGGACATGCGGTTTGTTTTCAACCCCCCGCATACGATAACTCACCGCACGGGAATGGGAGTCCAGAGGCCCACGTACGCGATATGACCCGTGTCAGCGGTAGGACAGCGCTCGGCGGGCTCCGGGCGACGGGAGCCGCATCCTTGATCCGTCACGATACGAGGCGGACGCCCGGTCTTCAACGGGGTGGGGAGCAGGGCGAAACGGCAGGACCGGTCGGTGCTTTCACGTCCCCGGGAGCCAGATACGGCTCCTCGTACGCCGGTTGCCCCACCCCGCCACCCGTCCTGTCGTCACCCCGTCACGCCACGGGTCCTTCGAACGGGTGATCTGGGAACTTCTCTGTCCTTGCCGGGAGTTCACCGGGCAGGCGGACGGACGAGGAGTGCCGTCCGGACGAGGCGAGGCGAAAGGGAGTCGCGGCATGGTGTTCAAGAGGCTGCTGGGTGCGATCGGGGTCGGCGGCCCCTCCGTGGACACGGTGCTGGACGGGGGCGCGGCGCTGCCCGGCGGCGCCCTGACGGGCCGGGTGCTGCTGCGGGGCGGCGGGTCGGCCGTGGACATCGAGCACATCGGCCTGGAGCTGATCGCGCGCGTGGAGGCGGAGCACGCGGAGGGCGAGAGCGAGGGCTCGGTCGTCTTCGAGCGGTTCACCGTGGCCGGCGGCTTCCGGCTCGGCGAGGAGGAGGAGCGCGAACTGCCGTTCAGCGTGCCGCTGCCCTGGGAGACGCCGGTGACCGAGCTGCACGGGCAGCCGCTCGGCGTCGTGCTGGGCGTGCGCACGGAGGTCGCGGTGGCGGGCGCCCGGGACAAGGGCGACCTGGACCCGCTGGCCGTCCGCCCCCTGCCCGTGCAGGAGGCGGTGCTGGAGGCATTCGGCCGCCTGGGCTTCGGCTTCCGCTCGGCCGACCTGGAGTACGGCCACATCGGCGGCACCGGCCAGCGGTTGCCGTTCTACCAGGAGATCGAGCTGACCCCGGCCCCGCAGTACGCGCACGCGATGAACGAGCTGGAGCTGACCTTCCTCGCCGCTCCCGCCGGCGTCGAGGTCGTGCTGGAGGCGGACAAGCGCGGCGGGCCGTTCTCCGCGGGGCACGACGCGCTGACCCGGTTCACGGTGCGCCACGAGGACGCGCCGGGTCTGGACTGGCAGGCCGAGGTGGACGGCTGGATCCGCCGGATGACCGAGCACCACGACGCCTACGGCAGCCACGCGGCGTACGGCCACGACGGTCACACGGCGTACGGCCACGACGGCGGGCCCGGGGCCGGCCATCGCTCCGGTCCGGGCCTGGGCACGGCCGTGGCGGCGGGCGCGGCGGGCCTCGCCGTGGGCGTGGCCGGCGGCATGGTGGCCGCCGAGGTCGTGGACGAGATCGGGGACTTCTTCGAGGGCGAGGAGGACGACGCGGACGAGGCCTGACCTCAGCCGGCCGAGCCGCCCGTACCGTCCCCGTCCTTCAGCGCCCGCGCCTCGCTCTTGAGGATCCGCACGGACTTCCCCAGCGCCCGGGCGGTGTCGGGCAGCTTGCGGTAGCCGAACAGCACGACGAACACGAGCGCGACGACCAGCAGGTGCCAGGGCTCGATGGCGTTACGGAACATGACGGCCCCTTCTTCGTCTCGGCGTGAGGCAACGAACAGTTGCCGCATTGCGCAACTGTACAACTCTGTCGGAGCGTACCCGCTGTCGCCCTCCTCCCGCCGTGCGGCGCCGCGGTCCGTCCGGCCGGCCGTGTTCGCGGACTCGACGGCGATCCGCGGAACTTCCCGGCCGGTCCGCTAGTTTCTACAGTGCTGTAGAAATTCCGTGGGGTGCCGCGAGGGCACCCGACGGCTGTTGCGAGGAGTGGACATGGCCCTGTGGGACCGCATCAAGGAGTCGGCGTCGCAGATGCAGACCCAGTTGGTGGCGAAGAAGAACGACCTGAAGAGCGGCGCGTTCCGTGATGCGAGCATGGCGATGTGCGCGCTGGTGGCCGCTGCCGACGGGACGGTGGATCCCTCGGAGCGGCAGCGGGTGGCCCAGCTCATCGCCACCAACGAGGTGTTGCAGAACTTCCCGGCGGACGACCTGCGGCGCCGTTTCGAGGACAACCTGAACAAGCTGACGGCCGACTTCGCCTTCGGAAAGGTGAGCGTGCTCCAGGAGATCGCCAAGGCCAAGAAGAAGCCCGCGGAGGCGCGGGCCGTCGTGCAGATCGGCATCGTCATCGGCGGCGCGGACGGCGACTTCGACAAGAGCGAACAGGCCGTGGTGCGTGAGGCGTGCTACGCGCTGGACCTGCCGCCGCACGAGTTCGACCTCTGAGCACAAGCCGGAAACCCGCCGCGGGTGTCCCCGTACCCGGGGACGCCCGCGGCGGGCGCCATGGACCGCCGGTGTGTCAGACGAGCCCGGCGGACTTCAGCCAGGCCCGGGCGACGTCCAGCGGGTCCTTCTTCTCCGCCTGCACCTGGGTGTCCAGATCCAGCAGGGTCTTGGTGTCGAGCTTCGCGGAGACCGCGTTGAGCGCGTCGACGCCCTTCTCGGGCAGCGCGCCCTTGCGGACGAGCGGCTGGACGTTCTGGAAGCCGAAGAGATTCTTGGGGTCCCGCAGGACGACGAACTTCTCCTTGGTGATGTTCGGGTCCGTGGTGAAGACGTCCGCGACCTGGACGGCGTTCTTCTTCAGCGCCGCCAGCGTCAGCGGGCCTCCGCTGTCCAACGCCTTGAAGGACTTGAACTCCAGGCCGTAGACGGACTTCAGGCCCTCCAGTCCCTGCTGCCGGGCCTGGAACTCCGGCGAGCCGCCGATGACCAGGTCCCCCGCGATGTCCTTCAGATCGGCGATGGAGGACTTGTCCGTGAGGTGGTACTTCTCGGCGGTGGCCGCGTTCACCGTGACGGAGTCCTTGGACTGCGCCGGCGCCGGGTCGAGCAGGGTGAGCTGGGAGTCCAGCTTGGCGTTGATGGCGGCCTGGGTCTCCTCAAGCGTCTTCGGGGTGGCCTTCTTGTCGAGGTGGGCCAGCAGGGCGCCGTTGAACTCGGGCATCACCGTGAGGGAGCCGTTCTTGATCAGGCCGTAAGTGGTCTCGCGGCTGCCGATGTTCGGCTTGTACGTGACCTTGATGCCCTTGGCCTTGAGGGCCTCGCCGTAGATGTCGGCAAGCAGGGTGCTCTCGGGGAAGTTGTTGGAACCGACGACCACGCTGTCGCCGTCCGCCTTGCCGCCCACGAGGGGGTTGTCGGCCTTGTCCGCGCTGGAGGAACAGCCCGCCAGCAGAGCCGTCGCCGCCAGGGCGACCACCGCCGTGCCTCTGCTCCCCCGGATGGACCTGCTGATATGGGTCGTTGAAGTCACCCGTCGATCCAAGCCAGCCGCTTCTCGATCAGTCAAGTGCCGTCGGCCGGAAACCGCCGCCGGTCCGCGTGCGTCGTCGCGGCGACAGCCGTCAGCCCCGGCCGCCCCGGCGCACTCCCGGTGACACCGCGAGCCGCGCCACCGCCCAGAACACCGCCAGGGTCACCAGGGCGAGCCCGGCGACCAGGGCGGCGCCGCCGACGACCTTCGCGTAATCCTTCTGGTACAGGCCGTCGATGATGTACCGGCCGAGGCCGCCCAGACTGACGTAGGCGGCGATGGTGGCCGTGGAGACGATCTGGACGGCCGCCGTGCGCAGGCCGCTCAGGATCAGCGGGAGCGCGACCGGCACCTCCACCTGGAACAGCACCCGCGCCTCGGGCATCCCCATGCCCCGGGCGGCGTCCACCGGCGAGGGGTCGACGGAGCGGACCGCCTCGTAGGTGGTGACCAGGATCGGCGGGACGGCGAGCACGACCAGCGGGATCATCACCGGCAGCAGCCCCAGGCCGATCCAGATGAACATCAGCACCAGCAGGCCGAAGCTGGGCAGGGCCCGCCCGGCGGTGGCGAGGAGCGCCAGGGCGTTGCCGCCCCGGCCGGTGTGACCGGTGAGCAGGCCGACGGGCAGACCGATCACGGCGGCGATCGCCAGGGCTTCGAGGCAGTACCCGATGTGCTCGGCGAACCGGGTGGGGATGCCGTCGTAGCCGTGCCAGTGGGCGCTGTCGGCGAAGAAGGCGCGCGCGAAGTCGAGGACGTTCACCGGCCGGCCCCCTTCCGCGGCATCCAGGGGGTGAGCAGGAGACGGAGCAGGACCAGCGCGGCGTCGGCGAGCATGCCCAGCACCCCGATGGTCAGCACCGCGTTCACGGCCAGGGCGGGGCGCCCGTAGGTCTGGGCGGCGTAGAGCATGTTGCCGAGGGCGCCCTGGTTGCCGATGAGCATGCCGACGCTGACCAGGGAGATGCTGGACACGGTCGCCACCCGCAGGCCGGCGATGATGGCGGGCACGGCGAGGGGCAACTGGACCTGGAAGTACCGGCGTACGGCGCCGAAGCCCATGGCCTGGGCTGCGGCCAGGGTCTCCGGCGGCACCGAGCGGACGCCGTCCACGATCGCCGGTACCAGCACCACCAGGCTGTAGAGCGCGAGCGGGATCATCACCGTGGTCTCGCTCTGGCCGAAGTAGTCGATGAGGACCACGAAGAAGGCGAGCGAGGGAATGGCGTAGAGGATCGTGGCGATGCCGAGGACGGGCGGGTAGATCCAGCGGAAGCGCACGCACAGCTGCGCCACGGGCAGCGAGACGAGCAGCCCGGCCAGCACCGGCAGCAGGGCCTCGCGCAGGTGCAGCCCGACGAGACCGAGCCAGCTCTGGCCGAGGTCGCTCGGGAGGTCGAAGAAACCGCTCATCGTCCGGCCGCCTCCCCGGCCCGCTCGGCCACCCGGCCGTGGGCGGCCCGGATCGCCTCGCCGATGACCTGCTGGGAGACGACACCGACGGCGCGCCCCTCGCCGTCCACCGCGACCGCCCATCCGGTCGGCGAGAGCACGGCCCCGTCCAGCGCGGCCCGCAGCGAGTCGGTGCCGGGCACGAACGGCCGCCCGTAGTCGAGGAGTTCGTCCCGGTCGACGGCGCCGGCGGTGAGCCGGCCGGGCTCACTCCAGCCGAGCGGCCTGCCGTCGGGGTCGGTGACGAGGAGGTACGGGGCCGCGGTGGCCCGGGCGGCGAGCGTGCCGGCGTCGGCGTCGGCCGGCACCAGGGGCGCGGTCTGCAACTCCAGCCCGGCGGACGGGAAGAAGGAGAGCCGGCGGATGCCGCGGTCGGCGCCGAGGAAGTCCTCCACGAAGGCGTCGGCGGGCGCGCTGAGCAGTTCGGCGGGCGGGGCGTACTGGGCGAGCCGGCCGCCGGTGCGCAGTACGGCGACCCGGGTGCCGAGCTTGATCGCCTCGTCGATGTCGTGCGTGACGAAGACGATGGTCTTGCCCAGTTCCTCCTGGATGCGCAGGAGTTCGTCCTGGAGCTGCTTGCGGACGACCGGGTCGACCGCGGAGAACGGCTCGTCCATCAGCAGTACCGGCGGGTCGGCGGCGAGCGCGCGGGCCACGCCGACGCGCTGCTGCTGGCCGCCGGAGAGCTGGTACGGGTACCGCCCCGCGAGCGCCGTGTCGAGCCCGACCCGCTCCATCAGCTCGGCGGCCCGGGCCCGGGCCTGCCGCCTGCTGCTGCCGAGCAGCCGGGGCACGGTGGCGATGTTGTCGACGATGGTGCGGTGCGGGAAGAGACCGGCGTTCTGGATGACGTAACCCATCGAACGGCGCAGGGTGTTGACCGGCTGCTGCCGGATGTCCTGACCGTCGAGGAGGATGCTGCCCTCGGTCGGCTCCACCATCCGGTTGATCATCCGCAGGGTCGTCGTCTTGCCGCAGCCGGACGGCCCGACGAGGACGGTGATCGCGCGGTCCGGTATCTCCAGCGACAGCCGGTCGACCGCGACCGTGCCGTCCGGGTACCGCTTGGTGACTGCATCTATCCGTATCAAAACGCCGCGTACCCTTCGGTCCGTCCGCTCTGGGCTGATGCGGGGAGAGTCTAGACCGCGGGTGTTGCGACAGCTTGGTGGGAAAACGGCGCGTCGCGGCCGGGGTCGGCGGCGGTGGCTCCGCCCGGCCCCGGTCGAGCGGGACCGGGGCCGCCGTGCCGTCCTCAGTCCTCCGCGGGCGTCAGCCGCAGCGAGATGGAGTTGATGCAGTACCGCTGGTCGGTGGGGGTCGGGTAGCCCTCGCCCGCGAAGACGTGCCCCAGGTGGGAGCCGCAGCGGGCGCACCGGACCTCGGTGCGGACCATGCCGTGGGAGCGGTCCTCGACCAGTTCCACGGCGTCGGTGTCCTTGGGGTCGTAGAAGGACGGCCAGCCGCAGTGCGACTCGAACTTGGTCTCGGAGGTGAACAGTTCCGCGCCGCAGGCCCGGCAGGAGTACACCCCCTTGGTCTTGGTGTCCGTGTACTCACCGGTGAAGGCCGGCTCGGTGGCGGACCGGCGCAGCACTGCGTACTCGGCCGGGGTCAGCTCCGCGCGCCACTGCTCGTCCGGCTTCTCGACGTCGTACGCCATCAGCTCTCAGCCCCTTTTACTGCGCGAGTCGGTCCAGGATCAGCGGGCCCAGGTCGGTCACGTCGCCCGCGCCCATGGTGAGAACGAGATCACCGGGCTTCGCCATTCCCGCGATCACCGCCGGGATGTCCGCCTTGTCGTGGACGGCGGTCACGTCGGCGCCGGCCGCGCGCGCGGACTCGATGATCAGCTCGCTGGTCACGCCGGGGATCGGGTCCTCGCGGGCCGGGTAGATGTCCAGCACCACCGAGGCGTCCGCGAGGGCCAGCGCCTGCCCCATCTCCTTGCCCAGCTCCTGGGTGCGGGAGAACAGGTGCGGCTGGAAGACGACGAGGATCCGGGCGTCGCCGGCGGCGCCGCGCATGGCCTCCAGGTCGGCCGTCATCTCGGTCGGGTGGTGGGCGTAGGAGTCGATCACCTGGACGCCGGCCGCCTCGCCCTTGAGCTGGAGGCGGCGCTTGACGCCGGTGTAGGCGGCGAGCGCGGGCGCCAGCTCGGCGGCCGGGATGCCGAGGGCGGCCCCGGCGGTGAGCGCGGCGACCGCGTTGAGCGCGTAGTGGCGGCCCGGCACGGAGACGGCGAAGGTCAGCTCCCGCCCGTCCAGCACCACCGTCACCCGGCTCCTCAGCCCCTGCGGGACGATCGACAGCACGCGCACGTCGGCGTCCCCGGCCTCGCCGTAGGTCACCACACGCACCGCGCGGTCGCGCACCCGCCGGGTGAGCTCCCGGGCGCCCTCGTGGTCGGCGGAGACGACCAGGGTGCCGCCCTCGGTGATCCGGTCCACGAAGGTCTCGAAGGACTCGTGGATCTCGTCGATGGAGGCGTAGTTGGCGTGGTGGTCCAGCTCGACGTTGAGGACGATGGCGACCTCGGGCGCGTACTTGTGGAAGCTGCGGTCCGATTCGTCCGCCTCGGCGACGAAGATGTCGCCCTCGCCGTGCAGCGCGTTGGAGCCGGGCGCGTCCAGGTCGCCGCCGATGGCGTACGACGGCTTCAGGCCCAGCTCGGTCAGCGAGACCGCCAGCATCGAGGTGGTGGTGGTCTTGCCGTGGGTGCCGGCCACGGCGATCGGCCGCAGGCCCGCCATCAGCGCGGCCAGCGCGTCGGAGCGGTGCACCACCGGGATGCCCAGCTCGGCGGCGCGGACCAGCTCCGGGTTGTCCGCGCGGATCGCCGATGACACCACGACACAGCTCGCGTCGTCGGCGAGGTGCCCGGCGGCGTGTCCGATGTGCACGGTGGCGCCCAGCGCCCGGAGCGCCTCGGCGGTCGCCGACTCCTTGGCGTCGCTGCCGGCCACCCGGGCCCCACGCTGGGCCAGGATCTTCGCGATCCCGGACATCCCGGCGCCGCCGATGCCGATGAAGTGCGGTCGGTCCATGGCGGTAGGAAGGCCGGGTGCCATGCGTTTCTCCCCAGAGACGGTACGAGCTAGAGCAGGCCTAGCCTATGCGCTGGAGCACCGGACACCCCGCAAGGGGCGCGGGCCGGCCCGTGCGGAGGGGCCGTACCGGTCGCGGCGGGCGCGCCCGGCCGCACGCCGCCCCCGGCTACGCCTTGCTGTGGGAGAACAGCTTCAGCACCGGCACCCCCACCTTGTGCCGCGCCCGCGAAGCCCAGTCCCGGTGGAAGAACTCCTCCACGTAGTGCGGATCGGTCAGCACGATCACCTCGTCCGCGTCCACCTCGGCGACCAGCGCCTTCAGCGCGTCCAGCGGGTGGTCCTCGACCAGCCGCCCCTCCGCCTCGCTCCCCGCGGAGCGCAGCGCCTGGAGCGACACGTCGAGGGCCTGCCGTCCCACGCTGCGCGCTTCATGGCCCTCCGGGGTCTCGCCCTCCCGCACCGCCTCGTCGAGTTCGCCGAGCGCGATGTCGTCGATGGCCCGCAGCAGCCGGTCCGCCTGCTCGCCGCGCGGCTGGAGCAGCACGTGGAAGGAGACGGGCTCCTCTCCGTGCAAGGTGGTGACGAACTCCACGTCGGCGGACGTCATGGCCTTCTCGATCATCAGAACGCTTGTGAACACCAGGCGCCTCTTCTCCTTAGAGGGCCCGGCAGGGCCCCTGCGGAAACCATCCTTCCCCGTGATCGCACGGGTACTGCCGCATTAAGTCTGCCCGCCGGAAGCTAACCGGAACGGATGATTCCGTTGATTTCAAGGCCGACGGTAGCGCCCGAAGAGGAATCCGTCCTCCTCCAGCAGGGACACGAGTGCGAACCGGTGCGGAACGGCGACCGCCGGCCCCCCGGCGATGCGCTGCGCGCCGCCCGCCGTCAGCGTCGGCGAGACGGTCAGGCAGAGCTCGTCCAGCACCTCCGCGGCGATCAGCTGGCCGAGCAGCCGGGGGCCGCCCTCGGTGAGCAGCCGGGTGTGTCCGAGGCCGGCGAGGGCCTCGATGGCGCGGGCGGGCTCCACGCCCATGCCCTCCCCGGCGGTCAGCACCCGGGCGCCGGCCTTCTCGGCGGCGGCGACCCGGTCGGGCGCGGCGGCGGCTCCGGTGAGGATCAGCGTCGGGACCAGGGGCGAGGTGAACAGGGGCAGCGTGAAGTCCAGGTCCAGGCTCGCGCTGACGATCGCGATCGCCGGGACCGGGGCCTGTCCGGCGGCCGCGCGCGCCCCGGCGAACTCGGCGCGCGCCCGGGCGGGGCGGTACCCCTCCTGCCGTACCGTTTCCGCACCGACGAGCACGACATCCGCGAGCGCCCGCAGGGTGCCGAAGATCCGCATGTCGGCGGCGCTGGAGATGGGCTTGGAGTGGCCTTCGTGCTGGGCGGCGCCGTCGAGGGAGGAGACCATGTTGGCCCGCAGCCAGGGCCGCGGGGCGCCCGGCCCGGGATCCGGGTAGGCGTAGGCGGCGGCCAGCTCGGCGAGGCCCCACTCCCGGTCCGCGGCCGCCCCCGGGGCGGCCGGTGCTCCCCCGTCGGTGCGGGCCTGGGCTGCTGTTTCTTCGGTCACAGGGAAGAGGCGTCGCATCCGTGCAGTGTGACACGGCGCTTAGCATGGATAACCGTGTCCTCCTCCAGCACCGCCCCCGGTTTCGGCCCCCTGACCGACGCGGGCCCCCTCTCCCTGTGCGCCCGCGAGCCGCACGTGCCCGCGGACCGACTGGTCGCCGAGATGGTGCCGCCGCCGCGCTTCGACTCGGTCCGCTTCGCCACGTACCTCCCGGACCCGAACCAGCCCAGCCAGACGGAGGCCGTCCGGGTCCTGGAGGGCTTCGCCGCCGGTCTGGGCGGGCCACGGGCGTCCGGCACCGGCCGGCGCGGCTTCTTCGGGTTCGGCAAGGCCAGGGCGCCCAAGACCCCGGCCGGCCCGCGCGGGGTGTACCTGGACGGCGGCTACGGCGTCGGCAAGACCCACCTGCTGGCCTCCCTGTGGCACGCCGCCCCGGCGGAGCCGTCCCGCAAGGCGTTCGGCACCTTCGTGGAGCTGACCAACCTGGTCGGCGCGCTCGGCTTCCAGCAGACGGTGCGCACGCTGTCCGGGCACAGCCTGCTGTGCATCGACGAGTTCGAGCTGGACGACCCCGGCGACACGGTCCTGGTGTCGACGCTGCTCGGCAAGCTGGTCGAGGCGGGCGTGGCGCTCGCCGCCACCTCCAACACGCTGCCCGGCAAGCTGGGCGAGGGACGCTTCGCCGCCGCCGACTTCCTGCGCGAGATCCAGGGTCTGTCGGCCCACTTCCGCACCCTGCGCATCGACGGCGAGGACTACCGCCACCGCGGCCTGCCCGAGGCACCGGCGCCCTTCTCCGACGAGGAGGTCATGAAGACGGCGTTCGCCACCGAGGGCGCCTCGCTGGACGACTTCCCGAGCCTGCTGGAGCACCTGGCCAAGGTGCACCCGAGCCGGTACGGCGCCCTGACCGACGGGGTGCGGGCGGTGTGCCTGACCGGCGTGCGGCCGGTGCCGGACCAGTCGACGGCGCTGCGGCTGGTGGTCCTCGCCGACCGGCTCTACGACCGCGAGGTGCCGGTGCTGGCCTCGGGGCTGCCGTTCGACCGGCTGTTCAGCGAGGAGATGCTGAACGGCGGTTACCGCAAGAAGTACTTCCGCGCCATCTCCCGGCTCACCGCGCTGGCCCGGGACGCAAAGGGGCTGACCGGCGCGTAGTCGGCGCCATCCAATAACCCATCAACTGACGCGGGTCAAGGGCGACTTCACGCCACTTGACCCGCGTTTTTTACGCTCTCTCAGCCCGTTAACTTCCAGTTAACCCAGCAAAGGTCTTTGCCAGGCTAAGGTGTTTCTTGACCATCCATTGACCAAGACTTGGTCCGTACTAGAAACATGAACAAGGCGGAGGGGGGGCTCATGTTCCGCAGTACAGCCGTACGCGGCCTGCTCGCCGCCCTCGCCTCGGTGCTGCTCGCGCTCCAGTTGCGCGCGGGCGCCGAAAACTTCGCATCCGCGCACACGTTCGGCCAGACTTTGCTCAAGGCGGAGACCGGAATTGTTCCCTCCGCGCTGTCGGCGCGTGCCGGAGCGGACACCGTCCGCGCCCCCGGCAGCCCGGACGCGCCCCTGGGTACCCCGCACCTTCGCGACCGGCATCGCGGCCAGGCGGCCGGATGGCCCGAAGAGAGCATCCTCGACTCCGGCCGGGGGGCCGGAGAGGCCCCGTCGGGACCGCCCGACGGAACACGCCACTCTTCCCCGAGAGCCACCAGAACCCACACTCCGGCAGTGCTTCAGGTCTTCCGCTGCTGAGAAGCGGGCGCCTCGCGCTCTCACCCCCCCACGACCATCGTTCGAGTCCGACGCGCCAGGCAGGCGCGCCAGGAGGAACCCACACACATGCAGCCCCTCATCGACAACGCCCGTACGTTCGGACAACGCCCTGAGGAGTTCGCCAAGCTCGCCGAAGGCCAGTCCCCGCAGGTCCTGTTCATCACCTGCTCCGATTCCCGGGTCGTCCCCGCCCTCATCACGGGCGCCCGCCCCGGCGAACTCTTCGAGCTGCGCACCGCGGGCAACATCGTCCCGCCCTACGCCTCCGAGCACCCCACCAGCGAGGCGGCCACCATCGAGTACGCCGTGGAGGTGCTCGGCGTCCGGGACATCGTGGTCTGCGGCCACTCGCACTGCGGCGCCGTCGGCGCGCTGGTGCGCGGTGACGACCTCACCGCCGTGCCGGCCGTGCGCGACTGGCTGGTCTCGGCCACCCCTCGCCCGTCCGGCAAGGCCGAGGACCCGGAGGTCGCCGAGGGCGTGCAGAGCCACGTCCTCACCCAGTTGCTGCGGCTCCGCTCCTACCCCTGCGTCGAGCGGAAGGTGGCCGAGGGCGAACTGGGCCTGCACGCCTGGTACTACGAGGTGCACACCGGCACGGTACGGACGCACCGCCAGCAGACCGACAGTTTCGAGGCCCTGTGAGTCCGCCCATGACCGACAACCGCACCCTCACATCCCGCTTCCCGCACCTGAAGCAGGACTTCGCCGCCTCGCTCGTCGTCTTCCTGGTCGCCGTCCCGCTGTGCGTGGGCGTGTCCGTCGCCTCCGGGGCACCGGCCGAACTCGGCCTGGTCACCGGCATCGTGGGCGGCCTCGTCACCGGACTGATGCGGGGCAGCAGCCTCCAGGTGTCCGGACCGGCCGCCGGTATGACCGTGCTCGTCTACGAGGCGGTGCAGGAGTTCGGCCTGCCGGTGCTCGGCGTGATCGTGCTCGCCTCCGGCGCCATCCAGATAGCCATGGGCCTGCTGCGGCTGGGCCGGTACTTCCGTGCCATCTCCGTCTCCGTCGTGGAGGGGATGCTGGCCGGCATCGGCCTGGTGATCATCGCCGGGCAGCTCTACCCGGCGATGGCGGCCAAGGCCCCCGACTCCGGTCTGGACAAGATCGCCGAACTGCCCGGCACGCTCGTGGACTCCTTCGGTGACACCGGCGCGCTGTCCTCCCTGGCGGTGGCCGCGGGCACCATCGCGGTGCTGCTGCTGTGGAAGCACGCGCCGGAGAAGGTGCGCACGGTGCCCGGCCCGCTCGCCGCGGTCGGGCTCGCCACGCTGGCCGTGTTCGCGCTGGACATGCCCGTGGCCACGGTCGAGGTGCAGGGCCTGCTCGGTTCCGTCCAGCCGCCGCCGCTGAGCGCCTTCGGCGAACTCGCCGGCATCGGACTGCTGGGCACGGTCGTCGCGTTCACCCTGATCGCGTCCGCCGAGTCCCTGTTCAGCGCGGCGGCCGTGGACCGGCTGCACTCCGGGCCGCGCACCGAGTACAACAAGGAGCTCATCGCCCAGGGCACCGGCAACATGGTGTGCGGGGCGCTCGGCGCGCTGCCGATGACCGCGGTGATCGTGCGCAGCGCGGCCAACGTCCAGGCGGGTGCCCGTACGAAGGCCTCCCGGGTGCTGCACGGCGCGTGGCTGCTGCTGTTCGCGGCGCTGCTGCCCGACGTGCTCGCGTACATCCCGATCCCGGCCCTCGCGGGCATCCTCATCCACGCGGGTGCCAAGCTGATCCCCGTCCGGTCGCTGGGCTCGCTGTGGCGCGAGCACCGGGGGGAGGCGGTCGTCCTCGCCGTCACCGCCGTCTCCATCGTCGCCGTCAGCATGTTCGAGGGCGTGCTCATCGGTCTGGCGCTGGCGGTGGCGAAGTCCGCCTGGGAGGCCTCGCACGTCAAGCTGGACGTCGTGGACGAGGGCACCGGCCCGATAGAGGCGCGCCTGACGGGCAACGCCACCTTCCTGCGGCTGCCGAAGATCCTGGACAGCCTGGAGTCGCTGCCGCAGGACCGTCCGGTCCGGCTCGACCTGTCCGGGCTGCACCACGTGGACCACGCCTGCCGCATGGCCATGGACAACTGGGCGGCACGGCACAGCACGGCCGGGACCGACCCGGTCAAGCTGGTCACAGCCGCCTGACAGCCCTCCCGTGGGGCCGGGACGCCGTAACCTCTCGGCATCCCGGCCCCACGGGCCTATCGTGGCAACAGCAGACAAAACCGACCTCTGGGCGAGGAGGTCGCCATGGTCGAGGACCTGCTGGTGGCCGTCGCGGCGGCGGGCTCCGCCGGTGTCGTGTATCTGGCGGCGGCGGTTCGGGTGATCAAGCAGTACGAACGCGGGGTGCTGTTCCGGCTCGGCCGGGTCAGCGGGGGCGTACGGCCGCCGGGCCTGAACCTGGTCATTCCCTTCGTGGACCGGCTGCAGAAGGTCAACATGCAGATCGTGACGCTGCCGGTGCCGGCCCAGGAGGGCATCACCCGGGACAACGTCACCGTCCGGGTGGACGCGGTCGTCTACTTCCGGGTGGTCGACGCGACGAGCGCCCTGGTGAAGGTCGAGGACTACAAGTTCGCGGTGTCGCAGATGGCGCAGACGTCCCTGCGGTCGATCATCGGCAAGAGCGACCTGGACGACCTGCTCTCCGACCGCGAGAAGCTCAACCAGGGCCTGGAGCTGATGATCGACAGCCCGGCGGTGGGCTGGGGCATCCAGGTCGACCGGGTGGAGATCAAGGACGTGTCCCTGCCGGACACGATGAAGCGGTCGATGGCCCGCCAGGCCGAGGCGGACCGGGAGCGCCGGGCCCGGATCATCAACGCCGACGCCGAGCTCCAGGCCTCGAAGAAGCTCGCCGAGGCCGCCCAGCAGATGGCGGAGACGCCGACCGCGCTCCAGCTGCGGCTGCTGCAGACGGTGATGGCGGTGGCGGCCGAGAAGAACTCCACGCTGGTGCTGCCGATCCCGGTGGAACTGCTGCACTTCCTGGAACGCGGCGGCCGGCCCGCCCCACCGGACCAGGACCGCGGTCCCGCGCCCCGGCACACCGACGGCGGACCGCAGGAGCGAACCGACGCCGGATCGCGGCACACCGACGGCACCTCTCGGCTTCCGGCGACCGACACCGGCGGCCCGCCACAGGTCCCTGTGACCGACACCGGCGGCCCACCGCAGGACCCTGTGACCGACACCGGCGGCCCACCGCAGGACCCTGTGACCGACACCGGCGGCCCACCGCAGGACCCTGTCATCGACACCGGCGGCCCGCCACAGACCCCCTTGACCAGCACCGACAGCACGCCGCAGGTCACGTGACCGCCGACCGGCCCCGCCTCTGATGTGAGCCCGGACGGCCGGGGTACTCGGCGGGCATGCGTGAGCAGCGGAAGGTCACCGATTCGTACTGGTTGCACACCGCTCCCGGGCCGGGCCACCCCGCCCTGGACGCGGATCTCGACGTGGACGTGGCCGTCGTCGGCGCGGGCATCGCCGGGCTGAGCACCGCCCACGCGCTGGCCCGGGCCGGGCGTCGCGTGGCGGTGCTGGAGGCCGGGCGGGCGGTGGCCGGGGTCACCGGCTACACCACCGCCAAGCTGACCGCCCAGCACACCCTGGTCTACGACCGGCTGCGGCGCACCCGGGGCCCGGACGGCGCCCGGCTGTACGCCCGCTCGCAGTCGGAGGCGATCGAGCACGCGGCGGCGCTGGTCGCGGAGCTGGACATCGACTGCGAGTGGGAGACCCGGGACGCCTACACCTATGTCCGGGACCCGTCGCGGGTGGCCGAGGTGCGAGCGGAGGCGGACGCCGCCCGGCAGGCGGGGCTGTCGGCGTCGTTCACCACGGAGACCGGCCTGCCGTTCCCGGTGGCGGGCGCGGTGCGGGTGACCGGGCAGGCGCAGTTCCATCCGGTCAAGTACCTGCGGGCGCTCACCGCCGATCTGCTGCGGCTCGGCGGCCGGGTGTACGAGCACACGCGGGTGACCGCGCTGGCGGAGGGCGAGCCGTGCCGGCTGACCACCGAGGCGGGCCCCGTGGTGACCGCCCGGGACGTGGTGATCGCCACCCACTACCCGGTGTTCGACCGGGCGCTGCTGTTCGCCCGGCTCTCCCCGCGCCGGGAGCTGGTCGTGGCCGGGCCGCTGGGCGACGGCCCGGATCCGGACGGCATGTACATCACCCCGGAGGAGAACACCCGCTCGGTGCGCACCGCCCCCTACGGCCCGGACGGACGGCGGCTGCTCGTGGTCACCGGGGAGCACTTCACGCCCGGCACCGGCGACCCGCAGGCCGGGTTCGACCGGCTCGCCGCCTGGGCGGAGAAGCATTTTCCCGGGGTGAGCCTGGACCACGCCTGGGCCACCCAGGACAACGAGTCCACCGACACCGTCCCGCTGGTCGGCCCGTTCCACCCGGCCGCCCGGCACACCTATGTCGCCACCGGCTTCGGCGGCTGGGGCCTGAGCAACGGAATCATGGCCGGGCTGCTGCTCACCGCGCTGATCACCGGCCGGGACTGCCTGTGGCGGGAGCTGTACGACCCGCGCCGGCTGAAGTCGGTGGTCCGCGAGGCGCCGTCGCTGCTGAAGACGCAGGCGGAGGTGGCCCGGCACTTCGTCGGCGACCGGCTGAAGGCGCCGGGCTCGGTGGCGGACCTGGCGCCCGGCGACGGCACGCTGGTCCGTTCCGGCGGCGAGCGGCTCGCCGTGCACCGCGACGAGGAGGGCGCCCTGCACGCGGTGTCCGCCCGCTGCACCCACCTCGGCTGTCTGGTCTCCTTCAACCGCGCCGAGCGCGCCTGGGAGTGCCCCTGCCATGGCTCGCGGTTCGCGGTGGACGGTTCGGTGCTCCAGGGCCCGGCGGTCAAGCCGCTGGAACGGCGGGAGCTGGACTGACCGGCGGGAGGCGGCCCGCCGGGCGGGTGAGACCACTGCGACGCGAACACATATATACATATAAACGGACAATAAGCCTTACCTTCGTGGGGTGATCCCACCAGCACGTCGACTCACCGCCCTCTGCCTCCTCGGCGCGGCGCTCACCGCCTGCGGCACCACGGAACAGGAGCACCCCGCCGCCCCCGCCTCCCGCTCCCCCGCGCCCTCCCGTACGCCGGTGCTCGCGCCTGGCCCCGGCGGGCTGACCCCCGTCTTCGAGCACGGCCCGCGCACCCGGGGCAAGACGGTCGCGCTCACCTTCGACGCCGACATGACCGCCGACCAGGGGCCCCGCGCTGCCTCCGGCGAGCGCTTCGACAACCCGGGACTGATCCGGGCGCTGCGCGAACTGAAGGTGCCGGCGACGGTCTTCATGACCGGAAGCTGGGCCGAGCAGTACCCGGCCGAGGCCCGCGACCTGGGCCGCGACCCGCGCTTCGAGGTGGCCAACCACTCCTGGAGCCACTACGCCTTCACCGCCGACTGCTACGGCCTGCCGACCGTGGACGCCGCCGGGATGCGGGCGGACGTCGAGCGGGCGTACGCCTCCCTGCGCGCGGCCGGCGTGCCGCACCCCATGCCGTACTTCCGCTTCCCCGGCGGCTGTTACGACCAGCAGGCGCTGCGCGCGCTCAGCGGGCTCGGGGTGACCGCCGTGCAGTGGGACGTGGTCAGCGGTGACGCGTTCGCCACGGACGCCGACGCGGTGGCCCGGCAGGTGCTCGACGGGGTGCGGCCGGGCTCGGTGGTCGTCCTGCACTGCACCCGCAGCGCCGCCCCGACCACCGAGCAGGTGGTGCGTACGGTCGTACCGGAGCTGCGCGGGCGCGGCTACCGGTTCGTGAAGGTCTCCGAGCTGATCGGCGAGACCGGCACCGGCCGTTGACCCACGCCCGACAACCGCCGTCCTACGCTGAAGGCATGAGCGACGAGGACTACTGCACCATCGCCGAGGCGGTACGGCCGCCCAAGGCCGACGGCCCGCCGTACGCGGACTGTGTGCTGTGCCGGGAGCCGACCGAGTACCCGGAGTCGTACAAGGGCATCACGCTGTGCCCGGTGTGCGAGTGGCAGGAGGCCCAGCGCACCGCCTGCTCAGGGTGACCGGCGGCCGGTGAGCCAGGCCGCGGCGGCACAGGCGGCTGCCGCGAGCAGGGCCGCGCCCGCCAGCGGCGGCAGCGGCACCGGCGCCCGCCCGCTGTGCGAGCCGGTGACCAGACCGCTGACGGCGGCCCGCGCTGGAGAGCCGGAGGCGACCGCCGCGAGCAGCGCGCCGAGCAGCATCGCGGGCACCGCGCGCCCGGTGGAGCGCAGCACCGGCGGGCCGGTGAGCGCGCCGACGGCGGTGCCGAGCAGGGCGCAGACGAGCGCGGCCGGCAGCCCGGCGGCCAGCGCCCGCGTCGGCGGCACGCGCACCCGGTGGCCGGTGCTCGCGGGATCGCTGATCAGCGTCACCACCACGACGGCGGCCACGCCCAGCAGCGCGGCCGCGAGCAGCGCGGTCAGCAGGCAGGCGAGGTGCGCGCGGGCGGGGCCGCGCGCGGCGGCGACGCAGGCCCGGGCCGCGGGCGGCTCACCGGTGACGCAGATCCGTACCAGCCAGGCGGCCACCGGCAGCAGGGCGGCGGCGGTGTAGCCGAGCGAGTCCAGCACCGGCTGCCCGCCGCGCACGCCGACGGCCAGGAAGGCGGCGTAGAGGATCACCGGGGGCAGCCAGCGCTGGGAGCGCAGCAGCAGGTCGGCCTGGTAGCGCAGCAGGGCGGTCATGGGCGGCTTCCGGGGTCGGGGGGCGGGGCGTCGGCGGGTTCGACGCGCACCACGTGCCAGGGCGGGCGGGCCGTGAGCAGGGCGCGCAGGACGAGGTCGGAGTGGGACGCGGGGACGGTGAGGCGGTGACCGCCGGGAGCCGTCTCCGCCACGGCGACGGCGGCCCGTACCACCTCCGGGGGCAGCCGCCCGCCCGGCGGGCCCTGCACGGCGACGACGGTGACCGGCCCGTCCACCGCCGGGCCCACGCTTCCGGTACGGCTCCGCAGACCGCCGTCGGCCACGGTGTACGTCGCGTCCGGCGCCCCGGCGAGCCGGCGCGGGTCGTGGTCCACGAACACCACCGCGCCCCCGGCTGCCGTGCGCTCGGCCACCGCCCGGTCCAGCTCGGCCCGCGCCGCACCGTCCAGCCCGGTCCACGCCTCGTCCAGCACCAGCAGCTCCGGGTCGCCGAGCAGGGCCTGGGCGACGGCGACCTTCTGGCTGCCGCCCTTGGACAGCCACGCCATCGGGGTACCGGCGTACGGGCCCGCGCCGAACCGCTCCAGCCAGGCGTGCGCGGCGCGGGCGGCGGCCTTGCGGCCGAGGCCGTGGAGGGTGCCGAGGTGGGTCAGATAGCCGACGGCCGTGAAGGGCAGGGCGGAGGGGAACCGCTCGGGCACGTACGCCGTGCGCGGCCGGCCGGTGACACGGCCCTCGGAGGGCGCGTCGAGCCGGGCGAGCAGCCGCAGCAGCGTGGACTTCCCGCTGCCGTTCGCCCCCTCGATCCGGACCAGGGCGCCGGGCGCGACGACGAGGTCCACCCCGCGCAACACCCAGGGCCCGCGCACACCGTAGCGACGGCCCACGGCGGTCAGACGCAGCTCACGGCCTCGATGCATGGAGGTCATTCTGTCCCGGCGGCCCCGACTGCGGTCACGGTTTCTCCGGCCGGGCTTCGGGCTGTGCCGGGAACGGGGGTCGGCCGGGGACCGGGCTCCGCCAGGAGCCGGGGTCCGCCAGGAGCCGGGGCCCGCCGCAGACCAGGCTCCGCCGGGAACCGAGATGCGCCGGGGACCGGGCTCCGCCGGGGACTCCGCCGGGGACCGGGCTCCACCAGGAGCCGGGGTCCGCCAGGAGCCGGGGTCCGCCGGGAGCCGGGGTCCGCCGCAGACCAGGCTCCGCCGGGGACCGAGATGCGCCGGGGACCGGGCTCCGCTGGGGACCGGGCTCCGCCGGGGACTCCGCCGGGGACCGGGATGCGACGGGGGCCGCGCGTTGATCGGTGCGTCGGCGGGTTCGTAGGCTGGGCTCTCGTGAGCCATGATCCCGCCCCCGCCAGTGCCCGCCCGTTCCGCGCCGGGTCCGATCCCCGTGACGAGGCGCCGCAGTACGTGCTGCCGCTCGTCGTACGCATCGAGCGCGGAGCCCCGCCCGCCCGGACCGACGCGCTCCAGACGGCCGCCCGGGCCGTGCTCGTCCTGCTCTCCGACGAGCGGGCGCACGGCGACGGCGAGTGGGCCGAGGCGGTGCGCAACTGGGAGGACGCGCGGATCCGCAAGGTGGTCCGGCGGGCCCGGGGCGCCGAGTGGCGGCGGGCCGAGGCACTGCCCGGGATCACGCTGACCGGCAAGTCGGCCGAGGTCCGGGTCTTCCCGCCGATCCCGCTGGACGGCTGGCCCAAGGACCTGGCGAAGCTCCAGGTGTCGGGCACCGAGCTGGACGACCCGGAGCCCCCCGTCGCCGCCGACCCGGCGCAGCCGGTGCTGTGGCTCAACCCGGACCTGGAGATGTCGGCGGGCAAGGCGATGGCCCAGGCCGGGCACGGCGCGCAGTTGGCCTGGTGGGCGCTGTCCGGCACGGAGCGCACCGCGTGGCGCGAGGCGGGCTTCCCGCTGGCCGTCCGCACCGCCGCCCCCGCCGACTGGTCCGGGCTGTCCTCCGCCGGACTCCCCCTGGTCCGCGACGCCGGCTACACGGAGATCGCACCGGGTTCCTGCACGGTGGTGGCGGACCATCCGGCGCTGCGGCGGCCGTCTGCGTAGCTGATCGTCACCTGCTCCCCCGACCGGACGTCGACGCCGCGCCGAGCCGGTGTCCGAGCGGCCACGGTGCGGCGCGGACACGGCTCCCGGGCCCTCCCAGGACCAGGATCAGGGCGCGGGACCAGAATCAGGGCCCAGGACCAGGATCAGGGCCCGGGAGCAGGCCCCGGGCAGCCCGTCGCGTCGGAACCTGGTACTCGGCGTGGGCGAGGAGGGCGCCGGTCCGGCGGACCGTCTCGGCCAGCAGCAGCGGGTCGAGGCGCCCTGCCACGGGTGTGAAGTAGGCATGGGCGCGGGGCCACTGCGCGGCGACGGTGAACGTGTCGGGGCCGTCCGCCCGCCAGCCGGTGAGGAAGACCTCGGCGACCGCTGCCCGGTAGACGTACTGGCGGGGCACGGTGGCGGCCAGAGCCGGCAGATCGGGCGACGGACGGAACAGGGGGGAGCGTCACCTTGATCTTCCCTCGACCTTTGTCCTGACATCTATGTCCTGACAACGCAAGGGGTCCGGATCGCGGCAGGACCGGACCTGCCGCCAGTAACATACAGACCGATCTGTCTGTACTTGAACAGGCATCTTGGAGTGCACTGGGGCCGCAGGAACGAGCGCTTCAGACCAGGCGACAGAGGAGCGCCAGGCCGGATCGGAGCACGACGTCCTGGCGCAGCGCCTCCGCGCCTCGTCGCGCAGGGCCCCAGCAGGTCCTGCTTGCCGGGAGAAGTGATGGCTGAGGGCGCCCCGGCTGACGCCCGCCCTGCGGCAGACACCCCTCATGCCGGCGTCGCCGGTTCGGTCCGCTTCGTACGCGGCCGCCGGCACCAGGGCGCTCCGGGTCCGGTGGCCGCGACCCCGAGTCGGCCTGTCAATACGGGTCGGTCGGTTCGGAACGGCGGCGGTCAGTCCGCCCCCGGAGCCGCCAGGCCCGCCGCGCCACCAGTCGATCGTCACCACAGGCATGGGGAGTTCGTTTCGTCTCCCGTCGCTCGCTGAGGTGGCCCGCCCAATAACAGGCAGACCGATCTGTTTGTTATTCTCTGAGTGCGTAGCTCTCCGCACGGCTGTCCACGCCGTGTCCGCACAGCTGGCCGGCCCGTGGTGTGCCCCGGGCGGACCGCGTGCCCGTTCGATGTCGATGAGGGAGTGTTCGTGCATTCAGTCGGGATCGCGCGTAAGGATGCCGCCGTACGCAGTGGCCACCGGCAGACCACGGCCCTCCGCACTGTGGGAGGCGCCCTGCCGTCGACCGGCGTCGAGACGGCCGGCCCGTCGTCCCTGGAGGGTGAGCTGGACGCCGTCGAGGCGGCGCTCACTCGTGCCCAGGCGGCCCTGAAGGAACAGCTCGCCCGCGCGCGCAGCCTGCGGCGCGAACTCGCGGAGGCACCCCGGCTCGCGCCGGTGCCGGAGGAGCCGGGACGCGAGCTGGTGCTGAGCGCCCGTCGCGAGGTATGGGTGGCGCTGGCCCCTGCTCCCTCGCTGGCTTGCCTGAAGGACGCCGAGGCCCAGTTCGCGGATCTGACCTCCCAGGGTGTGGCGCTGCGTGCCCTGTACCCGCGCACCGTCCTCGCCGTCGACGGCGGCGCGGAGCATCTGGAACGGACGGCGGAACTCGGTGTGGAGTGCCGCGTGGTGGACATCCAACAAATCTTCACGGCCGTGGTCGACCAGCAGTTCGTGTTCATGGCCGCGGGCCTGCGCCCCGGCGAGGAGGGCGAGACGGTCTTCCGCGCGCCCCGGGACGTCGCCCTGCTGCGGCAGTCGTTCGAGCGGACCTGGTGCTCAGCGCGGCGGGTGCACCCCGGTTCCCGGGCGCGGCAGCGGCTGACGGCGGAGCAGCTGACGATGCTGCGGCTGATGAACTCCGGTGTGAAGGACGAGAAGATCGCCCGGCTGATGGGCGTGTCCTCCCGGACCCTGAGCCGTCTGATGGCCCGCGCGATGGAGGAACTGGAGGCCCGCAGCCGGTTCGAGGCGGGGGCTCGCGCCGCCGAGCTCGGCCTGCTGAGCTGACCTGGGCCGATCATGGTCTGGGCGGCTGTGTCGCCTCGGCGCCGGCCGGGGCCGAGGCGACGGCCTGGCGCAGAGCCTGGCGCAGATGCCAGACGAGATTCTTCAGCTCCGTCTTGCCCGGGCTGGAGGAGAAAGCCGAATCCGCCGCCCCCGGCATCCGCAGGGCACGGCCCACATCCAGCCCCTCGCTCTTTGCCTGCTCCGTTTCCATTCCTTTCTCTCTCCTTTCCTGCCTCGTTCCTCCGGTACAGCCTCTTTCACTCTTCCCCGTGATCCCTTCCGGGCGGAGGAGCTCCCTCACCGAGGCGATTTCCCACGGTGTCATAAAAACACTCGGGTAAGTTCCGTGAATGCCTGTTGGCCAATGCCGGACAGGCGGGTACTCGCCATTGACACTCGCCGTCGACACCTCGCTCGACGTGCATGGATATCTGTCGGGAAAACGCCAGGCGATTCTTCGCCACCCCGTTCGATGGACAAGCGACACACCGGCCGAACACGATTGTTGCCACGCGATCGGAATTCACCCAGCGAGTCGGAGGTTGCCTCGGTGAACGAGACCGTGAACGAATTGGTCGAACTCGGCGAAGAAGTGGCCACGGCGCTGTCCGAGCACCGCCCGGTGGTCGCGCTGGAATCCACGGTCATCGCCCGCGGAATGGGCTGTCCGGGCAATGTGGAGACGGCCCGCGCCATCGAGCGGGCGGTGCGCCCGGCCGGCGCCGTGCCCGCCACCATTGGTATCGCGGACGGCCGCGGCGGCGCCCTGGTCACCCACCCGATCGCCGAGGCGGACGCCCTCGACGCGCAGGCCATGGAAGAGGTCATCCAGGCAGCCGTCTTCGACCTGGACGGAACCCTCGCCGACACCCCGGCCGCGATCGGCCGCCTGCTGACGCGGGTGTGCGCGGAGTTCGGAGCGGACGTCACCGAGGCGCAGGTGGCACCGACCATCGGCAGGCCGCTGGAGCCCTCCGGCGCCGCGCTGCCGGGGCAGGCGGTGGACGACCCGGTCACCGCGCGGGCGGTGGCCCGCTACCGAGAGCTGTTCGACGCCGAGGTCCTCAGCGCGGGCCCCGCCCTGCCGTACGAGGGGGTCGCCGAGGGGCTGCGGGACCTGCGGGGGCGCGGGCTGCCGCTGGCCGTGGGCACGTCGAAGATCTCCGGCAGCGCCGAGAAGCTCCTTGCCGCCACCGGTATCCGTGAGCTGTTCGGCCCGGTCGTCGGCAACGACATGGTGCGGCGCGGCAAGCCCGACCCGGAGAGGGGGCCGCGGGCGGCGAGCGAGCTGGGTGTGCCGGTCGAGCGGTGCGCCCGTATCGGTGACACCAGTACTGACATGCGCATGGCCATCAGGGCGGGGTTGCTGCCGGTCGCGGTCACCTATGGCGTCGGCGCCGAGGAGGAGCTCGCCGATGGTGGCGCGCTGATCTGCCGGTCCTTCGGCGAAGTCGTACAAACCCTGTCGGAACACGTCCCGGCCGACCCGGTCCGTGCCTGAGGCACGACACGAGACACCGGGAGAAAGCACAGTCATGACCACAGAAGCAACGTCGGGAAACCCGACCGGCGCGATGGCCGCCGCCCAGAGCGCTCCCGCGCCGGCCGACAACAGGATCAGCGGCCGGCAGGCATGGGCGCTGGCAGTCCTGGGCTGCGGGCTGTTCCTCGCCACCCTCGACCTCTCCATCGTCTACGTGGCCCTGCCCAGCATCGGCGAGGATCTGGCGCTGCCCGAGATCAGGCTCCAGTGGATCGTCAGCGGCTACGCCATCTTCTTCGCCGGGTTCCTCCTGGTGGGAGGGCGCACCGGGGACCGCTTCGGCGCTCGCAGGGTCTTCCTCGGCGCCACCGCGCTCTTCGGAGCCAGCTCACTGGCGGCCGCGCTCACCCAGGACTTCACCATGCTCGTCGTCGCCCGCGCGCTGCAGGGCATCGGGGCCGGACTGCTCGACCCGGCCACCCTGGGCCTGATCCAGCAGGTCTTCCCGCCCGGCCCCAAGCGGAACCGCGCCATGGCCGTATGGGGCGCCGTGGGAGCGATCGGCCTGGTCGGCGGTGTCGCCCTGGGCGGGCTGCTGACGACGGTGTCGTGGCAGTGGGTGTTCCTCGTGAACGTACCGATCGCCGCCGCGGTCATCGTCGCCGGTCTCTTCCTGCTGCCCGGCCGCCGCACCGACGCGGCCGCGCCGACGCCGCTGAACGCGCTGAGCGGGATCCTCGGCACCGGCGCGATCCTCCTGCTCGTGCTCGGCCTGACCCGCCTCGGGGACGCGGGCTGGTCCGACACCGTCACCCTCGTCGGCCTGGCCGGCTTCGTGGTGCTGGCCGCCCTGTGGGTGGTGCGCGAGCGGACCAGCGCCAGCCCCCTGATCGCCCGCGAACTGTGGCGCACCCGGTCGCTGATGGTGGCCTGTGCGGTGGACGCCTGCTATGTGCTCAGCATCGGCGTGGAGTTCTTCCTCGTCACGCTGTTCCTGCAGGACCAGCAGGGCTTCAGCCCCCTCGCCGCCGGGCTGGGCTTCCTGCCGCTGACGGTGACCGTGATCATCGGCAACGCCGTCACGGACCGGCTGGTCGGGCGGCACGGGCCAAGGACCATGGTGACGGGCGGGCTGCTGCTCGCCGCGATCGGCCTCGGCCTGCTCGCGGTCGGGGTCCACAGCGACAGCTACGCGACCGGTGTGCTGCCCGGGCTGCTGCTGTCCGGACTGGGCAACGGCATCGCCTTCCCGGCCATGTTCATCGCGGCCACCTCCGAGATCCCCGGGGAGAACCAGGGCGTCGGCGCGGCACTGGTGACCACCACGCAGAACGTCTTCCAGGCGCTCGGGCTCGCCGTCCTGGTCATCCTCCTCGGCGCGCGTCCCGGCACCGGCGACTTCACGACCACCTTCGCCGCCACCGGCGCCATGGCCCTGCTCGGCGCCGTGGTCGCCGCCACCGGCCTGCGTGGCCCGCTGGCCGGCAAGGCGGGCTGAGCACCCGCTCCGGACGCACAGCACCACGGCGTCCACCCGCCCCACGGACAGCTGGACGAACTCTCCTGTGATCGCCTATCTCGCCCAGGCCACCGGCGCGCCCACCCCCACGCTGGTTCTGGACGCCGGCCTGGTTCCTCCGGACGAACCGGGACATGCGCGCGGTCCTCACCACCGTCCCCCGGTACGCGGCCCCCCGGCCACGCTCCCTGCCGGGCACCCCCCGAGGCACCGGGTGCGCGCGCCCGGTCGCGTCCGGGCCGCCGTGGCCACCCGAACCTCAAATGTTGCTCTGAACGCCTCCGGGCGGGGTTCGTGGGTGGCCGGCGGGGCCATATCCCCCTCACTCGACGCACGAAGCACAGGCCGAGGAGGGGGAGGTGCCATGCGGCTGGGGACGGGGATCGGCTGGCGGCCGGAGATCGCGGACGCTGTGGAGGCGATGGCGGGCATCGACTGGGTGGAGGTCGTGGCGGAGAACGTCTGCCCCGGACATCTCCCCCACTCGCTGCTGCGGCTGCGCGAGCGCGGCGTGACGGTGGTCCCGCACGGCGTCTCCCTCGGCCTCGGCGGCGCGGACCGGCCCGACGCCAGGCGACTGACGGCGCTCGCCGAGCGCGCGGAGGTGCTCGGGTCCCCGCTGGTCACCGAGCACATCGCCTTCGTCCGGGCGGGCGGCGAACTCACCGCGTCCCCCCGGCTGGAGGCCGGTCATCTGCTGCCCGTGCCGCGCACCCGGGACGCGCTGGACGTGCTGTGCGAGAACGTCCGCATCGCCCAGGACGCGCTGCCGGTACCGCTGGCCCTGGAGAACATCGCCGCGCTGTTCTCCTGGCCGGGCGAGGAGCTGACGGAGGGACAGTTCCTGTCGGAGCTGGTCGAACGGACCGGGGTGCGGCTGCTGATCGACGTGGCCAACCTGCACACCAACCACGTCAACCGGGGCGAGGACCCCGCCGAGGTGCTGGCCGCGCTGCCGGTGGAGGCGATCGCCTACGTCCATGTCGCGGGCGGCTTCGAGCGCGACGGCGTCTGGCACGACAGCCACGCGCACCCCGTGCCCCGCCCGGTGCTCGACGTCCTGACCGGCCTCGCCACCCGGGTCGCACCGCCCGGGGTACTGCTGGAGCGGGACGAGAACTTCCCCGAACCAGCTGAACTGGAACGTGAGTTGACGGCCATCCGGGAGGCGGTGACGGCCGGGCGCGAGCGCGCCGGGGAGCGGACGGCGGAGCGTACGGAGGCGCGGGGGGCCGCCGGTGCCGGGGCGGGGGGCGTCGGTGTGCTGGCGCGGCCGGTGGCCGGTGTGCGCGAGCGACTCGGGGTGGCGCAGACCGCCGTACTGTCGGCGCTGGTGGCGGGGACGCCGGTGCCGGAGGGGTTCGACCGGGTCCGGACGGGAGTGCAGGCGCGGGCGCTCGCCGCGAAGCGGGCGGGCGTGGTGGCGAAGGTGGCGCCCGAACTGCCGGTGATCCTGGGGGCCGGGTACCGGGAGGCGTTCCTGGAGTACGCGCGGCGGCGCCCGATGCGGGGCGGCTACCGGCAGGACGCGCTGGATTTCGCCGGTCACCTGTTGAAACTGGGCCGGCCCGGGGACGCCCGCGCCCACCGCGCCCTGCGGGAGTGGTGGCTGGACCGGGCGGGCCCGGCGCCCCGGAAGCGGGGGCTGTGGGAGCGGCTGCTGCGGCGGCGCACCGGCCGGCCGTCCTGAGCCGGTCCGGTCGGCCGGGGCCCTGACCAGCGAGGCAAACGGAACGTCACATACCGGCAACAGTGCGTCCGGATAGTGAACAGAGCATGGTGCCTGCCCAGTCTCCTGGCATACAAACAGCTCATGTTCTGGGTCCTTCTCCTCTTCCTGGCCTGGGCCTTCGCCGGTACGGCCTGTGCTCGCCTCTGCCTGGCGGCCGTACGCACGAACGCGTCGGACGCGCCGGACGCGCCCGACGCGCAGGTGGTCGCCGAGCGCGATCTGACGCTGTACGAGGCGGCGTTCCTCTCCGGCGGGCCCGCGCGGGTCGCCGATGTGGCCCTCGTCTCCATGGCCCGCGAGCGCCGGCTGCTGCTCGCGCACACCGGCTGGGCCACGGTCGTGGACCCCCGGGGCCGCGACGAGATCGAACGGTCCGTCATAGAAGCCATAGGACCCGGGGGGCAGTCGCGGATCGCCCCGGTGCGGAGGCGGGCGGCCGACGCGGAGGCCGTGCGCCGCCTGGCCGACGGCCTGGTGCACGCCGGGCTCGCGGTGCCCGAGTGCTCGGACACGGTGGCGTCCGCCGTCCGTCAGGTGCGCGCCGCCGCGCTCGCCGTGGCGGCGCTCGGCATCACGGCCCTGCTGCTGCCCGGCGACACCGGGACACCGCGCCCGCTGCTGGGCGCGTGGTTCGCGCTGCCCCTCATACTGACGCTGGGCAGCCTGGCCATCGCCCGGTTCGAGGTGCACCCCTACTCGCCCTGGGCCTCCCCCGCCGGGCAGCGGCTGCTGCGCGCGCTGACCGGCAAGCCGGCCGGGGACGAGCGGTCGTTCCTCACCTCCGTCGCCGTACGGGGCATCCACGCGATCGGCGAGCCCGAGCTGCGCGCGGCCTTCACCCACCGCGACCAGCCCTTGCGCGAGTGACCGGAGGCATCCGGAACCCGGCGGCCCGGCAGACGCCGGGGGCGCACAGGGGGCATTGACACCGACACCGGCCGGGCGGTCCTTGCCTTCCCCCACGGCCGTACCAAATATCCCTTGTGTTCGCGCCGGGCCGTGGCAGCCGTGCCACCGCCGCCGCGCACCGGAGGGATACGCGATGAGAGCTGCCGCCCTTTACTCGGCCGCCGGGTCCTTGCTGCTGACCGCCCTGGGCGCGGCCCCGGCGGGCGGCACCCCGGGCACCCCCGGCATCCCCGGCACCCCGCGGGCCTCTCATGCCCCGCACGCCCCGCATGCCCCGGCGGCCCCCGGCACGGCCGAACTGCGCGGCACCGTGGTGGCCGCGGCCCGCGCCCGGGCGACCGGGATCGACTTCGGCCCCTGCCCGGCGGCCGAGGTGCCGGGGGCGCCGGCCGGTGTGCGGTGCGGCACGGTGAGCGTCCCGCTGGACTACGCCCACCCCGACGGCAAACAGATCCGACTGACCGTCAGCCGGGCCCGGGCCACGCAGAAGGACCCGCACAACAGCAAGCGGAAGGTCCCCCGGCAGGGCGCCCTGGTCTTCAACCCGGGTGGCCCCGGCGCCTCCGGCATGTACTTCCCGCTGATCGGCACGGTTCCGGGCTGGCAGCGGATCGGTGCCGTCTACGACCTGGTCGGCTACGCGCCGCGCGGGGTGGGCCGCTCGGCGCCGCTGTCCTGCGAGGACCCGAAACGCTTCCTCAAGGCACCCACCGAGGCGCCGGTACACCCCTCCGAGGCGTACAAGCGGGAGCGCGTCGCGCGGGCGCGGGCGTACGCGCGCGGCTGCGCCCAGCGGTCCGGGAGCCGGCTGCGCCACTACACGTCGCTGAACAACGCCCGGGACCTGGACGTGCTGCGGGCCGCGCTGGGCGAGGACCGGCTGACCTTCATGGGCGCCTCGTACGGCACCTACTTCGGCGCGCTGTACGCGGCGATGTTCCCCTCCCACGTGCGGCGCATGGTGCTGGACGCGGCGGTGGACCCGGACCCCGAGAAGATCTGGTACCGCAGCAACCTGGAGCAGTCGGCGGCGTTCGAGGACCGCTGGGCGGACTTCCGGGACTGGATCGCCCGGCACGACGACGTGTACCGGCTCGGTACCACGTCAGCGCGGGTGCAGCGCGGCTACGACATCGCGCGCGAGCGGCTCGCCGGGAAGGCGGCGGGCGGGAAGGTGGGCCCCGGCCAGCTGCACAACGCGTTCCTGACCGCCGGGTACTACGAGGACCACTGGCCGAGCCGGGCCGCGGCCCTGTCGGCCTATCTGCACGGTGACCCGGAGCCGCTGGTCCGGCTGGCCGCGCCGCGCCCGGAGACGGCCGCCGAGGCGGAGAACGCGTCGGCCGTGTACACCGCCGTCGAGTGCAACGACGCGCCCTGGCCGACGGACTGGGCGGTGTGGGACCGCGACAACACCCGCCTCGCCCGGGTGGCGCCCTTCGAGACCTGGGACAACGCCTGGACGAACCTGCCGTGCGCCTTCTGGCCGGCGCCCCGGCAGCAGCCGCCGGACGTGCGGACCGGGCCGGGCGAGCTGCCGCCGGTGCTGATCCTGGCGGCCGAGCGGGACGCCGCGGCGCCGTACCAGGGGGCGCTGTCGATGAACCGGCGGCTGGCCGGGTCCGTGCTGGTGACGGAGCGGGACGCGGGCACGCACGGGATCGCGGGCGGGCCCAACGCCTGCGTCAACGGGCACCTGTACGCGTACCTGCTGGAGGGCCGGGTGCCGGCCCGGCACGCGTCGTGCGCACCGCGCCGGCCTCCGGCGGCCCGGCCGGGTAAGGGCGCCTGATGGGGTGCCCTGTCATGCCCGTCGGGCGGGTGCGGGACGTCGTGGCTTTCTCGCGCCCACGCGGCGGAGCCGCATTTCGATACAGCCCCGCGCCCCTTCGGGGGCGTTCTACGCCAGCCCTGCCACCAGGTCGCCGATGTCCTTGCGGCGGCCCGTGAAGAACGGGACTTCCTCGCGGACGTGCATGCGGGCCTCGGAGCCGCGCAGGTGGCGCATGAGGTCGACGATGCGGTACAGCTCGTCGGCCTCGAAGGCGAGGATCCACTCGTAGTCGCCGAGGGAGAACGAGGCGACCGTGTTGGCGCGCACGTCCGGGTAGCCGCGGGCCATCTTGCCGTGGTCGGCGAGCATCCGGCGGCGGTCCTCGTCGGGCAGCAGGTACCAGTCGTAGGAGCGCACGAACGGGTAGACGCTGACGTAGTTCCGGGGCGTCTCGTCGGCGAGGAACGCCGGGATGTGCGAGCGGTTGAACTCCGCCGGGCGGTGCAGCGCCATGTTCGACCAGACCGGCTCCAGCGCGCGGCCCAGCTTGGTGCGGCGGAAGAGGTTGTACGCCTCCTGGAGCTGGTCGCTGGTCTCGGCGTGCCACCAGATCATGAGGTCGGCGTCGGCGCGCAGACCGGAGACGTCGTAGGTGCCGCGGACCGTGACGTCCTTGGCGGCGAGCTGGTCGAACAGCTCCTGGACCTCGTCGGCGTATCCCGCGCGGTCCGCCGGCAGGGCGTCCTTCAGCTTGAAGACCGACCACAGGGTGTAGCGGATGACCTCGTTGAGGTCCTTGGCCAGCTTGCCCTTGTTCGGGATCCTGCCGGACTCGGTGATGGGGGCGTCGTCACTCATGGTCCCTATTCTCCCGCTCCGCCGTGCAGGCTCTGCACCGGGTTGGCCGTCAGCTCCCGGACGCCCCCGTCGTCGCCCGCCAGCCGGTCCACCGCGGCGTAGGCGCTCGCGATGCACGCCGGGATGCCGACGCCGTCGTACTGGGCGCCGCACACCGCGAGCCCCGGGAGCTTGGCGACGTGCTCGCGGACGCGGGCCACGCGCGCGTGGTGCCCGACGGGGTACTGGGGCAGGCCGTCGGTCCAGCGGGTGACCCTGGTCTCCAGCGGGACGGCGTCCAGGCCGGTGGCCTCCCGCAGGTCGTGCCGGGATACCTCCACCAGGCCGGCGTCGTCCCGGCCGAGGATCTCCGTCTCGCCGTAGCGGCCCACGGAGGTGCGCAGGACCAGCACGTCCGGGTCCTCCTCGGCGATCCAGCCCCACTTGCGGGAGGCGAAGGTGGACGCCTTGATGGTGCGGCCGTCGACGGGCGGCACGAGGAAGCCGCTGCCCTCGGGCAGGCGCGCGTCGGCGCGCCGGTAGGCGAGGGTGACCAGGGCCATGGAGGCGTACTCGACGGCGGCCAGCTCGGCGGCGGCCCCCGGGACCTCCGCGCGCAGCAGCCGGGCGGCGGCCGGGGCGGGTACGGCGACCACCACCGCGTCGGCGCGCAGCACGCGCTCGCCCGCGGTGATCCGCCAGCCGTCCGGCTCCCGGCGCAGTTCGCGGGCGGGGGCGTTGGTGAGGATCTCGCCGCCGCGGGCGCGCACCGACTCGGCGACCGCGAGCGGCAGCCGCCCGATGCCGCCGGCGATGCCCATGAAGACCGGCCCGGCCTGCTGGTTCGCGGCGGCCTTCGCCTGGATCTCGCGGACGCCCTCGGTGAGGGAGGTGTGGGCGCGGGCGGCCTGGAAGAGCTGCGGGACGGCCGAGCGCATCGAGATGCGGTAGGCGTCGCCCGCGTACACCCCGCCCAGCAGCGGTTCCACGAGGCGGTCGACGACCTCGCGGCCGAGCCGGGCCGCCACGTACGCGCCGACGGCCACGTCGTCGCCGGTCTCGGTGCGGGGCAGGTCGGCGTCACGCTCGATGCGGGCCAGGCCCTCGGCGGAGAGGACGCCGGAGAGCGCGGCGGCGGTGCCGGGGACGCCCATCACATGGCCCTTGGGCATGGGGCGCAGGGCACCCCGGGTCCAGATCGAGGCGGTCGCGGTGGCCGGCGGCTGGAGCGATGCGCCGAGGCCCGCCTCGCGCGCGAGGGTCACCGCTTCCGGGCGGCGGGCCAGCATGGACTCGGCGCCGAGGTCGACGCGGACGCCGGCGATCTCGCCGGGCAGCAGCTTGCCGCCGACCCGGTCGCCGGCCTCCAGCACCGTCACGCGCGCGCCGCGCCCCAGCAGCCGGTGCGCGGCGGCCAGCCCGGCGATGCCGGCCCCGATGACGACGACGTGCCCCAGGCCCCTACCCGTTGTGCTCATGTTCCCCACTCTCTCAGACCCCACTGACACTCCGGCCGGGGCCCGGTGTCCGGCCGGCGGGGGCCGGACCGGCCGCACCCCGTAGCGTGTTCCCATGAGCATCGCTGGCGGCAGACAACGGCTGGTCGTGATCGGGGGCGACGCCGCGGGCATGTCCGCGGCCTCGCAGGCGCGGCGGCTGCGGGGTCCCGGGGAGCTGGAGATCGTGGCGTTCGAGCGCGGCCACTTCACCTCCTTCTCGGCGTGCGGCATCCCGTACTGGGTGGGCGGCCAGGTCCCGGAGCGGGACCGGCTGATCGCGCGGACGGCGAAGGAGCACCGCGCGCGGGACATCGACCTGCGGATGCGCACGGAGATCACGGAGATCGACGTGGCCGGGCAGCGGGTACGCGCGCGTGACGTCGATTCCGGCGCCGAGTACTGGACACCGTACGACAAGCTGGTCATCGCCACCGGTGCCCGGCCGGTCCGCCCGGACCTGCCCGGCGTGGACGCCCCCGGGGTGCACGGGGTGCAGACGCTCGACGACGGCCAGGCGCTGCTGGACACCCTGGCCGGCACGCGGGGCCGCAGGGCGGTGGTCGTGGGCGCCGGCTACATCGGGGTCGAGATGGCCGAGGCGCTGATCCGCCGGGGTTTCGAGGTGACGGTCGTCAACCGGGGCCGGGAGCCGATGTCGACGCTGGACCCGGACATGGGCCGGTTGGTGCACCGGGCCATGGAGGGGCTCGGCATCACCATGGTCGGCGACGCCGAGGTGACCGAGGTGCTCACCGGCGCGGACGGCCGGGTGCGGGCGGTGGCCACGCGGGACGCCGAGTTCCCGGCGGACGTGGTGGTCCTCGGCATCGGCGTCCGCCCGGAGACCGCCCTCGCCCGGGCGGCCGGGCTGCCGCTCGGCGCCCACGGCGGGCTGCTCACCGATCTGGCGATGCGGGTGCGCGGGCAGGAGAACGTCTGGGCGGGCGGCGACTGCGTGGAGGTGCTGAACCTGGTCTCCGGACAGCTGCAGTACGTTCCGCTCGGCACCCATGCCAACAAGCACGGCCAGGTCATCGGCACCAACGCGGGCGGCGGCTACGCCACTTTTCCGGGTGTCGTCGGCACGGCGGTGAGCAAGGTGTGCGACCTGGAGATCGCCCGCACCGGCCTGCGGGAGAAGGACGCCCGCCGGGCGGGCCTGCGGTACGAGACGGTCACCATCGAGTCGACCAGCCGCGCCGGCTACTACCCGGGGGCCGCCCCCATGACGGTGAAGATGCTCGCCGAGGCCCGTACGGGACGGCTGCTGGGCGTGCAGATCGTCGGCCGGGAGGGAGCGGGCAAGCGGGTGGACATCGCGGCGGTGGCACTCACCGCGCGGATGACCGTGGAGGAGATGACGGCCCTGGACCTGGGGTACGCCCCGCCGTTCTCACCGGTGTGGGACCCGGTGCTGGTGGCCGCGCGGAAGGCCGCCTCGAAGGTGCGGCCGGGCTGACCCGCGGCGGCCGGACCCGCCGACGGCGGACGCGCTGATAGCCTGGCCGGATCGCGGGCACTACTTGTGTGTGGTCATCCCCGTCCATGACGTGAACCCGGTGCGCCGCACCCCCTGGGTGACGTACGCGCTCATCGCCGCCAATGTGCTGGTGTTCGTCACCATGCCCGGCATGGCCGGTTCCGTGACCGGCGGCACCAAGCTGGCGCAGCTGTGCGATCTGCAGGCGTTCCTGGACCGTTACGCGGCGGTCCCCCGGGAGCTCGTCCACGATCAGCTGCCCCGGCTGGTGCCGACCGGGGAGGTCGGGGTGGGCCCGCAGGGGCCGGGGTGCGTAGTGGCGCCGCCCGGCTACGACAAGTCGCCGCCGCTGTCGGTGTTCACCGCGATGTTCCTGCACGGCGGCTGGCCGCACCTGCTGGGGAACATGCTGTTCCTGCTGATCTTCGGCAACAACGTCGAGGACCGGATGGGCCACATCCGTTTCTTCCTCTTCTACGTGGTGTGCGGCTACGCGGCCGGGTACGGCTTCGCGCTGCTCAACGCCGCCTCCGCCGACCCGCTGATCGGCGCGTCGGGGGCGATCGCCGGAGTGCTCGGCGCCTATCTGGTGCTGTATCCGCGGGCCAGGGTGTGGGTGCTGGTGCCGTTCCTGGTCTTCCTGCCGCTCAGGCTGCCCGCCTGGCTGGTGCTCGGGTTCTGGTTCGGGCTCCAGGCGGTGTACTCCTCCGGGCTCGGGGTGTCCGGAGCGGGCACGGTGGCGTACGCGGCGCACGTGGTCGGCTTCGTGGCGGGCATGCTGCTCGCCTGGCCGCTCAAGCCCGGCACACCACCGCCGCCGGAGCCGCCCGGCCTGCTGTTCGGCAGGCGCGCGCGGCCCCGTTACACCTGGTGAGTCAGCGCGCGCTCGCGGTGTGGACGTACTCCGTGAGCCGGGTCAGCGCGTCCGGGTCGGTGTTCGGCATGACGCCGTGGCCGAGGTTGAAGACGTGCCCCTCCAGCCCTGCGGCGGCGTCCAGCACCTCCTGGGCCTTGGCCTCGACGGTGTCCTTGTCGGTGAACAGCACGGTCGGGTCCAGGTTGCCCTGGAGGGCCTTGCCCGGGCCGACGCGGCGGGCGGCCTCGTCCAGCGGGACGCGCCAGTCGACGCCGACGACATCCGCGCCTGCCTCGCCCAGGAGCTTCAGCAGCTCGCCGGTGCCGACGCCGAAGTGGATGCGCGGGACGCCGTACCCGGCGACCGCGTCGAAGACCTTCGCGGAGGCCGGCATGACCGAGCGCCGGTAGTCCGCCGGGGCCAGCGCGCCGGCCCAGGAGTCGAAGAGCTGGACGGCGCTGGCGCCGGCCTCGATCTGCACCTTCAGGAAGGCGGCCGTGATGTCGGCGAGGCGGTCGAGCAGGTCGGCCCACAGCTCGGGGTCGCCGTACATCATGGCCTTGGCGTTCTCGTACGTGCGCGAGGGGCCGCCTTCGACCAGATAGCTCGCCAGGGTGAAGGGCGCGCCCGCGAAGCCGATCAGCGGGGTGGCGCCCAGCTCGCGGGTGAGCATGCCGATGGCCTCGGTGACGTACGGAACGTCCTCGGGGGCGAGGTCGCGCAGCCGGGCCAGGTCGGCGCGGGTGCGGACGGGCTGCTCGACGACCGGGCCGACGCCGGGCTTGATGTCCAGGTCGAGACCGATGGCCTTGAGCGGGACGACGATGTCGCTGAAGTAGATCGCCGCGTCCACGCCGTGCCGGCGCACCGGCTGGAGGGTGATCTCGGTGACCAGCTCGGGCCGCATGCAGGACTCCAGCATGGGCACGCCCTCGCGCACCTTGCGGTACTCGGGCAGGGAGCGGCCGGCCTGGCGCATGAACCACACGGGGGTGTGCGGCACGGGTTCACGCCGGCACGCCTTGAGGAACGCGCTGTCGTACGTGGCTGCGGGCCCCTGGCCCGTGAAGGTGTCGTTCGCGGTCACGGGGCAAGTCTCGCATGACACCGGGGAGCGGTGGCGCGGGGTGTCTTGCCCTGCGCGACGGCCCGCTTCCCCTTACTCTTCCCCGCATGGCTGCGGCTCAGGGACGACTGTCGGACGGCGCTGACGGAATGGACGACGCGGAGGACACCGCTCAGGCGCGGGCGGGCGGCGGGCTGCCGCCGGCGTTCCGCGCCGCGGTCGACGCGCTGCGGGCGGCGCGACCGCGGCCGCAGGTCGAGGTGGAGCCGACGCCCGCCCCGCAGCGGCTCGCCCCGTACGCGTACGCGCTGGAGGCGGTGGTGGTCGACGGCGAGCAGGAGCTGGCCGACGGGCGTCTGGTGCTGCTGCACGACCCGGACGGGCATGACGCGTGGCAGGGCACGTTCCGGCTGGTGACGCTGGTGCGGGCGGAGCTGGAGCCGGAGATGGCGGCCGATCCGCTGCTGCCGGAGGTGTGCTGGTCGTGGCTGACCGGGGCGCTCCAGGCCCGCGGGCTGGCCTACGGCGAGCCGAGCGGCACGATCACGCGGGCGGGTTCGCACTATTTCGGCGGGCTGGCGGAGCGGCCCGCGGCCTCGCAGATCGAGATCCGCGCCTCCTGGACGCCTCGGGAGGGGCTGGGCGGGGTGCCGGACACCGCCGCGCATCTGACCTCCTGGTGCGATCTGCTGGCGCAGGTCGCGGGCCTGCCGCCGGCCGGTCCCGGGGACGCGTCGGTGGTGACGCTGCCGCAGCGCCGGGGCCCGCAGTCCCGCTGAGCGGGCGCCCGCCACACCGATTTCGCGGTTCCGCCGAGCGGCCGGGACCGGTCCGCGTCCGCGGCCTGCCCAGGTGCCCGCGCCGATCCGCATCCGCGGCCTGCCCGGAGACCTGCTCCGGTCCGCAATCCCGCCGAGGGGTGGTCATGAAACGCCGTATTGACCATCTCTTTGTCGATACGGCCACTTTCCGCACTCGAATCGCACTCGCTCGAACCGACTCGATCTTCGGTTGATCGATCGTGTGTCCGAAGCGCACGGATTGTTACTCACTAGATCGTGATCACTCCCTAAAGGCGGACGAGTTTGCTGCCGAAGACGACTGTGACCTTGAAAGCACGGTTCGTCCCGGCTTCATCCCCACAAGCCGGCCCCGTCCCCCCACCCAGGAGGCCTGGTGTCCGTTCTCCTTGAGCAACCCGCAAGCCTGGTCGCCTACCGCCCGAACAAGCCGACCGCCATGGTGGTCGTGGCCGACCCGCGTGTCCGTTCCACCGTCACCCGCCATCTGTGGGCGCTCGGCGTGCGCGATGTCATCGAAGCCTCGTCCATCGCGGAGGCTCGTCCCCGCATCGGCAACCCGCGCGACATCTGCGTCGCCGACGTCCACCTCCCTGACGGCTCCGGCCTCACCCTGCTGTCCGAGACCCGGGCCGCGGGCTGGCCCAACGGACTGGCGCTCTCCGCCGCCGACGACATCGGCGCGGTCCGCAACGCGCTGGCCGGCGGCGTCAAGGGCTACGTCGTCACCGGCACCCGTACCAACATCGGGCTCCCCACCCGTCCCGGCGCCGCTCCCCTCGGTGCCGCCGCCCGTATGCACCGCCGCCCCCCGGGTGCCCCGAGCCACCCGGGCGGCTACCGGGAGCTGTCCGGACGCGAGGTCGAGGTGCTGCGGCTGGTCGCGGAGGGCCAGTCGAACAAGGCGATCGGCGTGTCCATGGGTTTGTCCGCCCTCACCGTCAAGAGCCACCTGGCCCGCATCGCCCGCAAGCTGGGCACCGGCGACCGGGCCGGCATGGTGGCCGTCGCCCTGCGCACCGGGATCATCCACTGAGCCCACCGGATGCCCCCTTCGGCGCAATTCCCGTTCACCCCGGCGAACCGGCGGCGGCCCGCCGCTGACCGGTTTACGACCCTGCCGCGCCCGTCGACGGAACGTTCCGTCGACGGGCGCGGTGTGCGCACGGATACCCTTGACAGGTGACCGACGCCCAAGACACCGCAGCAGACAGCTCCCTGCGCACCACCGGAGGCACTCCTCCGGACGACGCCGGATCTTCTGTGACGGGGGCGCCGACTCCATTGCTCGAACCGCGCGAGGGCATTCCGCCCGTGATCGCCGAAGCGGCGGACCTCGCCCGGGTGACGGCCGCCTTCGCCGCCGGCTCCGGCCCGGTCGCCGTGGACGCCGAGCGCGCCTCCGGCTACCGCTACGGCCAGCGCGCCTACCTGGTGCAGCTGCGCCGCGAGGGCGCCGGGACCGCGCTCATCGACCCCGTCGCCTGCCCCGACCTGTCCGGACTCGGCGCGGCCCTGTCCGACGCCGAGTGGGTGCTGCACGCGGCCACCCAGGACCTGCCCTGCCTGCGCGAGATAGGCATGGTCCCGGCCCGCCTGTTCGACACCGAGCTGGCCGGGCGGCTGGCCGGTTTCCCCCGGGTCGGCCTCGGCGCCATGGTCGAGGGCGTCCTCGGCTACGTCCTGGAGAAGGGCCACTCCGCCGTCGACTGGTCGACCCGCCCGCTGCCCGAGCCGTGGCTGCGCTACGCCGCGCTCGACGTCGAGCTGCTCGTCGACCTGCGGGACGCCCTGGAGAAGGAGCTGGACCGGCAGGGCAAGCTGGAGTGGGCCCTCCAGGAGTTCGACGCGATCGCGACGGCGCCGCCGCCCGAGCCCCGCAAGGACCCCTGGCGTCGTACGTCCGGGATGCACAAGGTGCGCCGCCGGCGGCAGCTCGCCGTGGTCCGGGAGCTGTGGCAGACCCGGGACCGGATCGCCCAGCGCCGGGACGTCTCGCCGGGCAAGGTGCTGAGCGACGCGGCCATCGTGGAGGCCGCGCTCGCCCTGCCGGGCAATGTGCACGCCCTCGCCGCGCTGAACGGCTTCGGGCACCGGATGGGCCGGCGGCAGCTGGAGCAGTGGCAGGCCGCGGTGGACCGCGCCAGGGCGCTGCCGGAGACCGCGCTGCCGCAGCCGGGGCAGCCGGTGGCGGGACCGCCGCCGCCCCGGGCGTGGGCCGACAAGGACCCGGCCGCGGCGGCCCGGCTGTCCGCCGCGCGGGCCGGGGTGTCCTCCCTCGCCGAGCGGGTCACCATGCCGCAGGAGAACGTGATCTCCCCGGACACGGTGCGCAGGATCTGCTGGGAGCCGCCGAAGGTGGTGGACGCCGCTTCCGTGGCGGCCGCGCTGGCCGGGTACGGCGCGCGTCCGTGGCAGATCGAGCTGGTGACGCCGGTGCTGGTGGACGCGCTGGTGACCAAGGGGGCGTAGGCGCGTGGAGATTTCCAGGCTGCCGGCCGAGGCCCGCGAGCGGCGCAGCGCGGAGATACGGGCGTTCCTCCGCTCGCGGCGCGCACGGCTGACCCCCGCGGACGTGGGAATGGCGGCCGGCGGCGGGCGCCGTACGCCGGGCCTGCGGCGCGAGGAGGTCGCGGTGCTCGCCGGGGTCGGGGTCTCCTGGTACACGTGGCTGGAACAGGGGCGCGACATCAACGTGTCGGCCGACGTGCTGGACGCCGTCGCCCGCGTGCTGCGGCTGGACGCCGCCGAGCGTGAGCACCTGTACCTGCTGGCCGGGCTGAACCCGCCGCAGGCCCGGCCCGCCGAACGGGCGGTACCGGCCGGGATCCGCCGGGTCGTCGACGGCTGGCTGCCGCGGCCGGCGTACGTCATCGACCGGCACTGGAAGCTGATCGCCGTCAACCGGGCCGCCCGGCTGGTCTTCGGCTACGAGGAGTCGGCCCACAGCTGTCTGGTCAGCTTCTTCACCAGCGCGCACTTCCGCGCCTCGCTGTGCGGCTGGGAGGACGCGGCGCGGCAGATCGTCGGCCAGTTCCGCGCGGACGCCGCGCGTTACCCCGACGATCCGGAGTTCGGCCGGCTGGCCCAGGACATGTGCGCGGCCAGTCCCGCGTTCGCCGCGGTCTGGGCGGAACACCCGGTGGGGGCCGCGACCGAGGGAATCAAGTCGCTGCGGCACCCCGGGGCGGGCGAGCTGACCTTCGACTACACGATGCTGCCCGTCTCCGATCTGCCCGGCGCGCGTCTGCTGCTGTACACCCCGGCGGAGGGAACGCCGACCGAGAGCCGCCTGGCCGGCCTGCTGGCGGCGGACGTAGAGCCTCCCGCGCCCGCCTGGGCACCGGTCCCTGCCACGTAGCGGCCCCGCCCCTCCTGAGCTGCCCTTCGCCGCGGGCATGCGGCGAAGGTGGTGGTGACAGACCCAGGCTCAGGCGACACTGCCACGGCCGTCCGCGCCGCCCGAGGATCACTGCCATGCAGCGATTCACGAACAAGACGGCCTTGATCACCGGCGGGACCAGCGGCATGGGCCTCGCCACGGCGCGGCGGCTCCTGGACGAGGGCGCCTACGTCGTCATCACCGGACGTGACCGGGCGCGCCTGGACGCGGCGGTCGCCCGGCTCGACGCGGTGGACGACCGGGTGCTCGCCGTCCGGGCCGACGTGGCCTCCCTGTCCGACCTCGACGCGCTGATGCGCCGGATCGAGACCTGGCGCGGCACCCTGGACGCGGTCTTCGCCAACGCCGGGACCGGCGTTTTCAAGCCGACCACGGAGATCACCGAGGAGGACTTCGACCGGACCGTCGACGTCAACTTCAAGGGCGTCTTCTTCACCGTGCAGAAGGCACTGCGGCTGATGCCGCGCGGTGGCGCCGTCGTCATCAACGCCTCCTGGACCCTGCACCGCGGGCTGCCCGTCGCATCGGTCTACTCCGCCGGCAAGGCGGCGGTGCACAACCTCGCCCGCACGCTGGGCTCCGACCTGGCCGCTCGCGGTATCCGCGTCAACTCCGTCAGCCCCGGTTACATCGACACGGCGATGTGGCGGGAGGCCAACCCGCACCCGGACGCCGAAGCCCGCGACTCGGCCCTGGTGCCGCTCGGTTCGCTCGGTCACCCCGACGACGTCGCCGCGGCCGTCGCCTTCCTGGCCTCCGACGACGCCGCGTACATCACCGGTCAGGATCTGGTCGTCGACGGCGGCCTCGTCGGATCGGTGCCGGCCGCATGAGCGCGGCGCAGGACACCCTGCCCCGGCGGGCGGACGCGCGACGGGGAGCGGCGGCCGTGCTGGTCGCCGTCCTCCTGGCCCTGCTGGTGCTGCCGACATCGGTGACCGGCTCGGGCGTGGCGCTGCCGGCCATCGGGCGGGACAGCGGCGCGTCGCTCGCGGCGTCGCAATGGGTGGTGCACGGCTACAACCTCACCTTCGCCGGCTTGCTGCTGGCCTGCGGCTCGCTGGCCGACCGCTGGGGCAGGCGGAGGGTGTTCGGCGGGGGTGCCGCCCTCTTCACGGTGGCGTCCGCGGTGAGCGCGGCGGCACCCGGCATCCTGGTGCTCGACCTGGCGCGTGCCCTGGCCGGGGTCGGCGCGGCCGCGCTGCTGACCAGTGGCAGTTCCCTGATCGGCGAGACGTTCGACGGCCGGGCACGCGGCCGCGCGTTCGGGGCGGTCGGCATCACGACGGGCGCCGGGCTCGCGCTCGGCGCGATGGTGGCCGGGGCGGTGACCGACACCCTCGGCTGGCGCGCCTTCTTCGGGCTGCACGCGGTGCTCATGGCCCTGGTGTGGTGCACGGTGCCCCTCCTGCCCCGGGGTGACGCGGACGGCCCCCGCCCGGCCGGGGCCGACTGGCCCGGTACCGCCACCTTCTCCGGCGGGCTGTTCCTGCTGACGCTCGGCACGGTGGAGGGGCCCCAACGGGGCTGGGGCAGCGGCGAGGTGCTGGGCCTGCTGGCCGGATCGGTGGTGCTGCTCGCGGCCTTCGCACTGGTGGAGTCGCGGGTACGGCATCCGATGCTGGACCTGCGCCTGCTGCGCAACGGCCGGTTCATGGCGCTGTGCCTGATACCCGTCGTGGCCACCTTGTCGTTCGTGATCCTGCTGCCCCTGCTTCCCAACTACCTCGTGGTGGCGGGCGGTTACTCCAGTCGTGCGGCGGGCGGCGTCATGCTGCTGATGACACTGCCGATCCTGGTGGGCCCGCTGCTGGCGACCTGGCTGCTGCGGCGCGGACTGGCGCTGCGGGGCGTGTTCGGGCTGAGCCTGCTGTGTCTGACCGTGGGGGTGGGGTGGCTCGCCTCCGCGCTCGAACCGGGGCTGACACCCGGGGCACTGGCCGGCCCCCTGATCACCCTGGGGGTCGGGCTGGGCCTCAACTTCGGGCTGGTGGACGGGGCGGTCCTGGACGTGGTGGCGCCCGAGACCACCGGCGCGGCCGCGGGCTTCCTCAACACCCTGCGGCTCGGCAGCGAGGCCCTGGCGATCGCCGCCGCGAGCGCCGCCCTCGTCAACCTCGTACGAAAGCCCTTCGACACGGGGCTGAAGGGGTTCCCGTCGTACGACGGCGGCTCGGGCACCCTCGCCAACAGCGTCAACGCCGGGGATCTCGCCGGCCCGCTCGCCGGGCTGCCCGCCCCCGCGCGGCCCGGCTTCACCTCCCTCGTGACCCACGGCCTCACCGACGCCTGGCAGACGGTGCTGTGGACGAGCACGGCCGGGTGCGCGGTGCTCTCGGTCGTGATCTGCCTCCTGCTGGGCGGACGCGAACGGGGTTCGACGGCTCCCCCGGAGGTGTGACGTTCACCGCTCCCCCGTACAGGGCTGTGCAGCCACGTTACTCATAAGTAGCATGGGGCTGAGCGCGCGCTCAGCGCAACGCAGCAGTGCCATCCCGCATCTGGAGGAGAGCCATCGTGCCTCGTACCGTCAGGGACGTCGTCTTCGTCGACGGCGTCCGCACCCCGTTCGGCAAGGCGGGCCCGAAGGGCATCTACCACGAGACCCGCGCCGACGACCTCGTCGTGAAGGCGATCCGGGAGCTGCTGCGCCGCAACCCCGGCCTGGACCCGAAGAAGATCGACGAGGTCGCCATCGCCGCGACCACGCAGATCGGCGACCAGGGCCTGACCCTCGGCCGCACGGCCGGCATCCTCGCGGGCCTGCCGCAGTCCGTGCCCGGCTACTCGATCGACCGCATGTGCGCCGGCGCGCTGACCGCCGTGACCACCACCGCCGGTTCGATCGCGTTCGGTGCCTACGACGCCGTCATCGCCGGCGGTGTCGAGCACATGGGCCGGCACCCGATGGGCGAGGGCGTCGACCCCAACCCGCGGTTCGTCTCCGAGAAGCTGGTCGACGAGTCCGCCCTCTTCATGGGCATGACCGCGGAGAACCTGCACGACCGGTACCCGACGATCACCAAGCTGCGCGCCGACGAGTACGCGGTGCGCTCGCAGGAGAAGGCCGCCAAGGCGTACGCCAACGGCAAGATCCAGGCCGACCTGGTGCCGATCTCGGTGCGCCGCACCAACCCGGAGGGCGGCGAGACCGGCTGGGGCCTGGTCACCGCCGACGAGCCGATGCGCCCGGGCACCACGCTGGAGAACCTGGCGAACCTGAAGACGCCGTTCCGCGTGCACGGCCGGGTCACCGCGGGCAACGCGGCCGGGCTGAACGACGGCGCCACCGCGTCGATCATCGCGAGCGAGGACTTCGCCCGCGAGAACGGCCTGCCGGTCAAGATGCGCCTGGTGTCGTACGCCTTCGCGGGCGTCGAGCCGGAGGTCATGGGCTACGGCCCGATCCCGGCCACGGAGAAGGCCCTCGCCAAGGCGGGCCTGTCCATCTCCGACATCGGCCTGTTCGAGATCAACGAGGCCTTCGCCGTCCAGGTCCTGGCCTTCCTGGAGCACTACGGCATCGCCGACGACGACGCGCGCGTCAACCAGTACGGCGGCGCCATCGCCTTCGGCCACCCGCTGGCCTCCTCCGGCGTCCGGCTGATGACGCAGCTGGCCCGCCAGTTCGAGGAGCAGCCGCACGTCCGCTACGGCCTGACCACCATGTGCGTCGGCTTCGGCATGGGCGCGACGGTCATCTGGGAGAACCCGCACTTCGAGGGGGACAAGTGAGCACCACCGCCGAGCTTCTGCAGCAGGCCTCGGACCTGTTCCCCGACGAGGTCGTCACCAGCGCGCACGTACGCCACTTCGACCTGCCCTTCGGCGCGGGCCGGTTCGCGCTGATCACGCTGGACAACGGCCTGGACCACACCAAGCCGACCACCTTCGGCCCGGCCTCGCTGGCGAACCTGAACACCGCCATCGACCAGGTCGAGAAGGAGGCGGCCGAGGGCGCGATCGTCGGTGCCGGCATCACCGGCAAGCCGTTCATCTTCGCCGTCGGCGCCGACCTCAAGGGCGTCGAGCTGCTGAAGGAACACGAGCACGCGCTCGCCATCGGCAAGGGCGGCCACGAGGTCTTCAAGCGACTGTCGAAGCTGGCCGTGCCGACCTTCGCGTACTACAACGGCGCGGCCATGGGCGGCGGCGTCGAGGTCGGTCTGCACTGCTCCTACCGGACCGTCTCCAAGGCGATCCCGGCGTTCTCGCTGCCCGAGGTCTTCCTCGGCCTGGTCCCCGGCTGGGGCGGCTGCACCCTGCTGCCGAACCTGATCGGCGCCGACAAGGCCGTCTCGGTCATCATCGAGAACTCGCTGAACCAGAACAAGCAGCTCAAGGGGCAGCAGGTCTTCGACCTCGGGATCGCCGACGCGATCTTCGAGGGCGCCGACTTCCTGGAGCAGTCCCTGATCTGGACGGCCCAGGTCCTCAAGGGCGACATCACCGTGGAGCGCCCGGTGATCGACCGCGGTGAGGCCTGGGACCAGGCCGTCGCCAAGGGCCGGTTCATCGCCGACGGCAAGGTGCACGGCGCGGCCCCGGCCGCCTACCGCGCCCTGGACATCATCGCCGCCGCCAAGGACGGCGACCTCCAGCAGGGCTTCGACGCCGAGGACCAGGCCCTCGCCGACCTGATCATGGGCGGTGAACTGCGCGCCGGCATCTACGCGTTCAACCTCGTCCAGAAGCGCGGCAAGCGTCCGGCCGGCGCCCCGGACAAGAACCTGGCCCGCCCGGTCACCAAGGTCGGTGTCGTCGGCGCCGGTCTGATGGCCTCCCAGCTCGCCCTGCTGTTCCTGCGCCGCCTGGAGGTGCCGGTCGTGCTGACCGACATCGACCAGGAGCGCGTCGACAAGGGCGTTGCTTACGTCCACGCCGAGATCGACAAGCTGCTCGCCAAGGGCCGCGTCAACCAGGACAAGGCCAACCGCCTCAAGGCGCTGGTCACCGGTGTCCTGGACAAGGCCGAGGGCTTCGCGGACGCGGACTTCGTCATCGAAGCCGTGTTCGAGGAGATCGGCGTCAAGCAGCAGGTGTTCGCGGAGGTCGAGGCGGTCGCCCCGGCGCACGCCATCCTCGCCACCAACACCTCCTCGCTGTCCGTGACGGAGATGGCGTCGAAGCTGAAGCACCCCGAGCGGGTCGTCGGCTTCCACTTCTTCAACCCGGTGGCCGTCCTGCCGCTGCTGGAGATCGTCCGCGGCGAGCAGACCGACGACGCCTCCCTCGCGACCGCGTTCGCCGTCGCCAAGAAGCTGAAGAAGACCGCGGTGCTGGTCAAGGACGCCCCGGCGTTCGTCGTGAACCGCATCCTGACCCGCTTCATGGGCGAGATCCAGAACGTCATCGACGAGGGCACCCCGGTCGAGGTCGCCGAGAAGGCCGTCGAGCCGCTCGGCCTGCCGATGTCCCCGCTGGTGCTGCTGGAGCTGGTCGGCCCCGCGATCGGCCTGCACGTCTCCGAGACGCTGCACGGCGCGTTCCCGGACCGCTTCAAGGTCTCCCCGAACCTCAAGGCGGTCGTCGAGGCCGGCAAGCGCGGCTTCTACGTCTACGACAGCGGCAAGCCGGAGCTGGACCCGGAGGTCGCCGCGCTGCTCAAGCAGGGCGACACGGTCCTGACCGAGGAGCAGGTGCGGGCGCGGGTGCTGGACGCGGTGGCGCAGGAGATCGGGCTCATGCTCGACGAGGGCGTCGTCGCCGAGGCCCAGGACATCGACCTGTGCCTGATCACGGGCGCCGGCTGGCCCTTCCACCTGGGCGGCGTCACGCCGTACCTGGACCGCGAGGGCGTCTCCGAGCGGGTGAACGGCAAGAAGTTCCTGGCCCCGGGCGTGGCGAGCGTCCCGGCGTAACCCCGTACGACGTGTGAAGGGCCCCCGCCTCGGCGGGGGCCCTTCCGCGTGCTCAGGCTTGCCGCCACGCCTCCAGCGCCAGTCCCGGCTCGTCCTTGCGGCGGGTCAGCAGGAGCTGTCCCGTCGAGGGGGACAGCGTGGCCGCCACCACCCGGCCGGTCTCGTCCGTCGCGAGGGACACCAGCGCGTCCAGCGGCAGTTCGGGGCCCGACTCGGTCCACCACGCCCCCGCCGACTCCTGCTCGGTCGGATAGGCGGCGAAGGCGACCCGGCGGCTCGCCGTCCGCTGGGCCAGCAGCGTGCAGTCGTAGCCGTCCAGCTCGCAGCGGACCGCCGAGACCGGGCCGGGGCCCGCCGCGGGCAGCAGCGTGGCCGGCTTGCCGCCGGGCCGCCAGGCGCACAGGGTGTCGTCGGCGTCGGTGTAGAAGACCGTCGTGCTGTCCGGGGAGGTGACCAGGGCGCGCAGGGTGCCCGGACGGACCGGGGTGGTGAGGGACTCCTGGAGCACGGGCACGGCGCCCGGCGACTCCTGACGCCAGTACAGCAGGCCCTGCGGGACGGCCGCGTACAGCTCCACCGTGCCGGACGCCGTGGTGACCGCGGCCGGCTGGTCGTGCACCTCGCTGCCCCCCAGGTCCCGCCAGGGGCCCCAGCCGCCCTTCTCCTTCTGGCCGAGCATGCTCACGCCGCCGCCCTTGTTCCGGACGAACACGTGGGCGCGGCCTTGCGCGTCGACCGTGACCGCGGGGGTGCCGGTGCGCTCGCCGGTCTTGTCCGGGTGGCCGATCGGCTGCCAGTCCAGGGCGGCCAGGTGCGGGCGGAAGTGCGTGGAGTGCACCAGGCCGGACTCGCCCTTGACGGTGGGCCGCCAGGAGACCAGGTGGGCATAGCGGTCGGTGCCCTGGCCGATCGCCAGGACGGGGTGCAGTTTCTGGTCGCCGCCCATCCTGCGGGGGGCGGACCAGGGGCCGCCGGGGCCGCGCTCCGCCCGGCACAGGACGGCGTCGCCCGACAGCTGGTACACACTGAGCCGGCCGTCTCGGCCGCGAAGGAGCCAGTCGCCGTTCACCGGTTCACTTTAAGCCGCCCCGTACCGGTCACGGGGCACGGCCCCCGGGGTCGGGCCATGGGACCCTTGCGGTATGACCGGTCCCCTCGACACCCCGCCCTCCCCCACCCCGCCGCTCGTCATCGTGGACGGCGCGAACGTCGTCGGGTCGCGGCCCGACGGCTGGTGGAAGGACCGCAGGGGGGCGGCCGAGCGGCTGCGGGACCGGTTGGCGGGCGAGGGCCTGCCCGGGCACCCGGGGCCGGTGGAGATCGTGCTCGTGGTCGAGGGCGCGGCCCGGGGCGTGGCCTCGGTGCCGGGCGTACGGGTGGAGTCGGCGCCGGGCAGCGGGGACGACCGCGTCGTGGAACTGGCCGCCGCCAGCCCCGGCCGCCCCCGCCTGGTGGTGACCGCCGACCGCGAGCTGCGCCGCCGGGTGACCGAACTGGGCGCGCGGGTGGCGGGACCGCGTACGGTCCTGGGCTGAGCCACACCGACGGCGGCCCCGGCCGGCCGCCGGAATGCGCTGCCACCGAAGCCCCGACGGCCGGCGGGGGCCGCGCACCGGGAACCGCAGCCGCCACGACGCTCCGCGGGGCCGGTCGCCGAGTGCCACCCCGCCACGCACCACACCCGGCCCCCGCCGGGCCCCCGCGCCACGCGAGTCACGGCCGACGGGGCCCACAGCCCACCCCGACGGCCGACGGGAGCCGCGCGCCGGGAGTCGGCCCGCCCTGCGCCGCGCCGCGTGCCCGCTACGATTCCGCGCCCGGCCGTGCCGTCGCGCGGGCGTACAGGACCGCGCCGTCCACGCGGGCGACCTCCGTGTAGTCGCTCGCGAGCAGGCGGCGCAGGGTGGGCAGGCGGGCGGGGGCGTACGGCTTGCCGCGGGAGTCGTCGGCGATCAGGGCGGGGGCGTGCGCCGCCAGCTCCCGGCGGAAGACGGACCAGGCGCCGGGCACGGCGTACGCCTCGCCGACCCGGGAGCCGTCCCGGCCGCCGCTGTAGTTGGTGAGCAGCCCCGCGGTGAGGTAGCGGGTGGCGGGGGTGCGGCCGGCCAGCCAGTACGTCTCGGGGTGCATCCCCCACACCAGGACCCGGTCGCCGGGTGCCGTGCGGTGGGCGAGGGCCGCCGCCAGCCGCTCGGCGTGCGCGAGTTCGGGGCGCGGGGCGACGAGGCCCCAGCCGACGAAGAGGGCGCAGGCGCAGCAGGAGGTGAGGACGGCGGCCAGGCGCCGCTGCCCGGGCCGGGTGTGCAGCGCGGCGGTGGCCAGCAGGGCGAGCGGCGGGAGGAGTTGCAGGTAGTAGTGGCCGAAGAAGTGGCAGCCGAGGGTCACGGCGACGGCCGAGGAGGCGAGCCACAGCCACAGCCAGGGCCACGGCTCGGCCGCCCGGGCGCGGGCGTCGCGCAAGGCCCGCGCGACCGGCGCCAGCAGCCCCGCCGAGGCCGCCGCGACAAGCGCGGTGTTGGCCAGGGCGCGGCCGAGGACGTGGGTCACGGAGCCGGAGACGGTGGCGTAGGCGGCGGAGCCGGTCACCGTCCAGAACACGAAGCCGCCGGGGTCCGTCAGCAGCGCGGCGCCGAGCACGGGGGCGGCGCACCCGGCCGCGAGCCGGGGCAGGCCCGCCCGGACGGCGCCGCGCCGGTGGAGCAGCCAGAGCACCGGCAGCAGGACGGCACCGCCGGTCTGCTTGGTCAGGAACGCGGCGGCGACGGCGGTGCCGGCCGCGCCCCAGCGGCCCCGGTCCGCGCACCACACGGCGGCGGCCGTCCAGGGCAGCATGAACACCTCGAAACCGGCGGCCTGCGCGTCCTCCGGGTTGAGCCCCACCGACACCAGCAGATACAGCACCCCGGCGGTGCGACCCGCCTTGTCGCCCCAGTGGCGGCGGGCCAGGGAGGCCAGCAGCACGGCGGTGAGCAGCTGGGCGAGGACGGCGAGGATCCGCAGCGGGGTCAGGGAGCCGGAGCCGCACAGCGCGAACGCGGCCTCGTACAGCCAGGGCAGCAGCGGCGGTTTGCGGTCCACCACCGTGTCGTAGAGCTGCCCGCCCTGGGCCAGCAGCCGGGCTTCGACGGCGAGGTAGCCCTCGTCGGGGTTCCACAGCGGGCGGACGAAGGAGGGGATGCGGGTGACGCAGGCCAGCGCGGCCAGCAGGGGCAGCAGCCGCCCCCAGTACGCCGTCCGGGTGATCGCGGTCCGGGCGGGGGCGAGTGGGGCGGCGAGCATGGGCAGCACGCTATCCGGACCCCTGGCGCCGAGTGCCACAGGACGTGCGGGGCCGGGAGTGTCGCCGCCGGTCAGGCGGGCGGGCGCGGGCTCTCGCCGGCCGGGGGGTGCCCGCGCGGGGCGAGCCGGCTGTGCGAGCGGCCGTAGAGGAAGTAGACGACGAACCCGATCAGCATCCAGACGGCGAACCGCAGCCAGGTCTCCGCGGGCAGGTTCAGCATCAGCCACAGCGAGGCGAGCACCGACAGCACCGGGACCAGCGGGACCAGCGGGGTGCGGAAGGCCCGGGGCAGGTCGGGGCGGGTGCGGCGCAGGATGATCACGCTGAGCGCCACGATGGCGAAGGCGAAGAGGGTGCCGATGTTCACCAGCTCGGCCAGTTCGCTGAGGCTGGTGAAGCCCGCCACGACCGCGATGACGACGCCGAGCAGGATGGTCGACCGGTAGGGGGTGCGGTACTTCGGGTGGGTCTGGGAGAAGAACCGGGGCAGCAGCCCGTCGCGGCTCATCGCGAAGAACACCCGGGACTGGCCGAGCAGCAGGATCATGCACACGGTGGTCAGGCCGACCGCGGCGCCGAAGCTGATCAGGCCCGCGAACCAGGGGTGCCCGGTGGCCTTGAACGCGTCGGCGAGGGGCGCCTCGACGGACAGCGAGCTGTACTTCTGCATGCCGGTGACGACGATCGACACGGCGACGTACAGGGCGGTGCAGATGACCAGGGAGCCCAGGATGCCGCGCGGGACGTCGCGCTGCGGATTGCGGGTCTCCTCGGCGGCGGTGGCGACGACGTCGAAGCCGATGAAGGCGAAGAAGACCACGGAGGCGGCGGTGAAGATGCCCATGACCCCGAAGTGCGAGGGGGCCCACCCGAAGATCAGCTGGACCAGGGGGGCCTTGAGGCTGCCGCCGGCCGCGACGGGCTGCTCCTCGGGGATGAACGGGTCGTAGTTGGCGCCCTTGACGAAGAAGGCGCCCGCGATGATCACGATGAGGACGACGGCCACCTTGATCCCGACGACCACCGAGGTGACCCGGGCGGACACCTTCATGCCGACGACGAGGATGGCGGTGAGCAGCAGCACGAGGGCGGCGGCGAGGATGTCGAAGCCGAAGCCGGTGGCGCCGTCCCGCCCGCCGAGCGCCTCGGGCAGGTGCCAGCCCCAGTTGTCGAGCAGCGAGTGGATGTAGCCGGACCAGCCGACCGCTACCACCGCCGTGCCGAGCGCCAGCTCCAGCACCAGGTCCCAGCCGATGATCCAGGCGGGGAGTTCGCCGAGCGAGGCGTAGGAGAAGGTGTAGGCGGAGCCCGCGACCGGGACGGTGGAGGCGAACTCGGCGTAGCAGAGGGCGGCGAGCGCGCAGACGGCGCCGGCGATGACGAAGGACAGCGAGACCGCGGGACCGGCGGTGTTCTTCGCCGCCGTGCCGGTGAGGACGAAGATGCCGGTGCCGATGATGACGCCGACGCCGAAGACGGTCAGGTCCAGGGCGGACAGTGACTTCTTGAGCGCGTGCTCGGGTTCCTCGGTGTCCTGGATGGACTGCTCGACGTTCTTCGTCCGGAACAGCGTGCTGCTCACGAACCCACCTCCCACGCTTGCCGGCCTCGACATGATCGAGAGGGCCGGTGGTGCGGTTTGCCCCGGCACAGGCAGGTTCACGCAAACAGGCCGGTTCCGCCACCGGGGAGGCGGCGGGACCGGCCTGTCGCGGGCGGGGGCGCTCGCTAGTCGCGCGCGTGCTCCACGGGGTCCGCGGCGTCGGCCTGGCGCTCGAACCGGCCGTCGAGCTTGGCGACCAGTCCGGTGACCTGGCGGGCGATGTCGGGCGCGGTCAGCCCGATCTCGGCCATGACCTCGGCGCGGGAGGCGTGGTCGAGGAAGCGCGGCGGGATGCCGAAGTCGCGCAGCGGCACGTCCACGCCCGCGTCCCTGAGGGCCTGGGCGATCGCGGAGCCGACACCGCCGACCCGGCTGTTGTCCTCGACGGTGACGACGACCCGGTGCCGTTCGGCCAGCGGGGCCATGGCCTCGTCCACGGGCTTGACCCAGCGCGGGTCGACCACGGTGGTGGAGATGCCCTGCTTGTCGAGCAGGGCGGCGATCTCCAGGCACATCGGGGCGAGGGCGCCCACGGAGACCAGCAGCACATCCGGGCGGTCCGTGCCGGGCTCGCGCAGTACGTCCATGCCGCCGACGCGGCCCACGGCGGGTACGGCGGGGCCGACGGCTCCCTTGGAGAAGCGCACCACGGTCGGCGCGTCCTCGACGGCGACGGCCTCGCGCAGCTGGGCGCGCACCTGGTCGGCGTCGCGCGGCGCGGCCAGCCGCAGCCCGGGCACCACCTGGAGGATCGACATGTCCCACATGCCGTTGTGCGAGGGGCCGTCGGTGCCGGTGATCCCGGCCCGGTCCAGCACGAAGGTCACCCCGCACTTGTGCAGGGCCACGTCCATGAGGACCTGGTCGAAGGCGCGGTTGAGGAAGGTGGCGTACACGGCGAAGACCGGGTGCAGCCCGCCGTGGGCGAGGCCCGCCGCGGAGACGGCGCCGTGCTGCTCGGCGATCCCGACGTCGTAGACCCGGTCGGGGAAGCGCTTGGCGAACTTGTCCAGGCCGACCGGCTGGAGCATGGCGGCGGTGATCGCGACGATGTCCTCGCGCTCCTCGCCGAGCCTGACCATCTCCTCGCCGAAGACCGAGGTCCAGTCGGCGCCGGAGGAGCTGATCGGCAGCCCGGTGTCCGGGTGGATCTTGCCGACGGCGTGGAAGCGGTCGGCCTCGTCCTGGAGGGCGGGCTGGTAGCCGCGGCCCTTCTCGGTCAGGCAGTGCACGATGACCGGGCCGCCGAACCGCTTGGCGCGGGCCAGCGCGGACTCCAGCGCCTCGATGTCGTGGCCGTCGATCGGGCCGACGTACTTCAGGCCCAGGTCCTCGAACATGCCCTGCGGGGCGATGAAGTCCTTCAGCCCCTTCTTCGCGCCGTGCAGGGTCTCGTACAGCGGCTTGCCGACGACCGGGGTGCGGTCGAGGATGTCCTTGGTCCGGGCGAGGAAGCGCTCGTAGCCGTCGGTGGTGCGCAGGGTCGCCAGGTGGTTGGCGAGGCCGCCGATGGTCGGGGCGTAGGAGCGCTCGTTGTCGTTGACGACGATGACGAGCGGGCGGTCCTTGGCCTCGGCGATGTTGTTCAGCGCCTCCCAGGCCATGCCGCCGGTGAGCGCGCCGTCACCGATGACGGCGACGACGTGGTCGTCCCGCCGGCGCAGCTGGTTGGCCTTGGCGATGCCGTCGGCCCAGCCGAGCACGGTCGAGGCGTGGCTGTTCTCGATGACGTCGTGCTCGGACTCGGCCTGCGCCGGGTAGCCGGACAGGCCGCCCTTCATCTTCAGCCGGGAGAAGTCCTGCCGGCCGGTGAGCAGCTTGTGCACGTAGGACTGGTGGCCGGTGTCCCACAGCACCTTGTCCGCGGGCGAGTGGAAGACGCGGTGCAGGGCGATGGTCAGCTCCACCACACCGAGGTTCGGACCGAGGTGGCCGCCGGTCTTGGAGACAGCGTCGACGAGGAAGGTACGGATCTCCTCTGCCAGCTGGTCCAGCTCCTCCAGGCTGAGCCGGTCCAGATCGCGCGGTCCCCTGATGCGGGTCAGCAGCGGCACCCGTGCCTCCTTGAACTAGAGCTGATCGAGCTGTTGCCGGGCCCGCCCGAGTCTAATGCCGGGCCCGACGGGCACCCCGAAGGGGCGCGGTCGGCCGCGCGACCGGCCACGACGGGCCGGTACGCGGTCGTTCCGCGCCCCTGGGGCGAGCGGGCGGGCGCTAGGCGCGGCCCGCGGTCTTCTGCGTCTTGCGCGTGATGGAGTCGATCACGACGGTGGTCAGCAGAACGGCGGCGGTGATCATGTACTTCACCGGCTCCGCGATGGACTGCAGCTGAAGACCGTACTGGATGGACACGATCACCAGCACACCCAGCAGCGCGTTCCAGGTCCGGCCGCGCCCGCCGAAGAGCGAGGTGCCGCCGATGACGGCCGCGGCGATGGCGTTCATCAGCAGGTCGCCGGTGCCGGCGCTCTGGTTGGCCGAGGCGATCTTCGAGGCCAGGAACAGGCCGCCGATCGCGGCGAACCCGCCGGAGATCGCGAACACGGAGATCCGCACCGCCGTGACGTTGATGCCCGCGCGCCGGGACGCCTCGACGCTGCCGCCGAGCGCGAAGACCTTGCGCCCGTAGGTGGTGCGCCGCAGCAGGAAGTCCGTGGCGACCAGGAACACCAGGAAGATCACCGTGGCCAGCGGCAGGCCCTTGTACTGGTTGTACATGTAGGCGGCGGCGAAGGCGACCACGGCCAGCAGCACCGTGCGCAGCACCGTGTCGCTCAGCGGCCGGGCCGGGATGCCCGCGGCCTCCCGGCGCCGGTTGCCGAGGAAGGAGGTGAGGAAGAACACCGCGACCACGACCACGGCGAGCCCGTAGGCGGCGGCGATGTCGGAGAAGTAGTACGTGGTCAGCTTGGCGACCAGGCCCTCGCCGTCGAGGTTGATCGTGCCGTCCTCGCCCAGCACCTTCAGCATGAAGCCGAGCCAGAACAGCAGGCCGGCCAGCGTGACGGCGAAGGCGGGGGCGCCGAGCACCGCGAAGAAGAAGCCGTGCAGCGCGCCGATGGCGACGCCGGCGGCGATGGCGAGGAGGACGGCCGCCCACTCGGGCCAGCCCTGGTTGACCGCGAGGACGGCCATCAGGGCGCTGGCCGCGCCGCTGACCGAGCCCACCGAGAGGTCGATCTCGCCGAGCAGCAGCACGAAGACGATGCCGACGGAGATCATGCCCGTGCCGACCATGGTGATCGTCACGTCGTTGATGTTCTGCGCGGACAGGAAGTTGGAGTTCAGCGCCTGGAAGATCACGCAGATGATCACCAGGCCGACGACGACCGGCAGGGAGCCCAGCTCACCGGCCTTCATCTTGCGCTTGAACTCGTTCCAGTAGCCGAGCAGGCCCTCTTCCTGCACCAGCAGGCGCGGGTCGACGGCGGTGACCGCGGCCGCGGCGGCCTCGGGGTTCTCGACCGGGGCGGCGTCCTGCGCGGACGTCGTGCCGGGCTCGGTGGCGGAGGTCTTGTCGATGCTCACTGGGAAGCCTCCCCGTTCGCGCTGGACGTGCGCGCGGCACGGCGGGTCACGGCATTGTCGGTGGCGCCGGTGATGGCGGAGATGATCTCTTCCTGGGAGGTCGTGCTGACCTCGAAGACGCCGTTGTTGCGGCCGAGGCGCAGGACGGCGACCTTGTCGGCCACCGCCTTCACGTCCGCCATGTTGTGGCTGATGAGGATGACGGCGTGGCCGCGCTCGCGCAGCCGCTCGACCAGGTCGAGCACCTGGGCGGTCTGCTCGACGCCGAGGGCGGCGGTGGGCTCGTCCAGGATGACCAGCTTGGGGTCGCCCAGCATGGAGCGGGCGATGGCCACGGTCTGGCGCTGACCGCCGGAGAGCGAGGCGATCGGGATGCGGACGCTGGGGATGCGGATCGACAGCGTGGTGAGCAGCTCGCGGGCGCGGCGCTCCATCTCGACCTCGTCGAGCACGCCCCACTTCCTCAGCTCACGGCCGAGGAAGAGGTTGCCGACGACGTCGATGTTGTCGCACAGCGCGAGGTCCTGGTAGACCGTCGCGATGCCCAGCGCCTGGGCGTCGTGCGGCTTGCTGATCGACACGGGCCTGCCATTCCATTCGATGGCACCCTCGTCGATGGGGTGGACGCCGGCGATCGTCTTGACCAGCGTGGACTTTCCGGCGCCGTTGTCGCCGACCAGGGCGACCACCTCACCGGCGTGGATCTCGAGCTCTACGTCGGTGAGCGCCTGAACGGCACCGAACCGCTTGGAGACCCCGCGCAACGCCAGCACGGGCGTAGCGGACACGTGAACCATCTCCTTCGCCGCCTGACCCGGCGGGAGGTTGTGCAGAAGTTTGGGGGGAATTCCGTCCGGCGCCCCGGGCCGAGCTCGCGGGGCTGGGTGAATGCGCCGGGGCGCCGGAGGAGCGGGGACGCGGCCGGTCGTCGTCCGGTACGGCGGGCGTTCAGGGGCCGAACGCCCGGCGGCCGGGAGGGGACCGGGCGTTCGCCTACTTGGTGAGGCCGAGCTTGTCGCAGGCGGCCTTGTACTTGCCGGAGCAGATCTCGTCGACGGTGTAGATGCCGTCCTTGATCACGGTGTCCTTGATGTTGTCCTTGGTGAGGGACACGACCGGGACGAGGACGGACGGGATGTCCTTGGCGCTGGTGCTGGAGACCTTGTCCTTGGCGATGGAGTCCAGGCTCTCGCCCTTGGCGAGCGCGACGGCCATCTGCGCGGCGGTCTGCGCCTCCTGCGGGTACGACTTGTACACGCTCATGTACTGGTCGCCGGTGACGATGCGCTGCACACCTGCCAGTTCGGCGTCCTGGCCGGTGACCGGGACGTTGAGGTCCGCGGCCTTGAGGGCGGTGATGATGGCGCCGGCCATGGTGTCGTTGGCGGAGTAGACGCCCACGATGTTCTTCTTGCCGACGGCGGAGATGGCCGCCTCCATCTCGGAGTTGGCGTTGTCCGGCGCCCACTCCTTGGTGTCGTACTCCTTGGCGATGGTGACCTTGCCGTCCAGGACGGAGTGCGCGCCGTCCTTGAACTGCTTGGCGTTGGGGTCGGTCACCGAGCCGTTGATCATGACGATCTTGGAGGACTTGGTGGCCTTGTCGCCCAGTGCCTTCAGCAGGGCCTCGCCCTGGGTCTTGCCGACCTCGACGTTGTCGAAGGAGGTGTAGGCGCTGATCGGGCCCTCGGCGAGGCGGTCGTAGGCGACGACCTTGATGCCCTGGTCCACGGCCTTCTTGACGGAGTTCTGGATCGCCTTGGCGTCCACCGCGTCGATGATCAGGACGTCCACCTTGTTGGTGATCATGGTGTCGACCTGCTGGGCCTGGAGGTTGGCGTCCTGGCGGGCGTTGTTGTACTCGACCTTGCCCTTGCCGTTGGTCAGCTCCTTGACCTTCTGCTCGATCATCGGCCGGTCGAACTTCTCGTACCGCGCGGTCTTGTTCTCCGGAAGGAGCAGACCGACCGTGATGTCGTCGCCCTTCTTGGGGGCCGACGCGGCCGAGGAGTCGTCGTCGCCCTTCGACTCCTTGGCACTGCCACAGGCGGCCAGCGAGACGGCCATCGCACCGGCGGCAACGGCAACGGCGGCACGACGCATACGTGCGTTCACTTGAGAAACCTCCCTGACGAGGCCGCGTCGTTGCGGCCGAGGTGGCTGGAAGTCAACTCGGCCACACGTGCGACGTCAAGAAGTAAATCCTTAACGAGATGGCAACGGTGCCATCCGTTCTCTAAGTGAAGGCAGGCGCCGTAACCTGCAGGGCGCCGTCCAAAAGGGTGGAATCACCCATCTCGCTGAGGGCGAGGGCGAGCGCGCCGAGCACCTCGGCCCGGCCGCCAAGTGCCCCGGGGAGAACGGACAGTTGACGGGCGGCGCTGGGGATGGCGTAGCGGCCGACGGACTCCCTGATCGGTCCGAGCACCAGCTCCCCGGCCTCGGCGAGGTCGCCGCCGAGGACGACCCGGCTCGGGTTCAGCAGGTTGCAGAGGTTGGCCACTCCGCTGCCGATGTGGCGGCCGACGTCGGCGATGACCCGGCGGCAGCCCGGGTCCCCGTCCCTGGCCAGCCGGACGATGCCCTCCATGGTCAGGTCGGGGCCGTGGCTGGGCTGGAGCAGCGGGAGCACGTAGCGCGCCGCCGCGAAGGTCTCCAGGCAGCCGCGGTTGCCGCAGCGGCAGACCGGGCCGGACTCGTCCAGGGTGATGTGCCCGATCTCGCCGGCCGTGCCGCCCGGACCCCGGTAGATCTTGCCGTCGATCACCAGGCCGGCGCCGACACCGCTGGCCACCTTGATGTAGGCCAGGTCGCGCACGCCCTTGCCGCTGCCCCAGACCAGCTCGCCGAGGGCGCCGAGGTTGGCGTCGTTGTCGACGTGCACGGGTACGCCGAGCCGCTCGCGCAGTTCCTCGGCGGGCTTGGTGCCGCCCCAGCCGGGCAGGATCGCGGTGGAGCCGAGGGTGCCGGACTCGACGTCGATCGGGCCGGGCACGCCCAGGCCCACGCCGGCCACCTTGGTCCGGTCCACGCCGGTCGCCGCGACGAGGCGGTTGACCAGTTGTTCGGCCCGGTCGAAGCCCTGGTCGGCGGAGGCGTCGACGTCCAGCGGCTCGGCCTCCTCGGCGAGCACCTGGTGGGCGAGGTTGCCGACCGCGACGCGCAGGTGGGTGTGCCCGAAGTCGACTCCGATCACGATGCCCGCGTCCCCGCTCAGGCTGACGCTGCGGGCCCGCCGCCCGCCCGCCGACGTGGGGGTGACCTCGACGGTTCCGCCGTCCTTCAGCTCCCGCACGATGTTGGAGACGGTGGCGGCGGACAGCCCGGTCGTCCGCGCGATCTCCGCCTGGGTGAGGGACCCGGCCAGTCGTACGGCCCGGACCACCCGCTCCAGGTTGGCTCGGTGCAGTGACGACTGCGACCCTGGAGTCTCCACGACGACCTCCTGAGCGCGGGGCCGCTTCGGCGAGGCCCCGTGTATGTCCAACTAGTGAACTCTAAGCTGAGCCGTTCGGGGCGACTCACGTCAAGAGGTTGAACCGTTTCCGGGTACCCGGGCACGACGGCGCACACCGCCCCGAAGGTGCCGGGACGGTGTGCGCACGCGCAATCACGGCGGGTGGCCCCGCCTGTCCGCCGGGGTTACTTCAGCGCCCCCGCGGTCAGCCCCTGCACCACCTGCCGCTGGAAGACGATGTACGCCGCGAGCACCGGCAGCATCGCCATGACCAGGCCGGCGAACAGACCGGACCAGTCGCCCTTGTAGCCCTGGCTGACCGCGAGCTGGACGAGCCCCTGGGTGAGCACCTTCTTGTCCGGGTCGGTGTTCAGGACCGTGGGCAGCATGTACTGGTTCCACTGGCCGAGGAAGTTGAAGATGCCCACGCTGATCAGGCCGGGCTTGGCCATGGGCAGCATCACCTGGAAGAACGTACGCGTGTGCGAAGCGCCGTCCACGAAGGCCGCCTCCGCCACCGACGTGGGCAGGGTGCGGAAGAACGCCGTGAGGAAGAACACCGTGAACGGCAGCGAGTAGGCGATGTACACCAGGATCAGGCCGTGGATCGTGTTCAGCAGGCCCATGTTGTTCACGACGTAGAACAGCGGGACCAGCGCGAGCATGACCGGGAAGCTCATGCCGCCGACGAACAGGTAGTAGATGAAGCGGTTGCCCGGGAAGTCGAACCGGGCCAGCACATAGGCGGCCATCGAGCCGAGCACCAGGGTGCCGACGAGCGAGCCGCCGACCACCAGGACGGTGTTCAGGAAGTAGTCGCTCATGTGGGCGTCGGTCCAGGCCCGGGCCCAGTTGTCGAAGTGCAGCCGGTCCGGCAGGGACCAGGGCGAGCCGAAGATGGAGCCGTCGTCCTTGAAGGACGTCATCACCGCCCACACCAGCGGCATGACCACCATGATCGCCCAGATCACGAGGACGCCGTGGGAGAAGACGTTGAGGACGGTCCCCTCCCGCTGCCCGGAGGGCCGGCGCGCGGCCGGGTCCTGGTCCGTCTTGTACACGGTGGCGCCGGACTCGGCCGGCGGCGTGGCGGGGGTCTCGGTCGTCTTCATCGGTTCAGAACTCCAGCCGCTCGCGACGGCCCAGCCGCATCACGATCGCCGCGAACGCGAGCGTGACGATCAGCAGGGCGACGCCGATGGTGGTGGCGTACGCGGCCTGACCGTCCCGGAACGCCTTCTGGTACACGTACAGGACCATCACGGTGGTCGAGTAGTCCGGCCCGCCCGGTCCGGTCGTCATGATCTGCACGACCGCGAACGACTCCGCGCCGAGGGCGAGGATGCCCATGTAGACCCAGCCGGACTGCACGGTGTCCCACAGCAGCGGCAGGGTGACGCGGAAGAACGTGGTGGCCCGGCTCGCGCCGTCCAGCAGCGCCGCCTCGTACAGCTCGGCCGGGATCGAGGCCATGCCCGCGGAGAACAGGACCACGAAGAAGCCGACCGTGGACCACACGAGCACCGCCATCACACACCACAGGGCGAGACCGGGATCGCCCAGCCACAGCGGCTGCACGCCGTCGAGGCCGATGCCGCGCAGCAGCGAGTTGATCGCTCCGCTGTCCGGGTTGTACGCGAAGGCGAACAGCAGCGAGACGATCGCGATCGAGAGGACCTGCGGGAAGAAATAGACGATCTTGTAGAAGGCCGAGCCCCGCACCCCGGAAATGGCGGGGCCGCCCTTCCTCCGCCGGCCGCCCACATTGATCATGAAGGCGAAGAACAGCGCCAGACCGAGCGTCAGCACCGGCAGCACCAGAGCGAACAGGAGACTGTGCCACAACGACTTCCAGAAGATGTCGTCGTCGAGCATCCTTTCGTAGTTGTCGAACCCGACCATCTGGAAATCGGGGCTGAGGCCCGTCCAGTCCGTGAACGAGTAGTAGATGGACTGGATGAACGGCCACACCACGAAGAGCGCGTACAGTCCCAGGGGCAGTGCCAGGAACCCCACGATGAACCGGTATTTGCCGTGCCGCATCGCCACTCCGGTGCTGTCAGGGTGCCGGATTACTGGTGCTTGTAGTGCTTGATGGAGGAGTCCTTGGCCGCCTCGTCGGCGAATGACTGGATCTTCCTGATCGCCTCGGCGGGGGTGAGCCGGCCGGCCATCAACTCGCCGAGGCCGGACACCCCGATCTTCTCCTTCTGCAACTGCACGTACCAGTCCTGCAGCCGGGGGTTCACCACGTTGCTCCCGGCCTTCTCCAGCGCCGCCACACCCGACTTCAGGCCCGGGGTGAGGTCGATGCCGGAGGTGCCGCCGTTGAACGCGGTCAGCGACTTCACCTTGCTGGTGAAGTTCTTCGAGGACGCCTCGGAGAGCATGATGCGCAGCTGCTCCATGCCGCCCTCGGCGTTCTTCGCCTTGGCCGGGACGATGAAGGGCTCGCCGCCGGAGGCCCAGAGGGTGCCGAACGGCAGCTTGTCGGAGGCGTCGAGGCCGGAGGGCGCGGAGACGGCGAGGCCGAAGTCGGCCGGGATGACGTTGGCCGACTCGTTCTCCACCCAGGAGCCGTTCGGCAGGAACAGCGCCTTGCCCTCGGCCCACGCGGTCTGCGACTGGATGTGGTCCAGGCCCGGGGTGCCCCGGAGGATGTAGCCCTTCTTGTACAGCTCGTAGTAGGCCTCGAAGCAGGCCTTGACCGCGGGGTGCTTCCAGGCGTTCGGCTCCAGGTTGTCGATGGCGTCGAGCACCTCGCGCCCGCCGACCTTGGCGATCATCGGGTACAGCGAGAAGGGGATGTAGTACGGGTACTTGCCCGCGTAGGTCCAGCCCGCGATGCCCTTCTTCTTGGCCTTGGCGCACAGCGCGAGCATGTCGTCCCAGGTCTCCGGGTACGCCGCGTCCAGCGAGTCCAGGGCCTTCTGCGAGTACCAGACGCCGTAGACCGTGTAGGCGTAGTACAGGATCCAGACCGGGTCGCCGTCGAACTGGCCCATCTCCACGATGCCGGGGCGCAGGGTGTCGCGCACCTTCTTCTTCGGGTCGTCGTACGACGGCGCGTCCAGCAGCGCGGTGAGGTCGGCGAGCTGGTTCTTGCCGACGAGGACGCCCATGTCCATCTGCTCGGCGCCGGAGTTGTCGATGAGGTCCGGCGGGGTGCCCTGGTTGAAGCGGGGCTGGAGGGTGGACTGGATCTTCTGGGTGGCCGCGAACTTCACCTTGGCCTTGGGGAAGTCGCGTTCGTAGATCTTCACCGCGTCCTCGGCGTACTCCTTGCCGAAGCCGCCGTCGAAGAGGACGAATTCCATCCCGGCGGTGTCGTTGACACCGAGCGGGTTCTTGGCGGTCTTCTTGCCCTGCTCGGCCTTGTCCTGTCCGTCGCCGCCGCTGCTCGCGCAGGCGGACAGCAGGCCCATCCCCGGCGTGGCGACCAGACCGAGCGCCGCCGAGCGCTTGATCAGATCGCGGCGGCCGACGCCTTCGGCACGGTGGTGCGCAGTGGATCCCATGCTCAAGTCCTCGCCTTCTCCAGGACTCAGGCGGTGAACCGGATCCTTGCGCCGGCACCGCAGGTCGGGTCGTGCAGGGTCGTGCGGGAAGTGCCGACAGGTATAGTCCACTTAACCCCGGCGGACAAGATCGAGTGCAGGGTTCCCCATGGGTCTTTTCCGAGTTGAGACCTGCCGGAAATATGGGCCCACGACTCGTGCCGCGCGGGAAAAATTCGCGACATTACTCCCTGAATGCCACGGCCAACACCCTTGACATCACGGGTCACTTGACCACCTACTGGTTCCTGCGCCCGTAGCTGACAACGTTGTCCGATGGGCGCAGGAGGGGAAATCCGTAGATGCAGCGGAGAACTCGGCACAGATGGGGTCCGGCGGCCGTCCTCACGGCCGCCTTCGTCATGGCCGTCGGCGCGCAGGGCGCGGCGGTCGCCCTGCCGGCCCGGCCCGCGGTGCCCGACCGGGAGTTCGCGTCCTCGTTCGAGGCGGGCGAGCCGGCGCCGGACTGGCTGAACACCGTGGACACCGGCCCGGACGGGAGCAAACGGGCGTCGGGCGTCGACGGCGGCTACAGCACCGGCATCCCCGGCAATGTGACCGACCATGTCACCGAGGTCCGGGCCGGCGGCGAGAACGCGGGCGCCGGCGAGGTCAAGGAGAACCTGGCCGACGGCGAGCCCGGCACCAAATGGCTGACCTTCGAGCCGTCCGGCTGGGCGGAGTTCGACCTGGACAAGCCGGTCGGGCTGCGGACGTACGCGCTCACCTCGGCCAACGACCACGCCGAGCGCGACCCGAGGGACTGGACCCTGAAGGGCTCCGCCGACGGCACGCACTGGACGACGCTCGACACCCGCTCGGGCGAGACTTTCTCCGAGCGGTACCTGACCAAGTCGTACGACCTGGCGGAACCGGCCGTCTACCAGCACTTCCGGCTGGAGGTGACGCGCAACAACGGCGCCCCGGACATCCTCCAGCTCGCCGATGTGCAGTTCTCCACCGGTGGCGGCGGCGGGCCGGTGCCGCAGGACATGCTGACCCTGGTGGACAAGGGCCCCAGTGGTTCCCCGACCGCCAAGGCGCGGGCCGGGTTCACCGGGAAGCGGGCCCTGCGCTACGCCGGCCGGCACACGGCGGACGGCCGCGCCTTCTCCTCCAACAAGGTCTTCGACGTGAACGTGCGGGTCGGCCGCGACACCGAGCTGGCGTACCGGATCTTCCCGTCGATGGCCGACGGCGACCGCGACTACGACGCCACCAACGTCTCCGTCGACCTGGCCTTCACCGACGGCACCTACCTCAGCGACCTGGGCGCCCTGGACCGGCACGGCTTCCCGCTCTCCCCGCGCGGGCAGGGCGCGGCGAAGGCGCTGTACGTCAACCAGTGGAACGACGTGGCCGCGCGGATCGGCCCGGTGGCGGCCGGGAAGACCGTCGACCGCATCCTGGTGGCCTACGACTCCCCGGACGGCCCGGCGAAGTTCCGCGGCTGGCTGGACGACGTGTCCCTGAAGCCGGTCGCGCCCGCCAGGCCGAAGGCGCACCTGGCCGACTACGCGCTGACCACTCGCGGCACCCACTCCAGCGGCAGCTTCTCGCGCGGCAACACCTTCCCGGCGACCGCCGTGCCGCACGGCTTCAACTTCTGGACGCCGGTGACCAACGCGTCCTCGCTGAGCTGGCTGTACGAGTACGCGCGCGCGAACAACGCGGACAACCTGCCGACGATCCAGGCGTTCAGCGCGAGTCACGAGCCGAGCCCGTGGATGGGCGACCGGCAGACCTTCCAGGTGATGCCGTCGGCCGCGGCCGGTACCCCGGACACCGGCCGCGAGGCGCGCGAACTGGCCTTCCGGCACGAGAACGAGACCGCGCGGCCCTACTACTACGGGGTCCGGTTCGAAGGCGGCCTCAAGGCCGAGATGACCCCCACCGACCACGCGGCCGTGCTGCGCTTCACCTACCCCGGCGACGACGCGAGCGTGCTGTTCGACAACGTCACCGAGCAGGCCGGGCTGACGCTCGACGAGGAGCACGGGAGGGTCACCGGCTACTCGGACGTGAAGTCGGGCCTGTCCACGGGCGCCACCCGGCTGTTCGTGTACGGCGAGTTCGACAAGCCGGTGACGGACGGCGCGGCGAGCGGGGTGAAGGGCTATCTGCGCTTCGCCGCGGGCGCCGACCGCACCGTCACCCTGCGCCTGGCGACCTCGCTGATCGGCGTCGACCAGGCGCGGGAGAACCTGCGCCGGGAGATCCCCGCGGGCACGTCCTTCGACACCGTCAAGGCGCGCGCCCGGCACGCCTGGGACCAGCTGCTCGGCAAGGTCGAGGTGGAGGGCGCGAGCGAGGACCAGCTGACCACGCTCTACTCCGGGCTGTACCGGCTGTACCTGTACCCCAACTCCGGCTTCGAGAAGGTGGACGGCAAGGACCGCTACGCGTCCCCGTTCTCCCCCATGCCGGGCCCGGACACCCCCACGCACACCGGCGCGAGGATCGTCGACGGCAAGGTGTACGTCAACAACGGCTTCTGGGACACCTACCGCACCACCTGGCCCGCCTACTCCTTCCTGACGCCCACTCGGGCCGGGGAACTGGTCGACGGGTTCGTGCAGCAGTACAAGGACGGCGGCTGGACCTCCCGTTGGTCCTCCCCCGGCTACGCGGACCTGATGACCGGCACCTCCTCGGACGTGGCCTTCGCCGACGCCTACGTCAAGGGCGTGAGGTTCGACGCGAAGGCGGCGTACGACGCGGCCGTGAAGAACGCCACCGTCGTCCCGCCCGCCCCGGGCGTGGGCCGCAAGGGCATGGCCGTCTCCCCCTTCCTCGGCTACACCCCGACCGACACCCACGAGGGCCTGTCCTGGGCGATGGAGGGCTACGTCAACGACTACGGCATCGCGAAGATGGGCGAGGCGCTGTACAAGAAGACGGGCGAGAGCCGCTACCGGGAGGAGTCGCGGTACTTCCTCGACCGGGCCCGCGACTACGTGAAGCTGTTCGACACCCAGGCGGGCTTCTTCCAGGGCCGGGACGCCAAGGGTGACTGGCGGGTGGACTCCGCGAAGTACGACCCGCGGGTGTGGGGGTACGACTACACCGAGACCAACGGCTGGGGCTACGCCTTCACCGTCCCGCAGGACAGCCGGGGCCTGGCCAACCTGTACGGCGGCCGGCAGGGCCTCGCCGACAAGCTCGACGCCTACTTCGCCACCCCGGAGACCGCCTCCCCGGACTACGTGGGCTCCTACGGCGGTGTCATCCACGAGATGACCGAGGCCCGGGACGTCCGGATGGGCATGTACGGCCACTCCAACCAGGTCGCGCACCACGTCCTGTACATGTACGACGCGGCCGGCCAGCCGTGGAAGACGCAGGCGTACGTGCGCGAGGCGCTGTCCCGGCTGTACACCGGCAGCGGGATCGGGCAGGGCTACCACGGCGACGAGGACAACGGCGAGCAGTCCGCCTGGTACCTGTTCTCGGCGCTCGGCTTCTACCCGCTGGTGATGGGCAGCGGCGAGTACGCCATCGGCTCCCCGCTGTTCAAGCAAGCGACCGTGCACCTGGAGAACGGCCGGGACCTGGTGGTGCGGGCCCCGCGCAACAGCGCGGAGAACGTCTACGTGCAGGGGGTCAGGTTCAACGGCCGCCCCTGGACGTCCACTTCGCTCCCCCACTCGCTGCTGGCCAAGGGCGGGGTGCTGGACTTCGCCATGGGCCCGGAACCGTCCTCCTGGGGCACGGGCGAGCACGCGGCGCCGGTCTCGATCACCCGGGACGACAAGGTGCCCGAGCCGCGCGCGGACGTCCTGAAGGGCGCGGGGCCGCTCTTCGACGACACCTCGGCGACCAGCGCGAGGCTCACCTCCGCCGACCTGCCGGCCCGGGGCGCCGTACGGCCCGTCCGGTACACGCTGACCTCGGGGGCCGACCACACCACCGCGCCGTCCGGCTGGACCCTCCAGGGCTCCGCCGACGGCACGACGTGGCGGACCCTGGACCGCCGCACCGGTGAGACGTTCGCCTGGGACCGCCAGACCCGCCCCTTCACCGTCGCCGCGCCGGGCACGTACACCCGTTACCGCCTGGTCCTGGACGGCGAGGCCACCCTGGCGGAGGTGGAACTGCTGACCTGAGCGCACTCCGAGTACGGCGGCCGGCCCGCCGGAGGAGCCCCACGGCTCCTCCGGCGGGCCGGTGTCGCGCGGGCGGGACCCTGCGAGGCGGTGCGGACCAGGTGAGGGATGGTGCCGGGCGGCGGGGGCCGGGCGGCGGGGTGATCCGTCCCCCGCCCATACTGCCTTCGAGGACCCGACAGGCCACAGGAGCACCGATGACACCACGCACCCCCGCCAGCACCGCACGGGAGGCGGCGACGGCATGAGACTGCTGGTCACCGGCGGAGCCGGGTTCGTCGGCTCGCACTTCGTGCGCACGCTGCTCGACGGCGGCTACCCGGGCCACGAGACGTCCCGGGTGACCGTCCTGGACAAGCTCACCTACGCCGGACACCGGGACAGCCTGCCCGCGGCGCACCCCCGGCTGGACTTCGTACGCGGGGACATCTGCGACGCGGAGCTGCTGGACCGGCTGCTGCCCGGGCACGACGCGGTGGTGCACTTCGCCGCGGAGTCGCACGTGGACCGGTCGGTCCGCTCGGCGCCGGAGTTCGTGCGCACCAACGTGGCCGGCACCCAGACGCTGCTGGACGCCTGCCTCGCGGCCGGCACCGAGCGGTTCGTCCACGTCTCCACCGACGAGGTCTACGGCTCCATAGCCGAGGGCCGCTGGACGGAGGACCACCCGCTGCTGCCCAACTCTCCCTACGCGGCCTCCAAGGCGTCCTCGGACCTGCTCGTCCGCGCCTGTCACCGCACGCACGGCCTGAACGCGTCGATCACCCGCTGCTCGAACAACTACGGCCCCTACCAGCACCCCGAGAAGCTGATACCGCTGTTCGTGACCAACCTGCTTCAGGGCCGGCCGGTGCCGCTCTACGGCGACGGACGCAACGTGCGCGAATGGCTGCACGTCGACGACCACTGCCGGGCCGTCGCGCTGGTGCTCGACCGGGGCAGGCCGGGCGAGGTCTACAACGTCGGCGGCGGCGACGAGCGCACCAACCGCGAGGTCACCGAACGGCTGCTCGCGCTGTGCGACGCCGACTGGTCGCGGGTGCGGCACGTGCCCGACCGCAAGGGACACGACCTGCGCTACGCCCTGGACGACACCAAGATCCGCGAGGAACTGGGCTACGCCCCGCGCATCCCGTTCGAGCGAGGACTCGCCGACGTCGTCGCCTGGTACCGCGACCACCCCGGCTGGTGGAAGGCCGCCATCGGCGCCTGACGCGCGGCGATCGCGCGCGGGGCTTGGTAGAAAGGCAGGGCGGGAGGACCGATCGGCTCCGCGGGCCGCTGCTCCACCGCACCGTCGGTCACCGCACCGCTGGTCACCCCGCCGCCCACGACAGGAGGTACCCCAGGTGCAGGCCGTATCGTCGCCGGGGCTCACCCGTCCGGACTCCCCCGCGCCCACCCCGCCGGACGGCCCGCCCGGCCCCCGGGAGCTGACGCTCGACGGCGGCGAGGGAGTACGGCTGTCGGGGCTCCTCGCCGAACCGGAGGCGGGTCAGGCGCCCAGGGCCGTGGTGGTCGCCCTGCACGGCAGCGGCATGCGGGCCGGTTACTTCGACAACCGGGCGCGGCCGGGCCTGTCGCTGCTGGAGCTGGGCAGCCGGCTCGGCTGCACCGTGCTGGCGCTCGACCGCCCGGGCTACGGCGCCTCGGCCGCCGCGCTGCCGGACGGGCAGGACCTGGCCGGGCAGACGGCCACGCTCGGCTCGGCCCTCGCCGACTTCGCCGGACGGTGGCCGACCGGCGCCGGGTTCTTCCTGCTCGCCCACTCCGGCGGCGGCCGGCTCGCGCTGTCCACCGCGGCGGCCGACGCCCTGCCGGTCCCGCTGATCGGGCTGGACCTGTCCGGGCTGGGCGGCGCCTTCGCGGTGCCACCCGACGAGTTGCCGGGCGCCGGCGCGCCCGGGGCCTGGCGGCGGCACTGGGGGCAGCTGCGGCTGTACCCGCCGGAGGCCTTCCGGGAGGGGCAGCGGCTGGTGGCCCCGGTGCCGGTCACGGAGGCCCGCGAGACCCTGTCGTGGCCCCGGATGTACCCGCAGCTGGCGGCCCGGGTGCGGGTACCGGTCCGGTTCACCTTCGCCGAGCAGGAGCAGTGGTGGCGCAGCGACGAGGAGGCGGTGCGCGCCCTGCTGGCGCCGCTCGCCGCTCCGCGCGCGGTGGTGGACCGGCTGTCCGACGCCGGGCACAACATCAGCCTCGGCTGGGCCGCCCGCACCTACCACCTGCGGGCCCTGGCCTTCCTGGAGGAGTGCCTGCTGGCCCACGCGGCGGCGCCGCCCCGGCATCAGCCGTCGTAGGGTCGGGCGGCGCGGCCCTCACGCAGGGTCAGGCCCCACCAGGCGAGCTGGTCGAGCAGCACGGAGGCGGCCTTGCCGATGCCGTCGGCGTCCCTGGGGCGGCCCCGCTCGTCGAACTGGTCCCAGGCCATGTGGAAGCTGACGGTGTCGCGCAGGGTGACGGCGTGCAGTTCGGCGAAGACCTGGCGCAGTTGCTCCACGGCCCGCTGACCACCGGCCATGCCGCCGTAGGAGACGAAGCCGACGGGCTTGGCCCGCCACTCGCGGTACACGTAGTCGATGGCGAGCTTCAGCGAGGCCGGGTAGCCGTGGTTGTACTCGGGCGTGAGGACGACGTACCCGTCCAGTCCGCCGATGCGCTGGGCCAGGGTGAGGGCGCCCTCCTGTGGCTCGGTGGCGTCCAGGGTGAGTTTCAGCTCCGCCACGAGCGCCGGTTCGGAGAGGTCGATGACATGGACGTCCATGTCATCGCGCCGGCCGATCTCGGAGAGGAACCACTGGGCGACCTTGTCGGCGAAGCGGCCGGTGCGCACGCTGCCGATGATGACGCCGATCCTGAGGGGGGTCGTGGGCATGAGAGGACTCCTCGTACGGGTGGAAGGAAGCAAGGAAGGAGGAAAGAAACAGGCGGCGGCGCACGGTGGTCACGGGCTCCGGGGACGGCTCCGCCGCTGTTCCCGGGGCCGGGTGGTGGCGGCTCAGCCGGCCAGCAGGACGATCTTTCCGCGGCCGTGGCCGGTCTCCAGCTCGCGGTGTGCCTCGGCGGCCCGGGCCAGCGGCAGGGTCTTGCGGATGTGCACGGTGAGCTTGCCGCCCGCTACCAGTCCGGCCAGTTCGGCGAGCCGGCGCGCCGAGCGCCGGCTGGTGATCCAGCGCACGCCCAGCTCCTCGTGGACCTCGTGGGCGAAGACGGTGCCGACCCGGTCCTTGTCCTCGACGAGTTCGGCCGCGACCCGCAGGCCCTCGACGCTCGCCGTGTCCAGGGCGGCGTCCACGCCCTCGGGCGCCGCCGCGCGGACCCGGTCGATCAGGCCGGCGCCGTAGGCGACCGGGACGGCGCCCAGCTCACGCAGGTAGGCGTGATTCTCCTCGCGGCCGGTGGCGATCACCTTGGCGCCCCGGGCCGCCGCGAGCTGCACGGCGATGGTGCCGACCCCGCCGGCGGCGCCGTTGACCAGCACGGTCTCGCCCTCGCCGACGCCGAGGTCCTCGATCGCGGTGTGGGCGGTCTGGCCGGAGGCGGACAGGCAGCCGGCCACCTCCCAGGACAGCGCGGCGGGCTTGGGCACGATCTGGTCCGCGGGGGCGACGAGGTACTCGGCGTAGGTGAGCTGGACGCGGTAGCCCAGGACCTCGTCGCCGGCCGAGAAACCGGTGACGCCCTCGCCGAGGGCGTCCACCACGCCGGCGAAGTCGCCGCCGGTGATGTGCGGGAAGGTGACGGTGAAGCCGGGCGGGGACCAGCCGGTGCGCACCGCGCAGTCGGTGGGCTGGGTACCGGCCGCCTTCACCCGCACCCGTACCTCGCCCGGTCCCGGTTCGGGCATCGGCAGCTCCATCAGCTCCAAGACCTCGGGCCCTCCGTATGCGCGGAACGCGACAGCCTTCATCGTTCAACCCCTCCTGACAACACGGCACTTCGGCCGGTCGGCGGCCTGCGGCTCGCCGTCGCCGGCAACAGGACGAACGTAGAAGCTCAAGTCCGCTTGAGGTCAACCGCCGGCCAGGAGGGGCCGCGGGTACGGCCGCCCGCCCTCGCCCTCGGGACGGCGGCAGGCAGCCCGCGCCACGGACGGACGGCGCGCCGAGCACCACTCGCGCCCCACCCGTAACAGCGGGGGCCACCGGTACCACAGAGGCCCGCGTACGCTCCGGCAGGCGCGCGCCGGTATCACCCGGTCGGGCTAGGCAAGCGGGTTGACGGGGTCGGCGGTGGCGGCGGTACAGTCGGGACAGGCCGATGACAACGATGTCGCGAGGCTCGGCGGTCACGTCGGCCGCGCGCCCCGACCCCCCTCTCCGGGCAGGTACCCGCCCCCCTCACCTGCCCGGCTCGCGGACCCGGTGCACTCGGCCACCGGGTCCGCCAGAGCTTTCCCGCCCGGAACGGCGAAGGGCCGCGCCCCCGGGTGCCGGGGACGCGGCCCTCTGCCGCTGAACCGCTGTGCCCTGCCGCTTACTTGCGGATCAGGTTGCGCAGCACGTACTGCATGATGCCGCCGTTGCGGTAGTAGTCGGCCTCACCGGGGGTGTCGATGCGGACGACCGCGTCGAACTCCACACCGGTGTCGGTGGTGACCTTCACCGTGCGCGGGGTGCGTCCCTCGTTCAGCTCGGTGACGCCGGAGATGGAGAAGGTCTCCTCGCCGGTCAGACCGAGGGACTCGGCGGAGGCGCCCTCCGGGAACTGCAGCGGCAGCACGCCCATGCCGATGAGGTTGGAGCGGTGGATGCGCTCGTAGGACTCGGCGATGACGGCCTTCACGCCGAGCAGCGCGGTGCCCTTGGCCGCCCAGTCGCGGGACGAGCCGGAGCCGTACTCCTTGCCGGCCAGGACGACCAGCGGGATGCCGGCGGCCTGGTAGTTCTGCGAGGCGTCGTAGATGAAGGAGACCGGCCCGCCGTCCTGGGTGAAGTCGCGGGTGTAGCCGCCCTCGGTGCCCGGCGCGATCTGGTTGCGCAGGCGGATGTTGGCGAACGTGCCGCGGATCATGACCTCGTGGTTGCCCCGGCGGGAGCCGTACGAGTTGAAGTCACGCCGCTCGACACCGTGCTCGGTGAGGTACTTGCCGGCGGGGGTGTCGGCCTTGATGGCACCGGCCGGGGAGATGTGGTCGGTGGTGACCGAGTCGCCCAGCTTGGCCAGGACACGGGCGCCGGCGATGTCCTCGACCGGGGCCGGGTCCATCGTCATGCCCTCGAAGTACGGGGGCTTGCGGACGTAGGTGGACTCCGCGTCCCACTCGAAGGTGTCGCCGGTCGGGATCGGCAGCGACTGCCACTGGGCGTCGCCGGCGAAGACGTCGCTGTAGGACTTGGAGAACATGTCCTCGCCGATGGCGTTGGCGACGACGTCGTTCACCTCGGCCTCGGAGGGCCAGATGTCCTTCAGGTAGACCGGGTTGCCGTCCTGGTCGGTGCCCAGGGCCTCGCGGGTGATGTCCAGCTTCATGGAGCCGGCGATGGCGTAGGCGACGACCAGCGGCGGGGACGCCAGGTAGTTCATCTTGACGTCGGGGTTGATCCGGCCCTCGAAGTTGCGGTTGCCGGACAGCACCGAGGTGACGGCGAGGTCGTGGTCGTTGACGGCCTTGGAGACCTCCTCCGGCAGCGGGCCGGAGTTGCCGATGCAGGTGGTGCAGCCGTAGCCGACGAGGTTGAAGCCGAGCTTGTCCAGGTACGGCGTGAGGCCGGCCTTGTCGAAGTAGTCGGTGACGACCTTCGAGCCCGGGGCCAGGGTGGACTTCACCCACGGCTTGCGGGTCAGGCCCTTCTCGACCGCCTTCTTGGCCACCAGGGCGGCGGCGACCATGACGTACGGGTTGGAGGTGTTGGTGCAGGAGGTGATGGCCGCGACCGTCACCGCGCCGTGGTCCAGCTCGTAGACGGTGCCGTCGGGGGCGGTCACCTGGACCGGGTTGCTCGGGGCGCCGTTCGGGGCGACCGCCGGGGCGTCGGAGGCCGGGAAGGACTCCTGGCCCGCCTCGTCCACGGCGTCCACGTAGTTGCGGACGTCCTGCTTGAACTGCTCGGCGGCGTTCGCGAGGACGATGCGGTCCTGCGGGCGCTTCGGGCCGGCGATGGAGGGGACGACCGTGGAGAGGTCCAGCTCCAGCTTCTCGGAGAAGTCGGGCTCGGCGGCCGGGTCCAGCCAGAGGCCCTGCTCCTTGGCGTACGCCTCGACCAGGGCGACCTGCTGCTCGGAACGGCCGGTCAGGCGCAGGTAGTTCAGGGTCTCGCCGTCGATCGGGAAGATGGCGGCGGTGGAGCCGAACTCCGGCGACATGTTGCCGATGGTGGCGCGGTTGGCCAGGGAGGTGGCGGCCACGCCCTCGCCGTAGAACTCGACGAACTTGCCGACCACACCGTGCTTGCGGAGCATCTCGGTGATGGTGAGCACGAGGTCGGTGGCGGTGGTGCCGGGGCTCAGCTCGCCGGTGAGCTTGAAGCCGACGACGCGCGGGATGAGCATGGAGACCGGCTGGCCGAGCATGGCGGCCTCGGCCTCGATGCCGCCGACGCCCCAGCCGAGGACGCCGAGGCCGTTGACCATGGTGGTGTGCGAGTCGGTGCCGACCAGGGTGTCGGGGTAGGCCTTGCCGTCGCGGACCATGACGACGCGGGCCAGGTGCTCGATGTTCACCTGGTGGACGATGCCGGTGCCCGGCGGGACGACCTTGAACTCGTCGAAGGCGGTCTGGCCCCAGCGCAGGAACTGGTAGCGCTCCTTGTTGCGGCCGTACTCCAGCTCGACGTTCTGCTTGAAGGCGTCGGTGGTGCCGAACTTGTCGGCGATGACGGAGTGGTCGATGACCAGCTCGGCCGGCGCCAGCGGGTTGATCTTCGCCGGGTCGCCGCCCAGCTCCTTCACGGCCTCGCGCATCGTGGCGAGGTCCACGACGCAGGGGACGCCGGTGAAGTCCTGCATGATCACGCGGGCCGGCGTGAACTGGATCTCCTGGCTGGGCTGGGCCTGGGAGTCCCAGTTGCCGAGAGCGCGGATGTGATCGGCGGTGATGTTCGCGCCGTCCTCCGTGCGGAGCAGGTTCTCCAGCAGGACCTTGAGGCTGTACGGCAGCCGGGCCGAGCCCTCCACCTTGTCCAGCCGGAAGATCTCGTACGACTCGCCGCCCACCTGCAGCGTGCTGCGGGCGTCGAAGCTGTTCGCCGACACGACAGTCTCCTTCATTGATGTGCGCGTACCACCGTCAATCGTGCCGCCACGCCGGCTTGGCCGAACCAGTAAGGTCAGGCTAAGTTAGGCGTGCCTTACCAGTGTGGCGACCGCGGTGCGCCTCGGCAGATATCTCGATGTCGAGATAACACTAGTACATGGGCGCGGCTTGGTCATGTCACAACCTGGGTGACCGGCCTTCACCCGCTTCCCCCTCGGCGAGGACCCGCAGCCGGATCGGACGGTCGTGCCGAACGCAAGGTGATCACTCGATCAGGTGATCACCTAGGCATTTGGGCCCCCGGTGGACGGCCGTGACCGACCCTGAACCGGTCAGCGGACTTGATCGCGGAAAGGGATACCCATGACCACTGCGGCGCAGGACATCATCACCGTCAAGCTCGAGCGCACCTTCGACCAGATGGACGCCAACAAGGACGGCTACCTCGACTGGACGGACTACCAGAAGCTCGCGGACCGCTACATCCAGGGGTACGGGCTGTCCAGGGACGACCGCCGGGCCAGGGCGCTCCAGACCTTCTGCCAGATCTACTGGCTGGAGCTGCTGCGCCACGCGGGCGCGGACGGGGACCGGCTCACCAAGGAGCAGTTCGTCCTCGCCAACCGCCTCGCGGTCATCGACACCAGCCGCCTCAACGTGACCGAAGGCGGCGGCCACGCGATCTTCGACATCGTCGACGCCGACGGCGACAACGAGATCAGCAGGGACGAGTTCGCCCGTCTGACGCGGGACGTCTGGAGGGACCACTCGCCGGCGACGATGGACCTGTTCTTCAGGCTGGACACCGACGGGGACGGCGCGATCTCCCGCCACGAGTTCATCCGCGCGGTGCGCGAGCACTTCCTCTCCAACGACCCCGACGCCCCGGGCAGCATCTTCTTCGGCCACATCTGACCCACCCGCCGCCAAGCCCCCCGGGCTCCGGTCGGCCTCCCGCGGCCGCCCCTGGACTCGCTTCCGGCGGGCGGCCGTCCTCCTGCGCCGCGCACGGGGCAGCCACTCACCCTTTGGCTAGAACGCTCACCCTTCGCTGCGACAGGCCGTTCTCCGACGGTGGAGGCCGCGTCTTTCCCCGGGTACTCCACACCGTCCCCGGCCGCCGGACGGCGGTGCGGCCTACGTGTCGGCGGTGGCCTGGTCGAGCGCGGCGAGCGCGGCGTCGGCCTCGGCCTGGAGCGGGCTCCTCAGCGCTCCCAGGGCGGCGCGGGCGGCGACCAGCGTCTCCCTGGCCTCGGGGTGTCCCACGGCGCCGAGCGCCTGGCCGAGGTCGAGCCGGGCCTGTGAGGCCCAGGCCGGCATCTGCGCCGCCTCGAAGGCGTCGAGGGCCTGCCGCAGCGGTGCCTCGGCCTCCTGCCAGCGCCCCAGGGCCGCCAGATCGTTGCCGATCTGCTGCCGGGCGACCGCGTGGTACAGCGCGATCACCTCCTCGGTCCGGCCCGGGACCCCCGCGAGGCAGATCCGCTCGCTGCGCCGGTGGATGTCCAGGGCCTCGGCCGCCCGGCCGGTCTGGCGCAGCAGGGTGCCGAGGGAGTTGAGGGCCGTCAGCTCGGCCAGCCGGCCCTGCGGGGACTCCTGTGCGGCGAGGCAGCGGACCGCGCCGCGCAAGCGCTCCTGGGCCTCTGCCGTACGGCCCAGCCGGCTGAGCGCGCCCGCGCCGTAGCCGAGCGCCCAGCCCTCCTGCAGCCCGTCCCCGCAGTCGCGGGCCGCCGTGAGCGCGGCGTCGGCGCTCGTCAGGGCGGCACGGGGGTCGTGGACGCACAGGTTGTAGGCCCAGGCGAGGTAGTTGAGGTGGACCGCCTCCTCACGTCTGCTGCCCAGGGCGCGGGCGGCGTCGGCGGAGCGCTGGAAGATCTCCACCCACTGCTCCCAGTGCTGGTTGAGGTCGGAGAACCAGTGCATCGCCTCCGCCGCGTCCAGGACCTGCCGGTGCCGCCCGGTCTCGTGGGCCCGGCGCAGCGCGGCGAGCCACTGCGCCCGCTCGGCCTCCAGCCAGGCCCGTGCCTCGTCCCGGCCGGTGGGCGCGGTGTCCGGGTCGGGGTCCGCCTCCGGCCCGGTCCGCTCGTGGTCGACGTCGAAGTGCAGCGCGGCGGCGGTGGCCCGGCGCAGCATCCAGTCCGCGGTCCGGTCGAGGGCGGCGTCCCGGACCTCGGGGCCGTCCTCGGCGTCTGCCTGTTCGGCCGCGTAGAGCCTGAGCAGGTCGTGGAAGCGGTACCGCTCGGCGGCGGCGTCGCTCTGCAGCAGACCGGCATCGGTCAGTTCCTCGGCGCGGGCGACCGCCTCGTCGTAGGACAGGCCGGCCAGGAGCGCGCCGGTCTCCGGGCTGAAGTCCGCCCCGGCGGCCAGCGCGGCGCGGCGCAGCAAGGTCCGGGACTCCGGGGGGAGTTGACGGTAGGAGAGCGCGAAGGTGGCGCGCACCCCCAGGCTCCCGGCCTGGAGGCCGTCCAGCCGCCGGCCCTCGGCGGCGAGGCGGGCCACGAGCTTGGCGAGGCGTTCGTGCGGACGGCTGAGGAGCCGCTGGCCGGCGATCCGGACGGCCAGCGGGAGGTGTCCGCACAGGTCGGCGAGGTCGCGGGCGGCCTGTGCCTCCGCCCGCACCCGGTCCGGGCCGATGATGCGGGACAGCAGTTCCACCGCTTCCTCGCGCCGCAGCAGGGCCAGATCGGTGCGGTGCACGGACTCCAGGCCCGCCAGGGCGTTACGGCTGGTGACGAGGGTCAGGGACGGGCCGGCGCCGGGCAGCAGGGGGGCGACCTGGGCCTCGTCGGCGGCGTTGTCCAGCAACAGGAGCAGGCGCCGTTCACCGGCCAGGGACCGCCACAGGCCGGCGCGGTCGTCGGTGCCCGCCGGCAGCGTGGCGTCGGGGACCCCCAGCGCGCCCAGCAGCCGGGCCAGCGCGTCGCGGGGCGTGACCGGTTCCGGGTCCATTCCGTGCAGGTCCAGGGCGAACCGCCCGTCGGGGAAGTGCGGGGCGAGGCGGTGCGCGGCGTGCACCGCGAACGCGGTCTTGCCCAGACCGGGCTGCCCGGCGACCACGCTGACCACCGGCCGGTCCCCGGCGGTGCTCCGCGCCAGGTCCAGCAGCCGGGCGAGGGCCGGGCCGCGTGCGGTGAAGTCCCCGATGTCGCGCGGCAGGGCCAGCGGGCCGGGGCCGGCCGGGCCGATGGCCGGCCGGGGGCGCGGACGGCCGAGGGCGGCGGCCCCCTCCAGGCCCGCCGCCTCGCCGTCGTCCAGCCCCAGCGCTTCGGCCAGCGCCCCCACGGTACGGCGCTGCGGTCCCCGGGTACGCCCGCGTTCCATGTCCGCCAGCGCCCTGACACTCACCCCGGCGGCGTGCGCGAGGGCTTCCTGGCTCAGTCCGGCACGGGCCCGCAGTCGACGCAACTCCTGCCCGAAGTCCCCGCCGGGTGGTGTGCCGTGGCCCTTGCTGGATGGCGTGCCGTCGCGCACCGTCGATGTCCCCGTTCGTCCGGCTCGTCCGGTTGCGAGCGCCCGGCAGAAGTATGGCCGACGGTACTTCTGCCGGGGGAACCGCCTGGGCGGCGGAGACCGGAAGTGATCGACTGAAGGCCGACGCGGAACGGTCGGCGCTTTTCGGGGCGCGCACGCTCCCGGCCGGCCCGGACCACCCGCCGTCGACGGAAACGACCACGCACCACCCGGCATCACGACCTCGGCCGACGGCACCGCGCCGCGGCCCCGCTCTCTCCAGGGGGAACCTCCATGAACACTCGGCGTCACCGCTCCGCGCTGCTGGCCGTCACGGGCACGGCTCTCGTTCTCTCCCTCACCGCCTGCCAGAGCGGCGGGGACACCGCGTCCTCGGCCACCCCCGAGGCCACCGTGGCGGCCACCGTGGCGGCGACCGAGGTGACCGCCCAGCCGGCCGGTGAAAAGGGCACCGGCACGTCCGGGGCGACGGGTTCGACCGACTCGGCGCGCTCGCGGGGATCGAAGGACTCCGCGGGCTCGACCGGCTCCAGCGGCACCACCGGTGAGCGGGCCTCCGCCTCCCCCCCGCTCTGCACCGCGGGGAACGTCACCATCAGTGCCGCCACGCAGGACGGTCCGCCCTACACCCACATCGTCCTCACCGCGAAGAACACCTCCTCCCACGCCTGCCGGCTGACGGGCTTCCCGCACATCCAGTTCCTGGAGAGTCACAAGCAGGATGTCCCGGCCGTCGCCAAGAGCAAGCCGGCCACCCCGGTCGTGCTCACGGCGGGAGCCCCGGCCTACGCCCTGGTGAAGCTGTCGGACGGCGGAATCGACGAGGACGCCGAGCCCGTGACGGCTTTCTCCGTCATGCTGGAGGGCGACCCCACGGTCATCGCCGTGACCGCGCCCGGCAGCGAAGGCATCGCCGTCGACCCGGCCAAGGCGCTCACCGGCTACTGGACCCCCGAACTCCGCGAAGGCGCGGACGATTTCTGAGTGGCGGCACCGGCGCTCGCCCTCGGCCGCGAGAGGTACGGCACCCGGCCGGCCCTCGCGACGGAGGGCGAGCGCCTCTCCCGCCGCGCACGCGGTTCCCCCGCGGCTCCGGCCGGCCTGGGTACGGACCCCTTCCCGGCCGGCGCGGCGGCCTCCCGTACGGCCGACCGGCTGACGTCGCGTCATCCTGTCACCCGGACAGACCCCCCTGGCGAGCGCCATCTCATATCTGAGATAGCCTCAAGGTCATGTCAGACGACTACCTCGTACGCATCGGCAAGCTCATCCGTGACGCCCGGCAGCACCGGGGCTGGACGCAGACGCAGCTCGCGGAGGCGCTCGGCACCAGCCAGAGCGCGGTCAACCGCATCGAGCGCGGCAACCAGAACATCAGCCTTGAGATGATCGCCCGAATCGGTGAAGCCCTGGACAGTGAGATCGTGTCCCTGGGTTACGCGGGTCCGATGCATCTGCGCGTGGTCGGCGGTCGCCGTCTGTCCGGCGCCATCGACGTCAAGACCAGCAAGAACGCGTGCGTGGCCCTGCTGTGCGCGTCGCTGCTGAACAAGGGACGCACGGTGCTGCGCCGGGTGGCGCGCATCGAGGAGGTGTACCGCCTTCTGGAGGTACTGAACTCCATCGGCGTGCGTACCCGCTGGATCAACGACGGCGTCGACCTGGAAATCGTCCCGCCCGCCGAGCTGGAGATGGCGGCGATCGACGCGGAGGCCGCCGTGCGCACCCGCTCGATCATCATGTTCTTCGGCCCGCTGCTGCACCGCATGGACCGCTTCAAGCTGCCGTACGCCGGCGGCTGCGACCTGGGCACGCGGACCATCGAGCCGCACATGATCGCCCTGCGCCGGTTCGGCCTGGACATCGCGGCCACCGAGGGCCAGTACCACGCGCAGGTGGACCGCTCGGTCCGCCCGGACCGGCCGATCGTGCTGACCGAGCGCGGCGACACCGTGACCGAGAACGCGCTGCTGGCCGCCGCCCGCCACGACGGTGTCACGGTCATCCGCAACGCCTCCTCCAACTACATGGTCCAGGACCTGTGCTTCTTCCTGGAGGCACTGGGGGTGAAGGTGGAGGGCATCGGCACCACCACGCTCACCGTGCACGGCGTGCCGAACATCGACGTCGACGTCGACTACTCCCCCTCCGAGGACCCGGTCGAGGCGATGAGCCTGCTGGCCGCCGCCGTGGTCACCGAGTCGGAGCTGACGGTGCGCCGGGTGCCGATCGAGTTCCTGGAGATCGAGCTGGCGGTCCTGGAGGAGATGGGGCTCGACCACGAGCGCAGCCCCGAGTACTGCGCGGACAACGGCCGTACGCGTCTGGTCGACCTCACGGTCCACCCCTCCAAGCTGGAGGCGCCGATCGACAAGATCCACCCCATGCCGTTCCCCGGCCTGAACATCGACAACGTCCCGTTCTTCGCGGCCATCGCGGCGACCGCGCAGGGCAAGACCCTCATCCACGACTGGGTCTACGACAACCGCGCCATCTACCTGACCGACCTCAACCGCCTCGGCGGCCGGCTCCAGCTGCTGGACCCGCACCGGGTGCTGGTCGAGGGCCCGACCCGCTGGCGCGCTGCCGAGATGATGTGCCCGCCGGCCCTGCGCCCGGCGGTGGTCGTCCTGCTGGCGATGATGGCGGCGGAGGGCACGTCCGTGCTCCGCAACGTCTACGTCATCAACCGCGGTTACGAGGACCTGGCCGAGCGCCTGAACTCGATCGGGGCGCAGATCGAGATCTTCCGGGACATCTGATACGCCGCTGCCGCGGCACCCTGTCTGACCTGCGGTGAAGCGGGTCAGACAGGGAGGCTGCGACATCCGTGGGACTTCTCTGGGACTTTGCGCCGGCGGCGGGCTCTCCGACCGCGCGCCACGAGCGCCGACGTCCGGCCTCGCTACACGAAGACAGCGTCGATCGCGGCGCTGCCCCGTGCGCCCGCGCGCGGCAGGAAGTGGGCGTACTTCCGCAGCGTGAACCCCGGGTCGGAGTGCCCCAGCCAGCGGGCCAGCGAGATGATCGATTCGCCGGCCTCCAGCACCTCCGAGGCGTAGAAGCGCCGCAAGGCGTGGAAGCCATGTCCACGGGACGGCTCCCACACGCGACCGCCGTTGGCGCCGCCCTCCTCCAAAGGGGCGATCACGTCGGCCGCAGCCAAGGCGGGCTTCCCCACGTAGGAGTTGAAGTGGTTCCGGTCGATGGCCGCCTCCCCTTGATCGATGACACACGCGGACGGCTCCGCACGCCTGCCCTCCTTCTTCCGTACCAGTGTGCGCAGTACGCCGGTGAGCTGGGCGAACACACCGTCCTTCTGCCACTTGGCGAAGTAGCCGTACACGGTTCCTCAGGCGGGAAGTCGTGCGGCAGGTAGCGCCACCGCACCCTGGTGCGGTCCACGTACAGGATCGCGTTCATGATCTCGTATGTCGACCGGACCGGGGTTCAGTGGCGCTACCACCCGCACGACTTCCTATCAGTTACGTGGAATCACGCGCCGCAGGATGCGTCTCGTATCCTGCGGCGCCCCCATGGGCTGAGGAGGCGTGTTGGGCAGCGCGGTGGCGCTGGAGGAGAAGTGGTCGGCCCTGGGCCGGCACCGCGGAGTGAACGTGGTCGCACTGGACTCCGGGGCGGGTCTGGCGAACGCGACCTTGCAGCAGCGACTGGTGCCGGTCCGCCTGTTCTACGGCTACCTGATCGAGGAAGGGCTGCGGGAGTCGAACCCGGTCGGCCGAGGCCGCTACACGCCGGGCCGGAAGTTCGGCAGCCACGAGCGCGGGCTGGTGCCCCGCCTGGTCAAGCTGCCGTGGAGATCCCCAGCGAACAGCAGGGGCTCGACCTGCTGGACGTCGTACGCGAAGAGCCGGTACGGAACCGGGTGATGCTCGCTCTGGCCTACGACGCCGCTCTGCGGCGCGAGGAGTTGTGCTCGCTGCGGGCCCGAGGACATCGATCCTGCTCACCGGACGCTGCGGATCAGGGCGGAGACGACGAAGTCCCGTCGCGAGCGCATGGGAAGTCGTGCGGGAGCAGCCGCCAGGCGCAGCCGGCCCGCACCCAGTACGCCAACGCGTCGATCAACTCGCGGCGTGAGTGCTTGGGCGGGCGGCCGCCCGGCGTCGGCGGCGGAACCAGTGGCTCGAGCACCACCCACTCGGCGTCGGAAAGATCCCTCGGATAGGCACGCGGCCAGCCATCCCCACCTCCCCGACGTGCAGGAACTACCAAGTCGCCTGCCCTGAACAGGACTTCTCAGACACCCACTAGGAGGCTCGGATATCGCGGCGTACGGCGTCGAGGTAGTCGGTGATGGCTCGGTGGTTCTTGGTGAGGCATTCGATTTTTTCGGCCATGCGATCGCGTTCGCGTTCGAGCGTTGCGACCATGTCTGGCGTGACGTAGGGCAGGTGGATCGTGCGGGGGGTGTTCAGGCAGGGCAGGATCTGCTTGATGATCCGTGTGGGCAGCCCTGCGTCGAGCAGGCCTCGTACCTGGAGAACCCGGTCGACGACGTACTCCTCATAGTCCCGGTATCCGTTGGGCAGTCGATCTGACGCGATCAGTCCCTGCTCCTCGTAGTAGCGCAGCAACCTCACCGGAGTCCGCGTGCGCGTCGATAACTCACCGATCCGCATATCCCTCTCCTCGCCCTCTGTGGCTGGCGTCGTGTGACTCAGCGGACACCGAATTGACCCTCACACTAATGTCACCCTTCGATCATAAGGCCATGACACGAACACATGCCGTGCCATCTCCCTCGATAACGAACGCCCGGCTCCCACTGGCGGGTCTTCTGGCCTTGGCCGCCACCGGGTTCATTACGCTCCTGACCGAGACGATGCCCGCCGGACTGCTTCCCGGGATGAGCCGAGACCTGGGTGTGAGCGAGAGTGCTGCCGGGCAGAGCGTCACCGTCTTCGCGATCGGGGCGATCCTCGCCGCGATCCCGCTCACCAAGGCGACGATCGGCTGGCCGCGCCGACACTTGCTGCTGGTGGCGATCGCAGGACTCGCGATCGCCAACACCGTCACCGCGCTCTCCGAGAACTTGGCACTTACGCTAGCCGCCCGGTGCCTCGGCGGCATCGTCGGCGGGTTGCTCTGGGCGCTGTTGGCCGGGTACGCGGTACGGATGGTTCCCTCACATCAGCGCGGCAAGGCAATGGCGATCGCGATGGGGGGCGCAATCGTCGCCCTGTCCGTCGGAGTTCCTGCAGCGGCGTTTCTGGCCAAGCTCGTCGAGTGGCGATACGCGTTCGGGATCATGACCGTCCTCACGCTCGCGTTGATCGTGTGGGTCGTCGCGGCGGTGCCGAACTTCCCCGGACAGCCCAAGGGCTCACGGCTCCCGCTCACCCGTACCTTCCGCATTCCCGGCGTAGCGCCCGTGCTCTTCGTGACCCTCACGTTCGTGCTCGCCCACAGCATCCTCTATACCTACATCGCCCCGTTCCTCAAGCCGCTCGGCATGGCAGGTCAAGTCGACGCCGTGCTGCTCACCTTCGGTCTGGTGTCGCTGGTGAGCGTCTGGGTCGCCGGAGCGCTCGTCCATCGGCACCTGCGCCTCCTCATGATCCTCGCGTGTGTGCTCTTCGCGACATGCGCGCTGCTGCTCGGCATCTTCTCCGGCGTGCCTTCGCTCGTCTACGCCAGCGCGGCGCTCTGGGGGCTCGCGTTCGGCGGCACCTCTACCCTGTTGCAGACCGCAGTCGCCGAAGCAGCAGGCGACGCCGGCGATGTCGCCCAAGCACTCCTCACCACCGGATGGAACGTCGGAATCGCCGGTGGTGGCATCATCGGAGGCATCGTCCTCAGCGGATTGGGTGCGTCCTGGCTGAGTTGGGTCACGCTCGCACTGCTCGTCCCTGCACTCGCCACTGTGCTCGCGGCACACGAATACGGGTTCACCAAGGGAGAGCTCGGCAGCCGCTAAACCACCGCTGCCCCTGACTGAGACCCGGGAGCATAACCCAGTGGACCGCTCATGGGTCCGGCGATCCGTACTCACGAAAAGAAATCTTTGAAATCGACCTCTAAGAAACAAGAATGAGGCGTAATCCATCGGCCACCGCTGGCCACCCCTCACTGCGTCACCAGATGCCGAAACCGCCTGCCCGGGTCGGGTGGGGGGCATGTTTCCGCCCGACAGGCCAGTCCCCAGTGCCACGGTGAGCGCCAAGCAGGACACCCGCGCCGGCCACGTTGTGACGTTCCTTGCGGGGTCCTACGTACTGCGGAACCGGGCCGACTCGGCTGACCACACGGCGAAAGGGCCCACCTCCAACGCGCACTCCCGGTCCCAGCCGTGCTGCCCTACGGCGTTGAACCGAAAGGGCACCCGTCAGCCGTGGGAGTCCTCTGGGATTTCTCTGGGACTTCCGGCTTCATCAACCGGCACGAGCCTGAAAGAACTGAAAGACCATTCTCGCAGGTCAGCGGCCAACTCATCCCCGTCTCCGCAGGTCACCACGCTGCCAGGTCTCTTCCGGGACATCTGACGCGCGAATGCCGCCACAGGCTGTCCGGCCTGCGGTGAAGCGGGTCGGACAGCGCCGCGGGCTGTGTCCTGCGGCTGGAGCGGTCCGCCCTGCCCCTTGCTGTGGGAGTTCGGTGAGCAGGGCCTGGCCGAGCGGTTGCAAGGCGCGCTGGTGGCCCCGTCGGCCGGCCCGCCGAGTGCGGCTCCCTGGGCGGCGCATGTCCAGCAATCTGCCTCCGTCCGGTAGTTGATCCTGACCGGCTGCCTCCGCACCGCCCCTTCCGCGGACGGCGGTGGACGCTGTCCTCGGTGTGCGGACGCGAGGACCCACGGCGGAATCAGACAGTGAGGACGAGCTTGCCCTGGAGGTGACCGGAGTCGAGCAGCCGGTGCGCGTCGGTGACGCGCTCGAACGGGAACGTCTCCTGCACGTGGACCCGGAGCCTGCCCTCTTCGACGAGTCCGGCGAGACCTCGCAGGGCGACCGGATCGGGGTCGACCGCGATGCCGCTGAAGCGCATGCCGGCCGCCTCGTACCTGGCAACGAGCTCCGGGTCCTCCTCGGCGACCGCCGTCACCAGGTGACCGCCCGGGCGGAGCACTCCGAGCGACCGCTCGACGGTGTCGCCGCCGATCGTGTCGAGCACGACGTCGATGTCACGGACCGCCTCGGCGAAGTCGACCGCCGTGTAGTCGATCACCTCGTCGGCGCCGAATCCCTCGACGAACTCGCGCTTGCTCCCACTGGCCGTCGTGATCACGTGCGCGCCGAACGCCTTCGCGATCTGGATCGCGACGTGGCCGACCCCGCCCCCACCGCCGTGGACCAGGACACGGTCGCCCTCGCTCACGCCGCCGAGATCGACCAGACCCTGCCACGCCGTCAGCCCGACGACCGGCAGCGCCGACGCCTCGACGTGCGAGAGCGACGCCGGCTTGCGCGCCAGGTGCAACGCCGGCACCGACACGACCTCGGCGTACGCGCTCGCCGCCCGCGGGAACAGCGGCATCCCGAACACCTCGTCGCCGGGCCTGAACCGCCACGTCCGCGGCGACTCCTCGACCACGCCGCTGATGTCCCAGCCGAGGATGAACGGCGGTCGGCCGATCAGCGGGAACTCGCCCGCGCGCAGGCGCGCCTCCAGCGGGTTCAGCCCGATCGCCTTGACGCGGACGAGAACCTCCGTCGGGAGGGGCCGGGGCTCGGGCGCGTCCACGATGGTGAGCACCTCGGGACCGCCGAGCACCTGCTGGGTGATGACTCGCATGACTCTCCTGGCTTTCGAAGGGGGAGGGGACCCAGGCTAGGTTTCCGACAGGAACCAGCAGGTGCCTGTGGCGCAGGTACCTTCGGCGCCATGAGTGGTTTCGGTCCCGGTGATCTCTTTCTCGCCGACTGCCCGGCGCGTCTGGCGGTCGAGCTCATCGCCGACAAGTGGACGGTGGTCGTGCTCGCCGGCCTCAGCAAAGGCCCGGTGCGCCACGGCGAGCTGATCGAGTTGATCGGCGGCATCTCCCGCAAGATGCTCACCCAGACGCTCCGACGGCTGGAGGCACACGGACTCGTCCGCCGCCACGCCTACGCCGAGGTCCCGCCCCGCGTCGAGTACGAGCTCACCCCGCTCGGGGCGACGCTGATCGAACCGATCCATACGCTGACCGAGTGGGCGAGGGCGAACGGCGACGCGGTGCTCGACGCGCTCGACGCCGATCCCGAGCCGGTCGCCCATGGCGACTGATGCCCCTGCCAGGGCAGCGACCTGCTGACGGATCGTACGCGGTGCCGGTCCCTGGCAGAGCGGCCCTTCCGCCCAGCTGGTGACAGCGCTAGGCGAGCCAGGGACGCCCCGTCCCCGTCGCCCGCACGGAGAGAACGCCTTCTGCGTCTGGTGCGGGACGGTTGATCCTGCCCGACGGCCGGGACTTGTCAACCTGCGCGGTCTGCGGCGCTCGTTCCGCGGGCCCGGACGGGTGCGGGCGGCATCTCCGGGTTGTCTCCCAGGACTTGGGGCCTACGGCGGCCGCGGCGCGGGCTCCTACGATGGCTGCCTGTCATGGTGAACGCCGCCGCAACGCCCGTCGGCATGCCCTGTCTTCTGCACGGCTTCGGACTGGTACCAGTACCGGGACCCGGGCGTAGGCCGAGCCGGGCGGGGAGGCCGTCCGCAGGCGTTGCTCGGCGGCCTACTCGTAGACAGGACCCGTTCATGACCGCTGAGCCGACTTCCGGCGCCGCCGCCGGCACCGAGCCCGGCCGGCCGGGCACCAGCGGCGCCACGTCCGTCCGGGTCTGGCTCGCCCTCGGCATCGCCCTCACTCTGTGGTCGTCCGTGTTCGTCGGATCAAAGCGGTCCTGGACGACTTCAGCCCCGGTCCGATGGCGTTGTCACGGTTCTCCGTCGCCTCGGTCAGCGTCATCGTGATCTGGGTGGCCACGGCCCGCCGCGGTCTGCGGCTGCCCACGCCACGCGACCTGCCGCTGCTCCTGCTGTGTGCCCTGTTGGTCATCGTGATCTATCGGCTGGGCGTCGGGCTGGGAACGGCGGGCACGGTGGTGATGCTTTCGCCGATCAGGCGGGCCTGCGGATCAACCTCGGCACGTTCTACGTCCTCGCCGCGGCGATCGCCGAGAGCCTCTACTTCATCCTGTCCGAGCCGCTGCTCGGGCGCTACACCTCGACGGAGTTCAACGCCTTCGTGACGGTGCTGGGAACCGCGATGACGCTTCCCTGCCTGGGCGGGCTCGGCCATCAGGTGAGCGCGGCCTCCATCGGGAGCGTCGCCGTGGTCGTCTACCTGGGCGTGTTCCCCGCGGCCGTCGCCTATCTGCTGTGGAACCACGCCATGTCGCGGCTCGGTGTCGCCGCCACGACCTCCGCCCTGTACGCGCTGCCCGTGCTCAGCCTCCTGGTCTCTCTGGTCCTCCTGCACACCTTGCCCACCCCCCTGGGACTGACCGGCGGCGTGATCTCGCTCGTCGGCGCGGCACTCGCCGACAGCCGGCGCTCCCGCCGGCCCCGGTCGGCCGGCTGATCCCGCCGCGCCCTTTGTGCGCACCGCCGGCGGTCGGCGGCCTGGAAGCCCTGTCCGGCCCCGGCCCCGCGTCGAGGGGCCGGGGCCGGACAGGGCTTCGTGTGCGGCCCGGGGCCGGTGGTTCAGGGTCGCCGCCGGGACCGGCAGTGGTCCAGGGTCGCCGGGTCCCGGGTCAGAACGTCACGTCCGAGCAGGCGTAGAACGCGTTGCCCGTGTCGGCGATGGTCCAGACGCCGAGGATGACGTGGTGGCCGCTCAGCCCGGTCGGCAGGGTGCCGCTGTGGCTGAGGGTGGCCGGCGGCTGCTTGCCGCCGTAGGGAACCGTCAGGAACGGTGTCGTGTTCAGGTCGGCGCGGGTCAGGGCGTGGCCCTGGTTCCAGCCCTGCTTGGTGACGTAGTACCGGAAGTCGGTCGTCGCGTGCCGGGCCTCGAACTGCCAGCGGAAGGTGTAGCTCTGGCCGCCGGTGACCTTGGTGGTGGGCCACTCCGCGCCCCTGGGGGTGCGGGCGCCGTCCAGCTGGCCGAACCGGGTCTCGCCGCCGGAGCACAGCTGCCCGTCGGCCGGTCCGCCCGCCGGGAAGCCCTTGGGTCCCTCGACGCTCTGCGGCTCCCACTGGATCTCGCCGCAGCCCCGCACCGTGCCGTCGGCGCAGAGCAGTTGCCTGCTGATGGGGAGGTCGGTGTAGCCGTGACCGCTGGCGCCGCCGGTGGACAGCACGAAGGCGCCGGTGGTGGCGAGGCCCAATACGGCCGCGTACAACTTGCCCTTGGTGCGCATGTAGCCGCTCCTCGGAACGTGTGGGGAGTTGATCGAGCCGAACCGTACGTTTGGTCTAGACCAAGGCCCAGGCTATTGCGGCCGCCTGGACATGTCCATACCAATGCCGTCCCCGGGTCGCCCGCGCCGGACGGCATGCTCCGGCGGTCAGGAGATGGGCACGGTGGCCGGTCCGGTGGACCGCGTGCGGGCCCGGGGGCAACGGGAAGGGACCGGGGACTGCCCTCGCGTACATGGTCAGGGGCCGGATCTCGCGGTACACCGGGGAGGCACGCACACCGACGCCGGGAGGGAACCGCCTTGTACGACCACGCCGACAGCCGGGCACGGAAGGGGCGGCAGGCTCCCGCGGCTGCCCGCACGTCCGGGTCACGGGCGGTGGCACCGGCCGCGGCGCTGCTCGCCCTCCAGCGCTCCGCCGGGAACGCGGCCGTGGTGCAGATGGTGCGCCGGGCCGGGGAGGAGGCGCAGGACGCCCACCGGCACGGCCCCGGCTGCGGCCACGCCGAGGACTCGCAGCCGGTGCAGCGTTCCGCCGTGCACGCCGTCCTGCGCAGCGGTGGCCGGCCGCTCGACCAGCGGAGCCGCACCGACATGGAGGCCCGTTTCGGCGCCGACTTCTCCGACGTGCGCGTGCACACCGACGCCGCCGCCCGGGACTCCGCGGCCCAGCTCGGCGCGGTGGCGTACACCTCGGGCAGCCATATCGTCGCCGGCCCCTCCGGCATCGACCGGCACACCCTGGCCCATGAGCTGACCCACGTCCTCCAGCAGCGCTCGGGGCCGGTGGCCGGGACCGACCGGGGGAACGGGCTGCGGGTCAGCGACCCCTCCGACCGCTTCGAACGGGAGGCGGAGGCCACCGCGCGCCGCGTGCTGAGCGGGCCCGCGAAGTCCTCCGCCCCGGAAGCGGCCTCCCCCGCCGCGGGTTCCCCGGCGGGCGGGGGCGACGTGCAGCGGATGCAACACCCGGGCAAGATCGACGACGAGGTGGCGCGGCTCGTCGCCCAGGCGGAGCCGAGCATCGACGCCTACATCGCCGGCTACGACCAGTGGCAGATCAACCGGACGAACTTCAAGTGGGTGGTGAACAACGACGAACTCAACGACTCCTACGAGACGATCGAGGCGCAGGTCGGCGACCCCCAGGGGCGCTCCAAGACGGAGCTGCTGCAGGCGCTGGACAGCACCATCCGCGCCGATCTGACCACCACCGCCTCGGAGACGGTCGCGAGCACCAGGACGGCGGCGGCCATCGCCAAGTACAAGCTGATCCTCGGCCGCACCACCGACACCGGCCGGTGGGCCGAGTACCAGAAGAACAAGGCCCAGCAACCCGGCGAACTCGACCTGGACGCCCGGATGGGCCGCCGGCTGAACACCACCAAGTGGTCCGTCCCGGTCAACTACGCCTTCATGGACGGCGGTATCGAGGAGCGCGCCGTCTTCAAGATCGTCACCAGTCTGGGGCCGCAGATCGAGGGCATGCTCACCTCCGGGCAGCTCAACGCGGCCAACTTCTGGACGGAGATCGAGAGGTTGGGGGACAGCGCCCTCTGGGACCCCACGAAGGCGCCGGAGGAAGGCGGGCCGCAGGCGATGCTGGGCCACGAGATCCTCCAGCTCATCGAGTCCGGTTACCGCTTCTACGACCGGACCAGCGGCTTCGCCCAGGGCAGCCGGCTGGTGGCCGTCCACCCCGACAGGCAGTCGGTCGACCCGAGCGACAAGCAGATCCCGCTCACCTGACCCTCCGCAGGGGCGAGCGGGCCCGGTCGGCGGGCCCGCTCGGTCCCGGCACGCCGCCCCCCGCTCCGCTCCGGCACACCGGGCTCGCGCGCGTCCGGTCCAGGAGCCCGGACCGGGACCACGAACCCACCGACCGGGCCACCGACCAACGCCTCAATCACAAGCCCGCCACCAGCCCACACCTGAGGGCCGGTCCGGTGCGGGACCGGTCTACGCCCCCGGCGCCGGTGCCGTGGAGCCGCGGGGGGTCAGGGACGGGGTCGGGACCTGGTGGCCGTCGGTCTGCACGCCGTTGAGCACGTCGAAGAGGACGCGCGCCACCTCGGCGCCGAAGTGGTGCACGTCGTGACTCATGGCCGACAGGGTCGGATGGGTGATCCGGCACAGCTGGGAGTCGTCCCACGCCAGCAGCGACACGTCGTCGGGGACGGTGAACCCCATCTCCGCGGCGACGCCCGCCCCCGCGACCGCCATGATGTCGTTGTCGTAGACGATCGCGGTCGGCCGGTCGGCGGCGAGCAGCAGGGTGCGGGTGGCCCTGGCGCCCTCCTTCTCGTCGAAGCCGGTGGCGATCTGCCGCGCCTCCGCCAGGCCCAGTTCCCGGACGGTGTCGGCGAAGGCGCGGGTCCGGATGGCGCTGTGTCCCAGGTCGGCCGGGCCGCCGACCCGGGCGACGCGCCGGTGGCCCAGGGCCGCCAGATAGCGGACGGCCTCGGCGACCGCCGACGCGTCGTCCGTCCAGACCGCCGGGAACGTGCCCGTGAGGCGGGGGTGACCGACGGCGACCGCCGGCATGCCGAGCCGCTGCAGGGCGGGCACCCGGGGGTCGTCCTCGCGGAAGTCCACGAGGATGGCGCCGGCGATCATCCGGCCGCGCCACCACTCCTGGTAGAGCGCGATCTCCTCGTCCAGGTCCCGCACCAGCCGCAGCAGCAGGGAGCAGGACCGCTCCGCCAGGACGCTCTCGATGCCCGAGATGAAGTCCATGTAGAACGGCTCCAGGCCGAGCAGCCGGGCGGGCCGGCACAGGGCCAGCCCGACGATGTCGACCCGCTTGCCGGACAGGCTGCGCGCGGTGGCGCTGGGGGCCCAGCCCAGTTCCCGGGCCGCCGCGAAGATCCGTTCCCGGGTGGCCTCGGAGACGCCGGGCTTGTGGTTGAAGGCGAGCGAGACGGCGCCCTTGGACACCCCGGCACGCGCCGCGACATCCTTGATGGTGACGCGCTCCCCGGTCCCCTTCACCCGAGGTCCACGCAGAACAGGGCGGCTTCGACGGCGTCCACGGCGACCGGGCCGCAGCCCTCGACCCGGATGCGTGCGCGCTCACCGGGCAGGAGGGTCTGCCGGCCGCGGTCGCAGACGGCGGCCGGGCCCAGCCGGTCGGGCTGGAGCAGAAGGTCTCTGACGAGGGTCTGGGCGCTCACCACGACGTCGACTCTATCCCCCGGGCCGGGCACGGGCTCCAGGGTGACGTCGTACCGGGGGCTGGGGTAGGCGAAGTCCTTGTCGGGGACGGGGAAATGGAGTGCGCGCAGTCCTTCCCCGCTCCCGGCGCCGCCCGGGCGGGGGGCCTCCCCGGCGTCCGCTACCAGGAATTCCCTGCCGGTCCGCGGGTCCGGTACGAGGTGTCCGGGGACCGGGACGCGGGCGACCGAGCGGGGGTCCGCGGCCGGCTCGACCACGGCTTCGGCGAGCGTGGTGCCGTCGGCGTCGACCCGGCGCAGGGTCACCGCCGGCCGCCAGGGCGTGGCGGCCTGGTTGACCGCGGCGAGCACCAGGCCGCCGGGGTCCGGGCACAGGGTGAGCAGCCGGTCGGCGTAGACGCGGCGCAGCTCGTGGTAGAGCGGTTTGGGGCGGCCGTCGCCGTCGATGGCGGCCCAGGAGGTCACCGGCCAGCAGTCGTTGAGCTGCCAGACCACCGTGCCGGCGCACACCGGCCAGTGGGAGCGCCAGTGTTCGACGCCGGCGGCGACGGCGCGGGCCTGCACGAGCTGGGTCAGGTAGTGCCAGCGGTCGAAGTCGTCCTCCGGCAGCGGGAAGTGGCGGGCGACGCCGCGGTTCAGCTTGCCGTTGCCGTCCTCGGCCTTCTGGTGGTGGAGCATGCCCGGGGAGCCGGGCGCGAGGGGCTCGCCGGGCAGCGCGCGGCGCAGGGTGGCCAGGGCCGGCGGTGCCTGCCAGCCGAACTCGGCGACGAAGCGGGGCACGGTCGCCCGGTACTCGGCGTAGTCCTGGCGGTTCCACACCTCCCAGGAGTGGTGGGTGCCGTGGGCGGGGTCGTTGGGGTGGTGGTCCCAGGAGCCGGACCAGGGGCTGCCCGCGGTGTAGGGGCGGGTCGGGTCGAGTTCGGCGACGATGCGGGGCAGCAGGCCCAGGTAGTAGCCCTCGCCCCAGGAGTCCCCGGCGAGCGGGCCCTCCCAGTCCCAGTCGCGGAAGCCCCACAGGTTCTCGTTGTTGCCGTTCCACAGCGCCAGCGAGGGGTGCGGCATCAGCCGGACGACGTTGTCGCGCGCCTCGGCCTCGATCTCCCCGCGCAGCGGCTGTTCCTCCGGGTAGGCGGCGCAGGCGAAGAGGAAGTCCTGCCAGACCATCAGGCCCAGCTCGTCGCAGGCGTCGTAGAACGCCTCGTCCTCGTAGATGCCGCCGCCCCACACCCGGACCAGGTCGACGCCCGCGTCCGCGGCCTGGGTGAGCCGGGTGCGGTAGCGCTCGGGGGCGATCCGGGAGGGGAAGGCGTCGTCGGGGATCCAGTTGACGCCCCGGGCGAAGACCCGTACGCCGTTGACGACCAGGGTGAAGCCGGTGCCGTGTTCGTCGGCGGAGCGGTCCAGCTCGATCGTGCGGAAGCCGATCCGGCGGTGCCAGGTGTCGAGCGGGCCGCTGTCGTCGCTCAGGGTGAGACCGAGGTCGTACAGGGGCTGTTCGCCGTATCCGCGCGGCCACCACAGGCGCGGGTCGGGAACGTCCAGGCTCAGGACCGTTTCGTCGCCGGTGAGTTCGGCCTCGGCCCGGACGCCGGCCGTCTGCGCCGTGACGCGCAGGCGCCGGTCCCGTCCCCGCTCGGTGCGCTCCACGCGCAGCCGTACCTCGACGCGGCCGGTGCCCTCGGCCACGGTGACCTGGGGCCGCACCTCGGCCAGCCGGGCGGTGGACCAGTGCTCCAGCCGGACCGGCCGCCAGATGCCCGCGGTGACCAGGGTGGGCCCCCAGTCCCAGCCGAAGTTGCACGCCATCTTCCGGATGTACTGGGAGGGTTCGGGATAGACGTTGGGCCGCTCCCCCGTCACCGCGCGGACGGCCGCCGCCTCGTCGTAGGCGGAGGCGAAGCGGACCTCCAGTTCGCCGGTGCGTCCGGTGACGTCGAAGCGGTAGGTGCGGTGCATGTTGCGGGTGGTGCCGAGGGGGCGGCCCGCGAGGGTGAGGTACGCGGCCGTGTCGAGGCCCTCGAAGACGAGGTCGGTGCGCTCGTGGCCGCTGTCGTGGCCGAGCCGGCGGACGTAGGTCCAGGCGCGGCGGCCCACCCAGGCGACGTCCGTCTCGTTGCGGGCGAGGAAGGGGTCGGGAATGGCCCCGGCGGCGAGGAGGTCGGTGTGGACGCAACCGGGCACCCGGGCGTCCAGCAGCTCCTCGCCGTGGCGCAGGCTCCAGCCCTCGGTGAGCTGGGTGACGTCCTTCATGGTGCGGCTCCAATCGCCTGGCTCAGGCCGGTCTGAGGACAACGGCGCACAACCTAACGTGCGAACCACCCCCTGTCTATAAACCGGTCTATCTACGCATCCGCAATGAGCCCAAGAGAAAAGAGCACGTCAGAAGATCGCGGCTCCGGCGACGGTAACGATTGTGCATCACGCTGGAAATTGGAGCTTTACCGGTTCATCAGCGGCTGCCATAGTGCCGACATCCCACTCGCAGAGCTGAGCCGCGATCCTGGAGGAGTTGGGCACATGGGGAAGAACACGACGTTCGCGGGGCGTCGGTGGCGCGGCGGGCTGCTGGCCGCCGCGGTGCTGACCGCCGCGGGGTGCGGCGGCGGGGGCGCGGTCTCCGGCGAGACGGCGAAGGCCCCGGCCGACCCGGCCGGGGCCTCGGGCACGATCAAGGTCCTCACCCACCGCACCGACCTCGTGCAGAACGGGACGATGGCCCGGTACGCCGAGGAGTTCAACAAGGTCTACCCCGGGGTGAAGGTGAAGTTCGAGGCCCTCACCGACTACGAGGGGGAGGTCAAGATCCGGATGAACACCGACGACTACGGTGACGTCCTGATGATCCCGGCCGCCGTGGCCAAGAACGACTACCCGAAGTTCTTCGCCCCCCTCGGCACCGCCGCCGAACTGGGCGGCACCTACCGGTTCAGCGACAAGACCGAGGTCGGCGGCAAGGTCTACGGCATCGCCCAGTTCGGCACGGCCAACGGCTTCGTCTACAACAAGGCCGTCTGGAAGAAGGCCGGCGTCACCGACTGGCCTGCCACGCCGGCCGAGTTCCTGGCCGGCCTGCGGGCCGTGAAGGCGAGGACGGACGCCCTGCCGTACTACACGAACTTCAAGGACGGCTGGCCGCTGACCGCCTGGAGCAACAGCATCGGCTCCGTCAGCTGCGACGCCAGGGCCGGTGACAAGCTCGCCGGCGCCGTCTCGCCCTGGCGCGAGGGCGGCGAACTGCGCACGATCGACACCCTGCTCCACGACATCGTCAAGGGCGGCCTGGCGGAGAAGGACCCCAGCACCACCAACTGGGAGGCGTCCAAGGGCCTGATCGCGCGGGGCGAGGTCGCCACCATGCAGCTCGGCTCCTGGGCCATCACCCAGATGCGCGACGCGGCGAAGAAGGCCGGTACCGACCCGGACGACATCGGCTTCATGCCCTTCCCCGTGCGGAAGGACGGCACGTACTGCGCCGTTCTCGCCTCCGACTACCAGCAGGCCGTCAACGCCCACTCCGCGCACAAGGCGGCGGCACGCGCCTGGATCGACTGGTTCACCCAGAAGTCCGGCTACGCGAACGCGGAAGGCGCCGTCCCGGCCCTGAAGTCCGCCGCGATGCCCGGCACGCTGAAGGACTTCACCGACAACGATGTCACCTTCCTGGAGCGGTCCGAGGCGCGGACCGGTGAGGTCAACGCGATCGACAACGCGGCCGAGATCGGGCTGAACAAGCCCGACTACCGCCAGAAGCTGGTCGACCTCGCCCGCGGCGCGCAGCGCGGCAGTCTCGACGGCTACTTCGCCGACCTGGACAAGCGGTGGAACGAGGCGGCACGGACCGCAGGTTCCTGAACGGCGCCGGGCCCGACCGCCCGTGGCCCGTACGCGCGACCGCCCGCAGCCCGTACGCGCCCCGGCCGGTCTCGTTGCCGCCGGGCGGGGCGCCCGCCGCCGTACCACCCGCGAAGACGGAAGGCCGAGATGGAAGACGGAAGGCCGAGATGACCGAGACGACCCGTACGGCACCCGCCAAGGTGCCCCGCGCCGCCACAACACCGGGCGGGGCGCCCACGCCGGACGGCAGCCGCCGGGGCGGCCGGGCGCTGCGCCGGCTGACCCCCTGGCTGTTCCTCGCCGTTCCCCTGGCCCTGCTGGTGACGTTCACCTATGTGCCGGTCGGGAACATGATCTACTACAGCTTCACCGACTGGGACGGCGTCAGTCCCGACCGCCGCTTCACCGGCGTCGACAACTACCGGCAGATCTTCACCCGGCCCGAGCTGTTCCGGGTGTTCTTCGTCAGCTTCTACTACCTCGCCGCCTCGGCCGCGCAGATCGTGATCGCCCTGTACTTCGCGACCGTGCTCAGCTTCGACCTGCGCTTCCGCAATCTGTTCAAGGGCATCCTGTTCTTCCCCTACCTGATCAACGGCGTGGCCATCGGCTTCGTCTTCCTGTACTTCTTCCAGGACGGCGGCACCCTCGACTCAGTGCTGTCCTGGTTCGGCGCCGGCTCCGGCCATGCCTGGCTCGGCGATCCCGAGTCGGCCAACACCTCCCTGGCCGGGGTGTCCGTGTGGCGGTTCACCGGGCTGAACTTCGTGCTGTTCCTCGGCGCGATCCAGTCGATCCCGGGGGAACTGTACGAGGCCGCCCAGCTCGACGGGGCCTCCCGCTGGCAGCAGTTCCGGCACATCATCGCCCCGGGCATCCGGCCGGTGGTCGGCCTGAGCGTCATCCTGGCCGTGTCCGGCTCACTGTCGGTGTTCGAGATCCCCTACATCATGACCGGCGGGGCGACCGGTACGACGACGTTCGTCATCCAGACGGTCAAGCTCGCCTTCCAGTTCAACAAGACCGGTCTGGCCTCGGCCGCCGCCGTCGTCCTGCTCCTGATCATCCTGCTGATCACCTGGATCCAGCGCCGCCTCGTGCCCGACGAGAAGGTGGACCTCGTATGACCTCGCCCCTGCCCGCCCGCCGCCGGACCGGCCCCGCGCTGACCTATCTGTCGCTGGTCGTCGCCTCGCTGGTGGTGCTGGTCCCGCTCGCCGTCGTCTTCCTGACCTCGCTGAAGACCTCCGAGGAGGTCGCGGAGGGCGGTGCGCTGTCGCCGCCGGGCGACTGGCTGAACTTCGGCAACTACGTGACGGCGTTCAACGACGGCAAGATGCTGTCCGCCTTCGTCAACACGGCCGTCATCCTGCTGTTCTCCCTCACCGGCACGGTGCTCATCGGGTCGATGACCGCGTACGCCATCGACCGTTTCCGCTTCCGGCTGAAGAAACCCGTGATGGCGCTGTTCCTCATCGCCACCCTGGTGCCCGGGGTCACCACACAGGTGGCGACCTTCCAAGTGGTCAACAGCTTCGGGCTGTTCAACACCATCTGGGCGCCGGTCCTGCTCTACATGGGCACGGACATCGTCTCGATCTACATCTTCCTGCAGTTCGTCCGCGGCATCCCGGTGTCCCTGGACGAGGCGGCGCGGCTGGACGGGGCCAACTCCCTCACCATCTACTGGCGGATCATCCTGCCCCTGCTGAAACCGGCGATCGCCACGGTCGTCATCATCAAGGGGATCACCGTGTACAACGACTTCTACATCCCCTTCCTGTACATGCCGTCCGAGGACCTCGGCACCGTCTCCACCGCCCTGTTCCGCTTCAAGGGCCCGTTCGGCGCGCACTGGGAGAACATCTCGGCCGGCACGATCCTCGTGATCGTGCCGACCCTCGTCGTCTTCCTGTTCCTCCAGCGCTACATCTACAACGGCTTCGCGCAGGGCGCGACCAAGTGATCCGCGTGAGGGGGCGGTGGCGGGCTCAGAGTTCGTTGGCGACGTACTTGCGCAGCCAGTCGCGGAAGTCCGGTCCCAGGTCCTCGCGTTCGCAGGCGAGGCGGACCACGGCGCGCAGGTAGGCGCCGCGGTCCCCGGTGTCGTAGCGGCGGCCGCGGAAGACCACGCCGTGGACGGGTCCGCCGGGTGCCGCACCGGAGGCCAGGGCCCGCAGGGCGTCGGTGAGCTGGATCTCGCCGCCCTTCCCGGCCGGGGTGTTCCGCAGGACGTCGAAGATCTCCGGCGACAGGACGTAGCGCCCGATCACCGCCAGGTTGGACGGCGCCGTTCCCGGGGCCGGTTTCTCCACCAGCCCGGTGATCCGGGGCACGTCGGGGGTGCCCCCGGGGCCCGGCGAGGCGCAGCCGTAGCGGCCGATGTCCTCGTCGGAGACCTCCATCAGGGCCACCACGCAGCCGCCGTGCCGCTCCTGCACGTCGAGCATGGTGCCGAGGAGGGGGTCCCGGGGGTCGATGAGGTCGTCGCCGAGCAGGACCGCGAAGGGCTCGTCGCCGACGTGGTCCGCCGCGCACAGCACGGCGTGGCCGAGGCCGAGCGGATCGCCCTGCCGGACGTAGTGCACGGTGGCGAGGTCGTCCGAGGCCGTGACGGCGGCCAGCCGCCGCTCGTCCCCCTTGCGCCGGAGCGCGGTGACCAGTTCGTGGTTGCGGTCGAAGTGGTCCTCCAGCGCCCGCTTGTTCCGTCCGGTGATCATCAGGACGTCGTCCAGTCCGGCGCCGGCGGCCTCCTCGACGACGTACTGGATGGCGGGGGTGTCCACGACCGGCAGCATCTCCTTGGGAGTCGCCTTGGTCGCGGGGAGGAAACGGGTCCCGAGGCCGGCCGCCGGGATGACGGCCTTGCGGACGCGGCTCACCGGTCCTCCCCGGTGCGGTTGCGGTGCAGCACGATCCTGGCGTCCTTGGCCACGTAGTAGTTGTCGACGGCGTAGGAGATGGTGGCGAAGTCGATCCGGCCCTCGCCGTCGAAGTCGCCGAGGGCGATCCGGGCCACGGACTCGTCGGCGACCCGCCACTTGGTCCACACCCCGGCCCGGGCGTCGAGGGCCTTGTAGTAGAAGACCCCCTGCCAGGGCCAGGGGCCGCGCAGGGCCACCAGGAACTCGTCGTCGCCGTCGCCGTCGAAGTCGGCGCAGACGATCTGGTGTCCGGGGCCTTCGCCGTTCTCGTTGGGGTCCCCGAACACGTCGAGGATCGTGCGGGTCCAGGTGTGGGTGCCGCCGGGCTCGGGCCGCTTGGTGTAGACGGCGACGGTGTTGCCGTGGAAGGGCTCGACCGCGGCGACGTAGGCCATCGGGTCGTCGCCCAGGCGCCCGGCGTTCAGGTCGCCGCTGCCGCGGAAGCCGGTCCGCTCGAACTGGCCGCGCTCCCCGGTGCCGATCAGGACCCGTTCCCACTGCGCGCGTTCCTCGTCCCAGTACAGCCAGGTGACGCCCTCGTCGGAGGCCAGCAGCAGGCTGTCGCGGTCGCTGCCGGGGATGAGTCCCTTCTTCTTCTCCGCCCCGTGGATCATGCGGAAGTGCTGGTCGTCGATGACGGTCATGGGCCACTCGGCGGCGCTGTGCACGTCGTCGGGCTGGGTGAACATCACCACCGGGAGGACGGCGTGGACGTCCTCCACCGCCACGATGGGCAGTCCGATGATCTCCAGGCGCTCGCTCTGCGTGAAGTAGCCGGCGCGCAGCCGGTGCATGCCCACGGCCCGCCCCACGTAGTGGCGCTTCCAGCGCGAGGGGTCCTTGTCCGGCTGGCCCGGGTTCTCCAGCCAGCTGATCTTCCCGCCCTCCGGGTCGGGGTCCACGATGGTGCCGATGGGACCGTACAGCTCGTGGCACACGATGATGTCGTCGACGCCGTTGCCGCTGATGTCGGCGAAGTCGGCGCCCACCGGCATGTGGATCCCGTCGGCGGCCAGCCGCCGCTCCCAGGTCCCGTCGTTGCGGTACCAGTAGATCTCGCCCAGACGCAGGCCGTAGCCGAACAGGTCGACGCGGCCGTCACCGTCGAGGTCGGTGGCCTCCAGCCAGTAGCCGTCGCGCAGTTGGTCGGTGACGGTCTCGGAGTCGAAGCGGGGGATGCGCACCATCGGGCTGTCCGTGTGGTCTGTCACGGCGTCACTCTCCTGGACGTGGCGTGCGGTGGTGTTCCTCGGGATCGGTGGATCGTGCGGGTGGCGGGGTCAGCAGGGGTGGTACTCCAGGGCCAGCCAGACGCAGTCGGTGTCCGACCAGTAGCGGTGCCAGGGGTAGTGCCAGGCTCCGGTGCCGTCGTGGGCGCAGAACGGCGCGTGGGTGGCGCCCGGTTCCAGGGCGAGGTCCTGGTAGCGGGTGGCGGCGTCCTGGGCGTGGAACTTCTGCATGCGTCCGCGCCCCGCGATCTGGGTGTGGACTTCCAGGAACTCGTGCTTGCGGTGGATGTGGCAGTCGGTGCCGGCCGGCGCGTACCAGAGGTTGGCCTGGAGGCGCAGCGGGACGGCGGTGCGGGCCGCGCTCGGGGTGCCCAGCAGCTCCGGCGGGAGCGTCACGGTGCCGAGCTGTTCCACGGGCGAGCGCCACAGGGGGGTGTGCGCGGGGAAGGGGGCGCCCTCGCCGGCGCCGGCGGCCAGCGACGGGTCGTCGCCGATGCGGAGCCATCCCTCCCGGGCGCCGAGGTCCGTCAGGTCCTCCTGTTCCCAGCCGGTGAACAGCAGCAGCGGGCCGGGGTGGCGGAGCGTCACCCGGTTCAGCACGGCCGACCGCAGGGCGGGGACCAGGGAGGGCTGGTCGGTGCCCAGGTCGAGCGGGAGGGCCGTGGGGTTCACGACCAGGGTCTCCTCGCGCAGGGGTGTCTCGTCGCCGGGCGCGGTGAGCCGGGCGCGCAGGGTGCGGGTGGAGAAGGCGAGCACCGTCTCGGTGAGTGCCATGGGTGTCCTTCGTCAGTGGCTGTGCTCCCGGTCCGGGGAGCGGCGCGGGTCCGGGTCAGCCGGCGAGCTGGGCGACGCCGGCCGGGAAGTGCCCGGTGACCAGGGCCGTTTCGGGGGCGAAGAGGGAGGGCGCCGGGCCGAGGCCGAAGTAGTGGGCGAGCGCTCCGACGGTGCGCTCGGCCGCGTAGCCGTCGCCGTACGGATTGACCGCGCGGGCCATGGCGCTGTAGGCGGTGCTGTCGTCCAGCAGGGAGACGGCGGCCTCGACGATGCCCTCGGTGGTCTTGCCCACGAGCCGGGCCGCTCCGGTCTCGATGGTCTCCACCCGCTCGGTGACGTCGGCCAGCACCAGGGTCGGGGTGCCGAGCGCGGGGCCTTCTTCCTGGGCGCCGCTGCTGTCCGAGATGATCATGTCGGCGCGGTCGAGCAGCCGGCAGAAGGAGAGGTACGGCAGGGGGTCGGTGACGGTGATGTCCGGGTGGCCGGCGACCACGGGCAGGATCGCCTCGCGTACGGCCGGGTTGCGGTGCAGCGGGATGACGACGCGCACGTCACCGCGGTCGGCGAGGCGCCGCCAGGCACGGGCGATGTCGCTCAGCTGGGGCCAGGCGTCCCGGCGGTGGGCGGAGGCCAGGATGACCCTGCGGCTCTCCTGTTCCAGGTCCTCGAGTTCGGGGCGTCCCCAGTCGGCGGCGTGCCGGGCGCCCCACTGGAGGGCGTCGATGACGGTGTTGCCGGTGACCACGATGTCGCGGGCGGGCACGCCCTCCTTCAGCAGGTGGTCGCGGTTGCCCCAGGTCGGTGCCAGGTGCAGGTCGGCGACCCGGGCGACGAGCCGGCGGTTGCCCTCCTCGGGGAAGGGCGAGGACAGCGTGCCGCTGCGCAGTCCGGCCTCGACGTGCACCACGGGTATGCGGTGGTGGAAGGCGGCCAGCGCGCCCGCCAGGGTGGTCGCGGTGTCCCCGTGGACGAGGACGGCGTCCGGGCGTTCCTCCGGCAGGTAGGTGTCGAGGCTCTCCAGGATGCGCGCGGTCGTTCCGGAGAGTGTCTGGCGCTCCCTCATCACCGCCATGTCGTGGTCCACCGACAGGCCGAAGGCGGCGAGGGTCTCGTGCAGCATCTCGCGGTGCTGGCCGGTGGAGATGACGGCCGGCTCGAAGCGCGGGTCGCGCTGGAGAAGACGGATCACCGGAGCGAACTTGATTGCCTCCGGACGGGTGCCCATGACAAGGGCGACTCTCTTCACGGCGGAACAGCTCCTCGAATCTTCGCCGCCGGGGCACTGTGGAGGCCGGTGCCCCGGCGCGTGGTCGTGCGGCCACTCTGTCGCACGTGGACGAGTCCGGGACGACGGCGCGGTCACTCACCGCAGCTCTGCTGTCGCTCACCGGGTTCAACTGACCGTAGCCTAGATCCCGCATCACCAAAAGGATCAAGGTTTGTTCGACTGCAAATCGCACCCAGCAGAATTCGCGCTAAGGGGACGCGCGCGTCACACGGTCGGGGTGACGCCCCCGTCGACGACGATCTCGGCCCCGGAGACGAACGCCGACGCGTCGGAGGCCAGGTGCACGGCCGCCGCGGCGACCTCCTCCGGCCTGCCGAGCCGGCCCGCCGGGATGCCGTTCAGCTCGACGTACCGCTTCAGCGCGGTCTCGCGGTCGGTGCCGAACTCCTCGGCGAGCGCGTCGGCCAGGCCGCCCGGACGGTCGTAGACGGCGGTGCGGATGAAGCCGGGCGAGATCACGTTGGAGCGCACGCCCCGCGGGGTGAACTCCCTGGCCAGCGTCTTCGACAGCATGAGGACCCCGGCCTTCGCCACGCTGTAGTCCGGCAGCCTGGGGTTGGGCATGCGGGCCGCCTCCGAGGCGGTGTGCAGCAGCACACCGCTGCCCCGCTCCAGCATGTGGGGCAGTACGGCGCGGGACATCCGGACGTATCCCAGCAGGTTCAGCTCCAGGACGTCCCGCCAGTCGTCGTCCCCGACGCCGAGGAAGCCTCCCGGCCGGACCGTGGCCACTCCCGCGTTGTTGTGCAGGACGTCGACGCGCCCGAAGCGGTCGAGCGCCGCCTGGACGAGCCGTGGGGCCCCGTCGGGGTCGCGCAGGTCGGCCTCGACCGGCAGCACCCGGTCGTCGCCCAGTGCCGCGAGCGCTCCCGGATCGAGGTCGCCCCCCACCACGGACGCCCCTTCCTCCAGGAATGCGCGGGCCGTGGCGAAACCGATTCCGCCGCCCGCGCCGGTGATGAGAACGACCTTTCCCGCGAGATTGTGTTGCACGGCTTCCTCTCTCTTCCGGTTCTCTTCCGGTGTTTTCCGGTGCCTGACGAGTGTGTGCGGGACGAGTGTTTCTCGCACACCCCGGTTCTTGTCCAGTGCGGGTTAGAGTCGCACAGCGAATTCACCGAGCCCTCTACAGAAGGAGGACGCACGCCGTGCATATCGATCTCTCGGGCCGCGTCGCGCTGGTCACCGGTTCCACCGCCGGAATCGGTCTCGCCGTCGCCAGGGGTCTCCACGCCGCCGGTGCGGAAGTGGTGCTCAACGGCAGGACCGAGGAACGCCTGGACAAGGCCCTCGGCGAGTTCGGCTCCACCGAGCGGGTCCACAAGGTGGCCGCCGACGTGGGCACCGCGGCGGGCTGCCGGGCGCTGGTGGAGGCATTTCCGACCGTGGATATTCTGGTGAACAACGCCGGAATCTTCGCCCCTCAGCCGATTTTTGAAATTCCGGACGAGGAGTGGCAGCGCTTCTTCGACGTGAATGTGATGAGCGGCATCCGGCTGTCCCGGCACTATGTGCCGAAGATGGTGGAACGCGGCTGGGGAAGGACCGTCTTCGTCTCCAGCGAATCCGCCGTCCAGGTGCCGCCGGAGATGGTCCACTACGGCATGACGAAAACCGCTCAGCTGACCGTGGCCCGGGGTCTGGCCGAGGCGGTCGGCGGCACCGGCGTCACGGTGAACAGCGTGCTGCCCGGACCGACCCTCAGCGAGGGGGTCGAGAAGTTCGTGCGCGAGCTGGTGGGCGATGCCGCGGGGTCGCCGGAGGAGGCGAGCCGGCTGTTCATCGAGAAGGAGCGGCCCACCTCGCTGCTCGGCCGTCTCGCCTCCTCGGAGGAGGTGGCGAACCTGGTGGTGTACCTGTGCTCCGAGCAGGCGTCGGCGACCACGGGTTCGGCGCTGCGGGTGGACGGCGGCGTGCTGCGCGGCGTGCTGTGACGGACCGCGCGGCGCTCCGGCCGGTGCGGGGCCGACGGGACCGGTGAGGGCGCTCGCGGGACGGGCAGAAGGGCGGGGAGACGTTTCTCCCCGCCCTTCGCCGTGTGCGGACGCGCTCAGGCCTGCTGGGTGACGGGCTGGGGCGTGCCCGCGGCGGGCCCGGCGGCGGGCGTGTCCTCGCGCTTGCGCGGTCTGCCGGCCCAGCGGCGCATGACCGGGCGCTCCACCGCCGCGTAGAGCAGCCAGCCCAGCAGCTGGGCGACGACGAAGGACACCGCGACGACGGCGAGCGCCGCCGGGGTGGCGAACCTGCGGCCGTCCAGCAGGTCCTGCACGGCGAGGAGCACCAGGTAGTGCACCAGGTAGAAGGCGAACGACACCTCGCCGAGCAGGGTCATGACCCGGCCCCGCAGACCGGTCGGGCGGCCGGCGACGTCCGCGGCCGCCACCGCCGTCACGAGCAGGGCGAGCGGCACGGCCAGGGTGACGTTCAGGCCGTACTGCCAGGGCACGACCAGGGCCAGGGCGTAGCCGAGGCCGGTCAGGCCCAGCGCGGGGGCGATGCCCAGGCCGGTCCACCGGCCCTCCCGCAGGATGCGGGCCATGAGCATGCCGAGGACGAACTCGAACAGGCGCAGCGGCGGGATGTTGTAGGCGAGCCACCACTGCGTCTCGGACAGGGGCCACTCCGCGAGCCGCGGGGTGGCGGGTACGGCCGTGTCGATGACGATCTGGGTGACGAGCAGGCCGGCGAAGGTGACGGCGAACCACGCCCAGAGCCGGCTGCTCCTGAAGTCCTTGACCCAGCGCCACAGCAGCGGGAACAGCAGGTAGAAGAGCAGTTCGCTGCAGAGCGACCAGCTGGGCTGGTTGACGCTCACGAAGGTGTCCAGGCGGGGGATCCAGGAGTGGACGAGGAACAGGTTCGGCAGCCACACCGCCACTCCCCCGACGGTCGAGGAGAACAGCAGGAGGGTCACGGCCCAGGTGACGACGTGGTTGGGGAAGATCTTCAGCAGCCGGCGCCGGTAGAAGGGGCCGAGCCGCTCGCCCGGCCGCGCCGACCAGGCCAGCACGAAGCCGCTGAGGATGAAGAAAAAGGACACCCCCGCCCAGCCCGCCTTGCTGAAGAGCAGGCCGTAACCGTCGGCGAAACCCCGGTCGGCGAACGGGTCCACCATCTTGGTGAGCGAGGTGTGGAAGCAGAAGACGAGTGCTGCGGCGTAGAACCGCAGGCCGGTGAGCGAGGGCAGTTTCTGCCTGGTCCCGCTGGCTTGCCGGTCGGGCACGGTCACTCCTTTCGGCGGCACGGCGCGGCGCGCCTGACCGCCCGGTGGGGAGGGGGGAAGTTCGTCCGCGGGGCGGGGAGTCGACAACGGCCTCTACCGGCCCCGGGGTTCGTCGGCCTCGGACGATAGTGGCTGCTCAGGTGAGCGGCCACGCGCCGTGGGTAGATGAGTTGGACAGAAGGGTGTGCAACCGCTGATCGGGGTGTGCAACCGCTGATCGCTTCAGTTGCACACCCCGCCGGCGTCCCGCGCCGGCCGGCCCGCCTCGGCCAAGGACCCGAGCAGGGCGGCCAGTTCACCGATGAGCGGCGATTCCTCCAGCGCCCGGCAGAGCGCGGCGTCGTGCGCCGGTTTCGCCGCGGCCAGCAGGTCCCGCCCGGCGGCGGTCAGTTCGGTGGAGACCCCGCGCCGGTCCGTCGTGCACAGCACCCGGGCCAGCAGGCCGCGCGCCTCCAGCCGGTTGACCATGCGGGTGGCGGCGCTGTCGCTGAGCGCGGCCACCCGGGCCAGCTGTTTCATGCGCAGGTGCCAGCCGTCCTGCCGGGCCAGCGCCTCCAGCACGGTGTACTCCACCACCGACAGACCGTGCGGACGCAGCACGCCCTCCAGGGTCCGTTCCAGATCGCAGTGGAGTGCGGCGAGGGTGCGCCAGCCGCGCACGCGGACTTCCGAGGAGTCGTCGGGGATGTACATGGGCGCCTCCCGGGATTCTCTCTGAGCAATGCGTGTGCACGCTATCCGCTTGCGCCTATAGCTGGCGTGCGCAACTGTTGTGCACGCTTGCTATGAGCGTCTGCACAAAGGAAGGACACCCATGCCCCTCGCGTTGCTGGCCCTGGCGATCAGCGCCTTCGGTATCGGCACGACCGAGTTCGTCACCAACGGCCTGCTGCCCGAAGTCGCCGCGGACTTCGACGTCTCCATCCCGACCGCGGGTCTGCTGACCTCCGGCTATGCGCTGGGCGTGGTCGTCGGAGCGCCCGTGCTGACCGCGGCCACCACCCGAGTGCGCCGCAAGCACCTGCTCGTCGGCCTGATGCTGCTCTTCATCGCGGGCAACCTGGTCGCGGCGGTCGCGCCCAGCTACGGCCTGCTGATGACCGGCCGGGTGCTGTCGGCCCTGTGCCACGGCGCCTTCTTCGGCGTCGGGTCCGTCGTCGCGGCGGGCCTGGTGGCCCCCGACAAGAAGGCCGGCGCGATCTCGCTGATGTTCACCGGCCTCACCCTCGCCAATGTACTGGGCATGCCGATGGGCACCGTACTCGGCCAGCACTTCGGCTGGCGGGCGGCGTTCTGGGGCGTTGTGGTGCTGGGCCTGATCGGCCTGCTCGGCATCATGACCCTGGTGCCGAGCGAACCGGTCGCCGAGGAGAGCAACCTGCGCGCGGAGCTGGCGGCCTTCCGCAAGCCACAGGTCTGGCTGGCGCTCGCCGTCACCGCGATCGGCTTCAGCGGCCTGCTGGCCTCCTTCACCTATGTCACGCCCATGATGACGGACGTGGCCGGGTTCTCCGAGTCCAGCATCACCTGGCTGCTGGCGCTGTACGGCCTGGGTCTGGTGGCCGGCAACTACCTGGGCGGCAAGGCCGCCGACCGCGCCCTGACCGCGACCATCTTCACCCTGCTGATCGCGCTCGCCGCCGTCCTGCTGCTGTTCACCGCGACCGCGCACAACAAGGTGACCGCCGTCATCACCCTGTTCGTGCTCGGCGGCGTCGGGTTCGGCACCATTCCGCCGCTCCAGACGCGGGTCATGCAGCTGGCCGGCGGGCCGGCGACGCTGGTGTCCGCGGCGAACATCGCGGCCTTCAACCTGGGCGCGGCGGTGGGTGCCTGGCTCGGCGGTGTCACCATCGACGCGGGCCTGGGCTACACCTCCCCGAACTGGGTGGGCGCCGTCATCACCACCGTCGGCATCCTGCTGGCCGTCGTCTCCGTGGGCATGGAGCGCCGGGGCCGGCAGGACACCGCGCCGGCGTCGCCGGCCTCGCCGGTCACCACCTCCGCGTCCGGCGGCTGACCGCGGCGGCGTCCCGCTCGCCCGTCCTTGTGCGGCCCCGCGCCGGCGGCGCGGGGCCGCTCTTCCGCCGGGCTCCTCCCCGGCGGCCCGACTTCCTCCCCGACAAGGAGCAGCAGTGCCCCGAGTACACACCGAACTGTCATCCGGCCCGAGCGTGGTGGAGTACCTGCACACGGGTTCCGGCGAGGGCGTCGTCCTCGTCCACGGCACCGGGGCCACCCCGGACGGCAACTTCGGCCACCTGATCGACGAGCTGCGCCCCCGCCACACGGTGGTGGCTCCCTTCCTGTCCGGCGCGGGCACGACCACGGACAGCGGGGCGCCGCTGACGGTCGACGACCTCGCCCGCCAGGTGATCGCCGCCGCCGACGACGCGGGCCTGACGGAGTTCCACCTGGTGGGGCACTCGCTCGGGGCCTGTGTGGCAGCGGCGGTGGCAGCCCGGTCCGGCGACCGCGTCCGCTCGCTGGTGCTGCACGCGGGATGGGCGACGAGCGACACCAGGCTGGCGGCCCAGTTCGCCCTGTGGCGGCGGCTGCTGGCGGCGGACACCGAGCTGCTGGCCCGCCTGGTCCTGCTGACCGCCTTCCGGGCCACGGCCCCGCACTTCAAGGACGCGGCGGCGTTCGAGCGCGAGGTCGCGGCCTTCGCCGCGATGTTCCGGCCGGAGGGCACGGCCCGGCACCTGCTGCTGGACGAGGAGGTCGACATCGCGCGGCTGCTGCCCCGGGTCACGGCGCCCTCGCTCGTCGTCGCGGGCACCGACGACACGGTGGTCCCGCCGTACCACCAGGAGCGGATGGCCGAGCTCATCCCCGGCGCCCGGCTGACCCACGTGGCCGCCGGGCACGCCTTCCCCTTCGAGTCGCCGGAGTCGTTCGCCGGGCTGGTGACCGAGTTCATCGCGAGCCGGCGCCCGGAGCGGACGCCGGGCCCGCGGCAGCCGGACCCCGCGCTGCCGTCCTGACCGCCGCGGACGCCGCGTCAGGACGCACGCGGGACCTCGTCCGGCCCGGTGACCGCCACCTCGGACTCCAGCCGGTCGGCGAACCGGCGCAGCGAGTCGGCGTAGGCACGGGCGGCGGCGGACAGCAGCGGGGCGCAATGGCCCGGAACGCTGTGCAGGATCCGCTGCTGCTGGGTCGCCAGGGGCACTTGGGGCTCCAGCATGCGCAACAGGAACCGGCCCACCTCGGTGAACCGCAGGGACGGGTCCTGGCGCAGCGCGCGGAGGGCGGCCTGGAAGTCGGCGTGCTTCTCGGCGGGGACGTCGTCCGGCGGCTTCCGCGCCTCGGCGCTCCGCAGGGGCGCTGGGGCCGCCACCGGCGCCGGCCGCCGGCCGCGCTGGCGGGCCGGCACCGGGTCCTCGCCCCGGTTCAGCCGGGCGCGCACGTCCCGCACCGTCCCGGGGGACACGCCGGCCTGCCCGGCGATGGTCCGCAGCGAGGCGTCCGGCTGTTCGCGCAGCAGCCGGGCCGCGAGTTCCCTGCCGCGGCGCGGATCGACGGGGCGGGCGCGGTCGTCGCGGCCCACCCGCACCGCGGGGCGGTCCCCGGCCGGGGCCCGCGTGGCCCGCAGTTCGGCCACCACGCGGGCCGACAGACCCGCGACCGCGGCGATGCGGCGGTCGGACCAGGCGGGCCTGGACCGAAGGATGCGCAGGGCGGCCGTACGGCGCTCGGCGAGCGACAGCGGAAGGCCGTGCGCGGTGTTGGCGTGGACGGCGTAGACGTACGCCTCGTCGGGTCCGCCGTCGAAGTAGCGGACGGCGATGGTCCGGTCGCCCCTGCGCAGGGCGGCCTCCAGGCGGTGCAGTCCGTCGATGACCTGACCCGTCGCCGCGTGGACGACGACCGGCGGGTAGGGGTCGTCCAGGGCGGCCAGCGTCTCCACGTGGCCGGGGTCGAGGCAGCGTCTGGGGGAGGCGGCCGGGCGCAGGCGGCCGACCGCCACCTCTTCGACGCGGCCGCCCAGTCCGCGTCTCACCTCCGCGGCGACGGACGATGCCGACTCGGCGCGGTGTGGAGCGGGTCCGGCCTCGGGTAAGGAGCCCTTCCCCGCTGAGGAGACCTTTTCTGCGTCGGCGGTGTGCACGTTTCCCCCTTGTGCTCGGCCCCGCGGGACGGCGGCGCGCCGCTCGGCCTCGCCGATCGCGGCCTCGCGGCCGGCGCGCTCCCGCACGTCCGGTGAGCCCTTGCTGTTGTTTTCGCGTAGCGAGGGCGTAAACCAAGTGTTTCCGGTATGTTGAAATGCAGCTCGCAATCAGCGTGCTCAATTCTGCATTGCGCTACAACGCTAGCACGTTGCCCCTCATGTGGGACGGTGCCCAATCACGAAGAGGAAGATTCGGCATGGTGGAAACCGACTCCACACGCCCGCATCGCGTGCAGTCCGTTGCCCGCGCCTTCGCCCTGCTGGAAGCCGTCGGCGCCGCCGCCGACGGGGTTCGCCTGAGCGACGCGGCCGAGTCCGTCGGACTGTCCCGCAGTACCGCCCACAACCTGCTGGCCACGCTGGAGTCGCTCGGCTACGTGACACAGCGTTCCTCGGCGGGGCGGTACATCCTCACGGAACGCCTGACCGAACTCGCCCGCGGCTCCGTCGGCAGCGACGACGCGCTGCGCGACATGATCCATCCGGTGCTCGACAAGCTGGCCTCGATCAGCACCGAGACCTGCTATCTCGCCGTCCCCGCACTGCGGGACTACGTCTACATCGACACCGTGGAGTCCTCCCAGCCGCTGAAGCTGGCCGTACCCGTCGGCGGGCACGACCCCTTCTTCGGCACCGCCATCGGGCACGTCCTGCTCGCCTTCCGGCCGGCCACCGCCGAGCGCCTCGCGCGTGAGCAGCCGGAGGAGTGGGCCCGCTGGCAGGAGCACGTCGCCGCCGTCCACGAACTCGGCTACGCCGTCGACATGGAGGACTACCAGCCCGGGCTGTGCTGCGCCGCAGTGCCGGTGCGCCGGCACGGCCGCGTCGTGGCCGCCCTCGGGGTGTCCGGCCCGGCGTCCCGGTTGCCGCAGGACCGGCTGCGCGAGCTGGCGATCACCGCGTCCCACCTGCTGAGGACGGAAGGCATCGGCTGACCCGGGCCACCCCGCGGCGCGCCGCGCCGGCCCGGCCGGCGCGCCGTGCGGTCGTGCGCAGCCAGGCGGTGATCCAGCCCGTCTGCATCGCGGCGTCGAGGAGGTACGTCGGGCGGATGCGTCCCCGGGGCACGTAGACGAGATCGACGGCCAGCAGGGTCAGCGCCGTGCCCAGGCCGATGCGGCGGGCGTGGGCCGGCCCGCCGGGGTCGGCCGCCGCCGCCAGCTGGGCGAGGCCGGAGCCGGCCAGCAGCCCGCCCGTCGTCATCTGGAGCCACACATCGGTCTTCGGCCCGAAGACCCACTCGAAGCTGCGCAGGTGCACCAGCGGCCACAGCCCGCCCACCACGTTGAAGGCGCCGTGCGCCACCGCCACACCGCGCCCGGCCTCCCGGTCCTGCGTCCTGGCCATGCGAGCCTCCCTTCACGGGGCGGGGCGGGTACCCCGGCCGGCGCCGCTCACCCGGCCCCGAGCCGCACCGTCGTGGTGACCCGGGTGAGCGACGGCCGTCTCGGCACCGAACCGAAACCGAAGCGGACGGGCGGGTCGACCGGGGCCGGCGCACCGAGGTCGGCGCCGTCGAAGGACGCGGCGAGCGCGCGGACCGCGCGCAGGTCCCGTGCGCCGTACCACTCGCGACGGCCCGCCCCGGCGCTGCCCCGGGTGCGGACGCCGGGCAGCAGCAGCCGGGCCGGGCCGTCGGTGAGCGCGCTCCACGCGGGACGGCGGGCGAGCGCGGCGGGTACGGCGCGCAGCAGCAGGCCCAGCGGCCGGCGCCGTCCGCTGACGAACCGCAGCCGGAGCGGGCCCGCCACGACGGTCCAGACGCCGTCCGCCACGCCGACGCGCACCGGTACGACGCGTACGGTGTCGAAGACGTAGGTGCCGGCGATGAACTCCGCCGTCTCCCGCGTGGGCGCGAGCAGCAGCCGTTCGCCGTCCGGGTGCTCCAGCATCACGTCGCTGAACGCGCCGAACGGCGACCGCTGCCAGTGGCCGAGCACGACCCGGGTGCCGGAGGCCGTGCCCAGACCCGCGATCCAGCCCTCGAAGCGGAGCGTCCGCCGGCGCCGGGCGGCTCCCCCGGTACCGGTCCGCCCGCGCTCAGGGCGTCCGCGCGCAGGGCACCGAGACGCCCATCCGCACATGCCTGACTCCGTCCGAGAAGTGCGCGACGGGCTCACCGGCGGGGGCCGGCAGACCCGCCTCTGCGGTCAGGGTCTCCTCCAGTTCCTCGACGGTGGCGCCGGCCAGCGGCCAGGGCTCGTGTTCCACGGGCGTCTCCCACAGCAGGCCGAGCCGCCGGGTGTACGCCCGCCAGCGCGAGGTCAGCCAGACGTCCCGCTCGGTGGGCCGCTCCAGCGGGGCACCGGGGCGGACCACCAGCCGGTACGAGGCGCGGCCCGGACGCCTGCGGCCGAAGTAGCGGACGGTCTCCCCGCTCCGGGCGACCTCCAGGACGCCGGGGTGGTACGGCGCGCCGATCGCCCGCGCCCCCAGCATCACCGGGCAGGCGACCTCCAGGGAGAAGAACCACAGCCCGTCCCGGCCGCCCGGGCGGCGGACGTAGGTCCGCAGGTTGGTCTCCGGGAAGGCGGGGAGTCCGGGCAGCGCGGACGGTACGCCGGGCGGGCGCACGTCCGTCATCACGAACGGGGTGAACCCCACCCAGGCGCTGCCCTCGTACTCCTCCACCACCAAGGGCTCCGGCACCAGCGCCCGCACCGCCTGGACCGGATACGCCCAGTGGACGAACGTCTGCGTCATCCAGCCCGCGCACAGCGCGGGCAGCCGCACCCGCTGTTCCGCTCCGTACGCCGCCACGCGGCCCGGGTCCCCCGCCCACCCGGGCGGAAACGGAAAGGGCCGGGCGGACCGGACCCGGCCGGGGCGAACGGCCCAGTGGCTCGCACGAAGGGAGGAAGGCTCCGGCCGTCCGGGCGCGGGCGGTGGCCGGGCGGGTGGCGCGGCCGAACCATGAGCGGTGTGCCCCGGCGCCCGCATCCGGTACGGCGACGGGGGCACCTCCCGCCCCGAACCGTCACAGGAGTGGCCCCCATGACCTTCAACCCCCTGGAACAGCGGGGCATCCCGCTGGACCGTCAGCTGCGCAACTGGCGCGAGCTCGACGTGCAGCCGATCGACCCCGACCGCTGCGACCCCTACACCCGGTGCCGTGTCATCACCATGAACGGCATCGAGGTGGAGGCGATCCTCTTCAGCCACCAGCTCGCCCGCAACACCGCCGACCCGGAGGTGAAGCGGCAGCTGGCCCGCACCCGCTACATCGAGGCCCAGCAGCAGAAGGTCGTCAACTGGCTGCTGCCCGGCGTGTCCTCGGTGCTGGAGACCACCATCGCCTACGAGCAGGTCGCGGTGGACCTGACGGCGTGGGTGGCGCGGATGGAGCCGGACCCGTATCTGAAGCAGGCGTACGAGTTCGGGGTCCTGGAGGACTTCGACCACCTGTACCGGTACGCCAACCTGTACGAGATGATCGAGCACCGCAAGGCCGAGTCGATCGTCGACAACCTCACCGAGGTCATGCCGGGCCGGCCCACGAAGTTCCATCACCGCGACCCGTACGACAACGTCCGCGACCCCTACGACAAGGCGGCCACGAGCCCGCTGTCGAAGCTGCACGCGCTGACGGTCATGTCCGCCGAGCAGCAGACCATGAACTTCTACATGAACACCGGCCCCACCTACATGGAGCCGATCGCCCGCCAGCTGTACCAGGAGATCGGGCTGATCGAGGAGGAGCACGTCACCCACTACGAGTCCCTGGTGGACCCCGGGGAGACCTGGTGGGAGCAGCTGGTCAACCACGAGTACAACGAGTGCTACCTCTACTACTCCTTCATGGAGCAGGAGAGCGATCCCAAGGTCAAGGCGGTCTGGGAGCTGCACCTGAACATGGAGCTGGAGCACCTGCACACGGCCTGCGACCTGATGCGCCGCTACGACGGCCGGGAGCCGCAGGAGGTCCTCGCGCCCGAGCTGCCGCCCGTGCTCACCTTCGAGCCGAACAAGCAGTACCTGCGGAACCTGCTCGACACCCAGATGGACCTGACCACGCTCGGCGCCGGTTACGTGCGCGAGGCGCACGAGCGGTTCGAGAAGATGCAGGAGCGGATCCACGGCGGCGAGCAGCCGCCGAGCGAGCGGGTCATGGCGGAGCACGACCAGATGTTCGGCCGCGAGTACCGCGTGGAGTCCGAGGGCGAGCACCCCGACCCCCGTATGCGCGAGAAGTGAGGGAGCCGACATGTCCGAGCTGCACACGCCGCAGGCCGGTGCCGACGGGGCGAAGGACACGGACGTGGTGGCGCTGCTGATGCGCCAGCACGGTGACATCCGCAACCTCTTCGACGAGGTCGAAGCCGCCACCGGGGACGAGCGGCGCGCTGCGTTCCGGCGACTGGTACGGCTGCTGGCCGTGCACGAGACCGCCGAGGAGGAGGTCGTCCACCCCTTCGCCCGGCGCGCCGTGCCCGGCGGCGAGGACGTCGTCAAGGACCGGCTCGCGGAGGAGCGGGCCGCCAAGGAGGCGCTGGCCGCGCTGGACGAGATGGACACCGACGACCCGGAGTTCCTGCCCCGGCTGGCGCGGCTGCGCACGGACGTCCAGGAGCACGCGCGGGCCGAGGAGCGCTACGAGTTCACGCACATCCGGCGCAGCACCGACGTCACCAACCTCGCGGCCATGGCCAAGGCCGTCAAGGCCGCCGAGGCCATGGCGCCCACGCATCCGCACCCGGGGGTCGAGTCCGGGGCGAAGAACCTGGCGCTCGGGCCGGTGGCCGCGTTGATGGACCGCACCAAGGACCTGGTGCGCAAGGCCATGGGCAAGGACGGCTGACGGCCGTCCCGCCCGGGTTCGCGAGCCGGGGCCGGTCCCGCGGGGGGCCGGCCCCGGCTGTCGTCACCGCGGCGTCGTCACCGCGGCGTCGTTACTGCGGCGTCGTTACTGCGGCGTCGTTACTGCGTCCGGGGCCCGCCGATCGGGTGAACCCTGGGGTGGGGGAGGCATGAGGGGCCGGAGTGTGCGGTGCCGGGGCCGCTTTCCGGGGGGCGCGGCGGTCCTCGTTGAGTGGCAGGGTGCCGCCCGGCTCGCCAGACTGAAAACGGCGGTTCGTGATCGAAATGGATCCGGACGGCAAGGGCCATCCATACGTCCTCAGGAGATCGAATGGTGGAGCAGTCCTCCGAGGTCCCCATATCCGGGCCGGACGAAACCGCCGTCACTATGAGCGACACCGGCCCGGCCAGAGCGGAGACCGAGAGGAAACTCGCGGCGGCACTGGCCGAACTCGTGGAGGCCGACCACGTTGCGGCCGACAGCCACTTCTTCACCGATCTGGGCGCCAATTCCCTGGTCATGGCCCAGTTCTGCGCCCGGCTGCGGAAAATACCGGACCTGCCCTCCCCCTCCATCCGGGACATCTACCGGCACCCCACGATCCGCGCCCTGGCCGAGGCCCTCGCACCGGCCTCGCCCGACGGCGACACACCGGCGGCCCCCGCGCCCACGGCGGAAACGGCGCCGGCACCGGTTCCGGCGACTCCGGTGAACCCGCTTCACCACCGGTTGTGCGGGGCGTTCCAGCTGCTGGTCTTCCTGGTCTACTCCCTCGTTTACGGATACATAGCCGCCGACGGATACGAGTGGATCTCCGAGGCTTCCGGCCCCGGCAGCGTGTATCTGCGCTCGCTGGTGTTCGGCGGCACCGCGTTCGTCGCGCTGTGCGCCTTTCCGGTCCTCGCGAAATGGATTCTCGTCGGCCGCTGGAAACCGGGCGAGTTTCCCGTCTGGGGGCTGGCGTACGTACGTTTGTGGTTCGTCAAGGTGCTGCTGCACGCGAATCCGATGGTGTTCCTCGTCGGCACCCCGCTGTACGTGCTGTATCTGCGGGCCCTCGGCGCGCGGATCGGAAAAGGCGTCACGATCCTCTCCCGCTCGGTCCCGGTCTGCACCGACCTGCTGACCATCGGCGCCGGGACCCTGATCCGCAAGGACTCCTTCTTCCTGGGCTACCGGGCGTACGCCGGGCGGATCCAGACCGGCCGGGTCACGATCGGCCGGGACGCGTTCGTCGGCGAGAAGACCGTCCTGGACATCGACACCGCGCTGGGCGACGGCGCGCAGCTGGGCCACTCCTCCGCGCTGCACCGCGGCCAGGCCGTCCCGGACGGCGAGCGCTGGCACGGCTCCCCGGCGGAGCCCACCGACGTCGACCACGTACGGGTCCCGCCCGCCCGGTGCGGCACCCTGCGCCGGGCCTGGTTCGGCACCGTCACGCTGCTGCAACTGCTGTTCGTCTACATCCCGATCGCCCTCGGCGGGGCGTACATGGTGTTCACCGGCATACCGGCGATCGGCAAGCGGCTCGATCCGCAGACGGCCGTGCTGAGCCGGCCGGAGCTGATACCCGACGCGCTGGCCGTCTCCCTCGCCCTGTTCTTCGGCTTCGTCGGCGCGGGGCTGGTCGCCCTGTACACGGTGCCGCGGCTGCTGCGCCTGCTGGTCAGGCCCGAGCGGGTCTATCCGCTGTACGGGCTGCACTACACGCTGCACCGGGTGGCCGTCCGCATCACGAACATCAAGTTCTTCACCTGGCTGTTCGGCGACAGCTCGTACATCGTGCACTACCTCCGCAGGCTCGGCTACGACCTGTCACGCGTCGAGCAGACCGGGTCCAACTTCGGCACCGAGGTGCAGCACGAGACGCCGTTCCTGGTCACCGTGGGCACCGGGACGATGGTCGCCGACGGGCTGTCGGTGGTGAACGCCGAGTACTCGGGTACGTCCTTCCGGCTGTCCCGGGCGACGATCGGGCCGCGCAACTTCCTGGGCAACAACATCGCCTATCCGGCGGGCGGGCGGACCGGTGAGAACTGCCTGCTGGCGACCAAGGTGCTGGTGCCGCTGGACGGCGAGGTGCGCACGAACGTCGGGCTGCTCGGCTCGCCGCCGTTCGAGATCCCCCGCTCGGTGGACCGCGACGCCCGGTTCGACCATCTGCGCACGGGCGAGGAGCTGCGCCGCCACCTCTCCGCGAAGAACCGCTACAACCTGCTGTCGATGACGTTGATGCTGTTCGCGCGCTGGCTGCACGTCTTCCTGCTGACCCTGTTCGGCCTGGTCTCCGTCGAGCTGTACGGCGTGGCCGGTCAGGTGGTGATCGCCCTGTTCCTGGCGCTGACCCTGCTGATGACCACCGCGTACTACGTGCTGGTGGAGCGCTGCATGACCAGGTTCCGCGCGCTGCGGCCCCAGCTGTGCTCCATCTACGACCGGAACTTCTGGCTGCACGAGCGCCTGTGGAAGGTCCCGGTGCAGTACCTGAACATCTTCAACGGAACCCCCTACAAGAGCCTTGTGTGGCGGCTGCTGGGCGTGCGCATGGGCAAGCGGGTGTTCGACGACGGCTGCTTCATGACCGAGCGCACCCTCGCCGCCGTCGGCGACGAGTGCACCCTCAACGCCGGCAGCAAGATCCAGTGCCACTCGCAGGAGGACGGCACCTTCAAGTCCGACGGCATCACGCTCGGCGCCCGCTGCACGCTGGGCGTGGCCGCCCACGTGCACTACGGCGTGACCATGGGCGAGGGCTCGGTGCTGGCCGCCGACTCCTTCCTGATGAAGGGCGAGGAGGTCCCGCCGGGCGCCCACTGGGGCGGCAATCCGGCCGTGGACATGCCGGAGCCCGGCGGCGGGCCCCTGCCGCCCGACCTCGCCGAGAAGAAGACCGACGCCGCCGCTGCCGCCACCAGGTGAGGAAGGCCATCGATGGAAACGCGCGTGGAGACCGACCGGGACTACTGGAGCCGTGTGCTGACCGCCGGCGGCGCGACCGCCGTGCCGCGCTGGGTCCCGGAGCCGGTGCCGGGCGTCCTGGAGCAGGAGACGGCGGTCCCGGAGGAGGTGACGGCCGCGGTGCGCGCCCTGGTGCGGCGCTCCGGGCTCCCGCTGAGCGCGGTGCTGCTGGCGGCGCACGCCAAGGTGCTGGCCGCGCTGTCCGGCGAACCGGAGGTGGTGACGGGGTACACCGCCGGGGTGCGCGGCGAGCCGCTGCCGTGCCGGCTGACCGTCCCGCCGGGGTCCTGGCGGACGCTGGTGACGGCCGCCGAGCGGGCCGAGGCGGAGCTGCTGGCGCACCGCGAGTTCCCGGTGGCCGCGCTGCGCCGGGAACTGGGCCTGGCCGAGCCGCCGTACGAGGTGGTGTTCGGCCCCGAGGGCCCCGGGAGCACGGGGAGCGCTGAGAGCACCGACGAGGGTGTGCTGCACGTCCGCTGGTACGACCGGGGCGGGCGGCTGGTGCTGCGCCTGCGCTGCCGCGCCGACGTGCTGGACTCCGGTGCCGCCGCCCGGATCGGCGGCTACCACCTGAAGGCCCTGGCCCTGCTGGCGGCCGCCTTGGACGCCGACCACGGGCAGCAGAGCCTGCTGTCCGCGGAGGAGGTGCGCGAGCAGCTCCACGGGCTGGCGGGGCCGCACCGGGAGCTGCCGGACGCCCGCGCGCACGAGCTGTTCGAGCGGCGGGCGCGGGAGCACCCGGACCGGGTGGCCGTCGTGCACGGCGAGCGGGCGTGGACGTACGGGGAGCTGAACGCGCGTGCCAACCGGCTGGCGCACGCGCTGCTGGAGCGCGGGCTGGGCCCGGAGGACGTGGTCGCCGTCGTCACCGAGCGCGGTCTGGACTGGCCGGCGGCGACACTGGCGGTGTTCAAGGCGGGCGGCGTCTACCTGCCCGTCGAACCGCACTTCCCGCCCGGCCGGATCGCGGCCATGCTGACCCGGGCGGACTGCCGGCTGGTGCTCACCGAGTCCGGCAGCACCGCACACCTCGACGAGGCGCTGGCCGCCGTACCGGGGGCCGAGAAACTGCCGGTGGAGACGGCGTACGCCGAGCCGCACCCCGACACCGACCCCGCTCTGCCCGTCGAGCCCGGCCGGCTGGCGTACATCTACTTCACCTCCGGCTCCACGGGGGAGCCGAAGGGGGCGATGTGCGAGCACGCGGGCCTGCTCAACCACCTGTACGCCAAGATCGACGACCTGGGGATCGGCGAGGGGTCGGTGGTGGCGCAGACCGCGCCGCAGTGCTTCGACATCTCGCTGTGGCAGCTGCTGTCCGCGCTGCTGACCGGCGGGCGGACGCTGCTGGTCGGCCAGGACGTGATCACGGACGTGGAGCGGTTCGTGGACACGCTGGTGCGCGGCCGGGTCGCCGTGGCCCAGCTCGTGCCCTCCTACCTGGAGGTCGTCGTCTCGTACCTGGAGCAGCGTCCGCGCGCGCTGCCGGACCTGCGGTGCGTGTCGGTGACCGGGGAGGCGCTGAAACGGGAGCTGACGCAGCGCTGGTTCGCGCTCCAGCCGGGGATCAGGCTGCTCAACGCCTACGGGCTGACCGAGACCTCGGACGACACCAACCACGAGGTGCTGGACGGCGTGCCGGACCGGGTGCTGCTGGGCCGCGCGGTGCACAACGTACGCGTCTACGTCGTGGACGAGCACCTGTCGCTGGTGCCGCTGGGCGCCCCGGGGCTGATCGCGTTCTCCGGCGTGTGCGTGGGCCGGGGGTACGTGAACGATCCCGAGCGGACCCGGGAGGCGTACCGGACGGACCCCTACCGGCCCGGTGAGCGGCTGTACCTCGGCGGTGACCTGGGCCGCTGGCACCCCGGCGGCAAGCTGGAGTTCCTCGGCCGCCGGGACAACCAGGTCAAGATCCGCGGCTTCCGCATCGAGATCGGCGAGATCGAGAACACCCTGCTGCGGGTGGCCGGGGTGCGCGACGGCGCCGTGGTCGTCGCCGAGCGGGGCGGCGGCAACAAGCACCTGATCGCCTTCCACACCGGCCGGCGCCTCCCCCCGGAGACGCTGCGCGAGGCGCTCGCGGCGGCCCTGCCCTCCTACATGGTGCCCTCGGCCTTCCACTGGCGGGAGAGCCTTCCGCTGACCGCCAACGGCAAGACCGACCGCAAGGCGCTGACCGCGCTGGCCGAGCGGGCCGGACAGGCCGAGCGGGCCGGACAGGCCGAGCGGGCCGGACAGGCCGAGGGGGCCGCTCCGCCGGACCGCGCCGCCGGGGCCGGGGAAGCGCTCGGCCCCACCGAGCGGCGGCTGGCGGCGGTCTGGGCGGAGCTGCTGGGCGTGCCCGAGGAACGGATCGGCCGCACGGACCACTTCTTCGACTCCGGAGGCACCTCGCTGACGGCCGTCAAGCTCAGCGTCGCGCTGGACCGGGCGGTGTCGCTGAAGGACATCACCCGCCATCCGGTCCTCGCCGACCTGGCCGCCCTCCTCGACGGGGCCGGCCGCTCCCGCGCCCGGCTGCTGCAACCGCTGTCGGAGCCGGACGGCACCCCGGAGTGCGCGCTGGTGTGCTTCCCCTACGCGGGCGGCAACGCGGTCAACTACCGGCCGATGGCGGCGGCGCTGGCCGGCAGCGGTCTCGCGGTGCTCGCCGTCGACCCGCCCGGGCACGATCTGGCCGGCCGGCGCGAGCCGTTCGCGCCGATCGCGGAGGTGGCCGAGCGGGCCGCCGCCGAGATCACGGCGCGCGGCCTGACCCGGGTCATGCTGTGGGGGCACTCCTCGGGCGCCGCCCCGGCCCTGGAGACGGCCCGCAGGCTCGAAGAACGGGGGGTGCGGGTGACCCGGGTGTTCCTCGGCGCGCAACTGCTGGGCACCGCCGCCGAGCGCGGCGCCGCCGTCGACGAACTGACCCGCGGCAGTGACGCGGAGATCGCGGCGCGGCTGGCCGCGGACAGCGGCTACCCCGAACTCGCCGAACTGAACGAGCGGCACGCCGAGCACATCGGCGCCGCCTACCGGCACGACTGCGTGTCCGCGCACCGCTATCTGCTGGCGGCGCTCGCCTCCCCGCCGCCGGTCAGGCTGGCCGCGCCGGTGACGGTGGTCGTGGCCGCCGACGACCCGCACACGGCCGGCTACGCCGCGCGCCACCGGGACTGGCGGCTGCTGGCCGACCACGTCGACCTGCACGAACTGCCCGACGGCGGCCACTACTTCCCGCGCACGCGCCCGGCCGGGGCGGCGCGGGCCGTCCTGACCGCGGCCGTGCCCCTGGCCTCCACCTGAGGGCCCGTCCCCATCCGACGGGCGACCGGAAAGGAAACCGAGATGCCGTCCTCATCCCTGGCAGCACCGCTCGACGTGGAGCTGCGGCCGGACAGACCAGCGATGCTGCGCGTCGCTCCGCCGGGCGACCCCGCCGGCTGGGCGGCCGAGCACCGCGAGGCACTGCGCGCACAGGTCACCGAGCACGGGGCGCTGCTGGTGCGCGGCCTCGGCCTGGCGGACCCCGAGCAGGTCGGTGCCGTCCTCACCCGGCTGGCGGGCGAGCCGATGACGGAGGCGGAGGCGTTCGCGCCGCGCGAGGCCGCCGGCCCGGGGCTGTACACCTCCACGCCGTGGCCGGCCAACCAGCCGATGTGCATGCACCACGAGCTGAGCTACCGGCTGCGGGTCCCCGGCCTGATGCTGTTCGCGTGCCTGACCGCGCCCGAGACGGGCGGGGCGACCGCGGTGGCCGACGCCGAGGAGGTCCTCAAGGCGCTCCCCGCCGACCTGGCGCGACGGTTCGAACAGGAGGGCTGGCTGCTGGTCCGCAGCTACAACGACGAGATCGGGGCGTCCCTGGAGGAGTCCTTCGGCACCGCCGACCGCACCGCGATCGAGGAGTACTGCCGGGCCAACGCCATCGACTTCACCTGGCTCGCCGACGGTTCGCTGCGCACCCGGCAGCGCCGCGCCGCCGTCGTCCGGCACCCGCTGACGGGCCGCCGCTGCTGGTTCAACCAGATCGCCTTCCTCAACGAGTGGACGCTCGCCCCGGAGGTCCGCGAGTACCTGGTGGACGAGTACGGCCAGGACGGTCTGCCGTTCAACACCCGCTACGGCGACGGCGGCCCGATCGGCGCGGACGTCGTCGAGCGTCTGAACGCCACGTACGAGGAGCACACCCGGCGCGAGCCCTGGCAGGCCGGTGACCTGCTGCTGGTGGACAACATCCGGACCGCGCACAGCAGGGAGCCGTTCACCGGTGAGCGGCGGGTCCTGGTCGGCATGGCCGAGCCCCGGCAGGTGGCCGACGGCTCCTTCACCCCGGAGGCGAGCGGACGATGACCGACGTGCTGCACCACACCGCCCGCGCGGCCGAGTCCGGCCCGCCGTCCGTGCCGACCTTCGCCGTGATCCCCGGCGAGCAGGTGAAGAAGGCCCTGGAAGGGTCCGAGAGGCAGGTGGTGGAGCTGGTCGAGGCCACCTACCGGCTGCACGGCGCCGGGGAGTCGGTGAACCCGCCGTCGTACTTCCTGCGCTTCCCCGACCGCCCCAGCTCCCGGATCATCGCGCTGCCCGCGTCCATCGGCGGGTCCGTCCGCGTGGACGGCCTGAAGTGGATCTCCAGCTTCCCGGAGAACGTGGACGCCGGGCTGCCGCGGGCGTCGGCCGTGCTCATCCTCAACGACCACGACACCGGCTACCCGTTCGCCTGCCTGGAGAGTTCCATCATCAGCGCGACCCGGACCGCCGCGTCCGCCGCGCTGGCCGCCGACTGGCTCAGCCGCGAGCGGACCCGGCCGACCCGGGTCGGCTTCTGCGGCACCGGACTGATCGCCCGGTACATCCACACCTTCCTGGCCCGCACCGGCTGGAGCTTCGAGGCGATCGGCGTGCACGACGTGTCCGCCGCCAGCACCGAGGGCTTCTGCGGCTACCTGCGGCAGAGCGGGGCCACCGAGCCGGTCACCGTGCACGACAGCGCGGAGGGCCTGATCCGCGCCAGCGACCTGGTGGTCTTCGCCACCGTCGCCGGCCGGCCGCACGTCACGACCCCGGCGTGGTTCGACCACAACCCGCTGGTCCTGCACATCTCGCTGCGCGACCTCGCGCCCGAGGTGCTGCTCGCCTCGGCCAACTTCGTGGACGACGTGGAGCACTGTCTGAAGGCGGACACCTCCCCGCACCTGGTCGAACAGCGCACCGGAAACCGCGACTTCCTCAACGGCACCCTCAACGACGTCCTGCTCGGCCGGGCCGCGCCGCCGCGGGACCAGCCGGTGATCTTCTCCCCCTTCGGCCTCGGCGTCCTCGACCTGGCCGTGGGCAAGTACGTCTACGACCAGGTCGCCCGGGCGGGCCGACTCCGCCTCGTCGACGACTTCTTCCACGACCTGCGCCGGTACGGCTGAGGCCGTTTCCCCCGGCCCTGGCAACAGGAGGCCCGCCGTGCCCGTGATCTCCGCTCCCCACGCGTTCAACGAAGGGAGCCTCTTCGTCGATCTGGAGTCGATATTCGGATACCGCCTCTACCTGAAGTGCGAGGGCTTCAATTTCGCCGGCTCCATCAAGCTGAAGGCCGCGAACGAGATGGTGGAGAGCGCCGAGCGGGACGGGAGCCTGAAACCGGATTCCATCCTCGTCGAGTCCTCGTCCGGCAACCTGGGCGTCGCGCTCAGCATGATCGCCGCGAGCAAGGGCTACCGGTTCCTGTGCGTGACGGACCCCCGGTGCAACCTGTCCACCAAGCTGCTGATGGAGGCCCTCGGCAGTCATGTGCACGTGGTGACCGACCTGGACGAGAACGGCGGCTTCCTCGGGACCCGGCTGGAGTACCTGCGTTCGCTGTGCGCGTCGGACGACCGCTACGTGTGGCTGAGCCAGTACACCAACGCGGGCAACTGGCGGGCGCACTACCGCACCACCGCGCCGGAGATCGCCGGTCACTTCCCGGGCCTGGACGTGCTGTTCGTCGGGACCGGCACCGCCGGGACCCTGATGGGCTGCGCGCGCTGGTTCCGCGAGTGGCACCGGCCGGTGCGGATCGTCGCCGTGGACAGCATGGGCTCGGTGGCGTTCGGCGGCCCGCCCGGCCGCCGGATGATCCCCGGCCTGGGCATGAGCATGCGCCCGCCGCTGCTGGACGAGTCCTACGTCGACGAGGTGATCCGGGTGGAGGAGGCGGACACCATCCGCACCTGCCACCGGCTGGCCCGGCGGGGCTTCCTGTTCGGCGGCTCCACGGGGACGGTGGTCAGCGCGGCGACGGAGTGGCTGGCCCGGCAGGACACCCGGGAGCTGACCGCGGTGGCCATCGCCCCCGACCTCGGCGAGCGCTACCTGGACACCGTGTACCAGACCAACTGGCTCCACGACCTGTACGGCGAGCAGTTGCTGGACTCGGCCGGGCTGCCGCCCCCGGCCTGGGACGACGGCCCGGCCCCGCGGGCGCCGGGCCGGCGCCGCAGACCCTAGCGGCCCCGGGTCCGCTCAGCCCGGCTCGGCGAGCGCGGCGGCCCGGGTCCGCCACGGGATGCGGAAGGCGGTCGCCGTGACGAGCAGGGCGCAGGCCGCCACCGTGGCCATGCCCAGGGTGAGGTTGGCCGCGCTCGCCACGAAGCCGATCAGGGCCGGGCCGCCCAGCAGCCCGGTGGTGCCCATCGCGGCGACCAGGGCGAGGGCGTCGGAGCCGTGTCCGGCCGCCGCCACGTACACGCACGGGGTGACGGCGGCGGCGCCGAGGCCGACGCAGGCGAAGCCGAGCAGCGTGGGCACCACTCCCCCGGCCAGCAGGGCGAGGGCCAGGCCGACGGCGGCCACCGCGCTGCCGGTGCGCACCACCGGCCCGTCGCCCCAGCGGGTGCGCCAGCGGTCCGCGCACACCCGGGCCAGCAGCATCATCACGGAGACCACCGCGATGCCGAGCGGCGCGATACTCGGCGACGCCTGCACGACGTCCTCCATGTAGAGCGTCGACCAGTCGTTCATCGCGCCCTCGGTGATGGTGCCGAACGCCATGGCACAGCCCATGAGCAGGGTCGTACCGGACGGCAGCCCGCGCCGGGCCCTGGGCTTCGGCCCGTCCTCGGCGGCCGGGGCCGGCTCCTCGTGCGCGAGCAGGCCCGGCCGGGCACCGCCGAGCAGGAGCAGCAGCAGCGCGCCGGCGACGGCGAAGTGGGCCGGGACGGACCCGGTCACGGCGGTGGCACCGGAGGCCAGCAGGGCGGCGGCGAGCAGCCCGGCGCTGAAGGTGGCGTGCAGCTGGGACATGGCGGTGCGGTCGTACGCCTTCTCCAGCGCCGCCCCTTGCGCGTTCATGGCCACGTTCAGGCAGCCGACCGCGACCCCGTCGGCGGCCACGGCGAGCAGCGCCAGCGGGTAGTTCGGTACGACGGACAGGGCGGCCAGTACGGCGATCAGGGCGACGGCGGACACCAGGGACAGCCGCCGGGAGCCGAGCCGCCGCATCAGCACGGCGATCAGCGGGAAGGAGACCGCGGCGCCCGCCCCGCAGGCCATCAGCAGCAGCCCCACCTCGCCGGCGCCGAGGTCCAGCCGCGTCTTCAGCGCGGGCAGGCGGGCGATCCAGGTGCCGTACTGGAAGCCGAGGAAGCAGAACAGCGCGGCGATCGACCACTTGGCGCGCGCGAAGGACGGTACGGGCATCACACCGCCTCCCGGTGCGGCCGGGCCAGGGCGGTCACCGGCGCCGACATGTAGACCGCGCCCCGGCCGTACTCCGGCGGGACCGGGGCCGACGGGTGGGCGCGGTAGCCGCGGGCGCGCCAGAACTCCGCCTTGTCGCCGACGGCGACCAGCGAGACGGTGGCGAAGCCGCGCGCCCGGGCCGTCTCGGTCAGGTGGCGCACCAGCCGGGTGCCGAGCCCCCGGCGGCGCAGCGGGACGCTGACGACGATGTCGTGCAGGTGCAGGTTGGCGGTGTCGTGGACGGCCGGTTCCGGACTGCCCAGCGCGGGGCAGCGGAACCGGGGGTAGGGCAGGGCGAGGAGGTAGCCGGCGGGCCGGCCGTCGCGTTCCAGGACGAAGCAGGTGCCGGCCGAGGCGCGGGCCCGGGAGCGCAGCGCCGCCTCGCCCTCGGCGAGGGAGAGGTCCGCGTACGCCTCGCTCTCCAGGGCGGCCAGCCGGGGCCAGTCGGCCTCGGTGATGCCCCGTAGACGGTCGTTCATGTCAGTGGGAGTCCTTCCGGGCCGCGTACGCACACGCACGGCAGCGGGCTGATGCCGTTGAAGCCCTGGGTCGTGTAACTGGGGGCGTAGGCGCCGGCGGAGAGGATCCACACCGGGTCGCCGGAGGCGAGGGACCGGGGGACGGGCACCGGGTGCCGGCCGCCGCCGTAGGCGTCGTCGCCGTCGCAGGTGGGGCCCGCGACGACGGCGGGCACGTGCTCCTCGGTCTCCCGCCCGGGGAAGAGCAGCGGGTGGGTCACCTGGTCCATCTCGTACAGGCCGTTGAACTTGCCGGCGCTCAGGTACAGCCAGCGGGCGGGCCGGCCGTCCGGCCCGGTGCGCTCGGTCAGCCGGACCACGTGCGCGCGGACCGCGCCGTGGTCGGCGACCAGGTGCCGGCCCGGCTCCAGGACGAACCGCAGCGGGGCTGCGACCAGTCCGTTCAGGTGTTCCATGCCCTCGCGGAGCACGGTGAGGATCTTGTCCAGCGGCGGGTCGAGCGGGGTGCCGCGCCGGTCCAGGTAACCGAGCGCGGGCAGGCCGCCGCCGAGGTTGACGTGGTCGGGTACGATCCCCCGCCCGGCCAGCGCGAGCAGCGTCCCGGCGAGGGTGTCCAGGGCCTGCTGCCAGGCCTCGCCGGTCAGCTGCTGGGAGCCGACGTGCACGGAGAGTCCGGCCGGGACGAGGCCGGCCGCGCGGGCGGCGGCCATGATGCGGACGGCGTCGTCCGGGTCGCAGCCGAACTTGCGGTTCAGGCCCCACAGGGCGCCCCGGCCGCTGGTGGCCAGCCGGCAGAACACGCGGGCGCCGGGGGCGTGCCGGGCGATCGCGGTGACGTCTTCGAGGCTGTCGGTGGCGAACGTGCGGACACCCAGGCGGTGGGCTTCGGCGATGTCGTGGTCGGACTTGATGGTGTTGCCGTAGTGGACGCGGTGGGGCTGCGCCCCGGCTCGCAGGGCTTGCCGGATCTCGGCGGGGCTCGCGGTGTCGAAGCCGGCGCCGCGGTCCGCCAGGCAGCGGAGTACTTCGTCCACTGGGCAGGCCTTGAGGGCGAAGCGGATGTCCGTGCCGGGCAACTCGCCGAGCAGGGTGTCGTATTGGTGCTCTATGCCGGTGAGGTCGTAGCGGATGTGGTCGGTTGTGGGTGCGCCTGTCGATGTGCCCGGGGATGTTGTCTCGCGGGTGCGGGTGCGTTGTGGCTTGTCGCGTCGTTCCCCGCGCCCCTTCGGGGCGCTCATGTGCGGGCCGCCTCGATCAATGCCGGCCATGCCTCGGTGAGGGTCGCGAAGTCCTCCATGTCCCTGGCCGCCTGGTCCAGCAACTCGCCGCGTTCCTCGCCCAGTTGGTCGGCGAACATCGCGTATCTGCCGCCCAGTTTGCGGTACGCCGTGTCCACGCGGTCCAGGCGCCAGATGTTCTCGGCGCGGTCCAGGGTGGTGCTCTCGCGCACGAGCCGTGCCACCCGGTCGGGGCGGACCCGGTGGTCGGCGTCGAGCAGGCCGGCGGCGCCCTCCGCGGCCATGCGGTCGTAGACGTGGTGGAAGTGGAGCATCGACAGCAGGAACTTCACGAACCGCCGCTGGTAGGCGGGGAAGCCGGTGTCGGTGCGGCGTTCGGGGGTGTGGAAGTTCTCGATGTGGCGGTTGTGCAGGATGCCGGGCAGGCCCGCGTCGTGGACGAGGTGGAAGAGGAAGTAGTCGCTGCCGATGGTGTCGGTGGCGGGCGGCAGCGGGACCCGCTCGTACACCGCCCGGTCGAAGGCGATGTTGCACATGTCGACGCGCATCGGGTCGACCACGGTGAGGGTCGAGTGGTCACCGGTGAAGGGGTCGGTGCCCGCGCCCGTGAAGGACTCCTCGACCAGCGCGCGGCGGCGGTCCTCGGGCCAGTCGCCGGGTGCCCACAGGCCGACCACGTCGTGGTAGACAGCCTCGTCCAGGCGGCGTATCCCGGCGATGTCGACGGAGAGTTCGCCGATGAAGGAGGCGCCGGCCAGGGCGACCGGGCGGTGGGCCAGGGCCGGGTCGAGGTCGGTGCGGGTGACCGCTGCCGTCGCCTCGGCGGCGGGGCGGCCGAGCCAGGGCAGTTCGTGGTGGACGGGGAACACCGGTTCGCCGGCGTGGACCTGGTAGGTGCTGTCGGAGTCCCTGCGGTGCACGGAGTGGCAGCCCAGGGAGGCGGCCAGCAGGAAGGCGCGGTTGGTGCAGGCGCCGTAGGAGACGGCGGGCGGGAGCATGAGGTCGAGCAGCCGGTCCGGGCCGGGCAGCGCGGACCGGGCGATCGTCCGGCGCAGCCAGTCGCGTTGGTGTTCCTCGTCGAGGTGGTGGACGGTCACGCCCGGTTGCGGGGGCAGGGCCGCGACGGTCGCCGCGTGGGCGGCCCGGGTGCGGGCGTCGGCGGAGTCCAGGATCAGCATCTGGACGTCGGCGCCGGAGTTCCGTACCGCGTAGGCGGCTTCCGCGTGCAGGGCGGTGATGGTGGCGGAACAGGCGCGGTTGGTGGGCAGGGCGAGGCAGACGCGGTTCACCGGTGGCCTTCCCCGGCGGCCCAGGAGTCCAGCCCCAGCAGCTTGCGGCCCAGGTCGTTCAGTTCGGCGGGGCCGTAGCGGAGGGCTTCCGGCGTGCGCGCGTCGCCGAGCAGGGTGGCGTTCCAGTCGGGGGTGTCCAGGGTGCGCCAGGAGTGCACGCGGGAGTCGCGCAGGGCGGTGTGCTCCTCCAGGGCGGGCATCATCGACAGGTACTGGACGGCGCGGACAGCGTTGTCAGAGAGGTTGGGCGCCACTCCGTGGGCGAGCATCCCGTTGAAGATCAGCAGGTCACCGGGCTGGAGGTCGGGGCGGACCACCGGGAACTCGGCGCGGTCGATCGCGGGGCGGACCGGGTCGCGGCCGGGTGGCTGGGCGAGCCGCCACTCCTCGAAGCGGCGGAAGAGCTCCGGCGCGCACTGGAAGCCGCCGAGTTCGGGCCGGGTGTCGGTGAGCGCGATGATGCCCTGGACGCGCTGCGGCAGCACGGCGCGGGTGGAGTCGACGTCCCAGTGCAGCTCGATGTCGAAGCCCTCGTCGGTGGGTTCGATCAGGGAGCGCGAACGGGTGCGTACGTTGGGCGGGTTGAGGTTGAGCCGGTCCAGGGTGACCCACAGCTCGGGGCTGTCCCAGACGTCCACGAAGGCGTCGTAGACCCGCTGGTTCTGCCGGCTGTCCCAGATCAGCTGGTGGTGGTACGCCTCGACGAAGCCGTAGATGTACAGGTGGCGGTCGAGTTCGGAGCGGAACTCGGGTTCCTCGTACCAGGTGTCAGGGCGGTCGGGGTCGAGTCCCTGGAACTCCCAGGCGAAGTCGAGCAGGGCCTTGGCCTCGCCGGGGGTGATGGCCTCGCGGACGACGACGTAGCCGTAGGTCTGCCAGAACGCGAAGTCCGCTTCGGACAGCACGCGCAGCGGCTCGGTCTTCTCCAGGTCGCGCAGCGGGGTCGGGGCGAGGTAGGTCTCGCCGTCGGCGCTGAAGTAGGGGCGGCCGGTCGCCGCTCGGTGGAGGTAGGGGGTGGGCTCGTGCATGTGTTCACACTCCGGGGTGAATCGGGACGACAACACCTGCGGGTCGGACGTGAGACATGTGCCGGTGGCATACGTCAGGGCGTGAAAAGGCCACCGGTCCACGGAAGGAAGCACGGGGAGGGTGGCCGCCCGCCGGGGAGGGCGGGCGGCCGGGGGTGAAAGGAGGTCAGCCGGCCAGGACAGCCTCGGCGGCGGCCGCTCCGCAGACGCGGGCGGCGCCGTAGGTGGCGAGGTGCAGGGCACCGCGCGGCGGGGCCTGCGGCAGGCCCATCTCGACCACGACGGTGTCGGGCCGGGCGGCGAGCAGGGTGTCGAGTGCGGCGCGCATCCAGGGGTGCCGGTGTTCGTCGCGGACCACGGCGACGATCCGGCGTCCGCCGGCCGCGGCGAGGGCGGCGGCTCCGGCGTCGTCGCCGGTGAAGGTCCCGGAGGTGCTGCCGGGCAGCAGCCGCTCCAGCTCGTCGGCGACGCCCCAGGGGGTCTCGTGGCCGACGGCGATGTTCGGGGCCGGGTTGAACCGGGCGATGTACACCGGCCCGGTGACCGGTGCCGCGGTGCCGGTGCGGGTCACGGTCACCGCGCGGCGGGCCGCGACGAGGCCGATCTCCGGGTCGGGCGTGGCCTCGGCGGCGTCCCCGCGGTGCGCGGCGGTCCAGGCGGCCAGGTCGCGCACCCGGGCGGCGGCGTCGGCGAGCCGTTCCTCGGGCAGTTCGCCGGAGCGCACGGCCGCGACGAGCGCGTCCCGCATGCCGAGCACGGTGCCCTCGTCGCACAGTCCGCCGCCCACGCAGATGGCGTCGGCGCCGGCCGCGATCGCGAGGACGACACCCTGGTTCAGGCCGTAGGTGCCGGAGATGGCGCGCATCTCGATGCCGTCGGTGACGATCAGGCCCTGGTAGCCGAGTTCGCCGCGCAGCAGGTCGGTGAGGATGCGCGGGGACAGGGTGCCGGGGCGGTCCGGGTCGAGGGCCGGCACCAGGATGTGAGCGCTCATGATGGCCCGGGTGCCGGCGGCGATGGCCGCGCGGAACGGGGGCAGTTCGCGCTCGTAGAGGGTGTCGGCGTCGACGTCGATGCGGGGTACGGCGTGGTGGGAGTCGACGTTGGTGTCACCGTGCCCGGGGAAGTGCTTGGTGCAGGCGGCGACGCCGGAGGACTGCAGGCCCTCGACCCAGGCGGCGGTGTGCCGGGCGACCAGGTCGGGGCTCGCGCCGAAGGAGCGGACGCCGATGACCGGGTTGTCGGGGTTGGCGTTGACGTCGGCGGAGGGCGCCCAGTCGAAGGTGACGCCGCAGGCGGCCAGGCGGCGGCCCAGCTCGCGGGCGACGGACCGGGTCAGGCCGGGGTCGTCGACGGCGCCGAGCGCGTGGCTGCCGGGGAAGGCGGAGCCGGTGCGCACGTCGAGGCGGGTGACGTCGCCGCTCTCCTCGTCGATGGCGACGAGCAGGTCGTCCCGTCCGGCGCGCAGTTGCGCGGTGAGCGCGGTGACCTGTTCCTCGCTGACGACGTTGCGGCCGAACAGGGCGACGGAGGCCAGGCCCTCGTCGATGCGGCGGAGCACCCAGTCGGGGGCGGTGGTGCCGTCGAAGCCGGGCTGGAGCACCGCGAGGGCGTTGCGGGTGAGGGTGTCGGTGCCGGGGGCGATGATGGTCATCGGGGCGTCATCCCTTCACGGCGCCGTCGGTCAGACCGCTGACAGCCTTGCGTTGCAGGAAGATGAAGAGGATCAGGATGGGCAGCGCGAAGAGGGACGAGGCGGCCATGGTGGCGCCCCAGTCGTCGCCGAAGGCGGTCTGGAACTGCGACAGCCACAGCGGCAGGGTCTGCTTCTCCGCGGACTTGTTGAGGATCAGGACGAGCGGGAACTCGTTCCAGGCGGTGATGAAGCCGAACAGCGAGGTCGCCATCAGGCCGGGCGCGAGCAGCGGGAAGATCACCTTCACGAAGGCCTGCGGGCGGGTGCAGCCGTCGACCATCGCCGACTCCTCCAGCTCCTTGGGCACGGCGGCGATGTAGCCGCGCAGCGTCAGGATGGTCAGCGGCAGCACCATCATGGTGTAGAAGGCGGTGAGCGGGACCAGGCTGTCGAGCATGTCGTTGTCCCGCACGATCATGTACATGGCGATGATGAGGACTTCCCAGGGAGCCATCTGCGCCAGCATGAACGTCACGATGAGACCGCGCCGGCCCTTGAACCGCATCCGGGTCAGGGCGAAGGCCGCGAGCAGGGCGATGACGAGCGAGCACGCGACCGACAGCAGCGTGACGGTGACCGAGTTGAGGACCAGGGTCCAGAAGTGGTCGGCGTCGACGGCCGTCTTGAAGTGCTCCAGGGTGGCGTCGGTCGGGAACCACACCGGGTCGTCGGTGATGATGTCGCCGGTCGGCTTGAAGGCCGTGGCGAACATCCAGTACACGGGGAACGCGAAGCCGACGAAGAGGACGACGGCGGTCGCGTTGGGCCAGAAGCGGCCGAAGAGCGAGCGCTTCACAGCTCGTCCTCCTCTTGCTTGAGCACCATGCGCAGGTAGTACGAGGTGATGACGAGCAGCACCGCGATGGTCAGGAAGGAGATCGCCGCGCCGAGCCCGAAGTGCTGGTTGCCGACGCCCTCCACGAAGGCGTAGATCGGCAGGGTCTCGGTGAGGTGGTCCGGGCCGCCCTCGTTCATCGCGAAGATCTGCGGGAACGCCTTGAAGATCCAGATGACTTCGAGGAACGTCGTGGCGTACAGGAACGGCCGCAGGAAGGGCAGGGTCACGGAGGTGAAGCCCTTCCAGGTGCCGGCGCCGTCCAGGGCGGCGGCCTCGTACAGCTCCCGGGGGATCGTGGTGGTGGCGGCGTAGAGGTTGATCGCCACGAAGGGGATGGACTGCCACACGAGCAGCAGGGTGACCACGGCGAAGGTGGAGAACTGGGTCTCCAGCCAGTTGTGGTCGGCCATGGAGTGCCAGCCGAGCTTGTCCAGCACCCAGTTGACGACGCCGAAGCGCTGGGCGAACAGCCACTTGTAGACGGTGGTGGCCGCGATCACCGGCATGGCCCAGGCGAGCACGAGGCCGAACAGGAGCAGCAGCCGCATCCGCTTGCCGAGCCGGGCCAGCAGCAGCCCGATCAGCGTGCCGAGCACCATGATCAGCGCCACGTTGACGGCGGTGAAGAACACGGAGCGCTCGACGACCCGCCAGAACTCCTCGGCGGTCAGCACCTCTTCGTAGTTGTCGACGCCGTTCCACTCGGTGAGGTGCTGGATGAGCTGGCGCGGGTTGAGGTTCTGGAACGACAGCATGCCGTTCTTCACGAGCGGCCAGCCGAGCAGCACCAGGGTGGCCAGCAGCGCGGGCAGCAGGAGCAGGTAGGGGGCGGCGGCGCGACGCCGGGAGGGGGCCCCGAAGGTGCGGTCGTCACCTCGTGGCGAGGCCGGCACCCGGGCCTTGCGGACAGCGGGCTCCCCGGCCGTGTCCGTGCCTTCGGTCTGCACTGACATGAGTTGCCATCTCTTCCGTGGCCGTACGAAACACCGTGGCCGTACCCGTGGCACGGCCAAGGCGTGGGCCGGGGGTGCCGTCTGGTGGCACCCCCGGCGCGGTGATTAGTTCTGCTGGGCCAGGCGCTTGTTGATCTCGTCCTCGACCTGCTGGGCGGCCTGTGCCGGGGACTTACCGTTCAGCACGGACGTCATGTAGGACTTGATCGGGTTGGGGTTGTTCTCCACCGCGCCCCACTCGGGGATCAGCGGGGTGGTGCCGCCGACCGAGGCACCCGGGGCGATGGCCTCCGCGATCAGGTTGCCCTTGAGGTTGGACTCCAGCGCCTTCTTGTTCGGGATGACGCCGTTGAGCTTGGCAAGCTGGCCCTCGTACTGGTCGGACAGCGCGATCCGCAGGAACTCCTTGGCCAGGGCCTGCTTCTTGCTGCCCGCGGCGACGGCGAGGTTGGAGCCGCCGAGGAAGACGCTCTCGGGCTTGTCCGCGCTCTCGCCGGGGATGGGGAAGTAGCCGAGGTCCTTCTCGATGGCCTTGTTCGCGTTGACCGCGGTGGCGGCCTCCCAGCCCATGCCGATGAACGCGCCGGTCTTGCCGTTGGCGAACACCTCGGCCTGCTGCGGGGTGGCCTCGTCCTTGTCCTTGGGGGCCTGGGAGTAGGAGGCGTACTTCTTGTAGATCTCCATGGCCTTGGCGACCTTGGGGTCATCGAGGTTGGAGACGTACTTGTCGCCCTGCTTCTTCACCAGGTCGGCGCCCTGGCCGATGGTCAGGCCGTCGAAGAAGTACCAGTTCTGGCCGGGCAGGTAGATCGGCTCGGCGTCGGTCTTCTTGTCGATGGTCTCCAGGTCCTTGAAGAACTCGTCCCGGGTCTTGGGGACGTCCTTGATGCCGGCCTGGGCCCAGATCTTCTTGTTGTAGATGACCACGCGGCTGGTGAAGTACCAGGGAGCGGCGTACTGCTTGCCGTCGTAGACGGAGGACTGCGAGACCGACGGCGTCCAGTCGGCGCCGATCTCCTTCTTCAGGTCGTCCAGTTCGGCGAGGCCGCCGGTGGCCGCGTAGGCCGGGGTCTGGGTGTTGCCGACCTCGATCACGTCTGGCGGGGTGGACTCGGAGAGGGCGGTGGTGATCTTCTGCTGGATCCCGTCCCACTTCTGGGTCTCGAACTTCACCTTGGCGCCGGTCTTCTTCTCGAACGCGGCCGACACGTCCTTGACCCACTGGTCCGGGGTGGAGCCGTCCATCGCCCAGACGGTGAGCGTCTGGCCCTTGAAGCTGTCCGGTCCCGCGTTGCCCTCGTCGCCGTCGTCCCCGCCGCACGCCGACACGGAGACCATCATGCCCGCGATCACTATCGCGGCCGCAAGCTTGCGCTTCACGCCACCCTCCTCAGGGATGCCACTAACCCCCCACGCCCTCGGCGGTGACCTGCGGTACGACGCTGTTGCACGTAGGGCTCGGGACCTGGCCACTAATGGTGTAGACCAGTACGGTGGAGCTTGGCCTAGACCTTTTGGAGTGTCAAGGGTGGTTCGGGAAGCCGGTCCGGGCCGTTACGAGAAAGTCACCGGAGCGCGTCCCTCCGCGTTCCGTCCCTTTCGCCCGGACCGTTCAGTTGGACTAGACCATACGGGAGTTGGTCGCTATAACGGGAGCCCATCGACACAGCCGGGAAGGCAGGCATGACCACCGACGTCAGCAGCGCCCATCCGTACCGGGGGGCGCCCGGCCGCACCGCGCGCGTGCCGAAGTACTACCGGATCAAGCAGCAGCTCCTGACGATGGCCGAAGCGCTGCAACCCGGTTCGGCCATGCCCGCCGAACGGCTGCTCGCCGTCCGGTTCGACACCTCCCGGACCACCGTGCGCCAAGCCCTGCAGGAGCTCGTCGGCGAGGGGCGGCTCGACCGGATCCAGGGCAAGGGCACCTTCGTGGCCCAGCCCAAGCTGTACCGCACGCTCCAGCTCACCTCGCACACCGAGGACATGCGGGCCCAGGGCCTCACCCCGGCCTCGCAGGTGCTGGACATCGGGGAGGTGCCGGCCGACGAACAGCTGGCGGGCCTGCTCGGCATCGGGATCGGCGAACGGGTGCTGCGCATCGAGCGGCTGCGGCTGGCCAGCGGCGACCCGATGGCGATCGAGACGACCCACCTGTCCGTGCGCCGCTTCCCCGGCCTGCGCCGCTCGCTGGCCACCTACCCGTCGCTGTACACGGCGCTCGCCGAGGTCTACGGCGTCCATCTGGCCGAGGCGGACGAGACCATCGAGACGTCGCTGTCCACCCCGCGCGAGGCCCAGTTGCTGGCCACCGACGTGGGGCTGCCGATGCTGCTGCTGTCCCGGCACTCGCGGGACGCGCAGGGCACCCCGGTGGAGTGGGTGCGCTCGGTCTACCGCGGCTCCCGCTACAAGTTCGTCGCCGCCCTGCGCCGGCCGGGCGGCACGGTGGTCCGACGCGTACCGGCCCCGCCGGCCGTGGACGGCCCGGAAACCGGCGGGGAGCGGGTCACGGCCCTGGAGGGGCTGTGACCCGAGGAGGAGCGGGCGACGGCCCGGGCGGGTCGTCAACCGGCAGCGAGCGGGAAGCCGACGACAGCCGGCCCGGACCTCGAACCGGCAGGAAGCCGACCGACCGCAGCCGCCCGGACGGGCCGTGAACCGGCTGGGAGCCGCCCCACAGCCGTCCGGACGGGCCGTTGAGCGGCCAGGGAGCCCGCGACAGCCGCCGGACGGGTCACTGAACCGGTGGCGCGGGGCTCAGCCCTGGACGAGGGTGATGTCGCGGTCCGACTGGGCGTGGAAGACCGGCAGCAGGACGATGCCCGAGGGGCGCAGCTCCACGACGGTGGCCTGCACCCGCGCGGGCCCCGGCCGCAGCGTCTGGCCGTAGGGCTTGCCGGAGTTCTGCCAGCGGTGTTCGACACCGTCGCAGCGGGCGCCGCTGCCGCCGATGCCCTGCTGGCGGACGGTGCCCTGGCTGACCGAGGAGCCGATGAACGCGGGCCCGGTGGCGCCGGTGCAGCGGTAGCTGCCGGAGAGCGTGACCGTGCCGTCGGCCGCGATCCGGCCGGTCGCGTCGACGGTGATGTACTCGCCGGGCGCGGCGGCGGCCGGAGCGGCGGTCGCGCACAGCAGCGCCGCGGCGCCGAGGGCGGCGGCGAGGAGGGAACGGCGGACGGGCATGGGGTACCTCCCGTGTGCAGGGGTTCGAGGCCTCCACTGGTACCGGGCGGCCGGGCCCGCGGACGTGACCGTCACCCCTACGGTGGCGCGTCCGTGCTCCCGACGGTTGTGCCGGGTGCCCGCGGCCGGGGTCAGGGCAGTACGGCGAACCCGTCCAGCTCCACCAGCGCCCGCTCGTCCCACAGCCGGACGACCTGGACGACGGCCATCGCCGGATAGTCCCGGCCCGCCGACCGGTGCCAGATCCGTCCCAGTTCGGGCGCGTGGGCGCGGTAGGCGGCGAGGTCGGTGGCGTAGACGGTGACCCGGGCCAGGTCGGCGGGGGTGCCGCCGGCCGCGCGCAGGGCGCCGAGCAGGTTGCCGAGGGCCCTGTCGAACTGCTCGGGCAGCGTGTCCCCGGTGATCTCCCCGTCGGCGTCGAGGGCGGTCTGCCCGGCCAGGAACACCACGCGGGTGCCGGCCGCGACCACGGCGTGGCTGAAACCGGTGGGCGGGGACAGCCCGGGCGGGTTGACGCGCTCGGCCGTCACCGGGCCTCCCTCGCCGCCGTGGCGTACAACTCCTTGGCGATGATGCTCCGTTGCACCTCGCTGGCGCCCTCGTAGATGCGCGGCGCGCGCACCTCGCGGTAGAGGTGCTCCAGCAGGTGGCCGCGGCGCAGGGCGCACGCGCCGTGCAGCTGGACGGCGGTGTCGACGACGTACTGCGCGGTCTCGGTGGCCAGCAGCTTGGCCATCGCGGCCCGCCGGGGCACGTCGTCGGCCCCCGCGTCGTACGCCGAGGCCGCCGCGTACACCATCAGCCGGGCCGCCTCGGTGCGCAAGGCCATCTCGGCGACCTGGTGGGAGACGGCCTGGAGGTCGCGCAGGGTGCCGCCGAACGCCTCGCGCCGGGCGGTGTGGGCGAGGGTGGCGTCCAGCGCGGCCTGGGCCATGCCGACCGCGAAGGCGCCGACGCTGGGCCGGAAGAGGTTGAGGGTGCCCATGGCGACGGCGAAGCCGCGGCCGGGCGCGCCGAGCAGGTCGGCGCCGGTGACGGGCACGGCGTCGAAGTCGAGGGCGCCGATGGGGTGCGGTGCGAGCATCTCCAGCGGGCGGCCGGTGAGTCCGGGCCGGTCGGCGGGGACGAGGAAGGCGGTCACCCCGCGCGCTCCGGCGCCGGGCGTGGTGCGGGCGAAGACGGTGTAGAAGTCGGCGTCGGGGGCGTTGGAGATCCAGCACTTGGCGCCGGTGAGCCGCCAGCCGTCGCCGTCGGGTTCGGCGGCGAGGGACAGCGCCGCCGCGTCCGACCCGGCGCCGGGCTCGCTGAGCGCGAACGCGGCGACCGCGCTGCCGTCGGCGACCCGGGGCAGCCAGCGCTCCCGCTGGGCCGGGGTGCCGTGGGCGTGCACCGGGTGGGCGCCGAGGCCCTGGAGGGCGAGGGCGGTCTCGGCCTCGGTGCAGCCCTGCGCGAGGGACTCCCGCAGCAGGCACAGCTCCAGCGCCCCGGAGTCGAACAGCCGGGCCAGCAGGCCGGTCCGGCCGAGTTCGGCGAGCAGCGGCCGGTCGACGTGGCCGGGTGTACCCCGGTCGGCGAGCGGGCGCAGCCGCCCGGCGGCCAGCGCGCGCAGCTCGGCGCACCAGGCGGCCTGCTCCGGCGCGAGTGCGAATGCGGACACGGCCGTTCCTCCCTCCGGGGCGGGTCAGCCCGTCCCCCGACGGTATCGCGGACCGTTGACTGCCGTCACCAGCCCGCTACGCTCGAAGCGCGAGCCCACCAGGAAGCCCGTTCGGGCGGCCAGGCCCGGACCCGGAGTCACGGCAAGGGGGCCCATCGTCATGCATCCCTCGGCCCACGTCGACACGTTCGCGCGCGACCATCTGCCCCCGCCGCACGAGTGGCCCGAGCTGCGGTTCGACCTGCCTGAACTGCGCTACCCCGCCCGGCTGAACTGCGCCGCGGAGCTGCTGGACCACGCCGACGCGGCCCGCCCGGCGTTCCGCACCGCGACCGGCCCCGCCTGGACGTACGGGGACCTGCGCGCCCGTGTCGACCGGATCGCGCACGTGCTCACCGGCACCCTGGGCGTGGTCCCGGGCAACCGGGTGCTGCTGCGCGGCCCCACCACGCCGTGGCTGGCCGCCTGCTGGCTGGCCGTGCTGAAGGCGGGCGCGATCGCGGTCACCGTGCTGGCCCGGCAGCGCCCGCAGGAGCTGGCGGAGATGTGCGCCATCGCCCGGATCACGCACGCGCTGTGCGACGTGCGGGCGGTGGACGACCTGCTGCGGGCGGCCGTACCGGGGCTGCGCGTCACGACGTACGGCGGTGACGGGCCCGACGACCTGCTGCGCCGCCCGGCCCCCACCGCCCCCTACCCGGCGGTGGACACCGCCTCCGACGACGTCGCCCTGATCGCGTTCACCTCCGGCACCACGGGCCGCCCGAAGGGGTGCATGCACTTCCACCGGGACGTACTGGCGACAGCCGACACGTTCTCCCGGCATGTGGTGCGCCCCCATGAGGACGACGTGTTCACCGGCAGTCCCCCGCTCGGCTTCACCTTCGGCCTCGGCGGGCTGGTGATCTTCCCGCTGCGGGCCGGGGCCAGCAGCCTTCTGCTCGAACAGGCGGGCCCCCGGCAGCTGCTGCCCGCGATCGCCGAGCACCGCGTCTCCGTGCTGTTCACCGCGCCGACCGCCTACCGGGCGATGCTGCGCGACCTGGACGGCCACGACCTGTCGTCGCTCAGGCGCTGTGTCTCGGCCGGCGAGAACCTGCCCGCGGCCACCTGGCGGGCCTGGCACGAGCGCACGGGCCTGCGCCTGATCAACGGCATCGGCGCCACCGAGCTACTGCACATCTTCGTGTCCGCCGCCGACGAGCACGTCCGGCCCGGCACCACGGGCCTGCCGGTGCCGGGCTGGCGGGCGCGCGTCCAGGACGCCGACGGCCGGCCGGTGCCCGACGGCGAGCCCGGTCTGCTGGCCGTGCGCGGCCCGGTCGGCTGCCGCTATCTCGCCGACCCGCGGCAGCGGGAGTACGTGCGCGACGGCTGGAACCTCACCGGCGACACCTACATACGCGAGGCCGACGGCTATTTCCGGTACGTGGCCCGCGCCGACGACATGATCGTCTCCGCCGGGTACAACATAGCCGGGCCGGAGGTGGAGGACGCGCTGCTGCGCCATCCCGACGTGGCCGAGACCGCGGTCGTCGGCCGCCCGGACGAGGCCCGCGGTCAGGTGGCCGTCGCCTACACCGTGCTGCGCCCCGGCGCCCGCCCGGACCCCGAGGCGCTGCGCGCGTTCCTCATCGCGGAACTCGCGCCCTACAAGTGCCCGCGCGAGTTCGTCTTCCTCGACGCGCTGCCCCGCACGGCCACCGGCAAGGTGCAGCGGTTCCTGCTGCGCACCGGTGGTGACCAGCCGTGATGCCGACGACCTAAAATGATCAACGTGTCCGACCAGCACGCCCCCCGGTCCCTCATCGTCACGCTCTACGGCGCGTACGGCCGCTCCCTGCCCGGCCCGGTGCCCGTCGCCGAGCTGATCCGGCTCCTGGCCGCGGTCGGCGTGGACGCGCCCTCCGTACGCTCCTCGGTGTCCCGGCTCAAGCGGCGCGGTCTGCTGCTGCCGGCCCGCACGGCGTCCGGCGCGGCCGGCTACGAACTGTCGCCCGACGCACGCCAGTTGCTGGAGGACGGCGACCGGCGCGTCTACGCGGGCGCGCCCGCGGCGGACGAGGGCTGGGTGCTCGCGGTGTTCTCGGTCCCGGAGTCGGAGCGGCAGAAGCGGCACGTGCTGCGCTCCCGGCTGGCCGGCCTGGGCTTCGGCACCGCCGCGCCGGGGGTGTGGATCGCCCCGGCCCGGCTGTACGAGGAGACGGAACACACCCTGCGCCGGCTGCGGCTGGACGCGTACGTGGACTTCTTCCGCGGCGAGCACCTGGGTTTCGCGCCCACGGCGGAGGCGGTGGCCCGCTGGTGGGACCTGGCCGCGATCGCCAAGGAGCACGAGCGCTTCCTGGACGCGCACGCGCCGGTGCTGCGAGCGTGGTCCCGGCGCCCGGACACCCCGCCCGAGGAGGCCTACCGCGACTACCTCCTCGCCCTCGACTCCTGGCGCCACCTCCCCTACACCGACCCGGGCCTGCCCGCCCGCCTGCTGCCGCCCGACTGGCCCGGCGTCCGCTCGGCGGAGGTCTTCCGCGGCCTGCACGAACGCCTGCGGGACGCGGGGGCGCGGTTCGTAGGTCTCTGATACTCCGTCAACCACCCAGCGAAAGACGGGGCTTGGAGGCATCCGTGCGGCCGGTTCGGGGTGGGCGGCTGCCGGCCCGGTAGGGGGCGGGCCAGGGGGCGCCGGAGCCCTCGTAGCCCTGCTCGGCCGCCGCGTGCAGGGTCCAGTGCGGGTCGTACAGGTGCGGACGGCCCAGGGCGCACAGGTCGGTACGGCCCGCCAGGATCAGCGAGTTGACGTCGTCCCAGGAGGAGATCGCGCCGACCGCGATCACCGGTACGCGGACCTCGTGCCGGATGCGGTCGGCGAACGGCGTCTGGTACGACCGCCCGTACTCCGGGCGTTCCTCCGCCACCACCTGCCCGGTGGACACGTCGATGGCGTCGGCGCCGTGCGCGGCGAAGGCGCGGGCGATCTCCACGGCGTCCTCGGCGCCCGTCCCGCCGTCGGCCCAGTCGGTGGCCGAGATCCGGACGGTCATCGGCCGCTCGGCCGGCCACACCCCGCGTACGGCGTCGAAGACCTCCAGCGGGAAGCGCAGGCGCCGCTCGAAGGAACCGCCGTAGGCGTCGGTGCGGTGATTGGTGAGCGGGGAGAGGAAGCCGGAGAGCAGATAGCCGTGGCCGCAGTGCAGTTCGAGCAGGTCGAAGCCGGCCCGGGCGGCCCGCCAGGCGGCCGCGGTGAACTGCTCGCGGATGTCGGTGAGCCGGGCCCGGGACAGCTCGCGCGGTATCTGGCTGCCCGGCTTGTACGGCAGCGGGGAGGCGGCCACGAGCGGCCAGTTGCCGGTGGGCAGCGGCTCGTCGATGCCCTCCCACATCAGTTTCGTGGACCCCTTGCGGCCACTGTGCCCGAGCTGGACGCCGATCGCGGTGCCCGGGGACTGCCGGTGCACGAAGTCGGTGACGCGCCGCCACGCCTCGGTCTGCCGGCCGGTGTAGAGGCCGGCGCAGCCCGGGGTGATCCGGCCCTCCGGGCTGACGCACACCATCTCGGTCATCACCAGACCGGCCCCGCCGAGCGCCCGGGCACCCAGGTGGACGAGGTGGAAGTCGCCGGGGACGCCGTCGGCGGCCGAGTACATGTCCATCGGTGACACCACGACCCGGTTGCGCAGGGTCAGGCCGCGCAGCCGGAACGGGGTGAACATCGGCGGCGTGCCGGGCGGGCAGCCGAACTCGCGCTCCACGGACTCGGTGAAGCGGGCGTCGCGCAGCCGCAGGTTGTCGTGGGTGACGCGGCGGGAGCGGGTGAGCAGGTTGAAGGCGAACTGGCGGGGCGGCTGGCGCAGATACAGCCGTATGTTCTCGAACCATTCCAGGCTGGCCCGCGCGGCCCGCTGGGTGGAGGCGACGACGGGCCTGCGCTCCTCCTCGTAGGCCGCCAGCGCGCGGGGCACGTCCGGCTGCTCCTCCAGGCAGGCGGCCAGGGCGAGGGCGTCCTCGACGGCGAGTTTGGTGCCGGAGCCGATGGAGAAGTGCACGGTGTGCGCGGCGTCGCCGAGGAGGACGACGTTGCCGTGCGACCAGCGGTCGTTGACGACCGTACGGAAGCTGGTCCAGGCGGAGTTCCCGGAGCGCAGCGGGCGTCCGCGCAGGGCGTCGGCGAAGAGCTTGGCGCAGCGCTCGGCGGATTCGCGCGGGGTGAGGTCACCGTGGCCCGCGGCCCGCCAGACCTCCTCGCGCATCTCGATGATCACGGTGGAGGCGCCGAAATGATTCTGCGGCCCGGAGGGCCCCGTTGAGGGGTGGTGGTCGGGCGACGGGCGGGCGTAGGGGTAGCCGTGCAGCTGCACAACGCCGTGTTCCGTCTCCGCGATCTCGAAGCGGAAGGCGTCGAAGGCGAAGTCGGCGGCGAGCCAGATGTAGCGGCAGCGGTGTTCGGTCACCTGGGGGCGGAAGACGTGGGCGTAGGTCTCACGGGTGGCGCTGTGCACCCCGTCGGCGGCGATGACCAGGTCGTACTCGGCGCTCAGGGTGTCCGGGTGGGGGGCCTCGGTGCGGAAGTGGAGTCGTACGCCGAGGGAGCGGCAGCGCTCGTGCAGGATTTCGAGGAGCCGGTGGCGGCCCAGCGCGGCGAAGCCGTGGCCGCCGGAGCGGTGGCGCCTCCCCCGGTGCACGATGTCGATGGCGTCCCAGCGGACGAAGTCCCGCCGTAACGCTTCGTGGACGACCGGGTCGGCGTGTTCGATGCCGCCGAGGGTCTCGTCGGACAGGACCACGCCGAAGCCGAAGGTCTCGTCGGGGGCGTTGCGTTCCCAGACGGTGATGTCACGGGCGGGGTCGAGGCGTTTGAGGAGGGCCGCGGCGTAGAGCCCTCCGGGGCCGCCGCCGATTATCGCGACGCGTAGGGGGTGGTTTCTCGTCGCCGGCGGATGCGGGCCGTCCGTGGTCACTCGCGCCCCGCGGCGGAGCCGCATATCAGCAGAGCCCCGCGCCCCTGGGGCCGGTTTCCCTGAGGTCGGCATGGAAGCTCACCTCCCCCGCCACTTCGGCGCGCGCTTCGCCGTGAAGGCCGCGTGGAACTCCGCGTAGTCCTCGCCGGTCATCAGCAGGGACTGGGTGGCGGCGTCCAGTTCGACCGAGGCGGCCAGCGGCATGTCCAGTTCGGCCGTGAGCAGGGCCTTGGTCTGGGCGTGGGCCAGGGCTGGGCCGTCGGCCAGGCGGCGGGCCAGGGCGGCGGCCGACTCGTCCGCCCGGCCCTCCTCGGCCAGCTCGCTGATCAGGCCGATGCGCTCGGCCTCGGGGGCCCGGACCGGGTCGCCGAGCATGAGCAGGCGGGTGGCGTGGCCGAGGCCGACGACCCGGGGCAGCAGATAGGCCGCGCCCATGTCGCCGCCGGACAGGCCGACCCGGGTGAAGAGGAACGCGAACCGGGCCGAGGGGTCGGCGACCCGGAAGTCCGCCGCGAGGGCGAGGACCGCGCCGGCGCCGGCCGCCACGCCGTGCACCGCGGCGATCACCGGGAACGGGCACTCCCGGACCGCCCGCACGACCTGCCCGGTCATCCGGTTGAAGTCGAGCAGCCGGGCGGTGTCCATGGCGAGGGTGGCGCCGATGATCTCGTCCACGTCGCCGCCGGAGCAGAAGCCGCGGCCCTCGCCGGCCAGCACCAGGGCCCGTACCGCGCGCTCCCGGGACAGCTCGGCGAGCAGGTCGCGCAGGTCGGCGTAGGCGCCGAAGGTGAGGGCGTTGAGCTTCTCGGGGCGGGCGAGGGTGACGGTGGCGACCTGGTCGGCGATCCGCACCCGCAGATGCTCCCAGTCGCCGGTGCGGGCGGCCGAGCCGGTGAAGGGACTCATGACGTGCGGCCTCCTTGGGGGACGGTGCCGTACGGTGCGCTCCCCCATGAAGTTATCACCGGTTTGTGACCATCGTCACGATGGCGCGACAGAAACGGGGCGGTCGACCGGCCCGGCGACGGCCGTGCCCCGCCGGGCCCGTACCATGCCTGGAGTCGGACAGCAGGACAGCCTGCTCCATGAAGGACTCGCCGTGCACGAACCCCCCGCCGAATCGGCCTCCTGGCGCATCGCGCTGCCGCACACCGCGGCGGCGGTGCCCGTGGCGCGCGCCCTGGTGCGCACGGCCCTCACCGAGGTCGACCACGTGACCGACTGCGACACGGCCGAGCTGCTGACCGCCGAGCTGGTGGCCAACGCGGTGGAGCACACCGCCGGGCGCGGCCCGATAGAGCTGGTGGTGGAGTTGCGGCCGACCGGCTGCCAGGTCGAGGTGCACGACCCGGACCCGGCGCCGCCCGGCCGGCTGACCGCGCCGGTGCTCGAGGAGCCCGACGTGTGGCAGGAGGACGGGCGCGGGCTGCTGCTGATCCGGGCCCTGAGCTCCTCCTGCGGTCACCGCCCCACCCCCTCGGGCAAGGCGGTGTGGTTCAGACTGCCTGTGGTTCCCGCTCGGCCCCGGCCGGCGTGACCTCACCGGCCGGGACGGCGCCGGCCAGCGTGGAGTGCCGGCGGCCGTAGAGTCCGTAGACCGCGAGGCCCGCCGCGAGGAACACGGCGAACTGGAGCCAGGTGCGCCAGCCGGTCTCCCACATCAGGTACAGGCAGAAGCCGATGCCGAGCAGCGGGGCCACCGGGTACAGCGGGACCCGGAAACTGCGGTCGAGGCCCGGTTCGCGGCGGCGCAGGGCCAGCACCGTGACGTTGACGACGGCCATGATGGCGAGGGTGCCGATGGTGCACAGGTTCATCACGGCGTCCAGCGAGGCGAAGGCCGCCGGGAGCGCGAAGACGGCGCCGACGATCAGCGTGCCGGCGACCGGTGTGGAGGTCTTCGGGCTGACCTTCTCGAAGACGCGCGGGATCAGGCCGTCCCGGGACATCGACATCAGGATGCGGGTCTGGCCGTACATCACGGCGAGGACCACGGAGGCGATGGCGACGACCGCGCCGAAGGCGATGACACCGCCGCCGATGGCGGAGCCGGTGACCTCGTTGACGACGTAGGACAGGGCGGCGGGGCGGCCGGCGACCTGGTCGCCGCCGATGGCGCCGATCGCGGCGAGCGCGACCGCGCAGTACAGCAGGGTCACGATGCCCATGCAGACCATGATCGCGACGGGGATGTGCCGGCGCGGGTTCTTCGCCTCCTCGCCGGCCGTGGTGATCGCGTCGAAGCCGATGTACGAGAAGAAGGCGGCGGTGGTGCCCGCGCCGATGCCGCCGAGGCCGGCCGGGGAGAACGGGGTGAGGTTGCCGTCCTTGAAGGCGCTGTAGCCGATGGCGCAGAAGGCGAGCAGGATCGCGAGCTTCACCGCGGCCATGGCGGCGGTCGCCCCGGCGCTCTCCCGCACCCCGCGCACCAGCAGCGCCGAGGCCATGGCGATGACGATCACGGCCGGCAGGTTGATCACGCCGCCGTCGCCGGGGCCCGCGGACAGGGCGGCCGGGAGCTGGAGGCCGGTGAGGCTGTGCAGCAGTTCGTTGACGTACTGGCTCCAGCCGACCGCGACGGCCGAGATGGAGACGCCGTACTCCAGCAGCAGGCACCAGCCGACGAGGAAGGCGGTGGACTCGCCAAGGCCGGCGTAGGCGAAGGAGTAGGAGGAGCCGGAGACCGGGATCGCGCCGCCCAGCTCGGCGAAGGAGAAGGCGGTGAAGACGCAGGTGAGGGCCGCGAGGACGAAGGAGACGACGACGGCCGGGCCGGCCTGGGCGACCGAGTCGGACAGTCCGACGAAGATGCCGGTGCCGACGATGGCGCCGACGCCGAAGCAGATGAGCTGGAAGAGGCCCATGGTGCGCTTCAGGCCGTGTCCCTCGCGGTCGGCGCCGGATTCGGCGACGAGCAGACGCGGGGACTTGATGCGGGGAGCGGGCATGCCGGTGGTGCTCGATTCTGGTGGTGCGGGCGGCCGTGGTGGGGCCGCGGCGGCGGCGCGGAAGGGGTGGTTCCGGGCCGCCGGTCAGGATAAGGCCTGGTGAGGAGGGTCAGGCAAGGGTTTCCCGGGCGAGTGTGGCCACCAGCACCGCCTTGATGGTGTGCAGCCGGTTCTCCGCCTCGTCGAAGACCACCGAATGGGCGGACTCGAACACCTCGTCCGTCACCTCCAGCGAGTCCAGGCCGTGCGCCTCGAAGATCTGCTGTCCGACCGTGGTGCCGAGGTCGTGGAAGGCCGGCAGGCAGTGCAGGAACCGCACGTCCGGGTTGCCGGTGGCGCGCAGCACGTCCATGGTCACCGCGTACGGGGCGAGGGCCGCGATCCGCTCGGCCCACACCTCCTTGGGCTCGCCCATGGACACCCAGACGTCGGTGGCGACGAAGTCGGCGCCCCGCACTCCCTCGGCGATGTCCTCGGTGAGGGTGATCCGGGCGCCGCTGGAGGCGGCGAGCTCGCGGGCGCGGTCGAGGATCTCCTGGGCGGGCCAGTAGGACTTCGGGGCGACGATCCGTACGTCCATGCCGAGCAGGGCGCCGGTGACCAGGTAGGAGTTGCCCATGTTGTAGCGGGCGTCGCCGAGGTAGGCGAAGGCGATGCCGCTGAGCGGCTTGGCGCAGTGCTCGGTCATGGTGAGCACGTCGGCGAGCATCTGGGTGGGGTGCCAGTCGTCGGTGAGGCCGTTGTAGACGGGTACGCCGGCGTACGCGGCCAGCTCCTCCACCTTGGCCTGGCTGTCGCCCCGGTACTCGATGGCGTCGTACATCCGGCCCAGCACCCGGGCGGTGTCCCGGACGGACTCCTTGTGCCCGATCTGGGACCCGGAGGGCTCCAGGTAGGTGGTGTGGGCGCCCTGGTCGGCGGCGGCGACCTCGAACGCGCAGCGGGTGCGCGTCGAGGTCTTCTCGAAGATCAGCGCGATGTTCCGCCCGCGCAGGTACGGGGTCTCGGTCCCGGCCTTCTTGGCGGCCTTCAGCTCGGCGGCCAGCTCGACCAGGCCGCGGAACTCCGCCTCGGTGAAGTCCAGCTCCTTGAGGAAGTGGCGGCCGGCGAGGGCGGTCGGGACTGTCGCCATGGGGGCGCTCCAGGTGTACGACTACAGGGGACCGTGTAAGTCTATACGAGCCTTCACATTTCTATACACTGTCTCGCTGGACGGGACAGCTCATGCACCGGGGGCCGCCTCGGCCCCGGCCCAGCTCGCTGCCCGGGATCTCTATCACCTCGATGCCCTGTTTGCGCAGGTGGGTGTTGGTGGTGGCGTTGCGCTCGTAGGCGACGACGACACCGGGTTCGACGGCGAGGACGTTGCAGCCGTCGTCCCACTGCTCGCGTTCGGCGGCGTGCACGTCCTGGGTGGCGGTCAGCACCCGGATCTCGCCGAGGCCGAGCGCGGCGGCGATCGCCCGGTGCATGTGCTCCGGCGGGTGGTCGGTCACCTTCAGCTCCCGTTCGCCGTCGCCCGGCTCGATGGTGTAGGAGCGGAGCATGCCGAGGCCGGCGTACTGGGTGAAGGTGTCGCCGTCGACCATGGTCATCACCGTGTCCAGGTGCATGAAGGCACGCCGCTTGGGCATGTCGAGCGCGACGATGGTGCGCGCGGAGCCGGCCGCGAACAGCTTGTGCGCCAGCATCTCCACGGCCTGCGCGGTGGTGCGCTCGCTCATCCCGATCAGCACGGCGCCGTTGCCGAGCACCAGGACGTCACCGCCCTCGATGGTGGACGGGTAGTCCGCCTGCCCCCGGGACCACACGTGGAACGCCTCGCCGCGGAACAGCGGGTGGTGGCGGTAGATCGCCTCGAAGTGCACGGTCTCGCGCTGCCGGGCGGGCCAGCGCATGGCGTTGATGGAGACGCCGTCGTAGATCCACGCCGAGGTGTCGCGGGTGAACAGGTGGTTGGGCAGCGGGCGCAGCAGGAAGTCGTCCAGCTCCATGACGTGGAAGCGCACGGAGACCGGTTCCTCGTGGCCGGCCAGGTACTCCCGCTTGGTCATCCCGCCGACCAGGGCCTCGGCCAGCTCGCCCGGGGGCATCCGGTCGAAGGAATCGCGCAGGTGGCCGGTGGCGAGGGGGCCGTACTCCTTCTCGTCGAAGACCCGGTCCAGGACCAGGGCGCGGGCCTCGGGGAGCGCCAGGGTCTCGGCGAGCAGGTCCCCGAAGAGGTGGACCTCGACCCCGCGGTCCCGCAGGACGTCGGCGAACCCGTCATGCTCGGCACGCGCCCGGCGCACCCACAGCACGTCGTCGAAGAGCAGGGCGTCCTTGTTGCTGGGGGTGAGCCGCTTGAGCTCTAGGTCGGGCCGGTGCAGGATGACCCGGCGCAGGCGCCCGGCCTCGGAGTCGACGTGGAATCCCATGCCTCCATCCTGACCACCGGGGCCGCCCTTCACCCCCTTCTCAGCGGTTTCCGGGCGGCGGCGGTGAGCAGGGCGTGCGCTCCGGCGAGGCCGGGAAGGTGCCGCGCGGCCCGGGATGTCCAGGGCGAGGCGTACGGCGGTGCCGCGCGCCCGGCGGTCCGTGGCTCGTCCGTCAGTGCGTGGGCAGGCCGCGGCCTGCACGGGCACGTCCCGCACCGACGTGGTGGTGAAGCCGACCGCGTACGGCCCCACGGCCGAGACCTGCGCGTAGGGCGCCGGCGCAGTGCTTGGGCAGCGCGCCGGCCCAACCCCTGGCGAGCGGTCCGTGCCCTCCACGACGAGACGGAGAGGAACGGGGCTGACCCGTGGCTGGGGCCGATTACCGTATGTCCGCGGCGAGACCGTACTCCGGCAGCGCGATGTCCCCAGCCTTGGCGAACTGTGCGGCGAGCAGGTTCCGCATTGGCCAGCGGGTCATCTGCCGCATGGAGAGGTCCCGCAGACGGATGCCGAGTCGGCCCGAAGGCGCGAATCCCGAGGCGCCGCCCGGCGGGAGCTGCTGGGCCTGGCTCACGTACGGGCGCATCACCTCGTCGTATCGGCGGAAGGCGATACGGTGGTCGCCCTCGGCAGCGGCGAGTTCACCGGCCAGTACGTATGCACCGACCAGAGCCAGGCTGGTCCCCAGGCCGGTCAGCGGGGTCGCGCAGTATCCGGCGTCGCCCAGCAGCGCCACACGGCCGCGCGACCAGCGGTCGAGGCGGACCTGGCCCATGGAGTCGAAGAAGAAGTCCGGAGCAGCGCGCATGGCACGCAGCAGGCGTGGGGTCTCCCAGCCGACGCCGGCGAAGCGCTGGGCTACGAGTGCCTGCTGGGCGGCGACGTCGCGGCGGTCGTAGGCGATCGGTGCCGATCGGAAGCTCAGGCCGACCTTGATCTCGCCGGGGAGGCGGCCGGGCCGTGCGGAGGCGACCAGTCCACCGGGCGCGTTGTGCATCAGGTACCAGCCGTCGAGGTCCAGGTCGTCGGTGGCGGTGAACCAGGCCGTATAGAGGCCGAGCGGGTGGACGAACTCCTGCTCCGGGCCGAAGGCCAGCGCTCGTACCACGGAGTGCGGTCCGTCCGCGCCGACGACCAGCCCGAACCGGCGCGGCGCGGCTTTCTCGAAGGTGACGGTGACCGCGTCCGCGTCCTGGGCGATCCCCGTGACGGTGTCGTCGAACAGGTACTCCGTGTCCGGCAGAGTGGCCTCGTACAGCAGGTGGGCGAGATCGCCACGGAGGATCTCGATCTCGGAGACGATCCCCTCGCCGCCGAAACTGTCGGCGGGCACCCGCGCGGTGGTCCGGCCGGAGGCGTCGACGAGTGCGAGGCCGCGTTGGTCCACGCTCTCCGCCCTGGCCCGGTCCATCAGACCCATCCGCTCGATCACGGTGCGGCCGGCGCCGCGCAGGTCCACGGTCTGCCCGCCGGGCCGGGGTTCCGGCGCGCGTTCCACGATTGTGGCCCTGGAGCCTCCTCTGCGTAGCCAGTACGCCAGCGCGGGCCCGGCGATGCCAGCACCGCAGATGAGTATCTCGTTGTTCGGCATGACGCCGAACGTACGCCGTACGCAAGACAGTGCGCAAGCATGAAATTGCTTTTCGAGCTGAGCTGTTGGGCGTTACTGCACTAGTGCGGCTGGGCGAGAGTGTGGCTCGTTCGCGGGATCGCCCGGCGTCGACAGCTAGGATGACATCCATCCAGGTGCACTAGTGCAGGGGAGGGTCGGTGGGCGGACAGGCGGTACCGCGCTACAGTCAGATCGTCGCCGAACTACGGCAGCAGATCGAGGCGGGCGAACTGGCACCGGGCGATCGCGTGCCCTCGACCCGCGAGATCACCAAGCAGTGGGGCGTCGCGATGGCGACCGCGACCAAGGTGCTCACCGAGCTGCGCCGGGAGGGTATGGTCCGCGCCGTCCCCGGTGTCGGGACGGTTGTGGCGGCCCCGAGCCGCCCGGTGCGGGCGGCCCGGCCTTCTGCCGCCGCACGTCCGGGCGGCCCGTCTGATGCGTCCTCGGCCCAGGCGGCGCTCACGCTCGGACGGATCGTCGGTGCCGCCGTCACGGTCGCCGACACGGAGGGGCTGGCCGCGGTCTCGATGCGCCGGGTGGCCGCCGAGCTCGGGGTGGCGACCATGTCGCTGTACCGGCACGTGGCCGACAAGGACGACCTGCTGGTACGGATGATGGACACGGTCATCGCGGAGCACCCGCTGCCCGCCGACCCGCCGGCGGGCTGGCGGGAGGCGATCGAGCTGGCGGCCCGGCAGCTCTGGGGTCTGTTCCGCCGCCACCCGTGGCTCGCGCCGGCCCTGTCGGTGACTCGCCCCCAGATGATCCCGTCGGCGCTGCCGTACAGCGAGTGGATGCTTGCCACCCTGCACGCCCACGGACTCGACCTGCACTCCGCCTTCACCGCGCACCTCATGCTGCTCAATTACGCCCGTGGTATCGCCGTCAACCTGGAATCGGAGCGGGAAGCCGAGGCGCACAGCGGCCTCGACAGCGAGGAGTGGATGGACACCCAGGAGCCCGCGCTCCTGGCGATTCTGGCCACCGGCCGACTCCCCGCGCTGTCCCGCCTCGCCGCGGCCGGTTACGACCTCGACCTCAACGCCCTCTTCGAGTTCGGCCTCCAGCGCCTCCTCGACGGCCTTGCCTCACTCCTCCACGAGAGCTCCGCCGGCTGAACGGGTTACTCCGGCCAGAGGCCGCGCGCGGTTGTCATCCGCAGGTCAGCTGCCTGATCCGAAGGGGGTTGTGTCACGGCGGGCAGCGGGCGGATGCCGCACGTTGCCGACGGCGGCAGCCTGCTCCCGCAGCTGTTCGATTTCCGGCCGCGCCGCTCGTCCCACCGCCGCGGATGGAGTGGACCACACGGCCGGGCATCGGGCCCGGAGCCGAAATCCTCGGTCCCGACCTGCTCCGCAAGCGCGTGGTGGAACTCGGCTGCGGCCCCGGCCACAACGCCGCCCACCTCGCCATCCGCCACGGCGCTCACGTCACCGGCGCCGACCTGGTCGGCCTCCAGGTCCGCCGCGCCCGCTCCCATTACGGACGACTGAACAACCTCACCTTCGTGGCCTGCCACGCCCTGCACTACCTGCACGCCACCGACGAGCAGTTCGAGGCGATCTACTCCGTCTTCGGCGCCGTCGGCCTCGTCATCCCCGAACTCCTGCTCCCGGCCATCGCCCACCCCTTCCCCGACGCGGACGGCTCGACTCCGCACACTCACGCTCGCCACGAGGTCGTCCCCACCAGCCGGCGGCAGGACGCCACCACGCTGATCGGTCCGCTCCTCGGCATCCCGCCCCTGCCGCATGTCGACCTGCCGCACCCCGGGATCACCACCAGCCATCCCAACGGCTACCTCTGGAAGCGCGATCACGTCGATGGCCGGCTGGGAGACGCCCCGGCCGTATGGATCGATGACGACTTCACCGATCCGGACCACTCGTGGGCCGCAGGGCGCACGGCCAGTGGTGCCCCGACCCTCCTCGTGCAACCGAATCCCCGCGTGGGACTCCGGGCCGAGCATCTGGCCGAGGCCCGGGTGTGGGCCGGTCGGTTGCGCGATACGCGGACTGCCGCGCCCGCTGCCCCGATCGGGACCGAAGCAGCCTGACGCGACCCGGGCGAAGAGTCGATGCCCTCGTCCACGAAGCACGACGAGGGCATCGACCGGCGCTACCGGGGCCGACGGCGGCCTTCGGGCCACATGGCCCTCGGTGTGCCTACAGCCGTGGGTCCACCGGCTCCGACTCCAGTGCCAGCACCCCGAACACCGCCTCGTGCACCCGCCACAGCGGCTCGCCGTCGGCCAGCCGGTCCAGGGCCTCCAGGCCGAGGGCGTACTCGCGCAGGGCCAGCGACCGTTTGTGGTTCAGGAAGCGCCGACGCAGCCGGGCGAGGTTGTCGGGGCGGGTGTACTCCGGGCCGTAGATGATCCGCAGGTACTCCCGGCCGCGGCACTTGACGCCGGGCTGCACCAGCCGTCCGTCCGCGTCGCGCACCAGCGCGCCGAGCGGCTTGACGACCATGCCCTCGCCGCCCCGGCCGGTCATCTCCAGCCACCAGTCCACGCCCGCGCGCACCGACTCCGGGTCGCCGGTGTCGACGTACAGCCGCCGGGTGGTGTGCAGCAGGCCGGTGCCGTCGTACTCCACCAGCCGGTCGATGAGGGCCAGTTGCTCGTCGTGCGGCAGTGCGGCGAGGCTGCGGCCCTGGACCGCGAGCAGCTGGAAGGGGGCCAGCCGGACCCCGTCCAGGCCCTCGGTGGGCCAGCAGTAGCGGCGGTAGGCGGCGGTGAACGCGGCGGCGTCGGCGGCGCGTTCCCGCTGCCGGTCGAGCAGCGCGCCCACGTCCGCACCGCGCCCGGCCGCCGCCTCCAGGGCGGCGAGCGCGCCCGGGAACACCGCTCCGGCGGCGGCGCCCACGGCCGCGTACTGGCCGCGCAGCAACCCGCCGGCCTTCAGCGACCACGGCATCAGCTCCGCGTCCAGCAGCAGCCAGTCCGTGCCCAGTTCGTCCCACAGTCCGGCGTCGGTGATTGCCGCGCGCAGCCTACCGAGGATCTCCTCGGTCATCCGCTCGTCGTCGAAGAACGGCCGTCCGGTACGGGTGTAGAGGGACCCGGTGGGTCCTTCCACGCCGAACCGCCGCCGTGCCGTCTCCGCGTCCCGGCACACCAGGACCACCGCCCGGGAGCCCATGTGCTTCTCCTCGCACACCACCCGCGCGACCCCGTCCCGCGCGTACTGCGCGAACGCCTCCTGCGGATGCTCCAGGTAGCCGTCGATCGCCGAGGTGGCCGTCGGTGCCATGGTCGGCGGGAGGTACGGCAGCAGGCGCGGGTCGATCGCGAAGCGGCTCATGACCTCCAGGGCCGCCGCCGCGTTCTCCTCGCGGACGGCCAGCCGGCCCGCGTGCCGGGTCTCCACGGCCCGCCGGCCGTGCACGTCCGCCAGGTCCAGCGGGCGGCCGTCCTGCCCGCCGGGCGCGTCGGTGCGCAGCGGCCGGGCCGGCTCGTACCAGACCCGCTCGGCCGGTACGTCGACCAGCTCGCGCTCCGGCCAGCGCAGCGCGGTGAGCTTGCCGCCGAAGACGGCGCCGGTGTCCAGGCAGATGGTGTTGTTCAGCCAGGTCGCCTCGGGCACGGGTGTGTGGCCGTAGACCACGGCGGCCCGGCCGCGGTAGTCCTCCGCCCACGGGTAGCGCACCGGCAGCCCGAACTCGTCGGTCTCGCCGGTGGTGTCGCCGTACAGGGCGTGCGAGCGGACCCGGCCGGAGGTGCGGCCGTGGTACTTCTCGGGCAGACCGGCGTGGCAGACCACCAGCCGACCGCCGTCCAGGACGTAGTGGCTGACCAGTCCGTCCAGGAACCGCCGGACCTCGGCCTTGAACTCCTCGCTCTCGCCCTCCATCTGCGCGATGGTCTCGGCGAGCCCGTGGGTGTGCTGGACCTTGCGGCCCTTGAGGTGACGGCCGTACTTGTTCTCGTGGTTGCCGGGGACGCACAGGGCGTTGCCCGAGTTCACCATCGACATCACACGGCGCAGCACGCCGGGGCTGTCCGGGCCGCGGTCGACCAGGTCGCCGACGAACACGGCGGTACGGCCCTCGGGGTGCACCCCGTCGGCGTAGCCCAGTTTGGCCAGGAGTGCCTCCAGTTCGGAGGAGCAGCCGTGGATGTCGCCGATGATGTCGAACGGGCCGGTGAGGTGGGTGAGGTCGTTGTAGCGCTTCTCGGTGACGACGGTGGCGTGCTCGACCTCCTCGGCGCCGCGCAGCACGTGCACCTTGCGGAAGCCCTCGCGCTCCAAGTGCCTGAGCGAGCGACGCAGTTCGCGGATGTGCCGCTGGATGACCCGGCGCGGCATGTCCGCCCGGTCGGCGCGGGCCGCGTTCCGCTCGGCGCACACCTCCTCCGGCAGGTCCAGCACGATGGCGATGGGCAGCACGTCGTGCTTCCTCGCCAGTTCGATCAACTGCCGCCGGCTGTCCTGCTGAACGCTGGTGGCGTCCACGACGGTGCGGCGGCCGGCGGCCAGCCGCTTGCCGGCGATGTAGCGCAGGACGTCGAAGGCGTCCCGGGTCGCGCTCTGGTCGTTCTCGTCGTCACAGACCAGGCCGCGGCAGAAGTCGGAGGAGATCACCTCGGTGGGCTTGAAGTGCCGTCGGGCGAACGTGGACTTGCCGGAACCGGAGGCGCCGACGAGCACCACGAGGGAGAGGTCGGTGACGGGCAGGACCCGCGCCTTGTGCTGTGCCTCGGTCATGCCGCCTTCGCCTCCCTCTCGGTCGTGATCGTGAATGTCGCCATCTGGGTGGGTGGGCCCACCTCGGGGTCGTCCGGGCCGACGGGCGTGAACGCGGTTTCGTAGCCGTAGCGTTCGGCCACGGCCGCCGCCCAGGTGCGGAACTCCTCGCGGGTCCACTCGAAGCGGTGGTCACGGTGCCGGACGTGGCCGGCGGGCAGGCTCTCCCAGCGGACGTTGTACTCGGCGTTCGGGGTGGTCACGACGACCGTGCGGGGGCGCGCGTGCCCGAACACGGCGTACTCCAGGGCGGGCAGCCGGGGCGGGTCGACGTGCTCGACGACCTCGCTGAGCACGGCGGCGTCGTAGCCCCGCAGCCGCTGGTCGGTGTAGACGAGGGAGCCCTGGACGAGCCTGACGCGCGCGGCCTGCCGTTCGCCCATGCGGTCCAGCTTCAGCCGGCGGGAGGCGACGGTCAGGGCGCGCTGCGAGACGTCGACGCCGACGATCTCGGTGAACCGGGCGTCCTTGAGCAGTGCCTGCACCAACTGGCCCTCGCCGCAGCCGAGATCGAGCACGCGGGCGGCGCCGGAGGCGCCCAGCGCGGCGAGGACGGCCTCCCGCCGGAGCACGGCGAGCGGGGTCGGCTTCGCCTCGGCCCCGGCCCCGGCCTCGGACCCGGTTTTGTCGGCGGCCGCGTTGCCGATGCGCTCGGTTCCGGGCTCGTCCGCGACCACGTCGCCGATGCGCTCGGCCCCAGGCTCGTCCACGACCACGTTGCCGATGTCCTCCGCCCCGGGCTCGTCCGCGACCGCGTTGTCGATGTCCTCGACGTCGCTGTCGTCGGTCTCCGCGAGCCGCACCAGCTCCAGCCGCTCCCGTGCCTGGCGGGTCAGCGACCAGCGGCGCGAGAGGTAACGGCTGGTGATCAGCTGCTGCTCCGGGTGCCCGGCCAGCCAGCCCTCGCCGACCCGCAGCAGCTTGTCGACCTCGTCGGCGGAGACCCAGTAGTGCTTGGCGTCGTCCAGCACCGGCAGCAGGACGTACAGGTGGCGCAACGCCTCGGCGAGGGTGAGCCGTTCGGACTCCAGCCGCAGCCGGACGTACCGCGAATCGCCCCATTCCGGGAACGTGGTGTCGAGCGGGACCGGGTCGGCGGTGACCGACCAGCCGAGCGGCGCGAAGAGCCGTCGTACGAGGTCGGGGCCGCCGCGGGCGGGCAGCGCGGGGACTTCGACGCGCAGCGGCAGCGGGGTGGCGGCCCGCTCCGGCCGGGCATCGCACACCCCGCGCAGGGCGCTGGAGAAGACGTTGCCCAGCGCGACGGCCAGCAGCGAAGAGGCGGCGTACGGGCGGTCGTTGACGTACTGGGCGAGGGCCGCGTCGGGTGCGCCGCCACGGCCCTTGCCCCGGCCGCGCCGGACCAGCGCGACCGGATCGACCTCCAGCAGCAGCGCGGCCGTGCAGCGTTCGGCGTCCGCCTCGGGGTAGAACACATGGGCCGTGCCGTACGAGGTGGAGAACGCCTGCGCCTTGTCGGGGTGCTTGTGCAGCAGGTACCCCAGGTCGGTGGCGGGCCGCGCGGCCGTACCGGTGGTCGAGATCGTCACGAACATGCGGTCGAGTGTCCCCGTCGGGGGTCCGCGCCCACCACCGGTTTTCGGCTCGGGCGGGCCGCGCCGGTACCGGTCGGCGTCAGGGGGATGCGGCGGCCACAGGGCCGGCATGTGACCTCCGTTACGGCCCTCCGGCCCCGGACCTGATGAGGTGATCCCTCGTCAACTGACCACTGACAAAAGCGAAAGAGGGGGAACCCCATGACCATCGACCAGGAAGTTGCGGGTAGCGGAGCCGGGCAGGCGGCCCGGGCCCGCAGAAGCGCCGCCGTCGCGGTGACGGCCGGTGCGGTACTGGGTGCGGGAGTCCTCGCGTCCGCGCCGGCCCAGGCGGTGCAGGCCGCGCAGGCGGCACCGACGGCATCCGCGGCCCGCGCCGCCGCGGCGGCCCCGCAGGTGTCGGCGCAGGGCGCCTACGCCATGAACCCGGCCAACGGCAAGCAGCTGTTCGGCAAGGCGCCGGACGCCCGGCTGCGGACCGGGTCCACCACGAAGATCATGACGGCGCTCGTGGTGCTGTCGCAGCGGAACGTGGATCTCGGGAAGAAGGTGAAGATCAAGAAGGAGTACACCGACTATGTCATCGACCCGGCGTCGCACACCCAGCGCTACTCCAGCGCGAGCCTGCTCCTCGGTGACTCGATGTCGGTGGGTGACCTGCTGTACGGCCTGATGCTGCCGTCGGGCTGCGACGCGGCCTACGCGCTGGCGGACACCTACGGCACGGGCTCCACGACGGCCCAGCGGACCAAGTCGTTCATCGGCAAGATGAACAGCAAGGCGCGCGAACTGGGCCTGAACAACACCCACTTCGACTCCTTCGACGGGGTGTCCAACGGCAAGAACTACTCCTCGCCACGCGATCTGGCCAAGCTGGCCGGGGCCGCGCTGAAGAACAAGACGTTCAAGAAGGTCGTCGGCACCAAGGTCTACGACGGCATGAAGTCGTACCGGCCCGGCGGCGGAACGCACGCCATGCAACCCTGGAAGAACTCCAACACGCTCCTCAGCTCCTACCGGGGCGCGTTCGGCGTGAAGACGGGTTCCGGGCCGGAGGCGAAATACTGCCTGGTCTTCGCGGCCACGCGCGGTTCCAAGACGGTCGTGGGCACGGTCCTCGCGGCGAGCTCGGCGGACCAGCGGTTCAAGGACGCGGCGAAGATCCTGGACTACGGCTTCACGCGCTGACGCCCGTGCGGGCCGGCCGGCGTCCGGCTCAGCACCCGGGAGCCGGACCCCGGACCAGTGGCCGGGGCCCGGCGACGGCGGCAGGGGCCGTCCGCCCGTGGTCAGGACAGCTGGGACTGGACCTTGGAGGAGATCAGTTCCAGGTGGTCCAGGTCGCCGAGGTCCAGCACCTGGAGGTAGATCCGGCGGGAGCCGACCTCGGCGTACCGGCCGATCTTGTCGACGACCTCGGCCGGGGAGCCGGCCAGCCCGTTGGCCTTCAGTTCGTCCACCTCACGGCCGATCGCGGCGGCACGCCGGGCCACCTCACGGTCGTCCTTGCCGACGCACACGACGAGCGCGTTGGAGTACACCAGGTCGTCCGCGTCCCGGCCGGCCGCCACGGCGGCGGCCCGCACCCGGCCGAACTGCCGTTCGCTGTCCTCCACCGAGGCGAACGGGATGTTGAACTCGTCGGCGTACCGCGCGGCCAGCCGGGGCGTACGGGTCGCGCCGTGGCCGCCGATCAGTACGGGGATCTTCTTCTGGGCGGGCTTGGGCAGCGCCGGCGACCCGGTGAGGTCGTAGTACGTCCCGTGGAAGTCGAACGTCTTGCCGATCTCGGTCGCCCACAGCCCGGTGACGATCGCCAGCTGCTCCTCCAGCCGGGCGAACTTCTCCTTCGGGAACGGGATGCCGTACGCCTTGTGCTCCTCCTCGAACCAGCCCGCGCCGAGGCCGAGTTCGACCCGGCCGCCGGACATCTGGTCGACCTGGGCGACCTGGATGGCGAGCACGCCGGGCAGCCGGAAGGTGCCGGCCGTCATGAGCGTGCCGAGGCGGATGCGCTTGGTCTCGCGGGCCAGGCCGGCCAGTGTGATCCAGGCGTCCGTGGGGCCGGGCAGGCCGTCCACGTTGCCCATGCGCAGATAGTGGTCCGAGCGGAAGAAGGCATCGAACCCGAGGTCCTCGGTGGCCTTGGCCACGGCGAGCAGGGTGTCGTAGGTGGCCCCTTGCTGGGGCTCGGTGAAGATTCGCAGGTCCATACAACCTATCCTGCACGGCACCGCCCGAGCCGGCCGCACGGGTACCGCCCGGCGCGGCCGGGCCCGGTCGGGTGAAATGCGTCCGCCGGGGCGCGGCGCGCGAAACCCCCGCTGGTCCAGCAGGGGTTTCGCCGGGGGTTCCGTAGGGGTTTCGTCGGCCGAGACGCACTCGGGCTACTCGGCGGGGTGCTCCGCCGGCTACTCGGCGGGCTCGTTCGGCTCCGCGGGCTCGGCAGGCTCGGCAGGCTCGGCCGGCTCCGCGGGCTCGGCAGGTTCAGCCGGCTCCGCGGGCTCGGCCGGCTCCGCGGGCTCTGCGGGCTCGCCCGGCTCCTTCGGCTCAGCGGGCTCTGCGGGCTCGGCCGGCTCCGCCGGCTCGGCAGGCTCCGCGGGCTTCGCCGGCTCGGCAGGCTCCGCGGGCTTCGCCGGCTCGCCAGGCTTAGCCGGCTCGGCAGGCTTAGCCGGCTCGGCAGGCTTAGCCGGCTCCGCGGGCTTATCCGGCTTCTCGCCTTGAGTCGTGCCGGCCTCCTGGTTGACCGACCCGCCGATGATGCCTGTATTGATGACTTGGTTGATGTTGTTGGTGATCTGCTGCTGGATCTGCGTCACGACCGTCGTCGGCACCCCGAGGCTCTTCGCCTTCGCCTGTGCGGCCGCCATGCCCTGTGCCCTCGCCTGCTGCGGGGAGGCGCCCCGCTTGATGGCCGTTTGGGTCGCGCTCTTCGCAGCCGCCACGACAGCCGAGGTCTGCGCTGTACCGGCCGATTTACCCGTGCTCCCCGTGCAGGTTACGGAACCCACACGGAAGGTCCCTGTTCCCTTGACCGCCATCGGTCCGATACGCCCGTCGGAGGAAGAGCGCGCCGTCTCCCCGCCGGGTGTGACGGTGAATTTCTGGTTCGGGGCGAATCCACTGCCGGTCAGGGTTCCTCCCGCGACCCGGCAGGTCGGGTTCGGGGCGGCGGAGGCCGGTGCCACCGCGCCGACGACCGCTCCGCTGACCAGCGCGGCCACCGCGGCGGCGCTCAGCACTGATTTCCCTCGCATGAAGCTCTCCTCTGCTGGCGTTTCAATTCAGCGACAGAGACTTTTCGATGGACATAAGCACGCTAACTCCGCTCCTCCGATGACGCATCCAGAGTTGCGGGCACCGGCGAGGGGTAGGTATTCTTCGGGTTTCCTTCGAGGTGACAGAATGAACAAGGCGATACCACGCATCATTTCGGTTGCCGCAGCGACCCTTTTCTGTGTGGCCGCGAGTATTTCGGCGGCTCCGGAGAGTAAGGCCGCTCCCCCGGCGTCGCTCAAGTGCTACAAAACAATTCGTGACCCGCATTCGGTCGTGTGCTATCGAATGTCCTACAGGCCACTGTTCCAAGACGGCCGGATCAGCTTCGTCCCTTTCCTCGTCCAAGTGCCCGCACCCGCGAATCCGCCGGCGGTGACAACCGTCGGCGAACTTCCGTCGACCTGAGATCGATGGATTCGGCGGTCGAGGTGGCCCGCTAGAGCCGCTCACGTAACTGCCGGGTCGGCCATGGGCCCAGCTGAACCACACCGCCGTCCACGCCTCGGACCGTCAGCTGTCGGCCGAGTTCATCGCGCGATCCTGGGCCTTGAGGTCGGCGCGCCCTTCGGGCCGTTCCCGCCCGTCGACCTGGGCAACGGCGGCACGCTCGACTACTGCGAGAAGCGTGACGAGCCGATCCAGTCGCGGCACTACGCGTTCCTCGTGCCCGACGAGGAATTCGACACCATGATCGCCCGGCTGGAGACGGCCGGGGTCACCTACTACGCCGATCCGCGCCGCACCGAACCCGGCCGGATCAACCGTCTCTTCGGTGGTCGCGGTGCCTGCTTCGACGACCCGGACGGGCACAACATGGAGATCATGACCCGCCCGTACATACGGCCGTAGCGGGCGTCACGGCTCGCGCGGGGCGGCGGTCACACGCCGGACGGGCTGTCCTGGGCGTCCTCCGGCACCATCGCCGCCCGCGCCGCCAGTTTGCGCAACATCTCCAGCACACGGTCACGGGACTCGTCGGCCGCGTCGATCGCCTCCATGCACTGCCAGTACGTCGTCTCGTCCGCGGCGGCGCTGGCCATGCCCACCAGGGATATGCCGACCTCACCGAGCAGGCCGCCGAGGCAGAGCAGGGTCTCGCGGGCGTCGTCCAGCTCGGTGAGCCGGGCGGCGCGCAGGTCGCCGGGGTCGAGTTCGGGCGGGTCCAGGACGCCGCAGCCCCGGCCCGCCAGCTCCGTCAACCCCAGCGCCTCGCCGCGCAGTTCCGGCGGGCCGGAGACCGCGAGGCGGCTCCCGATCGCCTGGGCCAGGGCCTGCGCCTGCCACACCTCCGCCATCATCTCCCCGGCGTCGGCACCGGCTGCCAGCGCCCGCCTGCTCTCGAGGATGAGCCGTACCGCATCCATACGATGCCCCCGTCCGTCCGCCGCACCCCGTCGGCACGGCCTCCTGAACTCTGCTGTCCACTACCCAGAGTGAGGGTCGTCGAGGCGAAAAGCTAGAGGAAGACGGAAATTAGTGGACAACAATTCGGATCCGTCACGCGACTTGACTGCGGAGAGTAATAACGGAACTTACGAGTCCGCCTGTTGGTGCCCGTCTCCGGTGCCCGGAACCGGGAAGCGTTGCTCGTTGCGGTCGATCTTGGCGGCCAGCGCGGCCAGCGGATCGATGCCGAGGACCTCGCAGAACTGGAGCAGGTAGGCCAGCACATCGGCGACCTCGTCGCTGACCCGGTGCGCCGTGCCCGGGTCGTCCATCACCCGGGCGGACTCCTCAGGGGTGAGCCACTGGAAGATCTCGACCAGCTCGGACGCCTCCACCGAAAGGGCGGCGACGAGGTTCTTGGGCGTGTGGTACGGCTGCCAGTTCCGCGCGGCGGCGAACTCGGCCAGTCTGCGCTGGAGGGCGGCCAGGTCGGGGTGTTCGGTCACGCGTTCAGGTGTACCACTGTGACGCCCGGGGTCCCGGCGGCCCATGAGGCGTCGTGCACCGCGGCCACGCACCGGATGTGCCCGCGTCGGCCCATCCGGGCGGCCGTCAGCAGCAGTTCCCGGCGCTGGACGGGGTCCAGGCTCCGGTCGAAGCCGTCGGCGAGGACCGTGAGGGTGCGCAGCGCGTCGGGCACCTCGCCCGGCACGTCCACGTCGAGCACGCCGGGCCCGGTCAGCAGCACCAGGGTCAGCGCGAGATAGCGCAGTTCGCCGTCGCCGAGCCGGGCCAGTGAGGTGCGGACGCCGTCGCCGCGGTCGAGCAGCGCCCGTACCGTGCCGTCGGCCAGCGGCTCGGCCACCAGGTCGGCCACCGGGCCGGCGCACCCCGTGCGCACCGCCTCGACCAGGAGCCCGTGCCGGCGGCTGCACTCGGTGCGGGTGCGCCACAGGACGTCGGCGAGGTTGTCGCAGCCGGGCAGCAGCCGGCCGGAGCCGGTGGGGACGGTGGGGACGGACCGGCGCATGCGCTCGGGGCGCGGATCGCAGGGGAAGACGGAGCGCAGGGCGACGACCATCTGCTCGGCGGCGGCGAGCACATGGCGCTGCCCGTCGGTCTTGCCGGCCACGCGCAGCGGCAGCAGGGCCGTGCCCAAGCGGTCGTCGGGGAGCGGGGCGCGGGTCACCGGGGCGGCGCCCGCGGTGTGCCAGGCGGCCTGGACGGTACGGCGCCCGGGGTCGCGCAACGCGGTCTGCAGCAGGACGACACCGCGCGCGGTCAGCCGCTCCCCCACGATCCGCAGGTCCGGTTCGGCCTGCACGGCGATGTCGAGCCGGACCGGACCCTCGGCGCCTTCGGCCGTGCACCCGATCCGGAACCCCCGGCGTCCCCCGGCGTCGGGCCGGGCCCGCTCGGGTACACAGGCGGCCGGGTCCGGGAACGCCTCCGCGAGCGGGGCGCCGCCGCCGAGCCGGGCCAGTGCCTCGCAGGCGGCGAGCGCGGTGGTCTTGCCGGCCCCGCTGGGCCCCGCGAACAGGGTGACCGGCCCGAGCGGAAACCCGGCGCCCCGGTGCCCGGCGAAGGCCGAGAGCCGCAACTCGGTGATCCGGGACCGGATGTCGGGCCGGGCATCGGGGAGCGCGGGCACGTCGGCCGCCGGCGACTCAGCGAACACGAAGGGCACGGCCATACGCGGACCGTAGAGCCCCGCTTCCTTGCCGAACCGTTTTCCCCCCGTGACAAGCCCCTGATCGGAGGACGCCAACGAACCTCATCTTGACGCTCACCAACGTTCCGTCCGCCGAGGGCGCGGGCCCCATGCTCGCCGAATACGCGAAGGCGTCTTCGCCGGGCATCGCCCCCGAGGGGCGCCCTGGTCCCGGGCGGTGCTGATGTCCGCGCGGATGAGGCCGGCCCTGGTCGGCCGGCCGTGCCTGCGTCTTTCACCCCTGACCGACCGTGATCGCCCATCGAACAGTGGACGGCGCGGTCACGCTCACCGTTCCCCGCTTGCGGGTGTTCTTCAGGTCCAGCTGGTTGTAGGCGCTGCTGACTTCACCAGCCACGCACTCCAGCGGGAAGTGCAACCCGACCGGTTCGACATCGACAGTCAGCATGCCTTTGCCCTTGCAGTTCACGAGAACCGCGAGGGGACCGCTCTTGAGACCGCCTGCGATCTCCAACTCCCGGTTGCCGTCGGCATTCACGGCTTGCGCGACGACTTCACCGGCCGGCAGAACCGGGGCCTTGGTCACGGTTTCACCGGGAAGGTGCTCGGCACGGTCAGGGGCCGGTGTGTGCGCCGATGAGGACGAGGGGCGAGCGGGCCCCTTGCTGCTGGTGCCGGGCGCGTCGCTGTCGTCGTTGCCGCAGCCGACGGCGAGAACGGCTACGGCGGTCAAAGCGGTCGCTGCCGCCAGGGGGTTCGGCTTTCCCGCTACCCGCCTGCCCGGTAAGGGGAGTGCGGTCTTGTGCGACGGTGTGTCCACCGCGATGCCTCGCGGTCGCGCCCGCGCGGGGGCGAGGATGGTGCGGCGTGCTGGAAAGGTCACGGTACGCCTGTCTGAGGGGACCGCTCCGCAAGCGGCCGATTACGGTGAACCGTATGACAGGGGCATCCCGGAACCGAAGAGTCCGTGGATCTTCCTGACCACGCCGGCAGGCGGGCCAGCGACGCATCGGGCGATGGCCGGGAGCGGCCGGCGCGCCCGGAGCCGCCGGCAGCCGAGCAGGCCGCGCCGCGGACATCGCCCGCCGGGTGAAGGCGGAGAGCGTGCGGGCATCCAGTCGCGGGTACGGCCGCGCAGCCGGTTGCGAGACCTGCGGAACCGGGGACGGCCGTGCTCTCGCCGGCTCACCCAGTGGTCCGGGCCGGGCCGGGCCGAGTCCGCGCCTGGTCCGGGTGAACCCGGCAGGACGGGCTCAGGCCCGTCGCCGCCCTCGTCACGTGCCCGTCAGTCCCGCCCCCTCCATCAGGCCGCTGACCTCCGTGCCGGGCGGGGTGAGGAGGAAGACGTTGCGGTCCACCCGGTGCATCCCGCTGCCCAGGCCGAAGACGACGCCGGTGCTGAAGTCGAGGACGCGCTTGGCCACATCCCCCTCCGCGCCGGACAGGTCGAGCAGCACCGGTACCCCGGCCATCAGGGTCTCGGCCACCTCCCGCGCGTCCGCGAAGACGTTGACGCGCAGGACCACGAACCGGCGCCGGGTCTCGGTCTCGGCGTCGGGCAGCGAGCGGTGGTTCACCGCCGACGGCCAGGAGTCCCGGCCCCGCAGCGGCACGACCTGGGCGAGCCCTTCCCACTGTTCATCGGTGACGTCGTAACGGCTCACCGGCTCCCCCTGACCTGACTCGCGACCAATTGCACCAGCCAATTCTTACGCCAAGTCACCCGTTCGGCCCAACACCGACACGAAAGGCCCCTCAGGGACCACCCCCCGCGGCCCCAGGGACGGCACGGATCACCAGCGCAAGAAGAGAAACCTCACAGGCCGTGCCGCGCCCCCGCTTCAGCGCCCTGCCCTAGCATCCGAGCCATGACGGTCCTGCCTGACGACGGGCTCTCACTGGCCGCCGAGTTCCCTGACGCGACACACGAGCAGTGGCAACGCCTGGTGGAGGGCGTACTGCGCAGGTCAGGCAGGGAACTGTCCGGCGAGGCAGCGGAAGACGCCCTGTCCACGACGCTGGAAGACGGGCTGCGCACCCGGCCCCTGTACACCGCGCGCGACGGCGCGCCCGACCCCGGCCTGCCGGGTTTCGCCCCGTTCGTGCGGGGCAGCCGCCCGGAGGGCACCGGTCCGAGCGGCTGGGACGTGCGCCAGCGGCACACGGCGCTCGGCGACGGCCCGGCGGACGCGGTGCTCGCCGACCTGGAGAACGGCGGCACCTCGCTCTGGCTGGTGCTGGGCGAGGGCGGCATCCCGGTCCCGGAGCTGGGCCGCGCGCTGGACGGGGTGTACCTGGATCTGGCCCCCGTCGTGCTGGACGCCGGCCGTGACACCGTCCGGGCCGCCGAGGCCCTGCTGCGGCTGTACGCGGACAAGGGCGTGGACGCCGGCGCGGTGCGCGGCAACCTGGGCGGTGACCCGCTCGGGTACGAGGCCCGTACCGGCACCGCGCAGCCCTTCGCGCCGTACGCCGAACTGGCCGTGCGCTGCGCCGAGGGGTACCCGGGGCTGCGCGCGCTGACCGTGGACGCGCTGCCGTACCACGAGGCGGGCGGCTCGGCCGCGCAGGAGCTGGGTGCCTCGCTGGCCACGGGTGTGGCCTATCTGCGGGAGCTGACCGAGGCCGGGCTCGGCGTCGAACAGGCCCTCGGCCAGCTGGAGTTCCGGTACGCGGCGACCGCAGACCAGTTCCTGACCATCGCCAAGCTGCGCGCGGCGCGCCGGCTGTGGGCGCGGGTCGCCGAGGTGTGCGGGGCGCCGGCGGCGGGCGCGCAGCCGCAGCACGTGGTGACGTCGCCGGTGATGATGACCCGCCGCGACCCGTGGGTGAACATGCTCCGCACCACGGTCGCGGCGCTGGCCGCCGGGGTGGGCGGCGCGGACGCGGTGACGGTGCTGCCGTTCGACCACGCGCTGGGGCTGCCCGACGCGTTCGCCCGGCGGATCGCCCGCAACACCTCCACCATCCTGATCGAGGAGTCCCATCTGGCCCGGGTCGTCGACCCGGCGGGCGGCTCCTGGTACGTGGAGCGGCTGACCGCCGACCTGGCGGAGGCCGCCTGGTCCTTCTTCCGGTCCGTCGAGCGCGACGGCGGGCAGGCGGCCGTGCTGCGCTCCGGGCGGCTGCGCACCGACCTCGCCACGACCTGGGCGGAGCGGTCCAAGCGGCTCGCCAGGCGGCGCGAACCCATCACCGGTGTCAGTGAGTTCCCGTCGCTGACGGAGAAGCCGGTGGAGCGCCGGCCCGCGCCCGAGCCGCCCTCGGGCGGGCTGCCCCGGGTGCGCCGGGACGAGGCGTACGAGGAGCTGCGCGCCCGCTCCGACGCCCATCTGGCGGCGACCGGCGCCCGGCCCCGGATCTATCTGGCCACGATCGGCTCCCCGGCCGAGTACACCGCGCGCGCGTCCTTCGCCGCCAACCTCTTCCAGGCCGGCGGCATCGAACCGGTCACCGAGGGAAACTTCGAGGACAGCGGCGCCACCGAGGCCGTGGTGTGCTCCAGCGACGCGCTCTACGCCGAACAGGCCGAGCGGACCGCGGCGACGCTGCGCGCGGCCGGGGCCCGGCACGTGTTCCTGGCGGGCCGGGGCGAGTACCCCGGCATCGACTCGTACGTCTTCGCGGGCTGTGACGCCGTGGATGTGCTGTCCGCGACCCTCGACCGCATGGGAGTGTCCTGATGGGAATCCCCGACTTCTCCGGCATCGAGCTGGGCACCCCGGCCGCCGACGCCACCGAGGACGACTGGCGCGCGGCGCTGCGGCGGGCCGCCGGGGACGCGGAGCCGGTGTGGGAGACCCCGGAGGGCATCGGGGTCAAGCCGCTGTACACCGGACGTGACCTGGAGGGCCTGGACTTCCTGGGTACCTACCCGGGCATCGCGCCGTATCTGCGCGGCCCGTACCCGACGATGTACGTCAACCAGCCCTGGACGATCCGGCAGTACGCGGGCTTCTCCACCGCCGAGGAGTCCAACGCGTTCTACCGGCGCAACCTGGCGGCCGGTCAGAAGGGCCTGTCGGTCGCCTTCGACCTGCCCACGCACCGGGGTTACGACAGCGACCACCCGCGGGTGACGGGTGACGTCGGCATGGCGGGCGTGGCCATCGACTCGATCTACGACATGCGGCAGTTGTTCGACGGCATCCCGCTGGACCGGATGACCGTGTCGATGACGATGAACGGCGCGGTGCTGCCGGTGCTGGCGCTGTACATCGTGGCGGCGGAGGAGCAGGGCGTACCGCCCGAGAAGCTGGCCGGGACCATTCAGAACGACATTCTGAAGGAGTTCATGGTCCGCAACACCTACATCTATCCGCCGAAGCCGTCGATGCGGATCATCTCCGACATCTTCGCGTACACCTCGCGGAAGATGCCGCGCTACAACTCCATCTCCATCTCCGGCTACCACATCCAGGAGGCGGGTGCGACGGCCGACCTGGAGCTGGCGTACACCCTCGCGGACGGTGTGGAGTACATCCGGGCGGGCCGTGAGGCGGGCCTGGACGTGGACGCGTTCGCGCCCCGGCTGTCGTTCTTCTGGGCGATCGGCATGAACTTCTTCATGGAGGTCGCCAAGCTGCGGGCGGCCCGGCTGCTGTGGGCGAAGCTCGTGAAGCAGTTCGACCCGCAGAACCCCAAGTCCCTGTCGCTGCGCACGCATTCGCAGACCTCGGGCTGGTCGCTGACCGCGCAGGACGTCTTCAACAACGTCACCCGCACCTGTGTGGAGGCGATGGCGGCCACCCAGGGTCACACCCAGTCGCTGCACACCAACGCGCTCGACGAGGCGCTGGCGCTGCCGACCGACTTCTCGGCGCGCATCGCCCGCAACACCCAGCTGCTGATCCAGCAGGAGTCGGGCACCACCCGGGTCATCGACCCGTGGGGCGGCAGCGCGTACGTGGAGCGGCTGACGTACGACCTGGCCCGCAAGGCGTGGGCGCACATCCAGGAGGTCGAGCGGGCGGGCGGCATGGCGCAGGCCATCGACGCGGGCATCCCGAAGCTGCGCGTGGAGGAGGCCGCGGCCCGCACCCAGGCCCGGATCGACTCCGGGCGGCAGCCGGTGATCGGCGTGAACAAGTACCGGGTGGACAGCGACGAGCAGATCGAGGTGCTGAAGGTCGACAACTCGGCCGTGCGCGCCCAGCAGATCGAGAAGCTGCGGCGGCTGCGCGCGGAGCGGGACGAGACCGCCTGCCGGGACGCGCTGGACGCGCTGACCCGGGCGGCGGACGGCACCGACAACCTGCTGGAGCTCGCGGTGCGCGCGGCCCGCGCCAAGGCGACGGTCGGCGAGATCTCCGACGCCCTGGAGAAGGTGTACGGGCGGCACGCCGGGCAGATCCGTACGATCTCCGGTGTGTACCGCAACGAGGCAGGGCAGTCGGCGTCGGTGGACCGCACCCGGGCGCTGGTGGACGCGTTCGGGGAGGCCGAGGGGCGCCGGCCGCGCATCCTGGTGGCGAAGATGGGGCAGGACGGCCACGACCGCGGCCAGAAGGTGATCGCGACGGCCTTCGCCGACCTCGGTTTCGACGTGGACGTCGGCCCGCTGTTCCAGACGCCGGAGGAGGTCGCCCGGCAGGCGGTCGAGGCGGATGTGCACGTGGTCGGGGTGTCCTCGCTGGCCGCCGGGCACCTCACGCTGGTGCCGGCGTTGCGCGAGAAGCTCGCCGAGGAAGGCCGCGAGGACATCATGATCGTGGTCGGCGGGGTGATCCCGCCGCAGGACGTGCCGACGCTCAGGGAGATGGGCGCGGCGGAGGTGTTCCTGCCCGGGACGGTGATCCCGGACGCGGCCCACGACCTGGTGAAGCGGCTGGCGGCCGACCTCGGGCACGAGCTGTAGCGGCGATGGCAGCGATCGATCTCGACACGTACGTGAAGGGTGTGCTCGACGGGAAACGGGCCCTGGTGGCCCGCGCCATCACGCTCGTGGAGTCCACCCGGCCACAACACCGGGAGCTGGCGCAGCGGCTGCTGACCGAGCTGCTGCCATACAGCGGCCGGGCGCGGCGGATCGGTGTGAGCGGGGTGCCCGGTGTCGGCAAGTCGACGTTCATCGACGCGTTCGGCACGATGCTGACCTCGCTGGGGCACCGGGTCGCGGTGCTCGCCGTCGACCCGTCCTCGACCCGCACGGGCGGCTCCATCCTCGGTGACAAGACGCGGATGGAGCGGCTCGCGGTGGACCCGGCGGCCTTTGTCCGGCCCTCCCCCAGCGCGGGCACGCTGGGCGGGGTCGCCAAGGCCACCCGGGAGTCGATGGTGGTGATGGAGGCGGCGGGCTACGACGTGGTCCTGGTGGAGACCGTCGGGGTGGGCCAGTCGGAGACGGCGGTCGCCGACATGGTCGACTCCTTCCTGCTGCTCACCCTGGCCCGCACCGGCGATCAGTTGCAGGGCATCAAGAAGGGTGTCCTGGAGCTGGCCGACGTGATCGCCGTGAACAAGGCGGACGGCCCGCACGAGCGGGACGCGCGGGCCGCGGCCCGGGAACTGGCGGGCGCGCTGCGACTGATGCACGGCAAGGACGCCTTCTGGACGCCGCCGGTGCTGCATTGCAGCGCGCGGGAGCCGGCCGGTCTGGACACGGTGTGGGAGCGGCTGGAGCAGCACCGCCGGCTGCTGGAGACCACCGGGCGGCTGGCGGCCAGGCGCAGGGAGCAGCAGGTCGGCTGGGTGTGGGCGATGGTCCGGGACGAGCTGCTGGGCCGGCTGCACGCCGATCCGGCGGTCCGCGCGGCCGCCCCGGACCTGGAACGCCGGGTCAGGGAGGGCGAGTTGACTGCGACGTTGGCGGCGGAGCGGATTCTGGCCGCCTTCGAGGGCCGTACGGGTCCCACGGCCGGGGACTGACCGGGAGCGGTCCCGGGGGCGTGCCCCGGGACCGCGTGCCGGGCCGGTGCCACCAGGTGACGGGCAGCGAGGTCACGCCGTGGACCAGCCGGCCGGCGGACCGGGGCACCTGGTCGGCCGGGGTGTCCAGGCGCAGCGTGGGGAACCTGCGCAGCAGACTGCCGAGGGCGCCGACGGAGAACAGCACGAACAGCGTGAGCCCGGTGACGAACACCTTGCGGCGCCCGGGGACGGTGCGTCGACGTGCAGGGTGCGGGGCAGCGTGCCGTGGCGCCTGGCCTGCACCATCTTGCTCACGCCGCCGACGCCGGCCGCCGCCATGGTGTGCCCGATGTTCGACTTCAGCGAGCCGAGCCGCAGCGGACGGGTGGCCGGCCGGTTCTGGCCGTAGGTGGCGAGCAGGGCCTGGGCCTCGATGGGGTCGCCGAGCCGGGTGCCGGTGCCGTGCGCCTCCACTGCGTCTACGTCCCCCGGCATGAGCCGGGCGTCGGCGAGGGCCTGCCGGATCACCCGGCGCTGGGCGCGGCCGTTGGGCGCGGTCAGACCGTTGCCGGCGCCGTCCTGGTTGACCGCGCTGCCCCGCACCACGGCCAGCACCGGGTGCCCGAGCCGCCGGGCGTCGGACAGCCGCTCCAGCAGGAGCAGGCCCCACGCCCTCGCCCCAGGCCGTGCCGTCGGCGGCGCCGGCGAAGGACTTGCAGTGGCACCAGTTCGCGGTGGAGTGCGCGCACCCCGGACAGCTCGGCCGCGGCCTCCTCGGCCAGCCGCTCGGCGAGCGCGGCCGGGGTGGGGCAGTCGGACAGCACGGTCGGCGGCACCTGGAGGCCGGTCGTCGCCGTCATCTGGTCGCGCAGTTCGACGGCGGTGAGCGAGTCGATGCCGATGTCCTTGAAGGACCGCGCCGGGTCCACGTCGTCGGGACCGGCGTGCCCGAAGACCGCGGCGGTGTCCCGGCGGACGATGTCGAGCAGGGCGCGGGCCCGTAGAACGTGTCGAAGATCACTCCCGGGAAGCCGCCCGGGTGTTGGTAGCCTCGGCAGACCAACTGGGCGGTGGCCAGGGCCGATTCGAGTGGGTTGCGCGGGAAGCCGCAGCCGGACGAGGATCATCTCCTTGTGAGCCAACATTTCGATGTCGTTGTTCTAGGAGCGGGCCCGGGCGGCTACACCGCGGCGGTTCGCAGCGCACAACTCGGCCTGTCCACCGCGGTGGTGGAGGAGCGTTACTGGGGAGGTGTCTGCCTCAACGTCGGCTGCATCCCCTCCAAGGCGCTGCTGCGCAACGCCGAGATGGTGCAGTTCGTCACGAACGAAGCCAAGGCGTACGGAATCTCCGTGGGCGACAACGTGTCCGCGGACTTCCGGGTCGCCCACGAGCGCAGCCGCAAGGTGGCCGACGGCCGGGTCAAGGGCGTTCACTATCTGATGAAGAAGAACGCCATCACCCAGTTCGAGGGTCGGGGTGTCTTCACCGACGACCACAGCCTGACGGTGACCTACCCGGACGGCCGCACGGAGGCGGTGACTTTCGGCCACTGCATCATCGCCGCGGGCGCCACGCCCCGGCTGCTGCCCGGCACCTCCCTGTCGGACCGTGTGGTCACCTACGAGAGCCAGATCCTCAGCGAGACGCTGCCGGACAGCATCGTCATCGCGGGCGCCGGCGCCATCGGTGTGGAGTTCGCCTATGTGCTGCGCAGCTACGGCGTGGACGTCACCATCGTGGAGTTCCTCGACCGCATGGTCCCGCTGGAGGACGAGGAGATCTCCAAGGAACTGGCGAAGCACTACCGCAAGCTCGGCATCGAGGTGCTGACCGGCACGGCCGTGGAGAGCATCGACGACTCGGGCCCGCGGGTCCGGGTGACCGTGAACAAGAACGGCGAGCGCCGGACCCTGGAGACCGACAAGGTGCTCCAGGCCATCGGCTTCGCGCCGAACGTGCGGGGCTACGGCCTGGAGAACACCGGGGTCCGCCTCACCGAGCGCGGCGCCATCGACGTCGACGGCCGGTGCCGGACCAGCGTGCCGCACATCTTCGCCATCGGTGACGTCACCGCCAAGCTGATGCTGGCGCACGCCGCCGAGTCCATGGGCGTGGTGGCCGCGGAGACCATCGCGGACGCGGAGACCATGGAGCTGGACTACACCATGATTCCGCGGGCGACCTACTGCCAGCCCCAGGTGGCCAGCTTCGGCTGGACGGAGGCCCAGGCCCGCGAGCGGGGCTTCGACGTCCAGGTGGCCAAGTTCCCCTTCACCGCCAACGGCAAGGCGCACGGCCTCGGTCACCCCGTCGGCTTCGTCAAGATCATCAGCGATGCCACGCACGGTGAGCTGCTCGGCGCCCACCTCATCGGCCCCGAGGTCACCGAACTGCTTCCGGAGCTGACCCTGGCCCAGCAGTGGGACCTGACGGTCCACGAGGTCGCCCGCAACGTGCACGCGCACCCGACGCTCGGCGAGGCGGTCAAGGAGGCCATCCACGGCCTGGCCGGCCACATGATCAACATGTGACACACCGGTACCGCTTCCCCCCTGTCTGACCTGCGGTGATGCAGGTCAGACAGGGAGCCTGCGACATCCCTGGGCCTCCTCTGGGACTTCGCGCCCGCGGTCGACGAGGCCCTTCTCCAGCCGCTTCTCTCTCCCCCCGCACGAGCGCCGTTGGCGCTGTCCTTCTTCAGAGGAGAGATCACATCCAACGCCGCCAAGCCGCGTCTCTGCACGCGTAGTTGGAGTAGTGCCGACCCACTGACTTGCGCTCGCGTCTGGTGAAGGGGCGTCCCGGAAATGAACGGCCGGGTCACCCTGGTACGCGGTACGGTGCGCAGATGTCGGAGATCAGGAAGTTTCAAGTCACCTTTGACTGTGCGGAACCTGAGCGTCTCGCTCGCTTCTGGTGCGAAGTGCTGGGGTACGTCATGCCACCACCCGAGGGGTTCACCACCTGGGACGATTTCAACCGCACCCTGCCTCCTGAGAAACGGGGATCATGGGCCGCCTGCTGTGATCCCTCGGGCGTGGGTCCGCGCCTGTACTTCCAGCGCGTCCCTGAAGGAAAGGTCGTCAAGAACCGGGTGCATCTCGACGTCCGGGTCGGCACCGGACTCGTGGGGGACGAGCGTCTCGCCGCGCTTGAAGCCGAGTGCGCGCGGCTGGTCAAGCTCGGTGCCACCCACGTGCAAACGCTGTACGCCGATGAGGAAAACGAGTCGTGCATCCCGATGCTGGACATCGAGGGCAACGAGTTCTGTATCGACTGAACATGCCCGTGCCCCGATAGCCGCCGTCCGCGAAGACGGTGGCCCGGCCCTGCCCGACTGTGGCCCGGCCTACGGTGGCCTTCGCGCCGGAAAGTCGATCATCTCGGCCGGCCAACAGCCGAGGGGCAGCTCTCAGTTGCTGTGGTCAGCAGGGCTTGAAGTCGGGGTAGTAGGCCGCGGCGGCAGTCGCGGTGTTGATGTTCCGTGGGAAGAGCGCGGCTTCGTAGGCACGGATGGCCGCGTCGATGTCCTGTGGCTGTTCGGCGATGGCGTTGCCGAGCCGGCCCGCGTCGAAGAGCGCCCAGTTCGCTCCTTCGCCGTCCGGCGGTGCCAGGTGGGCGGCGTCTCCGATGAGCGTGACCCCCGGTACGTGTTCCCAGCGGTGCCCGATCGGCAGCCCGTACAAGGGGCGGAAGATCGGCGGGGTGTCGCTGTCCGCGACCAGGGCGACGAGCTCCGGCGCCCACCCCTCGAACATCGCCGCGACGGTGCGGGCGGCCGCGGGGCCGTCTGCGAAGTCGATGCCGTCGAACCAGTCGAGCGGCTGGTCGAACATGGCGTAGGAGTGCAGGGTGTCCGCACGCTCGCGCTGCACGCCGAGACCGATGCGGGTGGTCTCGTCGTAGGCGGTCATCGACCCGCCGCCGACCAGCGCCAGTGTGGCGGGGTGCCGGGTGCCGCTCTCATACAGGTACGTCTCGACCATCGAGCGTCCGGCATAGACGGGCGTGGCGTCGGAGAGCAACGGCCGGACCTTCGACCAGGCACCGTCGGCGCCGACGACGATGTCGGTGACCGTCGTCGACCCGTCGGCGAAGGTCACTTCGTGACGGCCGTCGGCGAGGGTCCGGACGCTCCGGGTCTTGTGGCCCCAGACGACGCTGTCGGCAGGCAGGGATTCCAGCAGCAACTGTCGCAGCTCGCCACGCTGCACCTCGGGGCGGCCTCCGGCGGGGTCATCGGGCCGGTCCGCCAGGATGGTGCCGTCAGGCGCCACGTCGCGGGACGCCTGGCGGCCTTCGAGGACGAGGGACCGGAAGCCGTCCATCAGGCCGGCCGCACGGATACCGTGCTGTCCGTTGTAGTCGTGGATGTCGAGCATGCCGCCTTGGCCACGGGCCTGGGCGGACACCTCCGCCTCGTACACCGTGGACGGGATTCCATGTACTGCCAGGGTTCGTGCCAGTGTCAGTCCCGCGAGACCGGCACCGATGATGGTGATCTGAGTCATACACGCTTCCTTACCGCTGGTGTCCGGACCGGCGGTCCCGGCCGCGAGGCCGCAGGCCGCCATGCGGAGTGGTGGAGCCGGGTCAGGGAGAGCCGGGTGGTTCGATCCGGGAGGCGAGTTGTTCCAGCAGTTCGTGGAGTCGCGCCCGCTCCGCGGCGCCGAGCGGCGCGAGGATCGACTCCTCGACGCGGTCCATGGCCTCTTCGAATCCCTGGATCAGTTCGAAGCCCGCTGGAGTGACCTGCACCCGGCGGCTTCGCGTGTCGTCCTCCTGCGTCCGGCGCTCCACGAGTCCGCGCCGTTCGAGTCCGGCCAGGAGCCGCGAGACGCTCGGCGCACTGGTGCGCATGGCCCGTGCGACGTCACGCTGAATGGCATCCGGGTTCTTCGACAGGTACGCCAGCACGGCACTCTGCTCGTGCGTGAGGCCGCGTTCCCGTATCCAGTCATCAGCGATCCGTCGCTGCCCCCACACCACCCATCGCATCAGCTCCAACGTGCTCTCCCGCTGCGCACCCTTCATAGTTAGCACGTTAACTGTTGCGGCGCTAACAATCAATGGCCGGGGTTCCGTCCGGAGCAAACGCGTGGCGGAAGGTGAAGGCGTGCGGCGCGGGGCCGTGCTCGTGGAGGTGCTCCAGCCGGGCGACCCCGTCCCGCCAAGTGGGTATCACGCCGTCGGAGACCCACCAGAACGCGTGTTTCGGGTGCGCCGACCTTTCGAACCAGTCGTAACGCCTGTTCAGCGCCTCACGGTGCAGGCCGGTGTAGACGGCGTCGAAGGCGGGGCGCAGGCCGGTCCAGAGGGAGAGGGTCGTGGCCAGGGCGGTGGTCTGCGCCGTACGGCCCTTGTCGTACCAGGCCGGTACGGTGAACTCCCCCCACGCACCCCAGTCCGCCTCGAAGAGCACGCCCCGGGCGCCGTCCGCCGCTTCGGCGTGCGCGAGGTATCCGGGCTGCCGGCTGATCTCCGGGTAGACGGCCCCGCCGATGTCGTAGAACTCCTGCGTGGCGGGGGCGGGATCGGTGAGCGGTGACTTCAGGACGCCGAACGTGTACAGAGCAAGGTGGGGCATGCGTCTCTCCCTGGCTGGGGGTGCCTGATGCGGACCCGGTCCGGCGGACGGCTCAGCGCGGGGAAACCCCTGCGCGACCGTGGACAACCGCCGAAGACCAGCCGAAGGTAGCCGCCTGCGCGAGCCCTGTCGAAGTTGCGTTTTCCCCGCACAAGTGGCCTTCCGCGGCAGTCCCACCGCCGCTGGTCCCGCCGCGGCGGCGAGGCGAATCAGGTGGGATCAGCCGACGAACGAAGCGCCAGTGGACCGAGCCTTGCGGATCAGTCAGCGGGAACGGAACCATGTCAGCCATGAACCCCGTGACACCACCCTCCGGTCCCTCCGGCGACGCTGCGACAGACCTTGTCGCCTGCCCCTGCTGCTTCCAGCGGACCCTTGAAGAGCGGGCCAACTTCGAGATCTGTCCGGAGTGCGGCTGGGAGGACGACGGTCAAGACGACTCGGACGCACACATCGTCCGAGGCGGGCCCAACGGCTTGTTGAGCTTGGCGCAGGCACGACTGGACTACCTCAAGGAAGCGGCCGAGGCGGACGACGAGTCCGTGGCACGCGGCGGTGAGGGTCTGTGATGGTCCGCAGCACAGCTCCGGATCGCGGACCCGGCCGATCAGGCAGGCATGCGGCAGCCGCCCGCTTCGTCAGCCGGCTGACGGCTGACGGCTGACGTGACGGATGACGGCTGGCGGCTGGCGGCTGGCGGCTCACAACTGGTCCCCCACGCCCGCCGGTTCCGGAGGGTGCTTCCCGCCCCCGTCCTTGATGTCCTCCTCGCAGGTTCTTCCGTCGTAGGACTGGTCATTGGGGATCATCAGCACTCCGGCGACCTGTTCCGGATGCTCGACGGGGAGCCAGTCGTCGCCCGTGTGGCTACCGTGCGGCCCGAACGCCTGGTACGCGTAGACCGTCTGACACGCCAACGCCACGCGCTCCTTGTCGACCGCGCAGGCGTCCACCCCCGGGCCGGTCCGCTCGCCGGCGCCGGTGCCGTCGAAGCGGAAGCGGAAGTGCACCTGGTCGCCTTCGGCCGGCACCTGCGGGTGGGGATCGAGGCGCCAGTCGACGACCTCGGCGGTGACGCCGAGAGGCCGCCCGGACGTGTCCACGACCCGCACCCTGACACCGGCCTCCCCTCGCTCCGCGGTCGTGTCGGTGCAGCCCCAGTGGGACGAGCAGCCGGACAGGGCGAGAATCACCAGCGCCAAGGGGGCACCGGCGAGTACCCGTGCGGAAAACACCGAGGTGACCTCCAGTCAGTGCGGAGCGGAGAGTGTACTCGCCCTGACGGGACCGTCGCCCTGATCCGGAGCGCCAACCAGGCTGCCGTTACTGGCCGTTCAGGGCGTGTAGACGGTGGGGCGCGGCGCGGTGGGCATGTTGGCGCCGAGGAAGAAACTCGGGTGCGGCGGCTGGTTGTAGGCGGTGTTCTGCCAGGCCAGCGCCGTGCGGTACTGGGTGTCGTGCAGCAGGGTGGTGATCCTGGTGCCGGTCTGGTACGGCGTCGAGTAGATCCGCAGGGCGCGGTTGTCGGCGGTCCGCCAGACGACCTCCTCACGCCAGTCGCCGAGGATGTCCCCGGACAGCGCGGGCGTGGACTTGGTGCCGTTGTTGGATGAGACCCCGGAGCCGGTCAGCAGCCGGGTGTCGCCGGAGGTGCCGTACTTGTCGATACGGGTGCCGTCGAGGAGTTCCCGGACGGTGTCGCCGTCCCACCAAGAAAGGAAGTTGACGCTGGAGGGTTCGCGGCCGAGGGCGGCGCCGGTCGCCGAGCGCAGGGTGGTGTCGGAGGCCGACCACGCCTCGGCGCCGGGGCTGCCGGCGTAGATGTCTCCGGCGACACCACGCCCGTTGTCGGCGCCGGAGGCCGTCTGCCACAGGACCTGTCCGGTGCGGGCGTCGGCCATCCAGGAGCCCGGCTTGGCCGAGTCCTCGTCGACCTTGAAGTACTCCAGGCCCGGCCGGGCGGGGTCGAGGTCACCGAGGTGTGCCGCGTCGCCGTGGCCCAGCCGGGTGGTCCACAGGCCGGCGCCGTTGTCGTCCACGGTCATCGCGCCGTAGACGATCTCGTCCTTGCCGTCGGCGTCCACGTCGGCGACGGACAGGGCGTGGTTGCCCTGACCGTCGTATCCCTTCCCGGAGTTGGTGGAGGAGTTGGTGTCGAAGGTCCAGCGGCGGGTGAACTGGCCGTTCCGCCAGTCCCAGGCGGCGATGACGGTACGGGTGTAGTAGCCGCGCGCCATGATCAGGGAGGGGCGGGCGCCGTCCAGGTAGGCGGTGCCGGCGAGGAAGCGGTCGACGCGGTTGCCGTAGGAGTCGCCCCAGGAGGAGACCGTGCCGCGGGCCGGGACGTAGTCGACGCTCTGCATCGCCTTGCCGGTCTGCCCGTTGAACATGGTCAGGTACTCGGGGCCGGACAGGATGTAGCCGCCGGAGTTGCGGTGGTCGGCGGAGGCGTCGCCGATGACCGCGCCGGTGCCGTCCCGGGTGCCGTCGGCGGTCTTCATCGCCACCTCGGCCTTGCCGTCGCCGTCGTAGTCGTACACCTGGAACTGGGTGTAGTGGGCGCCGGAGCGGATGTTGCGGCCCAGGTCGACGCGCCACAGGCGGGTGCCGTCCAGCCGTATGCCGTCGACGTAGGTGTTGCCGGTGTAGCCGGACTGGGAGTTGTCCTTGGCGTTGGTCGGCTGCCACTTCAGCACCAGGTCGAGCCGGCCGTCCCCGTCGAGGTCGCCGGTACTGGCGTCGTTGGCCTCGTAGGTGTACGCCACCCCGTCCGGGGTGGTGCCGCCGGCCGGCGGGGAGAGCGGTACGTCGAGATAGCCGGGCCGGAACTGGAGGGCGTGCTCCGAGGCGGGCTGCTCGGTGCCGCCCACCACCGCGCGCACCGTGTAGTCGGCCGAGTCGGGGGCGCCGGGGTCGAAGTAGTTCGTGGTGGCGGTGACGGGCGAGGAGTTGAGCTTGGTGCTGCCGCGGTAGACGTTGAACGCCACGTTGTCGGGGTCGGTGGCGAGCCAGCGCCAGGACACCAGGTTGCCGCTGCTGGTGTGGACGCTGGTCAGGCCCCGGTCCAGGCGTTCCACCTGGCGCGCGGTCGCCGCGTGCGCGGTCCCCGGCAGTCCGGCGAGCGCGGTGGCGGCCAGCGCGGCGGCGGAGAGGCCGATGGTCAGCCGGTGTCTGGTGTTCCGGGAGCGGCGGGGGGTGCGGGCATGCGGGTGTGCGTCGGTCACGATGACCTCCGAGGGGTGTGGGGGGGGCGCGGCCGGCAGTGCGCTCACGCGAATATGGGAACGCTCCCACGCGGTGTGAGGTTAGGGACGCCCTGATACCTGGTCAAGGATTCTGACCGAGTTCGTGTTCGTCATTGTTCAGATCCGTTTCTTTTCAGGGGCAGTCCGGCAAGACCACGCCTGACACGTCATCCGCCGGTGCGTCCGCTCGTAGCGCGGTGCCCGGAAAGGCCGTTGGACCCCCTGTGACAGCCGAGCGGGGGACTGTTCAGCCCTGTCGGCACCCGGTACCCCTCGGACGATCATGGGTCGGCGGCCGGGAAGGGCCTGTCCACACCCGCATCCACGGTGCTTTCCGGTCCGCCGTTCGCCATGGCAGAACGTCTCCATGGCACGAGGGAAGGACACCGTCCGGTGGACGAGACGCAGCGACAGCAGCCGGATATCGCGAGCCCGGTGGGTGGCGCGGTGGCGGAGGACCCCGCCGCCGCGCGCCCGGCCCGGCCGGAGCAACGGGCAGGGGGCGAACGGCCGTCCTGGGCCGAATGGCTGACGACCACCGATCACAAGAAGATCGGGACGCTGTACCTGGTCACCGCGTTCGTGTTCTTCCTCGTCGGCGGCGTGATGGCCCTGCTGATGCGCGCGGAGCTGGCCCGGCCCGGCCTGCAGATCATGTCGAACGAGCAGTTCAACCAGGCGTTCACCATGCACGGCTCGATCATGCTGCTGATGTTCGCCATGCCGCTGTTCACCGGCTTCGCCAACTGGATCATGCCCCTGCAGATCGGCGCGCCGGACGTGGCCTTCCCCCGGCTGAACATGCTGGCCTACTGGCTCTTCCTGTTCGGCTCGGCGATCGCGGCGTTCGGCTTCCTCACACCGGGCGGCGCCGCCGACTTCGGCTGGTTCCTCTACGCCCCGCTGTCGGACGCGGTCCACTCCCCCGGCGTCGGCGCCGACCTGTGGATCATGGGGGTGGCCCTGTCCGGTTTCGGCTCGATCCTCGGCGCGGTCAACTTCATCACCACGATCATCTGCATGCGCGCCCCCGGCCTGACCATGTTCCGGATGCCGATCTTCACCTGGAACGTGCTGCTGACCGCGGTCCTGGTGCTGATCGTCTTCCCCGTGCTCGCGGCCGCGCTGTTCGCGCTGGAGATGGACCGCAAGTTCGGCAGCCATGTCTTCGACGCGGCCAACGGCGGAGCGCTGCTGTGGCAGCACCTGTTCTGGTTCTTCGGCCACCCCGAGGTCTACATCCTGGCGTTGCCGTTCTTCGGCATCGTCTCCGAGGTGATACCCGTCTTCAGCCGGAAGCCAATGTTCGGTTACATGGGCCTGGTCGCCGCGACGATCTCGATCGCCGGTCTGTCGGTCACCGTGTGGGCCCACCACATGTACGTCACCGGCGGGGTGCTGCTGCCGTTCTTCTCGTTCATGACGTTCCTGATCGCCGTGCCGACCGGGGTGAAGTTCTTCAACTGGATCGGCACCATGTGGAAGGGCAGCCTCTCCTTCGAGACCCCGATGCTGTGGACGGTCGGCTTCCTCGTGACGTTCCTGTTCGGCGGGCTGACCGGTGTCATCCTGGCCTCACCGCCGATGGACTTCCATCTCTCCGACTCCTACTTCGTCGTCGCCCACTTCCACTACACGGTGTTCGGCACGGTCGTGTACGCGATGTTCGCCGGATTCCACTTCTGGTGGCCCAAGTTGACCGGGAAGATGCTCGACGAGCGTCTCGGCAAGATCACCTTCTGGACGCTCACGGCCGGCTTCCACATCACCTTCCTGGTGCAGCACTGGCTCGGCGCGGAGGGCATGCCCCGCCGCTACGCCGACTACCTGGCCACCGACGGCTTCACCGCTCTCAACTCCATATCCACCATCGGCTCGTTCCTGCTCGGCCTGTCGATCCTGCCGTTCTTCTACAACGTCTGGAAGACGGCCAAGTACGGCAAGCCGGTCGGCGTGGACGACCCGTGGGGCTACGGCCGCTCCCTGGAGTGGGCCACCTCCTGCCCGCCGCCCCGGCACAACTTCGTCACCCTGCCCCGTATCCGCAGCGAGTCCCCGGCCTTCGACCTGCACCACCCCGAGGTCGCGGCGTTCGAAGAGGCGAGGGGGTAGGCCATGGCCCACGCCGTGTTCGCCCTCGCCGCCGGAACGCTGACCGCGGCGGGCAGTGTCTGGTACCTGCCCGCCCTGGCCGACCTGCGTGCCGGAGCCGACCGCCCCGCATCCCATCGCCAGGGCGCGGCGGCCTGCCTCACCGGCTGGGGGACGATCGGGGTCGCCGCGGTGCTGCTTCTGGTCGCCGACGCCTGGTGGATCCCCGGTACGGCCGTGGTGGCGGGTGCCGTCCCCACGGCGGGTCTCCGGGTGCGCGCGGCCATGCGGCGCCGGCGCGAAACCGAGGAGGCAGCGCACCACTGGGCGCGGTTGTGCCCCGCCCGGCCCCTGGACCGCACCTCACGTCCCCACAAGGCCGTCGCCGCCCTGATCGGCTCCGGGGTGGCCGCCGCCACGGCCATCGCGGTGCTCCTCGCGGCGCTGGCCGGACCCGCGCACGGCAGCGGGCCCCGGTCGACCGACGTGTGGCCCCCCGCCGTCGTGGCGCTGTTCCTCGTCGCCGCGCTCGTCCGTACGCTGACCCGCCGACGCCGGCACTCCGACGCGGCCGGCCGCCGTGCGCTCGGCTCACCGGGGGCGGGACGGCAGGCCGGATAACGGCGTGCGCCCGGTCCGGTCTCCCCGGACGAGACGCCCGAGACGGCCGGCTGCGGCATCGCCGGCCTCTCCTGGGGCTGAAGCGAGTCGCCGTAGCGGGATATGCGTTGGCGAAACGGTCATCCGGTTGGCAGGCTTCAGCCATGAGTGCCCGGTTCAAGGACATGCCGAGCCGTTCCTGGCTCGGTGCTCCGATCGATGCCCGCCCTCTGTTCGCCCCGGAGCAGGCCGCGCTGATGGCCACGCTGCGCGGCCTGGCGCCCGCCGACTGGGACAGGGAGGCGGTGCCGGGCTGGACGGTCCGGGATCTCGCCGCGCACGTCCTGGGCGACTTCTACGGGCGTCTCGCCCGGGACCGTGACGGCCACCAGGACGGCCCTGGTCCCGCTCCGGGCGAGACGCTGGAGGCGTTCATCCACCGCATCAACCAGGAATGGGTCGACGCCTGCCGCCGGGTGAGCCCGACGGCACTCGTCGACACCCTTGACCTGATCGGCGGGCAGGTGGCCCGGTTCTTCGAAGCCACCGACCCCGACGCGCCGTCGCTGGGGGTGTCCTGGGCCGGGGTCGATCCGGCGCCGATGTGGCTGGACAGCGCCCGCGACTTCACCGAGTTCTGGACCCACCGCCAGCAGATCCGCCATGCCGCGGGCCAGGGCACCGATGACGATCCACGACACCTCTCCGTCGTCCTGGACACCTTCATGCGGGCCCTGCCCCACACCCTGCGCGAGGTCACCGCGCCGGCCGGTACGCAGGTCCAGGTGCGGATCGACGGCCCGGCCGGCGGCACCTGGACCGTGACGGCCACCCCGGACCACTGGTCACTCGCCGAGCCGCCCGCCGAACACCCCGCCGCGCTCGTCCGCCTGGACGCGGAAACAGCCTGGCGCCTGTGCACCCGCGGCATCCAGCCGGACACCGCCATGGCTCGCGCCCGCATCGACGGCGACCACGAACTGGCCGAGGCGGTCTGCCGGATCGTGTCCATCGTCTACTGACGCCGACCGGTTCACGGCGGATACACGTAGCGGTGGCCGACGGCTCCTGGAACCGCGCTCCCATACGCACGAACCCACGCGTCAGGTGAACCGCGGGCCGGCCGGTCGGTGCGGGGACCGTGGTGGTGGATCGCCGTCATGGCGCCGTCGGTGAGCCCGGTGAGGTCCTCCCAGCGGACAGCGGGCGGCGGGCAGCGGACAGCGGATCACCCGTGCCCGGTGGCAGGCCGGTTCGCGGGCGCGGGCGAGCGTGACTCCAGGCGTAGGGGCCCGGCGTTGCCGGACCGTATCCGGTTTTCGATACGCCGGCGATACGGCACCGGCTCGTAGCATGAGGCCATGCGCGTCTTAGACGCCATTTCACTTGGCGTGATCTTGCGGCAGTCTGGGGTGATGACTGCTGCGCTTGTCGAGCGGATGGCACCGGATGACCTGTGGACGTTGTTCCAGCGGGTGGTGCCACCAGCGCCGGTGCGCCCGCAGGGTGGAGGGCATCGTCGGCGAGGGGACCGCGAGGTGCTGGCCGCGATCATCTTCGTGGCCACCTCGGGCTGCACCTGGAACCAGTTACCACCGGGATTCGGCCTGTCGGGCGTGACGGCCTTCCGGCGGTTCACCGAGTGGACCGAGGCCCGGGTGTGGGCCAAGCTCCACCGCCTGGTCCTGGACGAACTCGGTGCCCGGGGCGAGCTGGACTGGTCGCGGTGCGCAATCGACTCCGTCAGCGTCCGGGCCCTCAAAGGGGGCAGCTGACGGGACCGAATCCGACCGACCGCGGCAAGAAGGGATCGAAAATCCACCTCATCGTCGACCGCCAGGGCCTGCCCCTGTCGATCGGCATCTCCGCCGCCAACCTCCACGACAGCCAGGCCCTCATCCCACTGGTCCGCGGCATCCCGCCCATCCGCTCCAGCCGCGGCCCACGGCGCAGGCGGCCCGGCAAACTGCACGGTGACAAGGGCTACGACTACCGTCACCTGCGGCAATGGCTCGCATCCCGTGGCATCCGGCATCGTCTTGCCCGCAAGGACATCGAGTCCTCCCGGCACCTGGGCCGGCACCGCTGGGTGGTGGAGCGGACCGTGTCCTGGCTGTCTGGCTGCCGCCGTCTGCACCGCCGCTACGAACGCAAGCCAGAACACTTCCTCGCCTTCACCGCCATCGCCGCGACCCTCATATGCCACCGCAGACTGACCAAGTGAAATGGCGTCTTAGTCGTCGAGGACGAGCCCTACATGGCGGAGGCCATCCGCGATGGGCTGCGCCTGGAAGCGATCGCGGCCGACATCGCCGGTGACGGTGACACCGCTCTGGAGCTGCTGAGCACCAACACCTACGCCATCGTCGTCCTGGACCGGGACATCCCCGGACCCAACGGTGACGAGATCGCCAAGCACATCGTCGCCTCCGGCAGCGGCATGCCGATCCTCATGCTGACCGCTGCCGACCGGCTCGACGACAAGGCCACCGGGTTCGAGCTCGGCGCCGACGACTACCTCACCAAACCCTTCGAGCTGCGCGAACTCGTGCTCAGGCTCAGGGCACTGGACCGCAGGCGCGCCCACAACAGGCCACCCGTGCGTGAGATCGCGGGCCTGTGTGTCGACCCCTTCCGCCGCGAGGTCTACCGCGACGGCCGCTACATCGCGCTCACCAGGAAGCAGTTCGCCGTGCTCGAAGTCCTCGTCGCCGCCGAAGGCGGTGTCATCAGCGCGGAGGAGTTGCTGGAGCGCGCGTGGGACGAGAACGCGGACCCGTTCACCAACGCCGTGCGCATCACGGTCTCGGCCCTGCGCAAACGCCTCGGCGAGCCCTGGCTGATCGCCACCGTGCCCGGGGTCGGCTACCGCATCGACACGGGAGCGGACCCCGATGGCCGGACGGCGCGTGGATAGACGTCCGGGGCTGAGCGTCCGCCTCAAGCTCACCCTCAGCTACGCCGGGTTCCTCGTGGTCGCGGGCGCCCTGCTGCTCGCCGCCGTGTGGGTGTTCCTGCTGCGGGAACGGTCGAACAGCCTTGCCGTCCCCCATCGGTCCGACTTCCTGCGCGTCTTCGACCCGACCAACTTCGGTCCGGTCGTCTTCGTCCCGGCGGGGATCATGGTGCTGGCGTTCCTGCTGGTGTTCGGTCTGGTGGGCGGGTGGCTCCTGGCCGGCCGGATACTCGCCCCGCTGACACGCATCACCGACGCCACCCGCCAAGTGACGAACGGGCCGCTTTCCTACCGGATACGCCTGCCGGGCCGCCACGACGAGTTCCGTGAACTCGCCGACTCCTTCGACCTGATGCTCGCGCGGTTCGAAGCCCACGTCGCCGAGCAGCAGCGGTTCGCGGCCAACGCCTCTCATGAACTGCGCACGCCGCTGGCGGTGACACAGGCGCTCCTCGACGTGGCCCGCGACGACCCGGACCGCGACATCGGCGAGCTTGTCGAGCGACTGCGCGCGGTCAACACCCGGGCCATCGGCCTCACGGAAGCGCTGCTCCTGCTCAGCCGCGCCAACCAGCGGTCCTTCACCAGGGAACACGTCGACTTGTCCCTCCTGGCGGAAGAAGCCACGGAAACCCTCCTGCCCCTGGCGGAGAAGCGCGGCGTCACCATCGAAACGTCCGGCGAGATGAGCGTCGCCATCGGCTCACAGGCGCTCCTGCTGCAGCTGGCCACGAACCTCGTGCACAACGCGATCGGCCACAACCTGCCTGACCGGGGCGTCGTATGGGTGAGCACCAGCGCCCGCCCCGGCACTGCCGTGCTCACTGTCGAGAACACCGGTGAGAAGCTCACCTCGCAGTTGGTCTCGACACTCACCGAGCCGTTCCGGCGCGGCACCGAACGCCTGCACACCGGCCACGCCGGTGTCGGTCTCGGCCTGGCGATCGTCAAGAGCATCACCCAGGCGCACGACGGGACCCTCACGCTCACCCCCCGCCCCGCCGGCGGGCTGCGCGTCACGGTGGAACTGCCCGCCGTCGCCCACCGTCGGCCGCCGCGCCCTCAACGGGACATGTAGACGTCGAATGCCTTGTACAGAAGGCGATTCAGCGGCAGGTCCCACTCGCCGAGGTACTCCACGGCTTCGCCGCCGGTGCCGGCCTTGAACTGGATCAGGCCCAGGTGCGGGGAGTCCTTGTCCACGGTGTCGGTGATGCCGCGCAGGTCGTAGACCGTGCATCCGGCGGCCAGCGCATCGGTGATCATCCGCCACTGCACGGCGTTCGACCCGCGTACCTCCCGTTTGGCCGTGGCGGAGGCGCCGTAGCTGTACCAGGCGTGTCCGCCGACCCGTATCCAGAGGGTGGCGGCGACGAGGTCGCCTTCGTGGTGGGCGAGGTAGAGCCGGATCCGGTCCTCGTCCTCGGCCGAGAGTGCCTCGAACATGGCCGGGAAGTAGCTGAACGGCCGCGGGACGAAGTGATCACGTTCAGCGGTTTCGAGGTAGACGCGGTAGAAGTCGGGCAGGTCCTCGACGCCGCCCTGGGTCACGGTGACGCCCGCTTTGCCGGCCTTCTTGATGTTGCGCCGCCAGAGCTGGTTCATCCCCTTCAGAAGTCGCTCTTCGTCCTTGCCGGCCAGCGGGAGCCGGAAAACCCGACGTGGCTGCCCGGCGGAGAATCCCGCTGCTTCCTTCGGCGGGCGCCAGCCCAGCTCCAGCAGTTGGCCGCGGGCCCGGGCGGCGGCCTCGCCGACCGTGTCCGGCGGCACGTCGCCGAGTCTGGTGACCGCCGGGTCGGCGATCGCTGCCTTGACCGTCTCGGCACTCCAGGTACGGGCCACCGCCGTCGACCCGATGCGTATGGCGAAGGCGCCGGAGCGCTTGAGGTGCTCCACCAACGGGCCGAGCCAGCCGTCCAGATCGTCCGAGGCCCAGTCGATCACCGGTCCTTCGGGCAGGTACGCCAGCGACGTCCGGAACCCGGGCAGCCGCCGGTACAGCACCAGGCCCGCGCCGACGAGTCGGCCGCGGTCGTCGAACCAGCCCAGCGACTGCGACCCCCACGCGCTCTTCACCGACGCCCAGGCCGGGGTCTGCAGGAAACTCACCGCGGGCCGGGTCGCGTTGAACGCGGCGTGTTCGCTCGCCGTGATGACCCGTACCCGGTATGCCACATCCGCTCCTGCCTGTCGTTCCTCGGTCGATCCGCCGGTACGTGGGGTCTTCATGCCCTCCAGCCAAGAGGGTGTGATGTTGCCGGAGCGTATGCGGTTTCCGATACGGCGACGATATGGTGCCGGGCAGTTCCTGTCCTGCTCCGGGACCGCCCTGTGCGGGCGACGGCCGGCATATCGTCGGCGTATCGAAAAACGCATACGCGTCGGCAACGCCACACTCTCTTGTCTGGAAGACATGAGTTCCAGTGGACCAATACGAGCGGCGGTGCGCCGTGGCCGAGCGCCGACTCCGTCCTCACGGACCGTCTCCGCGACGGGAATCACGGTTTATGGATGCGAGCCGGACGAGGCCCTTCTCTTCCGGGAAATGGCGCCTCGTTTCGGCGTGGTGCCCACCATGACGCAGGAAGCGGTATCCGAGGCCAATGCCGGCCTGGCCGCCGGGAACCGATGCGTCAGTATCGGCCACAAGACGCGCGTCACCCGTGCCACGCTCACCGCCCTGAGCCGGGCCGGTGTGGAGTATGTCTCCACGCGGAGCGTCGGATGCGACCACATCGACGTGAGCTACGCGAAGAGCGTCGGCATCTCCGTCGGAACCGTGGCGTATTCCCCCGACAGCGTCGCCGATTACACGCTGATGATGATGCTGATGGCCGTGCGCCACGCGAAGGCCACCATCCGCCGCACCGATGCCCATGACTACCGGCTCAGTGCGACACGCGGCAAAGAGCTGCGCGACCTGACGGTCGGAGTGGTCGGCACGGGGCGTATCGGCACAGCGGTCATCGACCGGCTGCGAGGCTTCGGCTGCCGCGTGCTGGCGTACGACCATCGCCCCGGCACCGCCGCCGAGTGCACGCCGGTCGACGAGCTGCTCCGGCACAGCGACATCGTCACGCTCCACACCCCGCTCACCGCGGAGACCCGCCATCTCCTCGACCACCGGCGTATCCGGCGGATGAAAGAAGGCGCGTTCGTCGTCAACACCGGGCGCGGGCCGCTCATTGACACCGAAGCCCTTCTGTCGGCGTTGGAAAGCGGCAGATTGGGCGGCGCGGCGCTGGACGTCCTCGACGGCGAGGAAGGCATCTTCTACGCCGACTGCCGGAACAAGCCCATCGAGAACCGTTCGCTGGTGCGCCTGCAAGAGCTGCCGAACGTTTTCATCAGCCCGCACACGGCTTATTACACCGACCACGCGCTGAGCGACACCGTCAGGAACACGCTCATCAACTGTCTCGACTTCGAAAGCGGGAAAGCATGGACAGGTTGAAGATCGGCATCATCTTCGGGGGCTCTTCCGAGGAACACCCCGTCTCCGTCAAGTCCGCCCGGGAGGTGGCGAAGAGCCTCGATACCGGTACGTACGAGCCGTACTGGATCGGCATCACACGGTCCGGTTCCTGGCTGCTCTGTGACTCCCCCGGCGGGGACTGGGAGAACGGCGGCGCCCGTCCGGTCGTGCTGTCACCCGACCGTAGCGTTCACGGCCTCCTCGTCCTGGAACAGGGCCGGTGCGAAGCGATCCGTCTGGATCTCGTACTGCCCGTCCTGCATGGCAGGTTCGGCGAAGACGGTGCGGTGCAGGGGCTGTTGGAGCTGTCCGGCATCCCCTATGCCGGCTGTGACATCCAGAGCTCCGCCCTGTGCATGGACAAGTCCCTGACCTACACCGTCGCCAGGAGCGCGGGGATCGCCACACCGGAATTCCGGGTGGTCGCGGCGGACGAGAAGGTGGATGCCGGGGGGCTTCCTTATCCCGTCTTCGTGAAGCCGGCCCGTTCGGGCTCGTCTTTCGGGGTCAGCGAAGTCGCCGGAGAAGAGGACTTGCCGGGTGCGCTGGAGGCCGCACGGCGGTACGACTCGAAGGTCCTGATCGAAGAGGCCGTGGCCGGGAGCGAGATCGGCTGCGCGATCCTGGGGGATTCCTCCGCACCGATCGCGGGCGAGGTGGACCGCGTGGCCCTCTCGCACGGGTTCTTCCGGATCCACCAGGAGGACTCGCCCGAGACCGGCTCGGAGAACTCGACGTTCATCGTCCCCGCCGACATCTCCGAGGGGTCGCGCCGGCTCGTCCAGGAGAGCGCCAAGACCGTCTACCGCGCGCTGGGCTGCCAGGGGCTCGCCCGCGTGGACATGTTCCTGACGGACGACGGCCAGGTGGTGCTCAACGAAGTCAACACCCTCCCCGGCCTGACCTCCTACAGCCGCTATCCCCGCATGATGGCCGCCGCGGGCCTGCCGCTTTCCGACGTGATCGACCGGCTCGTGTCCATGACTCTGCACCGGGAAAAGCGGTGAACGGCGACTTCGCATACCTCGACGAGTTGGTGCCCGGAATCCGCTGGGACGCCAAGTACGCGACCCCGGACAACTTCACCGGAAAGCCGGTGGACGGCTATCTGGCGAACCGGATAATCGGCACAAAGGCTTTGTGTACGGCGCTGGGGCACGCGCAAGAAGAAGCCGCCTCCCTCGGCTTCGGCCTGCTGGTCTGGGACGGATACCGTCCGCAACGCGCCGTCGACTGCTTCCGGCGCTGGTCGGAACAGCCGGAGGACGGCCGGACGAAGCAGCGTCACTATCCCCATATCGACAGGTCCGAGCTCTTCGGCAAGGGATACGTGGCCGCCAAGTCGGGTCACAGCCGCGGCAGCAGCGTCGACTTGACGCTCTACAGCCTCGCCACCGGAGAAAACGTCAGCATGGGCGGCGGCCACGACCTGATGGACCCGATCTCACATCACGGAGCACAAGGAACGACGCCCGCCGAAGCGAGGAACCGCGAGCATCTCCGCTCCATCATGGAGAAGTGCGAATTCACTCCCTACGCCTGTGAATGGTGGCACTACACGCTCAAAAGGGAGCCTTATCCAGATGTCTATTTCGACTTTCCCGTCACATGACGGGTGCCTCCCCTACGTCTCGCAATGGGGAAGCGTGGACCGGAACGACGAGGTCGTCATCCGGCGTGCCGCCCCATCGAGGCTCGATGTCTTCCTGAGGCGCACCGACCCGCCGCGACCGCACGACTGGGCCTCCGACGGGTACCACTCGTACGAGGAGTACCTTTTCTGGTCCCGCAAGGTCTGCGGCTTGGCCTGCCTGCAGTCCCTGCTCCACGGCTGGACGGACATCCGGCTGCCGATGCGTGAACTCCTCTCGCTGGCCCTCGACCGGGGCTGCTACGTGGTGGAACCCCAGGGCAAGGTCCGGGGGCTGATCTACAGGCCCTTCATGGCCTGGGTCGGCGCACAGTTCGGGTTCGCATGCCGACTGGTCGAGCACACGCCGATCCAGGAATCCGCCCGAGCGGTGCGCCCCGGGCAGGCCCTGATCGCTTCGGTGTCTCCCGAGATACGCGACCCGGGCACCCGCGAGCCGCGACGGGGAGGGCATCTCGTGCTGGTCCACGAGGTCCGTGGCGACACGGTACGGTTCCACAACCCGTCGGGCTACTCCCACAACGCGGACTCCGCGTCGCTGCCCATGCACGTCTTCGAGCGCTTCCACGCGGGACGGGGAATCCTGGTCAGCGCGACACCGTGAGGAGCCGAACCGCTGCCGGGGTGGTTCCACTATGCGCCGGGGGCCTGCCTTCTGCCGGCCGCAGAACACCGGCCGGACCAGGCTGGACGATCACTACAGTCCAAGCACATGACGACGGTTACCACGCGCACGATCGAATACGCCGCCGACGGCCTGACGATGACCGGGCACCTCGCGCTCCCGGCCGGTGCCGGCCGCAGGCCCGCGGTCCTGGTCGGGCCCGAGGGGACAGGGCTCAGCGACGTCGAGCGCCGCCGGGCCGACGCGCTCGCCGAACTGGGGTACGTGGCGCTGGCCTTCGACCTCCACGGCGGACGCTATCTGAGCGACCCCGAGGAGATGCTGGCCCGCTGCATGCCGCTGCTCGCCGACCCCGACCGGATGCGGGACATCGGCCACGCGGCGCTCGACGTGCTCCGCGCCGAACCGCGCACCGACCCCGACCGGATCGCCGCCGTCGGCTACGGCACCGGGGGCGCGATCGCGCTGGAACTCGGGCGTGACGGCGTCGACTTGCGCGCGATCGCGACGGTCAACGGACTGACCACGGGCCGGCCGGGCGAGACGGCCCGCATCCGCTGCCCCGTGTGGGCCGGGGTCGGCTCGGAAGACCCGATCATGTCGACCGCCCAACGGGACGCGTTCACAGCCGAGTTGCAAGCAGCGGGCGTCGACTGGCGCCTCACGGTCTACGGCGGTGCCCTGCACGCCTTCCACCACCCACCGGTCGACCACACCGTGCGCCCCGGCGTCGGCCACCACCCGCGCCACGCGCGGCGGGCCTGGCGGGACATCGTCGGCCTGCTCGCCGAATGCCTGCCCCTGACGGACTGACCTGGCCGGCCACCACGATCCCGGCCCCCGGACCCGGCCGGTCGACCGGGACCTTTCGGCAGCCCGCGAGCGTGCGTGCCGGACGCCGCCGCGCGGATGGGGTCTGTTCACCGGTCTTCACGGTCCCCGCGGGTGGGCTCCGCCTCGGACCCCGCAACCGCCGAGCAGGCGGGACAAACGCTCCCCGCGTTGAGATGATGCGGTGTCACTTCGCCGGGGGGCGGGGGAAGGGAGCGGTTCATGCGTCGGTCGGCTCGTGAGGAGATCCCCACGCAGGAAAGGGACCGCGCGCCGAGGCGTGCCCCGGACCGGGCGGAGGGCGCCGGCGCGCGAGCGGATTCCCTTCCGTCCGCCCGTCCCTCGGCCTTGTGGTCGTTACAGCGCAGCGCGGGTAACGCGGCGGTCACCGCGGCGATCCAGCGCATGGAGGATATCGGCGGGAAACGGAAGAGGTCCGCCTCGCCGGAGGATCAGGCGGCGCCGAAGCAGGCACGGGCGGCGGTGTCCTCGGAGGAGGAGTACTCGTCCTCTTCGGAGGAGGAGGAAGAGCCGTTCTCGGATGATGTCGTGGAACGTATCGAGAACGACCAGCAAAAGATGACGGCGATGCTGGAGAAGATGGACGAAAGCAACGCTCCCGACAGGGCCAAGAGAGTCGGCCAAGACCAGCTGGAACTCCTCACCCTGCTGCGGAACCTCATGCCCATGCGGTCGGTGGATACCGTGCACGAGGCCATCAGGCTCCTCGGAGCGAGACCGGACAGCAGCAGGAAGACCAAGTACCTGAGGATGCTTGAGGAGCAGCTCGACTACCTCACGGACAAGTTCCCGGACGCCGGTCCGCCGACCGCGGAGGCCCTGCAAGCCATGTGGCCCGACCTTGTGCCCGCCTTCGGCAGCGCCGGCGGCCAGGTGGGCGAGGACGGCTGTGAGGGCCGGGCCCACGCCATCTGCCTGGCCATCGCCCGGCGGTCCCCGGCGATCGCGGCCCACCACCTCACGAAGCAGTGGGCCCTGCCCGACGGAGGGCGGCTGCACGCCGATCACCAGTGGAACCATCATGTCGCCGCCTCCGTGACGACCGCGAACGGCATTCTGGTCATCGATCCCGTCTTCGACCGTTCGCGTCCGCTCCAACTGAGCGAGTGGGCCGCCAGGGTCCAGGTGGACCCGCGCACCAACGTCCACCAGGTCGCCTGGGGATTCCTCGGCAGGCCGGGCACGGACAATCGGCCGGACGCCAACAGCGCGATGGCGTACATGCCTTAGGGGCGGTGACGGGCGTTGGGCGCGGCGGTGGGGTGACGAGGCAGGCGGTGAGGCCGGGGAAGGCTTCGCGGATGTCGTCCCGTCGCGTTTCAAGCCTCGGGTTCGCCGGTCGTGCCGTTGCCCGTTTCCCTGGCCCATCGCCGGCTCCAGTCCTCCAGTGGGCTCAGCGCCTCGACGAGGTCCTGGCCGAGCCGGGTGAGGTGGTAGCCGTCCGCCTGAAGGGTGAGCAGGCGGACGCCGGTCAGCTCGTCGAGCCTGGTGGTGAGCACGCTGGAGGACATGCGCTCGCACCGGCGCTGCAACTCCCGGAAGCCGGCCGGGGCTTGGCTCAGTTCCCACAGAATGCGCATCGTCCAGCGGCGTCCGAGCAGGTCGAGTGCCGCCATGACGGGTCGGCCCGACTCGGACCCTCGTACCGGTACACCCGGCCGTGGCGCTCTGGCTTCCATGCCCCCTCCTTGCGCTTCGGTTCTCGAAGCATCATAGTGGTTCGAAAACCGAAGCAGGAGGTGCCGCATGCCGCGCATCGAACCGCTCAGCCCGCCCTACCCCGCCTCCGTCGACCAGGCGCTCCGCCGGTGGATGCCTCCGGACGTGCCGCATGAGCCGCTCGCCCTGTTCCGGGTGCTGCACCGCCATCCGGAACTGGCCTCACGCATGTTCTCCCTGGGGGCCGGGCTGCTGGGCCACGGCCTCCTCCCGGCCGTCGACCGCGAGATCGTCATCGCCCGCGTGACCGCGCGCGCCGGCTGCGCCTACGAATGGGGCGTGCACGCCGCGACCCTCGCACAGCGGGCGGGGCTCAGCCAGGAACAGCTCCGCGCGACCACCGAAACGGGTACGGCAGGCAGTACCGCGTGGTCACCACGCCATGCGGCCCTGCTCGACGCGGCCGACGAACTGCACGACACGGCCCGCCTCTCGCAGTCCGCCTGGGACGCCCTGCGCGTTCACTACGACGACGCCCAGCTTCTCGAACTCCTCGTCCTCATCGGCTGGTACCGGACCATCAGCTGTCTGGCCAACGGACTCCTCCTCGAAGAGGAAGCCTGGGCCACGCCGTTCCCGACGCGGTGACTACACCCCGCACGTGCCCGGCCGTTGCCCCGTACTCCGGGCCAACCTGTCGCCGCACAAGCGGCTAGGGAAGGCCCACTGGAGATCCGGTTACGAGCTCTTACATCAGCCCGCCTCCTCTTCGTAGAGTTCCCCGGTGAAGTGGCCCTTCACCCACTGCACTCCCGTAGGCCGGAGTCCCGTGCTTTCGCGGAAGTACTCCTCGACGACAGGGCGGACGTCGTCCAGCGGGAGCACGCTGATCCTGTTGAAGTAGCTGGGGTTCCAGGGGTCGCGCACTACTTGCGGGTCCGCTGCGGGCGGGGAGGGGTTCCGCGAGACCCACACGTGTTCTGTGACCTCCGCTCCCGAGAGTGCGGCGACCTCTTTTCTGAATTCACCGTCGCAGTACCAAAGCAGCGCCCCGTAACCCGAGGTGTAGTCCAGGCCGATGCCGAGAACTTTTACAGTCACACGGAAAATGATGCCTCATCGAAGCACCAGGAGATCAACGGCAAGTGGCTCGCCCTGAGCACCGACAGCCGTATCCGCAAAAGCACGACCGACCTCTGTCAGCTGACGGCTCTGCGTCAATTCGGTGACCACCAGTACGTTCGGCCAACGACTCGGCCGCTCAGAGAGCGCGACAGGGAGCAAGTCGGCGGACGGAAGGGCGACCGGATCACTCGCGGGGGTGATTTGCGGGTGGAGGTTGCGGCTCAGGGGGGTTGGAGCGACGTGGTGCCGGCGAGAGCTACGGAGGCAGCCGGGGCGTCGGGCCTCGGCGGACGAGAGCATCGGAGGCATTCGATACCACGGGACCCTCGCCGACTGACTGTGACGCGAAGGAGGCGTGCCGCCGCCGACGGCACGCCTCCTTCGCGCGTCAGCCTCCGGCCGCGTACCGCACGAACCGCGCCCAGCCGTCCCGGCCGACGGCGAAGTCCGGGCGCGTGACGTCCTTGGAGTCACGCACGTGCACTGCCTGCTCCGTGACGGCAACTTCAACGCAGTCGTCGCCCTGGGTTCCGCTGTAGCTGGACTTGAACCAGGCGAGTCCGGTCGTGCTCATAGCTCTCCTCCCGCGTACCGTACGAACCGCTCCCAGCCGTCCCGGCCGACGGCGAAGTCCGGGCGCGTGACGTCCTTGGAGTCACGTACGTGCACTGCCTGCTCCGTGACGGCAACTTCAACGCAGCTGTCGCCCTGGCTGCCGCTGTAGCTGGACTTGAACCAGGCGAGTTCCGTCGTGCTCATAGTTCTCCTCGGAGTTGCTCCAACAGACCCCGCGAGTACTTGGCGTTGAGGGCCTGCGAGCGCAGTGTGTCATAGCGCTGTTGCAGCAGGCTCACCTCTCTCGGGTCGGAGATCAGGCGGCCGTTCTGCTGCCCCTCCGAGTAGGCGAGACGCTGGCCCCTGGGAGTCTCCATGAGCTGGAGCGGCCCATCCAGGCATGCGTGCAGTCCGGCCTCCAGCGGCACGATCTGAAGCGTCACATTGCGCGGTGCGCTCAGCTCCAGCACGTGGTCGAGAAGCTCCCGCATCTGCTCGGTCTCCCCGAACTTTCGTCGGAATACGTGCTCCTCGACGATGAAGCTGAACGGCGTCGTCGGCCGCTCGAACAGCATCCGCTGCCGATCCATCCGCGTGGCCATGAAGTCCTGCAACTGGTCGTCCGGCGCCACGGGTACGGTTCCCTCGAACACCGCCCTCGCGTACGCAGGCGACTGCAACAACCCCGGCACCAACCGGCACTCATACGTGCTCAGGCTCACCGCGACCTTCTCCAGCCTGGCCCAGCGTCGGAACCACGCCGCGAGGCCCGCCTCTCCCCGGGTCAGGTACTTCGCGGCCCTGCGGAGGGCGCCCGTGTTGCCCGACGCCTCCTCCGCCCGTTCCACGAAGGACTCGTCGGGCATGCGCCTGCCCAACTCCACCGACTCCACGGTGTGTTTGGAGAACTGGACCAACCGCGCGAACTCCTCCCTGCTCAGTCCCGCGTGTTCGCGCAGGGCCTGGACGACCGCCCCGAACGTCCGCAGACTGTCGGAGGGATCGGGCTCCCGCTCCACCTCGCAGACCGCCAGGTCGTCATCGTTCTCGCTCGCGCCGCCGTGCGTCATCCGCGGCCACCTCCAGGTACGTACGTTCCGTGCTGCGTCCCCCGCGCTCGACAGCACCCAGAGTGACGGCTGGGAATGCGTACTGTCTACCGAAAGTGCCCGTACGCTGACACAGCGTACGGGGCGGGCCTCTGGAAGAACGCCGTGCGCGCCCGCCACGGTGGCCCCATGACCCCCACAACACCCCAACTCCCCAACGCCACCGTACATTCGTTCTCCCAGCTGCTCTCCTCCACCCGCCGGGGCGCCCGCCTGGCGCGGCTGCTCGCCGTGGGAGAGCTGTACGCCTGGGGGCTGTCACCCACCGTCATCGACCGTGCGGAGCAGATCGTCGCCGAGCTCGCGGCCAACGCGGCCGTGCACGGGCGGGTGCGGGGGCGGAGCTTCCGGCTCGTCCTCGGCCTCGATGTCACCGCCGGAACCCTGCGCGTCGCGGTCAGTGACGCGCGCGGCGACCGGCTTCCCGCGCCCGCTACGACGGCCCGGCCGGAGGAGGCGGAATCGGGCCGTGGCCTGCTCCTCGTGGCCGCGCTCGCCGACCGGTGGGACACGGAGCCGTACCCGCCGTCCGGGAAGACGGTGTGGGCGGAGGTAGATGTCATCAGTCCGGAGCGGCCGCCCACGAAGGGACGGTGAACCGCCCGGACCTGGGTACCCGCGTGTGCACGACGGAAATACCGCACGCCACGCAGGTCTGGAAGGTGATCGCCGTGTCCCGTACACAGCCGCACTACGAGGCAGACCGTCAGGCGCACGGATCCGAACCGGTGGGCGAGCTCGTCCAGCGGGCCTCGCAGCAGCTGACGGAGCTGGTGCGGGGCGAACTGCGCCTGGCACAGGCGGAGATGAAGGAGAAAGGCAAGCATTACGGCAAGGGCGGCGGATTGTTCGGCGGCGCGGGGCTGTTCGGGTTCCTGACGCTCCAGGCCCTGGTCGCCACCGTGATCGCGGCGCTGGCCGTGCCGCTGCCGGTGTGGGCCGCCGCCCTGATCGTCACCGCCGTGCTCGGTGTGATCGCCGGGGTGATGGCGCTGACCGGGAAGAAGCAGTTCGCCGAGGCGGCGCCGCCCGCACCGGAGCAGGCGATCAAGAACGTGAAGGCCGATGTGGCCGAGATCAAGGAGAGTGCGCACCGATGACCCAGCCGCCCCACGACGAACCCACCGCGTCCGGCCCGGAGGAACTGCGCGAGCAGGTCGAGCACACCCGTCAGGAGCTGGGCGAGACGGTCGAGGCGCTCGCGGCGAAGACGGATGTCAAGGCCCGCGCCAAGGAGAAGGCCGCCGAGGTGAGGGAACAGGCCGCCGAAGTGAAGGAACAGGCCGCCATCAAGGCCGAGTTGGCAGGCCGGCTGTTGCAGGAGAAGGCCCCCGAGCCGGTACGGCAGACCGCCGCCGTCACCGCACGCTTGACCCGCGACAACCGCACGCTGCTGCTCGCGGGCGGCGCGACGCTGCTGCTGTGGCTGGTCTGCCGCCGCAAGAGGTAGCCGAAGGGACGCGTAAGGGGGCCGGCCCCCGTGGGTGCCGGCCCCCTACGCGTCTTGGTCACTTCCGCTTGACCGGCGGGCACGTGCCCGTTTCCTCGCCGATGGAGTTGATCTCGGCGTTGGAGCGCACGTCGTCCGCGTAGTTGATCTTGTCCGTGCACTTCTTGTCGTCGGACGCCGGCTTCTGCACCGGCGGACACGTGCCGGTCTCCTCGCCGATGGAGTTGATCTCGGCGTTGGAACGCGGGTCGCCCGCGTAGTTGATCTTGTCCGTGCACTTCACGGCGCCCTTGGCGGGCGCCCCCGTCGACTTGCCCTCCGCGGTGGCGGGCTTGCCGGGCGCGGCCGAGGAACCGGTGCCCGTGGTACCGGACTTGTCGGCGGACGTGTCCGACGACTTGCCGTCCGCGCCGCCGGACCCCGGGGTGCTCGTGGCCGTGGCCGACGAGTCGCTCGCCGAAGCCGAAGCGGAAGCGGAAGGGGTCGTCTTGGCGTCGTCGCCGTCGTTGCCGCATGCCGTCAGTGCCAGGCCGAGGGCCACGGCCGAGATGGTCAGTGCCGAGATCTTCCGAGTGCGCATGCTTTGTGTCCGTCCTCTGCTGGCGAGCGATCCGGGCGACTGTTCACCCGTGTGGCCTTCTGCCCTCATTGATAGGCGGCCGGGTTGCCCGAGTTGCCTCGCGCTCGCGCTCAAGACACGTTCGTGACATGACGGGGACGGCACCGCGACGTGCTCCCGGCCGGAGCGAAGCGGTACCGCCCACGCCGGGACGGTCAGCGCTGGAGGGTGAGGACGCCCGGGCGCCACGGGAGCTGGTCGTACGGGCCGCTCGCGCTCGGGGACTTGCCCTGGTAGAGGAGCTGGAGGTTGCAGGGGTCGATGGTCATGGTCTGGTCGGGGTTGTCGCGGATCAGGTCGCCGTGGCTGATGTCGTTGGTCCAGGTGGCACCGCTGTTGGCCTTGCCCGCGAAGGGGTTGCTCTCGGTGGCGGCCTGCGGGGTCCAGGAACCGTTCAGGCTGGTGGCGGTGAAGGAGCGGAAGTAGCGCTGTTCGTTCGCGCCCCGGGCCTCGACGATCATGAGGTACTGGTTCTGGCCCTTGACCTTGTAGACCTGCGGCGCCTCGAACAGGTTCTTCACGGTGTCGCTCATGACCGTGGTGTACGAGGAGCCGAAGTTGCCCGGGAAGTTCCCGATCGGCATGCTCGCCCGGTAGATCTTGCCGTTGTCACCGGCGAAGAAGAGGTACATGTTCTGGTCGTCGGCGATCAGGGTCTGGTCGATCGGGCCGGTGCCGGAGTCGGGCAGGCTGCCGGTGAACAGCGGCTGCGGGGCGGACCAGCCGCCCGGGTTAGTGGGGTCGCTGGAGGTGCGGTAGATGAACGGCCAGGCACCCCACTGGTAGGCGAGGACCCAGATCTTCTTCGGCGCGAAGTAGAACAGCGTGGGCGCCACCGCGGACTGGCTCATGCCGGTCTGGCGGGCCGACGCCATCTCCGACCAGTTCGTGAAGGGGCTGAACGCCATCGAGCCGTACGACGACCCCGACACGTTCGACGCGTAGACCACGTGCTTGCCGTTGTACTTCGCGGTGGTGAAGTCCTTCAGCGAGACCCAGCCGTTGGCCGGCTGCGCCAGCACACCCGTGGACGACCACCGGTACGTCGACGGAAGGGCGCACGAGGAGTCCGGCGGCGTCGTCCCGGTCAGGCCGGTCCACTTCTGGTTGCCGCCGCCGTTGCACGTACCGATCTGCACCGCCGTGCCGTTGGCCGTACCGGCGCCCGCGGCCTCCAGGCACAGCCCGGACTCGGTGCCGACGACCGTGCCGTCGGACTTCACCTGCCACTGCTGGTTGGCGCCGCCGGAACAGGTCCAGATCTGCACCCGGGTACCGGACGTGGTGGCGTGGCCCGGGACGTCCAGGCACTTGTTGCCGTACACGGTCAGCTGGTTGGTGTCCGTCAGCGTCCACTGCTGGTTCGTCCCGCCCCAGCAGTCGTAGAGCTGGAGGGCCGTACCGTCGGTCTGGCTGCCGCCCAGCACGTCGAGACACCGGTTGGAACCGACGCCGCGCAGGGCGCCGCTGGAGGCCGCCTGAGCCGGGGTGGCGACGAGCAACGCCGCCAGCGCGGTCAGAGCCGCGAGCACCGCGGCGAGCGCCGCGTGCGGATGCCTGCGGCTGAAACTTGCTGTGGGCATGGGGAGTTCCTCAACCTTGAGTAGGCGGTCGGCTTGGCGCGCGCATGACATTCGATGTGTTCGAAATGTCGAACAACGGCCGCAATGTCGGCCATCTGAAGAATTAGGGAAGCGATGAACGACGTCAATACCTCTCGCACGAGTCGCTTCCGTCACCGAATGTTTCGAAGATTTCGTGCACGCCAAGACCGCCCCCATGCCGGGCGGACCGCCGGCGCGGCCCGCCCGGCATGGGGGCGGCTGAGGATCACACGGCCGGAACCGTCAGGCGGCCTCGGGCAGTTGGACCGTCACCTTCAGCTCCGCCGCCGCGGAGTAGGCGATCTCACCGATGTGGCCCGCGTTCCTCAGGTCGCCCTCGACGGAGCGGATCGCCTCGGTCAGTGCGGCGGGAGCCGCGACCTCCACCCTGGGGACCTCGGACCGCATGGACAGCTTCGCCTCGCTCTTCGCCTTGCGGACCGCCCTGATCACCTCGGAGGCGGACGGGAGGAGCCCCGCGTCGCCGGAGGTGCCGGCGAACTCGCCGGCCGCGGGCCAGGCGGACGTGTGCACCGAGGTCTCGTGCGTCCACGACCACACTTCCTCGGTGACGTACGGGATGAACGGCGCGAGCAGCCGGATCACCGTGTCCAGGGCCAGCCGCAGGGTCAGGCGCGCCGAGTCCGACCCGTCGTAGGCCCGCTGCTTGACCAGTTCCACGTAGTCGTCGCAGAACGTCCAGAAGAACCGTTCGGCGGCGGCCAGGGCCGTGGTGTACTCGTAGGACTCCAGGGCCTGCGTGGCCTCGGCGACGGTCCGCTTCAGCGACTCGATCACAGCGGCGTCCAGCGGTTCGCCGACCGTGGCGTCCGCCGCCGCCTCCGGGAAGCCGTACACGAACTTCGCCGCGTTCAGCAGCTTCGTGGCCAGGCGCCGGCCGACCTTCATCTGCTTCGGCTCGAACGCCGTGTCGGTGCCCGGCCGCGCGGACGCCGCCCAGTAGCGCACGCCGTCGGCGCTGTGCTCGTCGATCAGGTGCTCGGGGGTGACGACGTTGCCCTGCGACTTCGACATCTTCTTGCGGTCCGGGTCGAGGATCCACCCGGACAGCGCGGCGTGCCGCCACGGCGTCTCGCCCTCCTCGATGTGGGACCTGACCACCGTGGAGAACAGCCATGTGCGGATGATGTCGTGGCCCTGCGGGCGCAGGTCCATCGGGAAGGTGAGCCGGTACAGCTCCGGGTCGTTCAGCCAGCCGCACGCGAGCTGCGGCGTGAGGGAGGAGGTCGCCCAGGTGTCCATCACGTCGGGCTCCCCGGTGAAACCGCCGGGCACTCCCCGCTGTTCCTCGGCGTAGCCGGGCGGGACAGCGCTCTGCGGGTCCACCGGAAGGGCCGACTCGTCGGGGACGATGGGGTGTTCGTAGTCCGGCTCGCCCGCGCTGTCCAGCGGGTACCACACCGGGAACGGGACGCCGAAGAAACGCTGCCGGGAGATCAGCCAGTCGCTGTTCAGGCCGCGGACCCAGTCGTCGTAGCGCGCCTTCATGTGCGCCGGGTGCCAGACGATCGACTCCCCGCGCTCCAGCAGCTCCTCCCGGTGGGCCATCGTGCGGATGAACCACTGCCGGGAGGAGACGATCTCCAGCGGGCGTTCGCCCTTCTCGTAGAACTTCACCGCGTGCGTGGTGGGCCGGGGCTCGCCGTCGATGAAGCCGCCCTCCCCCAGCGCCGCCACGATCGCCTTGCGGGCCTGCGTCACGGACAGGCCGGCCAGCGGGGCGTACGCGCGCTGCGCCGCGCCGGGGTCCGCGCACGGCAGGGTGGTGAAGTCCACCGGCTGGAGGCGGCCGTCGCGGCCGACGAGGGTGCGGGTCGGCAGGCGCAGCTCGCGCCACCAGACGACGTCCGTCTGGTCGCCGAAGGTGCACACCATGGCGATGCCGGACCCCTTGTCCGCCTTCGCCAGCGGATGCGCGACGACCGGCACGCGCACCCCGAACATCGGGGTCACGGCCTCCCGGCCGAACAGCGGCTGGTAGCGCTCGTCGTCCGGGTGCGCCACCAACGCCACGCACGCCGGCAGCAGCTCCGGCCTGGTCGTCTCGATGTGCACCGGCTCGCCGTCCACCGTGAAGACCAGCCGGTGGTACGCGCTCGGCACCTCTTTGTCGATCATCTCGGCGTTGGCGACGGCCGTGCCGAAGTCGATGTCCCACATGGTGGGCGCCTCGTCCTGGTAGACCTCCCCGGCGGCGAGCATCTTCAGGAACGCGGCCTGCGAGATGCGCCGCGCTTCGGCCCCGATGGTGGTGTAGTTCAGCGACCAGTCCACGGACAGGCCGAGCCGGCGCCACAGGTGCTCGAAGACACGCTCGTCCTCGGCGGTGAGCCGCTCGCACAGCTCGATGAAGTTGCGCCGGGAGACGTCGACGACCGGCGGCCGGTCCTTCCTGGCGAAGTTGGCGACCGGTTCCGGCGCCTTGAAGTCCGGGTCGTACGGCAGGGAGGGGTCGCAGCGGACGCCGTAGTAGTTCTGCACGCGCCGCTCGGTCGCCAGGCCGTTGTCGTCCCACCCCATCGGGTAGAACACGTGCTTGCCGCGCATGCGCTGGAAGCGCGCGACGATGTCGGTGTGGGTGTAGGAGAAGGCGTGACCGACATGCAGTGAACCGGACACCGTGGGCGGCGGGGTGTCGATGGAATACACCTGCTCGCGCGCGGCGGGGCGTACGAACCGGTAGACGCCGTTCTGGGCCCAGATGGCTGACCATTTGTCGTCCAGGCCGTCGATGGACGGCTTCTCCGGCAGTGTCACGATGTACACACCTCTCGTGGGCTCTTGCACCTGGTGACCAGGCAGTCTACGGGGTCTTGACAACTCCTTTTCCCATCAAGCCAGATGACGACCAGCGCCATATTCCGCACCACTTGGTGATTACGCGCCGGATCGTCCGAGCCCCCAGGCCGAGGCGAGTCGGGACGGGTGGACGTTGCGGCTGTCGCCGTAGAGCTCGCAGAACTTCATGATCAGGGGGTCCCAGCGGTCGGCGTCGATGTGGCGGCGGTTGCCCGGTACCAGCAGGCTCTCCTCGACGTGGACCCGTACCACGCGCACCTCCACGGCCACGAGGCCGGAGTCCGCTTCACCGAAGGGATGGACGCGGTCGACGACGGCCTCAAGGTGGACCGGGCACTGTGCCACCCGTGGCGGACGTACCCGCTCGGAAGCCGTCTCGGTCAGGCCCGCCGCCTTGAACTTGTCGGGCTCGTACCGGTAGCCCTTGCGCAGTTTGTGGTCGGGCACGACACGCGAACCGGTGAGCAGCGCCAGACGGTCGACCGCGCCGGCGAGGTCCGAGGAAGCGAGATTCAGTACGCATTCACGGGACTCGATCAGGTTCTTCGTGGTCTGCGAGGTCTCGTCCAGGCCCAGCATGCAGGACCGGTCCACCCACCAGGCGGAGGACATGGGCGCCAGATTCGCCGAGCCGTCCTCGTTGGACGTGCTCAGCAGGACCACGGGGGTGCCGAAGTAGAGCACTCTCGGTTCGACGGTCAGATGCATGGGCTCCTCACACGGATGGGGGCGTGCCGGCCACTGTGCCGAGCGGGGCGCTTTCCCGCTGGCGGGAATCGGACCTCGCATCCGTCGGCACGGCGGGTCAGGGCCGTGTCCCGGCCGCGGGTGGACCTGTGCGGGTCCGCGGGGCGGGACGTTCCGTGGTCTTGGACTTCACCAGCCACAGGCCGGTCAGCAGGGCGGCTGCCAAGGTGACGGCGCCGGCCGTGGTGAAGGCGGTGCCGAGGGCGGCCTCGAAGGACGCCCCGCCGGACTGCCTGGTGCGGACCACGGCGCCGAGCACGGCCACGCCGAGCAGCGCGCCGATCTGCCGGGCGGTGCTGCTGACGCCCGAGGCGAGACCTCCCTCCTGCGGGCCGACCGCCTGGATGGCGGCGCCGGTCAGCGGGGACATGGCCAGGGCGAAGCCGACGCCGGTCAGCCCCAGCCGCCACCACACGTTTCCGTAACCGGTGTCCGCGTGCGCGAAGCCGAGCGCCAGCAGTCCCAGTCCGGCCAGCGCGAGACCGGCGGTGACTACCACACGGAAGCCGTGCCGAGCGGCGAGCCGGCCCGCGTACGGGCTGACGATCACCATGGCGAGGGTGGCCGGGAGGGTTTGCAGACCGGCGCGCAGGATCGAACTGCCCTGGACGGTCACGAAGAACTGGGAGAAGAAGAAGGAGGAGCCCATGAGCGCGAAGCCCACTACGGCCATGGCCGTGTTGGACACGGTGAACAGTCGCTGCCGGAACAGCCGCAACGGCAGCATCGGTGTCGAGGCCCGGGCCTCGACGGCGACGAAGACGGCGAGGACCAGCGCCGCCGCGGCGAAGCCGCCCAGGACCACCGGGGAGGTCCACCCCCGGGCCCCGCCCTCGATGAGCCCGTAGGCCAGCGCCCCCACGCCCAGCACCGACAGGACCGTACCGGGCACGTCGATCACCGGCGCGTCCGGAGTGCGGGATTCGTCCAAGAAGCGGAGACCGGCCAGCAGCAGGGCCGCGCCGATGGGCACGTTCACCAGGAAGATGGCGGGCCAGCCGAACGCCTCCACCAGGAGGCCGCCGGCCAAGGGGCCCGCGGCAAGGCCGATCCCGCTGAGACCGGCCCACAGCCCGATCGCCTTGACGCGCTCGCGCGGCACCGGGTGAGCGGCGGCGATCAGGGCCAGCGAGGCGGGGCTCAGCGCCGCCGCACCGATGCCCTGCGCCACCCGTCCGGCGATCAGCCAGCCGAGCGAGGAGGTGGCGGAGCACAGGACGGACGCGGCGGTGAACACCGCGACACCGGACAGGAACATCCGCTTGCGGCCGAAGCGGTCGGCGAAGACGCCTCCGGACAGCAGCAGCATGGCGACCAGCAGCACGTAGGCGTCGACGATCCACTGGAGGCCGGTCAGCTGGACCTCCAGGCGCCGCTGCATGTCGGGCAGGGCGGCGCCGACGATCGTGCTGTCGAGCAACACCATGAACTGCCCCAGGCACGCCACCGCCAATAACGCCCCTTGTCCGGAGCGGGTGTTCGCTCCCCCGCGCGATGCCGTCGCGGTCGTGCTCTCGTTCGGGGTCACCGTCGTTCCCTCCCTGTGACGTGGACCAGGACAAGATAGTTCGACAATCCCGAACTGTCGAATAGTGCATCATGGGGCCATGCGTTCCTTGCCCCAGCCTCCGCGCGAGTCGTTGACGCTCACACCCGTCCTGCACGCGCTCGGTGATCCGGTGCGGCTGGAGTTGGTGCGGCGGGCGCGGGACCGCCCCGAATCAACCTGTGCCGCGCTCGCCGACGGGCTGAATGTTCCGGCGTCGACCCTGACCAACCACTGGCGGATCCTGCGCGAGGCCGGGTTGATCAGCATGACCGTCGACGGCCGGCACCGGCGGATCCGCGTGCGCGCCGACGACCTCGGCGCTCGCTTCCCGGGCCTGCTCGACCCGATCCTCCGCCATGCCGCGCCCGCGCCGACGGCCGACGGGTCACGGTGAGGCCGGGGCCCGACACCCCGGTGGTTCCGGCCGGCGTCGTCCTCACCCCGGTGGTTCCGGCCGGCGTCGTCCTCACCCCGGTGGTTCCGGCCGGCGTCGCCCTCGCGGCCGTGCCGGTCGCGCCCGCGGCCTCGGCCGGCCGCTCCCGGCCGATCGCTTCCGGCCGCCCGCTCCCACCGCCCGCCTCCGGCCGGTCGGCGTCGCGGCACCGGCGAGTACGGCGACGGTCGGGGCAGGACGGCACGGCACGTCTGCGGTACCCGTCAGGGTGGACCGCACGGCGTGCGACGAGAGCCGTCCAGGCGGGGGCGGCCATGGTGACGGCCTGCGCGGCGCGGGGCTTCTACGCCGCGCGCTCCATGAAGGCCACACGGTTCCACGGCGAGGAGGGTCCGACCCGGGACGACGACATCGCGTACCGCTTCCGAGGGACCCTCATGTGCCGGGCCTCACCGGGACCTCCGGGACCCGGCGCGACGGCCTCACCAGCCTCCTGGCCCACCACTCGGATCGTCCGTCAGGGCCAGCCGGGCGGTGATGCGCTTGCCGACCGGCTCCCGCGTGATCTCAAGGCTCTGGCAGAGGGCCATGACGATCTCCAGGCCGTGCTGACCCACCCGGCCCACGTCGGCGGCACGAGCCACCGGCAGCACGGGGTCGGAGTCCCACACCTGGACCTCCACCAGGTGGCCCGCGATCCGCAGATCCATCACGATCGGGCCAAAGGCGTACTTCTGCGCGTTGGTGACCAGTTCGCTCACCACGAGTTGCGTCACCTCCACAGCCCGCCGGGAGACCGCGACACCGTGCTCGGAGCGCATCCGGGTCAGGAACGCGGCAGCCGCGTGGCGGGCTCTCGCGATGGACGGTCCCTGCCCGTCCAGAGCCACCGCAGCACTCAGGACAGCGTCGCCCGAGTGGGCCGCCACGCTGTCCTCACCGGCGAAGGTCCGTACCATCCGCACCGCCTCTGCTCTGTCATTCCCGGGCCCGTCTACCCCCGATCGCGCCGGGCAAGCCACGGTGACCGGACTGTCGGCTACGCCACACGGCGGCGCCCCGCACGACGGCGGCACGGCGCGGATCGTCACCGCCCACTCACGTTGGGTCGCCGCGTACCGGGGCAGACGGGACAGGAAACCGTCGGCGGCTGGAGGAGAAACCATGGCGGACGACTCATCCATGAGGGCTGTCGGGTGGGCACGCTCGTTGCCGATCAGCGCGGGAGTGAAGGAGGCCAGGGACTGGACGCGTGCGCATGTGTCCGCGCTCGGCTGGGAGCGGACGGCACCGGCTCTGGTGGACTCGGTCGTGCTGGCCGTCTCGGAGCTGGTCACCAACGCCCATGTGCACGCCCACAGCAACGCTCAGCTCATCCTCACCTGGGACGAGCGATGTCTGCATGTGACGGTGCATGACGCCTCACCGCGGCTGCCCGAACAACGCCACGCGGACCACCGCGCCCTCGGGGGGCGCGGGCTGCTCCTGGTCGACGCCCTCGCCGACGACTGGCAGGTCCGCCGTTGCCCCCGCGGCAAGGACGTCACCGCTTGCTTTCAACCGCCCGCGGCGGCGGCGGGAACACAAGGGGAGTGAGTACGCGCGCCGGGGTCGGGGCCGGCACCGACGCCCGGCGCCGGCCCCGGCCGGCCTACGGCACCGGAACCGGAACAGGGCGAAGCGCTACTGGCTCGTGCCGCCGGTGGCGGCCGGCGGGCCGGACCGGCTGCCGGGTTCCCCGATGCGGTCGGTCTCGTCCCGGACGAGCAGGGAGAGCAGTGCGGCCACGGTCAGGCCGGCTTCCGCGGGATGGCGCAGGACCTTGTCCGGTTCGACGCGGTAGGTGTTGGTGCGTCCTTCGCGGGTGTGGGAGAGGTAACCGTCCTGCTCGAGGTCGGAGATGATCCGCTGGACGGCACGCTCGGTGAGCCGGCAGTGGGCGGCGATGTCGCGGATCCGGATGTTCGGGTTGTCGGCGATCGCCGCCAGTACTCGCGCATGGTTGGTGATGAACGTCCAACCGGTGTGAGATCCAGGCACTGCAACCATGCACGGCATTCTACTGACGCAGTTTGCCAGACATCGAATACATGACATACTTTTCGCGCTACAGGAAGCGTGTTCTCAGCGGGGGGAGACGTGGGAGGAGCCGAGGGTGCTTGTGGAAGAAGGAGTCTCGGACCGCCCCGGCGGCGCCGGCGGGACACCGCCCCGGATTGCCGATCAGGCCGCGGTGGCACAGTCCGAATGCCGTGGTGTCCTGGTCATCAGCGCGCACGGGGCCTACGACATGTGCTCGGTCAAGCCTCTGGCGGAGGCTCTGGACGCCGCGGCCAAGGCACACCGGACGGTGGTCCTGGACGCCTCCGGCATCACCTTCGGGGACTCGTCGCTGCTGAACCTGCTGATCCTCACCCACCACGAGACCGACCTTCGCGTGGCGGCGCCGACGCGGCAGATCCGCAGACTCCTGGAAATCACGGGCGCGGACACGTTCCTGAAGGTACGGGAGACCGTGGAAGAGGCCGCCGCCTGCCACTGACCGGTTCGGGTCCGGGCGGTCAAGCCGTCAGAGGAAGTGCCCACTGGCCAGATAGGGCGTCGGCTCCGCCATGCCCCGGACCGCGAGATATCCCTCCTGCCCGATGTCGAGCCGGGCGGCCAGCCCCACGTCCACCGCCCAGTGGTTGGCGGTGGTGACGCAGTTGACCAGCGTGTCTCCACGGGAGGCCGCCAGGGCCTCCCAGAGCAGGTCCTGGGCGGTTCGCGGCTCCGCCGCGGCCAGCAGGACGCCCCGCCCCTGTTCCTCGTCGATGTACACGTATCCGGGCCGGCCGGGGTCGTCCGACACGACGAGGCGCAGCCGTTCCAGCATGTACGCGTGGTCCGGGCCGTGGCCCGCCCCGCGCAGCCGCTCGTCGAGCCGGTCCATCCACTCGAAGTCGTCGGCCCGGCCCTCCCGGAGCCCGCTCACCGCCGGCAGCGTCGAGCGGTCGACGGTGCCCACCATGCGCATCTGCGGGTGGAGCGTGAAGCCGGCCAGCCGGTAACGGCGCGTGGCCGCGGGATGCACCGTGGACGAGAACAGTCCCGGCCGCCCGTCGGCGTGGGCCAGCGCGGCGTCCATGAGCCGCTTGCCGATTCCCTGCCCCTGATACCGCGTCAGTACCCCGTAGGTCGCCAGATACCAGACGTCGCCCCGGTTCTGCGACATGGCGAATCCGATGACGCCCCCGTCCTCGCCGACCGCGACCTGGCATCCGGCCGGATCGACCTGGAGGTAATACCGCATCCGCTCGATCCACTGCTTCGAAGCGGTCTTCGAGCGGGGCTCGATCTCCGGTTCGCACACTCTTCTGCTGCGCCGGTCCGCCTCGAAGAAGAGTGCGGCAGAGGCGCGCTCCGCCGACGGAAGATCTTCCTCGCGCGCCGGCCTCACCTGCGCTGATTCGCTCTTCACAGCGTACCGACCACCTCGGCGGCCTCCTTCCCTGCCCTACGTGCCAACCCGCACGGTCGTGACCGGAGCCGGTGCCACTCTGCCAGCGTCCCCCCGGGGGCGCGCCGGATTTTCGGCCGCGGCCTCCACATGGTGGGCCTCGGGCCTGCTCCGCCAGGTCGCGCGTACGAGCGGCTTCGGCAGACCGTGCCCCCTCCACCGCCTGCGGGACCGCCGCCGAGTTGGCGAAGGCAGACGTCTACCTCGCCCCGGCGGCCCGGGCGGGGCCGCCTGCCCGTCGGCTGATGAACCGGCGGGCCGCACGGCGGAAGCCGGACATCCCGGTCCCGGTGCTCGGCGGCTCGGCGGTGCGTCAGGAATCGACGGTCCGCAGGTACGCGCCGAGGCGGGCGATCGCCGATGGGTTGCGGGGGCTTTCGACCAGGTCTGCGTAGTCCAGGGAGATGATGCGCCGGTGCTTGACGGCCGAGACGTCGCGCAACGGGGCGTAGGAGAGCAGGAACCGCTTCTTCTGCTCGGCGCCGACGTCGCCGTAGTCGCAGATGACGATGACGTCCGGGTCGCGCTGTACGACGCTCTCCCAGCCGACGGTGGTCCATGAGTCCGCCACGTCGTGCATGACGTTGACGCCACCGGCCTCGGTGATGATCTGTTCCGGGGCGGCGTAGCGGCCGGAGGTGAAGGGTGTGTCCTGGCCGCTGTCGTAGAGGAAGACGGAAGGACGGTCGGAGCCCTTGGGTGCCTTCGCCCGCACGTCCGCGACCTGTTTCTTGAAGTCGGCGATCAGAGCGGCCGCGCGCTTCTGGACGCCGAAGAGCCTGCCGAGGTTGGTGAGGTCGGTGTACAGGGCGTCCAGGGGCGGCATGATGCCGCGGGAGGACTTCGTACGACCGTTGTGGCAGGACTCGGTGAGGATGTACGAGGGGATGCCGAGCTTCTTCAGCGCGTCGGGGGTGAAGCCGCCGTCCTCGCGGAAGCCGTAGTTCCAGCCGGCGAAGACGAGGTCGGCGCGGGCGTCGAGGACGTTCTCCTTGGTGAGCTGGTCCTTGGACAGCCACTTGACCTTGTCGTAGCCGTCCTTCCAGGGCACGCCGCGCAGGTCGCCCTTGTCGTCGGGCATGGCGAAGCCGGCCATGCGGTCCTCCAGACCGAGGGCGAACATCAGCTCCGTGATGCCGACATCGTTGGTGACGACCCGCTCGGGGACCTTGTCGTACGTCACCTGGCGACCGCAGTTGGTCAGGGTGATGGAGGAGGAGGGTTTCGCGTCCTCGGCCGGCTCCACCGTGGCGCCGCATCCGGTGGCGGTCGCGGCCAGACAGAGGGCGGTGGCAAGTAGCTGCTTGCGCATGGGCATCCTTCAGGCAGTGGGCGGGAGCAGGTCGAACAGGAGCTGGACGGCGTCCGTCTCCGGGTGCCGGACGGTGTGCGCCCGCACGCCGAACACCTCGGCCAGCAAGGCGGGTCGGAGGACCTCCCCGGGGGGACCGGAGGCGACGATCCGGCCGCCGTCGAGGACGTACAGCACGTCGCAGTGGGCCGCCGCCAGGTTGAGGTCGTGCAGCGCGGCCAGCACGGTCAGGCCGCTGGCGCGGACCAGGGACAGCACGTCCAGCTGGTGGGCGATGTCGAGGTGGTTGGTGGGCTCGTCGAGGACCAGGACCCTCGGCTGCTGGGCCAGGGCACGGGCGATGAGGACCCGTTGCTTCTCGCCGCCGGACAGGCCGAGGAAGCCGCGGCCGGCGAGGTGGGCGACGCCGGTGCGGGCCATCGCCCGGGCGCAGATCTCCCGGTCCGAGGCGGCCGTGCGGCCCTGGTGCGGCAGCCGCCCCATGGCGACCACCTCGGCGACGGTGAAGTCGAACTCGGCCGAGGACTCCTGGGGCAGCGCGGCCAGCACGCGGGCGGCGGCCCGCGCGTCCATGGCGTGCAGGTCGTCCCCGTCCAGCCGTACCGCTCCCCCGGCCGGCCGCAGCGCCCGGTACAGGGAGCGCAGCAGGGTCGACTTGCCGCTGCCGTTGGGACCGACGAGTCCGGCGAACGCCCCGCTGCCCACGGTGAGGTCGATGTGCTCGACCAGCCGGAGTCCGGCCGCCTCGATCGTGACGTCCTCGATGTCGAGTCGCATCGCTCAGCGCCCCCCGAACGCGTAGCCGCCCCGCCGCATCAGCAGCAGGAACGCGGGCACGCCGACCACCGCGGTGATCACTCCGACCGGCAGCTCGGCGGGGGCGAACAGCAGCCGGGACAGCGCGTCCGCCCACACCAGCAGCACCGCCCCGGCGAGCGGGGCGACCGCCAGTACCCGCCGGTGGTCGGCGCCGACCAGCATCCGGGTGACGTGCGGCACCATCAGCCCGACGAATCCGATGGCCCCGCTGACCGCCACCACCGTCCCGGTCACGGCCGCGGTGACGAGGAACAGCTCCCGGCGCAGCCGGGCCGGCCCGACGCCGAGCGCGGCCGCGGTCTCGTCCCCCATGGCGAGCGCGTTGAGCGCCTCGGCCCGCCACCGCAGCCAGGCCCATCCGGCAGCCACCGCGACGGCGGCGAGCGGGAGACTGGCCCAGGTGGCGCCGCCCAGGCTGCCCAGCAGCCACATCATCGCGGACCGGGCCGCCTCGCCCCGGGCCGCGCCGAACACCATGACCGTGGTGACGGCCTCGAAGCCGTACGCCAGTGCCGTGCCGGTCAGGATCAGCCGCAGGGGCGTCAGCCCGTGCGAGGAGCGGGCCGCGGCGTACACGAGCGCCATGGCGGCGAGGGCGGAGGCGAACGCCGAGGCGGACAGCGCCCACACGCCGAGCCCGGCGAACGCGCCGAGGAGGATGACGGCGTTGGCGCCCACCGCCGCGCCGGAGGAGATGCCGAGCACGAACGGATCGGCCAGCGCGTTGCGCACCATGGCCTGCACGGCCACCCCGACGGTCGCGAGCCCCGCTCCGACCACGGCCCCCAGCAGCACCCGCGGCAGGCGGATCTCCCAGACGATGGTGTACGCGGCCGCGTCCCGCGCCCGCACGGTCCCGCCGGTGAGTCCGGCCCACAGGAAGTGCGGTACCTCCGCCCAGCCGACGCCGGCGGCGCCGAGCCCGACCCCGGTCACGAGGGACAGCAGGAGCAGCAGCGCCAGGGACAGGCTGAGCGGCAACACGGGCATGCGGGTGGGGGCCGTACCTCGGCGCACCTGGGGGCCTTTCGAACGGGCCGCCTGCTGGACATCGAGCAGGATCAGCCCGTAAGGCCGCGGTCGGCCGTCCGGTACCCCTCTCGCGGTCCACGGCGAGCAGTCAACGGGTCGTCACGCCCCCGCAGGCGATCGGGCTCGCACGACAACCGTCGGATCCGGCTCCGTGCACACCGTTGCGGGTCAGCGCCGGTCTCTCACCGGACTTCCCCCACGGGAGGCGAGGGCCTGACGTCATGCAGGCCCGGGGTATTGGGTCAGCGGCGATGGCGCCCCCGCTGCGGCGGGTACGGGTGGCTGCCGCGGTCGGGGCACACCGAGGCGTTCCGCGGTGCGGAGGACGTGTTCGGCTCGTACGCGGTCCGGGCGGGGGTCACTGCTGGCTACCTCGGAGTTCGGGGGGCGACAGGAGTGGACTCTACTAAGCGATCACCGTGCGGCCGGGACCGGGTTCACGTCCGGGGAGATCTTATTGCACACTGGTTGCAATAACTATTTTGTTGCAGGAAGGGAAGGGGAGGGCATGGGCTCTCCGATCGTCCTCGGGATCGAGTCGTCGTGTGACGAGACCGGTGCGGGGCTCGTCCGGGACGGACGCCTGCTCGGGCACGCCGTGGCGTCGAGCATGGACGAGCACGCCCGCTTCGGCGGAGTGGTGCCCGAGATCGCGTCCCGGGCCCACCTGCACGCCCTGCGCCCGGTGGTGCGCCAGGCGCTGGACCAGGCCGGGCTGCGGCTCTCCGACATCGGGGCGGTCGCCGTGACCACGGGCCCGGGCCTGTCCGGCGCGCTGCACGTGGGCCTCGCGGGAGCGAAGGGCATCGCCTACGCGCTGGGCGTCCCGCTCCACGGCGTGCACCACCTCGCCGGTCACGCCGCCGCCGACACCCTGGAGCACGGACCGCTGCCCGACCCGTGCGTGGTCCTGATCGTCTCCGGCGGCCACACCTCGCTGCTCCTCGTGCGCGACCTGGCCCGCGATCCGATCGTCCACCTCGGCGACACCCTGGACGACGCCGCCGGCGAGTGCTTCGACAAGGTCGCGCGGGTCTTCGGGCTGCCGTACCCCGGCGGCCCGGCCATCGACCGGGCCGCCCGGGACGGCGATCCACGCGCCGTCGACTTCCCCCGCCCCCTCCCCGGCTCCTACGACTTCTCCTTCTCCGGGCTGAAAACGGCGGCGGCCCGCTGGGCGGAAGCCCACCGCGGGCGCGAACTGCCCGTCCACGACGGGGCCGCGTCGCTGCAGGAGGCGGTCGCCGACGTACTGACCCGCAAGGCCGTCGCCGCCTGCCGGGAGCACGGGGTGGGCACGCTGGTCGTCGTCGGCGGGGTCGCCGCGAACTCGCGGGTGCGGGCGCTGGCCGAGGAGCGCTGCCGGGCGGCCGGGATCACCTTGCGGGTGCCGCCGCCGCGGTTGTGCACGGACAACGGCGCGATGATCGCCGCCGTCGGCGACCTCCTCGTACGGGCCGGGGCCGAACCGGCGCCCTGGGACCTGTCCGTCGACCCCTCGGCGCCACTGGAGTACGCGGCCCTGCATCCCACGGCGACCGCGGCGGTGGCCGCGTGACGGACATCCGTGTCGTCGCCCCCGACGCGATCCTGGAGCACGGTGCCGCCCTGCGCTCCGTCTACGCCGACGCGTTCTGCGCGCCGCCCTGGAACGAGGACGAGGAAAGGGCGGACGCCTTCCTCGCGCGGCTCGGCTCGGACGTACGGCGTCCGGGGTTCACCGCGGCACTCGCCTTCGACGGACGGAACGTCGTGGGTTTCGCCACCGCCTGGGACACGCCCGCCCCCTTCCCGGCCGACCGCTGCTATCCGCAGGCGGCCGCCGGTCTCGGCCCGGTCCGTACCGAGGAGTGGCTGTGCGGCGCCCGCGAGACCGACGAACTCGCCGTCCGCCCCGCCGCTCGCGGCACCGGGATCGCGGCCGGCCTCCTGCGAGCGGTGACCGAGGACGCCCCCGACGGCCGCGCCTGGCTGCTCACGTCCGTCCGCTCGCCCAGGGCCCTGGCCTTCTACCGCCGCCAGGGCTGGACCCAGGCCACCCACCCCGCCCCCGGCGGCCACGGCATCACGGTCTTCCTCGGCCCTCACCACCCCGCCCGAAACCTGGCCGCCCAGCCCCTGTAGCAGCCACCCGGAGCCCACCATGCGCACCGCCGAGATCCGCCGCCGCTTCCTCGACTTCTTCGCCGAGCGCGGTCACACCGTCGTCCCCAGCGCCCCGCTGCCCACACCGGACCCGACGCTGCTCTTCGTCAACGCGGGCATGGTCCCCTTCAAGCCGTACCTGACGGGCGAGACGGCGGCGCCGTGGCCGCGGGCGACGAGCGTGCAGAAGTGCGTGCGCACCCTGGACATCGAGGAGGTCGGCCGCACCACCCGGCACGGCTCCTTCTTCCAGATGAACGGCAACTTCTCCTTCGGCGACTACTTCAAGGAGGAGGCCATCGCCTTCGCCTGGGAGCTGTCCACCTCGCCGACGCCGGACGGCGGCTACGGCCTGGACCCGGACCGGATCTGGGTGACCGTGCACCACGGCGACGACGAATCCCGCGCCCTCTGGCGGCGCGTCGCCGGCCTTCCCGACGAGCGGATCGTGGCGCGCGGCGACGAGGACAACTTCTGGTCCATGGGCGTGCCCGGACCGTGCGGTCCCTGCTCGGAGCTGTACTACGACCGTGGTCCGGCGCTCGGCCGCGCGGGCGGACCGGCGGTCGACGAGGACCGGTACATGGAGTTCTGGAACCTCGTCTTCATGCAGTACGAGCGCGGCGAAGGCCCCGGCAAGTCGGGCTACCCGATCCTCGGCGAGCTCCCCCACCGCAACATCGACACCGGCATGGGCGTGGAACGCATGGCCACCCTGCTGCAAGGCGTCGACAACCTCTACGAGACCGACGAGACCCGTCCGGTCCTCGACCGGGCCGCCGAGCTGGCCGGTGTCCGCTACGGCGCGGACGCCGAGGCCGACGTACGCCTGCGGGTGGTCGCCGACCACGTCCGCACCGCCCTGATGCTGCTCGCCGACGGCGTCTCCCCCGGCAACGAGGGCCGCGGCTACGTACTGCGCCGCCTCCTGCGCCGGGCCGTACGCGCGATGCGCCGGCTCGGCCACCAGGACCCCGCGCTGCCCGAACTGCTGGCCGTGGCCCGCGACCGCATGGCGCCCGGCTACCCGGAGGTCGCCGACGCCTACGACCGGATCGCCGACCGGGCGGCCGGCGAGGAGGACGCCTTCCGCGCGACCCTGCGCCAGGGAACGACCGTCCTGGACACGGCCGTGGCCGAGGTCACGTCGCACGGCGGCCGGCGGCTTCCGGGCGCGCAGGCGTTCCTGCTGCACGACACCTACGGCTTCCCCATCGACCTCACCCTGGAGATGGCTGCCGAACAGGGCGTGGAGGTCGACCGCGAGGGCTTCACCGCGCTGATGCGGGAGCAGCGCGAACGCGCCCGGGCCGACGCGCGCGCCCGCAAGTCGGGCGGCACGGACACGGCCGTCCTGCGGGGTGTCCTGGGCGAGCACGGTCCGACCGACTGGCGCGCGTGGTCCGCCCTGACCACCCGGTCCCGTGTTCTCGCCCTGGTGACCGCCTCCGGCCCGGCCCCGGCGGCGGGCGAGGGACAGATCGTGACCGCGGTCCTGGACCGCACCCCGTTCTACGCCGAGTCCGGTGGCCAGGAAAGCGACGCCGGCCACCTCACCGGCGCTTCGGTGGAGGCCGAAGTCCTGGACGTGCAGCGCCCGCTGCCCGGGCTGGTGGTCCACCAGGTGCGCGTCACAGCGGGTGAGCTCGCGGTCGGTGACGAGGTCACGGCGGCCGTGGATCCCGAGTGGCGGCTCGGCGCGCGGCAGGCCCATTCCGGCACCCACGTCCTGCACGCGGCCCTGCGCCAGGTGCTCGGCCCCACCGCACTGCAGTCCGGCTCGTACAACCGCCCCGGCCACCTGCGGCTCGACTTCCCCTGGCGGGGCGCCCTGTCGCCGTCCGCCCAGAGCGAGATCGAGGAGGCCGCCAACCAGGCACTGCGCCGTGACCTGCCGGTCGGCGTCCGCTGGATGACCCTGCCGGAGGCGAAGGAGCTGGGCGCGCTCGCCCTCTTCGGCGAGACCTACGGCGAGAAGGTCCGTGTCGTCGAGATAGGCGGCGCCTGGTCACGGGAGCTGTGCGGCGGCACGCACGTCGAGCACGCGTCGCAGATCGGCGTCGTCGCGCTGACGTCACAGTCCTCGGTCGGTGCGGGGATGCGGCGCCTGGAGGCCGCCGTCGGCATCGAGGGATTCGGCTACCTGGCCCGCGAGCGCGACCTGGTCGCCCGGATCGCGGAGCAGGTCCAGGCGCCACGCGCCGAACTCCCCGACCGCGTCGCAGGGTTGCTGGAGCGGCTGAAGTCGGCCGACCGGGTGAACCAGCGGCTGCGGCAGGCCGCCCTGCGCGCACGCGCCGCCGAACTGGCGGGCCGGGCACAGGACGCGGACGGAGTCCTGGTGGTCACCGCCACGGCGGACGGCGGCCCGGACGACACCAGGACCCTGGCCACCGCCGTCCGCGACCTGCTCCCCGCCGACCGTCCCGGCGTCGTGGTGATCGGAACGGCCGCCGGCGGCAGGACGAGCCTGGTGGCCGCCGTCAACGGGGCCGCCGACGCGTCGGGACTGCACGCCGCGCGACTGGTCAAGCGGCTCCTGAACGGCAAGGGCGGCGGAACGGCGCGACTGGCCCAGGGCGGCGGCCTGCCCGCGGGCGATCTGCGTCGCGTACTGGAGTCCGTACCGGCAACTCTCCACGGCCACTGAGGACTTTCCGCCGGCCTGCCGGAGGGCGGGCCCGGCTACTCCCGGGCGCCGATCACGTCGGCCGGCCTGCCCAGCAGGGAGACCCTGGCTGAGACCCCGCCCGACCCGGCAGGCAACGCGTGGGCCCCGGCCACCGGCGAGCACTTTCGCGCCAACGACCTGCGAGGCGAGGCCGAGCGGGAGCCGCGTTGTCAGTGCCGGGCGCTAGTGTCGTTCGCCCGGCAAGGAGCCGGCGAACTCACCGGGAGCACGAGAACGCCATGCCCGACAACCACACCGGATACCGGATCTCCGTCATCGACGAGGACCCCCTGCGCGCACGCAAGGAGGCACGCGAACTGCTCGCCGTGCTCGCCGAGGCGGACCCCACGGCCAGGCTCGACCTGCCCGCGCCCGGCGGCCCGCCGGGAGCCGGGGACAAGGGCGGTCCCTCCGCGGAGACCGTCGGGCTGCTGCTGAGCGCCGGCTCTTTCGCCGTCGCTCTGGTGCAGACATGGCTGGCGCGGGTCCCGCAGCGGACCATCGTCGTCAAGCGGCCCGACGGCGCGGTCCTGCACGTCACCGGCAAGGAGGCCCGCGAGGACGACACACTGATCGAGCGGTTCCTCGCGGACGGCGGTGACGAGGGCACGACGGCGGGCTGAGCGACGATGACCGACAACGACCGACACGCCCTGCTCGTCGGCGTCTCCACCTACGACAGCGAGGCGTACGCCGACCTCCCCGCCGTACGCGCCGATCTGCACTACATGCGGGCCGTCCTGGAGAACACCGAGATCGGCATGTACAACGAGTGCGCGATGGCCGCCGAGCCGACGCGCGCGGAGATGCTGCACGCCGTGGAGACGTTCCTGGAGGCCCGGCAGCCCAGCGAGACCGCGCTGCTCTACTTCAGCGGGCACGGCGAGTACTGCGAGCAGGACGGCCAGCTGTACTTCCTGACCCGGGACACCGATCCGGCCGACCTGCCGGGCACGGCCGTACCGGCGGAGTTCCTGGAGCGGATGCTGCAGTCCTGCCGGGCCGCCTCCAAAGTGGTCCTGCTGGACTGCTGCTCCAGTGGTTCCGTCGTGCAGGGCTGGACCGCCAAGGGGCCTTCGCCCGAGCCGGACCGGCCCGCGGCGAGCACGCTGCTGCGGCCGACCGGCGTGTACTTCATCACCGCGTCCGACGCCCTCCAGGCGGCCTCCGCGATGGCGCCGCCCGGCTCCGGCCTCGGCACCTCCCGGTTCACCGGGGAGATCGTCGAGGGACTGCGCAACGGCCGGATCAAGGACGGCGGCTGGATCACCCCGGACGACCTCTTCGACTACCTGACCGCGCAGATGGCCCGCAAGGGCGTGCCGGAGGAACAGCGGCCCACCAAGTCCACGATCAGGGCCACCCGCAGCCTCCCCTTCGCCCGGTCGGTGGCACGACCGGTGCGGCTGCCCGCGCCGCCCCACGACGCCGTCGACACCGCCCGGCGCTCCCCCACGCTGCTGAAGGCCCGGGAGCTGGCCGAGGCGGACGAACGGGACGGCGTCGACGCACAGCGGCTGTTGCGTTACTACGCGGACTGCCTCACCGCGCAGGCGGCGGCCGGCATGCGGCCCGACCGGGACGGCGGCCGGAACGAGAAGTACTTCCTGCTCGCCCAGGGCGAGGAGACCATCCAGTCGGGCCGCGGACCGCACATCGTCGCGCCCGGATCGCTGCCCCGGCCGCGGGACGGGCGGGCCGGGCCGGGCACCGAGGCGCGGCACGAGTACTGGTACGGGTATCCGGCGATCACGCTGCCCGCGCGGGACGGCGGCCGGGGGCGGCGCGCGACGGTGGCGCTGGCACCCCTGCTCGTCCAGCAGATGGAGCTGGCACCGGACGAGAACGGCCGGGACGTGCTCCGGCCCAGCGGTGTGCCGTCACTGCACAGCGGTGTCGTCTCCGAGTTCCTGGACGCGGACGACGCCGCCGATCTGCTGGCCCACTGGCAGCCGGCCTGGCAGGAGGGCAACGACGCGCAAATGCTGCGCGCCATCCGGGAGTTGCTCCAGAAACTGGGGCTGCCGGAACTCGAACCGCTGGACCCGTCCGCGCTCAGCGAGCGCACGGTCATGCAGGCGCTACGGCCCGGCGCGCACAACGCGGCCGTGCTGCTGGTGCCGTCCGGCGCGGAGGCCATGGCCACCCAGGCGCTGGTGGACAACCTGCTCCAGATCTCCACGCGGACGGGGCAGATCCCGGGCACCGCCTTGGGCGCGTTGCTCGACGGCGGGGCCGGGCGGGCTCCGGCCGGCCCCGCCACCGCGGGAGACCCGGTGCCGCCCGTGCCGCCCGTCGCTCCGGGGCCGTGCAACGAGAGCCAGGAGCAGGTGATCTCCGCGGCGATGACCCAGCCGCTGACGGTGGCGACCGGACCGCCGGGAACCGGCAAGAGCGAGGTCGTCACGGCGGTCGTCACCACCTGCGTCGCCGCGGGGCAGTCGGTGCTGGTCGCCTCCACGAACAACGAGGCCGTGAACGTCGTCGCCGAGCGCTGCGACGACATCGCGCCCGGTCTGCTGATGCGCACGGGCAACACCGAGGCGCTGGAACGGGAGGCGGCCAAACTGGAACGGCTGCTGGCCGGACCGGTCGAGGCGCCCCGGCGCGGCTCGGCCACCGTGGGCGGCGAGTTGCGCAACACCCGCAAGACGGCGCAGCGGCTGCGGACGGAGGCGGCCCGCCGCGTCGGTGAGGAGACGCGGCTGCTGGAACTGCTCCGCGACCGGGCGGAACGGGCCGCCGGCCTGGAGCTGCCGCTGCCCCTCCTCGAAGGGGCCTGGGCGGCGGACGCCGACGGCCCGGACACGCTGGACCGGTGGGCGGAGCGGGCCCGGAGGACGGCCGGGGCCCGCTGGTGGCAGCTCGGGGGGTGGCGACGTGGGCGGGCACTCGCCGCGCTGGTCGCGGCGGTGGCGGAGCCCCCGGAGGGGCCCGGACCGGCGTGGCCCGCCTGGGCGACGCGACGACCGGCGCCGCCGGAGCTGCTGGAGTCCCTGGCCGGGGTCGTGTCGGTGGAGCGGGAGGTACGGGAACTCGTCCGCCGGCACGGGGAATGGGACGAGGACGGGCTCAAGTCCTCCAGGGCCGCGACGGCGGAAGCACTGTCCGGCCTGTCGGCGGAACTGTCCCGCGCGCTGTCCGCCGAGGCCCTGAACCGGGCCACCGGCCTGCTGAACCAGCGGCTCCAGGCGCTCCGCCGCCGCTCCGGCTACCAGCGCAGCCAGAAGAACCTGATGACACAGATCAAGGGATGGGCCGTCAGCACCCACTCCGTGCGGCAGCTCGAACTCACCCCGAAGCTGTTCGACCTCGTCGTCATCGACGAGGCCAGCCAGTGCTCCATCCCGTCGGTGCTGCCGCTGCTGTTCCGGGCCCGCCGGGCCCTGATCATCGGCGACCCCATGCAACTCGGGCACATCCCGGGTGTGTCACCGCAGCAGGAGAAGCAGGCACGGACGCGGGCCGGGCTGAGCGCCGCGCAACTGGAGCACCGCCGCCTCGCCTACCACGTGTACTCCTCGTACCACGCCGCCGAACAGCACGGCGAGGGCGCGCTGCTCCTCGACGAGCACTACCGCTGTCACCCGCGGATCGCGGACGTGGTCAACGGCCACTGCTACGGCGGCCGGCTGCGGGTGCTGACCGACGTGCGGCGGCAGGTACCGGGACACGACCCGGTGGGAGCGGCCGACCCGGCGCCGGTGCTCGGCTGGGTCGACGTACCCTCCGGGGAATCGGCACGCGGCGGCGACGGGCGGTCCTGGCGGAACACGGCCGAGGCGGAGGCCGTGCGGCGCGTGGTCGACGGGCTGCTGGCGGGGCTCGCGCCGGACGCGACCGTGGGAGTGGTCACGCCGTTCAGGGCGCAGAAGGAGCTCCTGGCCCGGATGTGGCGGGACGACGACCGGGTCCGGGTCGGCACCGTCCACACCTTCCAGGGCGGGCAGCGCGACGTGATGGTGCTCAGCCCGGTGGCGGCGCCCAACACCCCGCCCCCGACGACGCACTGGGTCGCGAGCCAGGTCAACCTGTGGAACGTGGCGGTCACCCGGGCCAAGTCGCAGCTGATCACCGTGGGCGGCCTCGCCTTCTGGCGGGAACAGAGCGGCCTGCCGGCCCTCCTCGCCGCGCGCTCGGTGCCGCTGGGGGCGGACGCCGACGGCACGACGGCCGGGGCCGGCCCGACCTACCCGGTGACCGAGGCCCGCGAAGACCTCGCCGACCGCCTGCAGCGGTACCTCACCGGACGTGGCATCACCGATCTGGAGCGGGCCGCTCTCGTCGGCGGACACCCTGTGGACCTGCTGTTCACCGACGCCGGCGCGAACACGGCGGTACTGATCGACCCCGGACCGAGGCCCGGCGAAGATGCCGCGCGGCACCTCAGGCTCCTCCACGCGCGAGGCGACCTGCTCACCGGACTGCCCTCGGGTGGGCATGGCGCCAAGGCCGGCCCGGTGAGCCGGACGGTACGGGTGCCCGCCTGGCGCATCCTGGCGGGCGAGACCGCGCTGGCACCGCTGTTCGACTGAGCGACGCGCGGGCCGGCCGCCTCGACAGGGCGGGTGCGGTTCTCGACGCCCGGCCCGACGCGCCGGCCGGAGACATCCGCCCGCCCAGGCGTCCGTCACGGCGCCATCGTCCCCCAGAGCGGCGTCAGCTGGGTGCCGTACACCGACGCACACCCCTTCCACGGCCAGGTGATGCGACTCGACGCCTCCCCCGTCCCGCTCGCCGGCGACACCGTTGTCGAGCCCGGTGCCGTCGTCGGGCCGGGCTGGTTCTGCGCCAAGGACATCTCCCCCGACGACCGCGTCGAGTTCACCGACACCGCGGCCGACGCATACGGGCTGCCCGCCCCGCGCGTCCGCTACCGCTACGGCGACCGCGACCTGGCCACGATCGAACAGGCCAAGAAGGCCGTCGCCGAAGCGGGAGCCGCCGTCGGCGTCCCCCTCGACGCCGGCCCCCTCCTGCTGCCCGCGGGCAGCTCCCTGCACTACCAGGGCACCACCCGCATGGGCCCCGCCGACGACGGCACCAGCGTCTGCGACAGTCACAGCCGCGTCCGGAACACCCGCGGGCTGTGGGTCGCCGGCAACAACGTCATCCCGACGGCCGCCGCCTGCAACCCCACCCTGACCTCCGTCGCCCTCGCCGTCCGGGGCGCCCGCGCGCTCCTGGACCACCTCCAGTCCACGGCCGGGCGGAACACACCGGCCGCCCGGGCGGGTAGCGGCACCGCCTGACCGCGGGTCGGGTACGGCCGGCGCCGAGGCGGGTGCTCCGCTACGAGACGCCGGCCAGGTGCCTGCCGACCCGCATGGCCGTCTCCCGCAGCCAGATGTGGGCCGCGTCATGGGTGTGGACCGGGTGCCACCACAGCGCCTCGCGCACCGGCACCGCCTCGTAGGGCGGCTCCACCACCCGGACGGCGGCGATCGGCGTCAGCATCCGTGCCAGCCGTTCCTGGATCAGGGCGATGCGCCGGGTGCCGGTGACCAGCAGGGGCAGGAGCTGGAAGCTGTCGACGGACACTTCCGCGCGCGGTTCGACGCCGAGCATGCCGAGCTGGCGCACGGCCGGCGCGTCGTAGGTGCGCTGGTACGTCACCCACGGGAGCCGGGCGAGGTCCTGCCGGGTGAGCCGGTCCCCGACCGTGGGGTGGTCGGCGGCGACGAGGAACACCCAGCGGTCGTCGTAGAGGTCGGTGGCGGGGAAGTCGCTGATCACGCCGTGCGGCATGAGCAGGCCGTCGGTGGCGCTGAGCAGGGTGGCGGTGTCGTCGACGACGGACGGCTGGGTCTGGGTGAAGCGGAGCCGGATGCCGGGGGCCTCCTCGTGCACGACGCGGGCGAGTTCGGTGCCGAAGACGGCCACCGCGTAATCGGAGGCCATCAGCTTGAACTCGCGGTCCTCCGTGGCCGGGTCGAAGTCGGCCTGGCTGGAGAAGAGGCGTTCCAGCACGTCGTAGGCGGTGGAGGTGCGGTCGAGGAGGACCTGGCCGAGGGCGGTCAGCTCGTAGTGGCCGCCGACGCGGGCGAGCAGGTCGTCGTCGAAGTGGCGGCGCAGCCGGGCCAGGGCGGCGCTCATCGCGGGCTGGCTGAGGCCGACGCGCTGCCCGGCGCGGGTGACGTTGCGCTCCTCCAGCAGGGCGCGCAGGGCGACGACGAGATTGAGGTCGAGTCGGGTCAGGTTCACGGATCGGTCCTCGCACGGGGCAACGAGCAAGCAGGGACGGTGAGCGGCGGAAATAAACCAGGTGGATGCCGACCATCCACAGAATCTATTTCCCTGATCGCGAGCGGCGGGTCCAGATTAGTCCCACCGCAATCAGGAGGACACGTCCGTGAAACCCGAACCCGCGTCCGCGCTCTTCGCCGGACCCTTCGCCCTCGCCACCCTCTCGGCCCCGGGCGGGCCGGAGTTCCCCGCCCTCGTCACGCCGGACGGCCTCGCCCTCGATCTGCGGGACGCCTTCGGCGAGGACCGGCTGACCACGCTGGACGTGCTGGACCGCTGGGAGACGGCGCTGCCGCGACTGCGCGCCCTCGCCGCGGACACCGGCCCGGCCCGCACGGCCGTCACGGACCTGCGCGTGCACGCGCCCGTCTCACCGCGCCAGGTGTTCCAGTCGGGCGCGAACTACCGGCAGCACGTGATCGACCTGCACGTCGCCCACCGCGCGCCCGGTGACGACCGGCCGGAGAGCGAACGCCGCGCCGAGGCCGCCGAGATCATGGACCGGCGGGCGGCCGAGGACCTGCCGTACGTCTTCATCGGACTGCCGAGCGCGATCACCGGGCCGTACGACGACGTCGTCCTGCCCGCGTGGGCCGAACAGCCCGACTGGGAGCTGGAGCTGGCGGTCGTCATCGGCAGGCCCGCCCACCGGGTGCCGGTGGAGGACGCGGCGCGGTACATCGCCGGTTACACCATCGCCAACGACCTGACCGACCGGGCCACCGTCTTCCGCCGGGACATGCCGCAGATCGGCACCGACTGGCTGCGCAGCAAGAACGCCCCCGGGTTCACCCCGCTCGGCCCCTGGATCGTGCCGGCCGAGTCGATCGCCGACCCGGACGACCTGCGGGTCACGCTCAAGCTCAACGGCGAGACCATGCAGGACGAGTCGACCGGCGATATGATCTTCACGGTCGCGCGCATGGTGTCGTACGCCTCCCAGAGCGCCCGCCTGCTCCCCGGGGACCTGGTGCTCACCGGCTCCCCCGCCGGCAACGGCATGCACTGGGGCCGGCTGCTGCGCGACGGCGACGTCATGGAGGGCACGGTCACCGGGCTCGGAATCCAGCGCACCCGTTGTGTCGCGGAGGGTGCCGCGTGAACCGTCACGACCCGGAGGGCTCGATCGCCGAGGCCGCCAAGGCGTACTCCAACTGGGGGCGCTGGGGCGCGGACGACCGGCTCGGCACCCTCAACTTCCTCGAGGAGGCGAAGCGGCGCGAGGGCGCGGCCCTGGTGCGGCGGGGCGTCAGCTTCTCGCTGGCGCAGTCCTTCGACATGAGCGGCCCGCAGAAGGGCTGGCGGCGGCGCACCAACCCGGTGCACACCATGCTGGACACCGGCACCGACGCCGCCCTCGGCAACCAGGGCTTCCCGCACGGGTTCGGCGGCGCCGACGACGTGATCGCGATGCCGCTCCAGTGCTCGACCCAGTGGGACGGGCTGGGCCACATCTTCGACCACGGCAAGGCGTGGAACGGCCGGGACGCCGAGAAAGTGGTCACCTCCGACGGCGACCTCGTCACCGGCATCGAGCACATGGCCCCGTACGTCGCCGGCCGCGGCGTCCTGCTCGACGTGGGCCGGGTGGCCGGCGAGGGCGGGGAACTGCCGGACGGGTTCGCGATCACCGAGGAGCACCTGACGGCGACGGCCGAGGCGCACGGCGTGCGCGTGGGCCGCGGGGACATCGTCGTCGTACGGACCGGGCAGCTCACCCGGGCCCGCCGCGAGGGCTGGGGCGACTACGCCGGCGGTCCCGCGCCCGGCCTGTCGTTCACCACGGCCGGCTGGCTGCACCGCACCGAGATCGCCGCGATCGCCACCGACACCTGGGGCTTCGAGGTCCGCCCGAACGAGTTCGAGCACGCCTTCCAGCCGCTGCACCAGGTCGCCATCCCGAACATCGGCCTGCTGATCGGCGAGATGTGGGACCCGGACGCGCTCGCCGAGGACTGCGCCGCCGACGGCGTGTACGAGTTCTGGCTCACCGCCGCGCCCCTGCCCGTCACCGGCGCCGTCGGCTCCCCGGTCAACCCGGTCGCCGTCAAGTAACCAGCGCGACGAAGGAGTTACGCATATGAGCACAGCCCGCACGGTCCTGGTGATCGGCGGCGGCGCGGCCGGCAACGCCGCCACGATCCTGCTGCGCCGGGCCGGGATCGCGGTGGACCTCGTCGAGGCCAAGGACGACTGGAACGCCACCGCCGGCTCCGGCATCACCCTCCAGGGCAACGCCCTGCGCGTCCTGCGCGAACTCGGCGTCTGGGAACGCGTGAAGGAGTCGGGCTTCGCCTTCGACTCGGTCGGCATCACCGCTGTCGACGGCACCGTCCTGCACGTCGCCCGGGACGTCCGTACCGGCGGCGACGACCTGCCCGCCACCGTCGGCATGCAGCGGCCCCGGCTCCAGCGGATTCTCATCGACGCCGTACGCGCCTCGGGCGCCCGGGTCCGGCTGGGCACCCGGGCCACGGAGTTCGAGCAGGACGCCGACGGCGTGACCGTACGCTTCACCGACGGCACCGAGGGCCGCTACGACCTGGTGATCGCCGCCGACGGCATCGGCTCGGCGACCCGCGCGGCCATCGGCATCACCGACAAGCCGGAACCGACCGGCATGGCCATCTGGCGCGTCGCCGCCCCCCGCCCGGCCGGCGTGAGCCGCACCGACCTCACCTACGGCGGCCCGGCCTACATCGCCGGCTACTGCCCCACCAGCGACACCACGATCTACGCGTACGTCGCCGAGGCCAACCGCGACCGCGCCACCATCCCGCCGGAGACGTACGCCGACGAGATGCGCCGCCTGGCCTCCGCCTACGGCGGGCACTGGACGGACATCCTCCCGCACATCACCGACCCGGCGCAGGTCAACTACACGTGGTTCGACCGGATGCTGGTGGAGGGCCCCTGGCACCGCGGCCGGGTGGTCCTCGCCGGTGACGCGGCCCACTGCTGCCCGCCGACCCTGGCGCAGGGCGCGGCGATGTCCCTGGAGGACGCCCTCGTCCTCGCCGGACTGCTCACCAGCGGCCGGGAGTGGGACGACGCGCTGCTGCGGGAGTACCACGAGCGCCGGCTGCCGCGCGTGCGGACGGTGGTCGAGGCGTCCGTGCGGCTCGGCCGGTGGCAGCTGGACGGCGTGCGGGACGCGGACGTGCCCGGCCTGATGGGACGCGTCATGACGATGCTGCGGGAGCTGCCGTGACGACCACCCCCACGGTGGACGTGCACGCGCACGTCCTGCTGCCCGAGGTCGAGGCGCTGGTGGCCGGCCTGCCGGGCCTGGCCGAGGCCCGTGCGCTCGACGCCCGTCGGGGCGGTCCGGCCGCCCTGGAGGTCAACGGCCCGATGGTGCGCGAGCGCGCCCCGAGGATGACGGACCCGCGCCTGCGGCTGGCCGCGATGGACGAACAGGGCGTGGACGTGCAACTGGTCAGCCCCTCGCCCTCGCACTACCACTACTGGGCCGACGAGGCCACCGCGGAGCGGGTGTACCGGCTGGCCAACGAGGCGACCGCCGCGCACTGTTCGGCCGCGCCCGACCGGTTGCGGGGGCTCGGGCTGGTCCCGCTCCAGCACCCCGGTCAGGCGGTACGCGCCCTCGATCACGCGCTGGAGCAGGGCCTGGCCGGTGTGGAGATCTCCAGCCACGCCCCGGGGCGGGAACTGTCCGACCCGGACTACGAACCCTTCTGGTCCCGGGCGCGGGAGACGGGCGCGGTCGTCTTCCTGCACCCCTTCGGCTGCACGCTCGACGAGCGGCTGGACCGGTGGTACCTGTCCAACAGCGTGGGCCAGCCGGTGGAGAACGCCGTCGCGCTCTCCCACCTGATCTTCTCCGGCGTCCTGGACCGGCATCCGGACCTGACGCTGATCGCGGCCCACGGCGGCGGTTACCTGCCGACCCACATCGGCCGCGCCGACCACGCCTGGACCGCCCGCTCCGACGCGGGCGCCGGCTGCGCCCACCTGCCCAGCAGCTACCTCAAACGCCTGTACTTCGACTCCCTCGTGCACGATCCGCACGTGCTGCGGGAGCTGGTCCGGGTCGCGGGCGCGGACCGGGTGCTGCTCGGCTCCGACTTCCCCTTCGACATGGGCACCGAGGACCCCGTCGGCGCGCTGCGCGCCGCCCGGCTGGCCGACCCCGACTTCCACGCCGTACGCGGCGGCAACGCCTCCGCCCTCCTCTTCAAGGAGTGATCCCATGCGTCTGCTCACCCACCTGCGGCACGTCGACCTCGCCGTGCCCGACTACGACAAGCAGCTCGACTTCTACGCCGGTGTCTGGGGCCTGACCAAGGTCGCCGAGGACTCCGGGATCTCGTTCCTGGCCGCCGAGGGCTCCCCGGAGCAGTACGTCGTCCGGCTGCGCAAGGCCGAGGAGAAGCGCCTCGACCTGGTCTCCTACGGCACCGCCTCGGCCGCCGACGTGGACACGCTCGCCGAGCGACTGCTCGCCCAGGGCGTTCAGTTGATCACCCGGCCGGGCAAGGTGGACACCCCCGGCGGCGGCTACGGCTTCCGCTTCTTCGACGTCGACGGCCGCACCATCGAGGTCTCCGCCGACGTCGCGGTACGGCGGCACCGCAAGATCGAGGAGAAGGAGTCGATCCCGGTCAAGCTGAGCCACGTCGTCCTCAACTCCCCCGACCTGAACCGGACTCGGGAGTGGTACGAGCGCCACCTGGGCTTCCGCCTCTCCGACACGCTCAGCTCGCCGCACATGGGAGAGGTCATGCACTTCATGCGGATCTCCAGCCAGCACCACTCCATGGCGCTGGCGAAGGGCCCGCACACCTCCCTGCACCACATCTCCTTCGAGATGCGCGGCATCGACGAGTACATGCGCGGCTCCGGCCGCGTGATCCGCGCCGGGTACAGGAAGATCTGGGGGCCCGGCCGGCACATGGCGGGTGACAACACCTTCACGTACTTCCTCGACCCGCACGGCAACACCGTCGAGTACACGACCGAGCTGGAGGTACTGGACGAGGACACCTGGCACCCGCACGTCTACGACTTCTCCCGGCCCGAGGTCACCGACCAGTGGGGCACCGCCAACCCCATGAACGAGTTCGTCGCCAAGGAGTCCTTCAACGACCCCGACCGCGGCGTCTTCGTCGCCCCGCCGGTCTGATCCCACCCGCTCGCTCCCGGGGGCGCGGCCGGCCCTGACACCCGCCCTGCCCCAGCCCCGCCGTGCCCCCGGGCTTCACCGGCCAGGAGCCACACCATGCGTTTCGCCGCCTACGAGCACCACCACCGCGTCCGCGTCGCCGTAGTACAGGACGACGGCACGCTTCTGCCCCTGCCCGGCGTCGCCTCGCTCACCGATCTGCTGCGCGAGTCCGGCGGCCTGCCCGGCCTGCTCGCCGCGGGCGCGGCGGCGCTGGACGTGCCGCCCGGCCCCCATGTGTCGCAGGTCCGGCTGCTGCCGCCGCTCCAGCCCGCCTCCGTCCGCGACTTCGTCACCTTCGAGGAGCACGTCGAGGGGGTACGGCGGTCGGTGGACGGCGCGGCGGGCGTGCCCGCGCAGTGGTACGCGGCGCCCACCTTCTACTTCACCAACCCGCACGCGGTCTACGCGACCGGCGACGGCATCCCGGTGCCGCCCGGCTCGGCCGTCCTCGACTTCGAGCTGGAAGTGGCCGCCGTCATCGGCCGCGAGGGCGGCGACCTCACCCCCGAGCAGGCCCGCGACCACATCGTCGGCTACACGGTCTTCAACGACTGGTCGGCCAGGGACCTCCAGTCCGCCGAGATGAAGGTGGGCCTCGGCCCCTGCAAGGGCAAGGACACGGCCACCACACTCGGCCCGTACCTGGTCACCGCCGACGAACTGGAGCCGTACCGGGACGCCGACGGCTTCCTGCGCCTCACGCTCACCGCGGAGGTCAACGGCGAGGTCGTCGGCCGCGACCTCCTGTCCAACATGAGCTGGACGTTCGAGGAGATGACGGCCTACGCCTCGCGCGGCACGCGGGTCGTCCCGGGTGACGTGCTCGGCTCGGGCACCTGCGGCAACGGCGGCTGCCTCGCCGAACTGTGGGGACGGCGCGGCGAACGGACACCGCCCCCGCTGCGGCCCGGCGACACCGTCACCCTCACCGTGCAGGGCATCGGCACGCTCACCAACACCGTCGTCCCCGGCGCCGATCCCGTGCCGCTGCCCACCGGGCGGCGCCGCGGCCGGGAGCGGCCGTGACCGGCGCGCGCCCCCAGAGGCTGCTCGGCAAGGTGGTGGTGGTCACCGGCGCCGCCCGGGGCCAGGGCGCCACGGAGGTTCAGGCGCTGGCGCGCGAGGGCGCCCCCGCCTTCCGCGAGGCCAACATCCGCGAGACACCCCTCGGCCGCACCGGCACCGCCGACGAGCTCGCACCCCTGGTCGCGTTCCTGCTGTCGGACGAGTCCTCGTTCTGATCTTACGGAGTTCGGATCGCGAGGAGAGCAGTACCCGCTGCCCGAGTCCGGGGAGTGCACGCCGGTCAGCCGATCCGCCGCGTCGGCTTCCCGGCGTACTCGGGCCCGGTCGGCGCCTTCAGGTGCGCGGCGTCAGTTCCGCCATCCGGTCCCAGCCCGTGCGGTCCGGCAGCGGTACATGGATGATCTCGGGGGTCTCGGCGATGGCCTCGGCCATGACGGACAGCCCCTTCTCGAAGTGCGCGGACCGGACATGGGCCGCGCCCGCTGCCTCGTCGGCGAAACCCTCCAGGAGGGTGTACCGGCACGGGTCCTCGACGCTGCGGGACCAGTCGAAGAAGAGGTTGCCGGGCTCGGCGCGGGTCGCGGCGGTGAAGTCGGCGATCAGGGCGGGCCAGTTGTCGGCGGCCTCGGGACGCAGGGTGTAGCGGACGGCGATGAAGATCATGCGATCAGTCTGCGCGGGGGCCGGACGGGCGGGACAGCCCGAGGGCGCCTTATTCCGGCAGGGCCGGAAACCTGGCCACCGCGTCGGCCAGGAGGGAGCCGACGCGCCGGCCCCGGCGACGATAGTCGGCGACGGAGAGGGACACCGAGAGCGCGTGCCGGGGGTGCCCGGGGACGGGGACGGCGAGGCAGGTGTAGGCCGGGTCGGCCTCCGCGACGGAGACGGCGAGGCCACGGGTGCGGACCCGGGCGACCTCCGCCTCGAAGCGGTCCTGGCCGGTGATGGTGCGCGTGGTCAGGCGGGCCATGCCGTGCGCGGTGAGGTAGCGCCGCCGCTCGGGGCGCGAGAGGCCCGCGAGCAGGACCTTCCCGTGGGCAGTGGCGTGCGCGCGGGTCTCCGGGCCGATCTGCCAGGGGCTGGCCGGGTCGGCCAGGGGCTCGGTGGTGTCGACGGTGGTGATCAGCCCGTCGCGGTAGACCGTGAAGTACGCCTGTGCGCCGGTGGCGCGCCGCACCCGGTCCAGCAGCGCGGACACGGCGGTGTCGGCGCCGACGTGGCGGCGGAACGCCGTATGGAGGGTGGCGATGCGGGGCCCGGGGCCGTATCCGCGCGGGCCGCGGGCCACGTAGCCGCGGGCGGAGAGAGAGCCCAGGAGTTCGTAGACGGTGGACAGGGAGCAGCCCAGGCGGGAGGCGAGGCTCTTGGCGCTGAGGGGGCCGCCCGCGTCGGCCAGTTCGTCCAGCAGGGCGAGCGCGCGGTCCACGGACTGGAGGTGGGGCATGGTGAGGGCCTTCTCGTGGCGGAACTGCGAGGAGTGAGCTTACCGGGGGCCCGTGTCGCCGCCCACGCGCGCCTCCGGGCGCCGCGGGTCCGGCGCCGATGCCCGCGGGCAACGGCGGTGGACTCTGTCACTCCGGGGCCGGGGGACCCCGGGGGCCTGTCGCACGACGGCACCGGACCCGTACGGGACGAGGAAGCGGGCGCCCGCGGCACGCCGCTTCCTCGTTCTCCCGTTCCGCTCCCGTAGGGGTGCATCGCGCGTGTTCAGGTTTTGTTTGTTCGGACGGAAGCTCCCGAAGGTGAACAAACACGAGCCGCTAGACATGACCTGGCGATGAACGCCGGGCATCAGCGCTCCGGCGGCGCCGCACGACGAAGGGAACGTGATCACGATGACTCAGCGCGTCAAGCTGCTGCGTGTCGCACTCCTGTCACTGGCCACCACCGGTGCCCTGCTGTCCGCCTCGGTGTCCGGTACGGCCGCGGCCGACGGGCCCGGGGACACCGGCGCGGGGACCCGCGTCACCAAGGCCGCGCCGCGCGCGGCCGACCCCGTCCAGACCTTCCGGAATCTGGCCACGAACAAGTGCCTGGACGACAGCAGCATGGGTGTGCGCACCTTCGGCTGCAACAACCTGGACTTCCAGAAGTGGGAGGTGCACGTCTTCCAGGACGGCACCCGGCGCCTGAGGAACATCGCCACCGGCCAGTGTCTCGCCAGCGGCGGCGGGCGTCTGACGATGAGGGGATGCGACACCTCTCAGGAGGTCAGCTGGCTCGTGGGCCGGGGAGGCGGTGGCCTGACGTTCAAGAACCAGGCGAGCCGCACGTGCCTGGACGACAGCAGCATCGGCCTGCGCCTCTTCGCCTGCAACCAGCTCAACTACCAGGCCTGGCAGTAACCCGGTCACCGCGACCACAGCCGATCGGGGGACGGGACGGGCTCAGGCGCAGGCCGCCATCGGGCCCGCCCCGGGCGTCTCGGACGCCGGCTCCATGGACATGACCCGCGGAGCGCCGCCCCGCAGCGGGGTCCCGTCCATGGAGCCGGGAAAACACCCGGCTCGGCCGGGTTCACGGACTTTCGGCCGGCCACCGGCGACTCCCCGAAGGTCCCGGAGCGCCTTGTCTCCTGTGCCGCCCTGGCGAACGGCGGTCCTTCCCCCACGTCTCCCCGCAAGGAGTGTTCATGAGCATCGCGGATGCGCAGGGCGTGCCGGCCGGCCCACGGCACGGGGCGATCAGCCGCAAGACGTTCCTCCGGGCCGCGACAGGAGCCGTGCTCACCGGCACCTCGGCCCTGGCCTCCGCCCCGGCAGCACAGGGTGCCCAGACCGCGCGATCGCGGGCGGGGGCTCTCCGGGTGAGGAAGGTCGCCGACCTCACGGGCCCCGGGATCACCACTCGTTTCCGTATGGAGGCCACCGACCTCGGGGTGCCCGTCCGTACGCCCGACGGCCGGCTTCTGTTCGTCTTCGGTGACACGTTCGAGCACGCGCGAGTCGGCGGCGGCTGGTGGCGCTCGCCCGTCGCCCTTTACGGGGAAGCGGACCCGCTGACCAAGCACGTGCGGTGGACCGGCGCGGTCGGCGGGGAACACGCTCAGCAGCTCTGGGCCTACGAACACGACAACCCGCAGTTCTCCACCGTGCTGCCCTCCGACGTGATCACCATCGGCGGAACGATCTACCTGCACGTCATGGTGAACAAGACCTACCCCAACGTGGTGTGGACCGAGATCTGGCGCTCGGACGACTCGGGCGCGACCTGGACCCACACCGGCGCCAAGTTCCCCGCCGACCTGCACGGCGGTCTGTTCCAGCTGCTCACCTGGGGCCTGGGTGACGACGGGTACGTGTACGTGTACTCGACGGGAAACCAGCGCGACAAGCCGATCATCCTGCACCGCGTACCCCGCGGCCGGATCACCGATCCGGGCGCCTACGAGCCGTGGGGCCGGCGCGACGGCGCCTGGGGATGGGGGAACCCGCCCACTCCTGTCCTGGAGGGCGGGTTCGGGGAGCTGTGTCTGCGTCCGCTCGGCGGGAAGTGGGTGCTGACCTGGTTCAATCAGGGCGACTACCGTATCGACGGCATCATCATGGACCACCCCACGTCGAACCTCCACACCGCCCGCCGCGAGACCCTGATCCATGGCGGCGCCTGGGGCCACGAGGACGACACCCACGTCGCCCAGCTGTACGGCGGCTACATCATCCCGGGCTCGACACTCCAGGACCTCCACCTGTCGGTGAGCCAGTGGAACAACGACGGGAAGGTGAATTGGCCGTACCACGTCATGCAGTTCCGTGTGCAAGGCTTCGGCGGCTGAGCCAGTGTCCTTCCCGAGCAGGCGTCCTGGCCCCGGGCGAGCCCCGGCCGACGGCGCTGTGCCCCGCACGCGTCCGGCCGGCGCAGGGCGGACGGTAGCCGAGGCCCGGGAAGTGGCGGGACCACTCGGCGCGGCTGATGGGGGTGCGGACCTGCTCGCAGGCATGGGCGAGTGTCCAGGACAGGTCCGTGTTCCAGAGGTCCACGGCACCGTCCTGGCTGTGCGTGACGATCGTGCCGCGCGTCGGGAGAGGAAGAGCGGCGAAGAATCCTCCTGAGGACAGGGCGAGCATGTCCCGTTCGACGGGGTGCGCGAGGTCGGTCGTGTTCCAGATCCGCACCGTCCCGTCCCGTGAGGCAGTGACGGCGGTCCGGCCGTCGGGGCCGGCGTAGCCCACGCTGGTGACCACGCTGGTGTGGCCGCTGAGCCTGCCGCGCATGGGGTGCCTCGCATCGGTCAGGTCCCACAGGCGCGCGGTACCGTCGTCGCTGCCGGAGAGGAGCGAGTGACCGTCCCGGCTGTAGGCGAGCGCGTCGACGAAGTCCTGGTGGCCACCTCCGAGCACGGTGATCGGTCGCGCATGGCGTGCGTTCCTCACGTCCCACAGGCGGACGGTGCGGTCGTCGGAGCCGGAGGCCAGTGTCGTGCCGTCGGGGCTGAAAGCTACCGGTTTGACGTTGCCGGTGTGGCCGGTCAGCCGCTTCAGGAAGCGGGGACGGGCCGGGTCGGCCACGTCCCACAGCCGGACGGTGTCGTCGTAGCTGCCGGTGGCGATCATCCGGCCGTCCGGGCTCACGTCCAGCGAGAAGACGTAATCCTTGTGGCCGGTGGGGAAAACGGACAACACGCGCGGCCTGCGCAGGTCGGACACATCCCAGAGCCGGATCTCCCCCTTCCAGCCGACGCCGGCCAGAAGGTTCCCCCGCGGGCTGAAGGTCACCATCGCCAGGCCGACGTCCTCGGCATGGCTGTCGCGGTGGCTCAGGAGGGCGGGGTTCCGTGGGTCTTCGAGGCCCCACAGTTCCAGCCGGTCGTCGTCGTACGCCACGGCCAGTGTGCGTCCGTCCCGCGTGACGCTCAACGAGTGGACGTGGCTGCTCAGGCGGCGCGACATCACGTTGAACAGGCCGCTGCGGCTGTGCTTGCCCGGTTTCAGACGGTGGGCGGTCAGTGCGAGCTGGGTGGCGAGCGAGAGGTCCCGGATCCGCAGGTCGGCCGAGGTGTCGACGGCCTTGAGCGCGACGGCCTGGTTGCGCTGCGCCACGGACATCCGCTGGAAGTGCACGGCGACACCGACGGCCGTCACCGCGCAGACGAGCAGGGCCACGAGAGCCGCGACGAGTCGGCGCAGACGGCGCAGATGGCGACGGACGCGCAGTGCCTCCGCCTCCTCCGCCCTCACGCTCGCGTCGAGGAAGGCGCGTTCCCGGGCGGTCAGCACGTCCTCGGGCAGGTCTCGCACAGCGGCCAGGCGCACCCCGCGGTAGAGGCTGTCGGGATGATGGTCCAGCGACTCCCAGATCGCGGTGGCCTCGGTGAGCGCCCGGTGCAGACGCAGGTGTTCGCGGTCCTCGCCCAGCCAGCGGCCGAGGCGGGGCCAGCAGCCGATCAGTGCCTCGTGGGTGATCTCGACACGGTCCCGGTCGACGGTCAGCAGGCGTGCCCGGGTGGCCTGTTCCAGGACATGGGCGACGTCCGACGTGTCGTCGAGTTCTTGGCGCGGCACGCGCCGTTTGGTGTCCTCGGTGCCCTCACCGAGAGCGATGAGCCGCAGGAAGAGCTGCCGGGCGATCCGCTGCTGGGTGTCGCTCAGACCGGAATAGAGGTCCTCGGCCGTCTGGGCGAGAGCGCCTTCGAAACCGCCCGCCGCCTGAAAGGCGGCGAGGGTCAAGGCGTTGCCCCGCCGTCGGTGCCAGGTTTCCCGCAGGGCGTGGGAGAGCAGGGGCAGGGTGCCGGGCCGACCGTGGGCGGCGGTCGTCAGGGCCGCCAGAAGAGCGCCCTCGACGGTCAGCCCGGCACGGGCGGCGGGCCGGACGATCGCCGCGCGCAGCTCGTCGACGGTCATCGGCCCGACGGGGACGTGTGCGTCGGCCAGGACATCGACCAGACCGGGGACTCGGGTGCAGTGTGTGTAGAAGTCGGACCGGACGGCCAGGACGACTCGGCAGCGGCTGTCGGGAGTCTGCGCGGCGTGCAGGAGCGAGGCCACGAAGGCTTCGCGTTCCTCCGCATCACCGCACTGGGTGAACACTTCCTCGAACTGGTCGACGACGAGCAGGAGTTCCGGGAGGGATTCCGGTGGGGTTTCCTGTCGGGATTCCGGTCGGGTTTCCTGTCGGGACTCCGGTCGGGTTTCCGGTGAGCGGGCGAGGATCTGCCGTACCAGGCGGTGCAGCGTGCGCGGCTCCGCCGCGAGATCGGCGCGCAAGGGGCCCGGAGCGATTCCCGCCCTGGCCGCCAACTGGATCGCGCACTCCTCCAGAGGTTCCGGGCCCGGAGTGAACACCAGGGAGAGGTCCGCCGGGAACCTGGGAAGCACTCCGGCACGCAGCACGGACGACTTACCTGACCCCGAGGCCCCGAGGAGAACGAGCAACCTCTTCCTCTTCAGGTGGTCGGCCAGCCGGTCGGTGAGACTCTCCCGCCCGAAGAACACGCCGGCGTCCGCCCGCTGGAACGGTTTCAGGCCCACATAGGGCGCACATCCCGTCTCCTCGCTCCGCTCCGGTGCCGGGCCCGCGGCGCATTCGGCCGCCGTCCTGCGCCAGATCCGCTCCCATTCCCGCTCGTCACCACCGCAGGCGCGGACATAGGCGAGGGTGACGTCCAGCGTGGGCAGTTGGCGTCCCCCCGCCGCTCCGGAAAGCGTCGCGATCGAATAGTGCGCCCGGCGCGCGAGGTCCCGGTAGGTCGGGCTGCCCGCCTGTTCCCGCAGCTTCCGCAGCTTCGTGGCGAAGTCCAGCAGCGGACCGGCCTCGACATCCAGCGGACGCTCTCGACGTGGCACCTGCAGAACACCTCCCCCTGTCGGCCGGGGCGTTGATCACGCGTTTGTTCCGTGCCCTCTCCCCCGCACCTGGATAACGCCCGACGACCGCAGACGGCACGACCGGTACGGCAACCGGCACCCTTCACCGGATGGCGCGTACCACGACGCGCGCCGCATGGCCGGCGGCGCCTGGCGAGCGTCCAGGGGTTTCCCGTAAGTTCGAGGGCCGCCCTTTTCCGCCACGCTGCGGCGGGAGCCGGCCGCCTTGAGGCTCGATGTGGTGGTGACGCCCTTGATCGCGCCAAAAAAAGCGTGCGCGAGACACTGCTGCGTCTCTCCCGACTGGTGATCATTGATGAGGTCGGCGCCTACCAGTCCCGTGGCTTCCAATCGTCGCAGAGCTCCTCATCTCCAAGAGATGGAAGTAGATCGCCTAACGGGCGCGATCCCTATGGCGACGGAGGCCCCGTGGTAGTCACCGGAGTCACGACCGGCCAAGGGCGACGGGAAAGCCGTCAACATCGGGGCGAAGGAGGCGAGGTGATCGGACACTCGTACGAGGCCGACCCGACCGGGTGGTCCGGCAGTTCACCACCGCGCACCTCTGCGCCCGCGTCACCCACTGCACCGGGTACCGGGGGCGGTGGCGGCACACGCGGAGGTGTGGGCGGCGCTCGGCGTGGGCGCCGAACCGGCGCTTCCCCTTCAGTACGGCGTCCTCGGTCTGGTCGCGTCGGAGCGCGAGCAGCGGATGGCGGCCCGGCTCACTGGGGAGCGCCCCGAACTGCCTAGGCACCGGCCCTTGTTCAGCGCCAAGGAAGCCCTCTACAAGGCTTGATACCGGCCGCCCGCCAGTGGATCGGCACGGCCGCCGTCAAGGTCGCGTTCACAACCGGTGGCCTGCTGACGGCCGAGATCCGTACGGACCGGTCCGCACGTCGCCGCCCCTGGCGCGGCGACGGCCGGAGGCCGGCCGCGCGGCCCGCCCCGGCGGCGTCGCGGCCCGTCACACGGGCCGTTGGCGCATCGAAGGGGCCTGCTGCTCACCGCCGTGGCGGTCCCGGACAGGTATCCGGTGGGGGCGGGAGCGCGGGTCCGCGTGGCCGTGGAGGGCGAGGACGCGGCTGCCGTCACCGCCGGGACCCCCGCGAGGGCTCCGGGCGCGGTCCGGTGACCACCCCGAAGAGCCGCCGCCGGGCCGCGCCCCGGTCCCCACCCCGCCCCCCTCGGCTCACCGGACCGGAGTCCCACGGCCGGACACGCCTCAGGTTCCGAGGACCACTGTCCGCCTGTCCGAGCCGGCGGTCAGGATCTCCTCGGACCGCTTGCCCCGGCGGAACTCCCGTGGGCTGACGCCTCGTTCCCGCTTGAACGCGGCGCTCAGTGCGAACGGCCCCGAATAACCCACCCGCTGGGCGATGCTGGCGACGGACAGGTCCTGGTCGCGCAGCAGTTCGGAGGCGAGCGTCAGCCGCCATCCGGTCAGGTAGGACATCGGCGGCTCGCCGACGAGTTTGGTGAAGCGCCGGGCCAGCACCGCCCGGGAGACCCCGACGGAGGCGGCGAGCGAGGCGACCGTCCACGACTGGCTGGGCCGTTCGTGCAGCAGCCGCAGCGCCCGTCCCACCACCGGGTCGCTCTGCGCCCGGAACCAGAGCGGCGCGCCCGTGCCCGGTTCCATGAGCCAGGACCGCAGGACGTTGATGAGCAGCAGGTCGAGCAACCGGTCGAGGACGACCTCCTGACCGATGTCCTCCTTGTCCACCTCAGCGGCCAGCATGCCGATCAGCGGGGTCCGTGCGGCCGCGGCGGGCTGGACGAGCAGCGCGGGCAGGCCGGCGAGCAGTCTGCGCCCTACCTCGTTGGGCGCCTGGTAGGTGCCGCTGAGCAGCACGGTCGACCCGGTGCGGTGCGGCTCGCCCCAGGTGCGCACTCCCAAGAACATCGCCTCGGTGACATCCTCACCGTCAATGGTGTTGCAGCGCTGCTCGGGGTCGACGGTGATGCCCGGGGGCGTCGACGGGTCGTCGACGAGCGTGTACGGCTCGGGGCCACGCACGACCGCCACGTCCCCCGCCGCGATCCGCACCGGGTCGGCCCCCTCGCGGAGCACCCATGCCGAGCCGTGCAGCATGGTGACCAGCGACAGGGGCGCGCGGTCCTCGATGCGCAGTCCCCATGGTGGGCTGAAGACCGATTTCAGCAGAAAGGCGCCCCGCGCCTTGGGGCTTTCCAGCAGACCGCTGAGCGTGTCCACAACCTTCACCTCGCACCGTCTCACCGTCGTTCCTCGCGGGGCGCGTTCGGCCCCGGCCGTGCCTCTCCCGCCCCGTGAAGCCGCGCCGCCGGGCGGCGCGGCGCCGTGCCACCCAGCAGTGTGAGAGCGCCCAGGCAGGCTGCCGTACGGACCGCGTTGGCCCGGCGCCAGGGGCTCTCGTATGCCTTCCTGGCCGCGGCCAGGGCGGCGGCCGACGTGCCGGAGGCGGTGCGCAGCCGGCGGTTCAGGGGCAGGTTGACGCAGATCGTCACCACGACGCTGAGGCCGTACAGCACCGCGGCGGCCCGGGCCCGCCGGGCGGCGTCGCTCCGGTGCGCGCGGGCGAGTCTGCGAGCGGCCGCGCCGGTCGCCATGAACACACCGAGGAAGAGTGCCCCAAAGGCGGCGTCGTCGTCCAGGGCATCATTGACCCGGCGCATCACGGCGACGAATCTCTCGTCCTCGCGGCGCGCGAGGACGGGCATCACGCCGACGTCGAACGCGAGGTAGAGACCGGCCATCACGCCGGTGCCGAGGATGGCAGCGACGAGCACGGGGTCCTCACGAAGGTGGCGGGGCAGCGCGTTCACACCCTTGCCTCCCCGCAGCAGCCCGTCCATCGCGTCCCTCTCTTCTCCGGCCCCCGGTGCTCCGCCGCCGGGGCGCCTGGCTTGGTCGGTCTGTGGCGCTACACGGTCGGTGCGGTGTCCGCCGACCGGGTAGCCCGGTCCGGCGGACACCGCTGCGGGACACCGTTTCGTCAGACGTCCCAGACGCCCGTGGCCGCGGCCTCCTTGGCGTAGTCCGCGAAGTCCTTGGGCTCCCGCCCGAGCGCTTCCCTGACGCCGTGCACGAGGTTGGCGTTGCGGCCGTCGACGATGAGGGTGAAAAGGTCCGCGAACTCCTCCGGCTCGCCCAGCTCGCGCAGCGCCGCACGGTAGTCGTCGGCGCTGACCGGGGTGTAGGTGATGGTCCGGCCGGTGGCCGCCGACAGCTCGCGGGCCACGTCGTGGAAGCTCAGCAGTCGCGGGCCGGACAGCTCGTAGGTCTTGCCGATGTGCCGGTCGTCGGTGAGGGCGGCGACCACCACGTCGGCGATGTCGTCGGTGTCGACGAACGGCTCGACGGCGTCGCCGGTGGGGAGCGCCAGTTCGCCCGAGCGGACCGGGTCGAGGAAGAAGCTCTCGCTGAAGTTCTGGTGGAACCAGTTGGCGCGTACGACGGTCCAGTCGCAGCCGGACGCCTTGAGGCCGTCCTCGCCGGCGACGGCGCCCTCCTCGCCCCGGCCGGAGAGCAGCACCAGGCGGCGGACGCCCCGCTCCACGGCGAACGCGGCGAACCGCTCGACGGCTTCCTTCGCGCCGGGGAAGGCGAGGTCCGGATAGTAGGTCACGTAGGCGGCCGAGACCCCGTCGAGCGCGGCCTCCCAGGTGCTCTCGTCCTCCCAGACGAAGGGGGTCTCGCTGCTGCGCGAGCCGCTCCGGGCCGGGCGGCCGAGTCCCTGTAAACGCTCGACGACACGCCGTCCGGTCTTACCGGTGCCGCCGATGACGAGGATGGGCGCGGTGTTCTGTCCTTGAGTGGTCACGACTTCATCAAAGTCTGCGCGCGGCAGACGGTACATGGCTCACCGGCTCGCATTCATACGCGATCGTCTCGATTCGCGAGCGCGAGACGCAGGTCCGCACGACCCCGGCCCGGGGCGCTCGACACCGGAAGGGGTTCGCCCCGGAGCGTCTGCCGGAGGTTCAACGGAGGAGGGCCGCAGCCGCAAGGACGACGGCGGCATCCGGGGGAAGTGCGCGCGGATTATTGACAGTTGCCGCACGCGCTGGCTTCATGAACCAGTGATTGGGAGCGCTCCCACACGTTCCTGTCTCCACGCCCCGAACCACCGCTCCGCAGCGCGAACTCCCCCTGTCCACCGCACGGAAGGAACGTCCGTTGCGCCCGCTCTCCTTCCTCACCTCCCGAAGACGCTCCACGCCCCCCGCGGCGGCTCCCGAGATCCGCCCGGCGGTCCCGGCCGGTGCCCGACGCTCCCGGCTGGTGAGTGCGTGGGGAGCCGCGGTCGCCGTCGTCGCCGGCCTGCTGCTGCCGTCGGCCGCCCCCAGCCCCTCCGCCGCCGCGACGCCCGCCTTCAACTACGGTGAGGCGCTCCAGAAATCGCTCTGGTTCTACGACGCGCAACGGTCGGGGAAGCTCCCGGACGGCAACCGCGTCTCCTGGCGCGGCGACTCCGCCCTCGGCGACGGCAAGGACGCCGGCCTCGATCTGACCGGCGGGTGGTACGACGCCGGGGACCACGTCAAGTTCGGCCTGCCCATGGCCTTTTCCGCCACCCTGCTCGCCTGGGGCGGCACCGAGCAGAAGTCCGCCTACGCCGCCTCCGGCCAGCTCCGGTACCTCCAGGACAACCTGCGTTTCGTCAACGACTACTTCATCAAGGCGCACCCGTCCGCGAACGTGCTGTACGGACAGGTCGGCAACGGCGCCGACGACCACAAGTGGTGGGGACCGGCCGAAGTCATGCCGATGGCAAGGCCCGCCTACAAGATCGACGCTTCGTGCCCGGGCTCGGACCTGGCGGGCCAGACCGCCGCGGCCATGGCGTCGTCCTCCATGGTGTTCGCCGACAGCGACCCGGCGTACGCGAGCGAACTGCTCACCCACGCCAAGCAGTTGTACGCGTTCGCCGACACCTACCGCGGCAAGTACAGCGACTGCATCACCGACGCGCAGGCGTACTACAACTCCTGGAGCGGCTACAACGACGAGCTGGTCTGGGGCGCCGTCTGGCTGTACAAGGCGACCGGTGACGCCGCCTACCTGGCGAAGGCCGAAGCTGCCTACGACAAGCTGTCGACCGAGCCCCAGACGACCACCCGCTCCTACCGCTGGACGCTATCCTGGGACGACACCTCCTACGGCTCCTACGTGCTCCTCGCCCAACTCACCGGCAAACAGCGGTACATCGATGACGCCAACCGCTGGCTGGACTGGTGGACGGTCGGCGTCAACGGGACCAAGGTGCGCTACTCGCCCGGCGGGCAGGCGGTCCTCGACAGCTGGGGATCGCTGCGGTACGCCGCCAACACCGCGTTCGCCGCGCTGTCCTACTCCGACTGGCTGACCGGAGACCCGGTGCGCAAGGCCCGCTACCACGACTTCGCGGTCCGGCAGATCAACTACGCGCTCGGCGACAACCCGCGCAAGTCCAGTTACGTCGTCGGCTTCGGCGCGAACCCGCCGACGAAGCCCCACCACCGGACCGCTCACGGCTCATGGACCGATCAGCTCACCAACCCCGTGGACAACCGGCACATCCTGTACGGCGCGCTGGTCGGCGGGCCGAGCGCGGCGGACGACGCCTACACCGACGACCGGTCCAACTACGTGAACAACGAGGTGGCCACCGACTACAACGCGGCCTTCACGGGCGCCCTGGCCCGTCTGTACGCCGAGTACGGCGGCAGCCCGCTCGCCGGCTTCCCCCAGGCCGAGAAACCGGACGGACCCGAGATCTCGGTCCAGGCGTCCGTGAACGCCTCGGGTCCCGGCTTCACCGAGATCAAGGCGTACCTGGTCAACAAGTCGGCGTGGCCCGCACGCGCGCTGACGCACGCTTCCCTGCGCTACTACTTCACCCTCGACGGCGGGGTCACGCCCGACCGGATCAGCACCACCACCAACTACAACCAGTGCGGCAAGGTGACCGGTCCGACGCACTTCCAGGGCGACGTCTACTTCGTCACCGTGGACTGCTCCAACGCGGTGATCGCTCCGGCGGGCCAGTCGGCGTACCGGAAGGAGGTGCAGTTCCGCATCACCTCGGCCGGGGCGTGGAACCCCGCGGACGACTGGTCCTACCAGGCGATCCCGACAACGCCGGGCAGTACACCGGTGGACGCGCCGCACATCGTGCTGGCGGAGGGAGCGGACACACAGTGGGGGGCGGAACCCGACGGCACCACGCCGACCCCCACACCCACGCCGACCCTCACACCCACACCCACTCCGACACCCACACCCACGCCCACACCGACGCCCACCCCCACGCCGACGTCCCCCTCCACCCAGTGCGCCGTGACCTACACCGTCACCAGCACCTGGAACGGTGGCTTCACCGCCGATGTCGCTGTGCGGAACACCGGCACGGCGGCGGTCAACGGCTGGCGGCTCGGGTTCTCGTTCAAGGGCGCCGAGAAGGTGACGAACGCCTGGAACGCCACCGTCTCGCAGACAGGACCCGACGTCACCGCCACGAACAGCGCGCACAACGCCACCATTCCACCGGGCTCCAGCGCGAGCTTCGGATTCCAGGGCACGGGCACCCCCACCGGGACACCCGCGGTCTTCACACTGAACGGGAAGAACTGCGGCTGAGCGGTGGTCGGTTGACGACGCGTGGTCATGGCAGCACAAGGACGACCAGGCCGGCTGCCATGACCGAGGCCAGAAGACCGCCTGAACAGCGGCGCTACGCACCTCCTGGTGGCCGGCCGCGGCAGGCACCCCTGGCCCCGGCATCACCCGGAAGCGGGGACACGATCACGGACCGCCTTCTCAGGGGTTCTTGACGGTGATGTCCCCGTTGCTGCTCTTCAGCCCGAGCCGGTACTTACCCGACGGATCGTCGGAGACGCCGATGGCCTTGTCGCCCTTGTTCGTGTCCGCCGTCACCTGATAGTCGGCCTCCGGCAGGGTCAGGGCGCTTCACCTCCAACGCGCCGGAGACGCCGTTCATCTCAATGCGGCCGGAACTCGTGGTCACCTTCACCGCCCCCACCCTGGTCAGGTGGATCGGGCCCTGACGAGGGTCGGCCGCACGTCAGCGCCCTGCCATCGGGCAGGGAAGCATCCTCGATAAGCGGCCCGTCCCCAAGGTTCCGAGTGAACGGCTGCGGCAGTCGGGCCAGGGCGGATACGGTGGCTTCTGTACACGCTGACCCACGACAAAGTGGCCCAAACACTGCGTGACGGATCCTCGTGCATGCGAGGGTGGCCCCCGAGATCGTCTTTCTTGGGGCGTGCCGAATTCATGATCCCCGCGCATGCGGGGGTGATCCCGACCGCACGGTCATCGCCAGGCAGGACGGATGGTGGCCCCGCAGGTGCGGGGACGGTTCCCCCTGGGTCACCAAGCGTTTTTCTCGGCCACCTCAGCCCCCGCGCGGGGTGGCCCGTTCCGAGATGAGCGTCCGCAGCGCGGCCTGCCCGGTCCCTGCGGATGCGGGGCTTCTCAACCCCGAGGTGAGATCGCTTGGTGACAACGAATTTCAGGAGAGCGCGTGAACAGCGACGCGAACACCTGATGCTCCATCAGGACGAGCGTCAAATGAGCGTCACGACGCCTCGCAGAGCGTCATTTGAGCGTCAAGACATCGCCCGTAACGCACATGGCGCACATCATGCGCACCCACCGAAACCGCAGGTCATCGGCCCTTTCCGGCAGGTTCTAGAATCGCCACGCACTCCACATGATGCGTCATCGGAAACATGTCACGCAGTGTCGAGACGGAAGAAAGTGCAGCTCAGGCCAGGTTTTTCGGATCTGCCAACGGGCTTCCGGGAGCCTGGAGCGTCAAACGAGCGTCACGGCCGCTGAGCGGTGAGGCCGTACGGCGGACTCCGGTGGCCGTGCGGGTCACATTCGGTCCCACCGCTCCGGCAGCCGCATCCTGCAGCCGGGCCATGAGGTCCAGCTCGGCGGGCCAGACGTAGCGGATGGGAATGGCCAGGTATCTGCCGCGGCTGTCCCGGAGGGAGACGTGATGCGAGCTGACGGACTGGCTGCCCACGTCGTGCAGGTCAAACCCGAGCCGCCTCTCGCCCACCCGGAACGGCACGGCGTTCTGCCCGGGCGGCAGCCGCCACAGGTCGAGGCACACCGACCGCGACGACGAAACAGCCGCCGGGCTACAGATGAACGGCTGCGTTGTGGAAGCAGTCCACCTGGGAGTCCTGCGAGGTCAGGTTCGTGATCGTGTTGCGGACGAGGTAGGCGCCGAAAAGCTCCCCTCGACCTTGGCGGTCGCGAAGTCCCCGATCGTGACACCGATCCCGCCCCCACCGGGATTGCTCCGCAGGCGCTCGACCATCGCCCGCCACATGTCGATGCCGTGCACCTCGACACCACGCGCCGCGAGCGGCGGGGCGATCCGCCCGGTCCCGACCCCCAACTCCAGCGCCCGCCCGTCGTTCCCGGCCAGCTCCGCCAGCAGATCCACGGCATGCTCCACGCCCCCCGATCGAACATCTCGGCCGATGACTCGTCGTACGACGCGGCGACGGACTCTTCGAAGTAACCGTCTTCATCCAGCATGCGTGACGGTACGGCGGCGCCGGACCGGAGCCCGACACTTTCCGGCGCGGCCGGCACCGGGTACGGGCGAACTGATCGCGCGTCAAGTGGACTGGCTAACATCCATTCACACGCGCGACGCACACCTGATCGATTAACGGGGAGCATGGGGGATGGGCTACACGATCCCGGGTTGGCTGGACGAGATACTCGACGTCATCGGGATCAGCTTCCCGAACGTCGACGAGGACGACTACCGCGAGATGGCCACGTCCATGCGGGAGTTCGCCGACAACTTCGAGGGCAAGGGCGGCGACGCGCACCAGGCGGTGAGCCGGATCCTGTCGTCCTCGCAGGGCTGGGCCGTCGACGCGATGGAGAAGCACTGGTCGCACGTCAAGGCCGGGCATCTCGACAAGATCCCCGAGCTGGCGCGGCTGTTCGCGGACGCGTGCGATGTCGTCGCGGACATCATCTACGGGATGAAGATCAAGGCCGAAATCGAACTCGGGGCGATGGCCGCCTCGGTGGGCATCTCTCTCGGCCTCGCCGCCTTCACCGGCGGCCTGTCCGCGCTACTCGGTGCCGCCGAGATCACCGCCATGCGGCAGGCGGTCAAGCGGATCATCGACGAGGCCGCCGACCGGATTGTGGACGAACTGGTCGCCCGGGTGACCGAACCGGTCAACGCCAAGCTGGAGAAGATGGTCGAGGACGCGGTCCTGGACCTGGCCGAGGGCGCGTTCTCCCTGCCCCCCGAGCCCACGACCGGCGGTGGCGGCTCCGGCAAACACGGCCACGGCGGCGGCATGCAGCTCGCCTCGGCCGGCGCCGGGGCGATGATGCTCGCCTCCGCAGGGGGCGGATCCGGTAGTGACCTGCACATCGACCACGTCGAGTTCGAGGACGGCGCCGACAAGGTCTCCCGGCGCGGCGGCGACCTGCACACGGCCGTCACCGACCCGTTGGAACGCGCCAAGGGCCACTTCGGCCGCACAAAGGGCAGGGATGCCTTCACCGCGCCCTTCGAGTCGGTCCTGGAGGGCGCCCTCAAGGGCTCGGAGAAGGCCGTCAAGAAGATCGTCAAGCACCTCTCCGAGACCGTCCCGGACCGCGTGAAGGCCACCTCCCGCCTGCACAAGGGCAACGACATCGACATCGGTCGGCGGGCCAACAGCGTCCACGTCAACTCCGGCACGGCAGGCGACGGTTCAGGCCACCACGGCGCCCCCGTCACCGGCCGCAAGCCGGGCCCCGGCCTGAAGATCGACTCTGCTGACCTGTCCAGACAAGGCCGCGAGCTGAACACCAAACAGCTGTGCGGCGATCCGATCGACATGGCCAGCGGCCAGATGGTGCTTGCCCAGACGGATGTTGCGTTGCCGGGGGTCCTGCCCCTGATCCTGCGCCGTACCCACCTCTCCGGCTACGAAGAAGGCCGATTCTTCGGCCCGTCGTGGGCCTCCACCCTCGACGAACGGATCCAGCAGGATGACGCTCTGGGCGGATACTGGTGGCACCGGGAGGACGGGTCCGCGCTCGCCTATCCGCGCATGCCCGACCTGCCCGGCGACCGGGTGGGGCCCGCCGAGGGCGTCCGCCTCCCGCTGACCTATGTGAGTCGCGGCAGCGGTTACGTCCTGACGGTGGAGGACCCGTACTCAGGACTCACGCGCCAGTTCGAAGCCGGTACGGCGCAGGGCGGACCGTGGTGGCTGGTCGGCATCGAGGACCGCAACGGAAACCACATCTCCGTCGAGCGCGACGACGACGGTGTTCCGCTCACGGTCACCCACAGTGGCGGTTACCGCATACGCGTCGACCACGACGACCAGCAGCGCATCACCGTGCTGTGGGCCCTCACCGACGACGCCCCGGTACGCCTGCGCACCTTCGGCTACGACGCCACGACCGCGAACCTGAGCGAGGTTCACAACGCGGTCGACGCGCCTACGCAGTTCACCTACGACGGCGCCCACCGCGTGACGGGGTGGCGGGACTCCAACGACACCGAGTTCACCTACGTCTACGACGCCGAGGGACGGGTGATCGAGACCCGCGGGACCGACGGGATCCTCAACTCCCGCCTGATCTATGGCGAGCGCCAGGACGACGGCACCAGCACCACCACGTACACCGATTCACTCGGCAACACCACGATCTACCGCGCCAACCGGCATGGGCAGATCGTCGCGATCACCGACTCGCTCGGGCACACCACCACCCAGACCTGGGACCGCCACGACCACCTGCTCTCCCGCACCGACCCACTGGGTCGTACCACCCGCTGGACGTGGGACGACGCGGGCGACCTGATCTCGGTCACGGCTCCCGACGGCACGAGCAGCCACGTCGCCTACAACGCGCTGCACTTGCCGGTCCGCGTCACCGATCCCCAGGGAGCGACCTACGTCCAGGACTTCGACGCACGGGGCAACTGCACCACCCTGACCGCACCGGACGGCTCGGTTCACCTGTTCACCCACCATTCCACGGGCGCCGTCGCCACGGTCAGCGGTCCCGCGGGCGACGCACTCCGCATCGACACCGACCCGGCGGGCCTGGCCACCGTCCTGGAAGACGCGCAGGGGAACAGCACCCGCTATCTGCGGGACGCCTTCGGACGCCCGACGCGCATCACCGACCCGCTCGGAGCGACCACCACGCTCGTGTGGGACGCCGAGGGCCGGCTGCGGGAACGGACCGCGGCCAACGGCGCCACCGAATCATGGTCGTACGACGGAGAGGGCAACTGCACCGGCCACACCGACGCTGTCGGGGGGCGTACGCGGCTGATCCACGGCCCCTTCGACCTGCTGGTCGCCCGTATCTCCCCGGACGGCGTGGAACACCAGTTCCGCTATGACACCGAACGCCGGCTGACCGAGGTGCTCAACCCCAAGGGACTCGTCTGGAGGTACGTCTACGACGCCGTCGGACAACTGGTGAAGGAAACCGACTTCGACGGGCACGAGACGACATACCGCTACGACGCGGCAGGCGACCTGACCGCGCGGATCAATGCAGCGGGGCAGACCGTCGGTTACCACTACGACGTGGCCGGCCAACTCGTCGAGAAGGTAGTCGACGGCCGCAGGACCGTCTTCCGGAACGACGCGTGCGGGCGGCTGGTCTCGGCGGCCGGACCCGACGGGACACTGGCCTACGCGTACGACGCGGTGGGGCGTGTCATCGCGGAGACCATCGACGGCCGGACGCTGACCACGGCCTGCGACGCCTCGGGGCGCCGGACACTCCGCAGGACACCCGGGGGCGTCGAGACTGCGTACTCCTACGACACGGCCGGCCGCTACGCCGAGCTGTCGCTCTCGGGCCGCACCCTCTCCTTCGAGCACGACGCGGCGGGGCGGGAGGTGCTGCGGCACCTCGGTGACCGATTCACCCTCGCCTTCACCTGGAATCCCGTCGGCAGCCTCAGCGGGCAGACACTCACCGTCCACGGCACCGCGCAGCCGTCGATCCAGCGCGGCTACACCTACCGTCATGACGGGCTCCTGACCGGCATCACCGACCGGGACGCCGGCCGGCGCTCGTTCCTGCTGGACCGGGCGGGGCGGGTCAGCGCCGTCGAGGCCGGGCACTGGAGCGAGAGTTACGCCTACGACGAGACGGGCAACCAGACGCGGGCGGCCTGGCCGGAGAAGCATCCCGGCAGCCAGGCGCGAGGAACGCGCAGCTACGCCGGAACGCGCCTGATCAGCGCCGGCAACGTGCGCTACGAGCACGATGCCGCCGGCCGGTGCGTGCTCCGGCAGGTCAAACGTCTCTCCCGCAAGCCCGACACCTGGCGTTACGCCTGGGACGCCGAGGACCGGCTCATCTCCGTCATCACCCCGGACGACACCTGCTGGCGGTACCTGTACGACCCTCTCGGGCGGCGCATCGCGAAACAGCGTCTGTCCGCGGACGGCGCCATCGCCGAGGAAACCCGGTTCGTCTGGGACGGTTCCACACTGGTGGAGCAGACCACGCGGGTTGGCGGCGCGGCCGAACTGGTCACGCTCACCTGGGACCACGACGGCCAGGCACCTGTCGCGCAGACCGAGACCAAGTCCCTCGCGGACGCTCCGCAGGACGTCATCGACCAGCGCTTCTTCGCCATCATCACCGACCAGATCGGCACTCCCACCGAACTCGTCGACGAGGAGGGCAGGATCGCCTGGCGGACCCGCACGACTCTCTGGGGTTCGACGACCTGGAACCAGGACGCTACCGCCTACACGCCGCTCAGGTTCCCCGGCCAGTACTACGACCCCGAGACGGGGCTGCACCACAACTACTTCCGTCACTACGATCCGGAGACCGCGCGCTATCTCACCTCAGACCCCCTCGGCCTGGACCCCGCGCCGAACCCCTTCGCCTACGTCGACAACCCGCACACGCTGTCCGATCCGCTGGGCCTGACTCCCTGTGACGAGAACGACGTCACGTGGGGCGGCCGGGTCCGCTACGGTGCGCCCGGTCCCGGAGGCCGCGCCACCACCATGCGCGCGACGATCGAGTCCGACATGACCGGCGGAAAGACCGATCCCCGGGTCAATGTGCCCGGTTACCAGAAGTACAAGAAGCTCAACAAGACCCACTTGCTCGGCGCGCAGATCGGCGGCTCCAACCGGGACCCCCGGAACTTTGTCACCATGCACCGGTTCGCCAATTCACCGGTCATGCGGAAGATCGAGGACCAGATCAGGGAAGCGGTCGACAAGCGCGGTGAAACCATCGAGTACACCGTCACGCCCATCTACCGCACGAACGACCCCACCGACGTCATTCCGCTGGGGCTGACCATCGAGGCCCGGGGCAACAAGGGATTCGTCTTCACTCCCTACGAAGGCGGCGACAGTACGAACATCGTCACTATCCTGAACGTCCCCAAACGCATATGACGCCCCCAAGGAGACACGCACCTCATGCATCCCGATGTGACCAGGCTCATCGAGATCGTTCCGCCGGGCACTCCCCGGCGGACCCGTGACTGGAACGCTGTCGAACGTGCGCTCGACACGCCGTTGCCGGACGACTACAAGGAACTGGTCGAGGTCTACGGCGGCGGCGTCTTCGACGAGACGGTATGGCTGTTCGACCCGCAGTGCCCTGACGAGGACTACAACCTCGTGGCCCAGTTCGCGGAGCGGGAGAAGGTGCTCGCCCAGCTGTGGCAGACCGAGCCGAAGCCGGCGGAACTCGGCAGGCCGGGTACGCGGGTCCTGCCCTGGGCCTACATCGAGGACAGCGGAGCGATGCTCTACTGGCTCGCCGGGCCGGGGCAGAGTCCGAACGAGTGGACCGTGATGTTCAACGAGGGGCGCGGTCCCGAGTGGGAGCACCACGCCACTCAGTGCGCTTCCTTTCTCTTGGCCGTCCTGACGGGAGAGTCCGGGAGCTCGTATTTCCCCGACCTGCCCGCCGGTAGCCATCAGTTCGACTCCAACGACGAGATCCTCGGCGAGGAGGACTGAGGGCCCCGGCGGGCAGGTCCCGGCGGCCGGGGTCCGGTGGCGCCCGGCTCAAGGGAGGGTCCCGGTCTCCACGCCCGCGATCCGCCCGGCCGCGTCGAAGATGACCCCGAACCACCCTGCCGCCAGGCAGTTCGGCGACGCTCCGGTCACCCTCAGTACTGGTGCGGGACGCCGTGGTGGCCGAGGAACCCGCTGACGACGTGCTGGGCCGAATGCCCGATCTCCAGGTGCCGCGCGCCGGCCTGGACGCGGTCAGGCCATCGCCGACCGGCTCCTCGAACGTGTCCGGTGGCTCGACACGCAGGGAGTGCCTTTGGTCGCGGGTACCGACGCGGGCATCCCCGACCCGGTCATCGACGCCGTCAACGCCGTGGAGACGGCCCGTCAGCAATGGCGAGCGCTGGCCGGCCGCCACCGGGTGCCCGTAGCGGTCATCGAGGTGGTGTGCTCCGACACACAGGTCCACCGCCGCCGACTGGAGCACCGGTCTCGGAGCAGCACGGGTTTCGAGGAACCGACCTGGAAAGCGGTGCAGCCGCGGAGGACCGGGTACGAACCCTGGACCGATCGCCGGCTGGTGGTCGATTCCGTCGCTGACCTCGCATCGAATGTGGCGAAGGCCCGGGACTACCTGGCGATTTGCAACCGTCCAGCAGCCCGTAGCTGACGCGCCGGAGGCGAGCCGCCTGGACCGGTCGGCCGGGCGACGAGCGACGGATACGGCTTTCCGTGTGATCACAAGCTGACTCAGTCCTCTCTCGGCGCTCGCTGGCATCCTCGCCGTGCAGGGCCTTCGCCTTGAGCTCGACAGCTGGCCGGGCAAACGTCATGACGCTCCGCTAGAACCAGCGTCGGCCGAGCGTCAAGACGTTTCCCGACCGCCTCCGTGAGACATTGGCGAAGCACCTCTCACCCGCGCCTCGCTACGCGAAACCGCAGGTGACGCACGTGGCGCGCACCTACGCAACGCTCAACGCCGTGTGCTTGGGGAAACAGGTCGAGCACCACAGGCCGCACCTGAAGGACCCAGAAAGCCGCTGGTCAGATCCCCTTTGTAGCAGGCTCGAGGATCGCCACGCACTCCACGTGCGAGGTCATAGGAAGGATGTCGACCTGGACGGCTGCGCACGAAACACCAGGTCAGGCATAGTTTCTCGGCTCGCCCAAGGAGACGTGCGGCGCTTGGAGCGTCAAATGAGCGTCACGACCGTGTACTGGCGAAGCGGGGGGATCCCCCGCGACCTCCTACTTCGCCGTTGGAGCGGCCATGGTTGTGACAGCCCGATCCACCCGTACGAAGTACCTCTGCACACGAGACGTCTATAGCGGCCCTAAGAAGCCGTTGCTCTATCGATCTCGGTGGGCATGAGTTCGAGGTCACCGACTCGGTCAGGTGATCTTCGGGCTGGCTGGGCATGAGAGCGGGGCCTCCCGCACAGCTCGTAGGTGTCGAATCCCGAGCAACAGGAGGCCCCTGGTGCTGCAGTCTTCCGTGCCGACGCCGATGTCGTCCAACTCGGCTTCCCTGTCGTGCGATTGTCTCGCGCACCGGTTCGGGAATGCCAGGGGCTGGCCGTACAGGCGACCGAAGTATCCGTCGGACATGAGCGACGCGGAGTAGGCCGTCGTACGTGACGCGATGCCGGTGCCCAACTGGTTGGAGGGCCGCGGCGGGCAGCCGGAGAGCTACTGCCACCGGCAGATGGTCGACGCGGTGCGCTACCTGCTCGCGGGCGGCATCACCTGGCGGGCGATGCCCGCGGACTTCCCCGCGTGGGACCGTGTCTACGCCTTCTTCCGGCGCTGGCGGGACAAGGGTCTGACCGCCGAGTTCCACGACCGGCTGCGTGACCGGGTACGTCAGGCCGCGGGCCGGGATCCGGAGCCGACCGCTGCCGTCATCGACGCGCAGTCGGTGAAGGCAGCCGCATCGGTGCCGGCTGTGACCAGAGGCTTCGACGGCGGGAAGAAGGTCAACGGCCGCAAGCGGCACATCGTGGTGGACACTCTCGGACTGCTGCTGGCCGTGATGGTGACTGCGGCATCGGTCACCGACCGGGGCGCGGGGCGGACCTTGCTGGCCCGGCTGCGTGAGCGCCACCGGCGCGTCACACGGGTGTGGGCCGACGGCGGCTGCACCGGACGCCTGGTCGACTTCTCCCGCGAGGTGCTGCGTGTCGCGCTGACGGTGGTCAGACGCAGCGACGACGCCAGCGGTTTCGCCGTGCTGCCCAAGAGGTGGCTGGTCGAGGGGACGTTCGCGTGGCTGATGCGCTCCCGCCGCCTGGCACGCGACTACGAGACCCGCACCGACACCTCCGAGGCGATGATCCGGTGGTCGATGAGCATGGTCATGAGCCGCCGGCTCGCCCGGCGACCTTCCTGAACATTCCCGGGCACTCCTCGACCGGCCAGCCCCGCGCGGCCAGGCGCTTCACCGACTTTCACCGCGACCACCTCCAGGCCCAGGGCCGCCGCGAGTTGCCGACAGTCCATCGCCTCCCCGCCCCGATCGGCCAGGATCTCCACGAGCCGCTGGTAGTCCGGCGCCAGCAAGTCAGGAGCGAGCCCTTCCCTCCAGGCGGGAACCACCGATCCGGGCACCGCCTTTGCGACCCGCGCAGGCCGGTGACCGGCCACCTCGGCCAGGGGCGCCTTCTCGCCTGCAGCAGGTTCTGCCAGGACCTCGGCCACCGTCTGACGGGCGATAACGAACCGTTCCCACTCGGCTTCCGCCTCCTGCAGCTCGGCCTGCAGGGCCTCCACCCGTTGCCGGGCAGCACGCTCACGCTCTTCCAGCAGCCCCCTCACCGACGGCATCCGGCACCTCCACCGAAGAGACGACACGACGCCCCGTCTCTGCCACCAGCGCACCGGCGCTATGCCTGACCAGCGGAAACGCACCCGTCACTTTCGGAAAGACAACGGCTTCTCAGGTACTTCACCTGAGTGGCGATCGTTGGCTCCGTCTTGTGGTGAAGTACGGCGGCCAAGCGCCCGCAACCAGCGTGCCGAGGGCCGTGCGCTGGTGGGTGACCGAGCGGCCTGCGCGGGTCGTCGTCGCCATGCCTGCCGATCTCAGCGCGGCCGCGTGGGACGAAGCCGTCGCGTTGCTGACGTGGAGGGCGTTGGCGAGGGATGTCGTGGTGTGAGGCTTGGCCAGGAGCCGCAGGGCGTCCAGCCGGGTGCGGCCCAGGATCGCGGCAAGGGCCTCGGAGGAGACGACGGCGCCCCCCGCGGTGGGCGGGAGCCCGGGACCGGCCGGGTATGCCAAGGCCGCGGAATGGCCCGGGGTGTCCTGGAGAAGTGGGCCCGCCGGGTGGTGGAAGGTGGGCAGCAGAACCAGGCCACGCCCGTTGAGGCAAACGTCGCGGTTCGGCGCCGCGCCGGGCCATTCCCACACGCCCTCGTGGAGCCGGCTGCCCGGGGCCAGGCCGGTCAAAGCGGCTGCCACGCCATACTCGGCGACCGTCAGGGCGTAGCGGGTGAATTCCTCACGGTGTAGATCCTGCACGACGGACCAGACCGGGGCGAGGACCGTCTCGAACGCGGCCTGCTGGGCGCGCTGCGGGGTGCGCCAGGCGGCCTCGTCGCCCGCGTGCAGGCCCCGGATCCAGCGAGGAGGGGGCACCGCCCCGTAGACCCGCTCCAGCTCGGCTCGGACGAGACCGGGGCTGGTGGCTCGGAGCTGCTCGAAACCGTCGGCCATGGTGTCACCGAGGACGTCGAGGAAGGAGGGCGGGCGGCCCGCGGGAACCAGATCGGCGAGCGGACCGCTTGCGGCTGGCAGGGAGCGCAGGATGCGGCCGCGCCATGGCGCGAACAGCGGCCCGCCACGCTGGGTCACGGCTGTCGTCAGGGCGGCGTGCAGTTCCTGGAGCGGCGCCGGGCGGGGTGCGAACCGGATACGGGCGAAGTCCTCCGCGGTGAAGTGCACTCGCAGCACTCGCACAGCTCCTCGTCCCGGGCCGGCCTTTCGGCCAGGGCCTGAACCTTCGCGTCGTGACGGCCCCGCACGAAGGATGTCCGTATGACTTCGCGACGCACTCTTCTGAAGGGCACTCTATTCGGGAGTGCCGCCGCCCTGCTGCCCACGGCTGCGCCCGCATCCGGTGGTGCCCCGGTCCTCCGGCTGCCCGCGCCCACCGGCCCGTACCCCGTCGGCATACGGACAGTCCATCTGACGGACCCGTCCCGGACCGACCCGTGGGTGGGCGGTGCGAGGGAGCTGATGCTGACCGTCCTGTACCCGGCCCGATCGGCACACGGCTTCCCCCGGGCCCCGCAGCTCACCCCGGCCGAGGCCAGGGAGTTCGCCGGCCTCGCGCCCCACATCCATCCCGGACTGCCGCAGCCTGGAAGGGTGGACTGGGGCACGGTCCTCACCCACGGGCACGTGGGCGCGCCGCCGCTTCCCGGGCGACGGCCGGTGCTGGTGTACTCACCGGGCGGCGGTGACTCCCGCACGCTCGGCACGACCCTCGCCGAAGACCTGGCGAGCCACGGCCGAGTGGTCGTCCTCGTCGACCACCCCGGTGACGCTTCCCAGGTGGAGCTGCCGACCGGGCTGCGGACGACCGTCCTGTTCGGGCCACCGGACCCGGCAACCTTCCGCACGATGGTCGACACCCGGATCGCGGACCTCCGGCTCGTCCTGGACCGGTTCAGCCGCCTTCCGCTCGCCCGGGTCATGGACTCCCACCGGATCGGGTTGTACGGGCACTCCGCAGGCGGCACGGCGGCGGTGTACGCGGCCCGTGACGACCGCCGGGTCGGCGCGGTGGCGAACCTGGAGGGCTACCTCGACCTGTACCCGACGCTGGCCGGCCCCGACCAGCCGCTGCTGCTCTTCCGCACCGACGGATTCGACGGCGCCGCCCGAATCGAGTCGTCCTGGGCGGGCCTTCCCGGCCACCGCGTGCTGCTCCCCGACGCGAACCACTGGGCGTTCACCGACTACGGCTCGCTCGTCCCCCGACTCCAGACTTCCGGTCTCGTGACAGCGACGGCGCGGACCGCGCTCGTCGGTAGCGGCGACCCTGCGGTGACACTCGCTGAGGTACGGCGCCGGGTGGGGACCTTCTTCGCCCGTCATCTGTCGTAACAGGACTACGAGGCGGCGGCGAGCCGCCCGCTCCAGCCCACGGGTGCATCGGTCGCCTGTCGGCAAACGATGGCGAGCTCAAGCGGTCAGCGCATCACCGCTGTTCAGGAGGTCAGCGTAGACCTCTGCCGGAGTGCGATGGTCATGGGTCTTGCGCGGACGGTGGTTGAGTTCGTGGGCGATGGCGTCCAGCTCGGCCTGGTTGAAAGTGCGGAGGTCCGCGCCCTTGGCCAGGTACTGCCGAAGCAGCCTGTTGGTGTTCTCGTTGGTGCCGCGCAGCCATGGGCTCCGCGGCTTACAGAGGTCGTTTTATGTCCGAGTTTGGATACTTCCGCCACGAACGGACTGGCGATACAAATGCCAAGGGGCAGGTGGTTTGCGTATGATCCGTCGCCTGCTATCCAGCCGGGGCCCTGCCCAGCCGGGCCGGGCTTCCATCGCCGAAGGGTCTGGGGCGGACCGGCATCGTCCGGGATCCCGACAGGCTGGATGAGGACCTGGACGAGTTCGGCGACCGGATCACCGGGAAGTGGATGCCCAAGGGCATCGACCAGAAGCCGTGGGAGCGGATCAGGGACGCCACGATCGAGGGCTACCTGGGCACCCAGGCCAAGGCGCTGAAGGATCTCACCCGGGCGTGCGTCTACACCCGCGACTACCGCTACCTCGATGACCTGCGGCGCGTCCTGACCGTGCTGCGCGAGCTCGGTGTTCGCGGCTGGATCGGCTACAAGCGGGACTGCGACACCGCCCGGGGCCTGTACGGGCGCGGGGCCCGGGAACCGTGGCCATCGGCATGCCGCCGTGGTCGGTCGGCCGGGAGATGGACCGCGAGATCGCCGCCGGGCCTGAGCCCGCGCCCGCCGCGCCGACCGATCACGGTCTTGATCCGGCTCAGGGCCCAGCACTGAGATGGGGGACCACCTGTCCCCGCAGGCACCTGCGCCCCGTTCCTCCTGCAGCCAATAGGAGCGGGTCACTTCGCGTTTCGGCTCGTCTGAGAATCGCCTGTTCTTCTATACATCTGACTCCGTACCGTTCTGGGCTTGCGTGCCAATCGCACATTTGTGCGGATACTCCGACAGGCAAGGACGGACGTTTTCGTGAGAAGACACAAAAGACGGTGGGGCGTTGCCGTGCTCGGCACCGCGCTGCTGACACTCGGCGGGATCATACCCGCCAATGCCTCGACAGAGCCCGCTCCGGGCACGAACCGGCTCGGCCTGCCCCCGTCGGCGACTCCCGCCGCAGCCGAGCAGCAGAAGAAGATGAAATCCTCCGCCGCTGCCGCCGGCCCCGGCATCCCGCAATCGGGGAAAACCCCGGAAGCCGGGCCCCGTTGGGAAAAATCTGGGGATAAATGGCAGGTCCGTGCGGCAGAGGTCACCCTGCGGAACACAGTCACCGACCCGGACAAGGACACGGCCGACCTGACGTTCGACGTGTGGACGGTCGACGCGGCCGGTAAGCCGAAGGCTCACGTCGACACCACCAACGCGAACTCCTACGGCACGCCGGTATCGGCGTACGTCGCCTCCGGCTCGAAGGCGTCAGTCACGATCGACTACGGCTTCCTGAAGCCGGGCTGGACGTACGCCTTCCGCACGTCCGCCTACGACGGCGCTCACTACGAGCGTGAGTGGTCCCCGTGGGCGACGTTCACGGTCGCCCCGTACGTGACCTTCCCGCAGAAGCCGGAAACCACGTCCACGATCGACCCGAAGGCCCAGGAGATCCAGACGGTCAACCGGACCGAGCCCGGCGCTGCGGTTCCGCTCCCGCTCGCCCCAGCCCGTAAGGACGAGCCGTCCCCCTGCGGCAAGCCGGACGCGGAAGGCAACAAGCTCTGCTGGGAATTCAAAAAGCCCGAGAAGGACAGCAAGTCTTCCCTCGCGCCCCCAGCTCTTCCCGGACGGCAGTACGACCTGCTGCCCTGGTGCCAGGATCAGGCCGACAACGGGGTCTACATGACCCGTACGGATGCCTGCATGCGCGACCTCGGGGAGGGCACCCTCATCTTCGTGGACACCGACCCGAAGAAGCCCGCTCTCGGTATCGCCACCTTCGATTTCGAACAGCGCATCAAGGCGTACCCGACCAAGAGCGAAAGCGGCAGTGACTTCGCCGAATTCGATCAGCAGATGATCGTGATCCCGAAGTTCATCGACCCGAAGCTTCAGATCGTGCGCCTGAAGTGGGAAATCGGCAGCAGTTGCAAGAGCTGCGTCACCACCCAGCCGGTGTGGAAGGACGAGTACGGCCAGACCGACGCGGACCTGTGGTTCACCCCCGCTCCCACGGACATGGGGCACCCGGTCTACGGCACCTCGCAGACCCGCTGGACGGGCACAGGCAAGGAGACCATCGACCTGAGCTGGAAGGTGACCGCCACCGTGGACGCGGGCGGTAACCCCGCCACCGCAGACTTCGGCGGCACAGGCATCGACTCCGTCCGTGAGCTGGCCCCGCGCTGCGACGACTACAACAAGGGAGTCGCTCCCGGCTGTGTGCTGCCCTACTTCAAGCTGAAGTGGACTGTCGACACCAACAAGTACCCGGCGGCCGGCGGCTACTACTGGCTGATGCAGGAGCGCATGAAAGACCACGCCGGGGCCCAGCGCTGGGACTCACTGCTGAGCTACCTCGGCCCGGACACGATGGTCAAGAACGCGCAGGGAAAGACCTGGACGTCCGACGACAGCCGCTATCAGATCTGCGGGAAGAAGTGGAACCCGCACAAGGTCCCGGCTGCGGTGGGCTCCACGGACTGTGACGAGTACGCGATGGCCTCGACCCACCAGTCCGGAGGCTTCCCCAAGTCGCTGAACAAGGTCACGGACGGCTCGGAGTGCGGCGCGGTCTACACCGATGTCGTCTCCGGCAACTTCGGTCTGCTCTCCGACGTCGGCCAGGACCCGTACACGCTGAACTACAGCGAAAAATGCGGCCGTGGGTCGATTTCCTCGGATCAGAACCGCAACGCGTTCAAGGGCTTCCCGGCTCCCGCGTGGCGGATGCTCGACGGGGACGAGTTCTTCGTGGACACCCCCGGCTTCAACCACTGCGCACGCGGCATCGTGACCTGTGACTGGAAGAAGATCAGCTGACCACAGCCACGCGCTCAGGCCGGCCGCCAGCTCTCGTCTTCACCCACGAAGGAACGCCACGCCAGGGCGCCTTCGACCGTTCCAGGCCGATCGGGAGCCATGTCGGGGTACTCCAGATAATCGGCGAGCTTTTCCAGGTAGGTGACCACAGAGTCCTGCTCGTCGTCATCGGGGGGCTGGTGGGCGAATTTCGTCCAGTTCCACAGCAGGCCGGTCTCTGTGTTGAGGTAGGTGCCGGAAACGGTGTCATGGCAGTTGGAGGAGAAAACGGGAACCCATGCGGAGTTCCAGACGATGTCCGCCTCTTCCTCATCGGCTTGCTCCCGCATTTTGCTGCGGTATACCTCTGCAACCTCGTCCAGGCCAATGAGCATCGCGTTGCCGAGAAAAAGCCCGTAGCCCCCTGTGCTTCCCCCTGAGACCAGACCCCACAGCGTGCGCAGCTCTACGGGGACAGCGATGCCCAGGGCGGCCTCTGCGGCGTCAATCTCCTCCTGGGTGGCCCCAGACCCCAGAGCGGCGTGTGTGACGGGGGCGTGATGCTCCAGCCAGGCTTCGATCCGGCGCCAGGAGTCGGTGATCTGCCGTATGACGGTGTCATCACTCATGTCGGCGAGGGTAGCGCGCCACCCGTCTGGCTCCTCGCCGGCCTCGGGCCAAAAATTCGCAGGGTCGACAAACTCCCCCTGTCCACCCTGCACAGCACCCCGAAGATCCCCGACTCGCCCAGCGCCTCAGAGGCTCCACGCAGCCCTCCAGCCCCGCTTCCCGTTCCGCTCCGTGAGGCAGCATCCCTGGGTACACCGCCGAAGCCGCTTCTGCATGTCTGCGGCTTCGTGAAGGGATACGCCGCTTCATTCTGCCGAGGGTGCGACTGTGTATGACGTCTCAGCGCCCCGCTTCCGGCCCCGCAACGAGACTGGCAGCAGCGGCCGAACGAACTCCCACTCGACATCGGACAGTTGACGACGTATCACACGACCATGATCCACCAGCCAAGATCATTTGACGACAGGGCCTAGACGGTGCTCGTCGGCCGGGACCTGGGAGACAACGTTGCGATCCTCGGCCGCCCCGGAGGGCGACCGCCAGCGGGACCTGGGCCGCTTCGTGGGCGCAGTCCGTCTCGTTGCGATCCTCGGCCGCCCCGAAGAGCGACCGCCAGGCCCCAGACAACGGGGTCACGCGGCTGGAGAACCCGATGTTGCGATCCTCGGCCGCCCCCGGAGGGCGACCGCCACCGGGCAGAGAGGTGGCCATCTGCCGCGCGAGGGCGGCGTTGCGATCCTCGGCCGCCCAGGGGAGCGACCGCCAGTCCGCCGGTCAGGTCGCCGATCCGGCCCAGCAGTTCGTTGCGATCCTCGGCCGCCCCGGAAGGCGACCGCCAGCTCGGCGAGGGCGTCTTGCTGCTCACGGGTGGTGAGCTGGTTGCGATCCTCGGTCGCCCCGGGCGGCGACCGCCACCGGCCCACAGCTGCGCCACGAACGGGTTGGTGAACCCGTTGCGATCCTCGGCCACCCCGGAGGGCGACCGCCACCCTGGGAGTTGTGCGTCACCATCAACCGCAAGGTGTTGCGATCCTCGGCCGCCCCGGAGGGCGACCGCCACCCCCCGCAGGCGCGCAATGTCTGGGTGTTCGAGGTTGCGATCCTCGGCCGCCCCGGAGAGCAACCGCCACTGGCTACCCGCGATCTCGACCGCCTCGCGCGTCACGTGTTGCGATCCTCGGCCGCCCCGGAGGGCGTCCGCCAGTGGCGGCGTACCGTCCCTTGCCGAGTCCGCTCGGGGTGTTGCGATCCTCGGCCATCCCGGAGGGCGACCGCCAGCTGGCCGACGACGAAGCCGACGACTTCGTGTCCTTGTTGCGATTCTCGGCCGCCCCGGGCAGCGACCGCCACTCGCCAGCGACAGCGGGTCCTCCTGGACCGAGTCCTCGTTGCGATCCTCGGCCGCCCCGGGGAGCGACCGCCACGATCCAGGCGCCGACCGACGGCGAGACCGCGTTGCCGTTGCGATCCTCGGTCGCCCCGGACGGCGACCGCCACACGGATTGGCCACAGCTTCAAGCAGGACTCCACCCTGTTGCGATCCTCGGTCGCCCCGGAGGGCGACCGGCCACACTGCTTGAGCAGTGAAAACAGCCTATCGCTCACTCCTCTGTGGGTGAGCATCGAGTAACAGAGTTGCTGATACGGACATACGGCTTAGGTGCAATTCGCGTGTCGCGTGTGTGCTTCCGGTTCCGAAGCAGTCGTGAGGAAGGAACACTCATCCAACTGTCGGCCTGTAGCGGACATCATGGTCGTCAAAGTACGCGATCGCCATAGGGAGGCTGGTGGAGGGGCTGCGCTCTCGCGCCCCAGGGGAGGCAACGTCCTGCTCCGCTGGGCCGGCGCCCTTCCGGTCCAGGGTCCGCAGCCGGACCGGCCGGGCCCGGCCGAGTGGTTGCAGGGCGCACTGGAGGCCCCGTCGGCCGGACCGGCCGAGCCCGCTCCCCCGGACGGCCCACGGCCGGTCGCATCACCCGGACAACTGCTTACTCGACTGGTGGCGCTGGCGACTGACGTCGCCCAAGACCGCGCCTGGGCAGCAGACAGGCTGGCTCGGGGCTGTGAGCCGATGACGGTGATGGCTGGGCGAGCAGCCCCGATGGCCCCGGCAGCCCGCCACACCTACGAAACCAGGAGACCGCCTGAACAGCGACGCGATAGACCTGACGCCCCATCAGAACGAGCGTCAGATGAGCGTCAAGACACCTCGCAGAGCGTCATTTGGGCGTCAAGATATCGCCCGTAACGCACATAGCGCACATCATGCGCACCCACCGAAGCCTCAGGTCAGCGGCCCTTTTCGGCAGGTTCCAGGATCGCCACGCACTCCACATGATGCGTCATCGGAAACAGATCGAACGCCCGCAGCGTCCGTACCCGGTAGCCGCCCTCGCGGAAGTACCCCAAGTCCCGGGCCAGCGCAGCGGGATCGCAGGCGACGTAGGCGATGCGGCGGGCGCCGAGGGTGGAGAGGTGGGCGACCGTCTTGCGGCCGGCGCCCGCCCTCGGGGGGTCGAGGACGATGAGGTCGACCTCGGTGATGCCGGTACGCGGCAGGACCGATTCGACCTTGCCCTGCTCGACGCGGACCCGCGGGAAGTCGGCCAGGTTGTGCCGCGCGTCCTCCACCGCCCGCTTGCCCGACTCGATGCCGAGGACCGCGCCCTGCTCGCCGAGGCGGTCGGCGAGGGCACCGGCGAAGAGGCCGACGCCGCAGTAGAGGTCCAGGGCCATGTCACCCTTGCGCGGCAGCAGGCCCTGCATCACCGCTGTGACCAGCGTGTCCGCCGCCTTCGGATGGACCTGCCAGAAACCGCCGCCGCCCACCCGGTACGTACGGCCGTCCGCCCGTTCGCGGACGAAGGGGCGGCCGTGGACGCGGTGCACCCCACCGGACTTCTCGTCCACCCGCAGGACCGACACCGGCCGGTCCAGCTCGACCAGCGGCAGGCGGGCGCCGGGGCGCGGGGTGAGGACCACCTGGCGGTCCTGGGAGCCGGTCGCCGCGATCGCCTCGACCGACTCCATGCCGGTCCAGTCCCGCTTCTCGATGCCCAGCTCGCTCACGCCCGCCGCGGCGATCATGCAGTGGTCGATCGGCTCGACCTCGTGCGAGCGGTGCCGGCGCAGGCCCGCCTTGCCCGTCGAGGCGTCCACCGCGTACTGCACCCGCGTGCGCCACTGCGGCACCTGGCCGGCGGGCAGCTTGTCGCCCTCGGCCGGGACCACCGTGCCGTCCCAGCCCGCCTCCTCCGGGGTGAGGCCGGCCAGCCGCTGGAGCTGCTCGGCGATCACATCGGCCTTGAGGCGGCGCTGGGCGCCCGGCTTGGCGTGCTGCCAGTCGCAGCCGCCGCAGCGGCCGGGGCCGGCGAAGGGGCAGGGGGCCTCGATGCGGTCCTTGGACGGCTCCAGGATTCGTACGGCGTCCGCGCGCAGGAAACGCGCGCCCTCCTCGCCCTCGGTCACCCGGGCCACGACCCGCTCGCCGGGCAGCGCGTGCCGCACGAACAGCACCTGGCCCTCGGACGTACGGGCGATGCAGTGGCCGCCGTGGGCGACGGGGCCGACCTCGACCTCGTACTCCTCACCCACCAGAGACACCGGAGACTTGGTCGGTTCTGCCTGCATGGTGGGACGACTCCAGATCGAAGAGAGGGAAGGGAAGGGAAGGGAAGGGATGAGAAGGAAGTGCGAAGGAGGGGGGAGAGAGGGGCGGGGGCGGTCGGCCGACGGTCGACAGCCCACCAGTCTACGGCCTTCCCGTACCCTTCGGTTCCCACCGGAAGTCCCGCCGGTCCGCTCCCTTCGGTTCACACCGGAAGTCCCGCCGGACCCCTCCCCCCTCAGTCCTCCCCCCTCAGTCCTCCCCCCTCAGTCCTTCCCCGACGGCTCCTTGGCCCGTTCCACGGCCGGGCCCCGGCGGACCGCGCCCGGGGCGTTCCACTCCTGGCGCTTGCGGGCGCGGGCGCGGGCGGCCTCGGAGGAGGCGAGCTGGTAGGGGACGGAGGTGACCATCACGCCGGGGGTGAAGAGCAGGCGGCCCTTCAGGCGCAGGGCGCTCTGGTTGTGCAGCAGGTGCTCGTACCAGTGGCCGACCACGTACTCGGGGATGATCACGGAGATCGCGTCGCGCGGAGACTCCTTGCGCAGGCTCTTGACGTACTCGATCACCGGGCGGGTGATCTCCCGGTACGGCGAGTCCAGCACCTTCAGCGGTACGTCGATCCTGCGCCGCTCCCACTCCTCGCGCAGTGCCTTGGTCTCGGCCGGGTCGACGTTGACGGTCAGCGCCTCCAGGGTGTCCGAGCGCATCAGCTTGGCGTAGGCGAGGGCGCGCAGCGTGGGCCGGTGGATCTTGGAGATGAGGACGACGGAGTGCACCCGGGAGGGGCGGACCATGTCGTCGCTCGGGCCCTCGGGCGCGGCGATCTCCTCGGCGACCCGGTCGTAGTGCTTCCGGATCGCGGTCATCGTCGCGTAGAAGATGCACATGCCGAGCAGGGCCACCCAGGCGCCGTGCGTGAACTTGGTGACCAGCACGACCACCAGCACCAGGCCGGTGAAGAAGGCGCCGAACGCGTTGATCGCGCGGGAGCGGATCATGTGGCTGCGCTTGGCCGGGTCCTTCTCGGTGGCGAGGTGGCGGTTCCAGTGCCGGACCATGCCGGTCTGGCTGAGCGTGAAGGACACGAACACGCCGACGATGTACAGCTGGATCAGGCGGGTGGAGTCGGCGCCGTAGATGAACACCAGCAGCATGGCCGCGCCGGCGAGCAGCACGATGCCGTTGGAGAAGGCGAGCCGGTCGCCGCGGGTGTGCAGCTGGCGCGGCAGGTAGCGGTCCTGGGCGAGGATCGAGCCGAGCAGCGGGAAGCCGTTGTACGCGGTGTTGGCGGCCAGGAACAGCACCAGCGCGGTGGCGGCGGCGAGCAGGATGAACAGGAAGCTGCCCTTGCCGAAGACCGCCTCGGCGACCTGCGAGATCACCGGGTTCTGGACGTAGTCGGGGCCGACCGGGACGCCGTGGTGCAGCAGGTCGGTGGCCGGGGTCTCGGCCATGCGGACCTTCGTCGTCATCGCGAGGGCGATGATGCCGCAGAACATGGTGACGGCGAGCAGGCCCATCATCGCGAGCGTGGTCGCCGCGTTCTTCGACTTGGGCTTGCGAAAGGCCGGGACCCCGTTGGAGATCGCCTCGACGCCGGTGAGGGCCGCGCAGCCGGAGGAGAAGGCGCGCAGCAGCAGGAAGACCAGCGCGAAGCCGGCGAGGCCCTGGTGCTCGGCCTTGATGTGGTAGTCGGCCGTGGGGGCGCGCATGGTGTCGCCGAGGACCAGGCCCCGGAAGGCGCCCCAGAGGATCATGATGAAGACGCCGCCGACGAACACGTACGTCGGGATCGCGAAGAGCTTGCCGGACTCCTTCACGCCGCGCAGGTTCATCAGCGTCAGCAGCACGATCACGGCGACCGCGCAGAGCACCTTGTGCTCGACGACGAAGGGGACCGCGGAGCCGAGGTTCTCGATGCCGGAGGAGATGGAGACGGCGACGGTCAGGACGTAGTCCACCAGCAGGGCGCTGGCCACGGTGAGCCCGGCCTGGGGGCCGAGGTTGGTGGTGGCGACCTCGTAGTCGCCGCCGCCGCTCGGGTAGGCGTGCACGTTCTGCCGGTAGGAGGCGACCACGGTGAACATCAGCACGACGACCGCGACGGCGATCCAGGGGCTGAAGTGGTACGCCGACACGCCCGCGATGGACAGGACCAGCAGGACCTCCCCCGGCGCGTAGGCGACGGAGGACAGCGGGTCGGAGGCGAAGACGGGGAGTGCGATGCGCTTCGGCAGGAGGGTTTCCCCCAGCCGGTCACTGCGCAGTGCGCGCCCGATCAGGATCCGTTTGGGCACGTCGGTCAGTTTGGACACGAGAGAGGATCGTAAGCCTTCGAACTGGCACCCGCCCACCCGGCGTGCTGTATCTGCCTCACGAGTGAAATCGGGGGCGCGCGGAACTTCGGAATCCGTGGTGGCGGGTGCCCGCCGCGCCTGGGCGCAAACGCCGCCTGTCGTCGCGCGCCGGGGCGTGCCCGCGCGCGTCCGCGGTGCCGATCCGGACACCGCCGGTCCCCTCCGGCCTCGGAATCCAGACGTCGCGGGCGTGCTCAGGATCACTCGCCGTGTCACTCGCCGGCGGCCCGCTCCGTGCCGGGCGGGGGGTACGGAGCGCGTGGCGCCCGTGTGTAGCTTTGGGCCTCTGTCTGAGACCCTGATGCTTGAGCAGTAACTTTTGGACACCGGAAGGACGGTCGTGCACATCGTCATCATGGGCTGCGGAAGAGTGGGTTCCGCTCTTGCCCAGACCCTGGAGCAACAGGGCCACACGGTCGCCGTGATCGACCAGGACCCCACCGCCTTCCGCCGGCTGGGCCCGGGCTTCGGGGGCCGCCGGGTCACCGGCGTCGGCTTCGACCAGGACACCCTGCGCGAGGCGGGCATCGAGGAGGCCGGCGCCTTCGCCGCGGTCTCCAGCGGTGACAACTCCAACATCATCTCCGCGCGGGTGGCCCGCGAGATGTTCGGCGTGGAGAACGTGGCGGCCCGCATCTACGACCCCCGGCGCGCCGAGGTCTACCAGCGGCTGGGCATCCCCACCGTGGCCACGGTCCGCTGGACCGCCGACCAGATGCTGCGCCGGCTGCTGCCCTCGGGCGCCGAGCCGCTGTGGCGCGACCCCACCGGCGGGGTGCAGCTCGCCGAGGTGCACGCCTCCCCGAAGTGGGTCGGCCACAAGATCAGCAAGCTCCAGGAGGAGACGGGCGTCCGGGTGGCGTTCCTGACCCGGCTGGGCGAGGCGGTCCTGCCCACCTCCCAGACGGTGCTGCAGGAGGGCGACCTCGTGCACGTGATGATGCGGACGGACGACGTGGACAAGGTCGAGGCGGCGTTCGCCGGGGGCCCGGAAGAGGAGGGCGGTCACTGATGAGGGTCGCCATTGCCGGGGCCGGCGCGGTCGGCCGCTCGATCGCGGGCGAGCTGCTGGAGAACGGCCACGAGGTCCTGCTGATCGACAAGGCGCCGACCGCCATCTCGGTCGAGCGCGTCCCGCAGGCGGAGTGGCTGCTCGCCGACGCCTGTGAGATCACCTCCCTGGACGAGGCGGCGCTCCAGCGCTGCAACGTCGTGATCGCCGCGACCGGCGACGACAAGGTGAACCTGGTCGTCTCGCTGCTGGCGAAGACCGAGTACGGCGTCCCGCGCGTCGTCGCCCGGGTGAACAACCCCAAGAACGAGTGGCTGTTCAACGAGGCATGGGGCGTGGACGTGGCCGTCTCCACCCCGCGGCTGATGTCCGCCCTGGTCGAGGAGGCGGTGAGCGTGGGCGACCTGGTCCGGCTGCTGCGCTTCAGCCACGGCGACGCCAACCTGGTGGAGCTGACCCTGCCGGAGGAGTCGGCCCTGGCCGGCACTCAGGTGGGGGACGTGGAGTGGCCGCAGGACACCTCCCTGGTCACGATCATCCGCGGCACCCGGGTGCTGACCCCTTCCAAGGAGGACTCCCTGGAGCCGGGTGACGAGCTGCTGTTCGTGGCCGCCCAGGCCCGGGAGGAGCAGCTGGAGGAACTGCTGTCGGTGCGGCGCGAGAGCTGAGCCCAGGCACGCGGAGGGGCGCCCTTGGTGACAAGGGCGCCCCTCTCGTCGTACGACGGCCGCTCACGCCTCCCGGCGGTGCCGCCCCGCGTTCGGCTCACCGGTCTCAACGGTCTCGGCGGCGAGGGCCGCCTCGCGCGCCTTCTCGGCCTGCTCCGCCTTCTCCTGGGCCTCCATCTCCGCGAACACGTCGATGGGCGCGGGTGCCTTCGCCAGGAAGACCCAGGTCAGCCAGACCGCGAGCAGGAACGGCGGGATCTTCAGGGCGACCAGGACCCAGCCGAGCTGGGTGGTGTCGGCCCACCAGTACAGCGGGAAGAGGATCGCGCACTTGGCGAGCAGGATCAGGCCCCAGGCCCAGCTGGCCTTGGTGTACGCCTTCTTGCGGCCCGGGTTGCGGGTGCGCCAGGAGAGGTTCTCCTTGAAGACCGGGCCCAGGATGAGGCCGATCAGGGGGACCCCGGCGAGGGCGGTGACGATGTACGCCACGGCCAGGCCGAGCGTGTAGAGCATGCCGGGGAGGTAGAAGTCCTTGGCGTTGCCGGTGAACATCGCGAAGACGACGCCGAAGGCCACCCCGAAGACGCCGCTGAAGGCGTGCTTGACGGTGTCCCGCATGGCCAGCCGGACCACGACCAGCACCAGGGAGACCGCCAGCGCGGCGATCGCGGACAGGTGCAGGTCCTTGTTGATCGTGAAGATCGCGACGAAGAGCAGGCCCGGCACGACCGTCTCGACCATGCCGCGGACCCCGCCGAAGGCCTCGAAGAGCGCCGCCTCGGTCACCGCGCGGGCGTCTTGGGGCTGAGTCTGGTCGGTGTCTTCGGTCGGCTTGTCGAGGGACGTCACCGGCTACTCCCGTCCGAGGGGTCGCAGTTCGTATTTCGGGTTGAACAGCACCCGGCGGCCCCGGCTCATCGAGATCCGGCCCGATGCGATCAGCTTGCGCCCCGGTTCTATCCCGACGATGGAACGCCTGCCGAGCCACACGACGTCCAGGGCGGCGGAGCCGTCGAAGAGTTCGGCCTCCAGGGCCGGGACTCCGGCGCGCGGGCGCAGGGTGACCGTGCGCAAGGTACCAGTTACGGTGACGATCTGCCGGTCGTGGCAGTCGCCTATCTTGATGCAGCCTGCCGTCTCGGCGTCTTCGCGCAGCTCCTCGGACTCCAGGTCCTCCTGCGACGAGGAGAGCCGGTCGAGCATGCGCCGGAACCGGCCGGCCGGCTTTTCGGAACGAGGGACAGCAGTCATATGTGAAGCGTACCGGGGCCGCCGACAGGGCCGACAGGGCGCTGAGAGCGCCCGCCGGCTCACTTCTCGAACCGGTATCCCATGCCCGGCTCCGTGATGAAGTGCCTCGGATGCGACGGGTCGGCCTCCAGCTTGCGGCGCAGCTGGGCCATGTACACCCGCAGGTAGTTGGTCTCGGTGCCGTACGACGGCCCCCACACCTCCTGCAGCAGCTGCTTCTGGCCGACGAGGCGGCCGGTGTTGCGCACCAGCACCTCCAGCAGGTGCCACTCGGTCGGGGTGAGCCGGACGTCCTTGCCGTCGCGGTGGACCTTCTTCGCGGCGAGGTCGACGGTGAAGCCCTCGGTCTCCACGGTCGTCAGGCCGTCCTCGCCCGACCCGGCCGGCTCGGCCCGGCGCACCGCGGCCCGCAGCCGGGCCAGCAGCTCGTCCATGCCGAACGGCTTGGTCACGTAGTCGTCGGCGCCCGCGTCCAGCGCCTCCACCTTCTCGTCCGAGGAGTGCCGGGCGGACAGCACCAGGATCGGCACCCGGGTCCAGCCGCGCAGGCCCCGGATCACCTCCACGCCGTCCATGTCGGGCAGGCCCAGGTCGAGGACGACCACGTCGGGGTGGCGGGAGGCGGCGAGTTCGAGCGCGGCCCTGCCGTCGGGGGCAGCGTCCACCTCGTACGCGCGTGCCTTGAGGTTGATCACGAGGGCGCGCACGATCTGCGGCTCGTCGTCGACCACGAGCACCCGGGTCATATGGTGTGCCTTTCCGGTTCGGTACGAAACTCCGCGGCGGGGAGCGGCTCGGGGCGCGGGCCCGCCGCGCACAGGCTCAGCACCATGGTGAGCCCGCCGCCCGGCGTGTCCTCCGCGGTGAGGGTGCCGCCCATGGCCTCGGCGAAGCCCCGGGCGACCGCGAGGCCGAGCCCGACGCCGGCGCCGCGCGGAGCGTCGCCGTAGCGCTGGAAGGGCTCGAAGATCCGCTCCTTGGCCTCGTCCGGCACGCCCGGGCCGCGGTCCACCACGCGCACCTCGACCCGGTCGGCGATGGCGCTCGCGGCCACCAGGACGCGCCGCCCGGGTGGACTGTACTTGACGGCGTTCTCGACCAGGTTGGCCACCGACCGCTCCAGCAGCCCGGGGTCCACGGCGACCATCGGCAGCGTCTCGGGCACGTCCAGGTCGACGCTGTCCTCGGGCACGCCGCCCAGGGCCATCGGTACGACCTCGTCCACGTCGATCTCGCGGATCAGCGGCGTCACCGTGCCGGTCTGGAGGCGGGACATGTCGAGGAGGTTGCCCACCAGGTGGTCGAGCCGGTCGGCGCCCTCCTCGATGCCCTTCAGCAGCTCGGCCTGGTCCTCCTCGGACCAGGCCACGTCGTCGGAGCGCAGGGAGGTCACGGCGGCCTTGATGCCGGCCAGCGGGGTGCGCAGATCGTGGCTGACGGCGGCCAGCAGGGCGGTGCGGATGCGGTTGCCCTCGGCGAGCGCGCGGGCCTGGTCGGCCTCCTCCTGGAGGCGCCGGCGCTCCAGGACCACGGCGGCCTGGGCGGCGAAGGCGGCCAGCACCCGGCGGTCCGCGGCGGGCAGCACCCGGCCGGTGAGCGCGAGCGCCATGTGGTCGCCGACGGGCATGTCCACGTCGGCGTCCTCGGGGCGCTCCAGCGGCGGCCCGAAACCGGCCCGGCCCGCGCAGGTCCAGGGCGCCACGTCGCTCTCCCGCTCCAGCAGCGCGGCGGACTCCATGGCGAAGGTCTCGCGGACCCGTTCCAGCAGCTCCTCCAGGCTGGTCTCGCCGCGCAGCACGTTGCCGGCGAGGAAGGAGAGGATCTCCGACTCGGCACGCAGCCGGGCCGCCTGGTCGGTGCGCCGCGCGGCGAGGTCCACCACCGAGGCGACCGACATGCCCACCCCGAAGAAGATCGCGATGGCGACGATGTTCTTGGGGTCGGCGACGGTCAGCCGGTGCAGCGGCGGGGTGTAGAAGTAGTTCAGCAGCAGCGAGCCGAAGGCCGCCGAGGCCAGCGCGGGCAGCAGGCCGCCGAGCAGGGCCGCGGCCACGGTGACGGCCAGGAACAGCAGCATGTCGTTGGCGAGGCCGAGGCCGACGGTGTTCAGGCCGAGCGCGAGGACGACGGGGCCGGCCACTCCGACCGCCCAGCCCCACAGGATCCGGGCCCGGCCGAGCCGGCCGCCGCGGGCCACGGGCAGTCCCCGGCCCTTGGCGACCTCCTCGTGGGTGACGATGTGCACGTCCAGGTCGGGGCCGGAGTCGCGGGCGACCGTGGCGCCGACGCCGGGCCCGAAGACGTACTGCCAGGCCTTGCGGCGCGAGGAGCCCAGCACGATCTGGGTGGCGTTCACCCCGCGCGCGAAGTCGAGCAGCGCGGCCGGTATGTCGTCGCCGACCACGTGGTGGAACGTTCCGCCGAGGTCCTCCACGAGCGTGCGCTGGACGGCCAGCTCCTTCGGGGAGGCCGAGGTCAGCCCGTCGCTGCGGGCGATGTAGACGGCCATGACCTCGCCGCCGGCGCCCTTCTCGGCGAGCCGGGCGGCCCGGCGGATGAGGGTGCGTCCCTCGGGGCCGCCGGTCAGACCCACCACGATCCGCTCCCGGGAGCCCCATATCGCCGAGACCCGGTGCTCGCTGCGGTACTCGTTCAGGTACTCGTCGACCCGGTCGGCCACCCACAGCAGCGCCAGCTCGCGCAGGGCGGTCAGATTGCCGGGCCGGAAGTAGTTGGACAGGGCCGCGTCGACCTTGTCCGGCGCGTATATGTTGCCGTGCGCCATGCGGCGGCGCAGCGCCTGCGGGGACATGTCGACCAGCTCGATCTGGTCGGCCCGGCGTACGACCTCGTCGGGGACGGTCTCGCGCTGGCGCACCCCGGTGATCGACTCCACGATGTCGCCGAGTGATTCCAGGTGCTGGATGTTGACGGTGGAGACGACGTCGATACCGGCGGCCAGCAGCTCCTCCACGTCCTGCCAGCGCTTGGCGTTGCGGGAGCCCGGGACGTTGGTGTGGGCCAGCTCGTCCACGAGGGCGACGGCGGGGTCCCGGCGCAGCACGGCGTCCACGTCCATCTCCTCGAAGACGGCGCCCCGGTACTCCAGCCTCCTGCGCGGCACCTGCTCCAGGCCGTGCAGCAGCACCTCGGTGCGCGGCCTGCCGTGGTGCTCGACGAACGCCACCACACAGTCCGTGCCCCGCTCGGTACGGCGGTGTCCCTCAGCCAGCATGGCGTAGGTCTTGCCCACGCCCGGTGCCGCACCGAGGTAGATCCGAAGCGTGCCGCGTCCCATGCCCACATTGTCTTTCCGTGCCCGAAGTCTGCGCAGCGTCGACCTTACGGCCGCCCGGCTCGGTGATCCGGCCCGGAGGGACGAGCGGGGGGCAACTTTGACGCAACCCTGACGAGGCGCGCCCCGAAGGGGCGCGGGGAACTGCGCGAGCAACCAAGACGAACCCGCACCCGGCAACGGACAGGCACCCAGCCGACGCGACCCCGCAAAAAACGGGCCGCACCCTTCGAAGGCACGGCCCGTACATCCCTGCTGAACCCAGCGGAGCGTCTAGCGGACCTCGGTGATCTCCGGTCCCCGCTGCAACTGCCCCATCCCGCCGGAGAAGCGCGAGCCCTCCTCCTGCTGGACACCCTCGGGCACCATCTGCGCGTCGTTCGGCAGCTTGAGGACGATCGGGTCGCGCGGAGCCATCGGACCCTCGCCGCGCACCACGACGGTGTCGCGGAAGATCTGCTCCAGCAGCCCGGCGGCCTCCGGCTGCACCGCGCCCTGCCCGGAGATCACACCGCGCAGGAACCAGCGCGGGCCGTCCACGCCGACGAACCGGACGACCTGGAAGCCTCCGGTGCCGTCGGGCAGCTGCACCGGCACCCGGGCGCGCAGCTCCCAGCCGAGCGGGCCCTCGACCTCGTCGACGATGCCACCCTGCTGGGTGATGCCGGAGGCGATCTCCTCGCGTACCTCGCCCCAGATGCCCTCGCGCTTGGGCGCGGCGAACGCCTGGAGCTGGATGGCGCTGTCGCGCAGCACGACGGTGGCGGCGACGATGGCGTCCCCGGCGACCTCGACCCGCAGCTCCATGCCGTCGACGCCCGGCACGAACAGTCCGCCGAGGTCCACGCGGCCCTCGGCCGGGTCGCGCACCTCGCTGCTGTCCCACGGCCCGTCGGGCCGGGGCCCGGGCTCCAGCCGGAGGCGCTCGCTCCCGGCCTCCTCTTCCTCCGCCTCGGTGTCGACGCTGTCGACGACCTGCTCGGCCTCGCCGGCCGCGTCCTCGGCGGCACCCTTCTTCTTGCGACGTCCGAACACGTCACTGTCCTTCCCGGTCGGATACGACCGAAGCGTATCGATTCCCACCCGTCGGACCGCCTACGGCGGCCTGACCGCTTGTGCCGCTGTCGCCGCCCACCGCGGCATGGCCACCGGTGGACCCGAAGCCCCCCTCGGCCCGCGCCGAGCCGGGAAGTTCCGCGACCTCCTGGAAGCGGACCCTCTCGACCTGCTGGACGACCAGTTGGGCAATCCGGTCGAAGCGCTCGAACCGCACGCTCTCGCGCGGGTCGAGATTCACCACGATCACCTTGATCTCCCCACGGTACCCGGCATCAACCGTCCCCGGGGCATTCACGAGGGCGACACCGCAGCGGGCGGCGAGACCGGACCGCGGGTGCACGAACGCCGCGTACCCCTCCGGGAGGGCGATCGACACTCCCGTGGGCAGCACGGCGCGCTCGCCGGGCGCCAGCTCGCAGGGTTCGGTGGTGCGCAGATCGGCCCCGGCGTCACCCGGGTGTTCGTACGCCGGGAGCGGGACGTCGGGGTCCACCCGGCGGATCAGCACGTCGAGAGGGCTACGGCTCACGGGTTCACCTCGAAGGCGCGGGTGCGCCGGATCTGGTCCGGGTCGTTCATGGCGGCCTGGATCTCCTCCCGGCGGCCGTGGTCGATGAAGTGGTCCACCTTGACCTCGATGAAGAGGGCGTCGGCGCGGACGGCGACCGGGCCGTCCGGGCCGCCGACGCGTCCGGTGGCGGTGCAGTAGATCTTGCGCCCGGCGACGGCGGTGACCTCGGCGGAAAAGAACAGCGTGGCACCCACGGGCACGGGCCGGACGAAGTCCGTCTCCAGGCGTCCGGTCACGGCGATGGTGCGCAGCAGCCAGTTCAGCGAGCCGAGGGTCTCGTCCAGGGCCGCGGCGAGCACTCCGCCGTGGGCGAGCCCCGGGGCACCCTGGTGGACGGGGCGCACGGTGAACTCGGCGGTCAGCGACACGCCCTCGCCGGCCCGGACCTCCAGGTGCAGCCCGTGCGGCTGGCCGGGCCCGCAGCCGAAACAGTGTTCGTAGTGGGCGCCGAGGAGTTCCCCGGGCGCGGGCGCGTCGGGGTGCCGTATGGGCTTGCCCGCGTCGGCGGGGGGCTGAAGAGCTGCGGAACTACCACTCACAGGCGCAGACCTTACCCGCGCATCGGCCGACTACGGATCCCATGCCAAGCTAGGTTTCATGCAGCTCTCCGCCACCCCCTACGAAGAACGTCTCACGGCTCCCCGCTCGTGGTGGGTGATCAGCCTCCTGGTGGGCGTCTCGCTCGCCCTGATCCTGCTGCCGTTCGGCACCCTGCCCCTGCTCGGCGGCCTGGTCGGCGGTACGGCCGCGGCGGCCGTGGTGGCGAGCGCCTACGGCTCGCCGCGCATCCGGGTCGTGGGGGACTCCCTGATCGCCGGCGAGGCCAAACTGCCGGTGTCGGCGCTGGGCGCGACGGAGATCCTGGACGCCGAGGAGGCCCGCGCCTGGCGGACGTACAAGGCGGACACCCGCGCCTTCCTGCTGCTGCGCGCCTACATCCCCACGGCCCTGCGCGTGGAGGTCACCGACCCGGAGGACCCGACGCCGTACCTGTACCTGTCGACGCGGGAGCCGCGGAAGCTCGCCGCGGCGATCGACGCGGCACGCAAGGCGCACGCCTGAAACGCACGCCTGGCCGGCGCCCGGCTAGGCGTCTTCGGGAGGCTCGGGCAGCTCCAGCGGTCGCTCCGGCTTCTCCAGCGGGGGCAGCTCCGGCAGCTCGTCCCAGGGCACCCGCATCCTGCGCAGGTCCGCCCGGACGCGGTCGGCGAGCCTCTTGGTCTCCCGGCGGTTCACCACCGCCCCGACCGCGGCCCCGACCAGGAACGGCGTCAGGTTGGGCAGGTTGCGCACCATCCGCTTCATGATCCGCTGGCGCAGTTCGCGCTTCATCCGGCCGCCGAGGGCCGTGTCGTAGGTCGACGGCTTCGTCACGTCGATGCCGCGCTCCCCCGACCAGGAGGACAGATACGCGGCGGTACGGGCCTTCGGGCCGCCGGGCGGGCGCAGGCCGTAGACCTCGTGCAGTTCGGCGATCAGCTTCAGCTCGATCGCGGCGACCCCGGTGATCTCCGCGGCCAGTTCGGTCGGCATGGCCGGGGGTACCGGCAGCATCGCCGCCGCCCCGATACCGGCGCCGACCGTGGAGGTGCCGGCCGCCGCGCCCTTCACCAGCTTGTCGGCCAGCTCCTCGGGGCCGAGGCCGGGGAACTGGCGGCGCAGGGTCGCGAGGTCGCGTACGGGGATGCGCGGGGCGATGTCGATGACGCGGTCCGCGAGGTGGGCGAGGCCCGCACGGGCCCGGCTGCCGCCCCTGCGGGCGCCTTCCCGGGCCAGGTCCCGGGCCTTGTCGCGGATCGCCGTCGCCCGGCGCCGGGCGACGGGCGCGGGGTACCGGTCCGGCGCCGGGGGGCCGTCCCGGTCCGCCGCCGGTCCGAGCGAGGCTCCCGCGCCGGGTGAGCCCCGCTCGTCGTCACGCGCGCCGTGCGGGCCGTCGAGCGGCCCTTGGTCCGCTTTCCCCAGGGGGAAGCGGCGCTTCCGGGGAGGGGTCGAGCCAGACATGGCCGACCCGTCCTCAGTCGCAGTCGCGGCAGATCGGCTGACCGTTCTTCTCCCGGGCCAGCTGGCTGCGGTGGTGCACCAGGAAGCAGCTCATGCAGGTGAACTCGTCCTGCTGCTTGGGCAGGACCCGGACGGCCAGTTCCTCGTTCGAGAGGTCGGCGCCGGGCAGCTCCAGGCCCTCTGCGGCCTCGAACTCGTCGACGTCCACCGCCGAGGTGGACTTGTCGTTCCTCCTGGCCTTCAGCTCTTCAAGGCTGTCCGAGTCGACGTCGTCGTCGGTCTTGCGTGGAGTGTCGTAATCGGTTGCCATATCGCTCTCCCCCTCTGGGTGTCTGCGGTGTTCTCCAGCGCACGTAACGCGTGAGAGGCCGGACTTGTGCCCGACCTGAAGCGGAGATTTTGCCTCACATCAAGGTCTGTTACTCAATCGACACCCAATCCGACCCCTCAGGAGTGATCGGCTTGGATGGCGGTGAGGACCGTACACGGTCCCGATGCCGCACCTCAAAGGCGCCCCTCCGTGTACTTCCCGTGAACAACGACCCTGAAAACCAGGACATTCCCGGCTTTCCATGCAGCATCATGATCACTCTCCGTGCATGGCCGGAAATCCGCTCATGTGACTGATCACACAATGGGGCGTCCGTTCGGCCGCTTGAAAATTCCGCGTAGAGCGAACACGGCCCGCGTGTGTCCCGTCCGCGTCACATGGGCAGAGTGACACGCATCTCCAGGCCCCCGCCCTCCCGGGGACGGGCGTGGATGTGGCCGCCGTGCGCCCGGGCCACGGACCGGACGATGGACAGGCCGAGACCCACGCCCTTGTCGCTGCCCGTGCGCTCGGTGCGCAGCCGGCGGAAGGGCTCGAAGAGGTTGTCGATCTCGTACGCCGGCACCACCGGCCCGGTGTTGGAGACCGTCAGCACCGCCTGCCCGTGCTCGACCTCGGTGTTCACCTCGACCCAGCCCTTGTCGGACACGTTGTAGCGCACCGCGTTCTGCACCAGGTTCAGCGCGATCCGCTCCAGCAGCACGCCGTTGCCCTGGACCACGGCCGGTCGGCGCTCGCCCTGGACGGACACCCCCTTGGCCTCCGCCTCGGCGTGCACCTGGTCGATGGCCTGCGTGGCGACCTCGGCCAGGTCGACCGGTTTTCGCTCCACGATCTGGTTGTCGCTGCGGGCCAGCAGCAGCAGGCCCTCGACCAGCTGTTCGCTGCGCTCGTTCGTGGCCAGCAGCGTCTTGCCGAGCTGCTGGAGCTCCACCGGCGCGTTCGGGTCCGACAGGTGCACCTCAAGGAGCGTGCGGTTGATCGCGAGCGGGGTGCGCAGCTCGTGCGAGGCGTTCCCGACGAAGCGCTGCTGCGCCGTGAAGGCCCGCTGGAGCCGCTCCAGCATGTCGTCGAAGGTGTCCGCCAGCTCCTTCAGCTCGTCGTCGGGGCCGTCCAGCTCGATGCGGCGGGACAGGTCCGAGCCGGCCACCTGGCGGGCGGTGCGGGTGATCCGGCCGAGCGGGGACAGCACCCGGCCGGCCATGGCGTACCCGAACGCGAAGGCGATCACGGCCAGCCCCAGCAGGGCCAGCAGGGACCGGCTGAGCAGGTTGTCCAGAGCCGCCTGGCGCTGCTGGTCGACGCAGCGGGCGATCGCCTCGTTGAAGTCCGACAGCGGCACCGGGCCCGAGTTGATCGCGGTGACCGCGGGGCAGTTGTCGCTGGTGACCTTGATCGCCGAACCGCTGACGATCTTGAACAGCGGCTGGTTGCCGGTGCTGATCGCCTGCGCGGCCAGCAGGTAGATGATCGACAGCAGCAGGATGCCGGCGATCAGGAACATGCCGCCGTACAGCAGCGTCAGCCGTATGCGGATCGTGGGACGCAGCCACGGGAAGGGCGGCTGCGGCCTCCTGGGATCCCAGGTGGGCTTCGGCGGCGCCTGGGGCGGCGCGGGTGTCGCGGCCACCGGGATCAGATCCGGTAGCCGGAGCCGGGGACGGTGACGATGACCGGCGGCTCGCCCAGCTTGCGGCGCAGGGTCATCACCGTCACCCGCACCACGTTGGTGAACGGGTCGGTGTTCTCGTCCCAGGCCTTCTCCAGCAGCTGCTCCGCCGAGACGACGGCGCCCTCGCTGCGCATCAGCACCTCCAGCACCGCGAACTCCTTGGGCGCGAGCTGGACCTCCTTGCCGTCGCGGAAGACCTCGCGGCGGTTGGGGTCGAGCTTGATGCCGGCGCGCTCCAGGACCGGCGGCAGGGGCACGCTGGTACGGCGGCCGAGGGCCCGCACGCGCGCGATCAGCTCGCTGAACGCGAACGGCTTGGGCAGATAGTCGTCGGCGCCGATCTCCAGGCCTTCGACACGGTCGCTGACGTCGCCGGAGGCGGTGAGCATCAGCACGCGCGTGGGCATGCCGAGCTCCACGATCCTGCGGCAGACGTCGTCGCCGTGCACGAGCGGGAGGTCGCGGTCGAGGACGACCACGTCGTAGTCGTTGACGCCGATGCGCTCCAGGGCGGCCGCACCGTCGTACACGACGTCGACGGCCATGGCCTCCCGGCGCAGTCCGGTGGCCACCGCATCGGCGAGCAGTTGCTCGTCCTCGACGACGAGTACGCGCACGTCGCTTGTCCTTCCTGTGTCCGCCCGCGTAGCGCGCAGCGGGCGCGTGCGGGCAGGGGTCTCGCGTTGGGGTGTGACCCCCATCCTGCCCTTTTCGGCCATAAGTCGGCTGTAAGGCGGTCCCCGGGACCGCAGGGACAGGGGTTGCGGGGCGGGAATACGAGAATTTCTCCCGCGGTTAGGTTTCCCCGGAGGGGAGCGGGGGGAGGACGGCTTTACACCCCGCGATCACGCTCTGCATGTGCCGCAGCACCATGCGGTACTCCGCCTTCCGCTCCGCAGAGCGGGCGTGGGTGTCCGGCACCGTCGCCGCCCGGCCGGGCAGCGCTGGGCACCCGCGAGACGTGATCGCCCCTTCCAAACGGCACAGCCCCGTGCCACCGACCCACGACCCAGGACGAGGGGGCGCAGCATGGACGCTTTCACCTCAGGACTTCTGCAGCGCATAAGGGCGACCGAGTCCGACCTTTCGCGGGCTCGTGACGAGGGCGACGACTTCCTTGTCGAAGTGGAGCAGGCGGAACTCGACGACCTGCGACGCCTCGCCGCCGAACACGGTGTGGAGGTCGGCGCGTCACGCGTCTGATCGGCCCGAGCGCGACAAGGGACCCCGGCGAATCCAGCGCCGGGGTCCCTTCGCGTGCGGCCGTCGGCCGGGCCTCGGACCGGGTCGGTCGGGCCGGGCCCCGGACCCGGTCAGTCGTGCCAGGCCCCGAAGTCCTCCAGCAGCCGCTGGAGCGGCTCGAAGACACCCGGGGAACCCGCCACCGTCAGCTCCCGTGAGGGCCGCTGTCCGGGCCGTCCGCCGGTCAGCGCGCCGGCCTCCCGGGCGATGAGGTCCCCGGCCGCGAAGTCCCACGGGTGCAGGCCCCGCTCGTAGTACCCGTCGAGCCGGCCGCAGGCCACGTCGCACAGGTCGACCGCCGCCGAGCCGCCGCGCCGGATGTCCCGCACCAGCGGGATCAGCCGGGCGGCCAGCCCGGCCTGGTGGGCACGGACCTCGGCGACGTAGTTGAAACCGGTGGAGACGAGCGCCTGGTCCAGCGGGGGCGCGGGCCGGCAGGCGAGCGCCCGCTCGCCCTCCCACGCGCCCGTGGCCCACGCGCCGCCGCCGCGCACCGCGTGGTACGTCTCGCCGCGCATCGGCGCCGCGACGACCCCGACGACGGTCTCGCCGTCCTGCTCGGCGGCGATGGACACCGCCCAGGTCGGCAGCCCGTACAGGTAGTTCACCGTGCCGTCCAGCGGGTCGATCACCCAGCGGACGCCGCTCGTGCCCTCGGCCGAGGCCCCCTCCTCGCCGAGGAAGCCGTCGTCGGGGCGCCGGCCGGAGATCAGATCGGTGATCAGCTTCTCGGCCGCGATGTCCATCTCGGTGACGACGTCCACGTCGCTGGACTTCGTCCTGGCCACGGCCAGGTCGCTGGGGCGGCCGTCGCGCAGCAGCTCGCCGGCCCGGCGTGCGGCCTCACGGGCGAGCGCGAGCAGGTCCCGGTGCAGGGGGTCGGTCACGGCTCTCCTCACGCGTAGGGGCTGTCGGCGCCCGCGGCGGCCGGGCGCGGGGCACGGGCCGGGCAGCAGCCGACCGGGCAGACGTCGTGGCTCGGGCCGAGGGCGCCCAGGGCGCAGGGGGTGACCTCCCGGCCGCGCTCCACGGCGGCCCGCTCCAGGATCAGCTCGCGGACGGCGGCGGCGAACCGCGGGTCGGCGCCCACGGTCGCCGAGCGGCGCACCGGCAGGCCCAGCTCCTCGGCCTTGGCCTTCGCCTCGGTGTCGAGGTCGTACAGGACCTCCATGTGGTCGGAGACGAAGCCGATGGGGGCCATGACGACGGCCGGGACGCCGGCCGCGTGCCGCTCCTCGAGGTGGTCGCAGATGTCGGGCTCCAGCCACGGGATGTGCGGGGCTCCGGAGCGGGACTGGTAGACGAGCTGCCAGGGGTGGTCGACGCCGGTGCGCTCGCGGACGGCGTCGGCGATCAGCCGGGCCACGTCCAGGTGCTGGGCCACGTAGGCGCCGCCGTCGCCGTGGGACTCGACGGGTCCGGAGGTGTCGGCGGCGGCGGTCGGGATGGAGTGGGTGGTGAAGGCGATGTGGGCCCCCGCGCGGACGTCCTCGGGCAGGTCGGCCAGGGCGCGCAGCACGCCGTCGATCATGGGCTCGACGAAGCCGGGGTGGTTGAAGTAGTGCCGCAGCTTGTCCACGGCCGGCACGTCCACGCCCTCGGCCTGGAGGGTGGCCAGCGCGTCGGCGAGGTTCTCGCGGTACTGGCGGCAGCCCGAGTAGGAGGCGTAGGCGCTGGTGGCCAGGACCAGGATGCGGCGGTGGCCGTCGGCGGCCATCTGCCGCAGGGTGTCGGTCAGATACGGCGCCCAGTTGCGGTTGCCCCAGTAGACGGGCAGGTCCAGGCCGTGTGCGGCGAAGTCCTCGCGCAGCGCCTGGAGCAGGGCGCGGTTCTGGTCGTTGATGGGGCTGACCCCGCCGAAGAGGAAGTAGTGCTGCCCCACTTCCTTGAGGCGTTCCTTGGGGATGCCGCGCCCGCGCGTGACGTTCTCCAGGAACGGGACCACGTCGTCGGGGCCTTCGGGGCCGCCGAAGGAGAGCAGGAGCAGGGCGTCGTACGGGGTGGCATCGAGCGCGTCTGGCATGGGTCGATCCTGCCACCCGGCACTGACAGCGGGGAAACAGCGGTGCGACGAGTCGGATTCGGGCCGTTGGTCCTCTTTATCCGCACAGGTTCCGGCCTTTTTGTCCGCGCGTCCCGTATGGGCGCATTCGGGGCCTCCGTCACGGGTTCACTTAGGGTGACCTAACTTGTAAGCTGTATCGGCTCTATTCGCGCCTTACCGAACCGCTTCCGGAGACCCCGTGCCCAGCCCCTACAGAGCCTTGTTCGCCGCGCCCGGCACCAAGGCCTTCACCGCCGCCGGATTCCTCGGCCGGATGCCGCTGTCGATGATGGGCATCGGCGTGGTCACGATGGTCTCCCAGGTCACCGGCCGGTACGGCCTCGCGGGCGCCCTGTCGGCCACCCTCGCGCTGTCCGCCGCCGCCATCGGACCGCGCGTCTCCCGGCTGGTGGACCGCCACGGGCAGCGCCGGGTGCTGCGCCCGGCGACCCTGGTGGCCCTGACGGCGGCGGCCGTGCTGCTGTGCGCGGTCCGCTTCCGGTGGCCGGACTGGGTGCTGTTCGTCTGCGCCGCCGGGACCGGCTCGGTGCCGAGCCTCGGCGCGATGATCCGGGCCCGCTGGGCCGCGCTGTACCGGGGCACCCCCCAGCTCCACACCGCGTACTCGTTCGAGTCGGTGGTGGACGAGGTGTGCTTCATCTTCGGGCCGATCATCTCCATCGGCCTGTCCACGGCCTGGTTCCCGGAGGCGGGCCCGCTGCTGGCCGCCTGTTTCCTCGCGGCCGGCGTCTTCTGGCTGACCGCCCAGCAGGCCACCGAACCGGTCCCGCACCCGGACGAGCGGCAAAGCGGCGGCAGCGCCCTGCGCTCGGCGGGGCTGCGGGTGCTGGTGGCCACCTTCGTCGCGACCGGATCGATCTTCGGCGCCGTGGACGTGGTCACCGTCGCCTTCGCCGACGAGCGGGGCCACAAGGGCGCCGCCAGCGTCGTCCTCGCGCTGTACGCGGCCGGTTCCTGCGTGGCCGGCGCGGTCTTCGGGCTGCTGCGCTTCGGCGGGGCGCCGGAACGCCGCTGGCTGCTGGGCGTGGCGGCGATGGCCGTGAGTATGATCCCCCTCCTACTGGTCGGAAACCTGCCGCTTCTGGCCGTGGCGCTGTTCGTTGCGGGGCTGTCCATCGCGCCGACGATGATCACGACGATGTCCCTCATCGAGGAGCACGTACCTCGCGCGCGGCTCACCGAGGGCATGACCTGGGTGAGCACCGGCCTGGCGGTCGGTGTCGCGCTCGGCTCGTCCGCGGCCGGCTGGGCGATCGACGCGGCCGGGGCGCGGGCCGGGTACGGGGTCCCGGCCGTGTCCGGGGCCGTCGCGGTCGTGGTCGGTTTCCTCGGGTACCGCCGGCTGCGCAGGCCGGCCGCGGGGCGGGGAGGCACCGTTGAGCAGCACAGCGAGCGGGACGTACGGAACCTGGCGTAACTGGGGCGGCAACGTCACGGCGCGGCCCGCCAGGCAGGTCGCGCCGGCCTCGGTGGAGGAGCTGGCCGCGGCGGTGCGCCGGGCCCGGGAGGACGGCCTGAAGGTGAAGGCGGTCGGCACCGGGCACTCCTTCACCTCGATCGCCGCCACCGACGGTGTCCTGATCCGCCCTCAACTGTTGACGGGCATACGCAACATTGACCGGCAATCCATGACGGTCACGGTGGAGGCGGGCACCCCGCTCAAGAGGCTCAACGCCGCCCTCGCGCGCGAGGGCCTGTCGCTCACCAATATGGGCGACATCATGGAGCAGACCGTCTCCGGAGCCACCAGCACCGGCACCCACGGCACGGGCCGCGCCTCCGGCTCCATCGCCGCCCAGATCAAGGGGCTGGAACTCGTCACGGCAGACGGTTCCGTCCTCACCTGCTCCGCGCAGGAGAACCCCGAGGTCTTCGCCGCCGCCCGGATCGGCTTGGGCGCCCTGGGCATCGTCACCGCGATCACGTTCGCCGTCGAGCCCCTCTTCCTGCTCACCGCGCGCGAGGAACCGATGCCGCTGGAGCGGGTCCTGTCGGAGTTCGACCAGCTGTGGGCGGAGAACGAGCACTTCGAGTTCTACTGGTTCCCGCACACCGGGAACACCACCACCAAGCGCAACAACCGCAGCGCCGGTCCCCCGCGGCCGGTGGGGCGGGCGGCCGCCTGGTTCGAGGACGAGTTCCTGTCCAACGGGGTGTTCCAGGTGGCCCAGTGGGCCGGCCGGGCCGCGCCGGCCGCCGTCCCGGCCATCGCCCGGATCTCCAGCAGGGCCCTGTCCGCGCGGACCTACACCGACATCCCGTACAAGGTCTTCACCTCACCGCGCCGGGTGCGCTTCGTGGAGATGGAGTACGCCGTCCCGCGCGCCGCCGTCGTGGAGACCCTGCGCGAGCTGCGGACCATGGTCGACCGCTCGGGGCTGCGGATCAGCTTCCCGGTGGAGGTGCGCACCGCCCCGGCCGACGACATCACCCTGTCCACCGCCTCCGGCCGGGACAGCGCCTACATCGCCGTGCACATGTTCCGGGGCACGCCGTACCAGGCGTACTTCACGGCCGCCGAGCGCGTCTTCACCGCGCACGAGGGACGTCCGCACTGGGGCAAGGTGCACACACGGGACGCCGAGTACTTCTCCCGGGTATATCCGCGCTTCGGCGAGTTCACGGCGTTGCGGAACCGTCTCGACCCGGACCGGCTGTTCCAGAACGACTATCTGCGGAGGGTCCTGGGGGCGTAGGCGCCGTGGCGGACGCGCCCGGCGCGCTGGGCGTGGGGCTCGGGGTGGCGGGGGCCGACGGGGTGGCCGGGGTGCCGCTCGGGGTGCCGCTCGGGGTCCCGCCGGAGCCACCGTCCGGCTCGCCGCTCGGGGAGCCGCCGGGCGCCGGGGACGTGCCGCGGTCCGTATCGCCGCCGCCTGCCGGGGTGTGCCCCGGGGACGGCGTGTCCGACGGGGCCGGCGTGTGGTCGGACCGGCTGCCGGAGGAGTTCCGGCCGGTGACGGCGTCGCTCACGGTCGTGCCCTTGCCACCGCTGAAGCTGTTGCCGGAGATCAGTTCGTACGCCGTGATACCGGCCATCGTGACGCCGAAGACCAGGGCGGCGGCGACCAGGGGGCGGCGCCAGCTCTTCACCCGCGCCCGGTAGACGGTGCCCTCGGTGAACTCCCCGGGGGCCGGCGCCGTCCGCTCCCGGGGCCGGGCCGCCACCACCGCCTTCTCCCGCAGCTGCTCCCCGGTCCGCTTGAAGAAGTGCTGGAGGACCGATCCGCCGCAGGTGGCGAGGACGCTGACCACACCGGCACCGAGGATCGTGCCGTACACCCCGAAATACGAAGCCAGTTTGGCCGCCACGACCGCCGCCAGGGCGCCGCCCGCCACCTGGGGGACGTTCAGATCGATCCTCTTGCGCCCCGTATCGGGTGTCTCACGCATACCCGGAACTTGCCTGCCTTTCCCGTACTTGATCGACATTGACCGACCGACTGCACGAGAAGGGGACGTATGGACGAAACCATTAGTTCCGTTTCTGGCGATTGCGTGAAGTTCACCACGTCATGATCGACAAAACCGGTTGCGAACGGCCAAGTCGCACTCCTTGCGAGAAGTTGGCCAGCGCGCCAATCCACGCACGTGGCCCGAATGGAGTACTGTTGCGAGCCCTGGGTCCGGTCTCCCACCAGGAGGTCCGCGGCCCCCGCTGGATCACCGGGAGGGGACTAGTTGCACAGGGTGACGGAGTTGGTCACTTAGCGTGGCGAACAGGTAACCGTGCCATAACGGCGGTCCCGGGCCCGCGCCCGACACGCCGGGCAACTCGGCAAGGTTGTGGCAGGCTGCACCCGGGCAGGCCACACTCGACTAGCGGAAGCAGCGACGCACGTGACGTCGGCAGGCACCACCCGGGAGGTCCCCATGCCCGAACTGCGTGTCGTGGCCGTCTCGAATGACGGCACACGGCTGGTGCTGAAGGCTGCCGACTCCACGGAGTACACACTTCCGATCGACGAACGCCTGCGCGCTGCCGTGCGCGGCGACCGGCCGCGCCTCGGCCAGATCGAGATCGAGGTCGAGAGCCATCTGCGCCCGCGGGACATCCAGGCCCGGATACGAGCCGGAGCTACCGCGGAAGAGGTCGCACAGCTCGCCGGCATCCCCGTCGACCGGGTGCGCCGCTTCGAGGGGCCCGTGCTGGCCGAGCGTGCCTTCATGGCCGAGCGCGCCCGAAAGACCCCGGTCCGCCGCCCCGGCGAGAACTCCGGCCCGCTGCTCGGCGAGGCCGTGCAGGAACGGCTGCTGCTGCGCGGCGCCGACAAGGACACCGTGCAGTGGGACTCCTGGCGCCGCGACGACGGCACCTGGGAGGTGCTCCTCGTCTACCGGGTCGCGGGCGAACCGCACTCGGCGAGCTGGACGTACGACCCGCCCCGGCGGCTCGTCCAGGCCGTCGACGACGAGGCGCGCTCGCTGATCGGCGAGTCCGACGACCTCGCCGCGCCCGAGCCGAGCTTCCCGTTCGTCCCGCGGATCGCCCGGCTGCCCCGCGAACGCTCGATGGACCGTGCGCTCGAACGGGTGGACCGGGAGCGGCCCGGCCTGACCGCGCCACCGCCGGAGCCGGCCGAGGAGAGCACGGGCGAGCGCGACTCGCTGACCAGCCTGCTGGAGGCCGTGCCGAGCTTCCGGGGCGACCTCGTCGTACCCGAGCGCCCGTCGGACGCCGCGGAGGAGCCCGGCGACGAGCCCGAAGCGGAGGAGCCGCCGGCGCCCGCCGCCTCGGCCGGATCCGCCTACGCGGACGTCCTCATGCCGCGCTCCGTCGGCAGCCACCGCGACCGGCTCGTCGGCGCGACCGACCGCCAGGCCGAGGCCGACGGCGTCCGCCCCGGCCGCCGCGCCGCCGTGCCGAGCTGGGACGAGATCGTTTTCGGCACCCGCCGCAAGAAGCAGGAGTAGGCGGCCGACGGCAGCCAGAAAAAAAAAGGGGGGCACGCGCGCGTGCCCCCCCCCCCTTTCGCCGGTTCTCCGGTCGTGGCGCTACCGCGGGTCCGCCCCCACCGCCACCGGACGCGACGGGTCCGAGGACCACTCCGACCAGGAGCCCACGTACAGGGCCGCCGGGATGCCCGCCACCGCCAGCGCGAGCACCTCGTGGGCGCCGGAGACGCCCGAACCGCAGTACACGCCGACCTCGGTGTCCCCGGACACCCCCAGGGCCTTGAAGCGGTCCCTCAGCTCCGCCGCGGGCAGAAAGCGGCCGTCGGGGCCCACGTTCTCCGTCGTCGGCGCCGACACCGCGCCCGGGATGTGCCCGCCGACCCGGTCGACCGGCTCCACCTCACCGCGGTACCGCTCCCCCGCGCGGGCGTCCAGCAGCACACCCGTGCGGGCCAGTTCGGCGGCCCCGTCCGCGTCCAGCAGCCCCCCGGCCGCGGGCGTCGGCGTGAAGTCGCCCTCGGCCGGGACCGGCACCTCGGTGGACAGCTCACCCCGCCAGGACGGCAACCCGCCGTCGAGGACCCGCACGTCCGGGTGACCCGTCCAGCGCAGCAGCCACCACGCGCGCGCCGCCGCCCAGCCCTGCCCGCCGTCGTACACGACGACCGGCCGGCCGGCCGACACGCCCGCCCGGCGCATCGCGGCACCGAACTCCGCGAGTCCGGGCAGCGGATGCCGGCCCCCCGCGCCCGGCGCCCCGGCCAGCTCCCGGTCCAGGTCGACGAAGACTGCGCCCGGGATGTGTCCGGCCGCGTACTCGGCCCGCCCGTCGAAGGCGGGCGCGCCGGCCGCCTTGGCCAGGCTCAGCTGCCAGCGCACGTCCAGCAGGACGGGCGGATTGCCGCCGGTGAGCGCGGGCAGGAGTTCGGATGCGGTGATGATGGCTGTCATGGGGTCCATCCATACGCCAGGGGTGGCCGTGGCGTCCAGGTCCGGCTACTCTGCTCGGCCGGACAGGCTCGATCACGGTCGGTACGGGATCGAGCACATGGTGTACCACTGACGGACACCCGTCGGCCCTCGTCAAGATGCGGCGAAAGACGGCGGATCGGGCATCCTCTCGTGGGTAGGGCGACGGCGCGGTACGGCCCCGCGGCACCCGGAGGATGCGGGGACCGGCACGGGCGTGCGCGCCGACGGCGCGGACACCCTTCCGGGGAGCGGAAGCGACACGGCCACCGCGAGGGGCCGGGGAGAGAGTGATCGATGACCGAGGCACGGGAGCCGGCCGGTCCGCACGCGCGGCGCCTGCCCGGCACACCCTGCTGGGTGAGCCTGATGGTGCACGGGCTGGACGCCACCGAGGAGTTCTACGGCGAGCTGTTCGGCTGGGAGTTCCGACCCGGTCCGCAGCAGCTCGGCCCGTACGTGCGGGCGCTGCTCGACGGGCGGGAGGTGGCGGGCGTGGGCCGGCTGCCGACGGGCCGCCGGCTGCCGGTCGCCTGGACCCCGTACCTCGCCTCGGACGACGCGGACCGGACCGCCGACACGGTGCGGCTGTGCGGCGGCACGGTGGCCGTCGGCCCGCTGGACGCCGCCGAGGCCGGGCGGATGGCGATCGCCGCCGATCCCTCCGGGGCGGTGTTCGGGATCTGGCAGGGCTCCGCGCATCCCGGCGCGGCCCTGACCGGCGTGCCGGGCGCCCCCGTGTGGAACGAACTGCTCACCTTCGAGACGGAAAGCGTCACGAAGTTCTACAAAAGCGTCTTTCCCTACGAGGAGGAGCCGGTGGTCTCCGCCGGTGACGACTGTCTGACCCTGCGTCTGGACGGCCGTCCGGTGGCGGGGCTGCACGGCGTGGGCCACGGCCTGCCCCCGGACCGGGGGCCGCACTGGCGGACGTACTTCGAGGTCGCCGACCTCGATGCGACGCTGCGCCGGGTGGCGGCGCTGGGCGGCCGGGTCCTCGCGCCGGCGCACGACGGCCCGCACGGACGGGTGGCGACGGTGGCGGACCCGGAGGGCGCCGAGTTCTCCGTGGTCCAGGGTCCGCGTTGAGCCCTCAGGAGGGCGAGACGGGCAGCACGTCCGGGGACAGGGCCGCCGCGCGGGCCGTCGCGGCGGTCATCCGGCGCCGGTGGTGCCGGCGGCACAGCACCTCGTAGCCGACCTCGCCCGCGGACTGGTTGACGTCGCCGACGACCACCTGGGCGCCCTCGACCACCATCTCGCCGTCTATCGTGCGGGCGTTGTGCGTGGCACGGGCGCCGCACCAGCACAGCGCCTCCACCTGGAGCACCTCGATCCGGTCGGCCAGCTCCACCAGCCGCTGCGAGCCGGGGAACAGCTTGGAGCGGAAGTCGGTGGTGATGCCGAAGGCGAAGACGTCCAGGCCGAGATCGTCCACCACGCGCGCGAGCTGGTCGATCTGCTCGGGCGCCAGGAACTGCGCCTCGTCCGCGATCACGTAGTCGGCCCGGCCGCCCTGGGAGAGGTGGTCCACGAGGTACGCGTACAGATCCTTGCCGTCCTCGACCTCCACCGCCTCGGTGACCAGGCCCAGCCGGGAGGACAGCTTGCCCTCGCCCGCGCGGTCGTCACGGGTGAAGATCACGCCCGCCAGGCCGCGCGCGGAACGGTTGTGCTCGATCTGCAGAGCCAGCGTCGACTTCCCGCAGTCCATCGTTCCGGAGAAGAACACCAGCTCGGGCATGAGGAGTTGAGCACCTTTCGGCGAAATCGGTGAAAAAAGGAGGGCAGGGGGTCAGGAGCGTACTTCGAGCAGCGGGACGAGCTGTTCCGCCGGGGTCATCGAGCCGTGGTTGCCGACCAGCGCCGACTCCTTGGGCTCCCGCTCGGAGGCGACGATCAGCACGTCGTCGTGCGCGGCGGCGATCACGTCCCCGATCCGCGGGTACACGCGCTCGTCGCACGCGCCGGGCCGCCCGAACCAGCCGGCCGCGATCGCCTCGTCCCGCGAGGCCACCCAGAACTGCTCCCCGAGCACCTCGCGCCACACGGCCAGCACGTCGTTCTCGGCGCCCGGCACCGCGTACACGTGCCGGGCCCGGCCCTCGCCGCCCAGCAGCGCGACACCGGCCCGCAGCTCCCAGTCCTCGTCGAAGTCGATGCGGTGCCGCTCGTCGAACGGCACGTCGACCATGCCGTGGTCGGCGGTGACGTACAGGGCGCTGCGCGGGGGCAGCTGCTCGGCCAGCCGCTGGGCGAGCCGGTCGACGTACATCAGCTGGCCGCGCCAGGTGTCGGAGGCGATGCCGTAGCGGTGCCCGGAGCCGTCCAGTTCGGCGTAGTACGTGTACACCAGCGAGCGGTCGCCGGCGGCCAGTTGCTCGGCCGCGAGGTCCATGCGCTCCTCGCCGGTGAGCCGCCCGTGGAAGGTGCCGCCGCTGAGCGCGACCTTGGTGAGCGGGGTGTGCTCGAAGGCGGGCGAGGTCACCTGGGCGGTGTGCACCCCGGCCTGGTGGGCCTGCTGGAAGACGGTGGGGTACGGCTGCCAGGCGCCCGGTTCGGTGTACGGGTGCCAGCGGAGCTGGTTCATCAGCTCGCCGGTGGCCGGGTTGCGCACGGCGTATCCGGGCAGACCGTGGGCACCGGGCGGCAGGCCGGTGCCGACGGAGGCGAGGGAGGTCGCGGTGGTCGCCGGGTAGCCGGCGGTGAGCGGGCGGCCGGTGCCGCCTCGGGAGCTGCCGAGCAGGGAGGTCAGGAAGGGGGCCTCGTCCGGGTGGGCGGCGAGCTGCTCCCAGCCGAGGCCGTCGACCAGGAAGACGCAGACCCGGTCGGCGGGGGTCAGTTCGCCGATCGTGGCGGTCAGGCCGGGGACCCCGAGGCCCGCGGCCAGGGTGGGCAGCAGGTCGGCCAGGGAGCCGCTGCCGTACTCGGGCAGCGGCGCGGTGTCCAGGGCGAGGGGCTCGGGGTGGTCCCAGGCGGAGAGCTGGGACATCAGCGCGTGAGGTCCGCGGTCGCCTCCGAGATGGCCTGCGCGAAGGCGAGCGCCTGGCGCACCGTCTCCGGGCCGTCCCCGGCCTCGCTGACGCGCAGGCTCAGGTCGTCCGCCGTGGAGCTGCCCGTGTAGCCGTGGTCGGCGTCGCAGTTGGGGTCGCCGCAGGCGGCGGGCTCCAGGTCGATGCGGTTGACCGCGCCCCAGCCGATGGTCAGCACGACCTCGCGGGGCAGCGTGCCCGGCGTGTACTGCTCGGGGTTGGCGACCACCCGGCTGACCACGACCGACGAGATCCGGTCGAGCTTCACGGACTCGGTGGAGGTGGTGGCGTACGGCGTCGGGGAGGTGCTGTCGGCGGCCTGCTCGTCGGTGTGACTGACGATGAAGCGGTTGCCGGTGAGGACCAGCACGGTGACGTGCCGGCGGACCTCGTTCTGGTCGAACGTCGTCTCCTGGTGGACCAGGTACGACCGGACGGGCTCGCCGCCCACAGCGGCCTCCACCGCCTCGGCCACGAGGGCCGGGTAGTAGCCGCTGCGCTCGATCGCCGCGCGCAGCCCCTGGGTCGTCGTACTGGTCTTGGCCATGGCGTCCATCCTAATCCGTGGGCAGGGGCGCTCCGGGCCAGTCGGAGGGTCCGGGGGCGGGCGTGGCCCAAGGGGGCGAAGGGGTTCCGGACGGCGGTGGGGGCTTCTCAGTAGGCCGGCATCGTGCGCGGGCCGAGGTCGTCGCGGGCGGGCGGGGGCGCGAGCCGGACCGTGGCGCCGAGGACGCTCACGCCGTGCGGGGCGACGACGACCGGCTCCAGGGTGACCGCCACCACCTCGGGGTGGTCGTCGACCAGCCGGGACACCCGCAGCAGCAGCTCCTCCAGGGCGGGGGTGTCCACGGGGGTGGAGCCGCGCCAGCCGAACAGCAGGGGCGCGGTGCGGATGGAACGCACCAGCGAGGTCGCCTCCCGGTCCGTGACGGGGATCAGCCGGTGGGCCATGTCCCCGAGCAGCTGGGAGGCGGCGCCGGCCAGGCCGAAGGACAGCACGGCACCGGCCGCCGGGTCGATCACCGCGCGGACGACGGTGTCCACGCCCCGGGGCGCCATCGCCTGCACCACCGGCCGCAGCTCCTCCGGCGGCCCGAACAGCTCGGTCAGCTCGGCGTACGCCCGCAGCAGTTGTTCCTCGTCCGCGAGGTCCAGCCGGACCCCGCCCAGGTCGGCGCGGTGCCTGAGGTGCGGGGCGGTCGCCTTCAGGGCCACCGGGTAGCCGAGCGCGCGGGCGGCGTCCACGGCGGCGTCCGGGCCGGGCGCGGGCAGGGCGCGGCGCACGGGTACGCCGTAGCGGCCGAGCAGCTCGCAGGTGTGCTCGGCGGAGATCGTGAGCCCTTCGCCGCGGGCGAGCAGCTCGCCGATCAGCCGGGCGGCCCCCTTCTCGTCGATGTCGTCGAACTCCGGCACCTTCCCGGGGTCGGCCGCCTCCCGCCGCCACCGCGCGTACCTCACGGCTTCGGCGAGCGCCCGCACCGCGCGCTCGGCGGCGGGGTAGGCGGGGATGAGACGGGTGCCGTCCTGGGGGGACGCGGGGGATGCCTGGCCGGCCGGGGGCGCGGGGGGCACGAGGGGTGCGGGGGTCTCGGGGGCGGGAGCCGATGGGGTGGCCGGCGGTCGTTCCGCTGTCGCGGCGGACGGTCCTCCCGCTTGCTCGGCGGGCGGTCGCTCTCCCGCGGCGCTCAGCGGCCGGTCCGGCCCCGTCGTGTGCTGCCGGCGCGCCTGCGCCGCGGACTCCCGGCCCAGCCCCGCCGTGGACTCGGGAACCGCCTCCGCCGAGGGCTTTCGGCCCGGCTCCGCCGTGAACTGTCGGTCCGCTCCCGCGCCGGGCAGGCGTTCCGCGCGGTGGGCCGAGTGAGTACCGGCCTCCGCGCCGGGCGTCTTGTCGGCGGCTCCCGGTGCGCCCGGTGCCGTGCTCGTCGCGGCCGACAGTGCCTGTGCCAGGCCGCCCAGTTCGACATGGACCACCAGCACCGGCTTGCCCGGCACCGCCGCCGCGGCCGACCGCAGCGCCTCCGCCAGTTCCGCGTCGCCCGGCGACCCTTCCCCGATCGCGGGGATCGCCGTGACGACGACGGCGTCGTTCGTGTCGTCGGCCAGCGCGGCGGCCAGCGCCCGGTGGAAGTCCTCCGCCGTCGCCTCGGTGGTCAGGTCCACCGGCCGGGCCGGTCGCAGCCCTTCCGCCACACACCGGTCGTACGTCAGCACGCCGAGCGACTCGGAGTTTCCGAGGATGGCCACGCGCGGTCCCGCGGGCAGCGGCTGCCGGGCGAGCAGCAGCCCCGCGTCGACCAGCTCGGTGATGGTGTCGACCCGGATCACCCCGGCCTGCCGCAGCAGCGCGGACACGGTCGCGTACGGCAGCCGGGTAGCGCGTACCGCGTGTCCCTGCGGGGCGGTGCCGGTGCCCTGCACGACGACCAGGGGCTTGGCGGCGGCCGTGCGCCGGGCGAGCCGGGTGAACTTGCGGGGGTTGCCGATGGACTCCAGGTACATGAGGACGACGTCGGTGTCCGGGTCGTCGTACCAGTACTGCAGGACGTCGTTGCCGGAGACGTCGGCGCGGTTGCCGGCGGACACGAACGTGGAGACGCCCGTGACGCCGGTCACCCCTCCCCCGCGCCGGTGCAGCCGGGACAGCAGGGCGATGCCGATGGCGCCGGACTGGGCGAAGAGCCCGATGCGGCCGGGGCGGGGCGGCTCGGGGGCGAGCGAGGCGTTCAGCCGGACGTCCTCGGCGGTGTTGATGATCCCGAAGGCGTTCGGGCCGATGAGCCGCATGCCGTGGGCGCGGGCGGCCCGGACGAGCGCGCGCTGCCGTTCGCGCCCCTCGGGCCCGCTCTCGGCGTACCCGGCGGACAGGACGACCAGCCCCTGGACGCCGTGCTCGCCGCACTCGGCGACCACGGCGGGCACCTGCTCGGCCGGTACCGCGACGACGGCGAGGTCCACGTGCCCGTCGATGTCGCGCACCGAGCGGTACGCGGGGACCCCGTCGATCTCCTTGAGGTCCTCGGGGAATGCCTTGTTCACGGCGTGCAGCGGGCCCGCGTAGCCGGCCTCGCGGATGTTGCCGAGGACGCCGCGGCCCACCCCGCCGGGGGCGCGGCCGACGCCGACGACCGCGACCGAGCCGGGCGCGAGGAGCCGTCGTACCGAGCGGGCCTCGGCGCGCTGTTCCCGGGCGTGCTGCACGGCCATGGACCGGTCGGTGGGTTCGAGGTCCAGCTCCAGGCGTACGACGCCGTCCTCGAAGCTGCGCTTCTGGGTGTAGCCGGCGTCCGTGAACACCTTGATCATCTTCGTGTTGGCGGGCAGCACCTCGGCGGCGAAGCGGCGGATGCCCCGCTCGCGCGCGACGGCCGCGATGTGTTCCAGGAGGGCGGAGGCGACGCCGCGGCCGTGGTGGGCGTCCTGCACCAGGAAGGCGACCTCGGCCTCGTCGGCGGGCGCGGAGGCGGGCAGGCCGTCGGTGCCGATGCGGTCGTAGCGTACGGTGGCGATGAACTCGCCGCCGATGGTGGCCGCGAGTCCCACCCGGTCCACGAAGTCGTGGTGCGTGAAGCGGTGGACGTCCTTGGCGGACAGGCGTGGGTACGGCGCGAAGAAGCGGTAGTACTTCGACTCGTCCGAGACCTGCTCGTAGAAACTGACCAGGCGGTCGGCGTCGTCGACGGTGATGGGCCTGACGCGCGCGGTGCCGCCGTCGCGCAGCACCACGTCCGCCTCCCAGTGGGCGGGGTACTGGTGCCGGTCCTGCCGGTCCGCCGAGGTGTGCATGGGCCCCAGCGTAAGGGTCGCGTACGACAACGGCGCGAGGCAGTCTATGGGGGCGACGCCGGACCGAGGCCGCGGTCCGGGGTCGCGCCGGGGCGGTCCTTCGGACCCGCTCCGGGCACGCTTCACGGTATGGGAAACTGGTCTAGACAACCCTGAGCACTGAAGGGCAGCAACACATGGCTGAGCGCCGCGTCAACGTCGGCTGGGCCGAGGGCCTCCACGCCCGCCCCGCTTCTCTCTTCGTCCGAGCCGCCACGGCCACAGGCGTCCCGGTGACGATCGCCAAGGCCGGGGGCAACCCCGTCAACGCGGCCTCGATGCTGGCCGTCCTGGGCCTGGGCGCCCAGGGTGGCGAGGAGATCGTCCTCGCCTCCGACGCCGAGGGCGCCGACGCCGCCCTGGACCGTCTGGCCAAGCTGGTCTCCGAGGGCCTGGAGGAGCTGCCCGAGACCGTCTGAGCGGGACCGGGAAGCCGCGCCGTCCGTACCGGGCGGCGCGGCTTCCGCGTTTTCAGCACCGGTTCCACAATCGCTCCGGTTCCGTCGGCGGATTTCTTCCCGGGCGTTCGCCGGGTCGCCCGGACACGGCGGGCAGGGGAATTAGCGGAACCGGAAAAGGGCAGCGGAAAACACCCGCCACCGAATTACCCTTCTTTGTATACGGCGCCCGTGTTAATGCCGCAGGCCCGACATGTTTACGGCATGTTGCGAAGTCCTCACACGCTCCCCGGCGCCGGAAAAGCGAAGCCGGTGCGCGCCCGTCGCACGCTCGGCGTGCAGGGCCGTCAGCGCCCGCGCGCGTTCGCCGTCCCCGCGCGCCACCGCGTCCACGATCGCGCCGTGCTCCACCCAGGACTCCACCGGGCTCACCGGCGGCTCCACCGCGTACATCCAGGCGATCTTGTGCCGCAGCCGGGTCAGCGTCGAGGTCAGCGAGGGGCTGCCGCAGGCCTGCGCGAGCGTCTCGTGGAACCAGCCGCCGAGCGCGCGCAGATCCTCGCTGTTGCCCTTCCTGGCCCGCTCCTGACCCAGCCGGACCAGGCCGCGCAGCACCTTCAGATGGGCCTCCGTACGCCGCTGGGCGGCCCGCGCGGCGCCCAGCGGCTCCAGCAGCGTCCGCATCTCCAGCACGTCGGCGGCCTCCTGCTCGGTCGGCTCGGCCACGCACGCGCCCGCGTGCCGGCGCGTCACCACGAAACCCTCGGCCTCCAGCGTGCGCAGCGCCTCGCGGACGGGGACGCGCGAGACGCCGTAACGGCGGGCCAGGACTTCCTCGGTGAGCCGGCTGCCGCGCTCGTAGACACCCGCGACGATGTCGTCCCGGACAGCGCTGCACACCGAGTGCGCCGGAATACGCATGACCGACCTCCGCCTTAATCCCCGTGAAACGCCGACGATGGACGCGTATACCGTGACTCTATTCCAGCGGGCCGGAATTTCCGATGGCGGGCGGTAATCCATGGTTATTTTTTGGACAAGGAGTCCGGCGGACGGCGTGAAAAACGGCGAAAGCCCCGGCTCGATGAGCCGGGGCCGCCGGAAAACGCGCGTGCGTCAGATCTGGACGCCGTGCCCGCGGAGGTAGGCGACGGGGTCGATGTCCGAGCCGTACTCGGGCGTCGTGCGCGCCTCGAAGTGCAGGTGCGGGCCGGTGACGTTGCCCGTGGCGCCGGACAGTCCGATCTGCTGGCCCGGCTCGACCTGCTGGCCCACCGTGACGCCGATGGAGGACAGGTGCCCGTACTGCGTGTACATGCCGTCGGCCATCCGGATCACGACCTGGTTGCCGTAGGCGCCGCCCCAGCCGGTGGCGACGACCGTGCCGGCGCCCACCGCGTGCACCGTGGAGCCGCTGGCCGCGTGGAAGTCGATGCCGGTGTGCGAACCGGAGGACCACAGGGAGCTGGAGGCCCGGTAGGCCGTGGAGACGTAGGAGTGCGCGATGGGGGCGACGAAGGTGTTCAGCCGGCGGCGCTCGGCCTCGCGCGCGGCACGGACCCGCTCCTCCTCGGCCCGCTCGGCGGCCGCCTTCGCCGCTGCCTCCTCGGCCGCCTTGCGGTCCGCGGCCTGCTGCTGGGCGGTGGCCTGCGCGTCGATCTGCTCGGCGACGTCCTCGGTGGCGGCGAGGACCGGGGTGAGGCCGGTCTGGTCCACGGGGTTGTCGGCGGCGAGCGCCGGGGAGGCGGCGAGGGTGCCGATGACACCGGTGGTGGTCAGGGCCGCGACGCCGGCCGCCTGAGCGGTGGTGCGCTTGACCCGGCCGGGCTTGCGGTGCTTCCCGGTGGCGCACATGAACGCCATGAAGTGGCTGGTCCTTTCCTTCCCTCTCGCCTACCGGGTTAGCTGACGGGTTCGGAGCAGGAAGGTCTCCTACGGGCCCCCTCGCGGGCGCCCGATTCACCCCAGGGACGGTGGGTCCCCGGCTCCCCTGGCTCGCGCCGTACGGGGACTCGGCGATGGCTGTCCGGTGCCGCGGGTGCGGCGCACTGCCTGACGAACAGCCCGGACGAAGCTACGGCGGCCCGCTCGCGATCCTCAAACGGATCCGGGGTTTTGTAGCGCATCCCACAGGTCAGACAGGCAACCTCCGCCCCAAAACGGGCATCTGGGCAACCGAGTGGAACAGCGTGGGGCCCTGACGGCCCGTAAGCCGTCAGGGCCCCACGCGCGCGTGCGCCGGACGCGCCGGGCCGCTACTCGGCCGGCACCACGGTCACCTCACCGATGCCGAGCGCCTCGACCGGCGCCTTGATCTGGGAAGCGTCGCCGACGAGGACGGTCACCAGACGGTCCACCGGGAAGGCGTTCACGACGGCCGCGGTGGCCTCCACGGTGCCCGTGGCGGCCAGCTGCCGGTACAGCGTCGCCTGGAAGTCGTCGGGCAGGTGCTGCTCGACCTGGTCGGCCAGCGTGCTCGCGACGGCCGCCGCGGTCTCGTACTTCAGCGGCGCCACGCCGACGAGGTTCTGCACGGCGACGTCCCGCTCGGCGTCGGTCAGGCCCTCCGCCGCGACGGTGCGCAGCACCTTCCACAGGTCGTCCAGCGCCGGGCCGGTGTTCGGCGTGTCCACGGAGCCGCTGATGGCGAGCATCGCCGCGCCCGTGCCGTCCGGCGCGGACCTGAGGACCTGCCCGAAGGAGCGCACGCCGTAGGTGTAGCCCTTCTCCTCGCGCAGGACGCGGTCCAGGCGGGAGGTGAGGGTGCCGCCGAGGCAGTAGGTGCCGAGCACCTGGGCGGGCCACACGCGGTCGTGCCGGTCGGGGCCGACCCGGCCGATGAGCAGCTGCGTCTGCACGGCACCGGGACGGTCCACGATCACCACGCGCCCGGTGTCGTCGGCGGTCACCGGCGGCACCGGCCGCGGCTCGCCCGGGGCGCCGGTCCAGGCGCCCAGGGTGTCGCCGAGCAGCGCGTCCAGGTCGGTGCCGGTCAGGTCACCGACGACGACCAGGGTGGCCGTGGCGGGCCGCACATGGCGGTCGTAGAAGGCGCGTACCGCCGCCGCGTCGATCTTCTCGACGGTCTCCTCGGTGCCCTGGCGCGGCCGGGACATGCGCGAGGCCGCCGGGAACAGCTGCCTGGAGAGCTCCTTGGCGGCCCGGCGGGAGGGGTTCGCCAGCTCGTGCGGGATCTCGTCCAGGCGGTTGCGGACGAGGCGCTCGACCTCGCTCGGGGCGAAGGCGGGCGCGCGCAGCGCGTCGGCGAGCAGGCCGAGGCCCTTGGCCAGGCGGGAGACCGGGACCTCCAGGCTGAGCCGGACGCCGGGGTGGTCGGCGTGCGCGTCCAGGGTGGCGCCCGCGCGCTCCAGCTCGGCGGCGAACTCCTCGGCGGAGTGCTGGTCGGTGCCCTCGGAGAAGGCGCGCGCCATGATCGTGGCGACGCCGTCCAGGCCGGCCGGCTCCGCGTCCAGCGGCGCGTCCAGCAGCACCTCGACGGCGACGACCTGCTGGCCGGGGCGGTGGCAGCGCAGCACGGTCAGGCCGTTGCCGAGCGCGGTGCGTTCGGGGGCCGGGAACGCCCAGGGCTTGGCCTCGCCGGGCTGCGGCTGGGGGTGGAACTCCATGGTGGCGAGCTCGGTCACTTGGCCGTCTCCTCGTTCTCGGTCTCGTCGCGGCCCGCCTCTACGGTCGCTTCCTGCTCCGGGTCCTCCGGGACATCGGCGTCGGGGGCGGCCTCCGGGGACTTCGGTTCGTAGACCAGCACCGCGCGGTTGTCGGGCCGCAGACGCGCCTTGGCGACTTCCCGGACCTCCTCGGGGGTCACCTCGAGGACGCGATTCACAGCGGTCAGGGCGAGCTGCGGGTCACCGAACAGGACGGCGTACCGGCACAGTTCGTCGGCGCGGCCGGCGACCGTGCCGAGCCGGTCCAGCCACTCGCGCTCCAGCTGGGCCTGGGCGCGCTCCATCTCCTCGGGGGTGGGGCCCTCCTCCGCGAACCGGGCCAGCTCCTCGTCGATGGCGGTCTCGATCACCGGCACCTCGACGTCACCGGAAGTCTTCACGTCCAGCCAGCCCATGGAGGGCGCGCCGGCCAGGCGCAGCAGGCCGAAGCCGGCGGCGACGGCCGTGCGGTCGCGGCGCACCAGGCGGTTGTACAGGCGGGAGGACTCGCCGCCGCCGAGGATGGTCAGGGCGAGGTCGGCCGCGTCGCACGCGCGCGTGCCGTCGTGCGGGAGCCGGTAGGCGGCCATCAGGGCGCGCGCCGGGACCTCCTCCACGACGACCTCGCGCTTCTGCTCGCCGATGACGTCCGGCAGGGAGCCGTCACGGGGCGCGGGCTTGCCGTCGTGGGACGGGATGGAGCCGAAGTACTTCTCGATCCAGGCGAGGGTCTGCTCGGGGTCGATGTCGCCGACCACGGAGAGCACCGCGTTGTTCGGCGCGTAGTAGGTGCGGAAGAACTGGCGCGCGTCCTCCAGGGTGGCCGCGTCCAGGTCCGCCATGGAGCCGATCGGCGTGTGGTGGTACGGGTGGCCCTCCGGGTAGGAGAGGGCGGTCAGCTTCTCGAAGGCGGTGCCGTAGGGCACGTTGTCGTAGCGCTGGCGGCGCTCGTTCTTGACGACGTCCCGCTGGTTCTCCATGGACTCCTCGTCCAGGGCGGCCAGCAGCGAGCCCATGCGGTCCGCCTCCAGCCACAGGGCGAGCTCCAGCTGGTGGGCGGGCATGGTCTCGAAGTAGTTGGTGCGCTCGAAGCTCGTGGTGCCGTTCAGCGAGCCGCCGGCGCCCTGCACCAGTTCGAAGTGGCCGTTGCCCTTGACCTGTGCGGAGCCCTGGAACATCAGGTGCTCGAAGAGGTGAGCAAGGCCGGTACGCCCCTTGACTTCGTGGCGGGAGCCGACGTCGTACCAGAGGCAGACCGCCGCCACCGGGGTCAGGTGGTCCTCGGAGAGCACCACGCGCAGACCGTTGGCCAGGCGGTGCTCGGTCGCTGCCAGGCCCCCGGAGCCTGCCTCGGCTGTGGTCGTGTGACCCATGGGCATGTACGTCCCTTCGCGAGCGGAGGCGGTTGATGGAAACCGCGGTTGTGCTGCCGTTCCTGCCACTGTATGCAAAGCGTGCGGGGCCTTCGCGAAGTTCCCGCGGACGTACGCCGACAGCGGATCGCGTACGCTGCGTCGGACCCCTTCCCGGACGGTTCCCCGGCGCTGGGGGCGCTTCCGCTCCCCGGTGCCGGCCGGGGCCGCCCGGACCGGGTCGTGCACGGGTTGTCAGTACCTCGGTCCACAATGGTCGGCGTCAGATCCGTCAAACGCTTCAGCACCAAGCGCCCCGTAGGCGAGCGACCAGATCAGAAGGAGCCAGGCAGCGATGGCCCGCCGCAGCACGAAGACCCCGCCGCCCGACGATTCGTTCGAGGAGAGGATCCTCGACATCGACGTCGTGGACGAGATGCGTGGCTCCTACCTCGAGTACGCGTACTCGGTCATCTACTCGCGCGCCCTGCCGGACGCCCGTGACGGACTGAAACCGGTGCACCGCCGGATCGTGTACCAGATGAACGAGATGGGCCTGCGCCCCGACCGCGGCTACGTGAAGTGCGCGCGGGTCGTCGGCGAGGTCATGGGCAAGCTGCACCCGCACGGCGACTCGTCGATCTACGACGCGCTGGTGCGCATGGCGCAGCCCTTCTCCATGCGCGTGCCGCTCGTCGACGGCCACGGCAACTTCGGTTCGCTGGGCAACGACGACCCGCCGGCCGCCATGCGGTACACCGAGTGCCGGATGGCCGAGGCGACGGGCCTGATGACCGAGTCGATCGACGAGGACACGGTCGACTTCGCGCCGAACTACGACGGCCAGGAGCAGGAGCCGGTGGCCCTGCCCGCCGCCTTCCCGAACCTGCTGGTCAACGGCGCCTCGGGCATCGCGGTCGGCATGGCGACGAACATGCCGCCGCACAACCTGCGCGAGGTCATCGCCGCCGCCCGCCACCTGATCCGGCACCCGAACGCCGACCTGGACGCGCTGATGAAGCACGTTCCGGGCCCCGACCTGCCCACCGGTGGCCGGATCGTCGGCCTGGACGGCATCCGGGACGCGTACGCGACCGGCCGCGGCACCTTCAAGATCCGCGCGACCGTCTCCATCGAGAACGTCACCGCCCGCCGCAAGGGCCTGGTGGTCACGGAACTGCCGTTCACGGTCGGTCCCGAGAAGGTCATCGCGAAGATCAAGGACCTGGTCAACGCGAAGAAGGTCCAGGGCATCGCCGACGTCAAGGACCTCACCGACCGCGAGCACGGCCTGCGCCTGGTCATCGAGATCAAGAACGGCTTCGTGCCGGAGGCGATCCTGGAGCAGCTGTACAAGCTGACCCCGATGGAGGAGTCCTTCGGCATCAACAACGTCGCCCTGGTCGACGGCCAGCCGCTCACCCTGGGCCTGAAGGAGCTGCTGGAGGTCTATCTGGACCACCGCTTCGACGTGGTCCGGCGGCGCAGCGAGTTCCGCCGCGGCAAGAAGCGCGACCGGCTGCACCTGGTCGAGGGCCTGCTGACCGCGCTCGTCGACATCGACGAGGTCATCCGGATCATCCGGTCCAGCGACAACTCGGCACAGGCCAAGGAGCGCCTGATCGAGCGCTTCTCGCTGAGCGAGGTGCAGACGCAGTACATCCTCGACACGCCGCTGCGCCGCCTCACCCGGTACGACCGGATCGAGCTGGAGGCGGAGAAGGACAAGCTCACCGCGGAGATCGAGGAGCTGACCCGGATCCTGGAGTCGGACGCGGAGCTGCGCAAGCTGGTCTCGGCCGAACTGGCCGCCGTGGCGAAGAAGTTCGGCACCGACCGGCGCACGGTCCTGCTGGAGTCCGCCGCCACGCCGGTCGCCGTGCCGCTCCAGGTGGCCGACGACCCGTGCCGGGTGCTGCTGTCCTCGACGGGCCTGCTGGCCCGTACGGCGACCGACGCGCCGCTCCCGCGGGCGGCGGGCGCCAAACGGGTCAAGCACGACGTGATCGTCTCGGCCGTGCGGACGACCGCGCGCGGGGTGATCGGCGCGGTGACCTCGGCGGGCCGGCTGCTGCGGATCAACGTGGTCGACCTGCCGCAGCTGCCCGAGCCGACGACCGCGCCGAACCTCTCGGGCGGGGCCCCGCTGGCGGAGTTCGTCTCCCTGGAGGACGACGAGACGGTGGTCTGCCTGACCACGCTGGACGAGTCGTCGCCGGGTCTGGCGCTCGGCACCGAGCAGGGTGTCGTCAAGCGGGTGGTGCCCGACTATCCGTCCAACAAGGACGAGTTGGAGGTCATCACGCTCAAGGAGGGGGACCGGATCGTCGGCGCGGTGGAGCTGCGCACCGGCGAGGAGGACCTGGTGTTCATCACGGACGACGCGCAGTTGCTGCGCTTCCAGGCCTCCATCGTCCGTCCGCAGGGCCGTCCGGCGGGCGGCATGACGGGCATCAAGCTCGCCGAGGGCGCGAAGGTGATCTCCTTCACGGCGGTCGACCCGGCCGCCGACGCGGTGGTGTTCACGGTGGCGGGCTCGCGCGGCACGCTGGACGACTCGGTGCAGACGACGGCCAAGCTGACCCCGTTCGACCAGTACCCGCGCAAGGGCCGGGCCACCGGCGGGGTGCGCTGCCAGCGGTTCCTGAAGGGCGAGGACTGCCTGTCGCTGGCCTGGGCGGGCCCGGCGCCGGCGCGGGCGGCGCAGAAGAACGGCACCCCGGCGGAGCTGCCGGAGCCGGACCCGCGCCGGGACGGCTCGGGCACGTCGCTGCCGAAGACGGTGGCTGTGGTGGCGGGGCCGGTGCTCTAGACGGTCCGGGCAGGGGCCGGCCGGGCGGCGGCTAGGCGGGCGGTTCCTCCACGTCGGTGCCCGGCTCGTCCGGCTCGTCCGGTCCCTGTACGTAGCGCAGGACGCCCCACATGCCGTGCTCGTCGGCGTGCGGGGCGTCGTTCCCGCACGCCTCCAGTTCCTTGCGGAGCGCGTCCGCGTCGATGCCGGAGCCGATCAGCACGAGCTGGGTGAGGCGTTCGTCGCCGGGCGCCCAGGGCTCCGGGTAGAAGCGCAGGAACCGGCCGACGGCGTGCACGGCGTAGCGGTTGGCCATGTCGTACGGCCCGAAGTCGACGTAGCCCTTGATCCGGTACAGCCCTTCGGGCCGGCTGTCCAGGAACCGCATGAGCCGCCGGGGTTCCAGGGGGACGGCACAGGCGAACGACAGACTGTCGTAGCCGGTGTGCAGATGCCCGGTGTGGTCCGGGCCGTCGTGGTCGTGCAGGTCGTCGAAGGACAGCTGGCCGACGCGCTCCTCGGTGGGCCGGCAGTCGAAGAGGAACTCGGGGTCGATCCGGCCGTAGGTGGCGGGGACGACGGCCGCGCGGTCGGTGAGCGAGCGGACGAGCCCGAGGATGCGGTCCGCGTCGCCGGCGCGGTCGAGCTTGTTGACGACGACCAGGTCCGCGAGGGCGAGGTGCCGGTCGATCTCGGGGTGCTTCGCGCGGGTGTCGTCGAACTCGGCGGCGTCGACCACCTCGACCAGGCCGCCGTAGACGATGCCCGGGTGCTCGCTGGCGAGGACCATGCGCACGAGTTCCTGCGGCTCGGCCAGTCCGCTGGCCTCGATGACGATCACATCGATGCCGGCGGCGGGCGCGGCGAGCCGGTCCAGGTACAGATCGAGTTCGCCGGCGTCCACGGCGCAGCACAGGCAGCCGTTGCCGAGCGAGACGGTCGAGTCGCCGAGAGCGCCGGCGACGGCCATGGCGTCGATCTCGATGGCGCCGAAGTCGTTGACGATGGCCCCGATGCGGCTGCCTCCGCTGCGGTGCAGCAGGTGGTTGAGGAGCGTGGTCTTCCCGGAGCCCAGGAAACCGGCGAGTACGACGACCGGGATCTGCTGCGGGCTGCCGCCGCTTGCCAAGCTGTTCCCCAACGGGCGACCTCTCAGACGTACCAGCGCGCACCGGCTCGGGCCCGGTGCGCGGACGGGCATGGACGGAGGGTCCAGGATACGAGCGGCCCGGAACCGGCTTCCGGCCCGCGTACCCGGTCTTGATTCGACGATCGATAACCGATCAAAGTTGGATCAATGTTGCTTGGATCAATACTCAATCATCAACATGTCCACAGGCGGCTACGGTGACCCTCATGCGCGATCACGACACCGCTCCCCACCGCCCCGGGCGCCGGCTGACCACCAAGGAGACCGCCGAACTGCTCGGCGTGAAGCCCGAGACGGTCTACGCGTACGTGAGCCGCGGCCTGCTCAGCAGCAGACGCGAGCCCGGTGGCCGGGCCAGCACCTTCGAGGCCGGGGAGGTCGAGGCGCTCGCCCGCCGCAACCGCCGGGACGCCGCCGGGAGTCCGGGCACCGGCGGCGAACTGTCCGTCCGCACCCGCATCACGCTGATCGAGCAGGACCGGTACTACTACCGCGGCGTCGACGCGGTCGAGCTGGCAGCCCGCCACTCCTACGAGGAGGTCGCGGAGTGGCTGTGGACCGGCCGGCCCGCGCCGGGCGCGACGTTCACCGCGCCCGAGGCCACCGCCGAGGTCGCCCGCCGCGCGGTGGACGCGCTCTCCGAACACGCCTCGGCCGTCGACCGGCTGCGGGTGGCGGCGATCGCCGCGGCGGCCGAGGACCCGCTGCGCTTCGACCTGTCCGAGGAGACCGTGCTGCACACGGCGCGCACCCTCGTCCCCACCCTCGTCGCCGCGCTGCCGCGGGTCCGGTACGACCACGAGGACGACGGCCCGCTGGCCCACCGCCTGTGGGGCCGGCTGACCGGTCACCCGGCCGACGAGGCGTCCCTGCACGTCCTGGACACGGCGCTGGCCCTGCTGGCCGACCACGACCTGGCCGCGTCCACCCTCGCGGTCCGGGTCGCCGCCTCGGCCCGGGCGCACGCGTACGCGGCGGTCTCGGCCGGGCTCGGCGTGCTGGAGGGCCCGCTGCACGGTGCGGCCGGCGGGCTCGCCCACCGGATGCTCCTGGACGTGCTGGACCAGGGTACGCGGTCCCGGTCATCGCCGAAGAGCTGCGCGCGGGCCGCCGCGTCCCCGGCCTCGGCCACCGGCTGTACACCGGCGAGGACTCCCGCGCGCGGGCGCTGTTCGAGCTGCTGAAGGAGATCCCGCGCGCGGAGTCCGCGCTGCTCGCGGCCCGTGACATCGTCGCCACCACGGCCCGGCACGCCCCGCTGCACGCCAACGTCGACCTGGCTCTCGCGGTGTTCACCGTGTCCAGCGGCATGACGGCCACGGCAGCCGAAACGATCTTCGCCGTCGCGCGGACCGCGGGCTGGATCGCGCACGCCCTGGAGGAGTACGGCGAGCGCCCGCTGCGCATGCGCCCCAGCGGCCACTACGTCGGTCCGCGCCCGCCCCGGCCCCTCCCGGAGTAGGGCACGGCGGGCCCACAAGTCACCGCCGGGAAAGTCAGGTTAGGCTCACCTGTGTGAGTAGGTGTGCGACCGTCTCCCGCGTGCTCGACGAGCCGGTTTCCGGTACGGCTGCCACGGCGACGACCTGGCTGCTGCTGGAACAGCCGGGCCCGTGGGGCGCGAAGGCCCTGCGGTCCAGCCATCTCGATCCCGCGCTGGGCCGTGCGCTGGAGGCCGCCGCCGACGGGACCGGCGTGCGGATCGCGCTGATCCGCCGTCCCGGACGCCACGCCGACCCCGGCCCGCCCCCGGTGCGGCAGGTGTACGCCGCGCACACCGTTCCCGGGCGGGTGTGGCTGCACAGTGCCACCACCGTCGAGCCGCGGCGCCTGCTCGACATGGACTTCGCCGCGCTGGGGGCGGGCGACCACCGGTCCTTCGACACGGTGCTCGGCGGGCGGCCCCATCAGGGTGACCCGCTGGCGCTCGTGTGCACCAACGGCAAGCGTGACCGCTGCTGCGCCCTCCTGGGCCGCCCCCTCGCCGCGGAGCTGGTCGCGTCGGGGGTGCGCGGCGTCTGGGAAGTCACTCATCTGGGTGGACATCGGTTCGCTCCTACAGTGCTTGTCCTGCCCTATGGCTACGCCTACGGCCGCGCCGGGGCCCACACCGTGAAGGAGGCCCTGCACGGTGCCCAGGAGGGGCGCGTGCTGGTCGAGGGGTGCCGGGGGTGTTCCGCGTGGGAGCGGCCCGGGCAGGCGGCGGAGCTGGCCGTGCGGACGGCCGCGGACGAGTACCGGGCGGGGGTGCTGAGCGTCGTACGGACCGAGGGCACGGGTCCGCGCTGGGAGGTCACCGTCGCCCACGCCGACGGCCGCCGGTGGCGGGTCACCGTGGCACAGGGCGCGTCGCTGCCGCCCCGCCCGGAGAGCTGCGGTGCGGAGGTGCTCGGCGCGCCCGCGCGGATGGACGTGGTCGAGGTGCGCGAGCTGCGGCCGACGGCACTGGCGAGCTGACCCGGCGCGCGTCCCGTCCATGTTGATCAACAGCTGATCAAGAGGTCCACACCCCACCCGCTGGGGGCTTCCGGCCGCGCCACGTACCGTCTTGGGCATGCGCTCCACTCCCCCCGTACGCCGTCTGCGCCTCGGTCTGCCCCGGCGGATGTTCTCCCAGGTGCTGCTGATGCAGGTGGCGATCGCCGCGGGGGTCGCGGTGCTCGCGACCGGGCTCTTCCTGGCACCGCTGAGCAAACAGCTCGATCAGGAGGCGATGCGGCGGGCGCTGGCCATCGCCGCCACCACCGCGCAGGACCCGCAGATCGCCGAGGGCGTGCGGACCACCGCGCCGAGCGGGAACGGCCCCGTGCAGCGGGCGGCCGAACGGATCCGGCGGGCCACGCACGCCGAGTACATCGTGGTGCTGGACCGCGACTGGGTGCGCTGGTCGCATCCCACGCCCTCGGAGATCGGCCGGCGCGTCTCCACCGACCCGTCCGACGCCCTGGCCGGCAAGGAGGTCATGGAGATCGACCGGGGCACCCTGGGCCGCTCGGCGCGTGGCAAGGTGCCGCTGTACGACGCCGGTCACCACGTCATCGGCGCGGTCTCGGTCGGCATCGCGTACGACAGTGTGCGGGCGCGGCTGATCAGCGCCATCCCGGGGCTCTTCGCGTACGCCGGCGGTGCCCTGGCGGTGGGCGCGCTGGCCGCCTGGCTGATCTCCCGGCGGGTCCAGCGGCAGACCCGGGACCTGGCCTTCTCCGATATCTCGGCGCTGCTCGCGGAACGCGAGGCGATGCTGCACGGCATCCGGGAGGGGGTGGTGGCGCTGGACCGGGGCGGCCGTATCCGCCTGCTCAACGACGAGGCACGACGACTGCTGGCGATCGGCGACGAGGCCCTCGGGCGGACCCCGGACGAGGCGCTCGGCGCGGGGCGTACGACGGATGTGCTGGCCGGCCGGGTGACCGGCACCGACCTGCTCACCGTGTGCGGCCAGCGCGTCCTGGTCGCCAACCGCATGCCCACCGGGGACGGCGGTGCCGTGGCCACCCTGCGCGACCGCACCGAGCTGGAACAGCTGGGGCGGGAACTGGACTCCACACGCGGGCTGATCGACGCGCTGCGCGCCCAGGACCACGAACACGCCAACCGCATGCACACCCTGCTGGGGCTGCTGGAGCTGGAGATGTACGACGACGCCGTGGAGTTCGTCGGCGAGGTGGTCGGGGACCACCGGGCCACCGCCGAGCAGGTCACGGAACGGATCCAGGACCCGCTGCTGGCCGCGCTCCTGGTCGGCAAGGCGACCGTGGCGGCCGAGCGCGGAGTCGCCCTGGGGGTGTCGGAACGCACCCGGCTCCCGGACCGGCTGATCGATCCGCGGGGGCTGGTCACGGTGGTGGGCAACCTCGTGGACAACGCCCTCGACGCCGTCGCGGCCACCCCGCACGCGCGCGTGGAGGTCGAAGCGCGCGCCGAGGGCCGTACTGTCGTGCTGGAGGTGCGCGACACGGGACCCGGAGTGCCGGCGGACCTACGCGAGCTGATCTTCACGGAGGGGTGGTCCACCAAGAAGCCGCCCGCGCACGGCAAGCGGGGCATCGGGCTGTCCCTGGTCCGGCGGCTCGCCGAACGGCAGGGCGGGAGCGCGACCGTGGGACCGGCGGCCGGCGGCGGCGCGGAGTTCACCGTGGTACTGCCCGAGGCGCTGGCCGAGCCCGGCCTGGTGCCCGCGGGCGCCGAGCAGGCCGCCGGCGCCCCCACCGGCACCGGCACCGGCACCGGCACCGGCACCGAGGAGGAGGCGTGATGATCGAGGTCCTGGTCGTGGACGACGACACCCGCGTGGCCCGCGTCAACGCCGCCTACGTCGAGAAGGTGCCCGGTTTCCACGTGGCCGGCGAGGCGCACAGCGCGGCAGAGGCACTGCGTCAGGTGGAGAGCCTGCCGCGGCTCGATCTGGTCCTGATGGATCACTACCTGCCCGACGACACCGGTCTCGCGGTGGTCCGGGAGATGCGCCGACGCGGCCACCAGGCCGACGTGATCATGGTGACGGCGGCGCGGGACGTGTCGACCGTGCAGGCGGCCATGCGGCAGGGGGCGCTTCAGTACCTGGTGAAACCATTCGCCTTCGCGGGACTGCGGGCCAAGCTGGAGGCGTACGCCGAGCTGCGGCGCACCCTGGACGGCGGCGGGGAGGCGGAGCAGGCGGAGGTGGACCGGATCTTCGGCGCGCTGTCCGCCCCGTCGGAACCCGAGTTGCCCAAGGGGCACTCCCCCACGACGGCCGAACTGGTGCGCCAGGCGTTGCTGAGCGCCGAACGCCCCCTGTCCGCCCAGGAGATCGCCGAGCGGACGGGGGTGAGCCGGCAGACCGCCCAGCGGTATCTGAAGCTGCTGGAGCGCACCGGCCGGGCCCGGCTGACCCTCAAGTACGGCGAGGCGGGGCGCCCGGAACACCGCTATGTGTGGGCGACCCACGCCTGAACGCGAGGCGCGCGGCGGTCACTCGACCGCGTTGACGAACGCTGCCGTGTAGATCGCTGCTCACGTCGGCCTCCGCGTTCTTGATGTGGGGGTTGAACACCTTGACGAATGCGTCGACCAACTTCTGGACGCTCTCCTTGCGCCCGTTCACCCGGTCCGTTGTCCAGCCCATTGTGAGGACGTGCTGAGGAGGAGCCTGGGAGGACGGCGAGGAGTCGGTCATCGGGCGGGAGGTTTCGCCAGCCCCTTGCTGTAGGCGTACCGCACGGCCTGCGCCCGGTCCTTGAGGTCCGCCTTGGCGAAGAGGTTGTTGATGTGGGTCTTCACGGTCGCGGTCGACACATGCAGTCTGCGAGCGATCTGCTGGTTGCTGAGCCCTTCGGCGATCAGCACCAGGACCTCGACCTCCCGCGTGGTCAGCCCGTCGGGCGCCTGGCCTGCCGCTGGTACAGGTTCGGGCTCCGGCCGCGACAGCCGCTCCAGCAGCCGTCTCTGGACACTCGGCGACAGCCCCGCGTCGCCCGACAGCACACTGTGCACGGCACGCACGATCTCCTCACCGTCCGCGTCCTTGGTCAGATAGCCCCGGGCACCGGCCCGCAGCGCGGGAAACAGCGACTCGTCGTCCGAGAAGGTGGTGAGCACCACGACCTGGGTCCCGGGATACTGCGCCCGGATCCGCCGGGTGGCCTCCACGCCGTCGCAGCGCGGCATCCTCAGATCCATCAGGACGACGTCCGGCGCGAGTTCAGCAACCAGCCGCACGGCCTCCTCGCCGTCGCCCGCGGCCCCCACGACCTCCACACCGGGAAGCAGCCCCAGCAGCATCACGATGCCCTCACGGACCACGGTCTGATCGTCGGCGACGACCACCCGCGCGATCTTCTCCTGCCCCTCCGTCTCTGTCATACGGGCACCTTCAGCGTCACCACGAACCCTTCTTCATCCGGCCCCACGTCCAGCGAACCACCGAGCAGTTCGGCGCGCTCACGCATCCCCAGCAGACCGTACCCGCCTCCCGATCCGTCGAGTTCGCTCGGCCGACCGCCCGAATCCCGGACGTTGAGCGTGACTTCGTGGTCGCTGTAGTCGAGCCGGACATCCACTCTGGCGCCATGGGCGTGCTTGCGGACGTTCGTCAGCGCCTCCTGTGCCACCCGCCGCACGGCCTGGGACGCCTCGGCCGACAAGGGTCTGCGTTCACCTGTGACGGTGACCTCGGCGCCGTCGGCCGTACGGGCGAGTTCGGTCAGGAAGTCCTCCAGCGGGGTCAGCTCGCCGCGCAGCGCGGACAGCGCCTGCCGGGTCTCGGCGAGTCCGTCCCGGGCCATCCCCCGCGCGGCCACCACCCGCTCCAGGATTCGTTCCCGGTCCGCGCCGTTCTCGATCAGCAACCGGGCCGCCTCCAGGTGCACGAGCTGCGCCGAGAGGCTGTGTGCCAGCACGTCGTGGATCTCCCGTGCGATACGGGCCCGCTCGGCGAGCGCCGCGGACTCGGCCTCGGCCGCGCGGGCGGCACGTTCCTGGGCGAGCAGCCGCTGCGCATTGCCCCGGGCTTCCGCGTCCAGCCGCAGGACGTACCCGGCGAGGGCCAGGCCGGCCACGGTGGCGGCCGTGGTCAGCCAGGCGTCGTCGGTGGTCGCGGAGTACGAGGCCAGTGCCGCCGACGCGACGGGGACACCTACACCGAGCGGCAGCCGTTCCAGCGCGCTGACTCCGCAGCCGCACCAGATGACGAGGGCCGGCCCTCTGAATCCCGTCACCTCTGCGGTGGCCGCGATACCAAGGAGCACCCCCATGAGCGCGAGGGACGGCACGAGCCGGTGCTCGTAGGTCGTCCGGAAGAAGGCCCAGGCGACGAGAGCGGCGAGTGCCACTCCCGCCCCCGCCGCGAGCGCTCCCCGCAGACCTACGTGCCGCTGGCTGAAGGCGGCCCACAGCAGCATGGACAGCACCAGCAGGCGGATCGTCCAGGCGAGCAAGCGCCGGGGCCGGCTGATACCCAAGGGGCCGAGCGCTTCACGGGACGGCCAGCGCGTCCAGGCGTTCTCTGTCACACGCGCTCCTTCCAGGCCGACGGGTTGTCGCCACCGTATGCCGGGGCGAGGCGCCTCGCTGGTCCGAAGGAGTGGGCCCGCCAGGCCAGGATTCCGCCGCGGAGCAGCAGCGTGCCGGCGAGACCGAGCATCAGCGCGGAGCTCTCCTGGTGCAGACCGAGTGCGGCGCCGAGGGCGAAGACACCGGCTCTCACGGCTATGCCCACGGCCCATACGGCGATGCTCGCCTTGGTGCTCTCGGCCCACACGGTGCCGTCCGGTGCCGTCCAGAGCCGGGTGGTCAAGCCCCAGCCGACGCCGGTGGCCAGGCCGATGACGAGTTCGGCCGTGAGCAGGGCGGCGGACTCCACGCGGTCGTGGGCGTCAAGTATGCCGGGTTCGCGCAGCGCGACGACGGCGAGGACCGCGGGCAGCAGCCACCAGCGCCGGTCCGTGTCGATCGCGCGGGCACGGAACTGCCTGGCGATCACCACGGCGACAACGGCCACGATCACCAGCGCGTTGACGAGCCCGGACATCTAAGCCTCCGTGAGCGAGAAGGTGGGGCCGGAGAGAGTGCTCCCGACGCCTTCAAAGCTACGGAAATTCGCAGGTCAGCTGATCGGACCTGGGGTGGATCACGGGTGGAACCCCGGAGCGGCCCGCCTCCACCCACGGGTGGAGAAACGCTCCGGGGCGGAGGCGTGGGGAGTGGAGGGGTGGCGGGTTCGGGTCAGGGTTGGGGGGAGGGTGAGGGGCAGGGAAGGACAGGGGCAGGGAGGTGTGGGGCGAGGGACGGAGCGAGAACGGTTCGGGCCCCGCGGCACGGTGTGCTGCGGGTGCGGTGCTTGGCGCGGTGACGCGGTGTGCCGGAGTGCGGTGACCAGGTGCGCGCGTGCCCAGGAGGTAAAGGCATCGCCGGGACGGAAGCCGACGGCGACGCCTGAGGGCCGGGTGCCGCGGGGCCGGGCGCTCGACGGGCGGAGCCCGCCGACACGGAACTCGCTCAGTCGGCCTCCTACACGGCACCGCACCGCACCTGACATGCGTTCCCAGGCGGGCCCCAGCCACTCCCGGCCAGGGTCCCGCCCACCACGTCGGCCGGCCAGTCACCAACACCGGCCGGCCAACCGCTTCCGTCCCGTCGGACGAGCCGCTTCCACCCCCGGCCCAGTCGCTTCCGCTCCGTCGGCCGGTGCTCGGCGCGGCGGCTACGCGTCGATGCGGGACCGGTCCAGCGTCGCCGCCGAGCTGGAGATGAACTCCTTGCGGGGAGCCACGTCATTGCCCATCAGCAGGTCGAAGACCTGTTCGGCGGCCTCCAGGTCGGAGAGGTTGATGCGGCGCAGGGTGCGGTGGCGCGGGTCCATCGTGGTCTCGGCCAGCTGGTCGGCGTCCATCTCGCCCAGGCCCTTGTAGCGCTGGATGGAGTCCTTGTACCGGATGCCCTTGCTCTGGAACTCCATGAGCTTGTCGCGCAGCTCGCGGTCGGAGTACGTGTAGACGTACTTCTCCTGGCCCTTCTTCGGCTGGATCAGCTCGATGCGGTGCAGCGGCGGCACGGCGGCGAAGACCCGGCCGGCCTCGACCATGGGCCGCATATAGCGCTGGAACAGCGTGAGCAGCAGGCAGCGGATGTGCGAGCCGTCCACGTCGGCGTCGGTCATCATGATGATCTTGCCGTACCGCGCCTGGTCGATGTCGAAGGTGCGGCCGGAGCCCGCTCCTATGACCTGGATGATCGCCCCGCACTCGGCGTTCTTGAGCATGTCGGTCACCGACGACCGCTGCACGTTCAGGATCTTGCCGCGGATCGGCAGCAGGGCCTGGAACTCGGAGTTCCGCGCCAGCTTTGCCGTGCCGAGCGCGGAGTCGCCCTCGACGATGAACAGCTCGCTGCGGTCGACGTCGTCGCTGCGGCAGTCGGCGAGCTTGGCCGGCAGGGACGAGGACTCCAGGGCGGTCTTCCGGCGCTGGGCGTCCTTGTGCTGGCGAGCCGCGACCCGGGTGCGGGCGGCGGCGACCACCTTCTCCATGACGACCCGGGCCTGGGCGGCGGCGTCACGCTTGGTGGCCGTCAGGAAGGCCTTCAGCTCGCTGCTGACCACGTTGTTCACGATGCGGCGTGCCGCCGAGGTGCCGAGGACCTCCTTGGTCTGCCCCTCGAACTGGGGCTCGGCGAGGCGGACCGTGACGACGGCGGTGAGGCCCTCGAGGGCGTCGTCCTTGACGACGTTGTCCTCGGCCACGCGCAGCAGCTTCTTGGCGCGCAGCACGTCGTTCAGCGTCTGGGTGAGAGCCTGTTCGAAGCCGGCGACGTGGGTGCCACCCTTGGGGGTGGCGATGATGTTGACGAACGACCTGACCGTCGTGTCGTAACCCGTCCCCCAGCGCAGCGCGATGTCGACGCCCAGCTCGCGAGCGACCTCGGTCGGGGTCATCTGGCCGTGTTCGTCCAGGACCGGGACGGTCTCCTTGAAGGTGCCCTTGCCCGAGAAACGGAGGACGTCGCAGATCGCCTTGTCGTTCGCCAGGTACTCGCAGAACTCGCTGATGCCGCCGTCGAAGCGGAAGGACTCCTCCCCCTTGCTGCCGCCCTCGCCGAGGCCGAACTCGTCGCGGACGACGATGGTCAGGCCGGGGACCAGGAACGCGGTCTGCCGGGCGCGCTGGTGGAGGGTCTCCAGGGAGAGCTTGGCGTCCTTGAGGAAGATCTGGCGGTCGGCCCAGTAGCGCACGCGCGTGCCGGTGCGCGTCTTGGGGATCTTCTTGGTCTTGCGCAGGCCGCTCTTGGCCTCGAACTTGGCTTCGGCACCGTCGGCCGCGAAGGCGCCGGGCACACCCCGCCGGAAGCTGATGGCGTGCGTGTGGCCACCGCGGTCCACTTCGACGTCGAGGCGGGCGGAGAGCGCGTTGACCACGGAGGCGCCGACGCCGTGCAGGCCGCCGGAGGCCGCGTAGGAGCCGCCGCCGAACTTGCCGCCCGCGTGCAGCTTGGTCATGACGACCTCGACGCCGGACAGGCCGGTCCTCGGCTCCACGTCGACAGGGATGCCGCGGCCGTTGTCCCGCACCTCCACGGAGCCGTCGTCGTGCAGGATCACCTCGATGCGGTCGCACACACCCGCGAGGGCCTCGTCCACCGAGTTGTCGATGATCTCCCACAGGCAGTGCATGAGACCGCGGCTGTCGGTCGAGCCGATGTACATGCCGGGGCGCTTGCGCACGGCCTCCAGACCCTCGAGGACGAGCAGGTGCCGCGCGGTGTAGTTGGAACCGTCGCGGTCTGCTCCTGCCAGCAGCGCTGTGGACGGCACGGACGTCTCGGCGGTCACGCGGTTCGCTCCTCGCTGAATTTCAGATGGCCCCCTTCTGGGTAAGGGGGCGGCTTCGTTCGCCGCTCAGAGGGTACCGAGCCCTGGTAGAGCCGGTGTAACGCCACCCTCGTCGGCACCTCACACTAGTCCAGGCTCGCATGCCTGTTCGATCCCTCGATGGAGTGAAGCACATATCACGTTCCCTTTGGGGCATGAACCATTTAGGCTCCGGGCACGTCCTCATGAACAACCGGCAACCCAGCCGGGAGGACGAGACAGCAAGAGAGCGCGAACCCGTACGCATACAAGACACGCAATACGGCACATTCGCCGCCAACGGGCAGCAGACAGCCGTCCCCGGAAAAAATTTTTCGCGGAAAGGCCACGAGCGGGAACGTTTTCGGGCTGGTTGGATGTTGACCCTGGTACGACAGCTCGTCGAGCTAGAGAAGAGGCGACGTGACTACTGTTCTGACCCCCGCGAGCCCGCTGACGGCCGCCGATCGCTGCGACCGCTGCGGCGCCCAGGCATACCTGCGCGTCGTCCTGCTGAGCGGCGGAGAACTGCTCTTCTGCGCCCACCACGGTCGCAAGTTCGAGCCGGAACTCAAGAAGATCGCCGCTGAGATACAGGACGAGACCGAGCGACTGACGTCCGTTCCGGGCAACGCTTCCGAAGAAGAGCGCTGAATCTCGCACACACGACGAGCCAGCCCCGGCACAGGCCGGTGATCGGGCGGCCGCTCCCCACCAGGAGCGGCCGCCCGTGCTCATGTCCGCTCAAAGGCGCTCAGAGCCGCTGGAGGGCCGTTTCGGGGCCCCTGTGGCCGGTCCCAGCGCTCGTACGACCTCGGAGACGCGCGTGTAGACGCCGGGGTGCTCCGGGCGTCCGCAGCCGCTCCCCCACGACACGAGGCCGATCAGCCGCCCTGCGGCCACCAGTGGGCCCCCGCTGTCCCCCTGACAGCCGTCCGGTCCTCCGGCAACTTCGCCGGCGCACAGCATGGTGGCGGGCCGGTAGGTGCCCTCGGGGCCGCCCGGGTAGGCCTTGGCGCACACGTCATCGGGGAGCACGCGCACGTGTGCGGCCCGCAACCGCCGCGCGTACGCTCCCTCGCCGGTCGTGTCGCCCCATCCGGACACCAGTGCCTTCGTACCGGGCCGGTAGGCCGGATCGCCCGCGCGGGCCATGGTGATGACCGCACTCTGCGGCAGCGGCCGGGCGAGCATGAGGACCGCGAAGTCCCCGGAGTTGGTCGTGAGATCGAACTCGGGGTTGAGCCGGATCTCCCGTACGGCGATCTCCTCGCCCTCCGCCGACAGCAGGTCGGTACGGCCCGTGATGACCTTGAGGTCACGCACCCGGTTCGGCGGCACCCCGAGGGCTTCCTCGCTCATGCAATGGGCCGCTGTGAGCACCGTGGTCCGCCCGATGGCCACAGCGCCGCAGAACTGCCCCGCGCGCGCTCCGCCGAACAGGTCACGGCTGGCCAGTGCGACCGTCCACGGGGCCTGGGAGACGTCTATCGGAAAGCCCCCCACGACCACGCCGCCGGCGGCTGCGGGAGCCGCGCTCACCAGCGGCATCGCGGCCATGGCGGCCGCCAGTGCCAGCGGCCGGACCAGTGCCCGGGCAAGGGAACGGCGCATGCATGCTCCTCACTCTCAGGTCTTCCTGGGGGACCCAGAGTGATCCACCGCGCGGGATCGCGCAGCACGAAGGCCCGGCTCCCGCGAGGGGAACCGGGCCTTTCGCCGTCGTACTGTGCGGCCCGGCCGAGCTGTCGCGGACCAGTCCAGGCAGTCCGGCCGAGCTGTCGCGGACTAGTCCAGGTAGTCGCGCAGCACCTGGGAGCGCGACGGGTGGCGCAGCTTCGACATGGTCTTGGACTCGATCTGACGGATGCGCTCACGCGTCACGCCGTAGACCTTGCCGATCTCGTCGAGGGTCTTCGGCTGGCCGTCGGTGAGACCGAAGCGCATGGAGACGACGCCGGCCTCACGCTCGGACAGGGTGTCGAGCACGGAGTGCAGCTGCTCCTGGAGGAGCGTGAAGCTGACCGCGTCGGCGGGCACGACGGCCTCGGAGTCCTCGATGAGGTCACCGAACTCGCTGTCGCCGTCCTCGCCCAGCGGGGTGTGCAGCGAGATGGGCTCGCGGCCGTACTTCTGGACCTCGATGACCTTCTCCGGGGTCATGTCGAGTTCCTTGGCCAGCTCCTCCGGGGTGGGTTCGCGGCCCAGGTCCTGGAGCATCTGGCGCTGCACGCGCGCGAGCTTGTTGATGACCTCGACCATGTGCACCGGGATACGGATGGTGCGGGCCTGGTCGGCCATGGCGCGGGTGATCGCCTGACGGATCCACCAGGTGGCGTACGTGGAGAACTTGTAGCCCTTGGTGTAGTCGAACTTCTCGACCGCGCGGATCAGACCGAGGTTGCCTTCCTGGATGAGGTCCAGGAAGAGCATGCCGCGGCCGGTGTAGCGCTTGGCCAGGGAGACCACCAGACGGAGGTTGGCCTCCAGGAGGTGGTTCTTGGCGCGGCGGCCGTCCTCGGCGATGATCTCCAGCTCGCGCTTGAGCTTCGGGGCGAGCTTGTCGGAGTTGGCCAGCTTGTCCTCGGCGAAGAGGCCCGCCTCGATGCGCTTGGCCAGCTCGACCTCCTGCTCGGCGTTGAGCAGGGGGACCTTGCCGATCTGCTTCAGGTAGTCCTTGACCGGGTCGGCGGTGGCGCCGGCCGCGGCGACCTGCTGCGCGGGCGCGTCGTCCTCGTCCTCGTCGGACAGGACGAAGCCCGCGTTCTCGGTGCCCTCGGGCTCGTCGGCGACCTTGGTGTCCTCAAGGACCTCTTCGTCGAGAAGCTCGACGTCGTCCTTCTTGGCGGTGGTCTTCTTGGCGGCCGTCTTCTTGGCGACGGTCTTCTTGGCGGTCGCCTTCTTGGCGGCCGTGGTCCTCTTGGCGGCGGCCTTCTTGGCGGTGGCGGCTTCATCGGCGGAATCGGCTGCGGCCGCGACGGTGGGCGCCGCGGGGGCGGCCGTGGTGGCGGTGGCCTTCCTGGTGGTCACCGTCTTCGCCGCGACCGTCCTGGTGGCGGTGCGCTTGGCCGGGCTCTTCGCTGCGACGCTCTTGCGGGTGCGCTTGGGCTCTGCGGCACTGACCATCAGCGTCACACCCTCTTCCTCAAGAATCTGGTTGAGGCTGCGCAGTACGTTCTTCCACTGAGTGGCCGGAATCTGGTCAGCTTCGAAGGCCCGACGCACATCGTCGCCGGCGATCTGCCCCTCAGCCTTTCCCCGCTCAATGAGCGCCATGACAGAGACGGACTCGGCGATCTCCGGCGGGAGCGTACGGGATGTGCTGGCCGACACGAACAACCTCTCGGAACGTTGGAAAACGGCTTCCGGCACCGTCCACTGCGGACAGGAGCCGACCACCGGCCTGGGGATGGGCCGACGGCGCGGGCGGGGGCCGGGAAGATGCACAGCGCCATGCACGGCGTCCGTATTCCCTCCGCGGCTATCACCTCTTAGGTCATCGCGCTGTCTCCACGAGCGTTACGCCCATTCTGCGTGGCCCGAGTCACACCCCGTAAGCGGTCAAAAGCGGTCAGACATGTGCAGATGGGATCACCAGTGGCCACCAATCCGGCCGTCCCCGTAATCAGGGGGCCTGCCGCATCGCCGGACTCCGCCGGACTCCAGGAGGTCCGGCGAGGTCCGGCGGCGCCCGGTACCCGGGCCCGGCGCCGCCGCGAGCACCACTGGGACGTCACACACCGGCGACCGCACCACGTCCCTCTCGGGTCAGTGCTCGCGCGGGGCGGGCACCACGCGCTCCACCTCCGGGTGGACGGTCAGCAGCTGGCGCATGGCCGTCTCCGCCGCCATGCCGTCGCCGGTGCCGAGGGCGTCGACGATCCGCGCGTGCTGGGCGAGGGACGCCTCGTTGGGGCGGTCACAGGCGGTGACCGGTCCGCCGGAGACCTGGAGTGCCGCCGAGACGATGCCGGAGAGGTGCTCCAGCATGCGGTTGCCCGCGATCTGGATCAGCAGGGAGTGGAACTCGGTGTCCGCGCGCGCGTAGGTGAGCGCGTCACCCTGTGCCATGGCGTGGCTCATGATCTCGACCATGTCGCACAGGCGCTGCTGCACCTCCTCGCGCCCGTGTCCGGCGGCGAGGCGGGCGGCCAGCGGCTCGATCGTCCAGCGTAGCTCGCTGAGCTCCCGGCGCTGGTCGTCGCGCTGCGGCCCGAAGGCCCGCCACTCGATGATGTCCGGGTCGAGGAGGTTCCAGTCGCTGACGGGGCGCACCCGCGTGCCGACGTTCGGGCGGGCGCTGACCAGGCCCTTGGCCTCCAGCACCCGGAGCGACTCGCGGACGACGGTGCGGGAGACCTCGAAGCGCTGGCCGATCTCCTCCGGCACCAGCGGTCGGTCCGCGCCCAGATCGCCGGAGACGATCATCTGTCCGAGCTGCTGGACGAGTTGGCCGTGCAGCCCGCGTCCGCGGCTGGCCGCGGCCCGCCGGCTGACCCGGCCCAGCTCGGGTTCCCCGCCGTCCCAGGCGGGTGCGCCGACGCGGTCGGCCGCCGGGCCTTCCGCGTAGGGGTAGCGGTCGAGTTCGCCCGGGCCGACCAGACCTGAGTCTGCGGAGCGGGCGGCGGTCATCATGGTGTGCGCAAGGGTACTCACGGAACCTTTGTCGGCGCCGCCTCCAACTCCCTTGAGGTCTTTGGTGAAAAGCACACGAAAGGGTGATCGCTCACCCCGTCGCAATTGACGCCTTATCGGAAAGAAGTGGACTTTCTGCGGGGAGTTGCGGGCAAAGCAGCACCAGAAGTGAACGAAGGGCGGTCAGCGCAACCGGGCCCGCAGCGCTGTGAGCAGATACGCGCAGAGGAGACCCGCGAGCGACAACGCCAGTGCGCCGCCCACGGGTTGGGCGAGGAGACGCGCGGCGGCGAGCAGGTACCGCTCCCCTCCGAAGGGCCACTGCAACAGAAAGACCTCCCGCATCCGCACCGGGAAGTCCGCCGCCATGCGCACGGCCGGGCCCTGGAGCGCCTTGTGGACGAGGGGTACGACCAGGACGGGCACGGCGAGGACCGCGGCAAGACCGGCCGTGGTGGACCGGAACACGCCGGCCGCCAGCACTCCCGCCCAGGAACAGCCGACGACCAGGCCGAACCAACTCGCGGTCAGTGACAGCCAGTCCGCGGGCACTTCCGTCAGCTCCCGTCCGTAGACGATGTAGAGCACCTCGGCGTCGCAGCCCAGGGTGAGGAAGGCGAGCAGCCCCGCGGTGGCTCCGGAGACGAGCAGTTTCGCGGTGAGCAGCCCGAGTCGGCGGGGGACAGTGCCGCGGTCGGCCGCCAGGGCGGGGTGGCGGAACTCGTCCCCGAAGGCCAGCGCGCCGAGCAGTCCCGCCCCGAGCGCCGCGGGCGGCAGCGGCAGTTCCCGCGGCCAGGCCGCGAACAGCCGCGCCTGTGGGGTGTGCCCGATCCGGGCGAGGAGTACGGCGGTGAGCGCGGACACGACGAGTACGGCGCCGCAGGTGAGGAAGCCGGTGCCGATGCCGGCGGCGCGCCGGATCTCGTAGCGGAGGGGGCGCAGGGGGCTCGGGGCGGGGCGGACGGCGATGGGGGGCGGGAGAGGTGGGAGCACGGCGGCGGCACGGTCACCGTCGGTACGGCCGGAGTGGTCGTCCCGCTCCTTCCGGGCGCCGGGGTTCCTGGCCCCCGGGAGGAGGAGACGAGCGCCGGGGCCGGTCGGCGCGGGGACGGGCGTGCCGTCGGTCTGCGGCCCCGAGGGCGACGTGACCGCACCGGACCCGGTCTCCGGGGTGGCCGCCGGGCCGGCGGACCAGCCGTCGCCGCCCTCTTCCCCGGCTGCGGTCGTGGCCTCGGCCCGCGACCGGCCGTCGTTGCCGCCGTTCCGGGTGTCGGCCCCTCTGTCGTCGTGCCGGTGCGCCTGCCGTGCGGATCTTCCGCGCGCCTCACCCGCCGTGCCGTTCGCACCGGATGCGCTGACGGTGGGCGCCGTGCCGTCGGCCGGGAACGCCGCGGCGGCCGGGGCCGCATCGCGCGGTGAATCGCTGGGGGCGGTCACATCGCTGGGGGCGGTCACGGGGTGGGCCGGTTCGGTCCGCCGAGCGGCGCCTTGGGTACGCCCACCGTCGGCGCCCCGCGCCCGCTGCGAGGCCGAACGGCCGGACGTCAACTGCCCTTCGGCCATCGGGGACAGGTCGGCCACCGCCGGTTCCGCCGCCGGTGCAGACGGTACGGGCGGGGTGCGCTTCCGTTGCCCGGCCGGGTGTCCGGACGCCGTGCTGTTCCCGGTCGAGAGGCCCTGCGCTGGGGTGTGCGGTTCCGGCGCGGACCGGTTCGGTGCCGTCGGGTGGGGTCCGGCCACCGCCCGGCCGGGCGAGACGGTCCGCGGCTCCGTCACCGGCTCAGCGGAGCGTGGTTCCGCCGCCGGAAAGCCGGCCTTCGCGCTCTCCCGTGGGGCGGACTGCCTCGCGTGTCGCGGCTCCGCCGACACGTCGCGCGCGCTGCGCGCCGGGACTTCGGGTGCGCCGCTCAACCCGACGTGGCGGCCGTCGAGGACGGGGTCCGACGCCGCGCGGCCGCGTTCCTTCGGCACTCGGCCGGCCGGGGCGGTTTTCCGCTCCCCGTACGAGACGCCGGTCGCCGCCGGGTCCTGCTCCGGCCGGGCCCACCGGTCGGCAGGCGGTGAGTCCGGTACGGGCGGCCGCGGTTCGGCGGGGCGCGCGCCGTCGTCGCCACCAGATCCGGCCCCCGCTCCCATGTCACCGACCTCGTCGGCGAGTTGGTGGACGAGGATGCCATGGCGGAAGGCGATCTCGCCGACGTCGGCGGTGGTGCTGCCGTACACCGACAGGCGGTTGCCGCCCTCGCGTACGACTTCGACGGAGCGGCGGGCGGTGCGTGCGTCCTTGGTCAGCAGGGCCGCCAGGCGTGCCGCGTGGGGACTGCGGACGGCCACTCGCCGACGCAGCCGGCTGCGGGCGAACACCCTTGCATCCTGGTCGGCGACGAGTCTGCCGCCGTCGAGGGTGACGACCCGGTCGGCGGTCCGCGCCGCCTCCTTGGGCTCGGCCGTGGTGAACAGCACCGTGCCGCCCTGGTCGGCATGGGCCCGCAACATGCCGTGCAGCCACTGGGTCTCCCGGGCGGAGAGGCCGTCGGCGGGTTCGTCCAGGACGAGCGTGTGCGGGTCGGGCAGCAGGGCACAGGCGAGACCGAGTCTGCGGTCCATACCGCGTGACAGCGTGCCGAGACGCTCCTCGCGGAGGCTGACGAGACCGACCACTTCGAGCACCTCGTCGGCTCGCCGCGCGGGAACTCCCGACGCCGCGCACAGCATGCGCAGATGACCGCGGACCGAGCGCGCGGGATGGCCTGGCACATCACCGAGGAGCACGCCGACTTCTCGCGCCGGATGGGCGATCCGGTGCAGGGGCCGGCCTCTGAAGTAGGTGATGCCGCGCCCTTGTTGCAGCTCAAGCATGAGTTTGAGCGTCGTCGTCTTGCCCGCGCCGGCGCGTCCGAGGAGCGCGGTGACTTGCCCGGCGCGCGCCTCGAAGGAGACATCGTCGACGGCGGGCGGATGCGCCTTGCGGGGATTGCTGGTCAGTCCGAAGGCCTGGATCACCTGCAGCAAGATAGCGCGACATGTCTGGTTTTTCGGGTATAAGGCGTTTTGCGGAAAGGCGCGTGCGACCCGTCTTCTCCCTTTTCCGCCGTTCGACGGAGCCCGCACTCGACATGCAAAGCCCAGCAGCCAGCAGCCAGCAGCCAGCAGCCAGACCGGTAACGAGTAGTGGGTCAGGCGATCACCGCTGCCGCTTTCCCGTGTCTCAGACCTCGGGGCGCAGCATCGGCGGGTTGAGCAGCGTGGCGCCGCCGGCTCGGAAGAGCTGGGCCGGTCGTCCGCCCTGGCGCGTGGTCGTCCCTCCCGTGGGAACCAGGAAACCGGGGGTACCGGTCACCTTGCGGTGGAAGTTGCGCGGGTCGAGCGCGACACCCCACACCGCCTCGTACACCCGGCGCAGTTCGCCGACCGTGAACTCCGGCGGGCAGAAGGCGGTGGCCAGCGAGGAGTACTCGATCTTGGAGCGGGCGCGTTCCACTCCGTCCGCGAGGATCCGGGCGTGGTCGAAGGCGAGCGGTGCCACGGGTTCGCCGTCACGGCCGTACCCGCACTGCTGGAGCAGTTCCTCGACCGGGGCCCAGCGAGCGTTGCTGGCGTCGCCGCCGGCGCGCGGTGCGGGCAGGTCGGGTGCGAGCGCGAGGTGCGCGACGCTGACCACGCGCATACGCGGGTCCCGCTCGGGGTCGCCGTAGGTGGCGAGCTGCTCCAGATGGGCTCCGTTGTCCTGGGCCGGGGCGGCGGAGTCGTGGGCGCAGAGCCCGGTCTCCTCGGCCAGTTCGCGCGCCGCCGCCTGGGTCAGGTCCTCGTCGGCCCGTACGAAGCCTCCGGGCAGTGCCCAGCGCCCCTGGAAGGGGGGCTCGCCCCTGCGTACCGCCAGCGCGCACAGGGCATGGCGGCGCACGGTCAGCACGACCAGGTCCACGGTCACGGCGAAGGGCGGAAAGGCTGACGGGTCGTAGGGCATGCCGCGATCATAGTCGTCTTCCTGACGATAAACACTCCCTCGGCTGTCGCATCGATTGCTGCCCCGCTTCGTTCCGGTGTGGCGCGCGGAGCCGGGTTCCTGCCACCGGCCGGGGCTCGCGCGCGGTCGTCTGCCTCCACCCGCGCGACTCCGGTCCGGAGACCGAACGGGTTGTACCCCGCCTCCCTGGTTCCGAGGTCCCGCCCCCAGCCCGCGTTCGGCGGCGAGGGCGATCGAGCAGCCGGGCGAGATGTTCGGTACGGACCTCGCGCGGCAGACCCGGGCCGAGCCGGCCCCATGCCGAACCGACGCCGAGCAGGCCGACGCCCAGCAGGCCGGTTCGAGGGAAGCGGACGGCGGCGGACAGGCGGGGCACGGGCCGGCCGGCCGTCGCCAGGGCGGCGGCCGGGTGTCCGCCGATGCGGTTCTCCCCCCACGAGCCGGCGCGGAGAGCCGCCGTGGCGGCGGGCTGTCGCCGTCCCCTGTGACCAGCGGGCTGCCTCTCATGACCAGCGGGCCGTCCCCCCACGACCAACGGCCTGCCCGAGCGGCAGCCGGGGTACAGCGCCCGCGGGGTGCCTCCCTGACCGGCGTGGCCAGGGGGCTCTCCAGGAGTCGCTCCCCGCACCGCACCGGGGTTCGCCGGGCCGGCGGGCACGGCCCGGTCCGGTTTCCACGGCCGTTGCTCCCGGGGTGCCGCCTGTCCGGGCGCGGACCGGAGGAGGCTCATCCGTCGCCCTCGGCCCGCGTGCGTCCGCCCTCCGACGGCGCACCGCCGGTCGCGGTGTCGCCGGGGCCGGTGGTACGCGTGCGCCTGGTGCTCCCTGCCCGAAGGCCCGGCCTGGCCGTTCCGGGCGCGGTCGACCGGGGGCGGGAGCCGGCCGGCCCGCGTCGGTCGGCCTTGGTCCGGGCCGTGGGGCGGTGGTCGTCACTGTCCGCGCCGCGCGTGCGGCGCCTGCGCTGCCCGGCCGCCCGAGGACCTGGAGCCGGGCCGTCCGCCGCGGTCAGGGGTGCCGGGTCGGGGTTCCGCGTGCTCTCGGCGGACGCCTGCCGTGGTGCCGGGCCCGATTGCCGCGCCGCCCACACCGGCGCGTCCTGCTTGTCCTGCGTGTCCTGGACGCGCAGGCAGCGGCGGACCGCTTCGGGGTCGAGTCCTTCGTTGCACGCCTGGTGCAGCAGGCGGGCGAAGAGGTAGTCGGGATCCGCGCCCAGTGCCATGGCCAGTGCCTCGCGCGCCTCCAGTTCGTCGCCCGTCGACCAGGCGACCCAGCCCGCCAGGGTCAGCGGTGCGGCGGCGTGCTCGCTGTAAGGGCCGACGCAGCGGCGGGCCAGGGCGCGCCAGAGCCGCAGGGCCGGGCCCGCGACGTCCCCCTCCATCCAGGCTGCGGCCCGGTCGCGGGTCGTGCGGTCCTGGAGTCCGAGGATGAGGGTCGCCGCCTCGTCGGCATCGAGGAGGCCGTCGTCGCGGACATCCGCCGGATGGGTGCCGGAGACCGGTGCCGCCGCGGCGAAGCGGCGGATGATCCGCTCGGCGAGGACGAGGGTCTCCTGCACCACCTGCTCGCGGGTCGTCTCGTCCAGGATGCGGGGCACCAGGCTCATGCCCGCCGCGTCGAGGGCGATCTCCTGGTCCAGCGCCGCGGCGGACTCCCAGGGTTGCAGCCTGGCGCGCAGTTCTTTCAGTGTGCCGCGCACCTGGAGGCCGGCGTAGGTGGCCGCCGCGGCGAGTACGGAGGTGCCGGGCAGGCCCATCGGGGAGCCGTCCTCAGGGCAGCAGCCCTTGACCGGGCAGCAGTACGACCAGAAACGCCCGTCCGAGACGCACAGGGCCTCGACGACGGGCACGTCCAGGCTTCCGCACTCGGTGCGCATCAGCTGGGCCAGCCTCGTCAGCCGTTGCTTGACCTCCCGGCCGGACTCCCCGGGGCCCGGCTCCTGGCAGACATAGGCCACCATGCCCTCGGGCCGGGCGCCTCGCCGCTCGCTGCCGGTCACCAGCCCGCGGGTCAGTTGCCGGGCGGCGGCCTCCCAGTCCTCCTCGTTCGCCGGGATGCCGAGCCGGGCCCGGCCGCCGAACCTGCCGCTGCCTCCGCGGTCGTGCAGGGCGACGAGCACCATGCTGTCCTCGGGGCGGTAGCCGAGCAGGTAGGGCAGGGCGTCGGCCAGTTCGGCGGGGGTGCGCAGGGTGACCTGCGCGGTGTGGTCGGCCGGTCCGGCCGACGGGCCGTGCCCGGAGATGTCGTCGTTTCCGAAGGGTCCGGTGGTTTCGCTGTGATTCGTCATGCGCCGACGATCTCGCGGATTCCCAGATTCCGCTTAGCGGCCTGTGGATAAGTCGGATCAGGGACACGACAACGCTGTCCTGGTTATCCACAGACTCGGCCCGGGCCCGCCCGGTTGTCGGTGCGGTCCTGTTGTATGGAACGCATGGAACACACGAGCAACGCGGATCTGAGGGCAGAAGCCGACGCCGTTCTCGCCCGGCTCGTCGGGGACGCGACGGGCGCCGCCCGGCTGCGCGAAGACCAGTGGCGGGCGATCGAGGCGCTGGTCGCCGACCGGCGCCGGGCCCTGGTCGTACAGCGCACGGGCTGGGGCAAGTCCGCGGTGTACTTCGTCGCGACCTCACTGCTGCGGGCCAGAGGAAGCGGCCCCACGGTGATCGTCTCGCCGTTGCTCGCGCTCATGCGCAACCAGGTGGAGGCCGCGGGCCGGGCCGGTATCCACGCCCGGACCATCAACTCGGCCAACACCGAGGAATGGGACGCCGTCCAGGCCGAGATCGCGGCGGGCGCGGTCGATGTGCTGCTGGTCTCACCGGAGCGGCTGAACAACCCCGACTTCCGCGACCAGGTCCTGCCCAAGCTCTCCGCTGCCACCGGTCTGCTGGTGGTGGACGAGGCCCACTGCATCTCCGACTGGGGCCACGACTTCCGCCCCGACTACCGCCGGCTGCGCACCATGCTCGGCGACCTGCCGTCCGGAGTCCCGGTGCTGGCCACCACCGCCACGGCCAACGCCCGGGTGACCGCGGACGTCGCCGAGCAGCTCGGCACGGGCGGCACGATGGACGCGCTGGTGCTGCGCGGGCCGCTGGACCGGGAGAGTCTGAGCCTCGGTGTGCTGCGGCTGCCGGATGCCGCGCACCGGATGGCCTGGCTCGCCGACCACCTCGACGACCTGCCGGGCTCCGGCATCGTCTACACCCTCACCGTCGCCGCCGCCGAGGAGGTCACCGCTTTTCTGCGGCAGCGCGGGCACACCGTCGCCTCGTACACGGGCAAGACGGAGAACGCCGAACGGCAGCAGGCGGAGGAGGACCTGCTCGCCAACCGTGTCAAGGCCCTGGTGGCCACCTCGGCGCTCGGCATGGGCTTCGACAAACCGGATCTCGGTTTCGTCGTCCATCTCGGCTCGCCCTCCTCCCCCATCGCCTACTACCAGCAGGTCGGCAGGGCCGGCCGCGGCGTCGCCCACGCCGAGGTACTGCTGCTGCCGGGCAAGGAGGACGAGGCGATCTGGGAGTACTTCTCCTCGCTGGCCTTTCCCTCCGAAGATCTGGTCCGGCGCACCCTCGACGTGCTCGCCCGGGCGGACGGCCCCCTGTCGCTGCCCGCCCTGGAACCGCTGGTGGAGCTGCGCCGCTCCCGCCTGGAGACCATGCTGAAGGTCCTCGACGTGGACGGAGCGGTGCGACGGGTCAAGGGCGGCTGGACGGCCACCGGACAGCCCTGGTCGTACGACGCCGAGCGCTACGCGTGGGTGGCCCGGCAGCGCGCGGCCGAGCAGCAGGCGATGCGCGAGTACGCGAGCACCACCGAGTGCCGGATGGAATTCCTCCAGCGCCAGCTGGACGACGAGGGCGCCAAACCATGCGGCCGCTGCGACAACTGCGCCGGGCCGCGCTTCACTTCCGGCCTGTCCCCGGCGGCCCTGGACGCCGCGCGGAGCGACCTGGGCCGCGCCGGGGTGGAGGTGGAGCCCCGGCGCATGTGGCCGACCGGGCTCCCGGCCATCGGCATCGGCCTCAAGGGCCGTATCCCGGCGGGGGAACAGGCCTCGCCGGGGAGGGCTCTGGGGCGGCTGTCGGACATCGGCTGGGGCAACCGGTTGCGTCCCCTGTTCGCGCCGCAGGCACCGGACGCTGCGGTGCCGGACGACGTGGCCCAGGCCGTGGTCGGCGTGCTGGCCGACTGGGCCCGTGGTCCGGGCGGCTGGGCCTCCGGCGCGTCCGACGCCCCGGCCCGGCCGGTGGGCGTGGTCACCATGGCCTCGCGCAGCCGGCCCAGGCTGATCCACTCCCTGGGCGCCCGCATCGCCGAGGTCGGCAGACTGCCCCTGCTCGGCTCGGTGGAATACGCGGAGGACACACCCCGGGTGCCCCGCAGCAACAGCGCCCAGCGGCTGAAAGCGCTCGACGGGGCGTTGACGGTGCCCCCCGCCCTGGCCTCGGCGCTCGCCGCGGCCGATGGTCCGGTGCTCCTCGTCGACGACTTCACGGAGACGGGCTGGACCCTGGCCATAGCGGCGCGCCTGCTTCGCAAGTCCGGGGCGCGTGGCGTGTTGCCGCTGGTTCTCGCCGTCCAGGGATGAGTGCGGCGTTACCCCTGTTCCGGGCCGACGCGCGTTACCGCTGTTCCGGGCCGACGCGCGTTACCGCTGTTCCGGGCTGCCGCGCGGCCGTTCGCGGCGGCCCGCCGGGCGGGTCCGCGGAGGGCGCAGGCGTCGACGGCCCCTCCTTTGGGTAGGAGGGATATAAGCCACGCACTACCAGATAACACTCGGCGGCGCCAATTGCTCGTTGCCGCAACCAAGTTCGACAGGAAGAATTGAGATCCGCTACCCGCACGACTCACCCGTGATCCGGTTGGGCTCCGCTGCGGCGCGCGCTCCCCCGAATCCGACCTCGCCCGCAGTGTGGGCGCGTAGCCGAAGGGAGGAACGTGACCTTCGGATTCGCATCGTCCTCGGCGGCCTCGTTGTCGACGCCGGCGTCCGACGCCTCCGCCAGTCGCCTGCTCGAGCCCGCGGAGTGGGCCGCCGCCGGAATCCCTTTGCTGCGCAACCCTCGTGAGGTCGTCAGCGGTCTGCACGCCCGCCACCACCCGAAGCCGCTCACGGCGGTCGTGGCGGTGCTCGACCCGGACGAGCGATTGCGGGCGAGCGCCTCGTTCACGCGCCGTGCGACTCCGGCCGACGGCTGGATGTTCCGCAACGCGCTGCTGGCCCAGTTGCGCCGGGTGATTCCGCACGACCTGCGCCGCCGCACCCCTGTGCGCACGGCCGTCCTGCTCTACTGCCGCCAGGGCGACGCGCGTTGGACCGAGGAGGACGGCGCCTGGATGTGGGGACTGCGCGATGCCTGCACCCTGCACGGGCTGCGCTGCGGCGCGTACATCACGCTGACCCACGACGGCTGGCAGGTGCTCGGCGAGGGACGCGGGGGGCGTCGGCCGAACGCCCACTCGGCCCCGGAGCCGCTCGCCACGTCGGAAGCCCCGCCACTGGCGCCACGCACCGGCGGCCCGGTCTCCGAGGTACTGAGCCGGGCGGCGGCTCGCTGACCACCGAAGTACGGGCGGTACAACGGTTCGCGCCACCGGCCTCGGGCTGCTACCGCACATCCGGCCGACGCCTGACGGCCGGGCCGATTCGGTTGCGCGCGGAGCGGTCCCGAGGAGCACCGGCGGACTTGCCTTCCGGACCCCGAGGAACCCTGGGTGACCTGCGGGAGCTGCCCCCGCTGCGCGGGTACCTGCGGGAACCGCCCTCTGGTACGCCCGGAGACGGCCGTAGGTCGGTGCGGGCCCACCCCCTGGGGTACGCGCCGGGCCAGGCGGGCATCGCCATGGCGGGTCCGGATCACTCCCCGGCACCACGTCGATGGGCGCTCCCGGGCCTCGCCAGGAACGGACCCGGCGGCGTCATGGCCGCGCCGCGTCGTCCGGTGGGCGTCGGTCCGTCGCCCGGGCACGCCAAAAGCCGCACCGGGCGGATTCCGCCGGAGCGGCTCCTTCGGCCCCTCGGTGTCCCGCGGTGCCGACGCGACTCAGACGCCGGCGCCCAGCACCGAGTTGATCTGCTGCGGGTCGCCGCAGACGATCAGCAGGGCACCGGCACGGGAGTGAGCCAGCGGGAGGGCGGTGGCAGCGGCGGAGGCGGGGCCTCCGTTGACGGCCACGACGACCACCGGGCGGGTGGCGGCGCGGGCGGCGACGGCGGCGTCCGCGTAGAAGACGTCGTCACCGGCGTCGTGCTGCGCCCAGTAGGACGCTTCACCGAAGGACAGTTCGTGTTCGGCCCACGGGTGCTGGGCACCGGTGGTGAGCACGAGCACGTCACCGGGGGCGCGGCCCGAGTCCAGGAGCAGGTCCACTGCCTCCTCGGCGGCGTCGAGCGCACCCTCGGCCGAAGCCGGGATCAACTGGATCTGCGGGCTCGCCGCGGCGGCGGGAGCGGCCGGGGCGGAAGGACCGGGCTTGGCCGGAGCCGCGTCTCGCGGTGCGCGCTGCGCCGGCGGCGTGGGCCGGGGAGGGCCGGGACGACCGGGGCGGGACGGAGCCGCGGGGCGGGGGCCGGGTACGGGGCGAGGGGTCGGCGCGGTGCGGCCGCTGGCCGGCGTGGCGCGGGGACCCTGGGCACTCTCGTGAATCTGAGGCTCCTCGGGAATGAGAGGCATGAGCTGATTTTTATCAAACGTTGGTGCGGCGCGGATGACCGGGTGGCACATCAGTGCGATCGGAACCGTCAGAAATCGAAGCCGAGCTGACCCTCAATTTCCGGAACGCTTCCGTCCGCCCAGTTGCGGACCTTCTTGAGGTGCCGCCACTGAGGCAACGCATCAAGATACGCCCAGGACAAACGGTGGTGCGGGGTGGGCCCCCGCTCCGCCAGTGCGGCCTTGTGCACGGGCGACGGATACCCGGCGTTGTCCGCAAATCCGAAGTCTGCATGGTCGACACCCAGTTCGGCCATCATTTTGTCGCGCTGAACCTTGGCGATCACCGACGCCGCCGCCACGGCCACACACGACTGATCGCCCTTGATCACCGTGCGGACCTTCCAGGGAGCGCCGAGGTAGTCGTGCTTCCCGTCGAGGATCACGGCGTCGGGGCGGACCGGCAGGGCGTCCAGGGCGCGGACCGCGGCCAGCCGCAGCGCGGCCGTCATCCCCAGGTCGTCGATCTCCTCGGGGGAAGCATGCCCCAGGGCATAGGCCGTCACCCATGACCGCAGGATCTCGGCGAGTTCCCTGCGCCGCTTGAGCGTGAGCAGCTTGGAGTCGGTCAGGCCCGCGGGCGGGCGGCGCAGTCCGGTGATCGCCGCGCAGACCGTGACAGGACCGGCCCAGGCGCCGCGCCCCACCTCGTCGACACCGGCAATGACCTTCGCTCCGGTCGTGGCGCGCAGGGAGCGCTCGACGGTGTGGGTAGGCGGTTCGTACGGCATGGCGCCCTTAGCGTACGCCGCCGGGACCGGCGCGCGACACCCCGGTCTCCCGAGGGACGCGAGGGGCGCCGGAAGAGGACGTCAGGCTCCGTAGGGCCGCAGCAGCGGAAGCATCAGCCGGTCGACCATCCCTTCGAGATCTTGGTCGTTCCATTCGCTGGCGCACACCTTTGACCTGTACATCATCATGGCCGGGATGACGTCGAAGACATAGCCGTTGGCCGCGTCCTCACGGACCTCTCCGCGCTCTATTCCACGGACAATGACCTCACGCACCAGCTTGACGGTCGGCTCGACCACACTGCCGAGGATTACCCCTTCGAAGCGCTCCGCTTGCACTTGATCGCATTCGTGAATGACCGAGCGCAGAGCGGCGCCGGGCCGTGAGTACATGATCTGCCGCACCTGACGGCACAGGGTGAGCAGGTCCTCGCGCACGCTGCCCAGGTCGGGAGCCCGTTCCACCCGGGGCAGCCCGGACACCAGGGCGTCCGCGACCAGGTCCTCCTTGGAGGGCCAGCGGCGGTAGACGGCCGCCTTGCCGGTGTGGGCGCCGGCCGCGACGCCTTCCATGGTCAGTCCCTTCCAGCCGACCGTGCTGAGCTGCTCCAGGGCGGCGTCGAGGATCGCCCGCTCCAGTACCGCGCCGCGCCGGCGGGGGGAAGCCGTTCCGGCGGGCGCGGCCGTACAGCGCGAGGTAACCATCTGTGTTTCTCCTGCATGCGAGGTGAGCGGTGATTCCGGGGCAGTGACGCCGCGCTGCAGCAACGGGGGACGCGGGCGCGACGCGCGCTTGAGTGAACGCTTGCGTTCACTGTTGGGCACTCACTACGGTGGGCGCAACAGTGAACGTAAGCGTTCACTAATGCCTGTATGGGGGACCCATGGTGACGACCTCTCAGCTCCTCACAGACGATCAGAAATCGGGCGCGGCCCGTCGGGGAGGGCACCCCGGCATCGCGCTCACCGTCATCGCGGCCAGTCAGCTCATGGTGGTACTCGACGCGACGATTGTGAATATCGCGCTCCCGCACATTCAAGAAGCGCTCAGCTTCAGCACGACCGATCTGACATGGGTGGTCAGCGCCTACACGCTCACCTTCGGCGGCCTGCTGCTGCTCGGTGCGCGGGCCGGTGACATCCTCGGCCGCCGCCGGGTGTTCATGACCGGCATCCTGCTGTTCACCTTCGCCTCGCTGCTGGGCGGCCTGGCCCAGGAGCCCTGGCAGCTGCTGGCCGCGCGAGCCCTCCAGGGTGTGGGCGGCGCGATAGCGTCCCCCACGGCGCTGGCGCTGATAACGACCACCTTCCCCGAAGGCCCGGAACGCAACCGGGCCTTCGGGGTTTTCGCCGCCGTTTCCGCGGGCGGCGGTGCCATCGGCCTGCTGGCGGGCGGCATGCTCACCGACTGGCTCGACTGGCGGTGGGTGCTGTTCGTCAACGTGCCCATCGGCGTGCTGATCGCGTCGCTCGCGCCGCTGTACATCAACGAGTCCGAGCGTCATCCGGGCCGCTTCGACCTGGCCGGCGCACTCACCTCCACGGTCGGCATGGCCTCGCTGGTGTACGGGTTCATCCGCGCCGCGGAGAAGGGCTGGCGGGACGGGCTCACGATCGGGTCCTTCGCCGCGGCCGTGGTGCTGCTGCTCGCCTTCGTCTTCATCGAGACGCGGGCGAAGGAACCGATCACCCCGCTGCGGATGTTCGCGGACCGCAACCGCTGGGGCACGTACGTGATCATGCTGAGCCTGGCCGCGGCGATGTTCGGCATGTTCTTCTACATCGTGCTGTTCGTGCAGAACGTGCTCGGCTACAGCGCCATCAAGGCCGGTATCGCGTTCCTTCCCGTGACGGCCGCGATCGCAATCGGCGCAGGGTTGTCGCAGCGCTTCCTTCCGGTGCTCGGCCCCAAGCCGTTCATGATGGCCGGCGCGGCGCTGGTGGCGGTCGGGCTGGGCTGGCAGACCTTCATCGAGCCCGGCAGCACCTATGCGGGCGGGGTGCTGGGGCCGATGCTGGTGTTCGGCTTCGGCATGGGCCTGACCTTCGTGACGGCCACCGTCACCGCCGTGTCCGGCGTGGCCCCGCACCAGGCGGGCGCCGCTTCCGGACTGCTCAACGCCATGCAGCAGGTCGGTGGTTCGCTCGGGCTGTCCATCCTGACGACCGTCTTCGGATCGGCCGCGACCGATGAGGGGAAGAAGCAGCTGCCCCGGTTCCTCGCCGGCGCTTCCCCGGAGCAGAAGGCGGAGTTCGCCAAGACGCACCAGATGCCCGCGCCGTGGGGGAACGAGGTGCTCGCCCATGGCATTTCCACGGCTTTCATCCCGGCCGCCGCGATGGCCGTACTCGCCTTCGTCACGGCCTGGCTGGTGCTGAGGGTCCGCAAGAGCGACCTCGACTCCCTCGCGGGCACGGCGGGCCCGCACATGGGCTGAACCGGGACGCGCCGCGCGATGCCGCGGCCGGCCGGACCGCCGCCGGGCGACAGACGGCCCTCGCGGAGGTCCGGCCGGCCGCACCACGCTCGGCGGAACGCACGAGAGGGCCAGGAGCAGGGCCCGGACCACGGTGGAAAGCAGCGCCCGAGCCGCTCCCCGGCCCCGCTCCGGCGGCACCGCCGACAGCACTCGCGCACCGAATGCCATCTTCCTCCCCTCCGTCCCCCTCGCGCTCGCGGCCCCGCCGGACGTCCCGGACCCGGACACGGCGGGCAGCGGGCAGCGGACATCGGGACAACGAGCGACGGTCACGGAGAGTTCCCGCCGGGAACGGAGAGTTTCGACGAGGGGCGCGCGCCGGGCCGGGCTGGCGCGGCGACGGCGGCCGTCAGGCGCCCGTGGGCACCCAGTCCGGCAGGGCCTCGGTGCGCTCGGCCCACTCGGCGGGCGGTGTCCCCGCCTTGCCCGCGGCGAGCACCCCGCCCACGATCGCGCAGGTGGTGTCCACGTCCCCGCCGACCTGGGCGGTGGTCCAGAACGCCGACGTGAAGTCGCCGAGGGACCGTGCGGCGGACCAGAGGGCGAAGGGGACGGTGTCATGCGCGGTCGTACGTCGTCCGCAGCCCAGGACGGCCGCCACGGTGACCGCGTCGTCGTAGTCGAGCATGTCCCGGGCCCGGCGGAGGCCCTGGCCGACCGCGCTCTTCGGTACGAGCGCGATGACGCCGTCGAGCAGTGCCTCAGGGGCGGGCGGGCCGTCCGGGGAGCCGGCGAACGCCGCCGCGGCGGCCACGGCCATCGCACCGACCACGGCCTCCCGGTGCTGGTGGGTGGTGTAGGCCGAGATCTCCGCCTGGTGGGTCGCCTGCTCCGGATCGTCCGCGTACCACGCACCCAAAGGCGCGATCCGCATCGCCGCCCCGTTGCCCCAGGACCCCTGGCCGTTGAAGAGCCCGGCGGCCAGCCGGCGCCAGTCCTCGCCCTCCCGGACCAGGCGCAGCAGCCGGTTGACCGCGGGGCCGTAGCCCCGGTCGAAGTCGTGGTGCTCGGCGAAGGAGCGGGCGAGGGCGTCCTGGTCGACGCGCTGGTGGGCGGCGAGGACGGCGACCACCGAGCAGGCCATCTCGGTGTCGTCCGTCCACTGCCAGGTGCCCGCGGGCAGCTCGCGGCGCTTGAGCAGGGGATAGTGCGCGGGGACGAAGAACTGGGAGCCCAGGGCGTCCCCCACGGCCAGTCCCCGCAGGCTGGTCAGAGCGCGCTGCAGGCGCCCGGGGGAAGAGGAGTCAGCGGTCATCGCCCTGCCACTCTATCCGGTGACCCACTGCGGCACCGGCTCGCGCCAGCGTTCGAAGGGCCGGTCGAGTGTGTACTTGCCGTCCTCTCCGAGAACGAGCATCCGCATCTCGGCGTTCCCCGGATTGGACAGCGACTCGAATTCCGCGACCGTCCAGTGGAACCAGCGCATGCAGAACAGCCGCATGGCGAGGCCGTGGGTCACCAGGAGGACGTTCGGCGGGTGGTCGGGGGCCTCGAAGCTGCGGAACAGGCTCTCCAGGAAGCCGCCGACCCGGTCGTAGACATCCGCGCCGGACTCACCCTGGGGGAACCGGAAGAAGAAGTGCCCGTACGCGTCCCGGTACGCCTTCTGCAGGCGCACGTCGTCGCGGTCCTGCCAGTTGCCCCAGTCCTGCTCGCGCAGCCGGGGCTCCTCCCGGACGCGTATCAGCTCGGGGTCCAGGTGAAAGGCGCGGAGTGTCTCGTGGGTACGGCGGTACGGGGAGACGTACACGCTGACCCGTTCCCGGCCGAACAGCTCGCGGAGCCGTTCGCCGGTCTCCTCCGCCTGCCGTCGGCCGCGCTCGGTCAGCGCGAGGGCGTGGTCGGGTTCGCGCTCGTACACGGAGTCGTCGACGTTGCCCGTTGACTCGCCGTGCCGGACAAGGACGATGCGCCGTGGTCGTGCCATGCCGAAACCCTAGAGGGTACGGCGACGCGTCGAGCACTCGTACGGGCTCCATACGGCGTAGGTCACATGAATCCGGCGTCCCGGGCCGCCGCGACGGGACCGCCCACGGCTGCCGCATTCGCTTTTCGAACCAGCACGCGCCTCAGACCGTCCAGGACGGTTCCAGGTCCACGATGTCGCCGGAGAGCGCCGCGATGTCCGCCTCGGTCTGGGCGCGCAGGGCGAGGCGCTCCACCCGCTCGGTGCGGTACTTGCCGTGCTCGGCCGCCGAGCGCCACATCGACAGGATCAGGAACTCGTGCCCGGGCGCCTCGGCGAACATGCCGCGGATCATGCCGGGCGAGCCGGCCATGGCGGGGTTCCAGACCTTCTCCTGCATGAGCGTGAAGTGCTCCACGCGCTCCTCGCGGACCGTGCACAGGGCCACCCGGATCAGATCGGCGTCGGTGAAGCGGGGCTCGAATCCGGTCTTGACATCGAAGCGGTACTCGAACAGCTTGACCTGGGCGTCCTTGAAGGTGCCGGACTGGGCGGCGGCCAGCCGGTCGTGGGAGCGGGCCATGAAGGAGTCGTAGAAGGCACGGCTCTCCCAGAAGGCGAAGAGGTGCGCCACGCCCGGCCGCCGCCGGCTCCAGCCCCCGCCCTGTCCCCGGAAACCCGGCTCCCCTGGAAGCCCCGCCCATTTCCGCTGCCCCCGCTCGAACCCCCGGCGGTCCACCACGGTGCAGCGAATCCACTTGACCAGCACCGCGCCATCGTACGGCCACCGGGCGTGGCGTCGGTCACGTCTTTGCGGAGATCGCCCGCGCGTACGGACCCCCGTGCATGGCACGATGGACAACGAACCCCGGCCGCAGGGAAGTTGGGGTCGAGCCACAGCGGAAGGGGGAAGCCTGGTGACCGGCTTCAGCAAGGGAATCCGCAAGGTCGAGGTCGCGCTCAAGTGGGACCCCAGTCCGGCGGGTCACTCGCCGACCGACCTGGACATCATCGCCGCGACCTTCGTCTCCGGTGACGCGTACGGGGATCCGGCCTATCTGGTGCACTTCGACAGCCGCTCACCGGACGGCACGATCACCCTCAACCGCGACAGCACGGACGGCAAGGGGTTCGGCTGGGACGAGGTCATGACGCTCGAACTGGACCGCCTCGACGGGCGCTACGCGCGCGTGGTGGTGGGCGCCGTCATCCAACAGCGGTACGGGCACACGACGTTCGCCGACGTGCTGAATCCCGCCCTCCGTATCCGTGAGGGCTACACGGTGCTCGCCGAGGACGGCTTCGGCTCGGTGGCCGGGGCGACGGCCGCCGCGCTCGCCGAGTTCGTCCGGGACGACTCCGGCGAGTGGACCTTCCACCCCGGCCTGCACGGCTTCGACGGGGACCCGGCGACCTTCACCCGGGTCATGGGCCGGGCGCACCGGCCCTGACGTCCTCAGCGCATACGGGTAAGGGGCGCCGGCCATGGCCGGCGCCCCTTACCTCACGAACGGCGTGTCATCAGCTGCAGCCGCTGGTCGAGCCGCAGCCCTCGCAGATGTAGCAGGAGCCGGCCCGCTGCATCTTCGTACCGCAGGAGAAGCACAGCGGGGCGTCGGCCTGGATGCCCAGCTGCATCTCCACCAGTTCGGCGCTGGTGTGGGCCTGCTTCGGGGCGGGCTTGGCCGCCTCGGACTCGGCCTTCGGCGTGGCGACCGCCTTCAGCTCCTGGGCGCGCGGCGCCGACTGGGCCAGGCCCTCGACGTCCACCTCGTCCTCGGCCGGCTCGTAGGAGCCGGTCTCCAGGTGTCGCTGGCGCTCCTCGGCGGAGTGGATGCCGAGCGCGGAGCGGGTCTCGAAGGGCAGGAAGTCCAGCGCCAGGCGGCGGAAGATGTAGTCGACGATCGACTGCGCCATCCGCACGTCCGGGTCGTCCGTCATGCCGGCCGGCTCGAAGCGCATGTTGGTGAACTTCGAGACGTACGTCTCCAGGGGCACGCCGTACTGGAGGCCGACGGAGACGGCGATGGAGAAGGCGTCCATCATGCCCGCGAGGGTGGAACCCTGCTTGGACATCTTCAGGAAGACCTCGCCCAGGCCGTCGTCCGGGTAGGAGTTGGCCGTCATGTAACCCTCGGCGCCGCCGACGGTGAAGGACGTGGTGATGCCGGGACGTCCCTTCGGGAGGCGCTTGCGGACCGGACGGTACTCGACGACCTTCTCGACCTTGGTCTCGGCGGCCGCGGGCTCCTCGGCCTTCTTCTCGTCCGCCGAGTCCTTCTTCTTGGCGGAGAGCGGCTGGCCGACCTTGCAGTTGTCGCGGTAGATCGCGAGCGCCTTGACGCCCAGCTTCCATGCCTCGAAGTAGATCTCCTCGACCTCCTCGACGGTCGCCGTCTCCGGCATGTTGACCGTCTTGGAGATGGCGCCGGAGATCCACGGCTGGATCGCGGCCATCATGCGGACGTGGCCCATCGGGGAGATGGCGCGCTCGCCCATGGCGCAGTCGAAGACCTCGTAGTGCTCCTGCTTGAGGCCGGGGGCGTCGATCACATTGCCGTGCTCGGCGATGTGGGCGACGATCGCCTCGATCTGCTCCTCCTGGTAGCCCAGGCGGCGCAGGGCCTGCGGGACGGTGCCGTTGACGATCTGCATCGAGCCGCCGCCGACGAGCTTCTTGAACTTCACCAGCGCGAGGTCGGGCTCGACACCGGTGGTGTCGCAGGACATCGCGAGACCGATGGTGCCGGTCGGCGCGAGGACGGACGCCTGGGAGTTACGGAAACCGTTCTTCTCGCCGAGCCGCAGCACGTCCTGCCAGGCCTCCGTGGCGGCGGCCCAGACCGGGGTGTCCAGGTCGTCCATGCGCACGGCCGTGGCGTTGGCGTCGGAGTGCTGCTTCATGACGCGCTTGTGGGCGTCGGCGTTGCGGGCGTAGCCGTCGTAGGTGCCGACGACCTCGGCCAGCTCGGCGGAACGGCGGTAGGCCGTACCCGTCATCAGGGAGGTGATGGCGCCGGCCAGGGCGCGGCCGCCGTCGGAGTCGTAGGCGTGGCCGGTGGCCATCAGCAGGGCGCCGAGGTTGGCGTAGCCGATGCCGAGCTGGCGGAAGGCGCGGGTGTTCTCGCCGATCTTCTGGGTCGGGAAGTCCGCGAAGCAGATCGAGATGTCCATCGCGGTGATGACCAGCTCGACGACCTTCTGGAAGCGCTCGGTCTCGAAGGACTGGTCGCCCTTGCCGTCGTCCTTCAGGAACTTCATCAGGTTCAGCGAGGCCAGGTTGCAGGACGTGTTGTCCAGGTGCATGTACTCGCTGCACGGGTTCGACGCGGTGATCCGGCCGGACTCGGGGCAGGTGTGCCAGTTGTTGATCGTGTCGTCGTACTGGATGCCCGGGTCGGCGCAGGCCCAGGCGGCCTCGGCGATCTTGCGGAAGAGCGCCTTGGCGTCGACCTCCTCGATGACCTCACCGGTCATACGGGCACGCAGGCCGAACTTGCCGCCCTCCTCGACCGCCTTCATGAACTCGTCGTTCACACGGACCGAGTTGTTGGCGTTCTGGTACTGGACGGACGTGATGTCGTCGCCGCCCAGGTCCATGTCGAAGCCCGCGTCGCGCAGGACGCGGATCTTCTCCTCTTCCTTGACCTTGGTCTCGATGAAGTCCTCGATGTCGGGGTGGTCGACGTCGAGCACCACCATCTTGGCGGCGCGACGGGTGGCACCGCCCGACTTGATGGTGCCGGCGGAGGCGTCGGCGCCACGCATGAAGGAGACCGGGCCGGAGGCGTTGCCGCCGGAGGAGAGCAGCTCCTTGGAGGAACGGATCCGGGAGAGGTTCAGGCCGGCGCCGGAGCCGCCCTTGAAGATCATGCCCTCTTCCTTGTACCAGTCGAGGATCGACTCCATGGAGTCGTCGACGGACAGGATGAAGCAGGCCGAGACCTGCTGGGGCTGCTTGGTGCCGACGTTGAACCAGACAGGGCTGTTGAAGCTGAAGATCTGGTGCAGGAGGGCGTACGCCAGCTCGTGCTCGAAGATCTCCGCGTCGGCGGGGGAAGCGAAGTACTTGTGGTCCTCACCGGCCTTCCGGTACGTCTTCACGATGCGGTCGATCAGCTGCTTGAGGCTGGTCTCGCGCTGCGGGGTGCCGACGGCACCACGGAAGTACTTGCTGGTGACGATGTTGACCGCGTTCACCGACCAGAAGTCGGGGAACTCGACGCCACGCTGCTCGAAGTTGACCGAGCCGTCGCGCCAGTTGGTCATGACGACGTCACGGCGCTCCCACGTCACCTCGTCGTACGGGTGCACGCCGGGGGTGGTGTGGATGCGCTCGATGCGCAGTCCCTTGCTGCCCTTGGCTCCCTTGGCGCGGGAACCTCGTGCCGGACCGCTCGCCGTCTCTGTCATGCCGCCTCCCTACGGGCGAAAACGCCCTGAAATGCCCCCGTTGTTCCCGTGGGCACATGTTTCTGTCTTGCGTCGCGGGCACCCTCAGCCGCCGCCCGCGACAGGTCTTCGTTCGCCGCCGTACGGCCGGAACCAGGTTCTCCGACCGGATTCCGGTCCGCCGGTCAGTCGGCGGCGTGCGCGGGCTCGGGAACCTGCGTGGTCCCGACCGGCCCGCGATGGTCTTCCTGGCTCCCCGCGCCGGCGTCTTCCTCGTCCGCGGCGGGGCGCGTCGCCTCCCTCAGCTCCGCGATGGCGGCCTCGAAGTCCTCGAGCGAGTCGAACGCCCGGTAGACGGAGGCGAACCGCAGATAGGCGACGAGGTCCAGCTCCTGCAAGGGGCCGAGTATGGCCAGTCCCACGTCGTGGGTGGTCAGCTCGGCACTTCCGGTCGCGCGCACCGCCTCCTCGACCCGCTGCCCGAGCTGGGCGAGCGCGTCCTCGGTGACCGGCCGCCCCTGGCACGCCTTGCGCACGCCGTTGATGACCTTGGTACGGCTGAACGGTTCGGTGACTCCGGACCGCTTCACCACCATGAGCGAGCACGTCTCCACGGTCGTGAAACGACGGGAGCAGTCAGGGCACTGGCGGCGCCTGCGGATGGACGTGCCGTCGTCGGTCGTACGGCTGTCGACCACGCGGCTGTCGGGGTGCCTGCAGAAGGGGCAGTGCATGTTCTCCAACCCTCCTCACAGCAGACTCGTCAGCCTCGCTGGACACACAGGCCTCGCGAAGCAGCCCTAAGCATAGGCGATCGGTGAGCCGTCTCCGACCGGGGGGACCACAACTTGTGGGCCGCTGTAGCCATCCAACCACTACATGTGGGGATTGACTGATTCACCAAGGCAGACACGCGTGTCGCGCCGGAACGGCGCCCCGGGGGCCGGCGGCCGACCTGCGGGGACGCGCGGTGGCGCGGCCGCGCCACCGCGCGCTCGCGGGGATACGGTGGGCGCCGCGGGGAGCGCGCGTGGCGCAGCCGCACGGAAAGGGCCCCGGCGACCGGACTGCGACATTCCGGATGGCAGACTGGGGGCGCCGCTCATGAGGCGAGCGACTCCAGCGGTGAAGAGTACAACAATGGGCGCTTTTGTCCGCCGAGCGTCGCGCCAGCTATACACCCGGACACCTGATCCCGTCAGGCGAAACGCACTTTTTCACTCGAACGTGTGTTTGGCGCAACCTTTCGAAAGCAACTACCGTTGTGCAGCAGGGAGACCATCGAGAGGGGCCGCCGTGACCACCACCGCAGACAGTGCCACCATCACCGCCCAGGACCGCTCCCAGGGCCGAGTCGAGCCGGTACACGCGATGAACGAAGCCACGAATCCCGAGGGAACCAAGCGCTCCCTGCCGGGCCGACCTCCAGGCATCCGGGCGGACAGCTCCGGACTCACCGACCGGCAGCGCCGGGTGATCGAGGTCATCAGGGACTCCGTGCAGCGGCGCGGTTACCCGCCGTCGATGCGGGAGATCGGCCAGGCCGTCGGCCTCTCCAGCACCTCCTCCGTCGCCCACCAGCTGATGGCACTGGAGCGCAAGGGCTTCCTGCGCCGCGACCCCCACCGTCCGCGCGCCTACGAGGTCCGCGGATCGGACCAGACAGTCACCGTGCAGCCCACGGACACCGCCGGCAAGCCCGCCGCGTCGTACGTCCCGCTCGTCGGCCGCATCGCCGCCGGTGGCCCCATCCTCGCGGAGGAGTCCGTCGAGGACGTCTTCCCGCTCCCCCGCCAGCTCGTCGGTGACGGCGAACTCTTCGTCCTCAAGGTCGTCGGCGACTCCATGATCGAGGCCGCGATCTGCGACGGCGACTGGGTCACCGTGCGCCGCCAGCCGGTCGCCGAGAACGGCGACATCGTGGCCGCCATGCTCGACGGCGAGGCCACCGTCAAGCGCTTCAAGCGCGAGGACGGCCACGTCTGGCTCCTCCCCCACAACGCGGCCTACGAGCCGATCCCCGGCGACGACGCGACCATCCTGGGCAAGGTCGTCGCCGTGCTGCGGCGCGTCTGACCGCCGCGGACGACGAGCCCCACCCGGCTCACTCCCTGACCGGGCCCCGGAACCCCTGCGCCGGTTCCGGGGCCCTGCCCGTTCTCCAGGCCGTCGCGGGCACCTCCTGCCCACGGGGGACCGCAGACGGTCCGCCCCCGGTCACTTCCCCTCCGTCTCCTTCGCCGCCGCGTCGATCGCCGCGAGCGACCTGCGGACCTGATTACGGTCCGTGGTGTACCAGAAGTCCGGCAGTGACGCCTTGAGGAAACCGCCGTAGCGGGCGGTCGCCAGCCGCTGGTCCAGTACGGCGACCACGCCCCGGTCCCCGGAGGCCCGGACGAGGCGGCCGGCGCCCTGCGCCATGAGCAGCGCCGCGTGCGTGGCGGCGACCGCCATGAAGCCGTTGCCGCCCGCGTCCTCCACCGCCTTCTGGCGCGCGCTCATCAGCGGATCGTCGGGGCGCGGGAACGGGATCTTGTCCATGACGACCAGCTGGCAGCTGGGGCCGGGGACGTCGACGCCCTGCCAGAGTGACAGCGTGCCGAAGAGACAGGTCTTCGGGTCGGCGGCGAAGTTCTTGATCAGCTCGCCGAGTGTCTCCTCGCCCTGGAGCAGGATCGGGAACTCGGGAACCCGGGAGCGCAGCTCCTCCGCCGCGAGCTGGGCGGCCCGCATGGACGAGAACAGGCCGAGGGTGCGCCCGCCTGCCGCCTGGATCAGCTCGGTCAGCTCGTCCAGCATGTCGGCGCGGTCACCGTCACGCGCGGGGCGGGCCAGGTGTTTGGCGACGTACAGGATGCCCTGCTTGCGGTAGTCGAACGGCGAGCCGACGTCGATACCCTTCCACTGCGGCAGGTCCTCGCCCTGCGTGCCCTCCGGGCCGAGTCCCAGGGAGGCGCCGACGCCGTTGAAGTCGCCGCCCAGCTTGAGCGTCGCCGAGGTGAGGACGACGGACCGGTCGGCGAAGAGCTTCTCCCTGAGCAGGCCGGAGACCGACATGGGGGCGACCCGCAGGGAGGCGCCGAACCGGTCGTGCCGCTCGTACCAGACGACGTCCCACTCCGAGCCGTTCACGACCCGCTCCGCCACGTCGTGGACCGTCTCCACGGAGGCCAGCGCCTGCTTGCGGACCGCGTCCTCGTCCTGGACGGACTTGTCGCGGGTCGCGCCGATGGCCGAGATCACCGTGCGGGCCGCGTCCCGCAGCTGCATCAGGGCGTAGCCGAGGTCCTCCGGGATCTCCTCCAGGCGGCCGGGAAGGGCGAGTTCCATGAGCCGCTCGAAGCCCTCGGCGGCGGTCTGGAGCTGGTCGGCGGCCTTCTCGTTGACCAGCTTGGCGGCTCGGCGCACGGCGCGGTTGACCTGCCCGGGGGTGAGTTCGCCGGTGGCGACGCCGGTGACGCGGGAGACCAATTCGTGCGCCTCGTCCACGATCAGTACCTCGTGCTGCGGCAGCACCGGGGCGCCCTCGATGGCGTCGATGGCCAGCAGGGCGTGGTTGGTGACCACGACCTCGGCGAGCTTCGCCCGCTCACGGGCCATCTCCGCGAAGCACTCCGCGCCGTACGCGCACTTCGACGCGCCCAGGCACTCCCGCGAGGACACCGACACCTGGGCCCAGGCGCGGTCCGAGACGCCGGGGGTGAGGTCGTCCCGGTCGCCGTCCTCGGTCTCGTCCGCCCAGTCCCGCAGCCGCAGCAGGTCCTGCCCCAGTTTGCTGGTGGGCGCGGCGGCCTCGAACTGGTCGAACAGGCCCTCCTCCTCGTCCTGCGGCATGCCCTCGTGCAGGCGATGCAGGCACAGGTAGTTCGACCGGCCCTTGAGCATGGCGAACTCCGGACGGCGGCGCAGCAGCGGGTGCAGGGCGTCGACCGTGCGCGGCAGGTCCCGCTCCACGAGCTGGCGTTGCAGGGCGAGCGTGGCCGTCGCGATGACCACTCTCTCTCCGTGCGCGAGCGCGGGCACGAGATAGCCCAGCGACTTACCGGTACCGGTGCCGGCCTGGACCAGCAGGTGGGAGCCGTCGTCGATCGCCTCGGCGACCGCTTCGGCCATGGTCACCTGGCCGGGGCGCTCCGTGCCGCCGACGGCGGCGACGGCGGCATGCAGGAGTTCGGAGAGGGAGGGCTTCGTCATAGCCTGACCACCCTACGGCCCCGCACTGACAAACGGGCGGCGGTGACGGGGATGAGGAACGGGATCACGGCCGGGGCTCCTGGGCGTGGGTCGGGGCGGCTGGGCCGGTGGGACGGACGGACGGCTCCTCTGCAGGGGTCGGCTCCTGCTCGCCGATTTTTTTTCCGCGATCCGGGAACACCGGGACACCGCCGTTCGTATCTCATGGTGAGCGCCTGATTACCCGGCGCTACAGCGCATCGCGCAGGACCCGGTCCCGGATCATGAGGGCCGCCCGCTTGCCGGGCAGGTCGATCTCGGCGGCGAACCGGAAGCCCGCGCTCAGGAAAGCGGCGACGGAGGGGGTGTTGCGAAGATCGGGTTCCGCTACCACCCGTGGGCAGGCGGGGCGCCGGTCGAGGATCAGGTCGGCCACGGCTCCCAGCAGGGCGGTGCCCACTCCTCGTCCCCGGTCCGCCGCGTCGCCGATGAGGAGATGGATGCCGGTGTCGTGCGGACGGGCCGGATAGCTGCGGGCCAGCGGATCCAGGTCCGCCCGGTAGATCTCCCAGTAGCTCATCGGAGTGCCGTCGAGTACGCCGAGGCACGGTACGCAGCGCCCGTCGCCGTGCAGTCGGGCCCGTAGGTGGTCCTCCGTCCGGTGCGGAGGTCCGGCGAGTTCCCAGAACGCGGCGACGGCCGGGTCGTTCATCCAGCGGTGGACGAGCGGCAGGTCCTGGTCGACGCGTACGGGCACCAGTTGGAAGGAGCCGACGGGGGTGGGGACCGCGCCCCATGTGGCGATCCGGCCGAGGAGGCCGGTCGTCGCCCCGGCGCGGAGGGCGAGGAACTCGGCGGGCAGGTGCAGATCCAGGGTGTCCTCGCTGCCCGGGTCGTCGTCCTCCGCGGTGAACGGGCCGAACGGGGAGTGCCGGGGACCCGTCGTACCGGGCCGTGGGCCGGCGCTGTCCGGGTGGGCTGGGGCACGACCGGTTCCGGCGGTCAGGTCGGTGGGGGGCACGGTGCTCTCCTCTCAGGAGACGAGGTGGGGCAGGGACGAGGTGGTCAGGAGACGAAGTCGGTCATGTGCGTATGCCGCTCAGGAATGAAGGGGGTTGGCGATGGTGACGTAGACGGACTGGGTGTCGACCGGGCCGGCGAGTTCGTCGAGGCCGTGCAGCCGGGTCAGCAGGTTGGCCTTGCAGCGCAGCACGGGTGAGTCGAGGAGGCGGCCGGGCAGAGTGCCGCGCAGCGGGGCGGGGCCCGAGGCCAGGGTGGTGAGGAAGCGGCGGAAGGCCGCGAGGAGCAGGCGTTCGTCGGCGAGGCGCTGGGAGCCGAAGGCACCGATCAGTCCGAACACGTTGTTGACGGCGAGGTAGTAGGCGAGGCGTTCGTCGGCGACGTCGTCCGGGACGAAGGTGTCGCTGCGGTCTCCGACGCCGGGCAGCCGCGCGGCCAGTTCGGTGCGCCGTGACTCGCGGAAGTAGTAGCCCTGGTTGTCACGGTAACGGCCGCCGACGGGCCAGCCGTCGCCGTCCAGCAGGACCAGCGTGTTCTGCTGGTGGGCTTCGAGGGCGATGCCGGCTTCGCCGTCCAGCCAGAGGACGGGGCGGACGACGTGCTCCAGGTAGCGCAGGAACCACTCCGCCGCCACGGCGCCGACGGGCCGGCCGGTACGTGCCGTGAGCCGGGCCAGGAGGTGGGCCAGGCGCGACCGCACCGGCCATGCAGCGGGTCGTTCCGGGGTGTTGGGAGGCGGTACGGCGAGGGGGCGGGGGGACACGAGTCCGGCGACGCAGCCGACGTCGTCGGCCGGGGTGAACGGGTTGTGCCGGATCACCACGTCGAGTCCCGGCACGGGCAGACCGTCCGGGTCGTCCACGGCGAGCCAGGCCGGGTCGCGGACGATGTCGAAGCCCGGGTGGGCCGCGTGCCACTGCGCCGCGAGGCCGGTGCGCAGCAGCCGGTGCACCTCGACTCCTCGGTGGAGTTCTTTGCGCAGGTTCTCGCGGCGGGAGTTGGTGATGCGCAGGGCCAGGGAGAGCTTGAGCATGGCGGGGGCGCCGGAGCGGTGGACGGTTCGTACGGAGGAGGTGGGGTGCCAGGTGGTGCCGAGGGGTCCGAGGTCGCGGAGCAGCCCGGAGTCGAGCAGTGCGGCGACGGCCGGGCGGTGTCGTACCTCGCGGGCCTGCCAGGGGTGCAGGGGCAGGGCGGTGTAGCCGTCGGGCAGCGGCAGGTCGGTTCCGGCGAGGCTCCGGACGAGCCGGCCGGCGGCAACGGGACGGCCGCGCTCGGTCCAGGCCGAGTCGGTCGCGAGGAGGGAGGGGGCGACGGCGAGCCAGTGCAGGGGGAAGGAGCCGTGCGTCTCCGGTGAGTACCGGTCGGCCTCGGCCTCGGTCAGGCCCTCCCGGCTCTTGGGGGCCGGATGCAGCGGGTGTCCGAGGAGGAGGGCTTGTTCGGCGCTGAGGAAGAGGTCGGGGGTGTCCGCGGGGTGTGCGCGCCGGTACCGGATGAACTCGGCGGTGCGGCGGGCGGAATCGGCGACCCTGGCGACGAGATCGCCGCCGGCCGCGGGTTGGGCGGAAGAGGCGGGGTCGCCGCAGGAACCGGAGCCGAGGGCGGCAGCGGTGTCCTCGGCGGTGCCCTCGCCTCCCGCGCGGGCCCAGGTGTGCGCCGCGGGCGTGCGGCTGGTACCGCTGTCCCGGTCGGCGCGGGGACCGGGTGTGGTGAGGGCCGGGGCCGGTGGACCGGGCGGGGTGGGGGTTTCCCTGGCCAGGAGTGCCGCGAGGGTCACGGCGTCGACGGGTGGCGCGGTGCCGGGTGCGGCGGCGAGGCGGGGCGGGTCGAAGCGGTGCCAGCCCGTCGGGGACCAGTACCGGACCGGTGCGATGAGGGCGGTGCCGCTGGCGGGCAGCGGGATGGTGAGGCTCGCGGTGGCGGGGGCGGCGAGGCCGGTCTCGCGGACCCAGCACCGCAGGAGGTTCTCGACGGCGGCGGCCTGCGCCGCGGTGTGCGGGTCGGGGTCGTCCAGCGGGTCGGGGCCGGGCACCGTCCGCCGGCCGGTGCCCGCCGCCCGCCTCTTCTGCTGGGGGACGGAGTCGGTGAGCGGTACGGCGGCGGGCGGGGTGCCGGTGTCTCCCTGGTCGTCGGGGGCGCCGGAGCGGCCGTCGGGGTGGGGAGTGGCGTTCATGACGGCTCCTCTGGGGCTGGGGTGTGGAGTGCTGCGGGCTGGTGCTGTCGTCCGTTCCGGGCCTCGTTCGGGCCGGACGGCTGTGAGGCGTGGCCGACGGTCGGTGTCGGCCCGGAGCGCTCGGAAGAAGGGCGGAGCCGGGATGGGAGGTGCTGACGGTCCGGAGCGGGTTTCCGGGGCCGTCGGTGGGCGGGTGCGGCGCGCGTGGTCTTCAGCCGGTGCGCTGGGCGGTGCCGGGGTGTCGTCGCCGGTCAGGACCTTGGCTCTTGTCGTCGCGGGCCGCCGCCGTGATCGCGCCGGTCAGGGCCGTGGCTCTCGTGGTCACGGGCCGCCGCCGTGATCGCGTCGGTCAGGCGGTCGAGTACGGCCTCCGCCTGTTCGTCGCTGATCGTCAGCGGCGGAAGCAACCGGACCACGGACGCGTGCCGACCGCCCAGTTCGACGATCAGTCCGCGCCGGAGGCACTCGCGCTGGACGACGGCGGCGAGTCCGGGCGCGGGCGGGTACGGCGTGCGGGCGGCGGGTCGGCCGTCCGGTCCCCCGACCCCGCACTCCGGCGCCCCCGGCTCACGCTGCTCCGGCTCCAAGGTCACCAGTTCGACGCCGATCATCAGCCCACGGCCCCGTACGTCCCCCACGCACGCGTGCTCACGGCCGAACTCCGCGAGCCGGTTCAGCATGCGGGAGCCGAGGGTGGCGGCGCGTTCGGCGAGGGCGTTCTCTCGGACGTAGGCGAGGGTGGCGGTGCCCGCGGCCATGGCGAGCTGGTTGCCGCGGAAGGTGCCGGCGTGGGCGCCGGGTTGCCAGGTGTCGAGGTCGTCGCGGTAGACGATCACGGCCAGTGGGAGGCTGCCGCCGATGGCCTTGGACAGGACCATGACGTCGGGAGTGACGCCGGCGTGGTCGACGGCCCAGAAGGCGCCCGTGCGGCCGACCCCGGTCTGGATCTCGTCGGCGATCAGCGGAATGGAGCGGTCCGCGGTGAGCCGGCGCATACGGCGCAGCCAGTCGTCCGGCGCGGGGATCACTCCGCCCTCGCCCTGGACGGGTTCGAGGATCATCCCGGCGGGCAGCGGCACGCCGGACTTGGGGTCGTCGAGGAGGGACTCGGCCCAGCGGGCGGCGAGTTCGGCGCCGGTCGGGCCGCCGATGCCGAACGGGCAGCGGTAGTCCTGCGGGTAGGGCAGGCGGGCCGCCTGGACGTCGGGGGCGCCGCCGGAGACGGCCAGGGCGCCGGCGGTCATGCCGTGGTAGGCGCCGGCGAAGGCGAGGATGCCGGAGCGACCGGTCGCGGCCCGGACCAGTTTGAGGGCGGCCTCGACGGCGTCGGTGCCGGCCGGCCCGCAGAACTGGACGCGGGCGCGGTCGGCGAGGCCGGGCGGGAGGGTGCGGAACAGCTCGGTGACGAAGGCGTCCTTGACCGGGGTCGCGAGGTCGAGGACGGAGAGTGGGGCGCCCGAGTCCAGGACCCCGCGGATGGCTTCGAGCACGACCGGGTGGTTGTGGCCGAGGGCGAGGGTGCCGGCGCCGGAGAGGCAGTCCAGGTAACGGCGGCCGTCGGCGCCCTCGATGGTGAGCCCACGGGCCCGCACGGGAACGATGGGCAGGGCGCGGGCGTAGGTGCGCGCCGAGGACTCGCGCGCCGACTGGCGTCTGAGGATGCCCTCGTGCGGGCCCCGCGTTTCTCCGGATGCGGCTCCGGCCATCGACTCCGTTACGGCCACGGCGCGTTGTCCTCCTGGCTGGTCAAGGGCGAGTCGGTGCTCGGGGACCGGACCCAGACGGCCGGTTCCACCGGCTACAACCGCCGACCGTTCGGCCGGTTACGGGGTGACCCGGACATCCTTGGCCGGAAGTGAGGTCAGCCTTCCCGACGCCCTTCCGCAGAACGGGCGCACGGCGTGCGGCAGCGGTGCGCGCGAGGGAGCGGCCGGCGCGGTGCGGCCCTGTTCAGGCAGCCTGTGACGGAACCGTTGCCGTCCGGGCAGAACTCCCCCACAGCGACCGCATAGTGTGTGATGCCGTTCCCAGAAGGTCGCGGAACCGGCATGAACCGTCCATGGGTTGTCCGCCGGTACCGGGGCCGAAGCGCCGAGTTCCTTTCACAGCAGGGGGAGTCAAGACCATGCGATCCATACGGCCGTCGTTCACCGCTCGGCGAGGAAGGGGCGGTCGCCGCACCTCGGCCTCGCTGACGGCGGTCGCCCTCGTCTCGGCGCTGGCGCTGACCGCCACCGCCTGTGACAGCGGCGGTGCCGACGACGGCAATCCGGGTGCCACCGCGAGCGCGGCGGGCTCCGGTGACGGGAAGATCCGTATCCCCGACGAGCTCAAGCGCAGGCTCAAGGAACACGGGATCGACATCGACAAGTGGAAGAACGGCGCCTGGAAGGACTGGAACAAGGACGACTGGCTGCGGGAGGCCAACGACTTCGTCAACCCGATCATCAGCGGTCTGTGGGACCCGGACCGGATGCGCGAGGCCGAGGAGCCGGACCAGGGCGTCGACGACAACGACCTCTCCGGTGACCAGGGGGTGACGGACCCGACGCCGCAGCCGGTGCGGGCGCGGGCGGTCGACGCGCCGTACCACACCAACGCGGCCACGTCGGGCAAGCTGCTCTTCGACTCGCCCGAGGGCACCATGGTCTGCTCGGCGACGGTCGTGCAGGACCCGGCGCACCCGGGCAAGTCGAACCTGGTCTGGACGGCGGGCCACTGTGTGCACGCCGGCAAGAAGGGCGGCTGGTACCGCAACCTCGCCTTCGTGCCGTCGTACAACGACCAGGCCCTGTCGTCGGCCGCGCTGCAGAACGCGAGCCGGTCCCAGGTCGCCCCGTACGGCGTGTGGTGGGCCGACGCGGCGAAGACCTCGCAGCAGTGGATCAGCGAGGGCGGCAAGACGGGCGGTGCCGGTGCCGCGTACGACTTCGCCGTCATCCATGTGACGCCGGAGCAGGGCAGCGGCGGCAAGTCACTGGAGGAGACGGTCGGCGGGGCGCTGCCGGTGGACTTCGACGCGCCGGCCGTGGCGGACGTGGGCAGCGTGACGGCGTCCGGATACCCGGCGGCGGCGCCGTACGACGGCGGGCTGCTGTACCAGTGCCAGGACACGCCGGGCCGGCTCTCCCTCGAACAGGCCGACCCGACGATGTACCGGATCGGCTGCACGATGACCGGTGGTTCGTCCGGCGGCGGCTGGGTGGAGACCGGCGCCGACGGCAAGCCCAAGCTGGTGTCCAACACGTCCATCGGCCCGGTGAACGCGGGCTGGCTGGCCGGTCCCCGGCTGGGCGAGGTGGCCAAGAGCGTGTACGACTCGGTGAGCGAGCAGTTCGCCGGACAGTGAGCGTGACACCGCGGTGAGCGTGACACCGGGTTGAGCGTGACACCGCGGTGAGCGTGACGAGGGCCCGTCACCCCAGGTGGGGTGACGGGCCCTCGTACCGCCGTGGGTCAGGCGGAGACCGGCGTGTACGGCGCCAGGTCGGCCGCCAGTTCCTCGTGCACCCGGACCTTGAGCAGGGTGCCCTCCGCGGTGTGCTCCTCGGAGAGGACCTCGCCCTCGGCGTGCGCACGGGCGACCAGCTTGCCGTGGGTGTAGGGCACGAGCGCCACGACCTCGACCGCGGGGCGGGGCAGCTCGTCGTCGATCCGGGCGAGCAGCTCCGCGATGCCCTGGCCGGTGCGCGCCGAGACGGCGATCGAGCGCTTCTCGACCCGCAGCAGCCGCTGGAGCACCAGCGGGTCGGCAGCGTCCGCCTTGTTGATCACGACGATCTCCGGCACGTCGGTGGCGCCGACGTCCCGGATCACCTCGCGCACGGCGGCGAGCTGCTCCTCCGGGTTCGGGTGCGAGCCGTCCACCACGTGCAGGATCAGGTCGGAGTCGCCGACCTCCTCCATGGTGGAGCGGAACGCCTCGACCAGGTGGTGCGGCAGGTGCCGGACGAAGCCGACGGTGTCGGCCAGCGTGTACAGCCGGCCGCCCGGGGTCTCGGCCCGGCGGACGGTCGGGTCCAGGGTCGCGAACAGGGCGTTCTCGACCAGGACGCCGGCGCCCGTGAGGCGGTTGAGCAGGGAGGACTTGCCGGCGTTGGTGTAGCCCGCGATGGCCACGGACGGCACCTTGTTACGCCGGCGCTCCTGGCGCTTGACCTCGCGGCCGGTCTTCATGTCCGCGATCTCCCGGCGCATCTTCGCCATCTTCTCGCGGATCCGGCGCCGGTCCGTCTCGATCTTGGTCTCACCCGGGCCACGCGTGGCGAGGCCGCCGCGACCGCCACCCATCTGCCGGGACAGCGACTGACCCCAGCCGCGCAGTCGCGGCAGCATGTACTGCATCTGCGCGAGCGCGACCTGCGCCTTGCCCTCGCGGGACTTGGCGTGCTGGGCGAAGATGTCCAGGATCAGGGCCGTACGGTCGATGACCTTGACCTTGACCACGTCCTCCAGCTGGATCAGCTGGCCCGGGCTCAGCTCACCGTCGCAGATGACGGTGTCGGCGCCGGTTTCGAGGACGATGTCCCGCAGCTCGGCGGCCTTGCCGGAGCCGATGTAGGTGGCCGCGTCGGGCTTGTCGCGGCGCTGGATGACGCCGTCGAGCACGAGGGCGCCCGCGGTCTCCGCGAGGGCGGCCAGCTCGGCGAGGGAGTTCTCGGCGTCCTGGGCGGTGCCGGTGGTCCACACGCCGACGAGCACGACCCGCTCCAGGCGGAGCTGGCGGTACTCGACCTCGGTGACGTCCTCCAGCTCGGTGGACAGGCCCACCACGCGGCGCAGGGCCGCGCGCTCGGAGCGGTCGAACTGGTCGCCGTCCCGCTCTCCGTCGATCTCGTGGCTCCAGGCGACGTCCTCTTCCATCAGGGCATCGGCCCGAAGACCCTCGGGATAGGCGTGCGCGAGGCGCTTGGTGTCCTGGGAAGGGGAAGAAGAGGAGGTCATTGGATCCTTACGTCGATGGGATTGCCGTTACGGCGTCGGTACGGCGGTCTTACCCGACCGCTCGCCTTGTTCAACGTACGGGTACCCCGGGAGATTCCCGTGTCCCGTGCGTGCGCCGACCCGTAGATGGTCGCACGGGACGGCACGTCTCGTCACCGGGTTATCGCCTCAGGTGGGGCTCGGCCGCCTTGGGTGCCGCGGCCGGCTTCCAGTCCGGGTGGCCGGGCATCGGCGGGGTCTTCTCGCCGTACAGCCAGGGCCGCAGGAAGCCGTCGAGGTCGCGGCCGGCGACGGCCGAGGCCAGCCGGACGAAGTCGGCGGTGGTGGCGGTGGCGTCGCGGTGCCGCTGGACCCAGAGCCGCTCCAGCCGCTCGAAGGCCGGCCGGCCGATCTCCTGCCGCAGGGCGTAGAGGACGAGGGCGGCGCCGTCGTAGACGTTGGGCCGGAACAGGTCGATCTTCTGGCCGGGGGCGGGCGGCTTGGGCCGGGCGGGCGGGCCGCCGGCCTCGCGCCAGCGGTCGGAGGCGCCGTACGCGTCCTTCATCCGCCGCTCCAGCGGCCGCTTCGCGGTCTCCTCGCTGTACAGCGCCTCGTACCAGGTGGCGTGCCCCTCGTTCAGCCAGACGTCGGACCAGGCGCGCGGGGTGACGCTGTCGCCGAACCACTGGTGGGACAGCTCGTGCACCATGATCGATTCCAGATACCACTCGGGGTAGCCGGGCTCGGTGAACAGGCTCTTCTCGAAGAGGGAGAGGGTCTGGGTCTCCAGTTCGAAACCCGTGGACGCCTGCGCCATGAGCACGCCATAGGTTTCGAAGGGGTACCGGCCGACCTTGCCCTCCATCCAGGCGATCTGGTCCGGGGTCTTCGCCAGCCACGGTTCGAGGGCCTCGCGGGCGGCGGCGGGGACGACGTCGCGCAGGGGCAGCCCGTGCGGTCCCTCGCGGCGGACCACGGCGGAGCGGCCGATGGAGACCTGGGCGAGTTCGGTGGCCATGGGGTGCCGGTTGCGGTAGGTCCAGGTGGTGGTGGCACCGTGCCGGGCGGCTCCGGTGGGCAGGCCGTTGGCGACGGCCGTGTAGGCGTTGGGCGCGGTGATCCGGAAGGCGAACATCGCCTTGTCGGACGGATGGTCGTTGCACGGGAACACCAGGTGGGCGGCGTCCGCCTGGTTGGCCATGGCGAGCCCGTCGGCGGTGCGCACCCAGCCGCCCTGCTGGTCCTTGCCGTAGACGGGGTCGCTGGTGTGCCGCACGGTGATCCGGAACCGGCGGCCCTCGGCCAGAGGGTGGCGCGGGGTGACGACCAGGTCCTCGCCGGCGCTGGTGAACCCGGCCGGGAGTCCGTCGGCCTCGACCGAGCGGACGGTGCCATGGGTGAAGTCGAGGTTGACGCGCTCCAGGTCGGCGGTGGCCCTGGCGTCGATGGTGGTCACGGCCTCCAGCGGCTTGTCCTGGGCGGTGTAGGTGAAGTCCAGGGCGTACGAGTCGACGTCGTAGCCGGGGTTGCCCAGGTACGGGTAGAGCCGGTCGCCGACACCGAGGGGCTCGGCCGGGGCCGCGGCGGCGACCAGGCAGAGAGAGACGGCGGAGGCGAGCAGGGCTGCCTTGCGGCACCGGGACCTTGCGGACCGGGCGCGGTGGGGAGAGGGCTCAAGCTGGGGCTGGAGGGGCTGCGGGGAGTACTCGGGCAAGGCCCGGGGGTGGAGGCGGGGGCGGGGGTTGAGCGGCATGGACCACCGCTACCAGGGCGGGCCCGCCGCACGGCGACGACGCGCGTCCGGCCCACTCGAACGGGTAGACCGGACGCCGTCGTCAGGAGGCGGTGCGAAGGGTGGGGCGGGTGCTTGGGCAGGGGGTGGTGTGGCTGCTGTGGCTGGCGCCGCGGTCGAGGGGCAGCCGCCGGCAGACCGGGAAACAGGGGGCGGGCCGCAGTGCCGTCGGCGGAGCCGGGAGGCAACGGGTGCGGGCCTGGCCGCCGCCGGTGGGTGACGGCGGGGCGGCCGGAGTGCGGAGCGGTGTCGTCAGGGGGCCGGCGCCTGGTGCTGGGCGCGGCTCACGTCGTACACCCCCGGTACGTCCCGCATGGCCCGCATCAGGGCCGGCAGGCGGGAGGCGTCGGGGAGCTGGAGGGTGTAGGTGTGGCGCACCCGCTGCTGGCTGGGCGGTTCGACGGTGGCGGAGACGATCTCGGCGCCCGCCAGGGCGATGGCCTCCGTGAGGTCGGCCAGCAGATGGGGGCGGCCGAACGATTCAGCGACCAGGGTGACCCGGCACTCGGCGGTGTCCCCCCAGCGCACGCCGATCTCCGCGCGCCCCAGGCCCTTCATGTGCGCCACCGCCGCGCACTCCGCACGGTGCACGGTCACCGCTCCCCCGCGCACCGCGAACCCGGTGATCTCGTCCGGCGGTACGGGCGTACAGCACCCGGCGAGCCGTACGGTGGCGCCGGGCCGGTCCGCGAGGACGTCGGCGCGCCGGGGGCGCGGGGCCTCCGTGAAGGCGGCGGCCGTTGTCTCGCCGTCCCGGGCCGGGGCCGTACGGGCCTCGGCGGCGATCTGGGCGGGAGCGCGGTCGGCCGGCTCGGTCGCGCCGGCGTCGTCGTCCGTGCCGTCGCCGCCGCCGGGATGGGTGGCCAGCCAGCGCTGGATGGCGATGCGGGCGGCCGGTGTGTGGGCGTGGTCCAGCCATTCGCGGGACGGTTCGGACGCCGGGTCCTGGCCCATCAGGAGCTGGACGGTGTCGCCGTCGCGCAGGACCGTGCTGAGGGTGGCGAGCCGGCCGTTGACCCGGGCGCCGATACAGGCGTGCGCGTCCTCGCCGTACTGCGCGTAGGCGGCGTCCACGCAGGTGGCGCCCTCGGGCAGGCCGAGCGTGCCGCCGTCGGGGCGGAAGACGGTGATCTCGCGGTCCTGCGCGAGGTCCTCGCGCAGGGTGGACCAGAAGGTGTCGGGGTCGGGGGCGGCCCGCTGCCATTCGAGGAGGCGGGAGAGCCAGCCGGGACGGGTGGGGTCGACGCGCTCGCCCTCGGCGGGGGACGCGTCGTGCGCGGGGGCGTCGCAGGCGCCGGACTCGGGGGCGGGCGCGTACGGGTTGCCGAGGGCCACGACACCGGCCTCGGCGACCTTGTGCATCTGGTGGGTGCGGATGAGGACCTCGACCATCTGCCCGTCGGGCCGGGCGACCGCGGTGTGCAGGGACTGGTAGAGGTTGAACTTCGGTACGGCGATGAAGTCCTTGAACTCCGAGACCACCGGTGTCATGCAGGTGTGCAGTTCGCCGAGGACGGCGTAACAGTCGGCGTCCTCGTTGACCAGCACCAGCAGGCGGCCGAAGTCCGTGCCGCGCAGCCGGCCGCGCTTGCGGGCCACCCGGTGGACGGAGACGAAGTGCCGGGGGCGGATGAGGACCTCGGCCGGGATGTCGGCCTCGCGCAGCACCCCGCGCACCTCCTCGGCCACCTCGGCGAGCGGGTCGCCGGGGCGGGCGGCGTTCTCCGCGATGAGCTCGCGGGTACGGGCGTACTCCTCGGGGTGCAGGACGGCGAAGACCAGGTCCTCCAGCTCGGTCTTGAGGGCCTGCACGCCGAGGCGCTCGGCGAGCGGGATGAGGACGTCACGGGTGACCTTGGCGATCCGGGCCTGTTTCTCGGGGCGCATCACACCGAGCGTGCGCATGTTGTGCAGGCGGTCGGCGAGTTTGATCGACATCACGCGCACGTCGTTGCCGGTGGCGACGAGCATCTTGCGGAAGGTCTCCGGTTCGGCGGCGGCTCCGTAGTCGACCTTCTCCAGTTTCGTGACGCCGTCGACCAGGTAACGCACCTCCTCCCCGAACTGCTCCCGCACCTGTTCGAGCGTCACGTCGGTGTCCTCGACCGTGTCGTGCAGCAGAGAGGCCGTCAGCGTCGTGGTCTCCGCGCCGAGTTCGGCGAGGATCAGGGTCACGGCGAGGGGGTGCGTGATGTACGGCTCGCCGCTCTTGCGGGTCTGGCCGCGGTGCGAGGACTCGGCCAGGACGTAGGCGCGGCGCAGGGGTTCGAGGTCGGCGTCGGGGTGGTGGGCGCGGTGCGCCTCCACGACGTGGCCGATCGCGTCGGGCAGTTTGTCGCGGGTGGCGGAGCCGAGCAGCGCGGCGCGGCCGAGCCGGCGCAGGTCGATCCGGGGCCGGGCCTTTCTGCGCGGCGCCGCGGGCGCCGCGGACGCGGTGAGCGCCTGCGGCACCGGGGGCGCCGCCGGACCAGCGGTCGCAGGGTTCGTGGCCTCCGCACTCATGGGCACCTCCGGCTCGTGGACCGGCGGACGGAGTCCCGGGGCACACGCGGCTCAGGGTTGGCGGCATTCCCCCGTCCGTGCCGGTGCTTGATGCTACCGAGCTCGCCACGCCCGACCGACCGCCTCCGGCCCAGCGTGAAACGGATCACCCATTCGAGCGACGAAATCGAGGTTTAAGTTTTTCGATCAGCCGAGCGCCTGCGCCAGCCACTCGGCGTCGATCTCGCCCTCGGCGACGATCACGGCGGGTCCGGTCATCTCGATCTCGCCGTCCGGCCGCTCGGTGATGACCAGGCGTCCGCCGGGCACGTCGACGGTGTACGTGGCCGGGGTGCCGGTGACGGCCGGGTCGGCGCCGTCCCGGCGGGCGGCGGCCACGGCGACGGCGCACGCGCCCGTGCCGCACGAGCGGGTCTCGCCGGAGCCGCGCTCGTGCACGCGCATGGCGACGTGCCGGGGGCCCCGGTCGACGACGAACTCGACGTTCACACCGTCCGGGTAGACGCTCGCCGGGCTGACCGGCGGCGCGGTGCGCAGATCGCCGGCGTGCGCCAGGTCGGCCACGAAGGCCACCGCGTGGGGGTTGCCCATGTTGACGTTGCGCGCGGGCCAGCTGCGCTCGGCGACGGTCACCGTGACGTCCCCTTCGGGGAGCCGGGCACGGCCCATCCCGATCGTGATGTCACCGTCCTTCGCGATGTGGACAGTCTTCACGCCCGCGCGCGTGGCGATCGCCAGGTCGCCTTCGGTCACATGTCCGGCGTGCTGGAGGTAGCGCGCGAACACACGGGTGCCGTTGCCGCACATCTCGGCGATCGAGCCGTCGCCGTTGCGGTAGTCCATGAACCACTCGGCCTCGCCGGCCATCGCCCGGGCCTCCGGGTGCGCCGCGGACCGTACGACGCGCAGCAGGCCGTCGCCTCCGATGCCCGCCCGGCGGTCGCACAGCGCGGCCACGGCTGCCGGGGACAGGTCGAAAGCGTTCTCCGGGTCCGGGAGGATCACGAAGTCGTTCTCCGTGCCGTGACCCTTGAGGAAGGCGATCCGTGTGCTCATTCCTCGATCGTACGGGAGGGCACCGACAGCGGGCCGGGGCAGGCCGGGCGGCTCAGCGGAGCCTCGCCACCCGCCAGACGGCGAGGACGACCACCAAGGCCACCAGGAGGACGTAGCCGAGGACGACCCGCCAGTCCGGGCGGCGGCCCGAGCCGCGCGGGGGCAGGCCCGGCCAGGTGTAGCCGACCCGGCGGGCGGCCATCATGCCCCAGCCCGCGGCGCAGGAGCAGATCAGCAGGCCGAGCATGGCGATGACCGCGCCGCTGTCGCCGAAGTCGAAGGCGAGCGGGAAGGCGAACATCAGGGAGCCGACGGCGCCGAGGCCCACGATGGGTGCCAGCTGCCAGATGCGCAGCCGGCGCTGCGGGCGCAGTTCGACCTCGACCTCCGGGCCGCCCGGGTACATCTCCTCGGGCGCCGGTCCGTCGGCGGTGACACCGCCCTGGGTGTCGTCGGGGCCGTCGTCGGCGAGACGGTCGTCGGTCAGGCGGTCCGCGGACAGGGGATCGGCGGGAGGAAGGCCGGCGGCAGGGCGGTCAGCGGCACGGGGGTCCGCCGCCAGGCGGTCGCCGGGCACGGGGTCCGCCGCCCGGGGGTTTCCGGTCGGGTGGTCGTCCGCCCGGGGGTTTCCGGTCGGATGGTCGTCCGTCGGGCCGTGGCCGGGAGGGCCGCCGTGCGGACGGCCGGTGTGGGGCCCGTCCTCGGAGGAGCCGTTCTTCCGGGGGTGGTACTCGTGCGGGTGGTCCGCGCCCGGGCCGGGGTCGTCACTCTCCGTGGTGACGGGCTCGGTGCTTTGTGCGGTGTCGCGAGGGCCGGCCTCCATCGCCACGCGCCCTCCCAACTAGGCTCCACTTGGTCGATCGAAGCTCGATGATGGCACGGCGCCGCAGGCCGCGATGACCGGCGGCGCATCCCGATGCCATGACGTGATCAGGCTGTAACCGGTCGTTCGACCAACGCCAGGGCCTGCTGCGGAAGTTCCTCGCGGTCCGCGGCGGCCCCACTCAACCAGTGCACCCGGGGGTCCCGCCTGAACCACGAATCCTGGCGGCGCGCGAAGCGCTTCGTGGCACGCACGGTCTCGGCCCGCGCTTCCGCTTCGGTGCACTCCCCGGCCAGCGCCGCGAGTACCTGCTGGTAGCCGAGCGCGCGCGAGGACGTGCGCCCCTCGCGCAGTCCCTGCGCCTCCAGTGCGCGTACCTCGTCCACGAGACCCGCCTCCCACATCCGGTCGACGCGCCGCGCGATGCGGTCGTCCAGTTCCGGGCGGGCGACGTCGACACCGATCTGGACGGTGTCGTACACCGAGTCGTGGCCCGGCAGATTGGCCGTGAAGGGCCGGCCGGTGATCTCGATCACCTCCAGCGCGCGGACGATCCGGCGGCCGTTGCTCGGCAGGATCGCGCGGCCGGCCTCGGGGTCGGCGGCGGCCAGCCGGGCGTGCAGGGCGCCCGGGCCGCGCAGCGCCAGCTCCTCCTCCAGCCGGGCCCGGACCTCGGGGTCGGTGCCGGGGAACTCCAGGTTGTCGACGGCTCCCCGGACGTAGAGGCCGGAGCCGCCGACCAGGATGGGCCAGCGGCCCTCGGCGAGCAGCGCGTCGATCCGCGCGCGGGCCAGTTTCTGGTACTCGGCGACCGAGGCGGTGACCGTCACGTCCCAGATGTCCAGCAGGTGGTGCGGGACGCCGCCGCGTTCCCCGGGCGTCAGCTTCGCGGTACCGATGTCCATCCCCCGGTACAGCTGCATGGAGTCGGCGTTGACGACCTCGCCGCCGAGTTGCTGGGCCAGGAAGACACCGAGATCGGACTTTCCGGCCGCGGTGGGGCCTACGACGGCGATGACGCGGGGGGCGACGGGTGCACTGCTCACCGCACCAGTCTCGCAAACGCCCCGGAGACGCCTCGAAGGAGTCGGCCGGCGGTGCCTGTCCACCGGCTGCCCGGCGGATAGGCAGCGGGTCGGGCGGGTACGCATCGGGCGACGCGGGAAACCGCCCGCACGAGTACCGTATGGAGTGGATTCGGGCGTGTTCGCACGGTTTTCCTGAACGGTTTCCCGTCAGGTGGACGACGCGGTCGGCGAGGGCGACCGCGGGCAACCGCCCGCGAGGGAAGGTGGACCATGGGTCTGATGGACAACATGAAGGCCAGGCTGGGCCCGGCCAAGGACAAGGTCTCGGACCTCGCCCGGCAGCATGGGGACAAGGTCCAGCACGGGATCGACAGGGCCGCCAAGGCCGTCGACGAGCGGACCAAGGGCAAGTACAGCGACAGGATCCAGGCGGGCACGGGCAAGGCCAAGGAGGCCATGGACCGCCTCGCGCACAAGAGCGGCCCCACGGCGACGCCGCCGCCCCCCGACCCGACGACCCCGACCCGCCCGGAGGGACCGCCACCGACTTCATGAGGAAGTCCGGTCGATGAGGAAGTTCAGGACCAGGTAGCGACCAGGTACCCCACCCCGTACGGCGCGTCCTCGTACAGCAGCGTGCCGGTGAGGCGGGCCTCGTGCGCCGCGCCGGCGAGGATCTGCCAAGGGGCGCGGCCGGCCGCCTTCAGTTCACGGGCGAGCTCGGGGTCCAGCGCCCGCAGGGCCGCCACGTCGGCGGCCCCGAGCGCCCGCGCCGCCTCCGCGTCGAAGGGCGCCGCGCGCTCGTCCAGGTACCCGGGCGCCTTGAGGGTGCGGCTGGCGCTGGCGTCGCCCATCACCAGCAGCGCCACGCGTTCGGCCCGGCCGGCCAATTCCCGGCCGGTCTCGGCGCACCGTTCGGGCTCCAGCGTGTCGGCGACGCCGAGCCCCTCGACGGGGGCGTCCGCCCAGCCGGTCCGCTCCAGCAGCCAGGCGCCGACGGCCAGCGAGGCCGGCAGCTCGCGGTCGGGGGCGGCGCCGGTGGCGGGGCCCAGACGTACGTCCACGTCGACCCCGAACCCGCGGAACGTGCCCGGGGTACCCTGCGGAAACGGGCCGCGCCCGCCCGGCTCGGCCGTGCCGACGACCACCAGCAGGTCGGGGCGGGCCGCGGCGAGCACGCCGAGCGCGTCCGAGCAGGCCGCGCGTGCGGCGTCCAGTTCTGGTGCGGCACCCGCGGCGACCTCGGGCACGAGCAGCGGGGGGCAGGGGCAGACTGCGGCGGCGACAAGCATGGTCGGCAGGTTAACTCCCCGCGCTGACCGGCCGGGCGCCACCCTCGGTCACCGAGGATGTACGGCCCGGATGCCCGGGTACCCGTACGACTTGCGCCGTCCCGGTACCCCCGTACGGCCCAGGGCTCCCAGGTGCCGGTACGGCCTCGGGTCCCCGAGTGCCCGTACGACTCCGGGCGCCCGGGCCCCGTACGACCCTGCCTCGGCGGGCCTCAGTCGCAGCCGCAGCCGCTGCCCGCCGCCACCGGGAGGGGCTCGGGCACGCCGATCTTCGGCAGGCCCAGCATCACGCCCGCCGGCTTGGCGGTCTCCGCCGCGTTGCGCTTCTCCCAGGCGTCGCCCGCGCGCGTACGGCGCACGGCGAGTACGGGGCCCTCGGCGAGGAGGTGGTGCGGGGCGGCGTAGGTGACCTCGACGGTGACGACGTCGCCGGGGCGGACCTCCTGGCCGGGCTTGGTGAAGTGGACCAGGCGGTTGTCCGGGGCGCGGCCGGAGAGGCGGTGGGTGGCGCCGTCCTTGCGGCCCTCGCCCTCGGCGACCATCAGCTCCAGCGTGCGGCCGACCTGCTTCTTGTTCTCCTCCCAGGAGATCTCCTCCTGGAGGGCGACCAGCCGTTCGTAGCGCGCCTGGACGACCTCCTTGGGGATCTGGTTCTCCATGGTCGCGGCGGGGGTGCCGGGGCGCTTGGAGTACTGGAAGGTGAACGCCTGGGCGAACCGGGCCTCGCGGACGACGTGCAGCGTCTGCTCGAAGTCCTCCTCGGTCTCACCGGGGAAGCCCACGATGATGTCGGTGGTGATCGCGGCGTGCGGGATGGCGGCCCGCACCTTCTCGATGATCCCCAGGTACCGCTCCTGGCGGTAGGAGCGGCGCATCGCCTTCAGGACCGTGTCCGAGCCGGACTGGAGCGGCATGTGCAGCTGGGGCATGACGTTCGGGGTCTCGGCCATGGCCGCGATCACGTCGTCCGTGAAGTCGCGCGGGTGCGGGGAGGTGAAGCGGACCCGCTCCAGGCCCTCGATCTTCCCGCAGGCGCGCAGCAGCTTGCTGAAGGCCTCGCGGTCGCCGATGTCGGAGCCGTAGGCGTTGACGTTCTGGCCGAGCAGCGTGATCTCCGAGACGCCCTCGCCGACCAGGGTCTCGATCTCGGCGAGGATGTCGCCGGGGCGGCGGTCCTTCTCCTTGCCGCGCAGCGCCGGGACGATGCAGAAGGTGCAGGTGTTGTTGCAGCCGACGGAGATCGACACCCAGGCCGCGTAGGCGCTCTCGCGGCGGGTCGGCAGCGTGGAGGGGAACGCCTCCAGGGACTCGGCGATCTCCACCTGCGCCTCCTCCTGGACGCGGGCGCGCTCCAGCAGGACGGGCAGCTTGCCGATGTTGTGCGTGCCGAAGACGACGTCCACCCAGGGCGCCTTCTTCACGATGGTGTCCCGGTCCTTCTGCGCGAGGCAGCCGCCGACCGCGATCTGCATGCCGGGGCGCGATGCCTTCTTCGGCGCGAGCCGGCCGAGGTTGCCGTAGAGCCGGTTGTCGGCGTTCTCCCGGACCGCGCAGGTGTTGAAGACGACGACGTCGGCGTCCCCGTCCGCGCCCTCGGGGGCCCGCACGTATCCGGCCTCTTCGAGCAGCCCGGCCAATCGCTCGGAGTCGTGGACGTTCATCTGGCACCCGTAGGTGCGGATCTCGTAACTCTTGGGGGCGGGAACGTCCACTGCCGGGCTCCGGTCGCTGCTGCTGGTCATGCGTTCCAGGGTAGGCGGTCCGCGGCGGCCGGTGTCCCGGGAGTTCCCAGGTGGCACGGCACCCCGACACAGGTGACAGGGACGATGCCACGCCCGCCCCCGCCGCCTGTGACGGCAGTCACAGATGTTTACCGGAGAGGCGTCCGCAAAGGCCGCGCGGGCAGGAGACGTTTTCCGCCAAAGGGCGACCGAAAGCCCGGGCCGGCGCGTGCAAAAGGGCGGACGACCTGCTTAGGTGGGCGGCAGCTTGCCCCCGGGACACGGTCCGTATCCGTACCGGCAAAGCCATTCCGGGGCCACACCGGACCACTTCACCGACGAGGAGGTCTCCGAGCGAGTGAGACGCCCAAGCGAGTCCGCGGTCGCCCCCGACTCGTCCGGGACGGGGAGCCGCCGCAGCCGTTCCGGACGGTGAGAACAGCGAACGGGGGTGACGTCAGGTGAGGAGAACGAGCGAGCACGCGGCCCTGCAGCGCAGGTGCGCCGCGATCCTGCGGGATCTCGGGGTGGACCGGTCGCTCACCCTGGAGGAGCTCCGCGCGCGGGTGGAGGAGCTGAGAGGCCGTCCGCTCGTGCTCCGGGAGCTGCCCGAGCAGGCGGCGGCCACCGGGGCGTGCGGGCTGTGGCTGGGCACCGAGGACGCCGACTACGTCTTCTACGAGACCAGGACGGCTCCCCTGCACCAGGAGCACATCATCCTGCACGAGATCGGCCATGTGCTGTGCGATCACCACCGGAGCTTCACGGACGACGGTGAGCAGCCGGCCGCCCGGCTCCTGGAGGCTCCCACGCCCCATCTCGTCAGGCGGCTGATGGCCAGAACCAGTTACACGACCACCGAGGAACAAGAAGCCGAGATGATCGCCAGCCTGATCCTGAGCGCCGGGAAGACCGGCCGGGTGGCGGGCCCCCTGGGACGCCTCGGCGCGTTCCTGGGGGTGACCGCCGATGCCGGTGACTGAGCTGGCGGCCCGGGTCGGACTCGCCAGCGTCGTCGCTCTCTGGTGCGCCCTCGGCTGGCGGGCGCGCCCGGCGCTGCGCGAGCCGCGGCTACGGGGGCTGTGGATCACCGTGCTGGCGGCGGCCACCGCGATCACGCTCTTCCAGCGGGGAGTCGTCACCGCGCTCACGTCCATCGGCATCGACGTTCACACGGTGTCGCTGGCGCGCAATCTGATCGGGGTCCTCAGCGCGGGACTGGTCCTGCTCTTCGTGGTGGACTGTCGGCGCTCCCCGCGGCTGCGCCGCTCGGTGGCGGCGGGGCTGACTGCGGCCCTGGCGGCGCTGCTCGTGCTGGATCTGCTGGGGGCCGGTGAGCCGATCGGGGCGGCGTCCGCGCAGCGGCCCGCGTCCGCGACGGCCGCCTACTGGCTGATCCTCAGCGTCGCCCACCTGCTCGGCGACGCCGTCGCCCTGGTGGTGTGCTGGCGCTACAGCCTGCGCACGACGGAACGCGATCTGGTGTGGTCGCTGCGGCTGTTCGCGGTGGGCAGCGTCCTCGCCGCGGTCTTCTGGTGCGGTTACCTCGGCCACCTCTACGGACTCGCGCCGTCCGTGCTGCCCTGGCTGTCCATGGTGATGGGGGCGCACGGCTTCCTGCGGGCGGCGTCGCTGCTGGTGCCCACCGCGACCGCGCTGGCCCGGACGGCCGCCGCGCTGCGGACCTCCTGGCGGCTGTGGCCGCTGTGGCGGGACCTGGTCACGGCGGTCCCCCACGTGGCGCTCGCCAGGCCCCGGCGCAGCCGGCTCCAGGAGGTGCTCCGGCCGCGCTACCCACCGGTGCTCCAGGCGCACCGGCAGACCATCGAGACGTACGACGCGCTGCTGACGCTCCAGCAGTACGTGCGGCCGGACGCCTACGAGCAGGCGCAGCGGCACGCCCGGCGGGCCGGGGTGCCGGAGGACCGCCTCGCCTGTGCGGCGCTGGCCGGCGCCGTGGGCCAGGCCCGGCGTGCCGTGCTCGTCGGCGTGCCGCCGTCCGACCCGCGCCCGCTGCCCGGGGTGACACACGGCAGTTCCGAGACCCTGCTGGGAATCGCCCGCATGTGGCCCTCCATGACCGACGCACTGCCTTGCCCCGCACAGCCCTCTCCCGCCACGGGCCACGCGGAGACGCGCTGACGGGCGACAGCCGGCGGGGACCGAGGCCGACGGGGACGGAACCCGGCGGGACCGACACTGACGGTCGCGAAGCCTGGCGGGACTGAGGCTGACGGCGGGAACCCGGCAGGGACGACGCTGACAGTGGCGGGAACCCTGCGGCGCTGAGGCTGACGGGAACCCTGCAGGGCCGACGCTGACGGTCGCGGAACGTCGCGGGACCGCGCGGGCGGTGCTGGAAGCGGGGACCCACTGACGGCGGCGGAAGTCGACGGGCACCTCTGTGCCGGAGGCGGAACTCGGCCGGACCGGGGTGCCGCGGCCCGGACGCGGCCGACCCACGGTGCCGCCGTCCCGTCCCAACCGACCCGCGCTGACGCCGCCCAGGCCGACGGGACCGCGCTGACGAGGCCCGGACCCGCCGAAACGCAAGGCCGCTGCCCGGACCCCGCCGACCCGCGGCGCCGCCCCGACCCGGCAGCACCGCGCTGATCGCGACGGCGGAACTCGCCGGAACCACTGTGCCGGAAGCGGCGTCGGCCGGATCACCGTACCGACGCCCCGGACCCGACCGAACCGCACGGCCACAACCTGGAACAACCAGCCCCCGCCGACGGCACCCGGACCCGACCGAACCGCACAGCCGCCGCCCGGCCAGTCGGCCCGCGCCGACGGCACCGGGACCCGGCCGGGTCGCGCCGACGGCGCCCGGAATCGGTCGGGCCGCGCCGACGGCGCCCTGAGTCGGTCGAGCCGGTGCCGGCGGCGGCCTGCTCCGCCGGGCCGAGCCGACGGGGGCCGGGCTCAGCCGAGGGTGGTGGCGCCGCGTGGCGTGATGCGGTAGTCGAACCCGAGCGTGCCGGGGTCGAGGGCCGTCGCCCCGCCGTCCACGGTGAGCACCGCTCCGTTGACGTAGGACGCCGCCGGGGACAGCAGCCAGGCGATCGCCTCCGCGACCTCGCGGGGCTCGCCGGGGCGGCCCTGGGGCAGCAGCCTGGTCGCCTCCGCGTAGGCGTCCTCCAAACCGCCGGGCAGCCGCTCCTCCTCCGCGAAGCGGACCATGCGCCGGTCGGCCATCTCGGTGCGCACCCATCCCGGGCACACGGTGTTGGCCCGCACGCCCTGCCGTCCGTAGTCCACGGCGACGGAACGGCACAGCTGGAGCAGGGCCGCCTTGGAGGTGGCGTACGGGGCATTGCTCGTGCCGTTGCGCAGCGCGGACACCGAGGCGACGGCGACCACCGCGCCCTTGGACTCCAGCAGGTGCGGGACAGCCGCGCGCAGCAGGAGCAGCGGGCCGGTGAGGTTGGTGCGCATCACGTCGTCCCAGTCGCGCAGCGACATGTCGCCGACGGCTCCGCCGCGCCCGATGCCCGCGTTCAGCACCACTCCGTCGAGCCGGCCGTACGTGTCCACAGCCGCCCGGACGAGTCCCTCGACCGCGTCGGGGTCCCCGATGTCCGACGGATGCGCCAGCGCGCCGGTCTCCTTCGCGAGGCGCTCCAGGGGCTCGGTCCGCCGGCCGGAGACCACCACGTGGTGCCCGGCCTCGCCGAGCAACCGGGCCGTGGCCTGTCCGATGCCCGAGCCTCCACCGGTCACGATGACAACCCTCTTGTCCTCCACCAGTTCCGGCTCCTTCCACCAAGATCGACGAGTGCGCCCAGCGGGTCGAGCTTAGGGCCCGGTGATCTCGGGGTGACGACTTCCGGCCAGCGCCCCGGGAGCGGCGGGGCACCCGCGCTGTGCTGCCGGTTCCGGGTGCCGGCGCCGGTACCCGGCCGGTGCCTGCCGGGGCCTGGGCGTCGCGGGCGACTGCCCGGCTCCGGTGCGGGTACGGCCCTGCGAACGCCCGGCGACCAGCCGGACACCGGGCCCACTGACCGTCCGGCCCTTCGCCGCACACCCGCGTCCGGTGGCCCCGGCGGCCCCGGCGGCCCCCGTAGGAGATCCGCTCCGGCTCCAGGCCGACTCCGGCTCCAGCCCCGGCACCGGCACCGGGCTTGCCCGCGTCACCACCGAACCAGCGAGTTCGCGCCGAGTTGGTGGTCCGGACCGCCGGGCGTCCGCGGCGGCGCCGGGCGCGCCGCCGCGCACCTGGGCAGCGGTCGACGCCGCCGGGGGCCTCCCGGGCGGTGGGCGCCATACCGGTCGTCGTCGGAAGAAGCCGTGTGCGCGATGCCCCGCGAATCGTAAGATCGGGGATCTCATGGGGGGAGGTGGTCAATGGGCAGGCGGCGCCCTGACACGCCGACGCTGGAGGAGGTGGCCGCCCGCGCAGGAGTGGGCCGGGGCACGGTCTCCCGCGTCGTCAACAACGCGGCGGGGGTGAGGGAATCGACGCGCCAGGCCGTGCAGCAGGCCATCGCCGAACTGGGGTACGTGCCCAATCTCGCGGCCCGGACCCTGGCCGGCCGGCGTGCCGACGCGGTCGCGCTGGTCGTCACGGAGCCGGACTGGCGGCTGTTCGCGGAGCCCTTCTTCTCGGAGATCGTCAGCTCGCTCGGCGACGCGCTGGCCGACACCGGGATGCAGTTGCTGCTGACGATGGTCCGCTCGGACACCGAACGCAAGCGCTTCTTGGAGTACGCGCGCGGCGGCCGGGTGGACGGCGCGCTACTGGTCTCGGTGCGCGCCGACGACACCCTGCCGGACATGCTCGCCGAGGCCCGGCTGCCGACCGTCATGCTGGGCCGCCGCTCGGGCGACGAGCACGTCAGCTACGTCGACGCGGACAACGCCGGCGGCGCCCGCAGCGCGGTCACCCATCTGCTGGCCACGGGCCACAAGGCGATCGCGACGATCACCGGGCCGCTGGACATGTACGTCGCCCAGTCCCGGCTGCGCGGCTACCGCCAGGCGCTCGCCGCGGCCGGGCTGAGCACCGACGAGTCCTGGATCGCCGAGGGCGACTTCACCGAGGAGAGCGGCCGGCGCGCCATGGCCCGGCTGCTCGAACGGCACCCGGAGGTCGACGCGGTGCTCGCCGCGTCGGACACCACGGCGGCCGGCGCGCTGCGGGAGCTGCACGCGACGGGACGCCGGGTGCCGGAGGACGTCGCCGTCATCGGTTTCGACGACTTCCCGCTGGCCGAACAGACCGAGCCCCGCCTGACCACGGTCCGCCAGCCGCTGGCGGAGATCGGCCGGGCGATGGTCCGGCTCCTGCTGGAGGAACTGGAGGAACCGTCCCTGGCCTGGCGCCATGTCATCCTCCGCACAGAGCTGATACGACGCGACTCGGCCTGACGCCGCCGGGTCCCGGAGCACGGTCCGAGGACACCGCCGGGCAACCGGGACCCGGCCCGGCGGCACGGCCGAGCGACGGCGGCTCGGGCCCGGCGACACGGCCGGGCGACGGGACACGGCACGGCCGAGCGACGGCGGCTCCGGCCCGGCGACACGGCCGAGCGACGGGACACGGCACGGCCGAGCGACGGGACAAGGCACGGCCGGGCGAGGGGACACCGCACGGCCGAGCGGCGTGGGCCCGGCTCGGGGCTACGGCTCGTGCGCGCGGTGGCTGCCGAGCGATGGCAGTGCGGTCGTCGGCGGCGGCCCTCGCCGGCATTCGAGTACCCCCGGAACGGCCCCGGCCGAACCGGCGCGGAGCCCTACAGCCCCGAGCTGTCCGAGCCCCGTCCACTCCGCTACCGAATCCGCCCGACCGGTTCCGGTCTGCGCCGGCCTCCGCCCCCGCAAATCCCGTCGTGCTTCACCCCGGTACCGGTCCGCACCCCCGCTTCCGGGAGCGCTCCCAGAAATCGCCGCCTCTCGAAACTATCGGCACCCCCACCCCACCTGCGCTTTCGAAACCTCTTCGACACATTGCCGCGCAACACCTTGTCAGGGACATGAACTCTCCCTACAGTCCCTGCCCAACGGAGGTAATGGGAGCGCTCCCATCTGCGCGGGAGCGCTCCCGCATCCGACCGTCCCCGAGAGGACCCGCATGCGACCGTCAACGCACCCCGTCCGTGGCGCGAGTGGTCTGGTCGGCGCGCTGCTCGCCGCGCTCGCCGCACTGGCGGCCCTGCTCACCACGGCCCCGGCGGCCCAGGCCGACACCGCGATCTGCGAACAGTACGGCTCGACGACGATCCAGGGCCGCTACGTCGTCCAGAACAACCGCTGGGGCACCAGCGAGACCCAGTGCATCAACGTCACGGACAGCGGCTTCCGGATCACCCAGGCCGACGGCTCGGTCCCGACGAACGGCGCCCCGAAGTCGTACCCGTCCGTCTTCAACGGCTGCCACTACACCAACTGCTCGCCCGGAACCAGCCTTCCGGCCCAGCTCAGCACCATCTCCAGCGCGCCCACCAGCATCTCGTACACCTACGTGAGCAACGCCGTGTACGACGCGGCGTACGACATCTGGCTCGACCCCACGCCCCGTACCGACGGCGTCAGCCGGACCGAGATCATGGTCTGGTTCAACAAGGTGGGTCCGATCCAGCCAGTGGGCTCGCAGGTCGGCACGGCCACCGTGGCCGGGCGCCAGTGGCAGGTGTGGTCCGGCAACAACGGCTCCAACGACGTGCTGTCCTTCGTCGCCCCGTCGGCGATCACCAGCTGGAGCTTCGACGTCATGGACTTCGCCCGGCAGGCCGTCGCCCGCGGACTGGCGCAGAACAACTGGTACCTGACGAGCGTGCAGGCCGGCTTCGAGCCCTGGCAGAACGGTGCCGGGCTCGCCGTGAACTCGTTCTCCTCCACGGTCAACACCGGCGGCGGCGGCCCGGGCGGCCCCGGGACCCCCGCGGCGTGCGAGGTGACGTACGCGACGAGCGTCTGGCCGGGCGGCTTCACCGCCGACGTCACCGTCACCAACACCTCCGCGACCCCGGTCGACGGATGGCGGCTCGCCTTCACCCTGCCCTCCGGACAGCGCGTCACCAGCGCCTGGAACGCCGGGATCACGCCGTCGTCCGGCGCGGTCATGGCCACGAACCTGGCTCACAACGGGCAGATCGCGGCCGGCGGCCGGGTGGCCTTCGGCTTCCAGGGCGCCTACCGCGGCACCTTCGCCGAGCCCGCCGGGTTCAGCCTCAACGGAACCGCCTGCACCACCGCGTGACGCACCCCCGCGTCCCGTCTCCCCCACGCACCCACCCCGAGGAGCGCACATGAGTCACCCACCGGACGGCACCCTCCCGGGGCCTACCGCCCGTCCGATCCAGCCGGTCCAACGGAAGGAGAGAATCGTGGCCCGACGCGGCAGGCTCCTGTCGGTCGTGGCGGCCTTGTCGACCCTGCTGGCCGCGCTCGGCCTGGCCCTGCTGGGACAGGGCAGTGCCAAGGCGCACGGCGTGGCGATGCTGCCCGGCTCCCGTACCTACCTGTGTTACCTGGACGGCCACACGGGGACCGGCGGGATGAACCCGACCAACCCCGCCTGCAAGGACGCGGTGGCCAAGAGCGGCGGGACGCCGCTGTACAACTGGTTCGCCGTGCTCGACTCCAACGCCGGTGGCCGCGGCGCCGGTTACGTTCCGGACGGCACCCTGTGCAGCGCCGGCGACCGGTCGCCGTACGACTTCTCCGCGTACAACGCCGCTCGCTCGGACTGGCCGCGCACCCACCTGACCAGCGGGGCGACGATCAAGGCGCAGTACAGCAACTGGGCGGCGCACCCGGGCAGCTTCCGGGTGTACCTCACCAAGCCCGGCTGGTCGCCGACCAGTACGCTGCGCTGGGCCGACCTCGACCTGATCCAGACGGTCACCAACCCGCCCCAGCAGGGCTCGGCCGGCACCGACGGCGGCCACTACTACTGGGACATGCAGCTGCCCGCCGGGCGCTCCGGTGACGCCCTGCTGTTCATCCAGTGGGTCCGCTCGGACAGCCAGGAGAACTTCTTCTCCTGCTCCGACATCGTCTTCGACGGCGGCCACGGCGAGGTGACGGGCATCGGCGGCTCCGGCACCACGCCCACCCCGGCGCCCACGCCCACCCCGACTCCGACCCCGACGCCCACCCCGAACCCGACGGACCCGCACACCGGTTCCTGCATGGCCACGTACTCCGTGGTCAGCGCGTGGAACGGCGGCTTCCAGGCGTCCGTCGAGGTGATGAACCACGGCACCACCCCGCTCGACGGCTGGGCCGTGGCCTGGAAACCAGGCACCGGTACCAAGATCAGCAGCCTGTGGAACGGTACGCAGGTGACGGCGTCCGACGGCACGGTCACCGTCCGCAACGCGGACCACAACCGGGTCATCGCGGCCGACGGCAGTACCACGTTCGGCTTCACCGCCACCTCCACCGGCAACAACCTGCCCGCCGGATCGATCGGTTGCGTCACGGCGCAGGGCACTTCCTGAGGACCGCGCACGACAGGCGCCGCCTCCCCGGCCCGCACCCGGGGAGGCGGCGCTTTCCGTCCGCCGACGGCCCCGACTCGGCTGCCGGGGCCCGCTGCCCTGATCCGGCCAGCCGGTTAGGGGCGTTGACAAGGCGGACGCGCACGACAAAGCATTGCTGGGCACGTCTACGGCACCTCAATAGTTCCGGGCGGCACACGCGGCCCGTCGTCAAGGCAGGTACCGATGACTACGAACCAGCTGTTCGCACTCTTTTGCGACCTCGCCCTCATCATCGTGCTCGCCCGGATACTGGGCGCCGCGGCGCAGCGATTATCCCAGCCCGCGGTCATCGGAGAAGTGCTCGCGGGAATTCTGCTCGGCCCCACTCTCCTGGGTCATTCCGTGCCGGAATTCCTGTTTCCCCCCGGGGTACGGCCGATGCTCACCGCACTCGCCGATGTGGGCATGGCCGTATTCATGTTCATCGTGGGTCTGGAACTGGACCGGAAGATCCTGCGCGGCACCGGACGGCTGGCCGTCACCGTGGCGGTCTCCTGCATCCTGCTGCCGTTCGTACTCGGCACGCTGCTCGCCCTGGTGCTGGCCGAGGAGCACGCCCAGGGGCACCGGCTGGGTTTTGTGCTCTTCATGGGCACGGCGATGTCGGTGACCGCTTTCCCGGTGCTGGCGCGGATCCTCACGGACCGCAAGATGCAGCACACCCCGATCGGCGGGCTGGCGCTGGCCTGCGCCGCGATCGGTGACGTGCTCGCCTGGTGCATGCTCGCCGCCGTGGTGGCCCTGGTCGGCGGAGGGGGTGGCGACCAGTGGCTCCTGCTGCTGCTCGTGCCGTACGCCGGGGTGATGGTGTGGGTGGTCCGTCCGTTGCTGCGCAGGCTGGTCGTCGCCGGCGGCTCCCGGCTGACCCCGGCGGTGCTGACGGTCGTGCTCGCGGGGCTTCTCGTCTCGGGGGCGGTCACCGAGCGGATCGGCCTGCATTTCATCTTCGGCGCTTTCCTTTTCGGCGTGGTGATGCCGAAGGAATCCACAGAGCGGCTGCGCGCGGACATCGTCAACCGGATCGGCGATGTGAGCGGTCAGTTGCTGCAACCGGTCTTCTTCATCATCGTGGGCCTGAAAGTCGACCTGTCGGATCTGGGCGGGTCGGGTTGGCTGGACTTCGCGCTCATTCTGCTCGTGGCGGTCAGCGGGAAATTCGTCGGCGCGTTCCTGAGCGCCCGGGCCTTCCGCGTCACGGCGCGCCAGTCGGCGGTTCTCGCCACGCTCATGAACACCAGAGGACTCACCGAACTGATCATTCTGACCGCCGGGCTGCAACTCGGCGTCCTGGACGAGCGCTTGTACTCGCTGATGGTCGTGATGGCGGTCGTGACGACGGCGATGGCCGGTCCGCTGCTCGCCGTCCTGCGGCCGCGCGCCCTGGCCGACCAGGACCCCGTCATCCCGGTCCGCAACGCCCAGCCGCCGGCCACCAAGCGCTGAACCCGCACGCTGCCGGCCCACCGGGCCGTGCGGCCGTGGTGCCGGCTCAGCCCTCACCGCCCCGTATCCGCCCCGTACGCGCCCAGTTCGGTCCGTATCGCGCGCCGTGTCCGCCGTAGCCGGCCCCACAGTTCGTCGATGCCCTCCCGCACGGCCTCGGGCGAGTCCCCGGCGCGCGGGGTGCCGTCGTCCAGGCGCCGGACCATGCCGTACACCGCCCCCAGGTCGTGGCTGAGGTCGGCCACGAGGTCGAGCACCCGCTCCGGCAGCCGCATCTGGGCCTCGGCGTAGACGTCCCGGTAGTGGTCGCGTGCCTGTGTGAGCCGCTGCCGTACGATCCGCGGTTCCTCGTCCCGGCCCAGCGCGTGCACCTGGTCGGTGAGCGCGGCCAGGTACTGCCGGGCGGAGGCGTTCAGGGCCACGGAGCAGGCGCGCAGTTCCTGGGCGTGCCGGCGTCGCTCCCGTACCTGCTCGACGCGGTCCAGTTCGCGCCGCCGGCCGCGGTCGGCCGCGCGCTGGGTCAGCAGCGCGGACAACAGCGTCCCGACGACTCCCACGACCGCGACCACGGGCGCGGTCGCATCCCCGAGGTCCACCCCGCCTCCACACCGTAGTTCCGCCACGTTCAGGTAAGCACCGGGATCCGGCCCGGTGAAGGGCCGGCCCGGACCTCGCCCGGTGTTCGCCCCGCCACCGACCGGGCCGGACGGCACCACCGGCGCCTCCGGTGGCCCCAGAGCCGACCGAGTCCGTGACCCCTCCCTGCCCTACGGCGCCCGGAAACCCGGTGGAGGTCCCCGCTCTGCCCTGCCTACAGTCGCGGGATGACCACACGGACCTTCCGCATCACCGTCCGCGGCGCCTTCGACGGCCTCACCGAAGCACAGCGCGCCGCCCTCCTCGCCGACGCCGCCGAACACGACGTCCTGCGCGCCGCGTTCACGCCCGAGGGAACGCTCACCTACGACATCGCCGCCCGGCCCGCCTTCGTCTTCCGCTTCTCCGCCACGGGCGAGAAGGAGGAGGACATCCTGGAGGCGACCGAGCGGGCCGAGGAGGCGGCCACATCCTGGCTCACCGGGCGCGGCTACGGCTACAAGCAGCTGCGGTCCACCGCCGAGGACCTCTCCCAGGCCCCCTTGGGCAAGCGACAGCGCCGCGCCGCCCGGGCGTCCGGCTCCTGAACCACGCCCATAAACTTGAGTAGTCAAGGAGTCGGCAAGGGAAGGCGGGCGCGATGAGCGAGGAGGCGCTGGACGCGGCGCTGCGGCTGGTACGGGCCCAGACGGCGCTGGTACGGCGCTTCGACGCGCGGCTCGGCGGGCTGCACGGCGTCAGCCTCGCCGATTTCACGCTGCTGCTCCGGCTGGCACAGGCACCCGGCGCCCGGATGCGCCGGGTCGACCTGGCCGAGGCACTGGGGCTGACCGCCTCCGGGGTCACGCGCGGACTCGCCCCGCTGGAGCGGATCGGGCTGGTGACCCGGGAGCCGGACGCCCGGGACGCGCGCGTGGCGTACGCGGCGCTGACCGGGACGGGCCGGCGGCGGCTGACGGAGATGCTGGCCACCGCCCGGGAGACGGCCGCCGAGATCTTCACCGGCCTGGACTGGCCCCCGGCCGACCTCGCCCGCCTCACGGCCCTGCTGACCCGCCTGGGCGGCACGGGCCTGAAGGGCCCCTGACCCACACCGCCCGAACACACCCCGTCCCGGCGAACGCACACCGACGGGACCCTGAACGACCCGGCCCGGCAGGGATGCGCCGGCCGGCACACTGAACCACTCGACCTGGCAGGCGTGCGCCGGCGGGACACTGAACCACCCGGCCCGGCTGGCATGCGTCGATGGAACGCTGAACGACCCGGCCCTGGCAGGCGCGCGGCCACGGGACACCGAACCGCCCAATGCACCCCGCACCCCGTGCCCCGCACCCCGCATCCCGCAGGCATACGTCGACGGGACACGGGCCTACCTGGCCCGGCGCTCCCCGGTCCCCGCCGGCGTGCGCCGGCGGAAGGCCGGTGCGTCTCGGCCGGTGCCTCCTGGCCGGCCCTGTGCGTCAGGCGCCGTCGCCGCCCGGTATCCACCCCTGGCGGCGCAGTACGGCGGAGACGTCCGGGGCGCGGTAGTGCTCCCCCTTGAGCACCTTGCCGTCGGCCCGGCGGGCGACTTGTCCATCCGGACCGAGCTTGCTCATGTTGGCGCGGTGGATCTCGGCGATCACCTCGTCGAGGTCGATGCCGTGCACCAGGGCCGTGCCGTAGGCCACGTACACCACGTCGGCCAGTTCGTGCGCGAGCCGGTCCAGCGGGCCCTGGACCGCGACCTCGGCGACCTCCGCCGCCTCCTCGGCGAGGAGTTCACCCCGGTGGGCGGCCAGGCCGGGGTCCACCTCCGTCGGGGTGTCGCGCACGTCGAGGCCGAAGGCGCGGTGGAACTCGTGGACGAGGCGGGCGGGCGAAGTGCTCATGCGGCGACTCTAACGGGCGGCACTGACAACGCCCGCCGGCCGCGATCTCTGTGCCCCCGGCCCTGGTCACCTCCGTGGCCCTGCTGGCAGGATCGCCGCATGTCCAAGAGGTTCCCCCGGGTCGGCAGGCGCGCGGCGCTGCGAGGCGCGGCCGTCGGTGTCGTGGCGCTCGGGCTGCTGTTGTGGTGGCTGCTGCCGCTGGGCGAGAAGCCGCCGAGCGGGACGATCGTGTTCAGCACGGGTACGCCCCGCGGGGTGTACCAGGAGTACGGCGAGCGCCTGCGCACCGAGATGGGCGAGGACATGCCGGGACTGACGGTGAACCTGCTCCACAGCGCCGGTTCCCAGGAGAACGTGGAGCGGCTGGCGTCCGGGCGGGCGGACTTCACCATCGCGGCGGCCGACGCGGTGGCGGCGTACGGGCTCCGGCAGGGCAAGGGTGCCGAGCGGCTGCGCGGGGTGGCCCGGCTCTACGACGACTACGTGCAGCTCATCGTGGCCCCGGGCTCGGGCATCAACGACGTCAAGCAGCTGCGGCACAAGCGGGTGGCGATCGGACAGCCGGATTCGGGGGTGCGGCTGATAGCCGAGCGGGTGCTCGGGGCCGCCGATATCGATCCACGCAAGGACATCATCCCGACCTCGGACGGCATCGACACCGGGCCGGGACGGCTGCGGGAGGGGAAGATCGACGCCTTCTTCTGGTCCGGCGGGCTGCCCACGAAGGGGCTGGCCGCGCTGGCGCAGAAGGGTGCCTTCCAGTTCGTGCCGATCGGCGACGAGTTGGTCGCCAAGCTGCACGACCAGGGCGAGTGGGCGCGTTACTACCGGCCCACGAAGATCCCCGAATCGGCCTACCCGAACGTGCAGCGGGGGGCCGAGGTGCCGACGATCGCCGTGTCCAACGTGCTGGTGACCCGTACGGACGTCGATCCCCGGCTGACCGAGTGGGTGACCCGCACGGTGATCAAGAGCCGGGACGGCATCGGCGCCCATGTCCACTCCGCGCAACTGGTCGACCTGCGCACCGCCATCTACACCGACCCGCTGCCGCTCCAGGAGGGCGCCCGGCGCTACTACCGGTCGGTCAAGCCCTGACGGCCGGCCGGCGTACGCGGTACGGCCGGGTGGCTCGGGGCGCGTTCGGTGTGCGCCGTGCGCCTAGCGGGCGCCCGGAGTCGGCTCGGCGGTCGGTGGGTGCCGTGGCACGCTGACGGCGACCCGTAGTCCGCGCGGCTCGTGGTGGGCGAAGTCGACCGAGCCGCCGCCCGCCGCGAGCAGGGCGCGGGTGATGGACAGGCCCAGGCCCGAGCCCTTGACGTTCTGGTGCCGGCCGCTGCGCCAGAACCGGTCGCCCACGCGCGCGAGTTCCTCGTCGGTGAGGCCGGGCCCGGTGTCCGTGACGACGACCGTGGTGGTGTCGCCGTCGGCGGAGACGGCGACCTCGACCGTGCCGCCCTCGGGGGTGAACTTCACGGCGTTGTCGATCACCGCGTCCAGAGCGCTGGACAGGGCGATCGGGTCGGCCCAGGCGGTGGTGGGCGGGCAGTCGCCGGTCAGGCTCACGCCCTTGGCCCCGGCGGCCGGTGCCCAGGCGGCCACCCGCTCCCCGGCCAGCGCGCCGATGTCGGTCAGCCCCAGGTCGGCCTCCGCGTGCTCGGCCAGCGCCAGGTCGAGCAGGTCGTCCAGGACCTGCGCAAGGCGCTTGCCCTCGGCGCGGACCGAAGCGATCTCCGCGTGGTCCTCGGGGAGTTCGAGGGCGAGCAGTTCGATGCGCAGCAGCAGCGCCGCGAGCGGGTTGCGCAACTGGTGCGAGGCGTCGGCGACGAAGGCGCGCTGCTGCTCCAGCACGGCCTCGACGTTGTGCGCCATCTCGTTGAACGATCGGGCCAGCCGTCTGAGTTCCGGCGGCCCGCCGGCCACCGCGACCCGGGATTTGAGCCGCCCGGTGGCGATGTCGTGCGTGGTGGCGTCCAGGACCCTGACCGGCTTGAGCACCCAGCCGGTCAGCCGGAGCGCGGCGCCGACGGCGAGCAGCATGGCCGCGATCTCCCCGGCTCCTATGACCAGCCAGCCGCGCAAAATCCGGGAACGCAGTTGCTCGGTGGGCGAGTCGGTGACCACGACGGCGACGACGTCCCCGTCCCGGATCACCGGTGAGGCGACGACGAGCCGACTGTGCTGCCAGGGCCAGGCCTGCGGCGGGTCGTGGCTGCGCCGGCTGAGCAACGCCTCGTCGAACGCCCGGCGTACCTCACCCGCGCGCGGGACGAACCAGTCGCCGGGCGCGTTGGCCATCGCCTCCGTACCGTTGCGGTAGAAGACACCCACGCGTATGCCGTAGACGTCGTAGTAGCTCTCCAGTTCGCTGCGCAGACTCGCCCGGCGCTCGTCCGCGGTGGTGCGGCGCGATCCGCCGGGCCCGTCGGTGACGAACTGGGCGAGCGCGGCGAACCGGGCCGTGTCGTCCATCCGGTCGACGACGACCCGTTGCTGCTGTGCGGCGGCCAGGCTGCCGGCGAGCGGGATGCCGAGCGCGAGCAGGACGGCCGCCAGCAGCACGATGAGCAGCGGGAGGAGACGTGTGCGCACCCGTCCCCGCTAGGCGGCCGGGGCGACGAGCCGGTAGCCGACGCCGCGTACGGTCTCGATCAGCGCGGGCTGGCGCAGTTTGGCGCGCAGGGAGGCGACGTGCACCTCCAGGGTGCGGCCGGTGCCCTCCCAACTGGTGCGCCAGACCTCGCTGATGATCTGCTCGCGCCGGAAGACCACGCCGGGCCGCTGCGCGAGCAGGGCGAGCAGGTCGAACTCCTTGCGGGTCAACTGGATCGCCGCGCCGTCCACGCTGACCTGGCGGGTGGGCAGTTCGATCCGGACGGAGCCGAGCAGCAGGGCGCTCTCGCCGCCGGTGACGGGGTCTTCCTGAACGGTGCGCCGGCTGACGGCGTGGATCCGGGCGAGCAGTTCCCCGGTGTCGTACGGCTTGACCACGTAGTCGTCGGCGCCCAGGTTGAGGCCGTGGATGCGGGAGCGTACGTCGGCGCGGGCGGTGACCATGATCACCGGGGTGCTGGTGCGCTTGCGTATCTTGCCGCAGACCTCGTAGCCGTCCTGGTCGGGCAGGCCGAGGTCGAGCAGTACGACGCCGAAGCCGTTGCCCTCGGGGACGAGCGCCTGGAGGGCCTCCTCGCCGCTGCGCGCGTGGGTGACCTGGAAGCCGTGGCGCGCGAGGACGGCGGACAGGGCCGCGGCGACGTGGTTGTCGTCCTCGACGAGCAGCAGTCTCATTCCGGCCCCCTCCGGTTCAGCGGTCGTACGGTCTCGGTTTCCGTCGTTCTTGTAGATCACGGGCACGCGCGCGTGCACCATGGCAGTGACGCCGATGGAGGAGGACGGCGTCAAGGGGGTTCGGGTTGCCCGCCTCTTCCGTTATCCGGCCGATACGCGCACGGCCCCCAAGTGCTACGACACGTGTCCGATTGCTACCGGATCGTGATGCTCAGATCTCCCTCAGATGTGATGACGCAGGTCACAGCGCCTCACTACTGTCCTCGGAAACCCGAGGAGGACGGAGCCTGAGAGCGATGACCAAAGTAACGGTGGCCAAGGAAGACGTGGCCACGTCCGACGAACTGGTCGTCCTGAAGAGCGTCAACAAGCACTTCGGCGCGTTGCACGTGCTCCAGGACATCGACCTGACGATCGCCCGCGGCGAGGTCGTCGTGGTCATCGGGCCCTCCGGGTCCGGTAAGTCGACGCTGTGCCGCACCATCAACCGCCTGGAGACGATCGACTCGGGCACGATCACGATCGACGGCAAGCCGCTGCCGCACGAGGGCCGGGAGCTGGCCCGGCTGCGGGCGGACGTCGGGATGGTGTTCCAGTCGTTCAACCTGTTCGCGCACAAGACCGTGCTCGAGAACGTGACGCTGGGTCAGGTCAAGGTCCGCAAGGCGGACAAGAAGGAGGCCGAGGAGAAGGCCCGGGCGCTGCTCGACCGGGTCGGCGTGGGCACCCAGGCCGACAAGTACCCCGCCCAGCTGTCCGGCGGTCAGCAGCAGCGGGTCGCGATCGCGCGGGCGCTGGCGATGGACCCGAAGGTCATGCTCTTCGACGAGCCGACCTCCGCGCTCGACCCCGAGATGATCAACGAGGTCCTGGAGGTCATGCAGCAGCTCGCGCGCGAGGGCATGACGATGATCGTCGTCACGCACGAGATGGGTTTCGCGCGGTCGGCCGCGAACCGGGTCGTCTTCATGGCGGACGGGCGGATCGTTGAACAATCCTCGCCCGACCAGTTCTTCAACAACCCGCGCAGCGACCGGGCCAAGGACTTCCTGTCCAAGATCCTGCACCACTGACCGGCACGGCCCCCTCCCCCCGCGCCTCAGGACTCGTTCCTCACCACTCAGAAGGATGTTCACGATGAAGCTCCGCAAGGTCACCGCCGCCTCGGCCGTCCTCCTCGCCCTGTCCGTGGCCGCCACCGCGTGCGGCGGCGACAAGGACGACAAGGGCTCCGGCGGTGGCAAGAAGATCACCATCGGCATCAAGTTCGACCAGCCGGGCATCGGCCAGAAGACGCCGAAGGGGTACTCGGGTTTCGACGTCGAGGTGGCCACCTATGTCGCCGAGAAGCTCGGCTACAAGGAGGACCAGATCGAGTGGACGGAGTCGAAGAGCGCCGACCGCGAGACCATGCTCCAGCGCGGTGACGTCGACTTCATCGTCGCCTCCTACTCCATCACCCCGGAGCGCCAGAAGTCGGTCGACTTCGCCGGCCCGTACCTGCTGGCCCACCAGGACGTGCTGGTCCGCGCGGACGACACCTCCATCAAGTCGGCGCAGGACCTGAACAAGGCGCGGCTGTGCTCGGTCACCGGCTCCACCTCGGCGCTGAACGTCAAGGAGAAGCTGGCCCCCAAGGCGCAGCTCCAGAAGTACCCGACGTACTCGGCCTGTCTGACCGGTCTGCAGAACAAGGCGATCGACGCCCTGACCACGGACGACTCGATCCTGGCCGGCTACGCCTCGCAGTCCCAGTTCAAGGGCAAGTTCAAGCTCGGCGGCCTGAAGATGACGAACGAGAACTACGGCATCGGTGTCAAGAAGGGCAGCGACCTCAAGGACAAGATCAACAAGGCCCTTGAGGCGATGGTCTCCGACGGTTCCTGGCAGAAGGCCGTGGACAAGAACCTCGGCCCGGCCGGCTACAAGAACGAGCCCGCCCCGAAGATCGGCGACATCAAGAGCTGAGGCAACGCCCGGCGGGTGCGCCGTCCGTGAGGGCGGCGCACCCGGGCATCCCTACACGCGGAAGCGCGGGAGAACGTGTTCGACTTTCTTGACGACTACGACGTATTGGGCGCCTTCTGGACGACGGTGCAGCTCACCCTGTTGTCCGCCGCGGGCTCCCTGATCTGGGGCACGCTGCTGGCCGCCATGCGGGTGGGCCCGGTGCCGTTGATGCGCGGCTTCGGCACCGCCTACGTGAACATCGTGCGGAACATCCCGCTCACGGTGATCATCCTGTTCTCCTCGCTCGGCCTGTACCAGACGCTGAGGATCACTCTCGGCGCCGGCGACATCGTGGACACGGCCAACTTCCGGCTGGCCGTCCTCGGGCTGATCGTCTACACGTCGGCCTTCGTGTGCGAGGCGATCCGCTCCGGCATCAACACGGTGCCGGTCGGCCAGGCGGAGGCCGCGCGCGCCATCGGCCTGAGCTTCACCCAGGTGCTGTTCCTGGTCGTGCTGCCACAGGCGTTCCGCGCGGCCGTCGGCCCGCTGGCCAACGTACTCATCGCGTTGACGAAGAACACGACAGTGGCGGCGGCGATCGGCGTCGCCGAGGCGGCACTGCTGATGAAGGACATGGTCGAGAGGGAGGCGCAGTTGCTGCTGATCTCGGCGATCATCGCCTTCGGCTTCTGCTGCCTGACCCTGCCGACCGGCCTGATCCTCGGCTGGGTGGGCAAGAAGGTGGCGGTGAAGCGATGAGTTCGGTCCTGTACGACGCCCAGGGGCCGCGCGCCAAGCGGCGCAACATCCTCTACACGGTGGTCTTCCTCGCCGCCCTCGCGGCCCTCGTGTGGTGGGTGTACACCGCCCTGGACGAGAAGAATCAGCTGGACTGGGCGCTGTGGAAGCCCTATCTCGGCGGCGGTACCGAGGCGTACTCGACGTATATATGGCCCGGTCTCCAGAACACGCTGAAGGCGGCCGCGCTGTCCATGGTCATCGCGCTGCCCCTGGGCGCCGTCCTCGGTATCGCCCGGCTGTCGGACCACGTCTGGGTGCGGGTGCCGGCGGCGGTCGTCGTGGAGTTCTTCCGCGCGATCCCCGTCCTGGTCCTCATGATCTTCGGTCTGGCGCTCTTCTCCCAGTACACCGACGTCAGCTCGGACGACCGCCCGTTCTACGCGGTCGTCACCGGCCTGGTGCTGTACAACGCCTCCGTCCTCGCCGAGATCGTCCGCGCGGGCATCCTCTCCCTGCCGAAGGGCCAGTCCGAGGCGGCCATGGCGATCGGCCTGCGCAAGGGGCAGGTGATGCGGACCATCCTGCTGCCGCAGGCGGTCACCGCGATGCTCCCCGCGATCGTCAGCCAGCTGGTGGTCATCGTGAAGGACACCGCCCTCGGCGGCGCCGTCCTCACCTTCCCCGAACTGCTCGCCTCCGCGAACACGGCGAGCGCCTACTACGGCGCCAACACGATCGCCTCCTTCACGATCGTCGCCGTGATCTACCTGATCATCAACTTCTCGCTGACCACGTTCGCGAGCTGGCTGGAGGGCCGGCTGCGGCGGCGCAAGAAGTCGACCGGCGCGGTGCTGAGCGTCGAGGACACGGCCGGCATCCCCGGCCACGCGGGCACCGGAACCTCTGCCTGACGGAAAGTCAGACCCGAACGCACCACCCGGGGGCAATGGCATGATCGCCACTGCCCCCGGTCGCTTGACGCGAACTCTGCCAATGGGTTGCATACGTTTTGTGATCGTGCACCCCGCTCCTCCTTCCTGTTCACTTGTCTCCGTCAGGGCATCGTCACGGGCAGGGGGCGTCGCACCATGGACCCGGTGATCATCGTCGGAGCGGGACCCGTCGGACTCACGCTCGCCCTGCTCCTGACCCGTCAGAACGTGCCCGTCGTCGTCCTGGACGAGGGCCCCGGCAAGGACGAGCCCCGCCCGGCGCGCACCGTCGTTCTGCGCGAGGACACGGCCGCCCTGCTGGAACGGCTGACCGGGGTGGCGCTCGGCGACCACGGGGTGCGCTGGGCCGGATGGCGGTCCGTCAGGCGCAAGCAGGTGATGACGGAGATCGCCTTCGCCGAGGGCGACCCCGCCGCTCCCCTGCACATCGCCCAGCACATCGTGACGAACGCCCTGCGCGCCGCCCTCGCCGGCGAGCCGCTGGCCGAGGTGGCCACCGACAGCCGCCTGGCCGCCGTCGAGCAGGAGCGGTCCGGCGTCAGCGCGCACACCCGCGGCCCGAAGACGACCTGGTGGCGCGGCAGTTACCTGGTCGGCTGCGACGGCCCCCGCTCGACCGTGCGCAAGCTCCAGGACATCCGCTTTCCCGGCCGTACGGCGGTGGAACGGCACGCGGTCGCCACACTGCGGACGGAACTTCCGTGGGAGGGCCATGCGTTGCTCCACCGGATGCCGCCGTGGAAGTCGTCCGGGCCCTCGGCCGGGGAGGTGACCGCCCGCCCCCTCCCGGACGGCGCCTGGCGCCTGGACTGGCTGCTGCCGCCGGGCAAGGACCTGGTCACGCCCGAGGTCGTGCTCACCCGCATCCACGAGACCCTCACGGGCTGGACGGGCAGTGACGCACCGGCGTACGACCTGCTCGACACCGGTGTCCACACGGTGCACCACCGGCTGGCCCGCCGGTGGCGCGCCGGCCGGGTCTTCCTCGCCGGGGACGCGGCCCATCTGCTCGGCGCGTTCGGCACCCAGGGGCTCGACGAGGGGCTGCGGGACGCCGACAACCTCGCCTGGAAGCTGGCCGCGGCCTGGCATCACGGCCCGCACGAGGCCCTGCTGGACAGCTACCAGACCGAGCGGCGCGCGATGGTCGCCGCCCGGCTGCGCGCCGCCGACCAGGCGCTGCCGGTGCTGCGCGGCGGCGGGCTGCGCGGCATCGTCCCGGGCGCGGCGCGCGGGCAGGACGCGCAGTTCACCGACGGCCACCTGGGGCGCGGTGCGCTGGGCGCGCCCGGCGGCCACGCCGGCTCGCCGCTCATGCCCCGGCACCTGGAGGCGGCGATCCCCGTCGACACCCCTCCCGGCGCCCAGGTGACCGACGTCCGGGTCACGGCGGAGGACGGCTCCTTCGTCCGGCTGCGGGACCGGCTCGGCCGCGGCGCGCTGCTGGTCGTGCTGATCGCGCCGGGTACGGGGGTGTGGGACCGCAAGCACTGGGTCTCCGCCGGCGTGATGCCCCGGCTCGCGGCGGCCGTGACCGCGCTCCCGCACCCCGCGGAGCTGCTGGTCGCCGAGAGCTACCCGGGCGCGCCGGCGCACAGCGTGCTGCTGGTACGCCCCGACGGCCACCTGGTCACCGCGCTGAGCGGGGTCCGCCCCGCCGACCTGTACACGGCGGCCGAGGCCACGCTGGGAGGCTCGGCACCGGAGGCGGAGCCGGAGACGGAACCGGGGGCGGAGCAGGAGCCGGAGCGGGAGCAGGAGGAGCAGCCGGTGAGTGAGCGGGCGGCAACGGCGGAAGCGGGCTCGGGCCTGCGCTGACGCACCACTCGGGGGCGGAGGAGGAGGGGCCCGGCTCCGGACGGTCCGCCCCCGGCCCCAGGCTCGAACGGAGGTGCCCGAGCCCGGACCGCCAGGCTCGAACAGAGGTGCCCGAGCCCCGGTCGCGCCGGGCGCTGCGCGGGTGGCGTTCGCCTCCGGCCTGCGCCGATTCCGCGCTCCCGCCCTCCGTCCACGGGGTGACACTCGGTTGACCGGGGTGGGCCGGCATGCTGTACTCCCGATCGTGACCGACACCTACGTGCGCCTGTGGCGGAGGGTCCACATGGACCTCGTCCGCTACGCGGGCTGCGTGTGTCGCACGTCCTGCTGAATTCGCCTCCCTTTCCTCACCGGGCGCCGTCGCGCGCCCGTTTCCGCGAACTTCCAGGACGGTGCTCGTGTCTGTCCCTTCCTCCCTGCCCGCCCCCGTGTCCACCGCCGCCACGCCGCCCACGCAGGCGGATCTCCTCGACTTCGTCCGGCGTACGGCGGCCGACGCCGAGCTGATCGCCTCCCTCCCGCTCGACCCGGAAGGCCGCACCTGGGTACGGCTCAAGGGGCCCGGCGGCAGCGAGGCCTGGCTGATCGGCTGGCCGCCCGGCACCGGCACGGGCTGGCACGACCACGCCGACTCGGTCGGCGCCTTCCTCACCGCCTCGGGCGAGCTGACCGAGAACTCCCTCGCCGCCCGGCTGCCCACCGACGGCTGGAAGACCCTGGAACTCACCGACGGGGTGGACCGCGTACGCCGGCTGCCCGCCGGACAAGGCCGCGCCTTCGGCCGCCACCATGTGCACGAGGTGCTCAACGAGTCCACGGAGCGACACGCGATCTCCGTCCACGCCTACTACCCGCCGCTCCCCCAGATCCGTCGTTACAGTCGCACCGGCCAGGTCCTGCGCCTGGAGCAGGTCGAACGCCCGGAGGACTGGCAGTGAGCGACACCGGCGAACAGCCGACGGCAACCGGAACGACCGGCGAACGGCCGCCCGGCATCGACGAGCTGCTGGAGCGGGTCCGCGCGGGCTACCGGCGCATCGAGGCGCGGGAGGCGCACAAGGCGGCTCTCACCGGTGACGCGCTGCTGGTCGACATCCGGTACGCGGCTCTGCGCGAACGGGACGGGCTCATCCCGGGTGCCGTCGTGGTCGAGCGCAACGAGCTGGAGTGGCGCCTCGATCCCCAGGGCAGCCACCGTCTGCCCGAGGCCACCGGACACGACCTGCGCATCGTGGTGGTCTGCAACGAGGGGTATGCCTCCAGTCTCGCCGCCGCCTCCCTCCACCAGTTGGGCCTGCACCGGGCGACGGACCTGGTGGGCGGCTTCCAGGCGTGGCGGGCGGAGGGCCTGCCGGTGGAGCCGGCGACGGCCTGAGGACAGCGCAGGCGCTGCGGACACGGGTACGCGTCACGGCCGCCGGTGTCACTCCCTCGCCGTGTCGGCCGTCACCGCCCGCACTCGTAGCGCCGTGCGTCCCGGCACGGCGCCGGCCACCAGCGCGAGAAGGCCGGCGAACCCGACGTATAGCGCGGAGTGACCGTGGGTGCGGCCCGGCCCGGGGAAGCCCCGTGTCCCCGAGCGATCAGCAGCCCTCGCGCTCCCGAGGACGCCGGTCCGTTCCCTGGCTCAGAAGTCCCCGTCCCCGAGGAACTCGGTGTCCTCTCCCTCTTCCTCCAGCGCTTGGCGGACGACGCGCAGGGCCATGCCCTCGGGATAGCCCTTGCGGGCGAGCATGCCCGCGAGGCGGCGGAGCCGCTTGTCGCGGTCCAGGCCCCGGGTGGCACGCAGCTTGCGGGCGACGAGTTCCCGGGCGGTCGTCTCCTCCTGCTCTGAGTCGAGCTGGGCGACGGCGTCCTCGATCAGCGCCGAGTCGACGCCCTTGGTCCGGAGTTCCCGGGCGAGGGCGCGGCGGGCGAGTCCCCGCCCGTGGTGCCGGGACTCCACCCAGGCGTCCGCGAAGGCGCCGTCGTCGATGAGCCCGACCTCCTCGAACCGGTCCAGCACCTCCTGGGCTACGTCCTCGGGGATCTCCCGTTTGCGCAGGGCGTCCGCGAGTTGCTTGCGGGTGCGCGGGGTCCCGGTGAGCAGGCGCAGGCAGATCGCCCGGGCCCGCTCAGCCGGGTCCCCTGAAGACTCCCCCCGCTCGTCCCTCGCCGAGGAGGAGGCGCCTTCGTTCTCACCGGGCGCGTCCCCGAAACCGCGCCGCCGGCCACGCCCGCGGCCCCCGCCCCGCGCGCCACCGGTTCCCCCGGAACCCCGGCCACGGGGTGAACCGCCCCCGTGCGGCTCACCACCCAGGTCGCCCGCGTCCGGGCCACCGTCGCCCCCGTACCCGCCGGTGCCGTCGTAGGGACCGGATCCGCCGTAGGCGTCGGCTCCCTCGTGATCCCGCCGGTCTCGGTTCCGCCCGCGTCTGCCCAGCTCGCCGCGTTCGCCGTACTCGCCGTACCGGTGTCCGTCGTCACCGTCCGGGGAGGAGTCCGGGTAGCCCCCAGTGCCCCTCCCCCGCAGGGCACCGGGGGTGGCGTACTCGTACTCGGCCCAGTCGGTTCGCCGTGTCACGGGTCAGCTCTTGGCCGCGGCGGCCTTGGGCTTGGTGGCCTTGGCGGCTGCCGGGACGGCTGCGGACTTGGCGGCGTCCCCGGCCGCCGCGGTGGTGACCGCCGCGTCGGCGCCCGGCTCGGCGGCGGGCTCCTCCGGGCGGACTCCCACGCCCAGCTTCTCCTTGATCTTCTTCTCGATCTCGTTGGCCAGGTCGGGGTTGTCCTTGAGGAAGTTGCGCGCGTTCTCCTTGCCCTGGCCGAGCTGGTCGCCCTCGTACGTGTACCAGGCGCCGGCCTTGCGCACGAAGCCGTGCTCCACGCCCATGTCGATCAGGCCGCCCTCGCGGCTGATGCCCTGGCCGTAGAGGATGTCGAACTCGGCCTGCTTGAAGGGCGGCGCGACCTTGTTCTTGACGACCTTGCAGCGGGTGCGGTTGCCGACCGCCTCCGTGCCGTCCTTCAGGGTCTCGATGCGGCGGATGTCGATGCGCACCGAGGCGTAGAACTTCAGCGCCCGGCCACCGGTCGTGGTCTCGGGGGAGCCGAACATCACGCCGATCTTCTCGCGGAGCTGGTTGATGAAGATGGCGGTGGTCTTGGACTGGTTGAGCGCGCTGGTGATCTTCCGCAGCGCCTGGCTCATCAGGCGGGCCTGGAGACCGACGTGGCTGTCGCCCATCTCGCCCTCGATCTCCGCGCGCGGGACGAGCGCGGCGACCGAGTCGATGACGATGAGGTCGAGGGCGCCGGAGCGGACCAGCATGTCCACGATCTCCAGAGCCTGCTCGCCGTTGTCCGGCTGGGAGAGGATCAGGTTGTCGATGTCGACGCCGAGCTTGCGCGCGTACTCGGGGTCGAGGGCGTGCTCGGCGTCCACGAAGGCGACCTGGCCGCCGGCCTTCTGCGCGTTCGCCACGGCGTGCAGGGTCAGGGTCGTCTTACCGGAGGACTCCGGTCCGTAGATCTCCACGACACGGCCGCGCGGCAGGCCACCTACGCCGAGGGCGACGTCGAGCGCGGTCGAGCCGGTCGGGATGACCTCGATGGGCTCCTTCGACCGCTCGCCCATGCGCATGACCGCGCCCTTGCCGAATTGCCGTTCAATCTGCGCGAGCGCGGCGTCGAGCGCCTTCTCGCGGTCGGTTCCTGCCATGGGTTCCACCCGGTTTGCTTGAGTCGATCGCTTCACGTCAAAGACGCTAACGCCTGCCACTGACAATGCGCCCCGACGCGGGCCCGGCCTGTGGATAACTGTGGGACATTTCCCAGCATGGCAGGGCGAATACCCCAGTCAGCAGCCTGGCCTGAGCCTCAATAAGAATGGATGTTCGATTTTTGTGTCAAGCGGACCGCCAACCGCTCCGGCTCAGGGCCGGACGGCCGGCACGGAGCACGCCGGCACGCCGCAGAGCACGAGCTGAACCGCCCCGAGACCACGGTGCCCGAGCCGCAGCAGCACACCGCCCGTCACGCCGACCACCAGGGCCAGAGCGCCGAACGACCACACCGGCGCCCAGTCCGCGGACGGCGCGCCGGCAGGCGCGGAGCCGGTGTCCGTCCGGCCCAGCCCCGCGCCAGGAGCAGGACGGCGACCAGCAAGCCGGCCGCGGCGTCCACCAGCAACCTGAGGACCAGGAGACAGCCCGCGGTGAACGCGCCCCTCTCACCGGCAGACTGCTTGTTGTTACGCCCGGTCATAGCCACACGGTCGCGCGGAACCCTCCTCCGACCTGTCCGTGGCAGACCCGCAACCCAGGCGTACTCCGGTCTTCATGGACCCGGCGTGGCGGGCGCCGCGCCGCCGACCCGCACCTCCCGGCACGATCGGGCGCGACGCCGGTCCGCGCGAGCGTCCCTACGATCCTGCCCGCCCGCCCGAGCGGCGGGCGAGCAAAAGCCGTCGCGCGCGCGTGAGCGCCCCGGGGCCGGACGGCGTCCTGCTGCGGTGTCCGTGCACCCGGGGGTCGTCCGTGACGGCGTACCGCTTCACGTATGCCCCTAGGAACGCCTGGAGGGTGGCCACCGCCGGGATGGCGATCAGCGCGCCGACCGCGCCCAGCAGCGCGGTGCCGGCGATGACCGAGCCGAAGGCGACCGCCGGGTGGATGTCGACGGTCTTGGCGGTCAGTTTGGGCTGGAGCATGTAATTCTCGAACTGCTGGTAGATCACGACGAAGCCCAGCACCCACACCGCGTACCAGGGGTCGACGGTGAACGCGATCAGCATCGGCAGCGCGCCCGCGAGGTAGGTCCCGATGGTGGGGATGAACTGCGAGACCAGGCCCACCCAGACACCGAGCACGGGCGCGTACGGCACGCCCATGATCTCCAGCAGGATGTAGTGCGCGATCCCGGAGATGAGCGCCATGAGACCGCGTGAGTAGAGATAGCCGCCCGTCTTGTCGACGGCGATCTCCCAGGCGCGCAGCACCTCGGCCTGGCGCGCGGGCGGCAGGACGGAGCACAGGCCGCGCCGCAGCCGGGGGCCGTCCGCGGCGAAGTAGAACGAGAACAGGCCGACCGTGAGCAGCTGGAAGAGCCCGCCGAGCACCTGGGTGGACACGTCGAGGACGCCGGCCGCGCTGTTCTGCACGTACTTGCGCAGCCAGTCGGAGTGGAGCAGGCCCTCCTGGATGTCCACCCGTTTGAGCTCGGTGTGGAAGGTGTGGTTGGTCCAGTTGATCAGCGAGTCGAGGTACTCCGGGAAGCCCTCGACCATCTTGATGATCTGGCCGGCCAGCATCGAGCCGAGCAGGGTGACGAACCCGGCTATGACGACGGTCAGCCCGAAGAAGACCAGGAAGGTGGCGAGCCCCCTGCGTATGCCGCGGGCCGCCATCCGGCTCACCGCCGGCTCGACCGCGAGGGCCAGGAAGAACGCGATCAATATGTTGATCAACAGTCCGGTCAGCTGGTGGAAGGCCCAGCTGCCCAGCTGGAACGCGGCGATCAGCGCGAGCGCGAGCACCATGGCGCGGGGCAGCCAGCGCGGCATCCGGCCGCCCGGCGCGACGGCGCCGGCCAGCGAGGACCGGCCGGACGGTGCCGTCACGGCCGGTGCTGCCTGCCGGACGGACGGCTCGCCGTCCTCGGCGGTGGGTGCCAGGGATTCCTCGTCAGTGGATGCCACTCGCCCAGTCTCGCCCACGCCACCGACAACCGGGGCCCGTGCGCGGTCCTCGGGACGGATCGGAACCGTACTGTCGATTTTCCGACCAGCGCATACCGGCGAATCCGGCGTTTCAGTGGTCTGTGACACACCCGGTGCCCCGGCGGCCCGTCAGCGCCTCTCGCCCGGCACGTCCATGACCGCGCAGACCACGCGCCACACGTCCTTGGCCTCCCAGCCCGCGTCCAGCGCCTCGTTCACCGTGCGTCCGCCCAGCTCGGACATCACGTGATCGCGCGCGAAGGTTTCGGCGTACCCCGGACCGAAGTGTTCCGCCATTCGCTGCCAGAAGACCGTCAACCGCATGACTCCAGTATCCCGCCCCCGGGGGTGGGCCTGCCCCGGAGCGCCTGCCGGGACCGCTTTCCGCCCTACGGTCTGACCCATGGCAGATTCAGGAGTCTCCCCGCTCCCCTCCACGCCCCCGGCGCGCTCCCCGCTCTTCCGCGCCGAACAGTTCATGTGGCTCACCGCACGCGTACTGGAGCAGCGTCTCTTCGCCCACCACTTCCTGCACGACTGCCCGGACGCGGTGGAAACGGCGCTGGACGCCTACCGCAACGAGGACGGCGGGTACGGGCACGCGCTGGAGCCCGATCTGCGCGGGCCCGTCAGCCAGCCCCTGCACACCGCGCGCGCCCTGCGCGTGCTGGACACCGTCGGGCGCTGCGGCGGGCAGCGGGTGGAGCGCGTGTGCCGCTACCTGACCTCCGTCTCCACCCCGGACGGCGCCCTGCCCGCGGTCCATCCCGGCCAGCGCGGCTATCCGACGGCGCCGTTCCTCACGGTCGTCGACAACCCGCCCAGCGAGCTGCTGACCACCGGCCCGGTGGTCGGGCTGCTGCACCGCAACGAGGTGTGGCACGCCTGGCTGTTCCGGGCCACCGACTACTGCTGGCAGGCGGTGGAGTCCCTGGAGAAGTCACACCCCTACGAGGTGCAGGCAGCCGTGGCCTTCCTGGACTCCGCTCCCGACCGCCCGCGCGCTCAGGCCGCCGCCGACCGGCTGGGCCGCCTGGTGCGGGAGCAGCGGCTGGCGGCGCTGGACCCGGACCGCCTGGACGCGTTCCCGGTCGCCGCCGGCTACGCCCCGGGGGAGCACCACTTCCCGCACGACTTCGCCCGCAGCCCGGACTCGCTCGCGCGCGCGTGGTTCACGGACGACGAGATGGCGCGCTCCCTGGACCACCTGGCCGCCGGACAGCAGGAGGACGGGGGCTGGCCCGTCACCTGGCGGCAGTGGGCCCCGGCGCCCACGCTGGAGGCTCGTCCCGTGGTGACGATCGAAGCCCTGCGCACCCTGCGGGCCTACGGCCGCTTCGTGGGCTGAGCCACCGCCCCGGGCCCTGCCCCGCCCCGGCGGACCGGGCCCGGCCGGCTCACCCGCCGATGGCCCGCAGGCCCGCCGTCACCACCACGGCCGCCGCCACGACCAGCAGGAACGGCGCGCGCAGCAGTAGCGCCACGGCCGCGGTGCCGAGCCCCGCGGCCCGGGCGTCCAGCATGAGCACGGCCCCGTCGGCGAACGTCTGCTCGGCCGTGAGCGCGGCGAGCAGGGCGACCGGCAGCAGGGCGGCCAGCCGCCGCACGTACGGCCGCTCGACGGCGTGCGCCGGGACGAGCAGCCCGGCGAGCTTGACGGCGTAACAACCGACGGCGGTCCCGATGATCGCGATCCAGATGTTCACCGGCCCTCCTCCGCTCCGCTCGTCCCGCCCGTGCCCCGCGGTGCGCGCCGGGCGTCCGGTCCCGGCGGATCGTCGGTTGCGTCCCCGCCGGCACGGCCGCCACGCCGGGACTCGGCGACGAGGGCGAGCGGCGCCGCCAGTGCCGCCATCAGCACCGGCACGCCGGCCGGCAGCACCGGCAGCAGACCGAGGCCCAGCAGGACCGCGAGGCCCGCCACGGCGCGCTCGGTGGCCGTCTTCAGCATCGGCGCGAGCAGGGCCAGGAACACCGCGGGTCCCGCCGCGTCCAGGCCCCACGCGCGCGTGTCGCCGATCGCCTCGGCCCCCAGCGCGCCGAGCAGCGTGGTGAGGTTCCACAGCGCGTACAGGCTGAGGCCGGTGACCGTGAAGCCGATCCGCGCGGCCCGCCGGGTCGGCTGCGCCAGGGTCACCGCCGTGGTCTCGTCGATCACCCACTGGGCGGCCAGCGGCCGTAGTGCGCGCGGGAGGGCGAGCACCTGCGACAGGCGCAGCCCGTAGAAGGCGTTGCGCACGCCCAGGAAGAAGGCGCCGGCCGCGGCCGTGAACGGGTTGCCGCCGGCGGCCAGCGCCCCGACGAGGGCGAACTGTGAGGCGCCGGTGAACACCAGGAGGCTGAGCGCGCAGGTCTGGAGCAGCCCGAGTCCGCTGCCGGCCGAGGTCACCCCGAAGGCGAAGCCGGACAGGCCCACCGCGACGCCGACTCCCAGGGCGTCCCGTACGACGGCCGCGTCCGGCTTCTTCGTGCCATCGGCTGTCTGATCCGTGAGTGCTATGTGCTGTGTCACGCCCGGGACGGTACGGACGACGGCGGGCCCGCGTCTTGTACGTTCTTGCGCCCGCCTGGTACACGCCCCTGCCCGCCCGGGTTCGCGTGTTCCCGCTGGTACGCGCCCGGAGGCACGCCGACGATCCGGGTGAAGTGCCGGTTGAGGTGGGGCTGGTCGGTGAAGCCGACGGCGACGGCCGCCTCGGCGGGGGCCGTCCCCGCGTCCAGCAGCAGCCGGGCGCGGCGCACACGGGCGTCGGTCAGCCAGGTGTGCGGCGGCATGCCATAGGCGTCGCGGAACGCCCGCAGCAGGGCGAACGGGCTGGTCCCCAGGTCCCGGGCCAGCCGCTCCAGGGTCGGCGGCCGGGCCATCCGCTCCTCCAGCACGGCACGCGCGCGTGCGGCGGTCGGCGCGCCGGCCGTCCGGGTCCGCCGCTCGGGCAGCACACCGCCGTTCCGCCGCAGCAGCCTGGTCACGGCGATCCGCAGGAGCGTGTCGGCGGCCAGCGCGTTGCCCTCGTCGGTGGCGCGCAGCACCTGGTGGACCAGACGGGCGGCGTAGGGATCGTCGAGGACCGGGCTGACGAAGCCGGGCGTGCCCCGCAGGGTGGTGGTCTCCGCGGCGATCTCGGCGACGACGTCGGGCGAGGGGTACAGCGCGCCGTACCGCCAGCCTTCGGGCACCCCCGCCCGGCCGGTGTGCGGGGTGTCCGGGTTGACCAGCGCGAGCGCGCCCGCGCCCGCGGAGACGTCCGAGCCGCGGTGGTGGAAGACCTCGACACCGTCGGCTATGGCCGCGATGACGAAGTTCTCGTGGGTGTGCCGGATGAAGTTCTTGCGGATGTACCGGGCCCGCAGCAGGTCGACTCCGGGCAGCTCGGAGTACCGCCAGTGCCGTGCCCGCTCGCCTGAACCCGCCATGCGCCCATTGTCCCGTCCGGCCCGTCCGCCGCACGCCCCTTTTTCGGCTCCCACGCCCCGCACACACCCTCCCCTCCACCCCGTCTGCCCAGGTCAGGGCGATTGTCAGTGGGTGGGTGCACGATGGACGCATGGTCAGCTCCGCACGCCGAGCCCTGGACGGCTTCTCCCCCGCGACCCGCGGCTGGTTCACGGGGGCCTTCTCCGCGCCCACCGCCGCCCAGGCGGGCGCGTGGCAGGCCATCCGTGAGGGCTCGGACGTGCTGGTGGTCGCCCCGACCGGCTCGGGCAAGACGCTCGCCGCGTTCCTCGCCGCCCTGGACCAGCTGGCGTCGACGCCGCCCCCGGCCGACCCCAAGAAGCGCTGCCGGGTGCTGTATGTGTCCCCGCTGAAGGCCCTGGCGGTCGACGTGGAGCGCAATTTGCGCAGCCCGCTGACCGGCATCCGGCAGGAGTCGGTGCGGCTGGGCCTGCCCGAGCCCGAGATCAGGGTCGGCATCCGCTCCGGTGACACCCCGGCCGCCGAGCGTCGCGCCCTGTCCACCCGCCCGCCGGACATCCTGATCACCACTCCCGAGTCGCTGTTCCTGATGCTGACCTCGGCCACCCGCGACGCGCTCACGGGCGTGGAGACGGTGATCCTGGACGAGGTGCACGCGGTCGCGGGCACCAAGCGCGGCGCGCATCTCGCGCTCTCCCTGGAGCGGCTGGACGAGCTGCTGCCGAAGCCCGCCCGCCGGATCGGCCTGTCGGCGACCGTGCGCCCGGTGGACGAGGTGGCCCGCTATCTGTCGCCGCGCCGCAAGGTGGAGATCGTCCAGCCGGAGTCCGGCAAGGAGTTCGACCTCTCCGTGGTCGTCCCGGTCGAGGACATGGGCGAGCTGGGGGGTGCCCCGGCCGCCGACGCCGCCGAGGGCGGGGAGCGGCCGTCGATCTGGCCGCATGTGGAGGAGCGGATCGCCGACCTGGTGCAGGCCCACCGGTCCACGATCGTCTTCGCCAACTCCCGCCGCCTGGCGGAGCGGCTGTGCAACCGGCTCAACGAGATCGCGTACGAACGGGCGACCGGCGAGACCCTGGCCGAGCACCACGCCCCCGCCCAGCTGATGGGCGGCTCGGGCGCGGCCCAGGGCGCGCCGCCGGTGATCGCCCGCGCGCACCACGGCTCGGTCTCCAAGGAGCAGCGCGCCCTGGTCGAGGAGGACCTGAAGGCCGGCCGGCTGCCCGCGGTGGTGGCGACCTCCAGCCTGGAACTGGGCATCGACATGGGTGCCGTCGACCTCGTCGTCCAGGTCGAGTCCCCGCCGTCGGTCGCCTCCGGCCTCCAGCGGGTGGGCCGCGCGGGCCACCAGGTCGGCGCCGTCTCGACCGGTGTCGTCTTCCCGAAGTACCGGGGCGACCTGGTCCAGGCGGCCGTGGTCACCGAACGGATGCGCTCGGGTGCCATCGAGTCGCTGAAGGTGCCCGCGAACCCGCTGGACGTGCTCGCGCAACAACTGGTGGCCATGACGGCGCTGGACACCTGGCAGTTCGACGACCTGCTGGCCGTGGTCCGCCGCGCGGCCCCGTTCGCCTCGCTGCCCGAGTCGGCGTTCACGGCGGTGCTGGACATGCTCGCGGGCCGCTATCCGTCCGACGCGTTCGCGGAGCTGCGCCCGCGCGTGGTGTGGGACCGGATGGCCGGCACGGTCACCGGCCGCCCCGGCGCCCAGCGCCTGGCCGTCACCTCCGGGGGCACGATCCCGGATCGTGGTCTGTTCGGGGTCTTCCTCGCCGGTTCCGACCCCAAGAAGGGCGGCGGCCGGGTCGGCGAGCTGGACGAGGAGATGGTCTACGAGTCCCGCGTGGGCGATGTCTTCACGCTGGGCACGAGTTCCTGGCGGATCGAGGACATCACGCGCGACCGGGTCCTGGTCTCGCCCGCACCGGGCGTGCCGGGCCGGTTGCCCTTCTGGAAGGGCGACCAGCTGGGCCGCCCGCTGGAGCTGGGCCGCGCGGTGGGCGCGTTCCTGCGCGAGGTCGGCTCGCTGCCCCGGGACGACGCGCGGCTGCGGCTGCTGGCGGCCGGCCTGGACGCGTGGGCGGCGGACAACGTGCTGTCGTACCTGAGCGAACAGCGCGAGGCCTGCGGTCACATCCCCGACGACCGCACGATCGTCGTGGAGCGGTTCCGCGACGAGCTGGGTGACTGGCGGGTCGTCGTGCACTCGCCCTTCGGCGCCCAGGTCCACGCCCCCTGGGCGCTCGCCCTCGGCGCCCGCCTGTCCGAGCGGTACGGCATGGACGCGCAGGTCATGCACGCCGACGACGGCATCGTGCTGCGCCTGCCCGACGCCGATCTGCTGGGCCTGGACCTGCTCGACCAGGAGCCGACGAAGGCGGGCACCGCCTACGACAGCGAGCAGGCCCCGGTCGGCGCGGCGGACGTCGCCTTCGACAAGGGCGAGGTCGACCAGATCGTCACCGACCAGGTCGGCGGCTCGGCGCTGTTCGCCTCGCGGTTCCGGGAGTGCGCCGCCCGCGCGCTGCTGCTGCCGCGCCGCAACCCCGGCAAGCGCACTCCGCTGTGGCAGCAGCGCCAGCGCGCCGCCCAGCTGCTCCAGGTGGCGAGCGAGTTCGGCTCGTTCCCGATCGTCCTGGAGGCCGTCCGCGAATGTCTCCAGGACGTCTTCGACGTGCCCGGGCTGGCCGAGCTGATGGGCGACATCGAGTCCCGCAAGGTGCGCCTGGTCGAGGTCACCACCCCCGAGCCGTCCCCCTTTGCCCGCTCCCTGCTCTTCGGGTACGTCGCCCAGTTCCTGTACGAGGGCGACTCCCCGCTGGCCGAGCGCCGCGCCGCCGCGCTGTCCCTGGACTCGCGGCTGCTGGCCGAGCTGCTGGGCCAGGCGGAGCTGCGCGAACTGCTCGACGCCGACGTGCTGACCGAGCTGGAGCGCGAGCTGCAGTGGCTCACGGAGGACCGCCGGGTCAAGGACGTCGAGGGCGTCGCCGACGTGCTCCGGCTGCTCGGCCCGCTGACCGACGCGGAGCTGGCGGCGCGGGGCGCGGACCCGGAGTGGGCGCGTGAGCTGGCCGGGGCGCGCCGGGCCATCAAGGTGCGGATCGCGGGCACCGACCACTGGGCGGCCGTGGAGGACGCGGGCCGGCTGCGCGACGCGCTCGGCACGGCGCTGCCGGTCGGTGTCCCGGAGGCGTTCACCGAGCCGGTCAAGGACCCGCTGGGTGACCTCCTCGCGCGCCATGCCCGTACGCACGGCCCGTTCACCTCGGCCGCCGCGGCGGCCCGGTTCGGGCTCGGCGTCGCGGTCACCGAGGGCGCGCTGCAACGGCTGGCCGCGGCCGGCCGGGTCGTCCAGGGCGAGTTCCATCCGGCCGGCATCGGCCAGGAGTGGTGCGACGCGGCCGTGCTGCGCCGGTTGCGCCGCCGCTCGCTGGCGGCCCTGCGGCACGAGCTGGAGCCGGTGCCGCCCGCCGCGCTCGCCCAGTTCCTGCCGCAGTGGCAGCACATCGGCAGGGGCCACGAGCTGCGCGGCGTCGACGGTCTGGTGCGGGCCGTCGAGCAGTTGCAGGGCGCTTCCGTGCCCGCCTCCGCGCTGGAGAAGCTGGTCCTGCCCTCCCGCGTGGCTGGTTACACGCCCTCGATGCTCGACGAGCTGACCGCCGCGGGAGAGGTGGTGTGGGCCGGTGCGGGCGCCCTGCCCGGCAAGGACGGCTGGGTCTCCCTGTATCTGGCGGACGCGGCCCCGCTGCTGCTCCCGGCACCGCACCCGCTGGAGCTGACCGCGCTCCACCAGTCCGTCCTCGACGCCCTCTCCGGCGGGTACGGCCTGTTCTTCCGGCAGATCGCCGACCAGGTCCGCGCCACCACCCACCCGGAGGTCACCGATCCCCAGCTGGCAGACGCCCTGTGGGACCTCGCCTGGTCCGGCCGGCTCACCAACGACACCCTCGCGCCGATGCGCGCCCTGCTGGGCTCCGGCCGTACGGCGGGCTCGACCGCGCACCGCGCCAAGCGCGCCGTCCCGCGCGGGCGCTACGGCTCCCTGACGGCCGCCGCGCGCACCGCCTCCCGCACCGGCCCGCCGACCGTCGCGGGCCGCTGGTCGCTGCTGCCGGCGGCCGAGCCGGACGCCACGGTGCGCGCGCACGCGCTGGCCCGTACGCTCCTGGACCGGCACGGCGTGGTCACCCGGGGCGCGGTCGCCGCGGAAGGTGTCGAGGGCGGTTTCTCCGCGGTGTACCGGGTGCTGTCGGTGTTCGAGGAGAGCGGCCAGGCCCGGCGCGGTTACGTGGTGGAGGGGCTGGGCGCGGCCCAGTTCGCGATGGACGGCGCCGTGGATCGCCTGCGCGCGGTGGCGAACGCCCGCGAGCGCACCGAGGGCCTGCCCGCCCCGGCCGACCGGAACGGCTTCGCCACCCCGGGCACGACGAACGGCTCCGGCACGGCGGGCACCGCGAACGGTTTCGACCCCCGAGGCTCGGCGAGTGGCTTCGACGCCCCGGGGCCGGGAAACGGCTTCGGCCGAACGGACCCGGCGAGCGGCTTCGGCACCCCGGGACCCGCGGACGGCTTCGGCGCCCCAGGTGCCGCGAACGGCTTCGCCGAGCAAGGCTTCCCGGACCCGTTCGACAGCCCCCGGGGCCCCCAGGGAGCCCTGGAAGCCCACGCGCCCCACCGCTCCGACGGCGGCCCGCACGACCATGCCACCGCCCCCGGTCCCTTCGACGCGGCCGACGGCGGCTTCACCCACCCCGGTCTGGACGGTGACTTCACCTGGCCCCCGGACGACCACGCCGGTGCCGGCGGCGACCCGTTCCCGTCCCACGGCCCCGTGGACCCGTTCGCCTCACCCGGCTACGGCGGCCCCCGCGGCAACAGCCCCGCCTACGGCCCGGGCCCTGGCGCCTCCCCCGGCACGGCCCCGCACCGCGCCCGCGGTGGCTACGGCCACGGCCGTACGGGCACCGCTCCCGACCCCCGCGCCGTGGTCCTCGCCGCTGCCGACCCCGCGAACGCCTACGGTTCCGCGCTGCCCTGGCCGGAGCCGCCGGCCGGAGCCGGGCACAAACCGGGCCGGAAGGCGGGTGCGCTGGTGGTACTGGTGGACGGCGAGCTGACGCTCTACATGGAACGCGGCGGCAAGACGCTGCTGGCCTGGCCCGCCGCCCCGGACACCGCCACGACGGGCGACCCCCGCCTGCGCGCGGCCGCCGAGGCGCTGGCCACGGCGGCCCGCGCGGGCGCGCTCGGCACGGTCACGGTGGAACGGATCAACGGCGCCCAGGCCCTGACGTCCCCCATAGGCGCCCTCCTGGAGACGGCCGGGTTCGTGGCGACACCGCGCGGCCTGCGCCTGAGACCGTGAGGCCGCCCGGGCCCCCACGACGGCACCCGCACCTGTGACACCCGCGTGGCAGGCTTGAGGCATGCCCGAAGGTGACACGGTCTGGCAGGCCGCGCGGCGACTGCACGAGGCCCTCGCCGGCGAGGTGCTGACCCGCAGCGACTTCCGCGTGCCCAAGTACGCGACGGTGGACCTGGCCGGCCGCGCGGTGCTGAACACCGTCCCACGCGGCAAACACCTGCTGACCCGCTTCGAGGACGGCCTGACCCTGCACACCCATCTGCGGATGGAGGGCACGTGGAAGGTGTACGACGCGGGCGAGCGCTGGCGGGGCGGGCCGGCCCACCAGATCCGCGCCGTCCTGTCCACCGCCGACCGCGCGGCCGTCGGCTACCGCCTCCAGGTCCTGGAGCTGCTGCGCACGGCCGACGAGGAGCGGGTCGTCGGCCACCTCGGCCCCGACCTGCTCGGCCCGGACTGGGACCCCGAGCGCGCCCTGGCCAACCTCCTGGCGGACCCCGCCCGGCCGCTCGGCGAAGCCCTGCTGGACCAGCGCAATCTGGCAGGCATCGGCAACATCTACAAGAGCGAGCTGTGCTTCCTGCTCGGCGTGACCCCGTGGCTGCCCGTCGGCGCGCTCCCCGCCGACCGCGCCCGGAAGCTGCCCGGCCTGGCCAAGCGGCTGCTGGAGGCGAACCGCGACCGCCCGGTCCGGCAGACCACCGGCGTGCACCGACACGACCTGTTCGTCTACGGCCGCGCGCCCCGGCCGTGCCTGCGCTGTCACACCTCCGTCCGGGTGGCCGACCAGGGCGACGGTTCCCAGGACCGCCCCACCTACTGGTGCCCCACCTGCCAGCCGGGCCCCGCCCCGGCACCCGGCTCCCCGCAGCGCTGGCGGGAGAAGTACCCCCGCCGCCCCCGCACCCCCTGAGCGGCCCGCTCGATCACCGAGGCCGTGACGCCCCGCAGGACACCGCTGGGCCGGGTCGGCGAGCCGGGCGGCGTGACGCACTCGATGCTGCACCCGGCATCGGACGCATGCGGATTCATGACGGATCGGATGCTCCGCCTGAACGGGTGTGTGGCGATGCCCTGCTGACGTCCCCGGCCCGCCAGGCGGCCTCCCAGCGTCCGGGCGGCACCGCCCCGGCCGCGCGCGCCTTGGGCACGCAGTGCACGGGCAGCAGGCTCAGCCCCCAGCCGCCGGCCGCGACGGCCGCTTCCAGCACGCCCGAGCCCTCCCCCACGGCCAGCCGCAGCGCGGCCCACCACCACAGGGCCCCGAGCCCGAGCGCGCCCCCCCAGCGCACTATGCGTCCTGCCATGCCCGCCATCACCTCCAGCCGGACGCTAGACCGTCGTCCGCCCCGCGCGGGAGGCGCACCACGGGCTCACCGATGCACCACCGGACCACTCGGCGCCGGCAAACCGTGGAATGGCCCCGGCCGCCCCGCTACGCGTTCTCCGCCTGGAACATCCAGTGGTGCTTCTCCAGATCCGCGGTGATCGCGATGAGGAGGTCCTGGGACACCGGATCGGGCGTCTCGGTCGCGGTCACCCGTTCCCGCATCCGGGTGATCACCGAGCCCAGCGCGTCCACCATCGCCGAGACCGCGTCCGTGTCCTTGATCCAGCCCGCCGGTGCCGTCTTGATGCCGCTGCCGGAGGCCACCGTGGCGGCGCGGCCGTCGGGCGGTACGCCCAGCGCCGAGGCCCGCTCGGCGACCGTGTCGGAGTGGGTGCGGGCGGAAGCGACGACCTCGTCCAGCTGGAGGTGGATGGAGCGGAACCGGGGGCCGACTATGTTCCAGTGGATCTGCTTGCCGGTCAGCGCGAGGTCCACCAGGTCCATCAGGGCGCCCTGGAGCGCCTCGGACACGACCTTCAGGTCCGCGTCGGCCAACGAGCTCTTCACGACGTACATCCGTTTCCTCCGGTGCTTCGGCGCCGTCACGTCCCTCCCCACGATGACCGCACGACACAACACCGGCAAACGGGATCTACTCGGAGAAAAGCCTCTATGGGCAGACAAGAAGCCCCGGCCGGGCTGTCCGGAGAGATCCGGAGGGGCCCTGCCGGGGCTTCGTTCGTTCAGGGTTGTCAGGCCGCGCGCGCGGACCTCACGCCGCGACCACGTCCGCGGGCGCCTTGATGGTCACCCGTTCCGGTGGCACACCGGTCACCGACACGGAACCCAGCATCGGCCGGACCGGCGTGGGCACAGGCTCGGTGGCGCGGGCGGACTGGGCCAGTTCGGCGAGCGCCAGCTCATCGCTCACTTCCCGCATGAGTTCCGACATCCGTACGTCCAGCGCGTCGCAGATGGCGGCGAGCAGCTCGGAGGAAGCCTCCTTCTGCCCCCGCTCCACCTCGGAGAGATAGCCGAGTGAGACTCGGGCGGACGAGGAGACTTCGCGCAGAGTACGGCCCTGGCGTTGGCGCTGCCGACGCAGCACGTCACCCAGCAGGCGACGGAGCAGAATCATCGGTGGCTCCCTCCTCGGACCGCGTAGCCGCATCCTTCTCGCCCCACCGTACCGCCTAGCGCCGCGGCCGTGCGGGGAGCGATGTCGTGTTCACTCAGGGCTGCAAACATCAAAACCCCCCGTTCCGTTCCGTATCCTGTGCCCGCTCATTCCCAGTCTGTTCGCCCGCAAGCTGCTCCAGCAGCACTGCGAGTACGCTCCGTACACTCTCCATACGAATTTCCGCACGGCCGCCGTTCAACCGCAGCGCCCGGACTTTTCCGCCACCGGCAGAACCGGACCGGCCGGTGAGGGGTCCGTCCACGGCCACGAAGACCGTCCCGACGGGCTTGCCGTCCTGCGGGTCGGGGCCTGCCACTCCGGTGGTCGCGATGCCCCAGTCGGCGCCGAGAAGCGTGCGGACTCCGGCCGCCATCTGCCCCGCGACCTGCGGATCCACCGCGCCCCGCTGGGCCAGCAGAGAACCGTCGACGCCGAGCAGCCCGTGCTTGAGCTCGGTGGCATAGGCGGTGACCGAGCCCCGGAACACCCGGGACGCCCCGGGCACCCCGGTGATCTCCGCCGCCACCAGGCCACCGGTCAGCGACTCGGCGACGGCAAGGGTCTCGCCCCTCACGGTCAGTAGTCGCACCAGTTCGGTGGCCTGGGAGCTCACGCGTTCTTCTCCTCCAACGCCGCAGCGCGCTCGGCGATTCCCCGCCGGCGCAGCACAATGGCTTGTCTTACGTAGTCGAGACCCGTCACGACCGTGAGGACGACCGCCGCGGCCATCACCCAGAACCTCAGGGTGGCCAGCCACCCCGTCAGCGCCAGGACGTACATGCCCACGGCCACGCCCTGGGTGAGGGTCTTCAGCTTGCCGCCGCGGCTGGCGGGGATCACGCCGTAGCGAATGACCAGAAAACGCAGCAGGGTGATGCCCAGTTCCCGGCCGAGGATGACGACCGTCACCCACCAGGGCAGGTCGCCCAAGGCCGACAGACAGATGAGCGCCGCCCCCATGATCGCCTTGTCGGCGATGGGGTCGGCGATCTTCCCGAAGTCGGTGACCAGGTTGTACGTCCGCGCCAGATGCCCGTCGAACAGGTCGGTGATCATGGCGATGGCGAAGGCGGCCCAGGCCAGCGAGCGCCAGGCCGGGTCGTAGCCGCCGTCCGCGAGCATCAGCGCCACGAAACCGGGCACCAGCAGCAGCCGCAGCATGGTCAGCAGATTGGCGACGTTCCAGACACTGGCCTGGTTGACGGCCGCAGCGGTGATCTTGCCGCCACGGGCGGCCTTGCCGCCCTCGTCGGCGGGACCTGGAGCAGAACCGGAGACCTCGGACCGGGCGCCGTCGGCAGCGGCGGCGGTGCCCCGGGCGCGGTGCGCGCCGGAGGAGCCGCCCGCGGCGGATGCCGGGACTCCGGTCATCTGCCCGCCTCCTCACTACACGCGAGCGAGCCGGCCAGCGGCTCGGCCACCAGGTCGACACCTTCCGTACCGACCACCTTCGCCTCGACCATACGTCCGACGGTCAGGCCCTCGCCGCTCGTGAGCAGCACCTGGCCGTCGGTCTCCGGCGCCTGGTGCGCGGCACGGCCGTGCACGCCCTCCTCCTCGTCCACCGACTCCACCAGGACCCGCACGGTCTCGCCGACACGCTCCTCGGCACGCTGTGAGACCAGCTCCTCGGCCAGCCGGGAGATGTGGGCCAGGCGCTCGGCGACGACGTCCTCGTCCAGCTTGGTGTCGTACGTCGCCGCTTCCGTGCCCTCCTCGTCGGAGTAGCCGAACACGCCGATGGCGTCCAGCCGGGCGCCGTTCAGGAAGCGCTCCAGTTCGGCCAGGTCCGACTCGGTCTCGCCGGGGAAGCCGACGATGAAGTTGGAGCGCACGCCGGCCTCGGGGGCCTTGCTCCGGATGGTGTCGAGCAGCTCCAGGAAGCGGTCGGTGTCGCCGAAGCGGCGCATGGCGCGCAGCACGTTCGGCGCGGAGTGCTGGAAGGACAGGTCGAAGTACGGGGCGACCTTGGGCGTCGAGGTCAGGACGTCGATCAGTCCGGGGCGCATCTCGGCCGGCTGGAGGTAACTCACCCGGACCCGCTCGATGCCGTCCACTGCGGCCAGCTCCGGCAGCAGGGACTCCAGCAGGCGGATGTCGCCCAGGTCCTTGCCGTAGGAGGTGTTGTTCTCGGAGACCAGCATGATCTCCTTCACGCCCTGCTCGGCCAGCCAGCGGGTTTCGTTCAGGACGTCGCTGGGGCGGCGGGAGATGAAGGAGCCGCGGAAGGACGGGATGGCGCAGAAGGAGCAGCGCCGGTCGCAGCCCGAGGCGACCTTGACCGAGGCGACCGGGGAGCCGTCCAGGCGGCGGCGCAGCGGCGCGCGGGGCCCGGAGGCGGGGGCGATGCCCTCCGGCAGGTCGGCCGGGGCGTGGCCGGGCAGCGCGACGGACGCTGCCGACTCCTGCCGCTCGGCCGGGCTGATCGGCAGCAGCTTGCGCCGGTCGCGCGGGGTGTGGGAGGCGTGGATGCCGCCGGACAGGATGGTCTGCAGGCGGTCGGAGATGTCCGTGTAGTCGTCGAAGCCGAGCACGCCGTCGGCCTCGGGCAGCGCCTCGGCCAGTTCCTTGCCGTACCGCTCGGCCATGCAGCCCACCGCCACGACGGCCTGGGTTCTCCCGTGGCCCTTGAGATCGTTGGCCTCCAGCAGGGCGTCGACGGAGTCCTTCTTCGCGGCCTCCACGAAGCCACAGGTGTTGACCACGGCGACGTCGGCGTCCGCGGCGTCGTCCACGAGCTGCCAGCCGTCCGCCTCCAAACGGCCTGCGAGCTCCTCGGAATCCACCTCGTTACGAGCGCAGCCGAGAGTGACGAGTGCGACGGTACGGCGTTCAGGCATGTGCTCAAGACTACTTTGTCTCACCCACAGCCCATGTCGACGGGGTTGGCCGGGCCCGGCCGACTCCGTCACATCCCGCGGGATGTGGCCCGTCAGCCCGCCACGGGGTCGCCCTTGGTGTAGGTGAGGCGCTCGACGGCGCCGGGCCGGAAGGTGTCCTCGATCTTCTTGCCGTTGACGTACAGCTCGATCGCGCCCGCGTCACCGAGGATGAGGTTGATCTTGGAGTTGTCCTGGAAGGTCTTCGACTGGCCCTGCTTGAGCAGCCCGTCGAAGAGCATCCGCCCGTTGTGGTCCTTGGCGGAGATCCAGCTGCGACCGTTGGGCGCGCTGACCTGGACGGTCACCTTGTCCTGGGGGGCGGCGGCGATGGCGCTGTCGGAGGGCTCGCCGGTGGGCCGGGCCGGCTTGTCCTTCTTCGGCGGGGCCGGGGCGCTCGTGCCGGCGCTGGACGGGCTGCCCTCGGCGACCTGGGACTTGGAGTCGCCGGAGGAGGAGCCGCCCTTGAACGCGGTGAACCCGACGAACCCGATCACGACGACGATGGCGGCGACCATCGCCGCCGTCCAGTTCGGGCCGCGCCGCTCGGGCCGGATCCGCTCCGCCTCGAACAGCGGTGCGGCGGGGGTGGGCGCGGGACGGCCGCCGTGCTCGGCGTCGTACTGGGCGATCAGCGGCTCGGGGTCGAGGCGGACGGCCCTGGCCAGCGAGCGGATGTGCCCCCGGGCGTACACGTCGCCGCCGCAGGGGGCGAAGTCGTCCGCCTCGATGGCGCGCACGATGGCGATACGGACCCGGGTGGCGGTGCTGACGTCGTCCACGGTCAGCCCGGCCGCGATCCGCGCCTGCTTCAGGGCGCGGCCCACGGAAGGCCGGGCTTCCTGGGACTGGTCTCGGAACGGACGCTCGTCTTCAGGGGAGTTGCCGATGGACACGGGGGCGCCTTTCGAGGTGTAGCCACCTGTGCTGGAAGCTCAGTCTAGGGGGGTGACGAAAGGGTGGGACAACCGGACGGTATGACTTTGTACGCCAATGGATTGGCACGACATGCCGATGGTCGGACAAGCAGGTACCCCTGGGCGAGGCCCTTACCTGACCTTTCGCTCAACTGGACGTGCGACAAACCCAAACGGTTGCCCCATGCCCCCTAACGGGTGGGTCACGGCCGCTCGGCCACCCGGCGCAACCGGGCTGGTCCGAACGGCCCTCCGCGTCACCCCTCGGTCTCGCCGCGGATCAACGCGAGCACCCCGTCCAGCTCGTCCGGCTTCACCAGGACGTCCCGCGCCTTGGAGCCCTCGCTCGGCCCGACGATGTTGCGGGACTCCATGAGGTCCATCAGTCGCCCCGCCTTGGCGAAGCCGACGCGCAGCTTGCGCTGGAGCATGGACGTCGACCCGAACTGGGTGGAGACGACCAGCTCGGCGGCCTGGCACAACAGGTCGAGGTCGTCGCCGATGTCCTCGTCGATCTCCTTCTTCTGCTTGGTGCCCACGGTGACGTCGTCCCGGAAGACGGGCGCCATCTGCTCCTTGCAGTGCCGGACGACGTCCGCGACCTCCTCCTCGGTCACGAACGCGCCCTGCATACGGGTCGGCTTGTTCGCGCCCATCGGCAGGAACAGGCCGTCACCCTTGCCGATCAGCTTCTCGGCGCCCGGCTGGTCGAGGATGACCCGCGAGTCGGCCAGCGAGGAGGTGGCGAACGCCAGCCGGGAGGGCACGTTGGCCTTGATCAGACCGGTGACCACGTCGACCGACGGGCGCTGGGTGGCGAGCACCAGATGGATGCCGGCCGCTCGCGCGAGCTGCGTGATGCGCACGATGGCGTCCTCGACGTCCCGCGGGGCGACCATCATCAGGTCGGCCAGCTCGTCCACGATCACCAGCAGGTACGGGTACGGCTGGAGCTCGCGCTCGCTGCCCGGCGGCGGCTCGACCTTGCCCTCGCGCACCGCGCGGTTGAAGTCGTCGATGTGCCGGTAGCCGTAGGCGGCCAGGTCGTCATACCTGAGGTCCATCTCGCGGACCACCCACTGCAGCGCCTCGGCGGCCCGCTTGGGGTTGGTGATGATCGGCGTGATCAGGTGCGGGATGCCCTCGTAGGCGGTCAGCTCCACGCGCTTGGGGTCGACCAGGATCATCCGGACGTCCTCCGGGGTCGCCCGCATCATCACCGAGGTGATCAGGCAGTTGATGCAGGACGACTTGCCGGAGCCGGTGGCGCCGGCGACCAGCATGTGCGGCATCTTCGCCAGCGAGTGCATGACGTACCCGCCCTCGACGTCCTTGCCGAAGGCGACCAGCATCGGGTCGTCGTCCTCGGCGGACTCCGCGAGGCGCAGCACGTCGCCGAGGTTGACCATCTCCCGGTCGGTGTTGGGGATCTCGATGCCCACCGCGGACTTGCCGGGGATGGGGCTGATGATCCGCACGTCCGGGCTGGCCACCGCGTAGGCGATGTTCTTGGTCAGCGCGGTGATCCGCTCGACCTTCACGGCGGGGCCCAGTTCCACCTCGTAGCGGGTGACCGTCGGGCCGCGGGTGAAGCCGGTGACGGCCGCGTCGACCTTGAACTCGGTGAAGACCTGGGTGAGCGAGGCGACGACCGCGTCGTTGGCGGCGCTGCGCGCCTTGCCGGGGCCGCCCCGCCGGAGCAGGTCCAGGGAGGGCAGCGCGTAGGTGATGTCCCCGGACAGCTGGAGCTGTTCCGCCCGCGCGGGCAGCTCACGGGGCGCCTCGGGGGCCTTCTTCGTCAGGTCGGGTACGGCCTTGGTCAGATCCGGTACGGCCGCGGGCTTGGGCTTCTCCTGCTTCGGGCGGGCGGCGGGCACCGGTGCGGGGGCGGGTGTGGGCACCGGGGTGGTGTCCTCGCGCTCGCCCGCGCCCACGCCCTGGGTGAGGTCGGCGACCAGCGGGGAGGGCGGCATGCCGTGCAGCACGGCGCCGTCCAGCGCGGCGGCGGCCGCCGCGGCGACGTCCACGGCGTCCGGCTGCCGCTGCGGATCCGGCTGGGGCACCGCGGAGCGCCTGGGGCGCCCTCGGCGCTGCGCCAGGGCCGCGGCCTCGGCGCCCTCGGGGTCGTACGCCTGGGGGGCGCCGGAGCGCCTGCGCGGGCGCGCGGGCGCCGCCTCCCGCCACTGCTCGTCGTAGGCCCCCTCCTCGACGGCGAACCGGTCCGCCTCGTGGTCGTGCAGCACGCCCAGCACTACACCGAGCCGCCGCAGCCGCTGCGGGATGGCGTTGACCGGGGTCGCGGTCACCACGAGCAGCCCGAAGATCGTCAGCAGCACCAGCAGGGGTACGGCGAGCACCTCGGTCATGGTGTACGTCAGCGGGGTGGCCGCGGCCCAGCCGATGAGGCCGCCGGCGTCCCTTATGCCCTGCATGCCGGCGCTGCGCGCGGGCGAGCCGCAGGCGACGTGGACCTGGCCGAGCACGCCGACGACGAGCGCGGACAGGCCGATCACGATCCGTCCGTTGGCCTCCGGCTTCTCCGGGTGCCGGATGAACCGTACGGCGATCACCGCGAGCAGTATCGGCACCAGCAGGTCGAGTCGGCCGAAGGCGCCGGTGACGAGGATCTCCACCAGGTCGCCGACGGGCCCGCGCAGGTCCGCCCAGGTGCCCGCGGCGACGATCAGCGCGATGCCGAGCAGCAGCAGCGCGACGCCGTCCTTGCGATGGGCCGGGTCGAGGTTCTTCGCGCCCTGCCCTATGCCGCGGAAGACGGCGCCGACGGCGTGCGCGAGGCCCAGCCAGAGGGCGCGCACCACCCGGTAGACGCCCCCGGTGGGGCTGGGCGCCGGCTTCGGCGGCGCGGACTTCCTCGCCACGGCCTTCTTGGCGGGCGCCTTCTTGGCCGGGGCCTTCTTGGCCGGGGCCTTCTTCGCGGCGGCCTTCTTCGCCGGAGCCTTCGCGGGAGCAGCGGCCTTCTTGGCGGGCTGCTTCTTGGCTGCGGAGGGACGTGAGGCCATGGGTGTGAGGTTACCGGGGGAGACGACGGCGGACACGTGTGCCCACAGCTTCACCCGTTCGTGTCGTGCCTGCCGGGGAGCGAAATTGACGCACACTCATCCGCATCCGCGGAACGGGCTCCGTCAGTTCTGCGACGGCACCGACGCACCGCTGCCGCCCGTGCCCGGCTCCAGCGCGTCCAGAGCACGGCGCAACCCGGTGAGTTTGCGCTCCAGATGGGCCGCCGTCGCCACCGCCGCCGCGTCCGCGGAGTCGTCGTCGAGCTGCTTGGACAGCGCCTCCGCCTGCTCCTCGACGGCCGCGAGCCGCGCGGACAGCTCGGCGAGCAGCCCGGCCGACTCCTTGCCGGCCACCCCGCCCTTGCCGCCGCCCTCCAACTGCAGCCGCAGCAGCGCCGCCTGCTCCCGCAGCTGGCAGTTCTTCATGTACAGCTCGACGAACACCGAGACCTTCGCGCGCAGCACCCACGGGTCGAACGGCTTGGAGATGTAGTCCACCGCGCCCGCCGCGTAGCCCCGGAAGGTGTGGTGCGGGCCGTGGTTGATGGCGGTGAGGAAGATGATCGGGATGTCCCGCGTCCGCTCCCGCCGCTTGATGTGCGCGGCCGTCTCGAAGCCGTCCATGCCCGGCATCTGGACATCCAGCGGGTCGAACGGCTTGGAGATGTAGTCCACCGCGCCCGCCGCGTAGCCCCGGAAGGTGTGGTGCGGGCCGTGGTTGATGGCGGTGAGGAAGATGATCGGGATGTCCCGCGTCCGCTCCCGCCGCTTGATGTGCGCGGCCGTCTCGAAGCCGTCCATGCCCGGCATCTGGACATCCAGCAGGATGACCGCGAAATCGTCCGTGAGCAGTGCCTTGAGCGCTTCCTCCCCGGACGATGCCCGCACCAGTGTCTGATCGAGCGCCGAGAGGATCGCCTCCAGCGCCAGCAGATTCTCCGGCCGGTCATCGACCAGGAGGATCTTGGCCTTCTGCACCATGGCCCGCCCTCCTCGCCCCGGCGGTACACCGGGCGCCGCCCCAGGGGACGACTCCCTTTCGCCGCCCGTCCTTGTGCCGGTCATCGTAGCCGCACCCCGCCTGTCGCCACACCCTGTCACCGCGATGTCACTGTGCACGTACCGGAAACGCGGCGGGATCCCGGATGGTTCCCGGAATCCGGGATTCCCGCGTGTTCCCGGCCCCCATCATGCAGCAACTCCCCGCACGCGCCGCGGGATCCCCCGCCTTCGGGCGCGCCCCGCCGGGCCGCCGGGCCCGGGTCACTCCGGCCGCATCCACTGGTTCATCACCGACAGCAGGTGATCGGGGTCGACGGGCTTGGTGACGTAGTCGGAGGCGCCCGACTGGATCGCCTTCTCCCGGTCGCCCTTCATCGCCTTCGCGGTGAGCGCGATGATCGGCAGGCCCGCGAACTGCGGCATCCGGCGGATCGCCGTGGTCGTCGCGTACCCGTCCATCTCGGGCATCATGATGTCCATCAGCACCACCGCCACATCGTCGTGCTGCTCCAGGACCTCGATGCCCTCCCGGCCGTTCTCGGCGTACAGCACCGACAGCCCGTGCTGCTCCAGGACGCTGGTGAGCGCGAACACGTTGCGGATGTCGTCGTCGACGATCAGCACCTTCTCGCCGCCGAACCGCACCACGGGCGGCGCCGGCTGCTCCTGCTCGGGAACGGCCGCCCACTGCTCGGCCCGCTGCGTCTCCTCGGGCAAGGAGCGCCGCCGGCGCCGGAAGAGCGCGGCGGGGCCGTTCTGCGTCTCCTGGTACGACTTCACCTCGGCCGGCGTCTCGATCTCCACCGCGGACAGCTCCGAGGACAGATGCGCCTCGGAGGCCACCAGGTCGCCGGCCTCCAGGGCGGGCGCGGGCTGCTGGTAGCCCTGCGGCGGCAGTTCGCTCATGTGCAGCGGCAGGTACAGCGTGAACGTCGAACCGCGCCCGGGCTCGCTCTGCGCGTGGATCTCACCGCCGAGCAACTGCGCGATCTCCCGAGAGATCGACAGCCCGAGGCCGGTGCCGCCGTACTTGCGGCTGGTGGTGCCGTCCGCCTGCTTGAACGCCTCGAAGATCACCCGCATCTTGCTGGCCGCGATGCCGATGCCGGTGTCCGTCACCGAGAACGCGATCAGCTCGCCGTCCGGATCGGCCAGCGAACCGGCCTCCAGCAACTGCTCCCGGATGGAGTCCGGCACATCCGCGCCGGCGGGCCGGATCACCAGCTCCACCGAACCGGAGTCGGTGAACTTCACCGCGTTGGACAGCAGGTTGCGCAGCACCTGCAACAACCGCTGCTCGTCGGTGTGCAGGGTCGCCGGCAGCTCCGGGGAGACCCGCACGGACAGGTCCAGGCCCTTCTCCGCGGTCAACGGCCGGAAGGTGGCCTCCACGTAGTCCACGAGCTGGACGAGCGCGATCCGGGTCGGGGAGACGTCCATCTTGCCCGCCTCGACCTTCGACAGGTCCAGGATGTCGTTGATCAGCTGGAGCAGGTCGGAGCCCGCGCCGTGGATGGTCTCGGCGAACTCCACCTGCTTCGGCGAGAGATTGCCCTCGGCGTTGTCCGCGAGCAGCTTCGCCAGGATCAGCAGCGAGTTGAGCGGGGTGCGCAGCTCGTGCGACATGTTGGCGAGGAACTCGCTCTTGTAGCGCATCGACACCGCGAGCTGCTCGGCGCGCTCCTCCAGGACCTGCCGGGCCTCCTCGATCTCGGTGTTCTTCACCTCGATGTCCCGGTTCTGCCGGGCCAGCAGCTCGGCCTTCTCCTCCAGTTCGGCGTTGGAGGCCTGCAGCGCCTTCTGCCGGTTCTCCAGCTCGGCCGACCGCTCCCGCAGCTGCTCGGTCAGCTCCTGCGACTGCTTGAGCAGCTTCTCGGTCTTGGTGTTGACCGAGATGGTGTTGACGCTGGTCGCGATCATCTCGGCGATCTGGCTGAGGAAGTCCCGCTGGATCTGCGTGAACGGCGTGAACGACGCCAGCTCGATCACGCCGAGCACCTTGCCCTCGAACAGCACCGGCAACACGATCACCTGCGCGGGCGGGGCCTCGCCGAGCCCGGAGGAGATCTTCAGATAGCCGCTGGGCGCCTTGTCCACCAGGATCGTGCGCTTCTCCTGGGCGGCCGTGCCGATCAGCGCCTCACCGGGCCGGAACGACGTCGGCATGGAGCCCATCGAGTAGCCGTACGAGCCCAGCATCCGCAGCTCGTAGTCGTCCTCGCCGTTGCCGACGCCCTTGCCCTCCATCAGCGGCATCGCCAGGAAGAACGCGCCGTGCTGCGCGGACACCACCGGTGTCAGCTCGCTCATGATCAGCGAGGCCACGTCCTCCAGGTCCCGGCGGCCCTGCATGAGGGAGGAGATACGGGCCAGGTTGCCCTTGAGCCAGTCCTGCTCCTTGTTGGCGATCGTGGTGTCACGCAGGTTGGCGATCATCTTGTTGATGTAGTCCTGCAACTCCTGGATCTCGCCGGCCGCGTCCACGTCGATCTTCAGGTTCAGGTCGCCACGGGTCACCGCGGTCGCCACGCGCGCGATGGCCCGCACCTGCCGGGTCAGGTTCTCGGCCATCTCGTTCACGGACTCGGTCAGGTCACGCCAGGTGCCGTCCACGTCACGCACGCGTGCCTGGCCGCCCAGCTGTCCCTCCGTGCCCACCTCGCGGGCCACGCGCGTGACCTCCTCGGCGAAGCTGGACAGCTGGTCCACCATCGTGTTGATCGTCGTCTTCAGTTCAAGGATCTCGCCACGGGCGTCAATGTCGATCTTCTTCGTCAAGTCACCCTTGGCGATCGCCGTGGTGACCATGGCGATGTTGCGCACCTGACCGGTCAGGTTGGAGGCCATCTGGTTCACCGACTCGGTGAGGTCCTTCCAGGTGCCGGCCACGCCCGGGACATGCGCCTGGCCGCCCAGGATGCCGTCCGTGCCCACCTCACGGGCCACCTTGGTGACCTGGTCGGCGAACGAACTCAGCGTCTTGACCATCGTGTTGATGGTGTCGGCGAGCTGCGCCACCTCGCCGCGCGCCTCGATCGTCACCTGCCGCGTCAGATCGCCGTTGGCGACGGCCGCGGCCACCTGCGAGATGTTGCGCACCTGCATGGTCAGGTTGTTGGCCATCAGGTTGACGTTGTTGCTGAGGTCCTTCCAGATGCCGGTGACCCCCGGCACGTGCGCCTGGCCGCCCAGGATGCCCTCGGTGCCCACCTCGCGGGCCACCCGGGTCACCTGCTCGGCGAAACTGGAGAGTTGATCAACCATGGTGTTGACCGTCGTGACGAGCTCAAGGATCTCGCCCTTCGCGTCAACAGTGATCTTCTTCGACAGATCACCCTTCGCGACCGCGGTCGTCACCTCGGCGATGTTGCGCACCTGGATCGTCAGGTTGTTCGCCATGAAGTTCACGGACTGCGTGAGGTCCTTCCAGGTGCCGGAGACTCCCTGCACCTCGGCCTGCCCGCCGAGGATGCCCTCCGTACCCACCTCACGGGCCACCCGCGTGACCTGGTCCGCGAACGACGACAGCTGGTCCACCATCGTGTTCAGCGTGTTCTTCAGCTCCAGAATCTCCCCGCGCGCGTCCACGGTGATCTTCTGGGAGAGGTCACCGCGCGCCACGGCGGTGGCGACCTGCGCGATGTTGCGCACCTGGGCCGTCAGATTGCCCGCCATGCCGTTCACGGAGTCGGTCAGATCCCGCCACACACCGGCGACACCCGGCACCTGCGCCTGACCGCCGAGGCGCCCCTCGGTACCCACGTCCCGCGCGACCCGGGTCACCTGGTCGGCGAAGGCGGACAGCTGGTCCACCATCGTGTTGATCGTGTTCTTCAGCTCCAGGATCTCGCCGCGCGCGTCCACGTCGATCTTCTGCGACAGGTCACCGCGCGCCACCGCCGTCGTCACCTGGGCGATCTGCCGCACCTGCGACGTCAGGTTGCCGGCCATGAAGTTGACGGAGTCCGTCAACTCCTTCCACGTACCCGAGACGCCGTCCACCCGAGCCTGACCGCCCAGCCGGCCCTCGGTACCCACGTCCCGGGCCATCCGCGTGACCTGGTCGGCGAAGCTCGACAGCTGGTCCACCATGGTGTTCACGGTGTTCTTCAGCTGGAGCATCTCACCCGAGACGTCCACGGTGACCTTCTGCGACAGATCACCGTTCGCCACCGCCGTCGTCACCTGGGCGATGTTGCGCACCTGACCGGTCAGGTTGCGGAACGCGGTGTTGACGGAGTCCGTCAGGTCCTTCCACGTGCCCGCCGCGCCCGGCACCTGCGCCTGGCCGCCCAGCTCGCCCTCGACACCGACCTCCCGCGCGACCCGCGTCACCTCGGCACCGAACGCCGACAGCTGGTCCACCATGCCGTTGACGGTGTTCTTCAGCTCCAGCATCTCGCCGGCCACGTCCACGGTGACCTTCTGCGACAGATCGCCGTTGGCCACGGCGGTCGTCACCGTCGCGATGTCCCGCACCTGCGTCGTCAGGTTCCGGAACACCGTGTTGACGGAATCCGTCAGGTCCTTCCACGTACCGGCCGCGCCCGGCACGTTCGCCTGACCACCGAGCCGCCCCTCCGCGCCGACCTCGTTCGCCACCCGGGTGACCTCGTCCGCGAAGATCCGCAGCGTCTCGGTCATCTGGTTGATCGTCTCGGCGAGCCGCGCCACCTCGCCCCGCGCCGGAACCGTCACCTTCTGCGACAGATCACCGCTGGCGACGGCCGTCGTCACCTGCGAGATGCCCCGCACCTGCGCGGTCAGGTTGCCCGCCATCGTGTTGACGGAGTCGGTCAGCTCCTTCCACACCCCGGCCACCCCGGGCACCTGTGCCCGGCCGCCCAGGATGCCCTCGGTGCCCACCTCCCGGGCCACCCGCGTGACCTCCGAGGAGAAGGCCGAAAGCTGGTCCACCATCGTGTTGACGGTGTTCTTCAGCTCCAGCATCTCGCCGGCGACATGCACGGTCACCTTGCGGGACAGATCACCCTTGGCCACCGCCGTGGTCACCAGGGCGATGTCCCGCACCTGCGCGGTCAGCCGGTCCGCCATCGTGTTCACGGACTCGGTCAGGTCCTTCCACGAACCCGACATCCCGCGCACCCGGGCCTGCCCGCCGAGCTTGCCCTCGGTGCCGACCTCGCTGGCCACGCGCGTGACCTCGTCCGTGAACGTCGACAGCTGGTCCACCAGGTTGTTGACGGTCCGGCCGACCTTCAGGAACTCCCCGCGCAGCGGATGCCCCGTACCGCCGTCCGGCGCCTGCGTCCGCAGCTCCATGCGCGGCGACAGGTCACCCTCGGCGACCGCCGTCAGCACCCGGCTGACCTCCGACACGGGCCAGACCAGGTCGTCCACCAGCGCGTTGGAGTGCTCGATGGCGGTCGCCCAGGAGCCCTCGCAGGCACCCGTCTCCAGCCGTTCCGTGAGTTTTCCCTCACGCCCCACCATGCGCCGCACCCGGGACAGCTCACCGGTCAGGTGCAGATTCCGGTCGGCCACCTCGTTGAAGACCGCCGCGATCTCCGACATCACGCCGTCCCCGGAGACCGTCAGCCGCTTGCGGAAGTTCCCGTCCCGCATCGCCACGAGGGCCGCCAGCAGCCGGTTCAGGGCGGCCGTGTCCACCGTCGTGGTGCCGCCGCTCCTGCCCAGGGACGGTCCGCCTTTCGCGCGCGTCTTCGTGCCTCGCGTCGCCGCGCCAGACTCCACTGTGTCCCTCCCGGAGGGGTAGACCGTTACTGCTGTGCTCGGCCGCTTCGGCCCGGCGTGCCGGTCACCGGCATACCGACCGCGTCCGCGTACCGGTTGCTTCTGCGTATGTCCGCCAGACGGGATACGGCCACACCAGGGGCTGCTGCCCGCCGTGCGCCCGGCACACGCGGCCCGGACCGACCTTCATCAGAAGCTTGCCCAGTGTTTCACCCCGGCCGAACCCGGCCATAACAGTTCGGCAGCTTCGCACATCGTCCGCACACCCTGGGGGCGTAAACACCGAAGACCGGCATCCGATCGGACCGCGAAGGTAAGTAACCTTGCATGCGGCTGTCCAGCCGCACCGGTCCGACCGGCCTGGGCGGTGGCACGAGTACGAGCGGGCATCGGAGGGGCGGCCGGACATCATGACCACCGGACTGATCCCCGGGGGACAGCCCCCGGACCCACAGCCGACGGGCGAGCTGATGCCGCAGCAGCGGCACGAACCGCCCGGCGAGACAGCCCTGCATGCCGACGACCGGCCGAGGAGTTCTGTGATCACCGCGCGTGCGGCCGCCAGTTTCGAACCCGTCGGGCGCTCCGTCGCGACCGCCCGGTCCTTCGTCCGCGACACCCTCCAGGGCTGGGGATTCGCCGACATCGTGGACGACGCGGTCGTCCTGACCAGCGAGCTGGTCACCAACGCCGTCGTCCACGCGGGCACGCACGCGGACGTGCTGTGCCTGCGCACCGAGGACGGCGTGCGCATCGAGGTCTCCGACCGCTACCCGGAGCGCGAGGTCCCCCTCCAGAGCTCCGCCGTCTCCATGGGCAGCCCGGACCGCGAGGGCGGCCGGGGCCTCCAGCTCTGCGCGGCCCTGGCCACCCGCTGGGGCGTCGACTACACCCCCACCCACAAGAACGTCTGGTTCCAGCTCAACCTCCCCGAACGCCCGGTCGGCACCCGCACCGCCGGGCCCGCCCTGCCCGCCGACCTGCTGCCGCTGGCCGACGGCCGGGTCCGCGTCGCCGTCCTCCAGATCGACCGCAAGGGCGGCATCAGCGCCTGGAACGAGGACGCCGAGGAGCTGTTCGGCTACCCGGCCTCCGACGTCATCGGCAAACCCCTCACCGACCTCGCGGCCTGGCCGCACACCCCGGGCACCGGCACCGGCATCGCCGAGGCCCTCCAGCTCTCCCGCTGGGAGGGCACCTACGGCATCCGCCGCGCCGACGGCCGCGTGGCCCAGGTGTACGCCTCCCATCTGCGGGTCCGTGACACCGGCGGCGAACCCTCGACCGTGTGCCTGCTGGTCCGCGACCACGAACGCGCCGTCCTGCAGACGCCGCCCCGCGTCCCGGCCGGCGACCAGGCGCCGTCCTCCGACGGCCAGAGCACCGACCCCTTCGAGGTGTTCATCGGCTCCCCCGCCCCGGACGACCTCGACGGACTGCTCCAGCGCACCGTGGAACGCGCCCGCGACATGCTCGACGGCGACTCCGCGTTCCTGCTGCTGGCCACCGACGACGAGACCGAGCTGGAGGTCCGCGCCTCCACCGGACTGCCCTCCGCCCGCCAGCGCTTCGCACGCGTACCGGTCGAGGCGGGCCCCGGCCGCTACGGCTCCGCCCGCATGCCCGCCGTCCACGACGACCTGGCCGCCGTCCCCGGGGCCGTACCGCTGCTCGCCGGCACCGGCATGCGCTCGGTCGTCACCGTCCCGCTGAAGGTCGAGGGCCGCCTCACCGGCTCCCTGGGCGTCGCCGCCGAGGCACCCGGCCGCTACACCAACGAGGAGGCGCTGCGCCTGCAGTTCGCCGCCGACCGGATCGCCCTGGCCGTCGAGTCGGCCCGTCTCGGCGAGCTGGAGCGGCTGCGCCGCGGCTCGCTGAGCTTCCTGGTGGAGGCATCCGACCTGCTGGCCGGCACCCTGGACCGGGACCAGACGCTGGCCCTGATGGCCCAGATGACGGTCCCGACCCTGGCCACCTGGTGCGCGGTGTACACGATCGCCGACCAGGCCTCCGAGCCGTACCTGTCCTACGTCCTGCACGAGGACGAGGAACTCATCGACGGCATCAAGTCGTTGCTGTCGAAGATCCCGCCGCCGGACCCGGTGCCGACCCCCGGCGCCCGGGTCTGGACGGCCCCGGGCGAGGTCGCCCACCAGGCGGCCCTGCGCACCTCCATGCGCAGCCTGGGCCTGGCCGGCGGACCCACGCACCGGATCGCCTCCGGCATCGGCCCGACGCTGGCCACGGCGGCCGCGGTCGGCGGGGAGACCGTGGTCCTGCCGCTGGTCGCCCGCAACCGCGTCATCGGCATGCTGACCCTCGGCAAGCCCACCGACGAGCACTTCCGCCAGGAGATCCTGGAACTCGCCGAGGACCTCAGCCGCCGGGCCGCCCTCGCCCTGGACAACGCCCGCCTGTACTCGGAGCGCACGGCCATCAGCCAGTCCCTCCAGCGCAGCCTGCTCCCGCCCGGCCTGCCGCAGATCGACGGCGTCGAGGTCGAGGTCATCTACCGCGCGGCGGGCGAGGGCAACGAGGTCGGCGGCGACTTCTACGACGTCTTCCCCATCGGCAACGGCGCGTACGGCTTCGCCATCGGCGACGTCTGCGGTACCGGCCCCAACGCGGCGGCGGTCACCGGCCTGGCCCGGCACGCCCTGCGCCTGCTGGCCCGCGAGGGCCTGTCCGGCCCAGCGGTGCTACAACGCCTGAACTCCGCGATCCTCGACGAGGGGGACCGCAGCCGCTTCCTGACGCTCCTCTACGGCGAGTTGCGGACCCGGGCGGACGGCAGCGCCGAGCTGAAGGTGGTCTGCGCCGGCCACCCGCTGCCGCTGCGCCTGCGCCAGGACGGCACGGTGACGGCCGCGGCCGAGCCGCAGCCGCTGCTGGGCGTCATCGAGGACCTGGAGCTGTACGAGGAGACGGTCACCCTCGACCCGGGGGACGTGCTGCTCTGCGTCACGGACGGAGTCACCGAACGCCGTGAGGGCTCGCGCATGCTGGGCGACGACGGCCTCGCCGATGTCCTCACCACGTGCACGGGACTGACGGCGGGTGCGGTCGCGGCGCGCATCATGCGCGCGGTCGAGCGGTTCGCCTCTGACGCCCCGTCGGACGACATGGCGATTCTGGCGATGCGCGTCCCGGGCATTCACCAGGAGGCGTGAGGAAGCATGAAAAAGGCCCCACCCGAGAAGGGTGGGGCCTTTTTGGCTGAGCCCCCAAACGGAATCGAACCGTTGACCTTCTCCTTACCATGGAGACGCTCTGCCGACTGAGCTATAGGGGCCTGTCGTTTTCGAGGTTTCCCTCGCGGCGACAAAGAAACTGTACCCCGAACAGCCCTTGGTTCCCAAATTCGTTCGGGACTGGTTCAGAAGGCGGGCTGGAGCAGCCCGCCGAGGGCGTTGCAGGCGGCGGCCGTCCGCTGCATGTCCCGCTTGGTGAGCGCGGCGTCCACGGGCAGTGCGAGTGTCTCGTCGGCGGCCCGCTCGGTCTCCGGCAGCGACACGCACCGGCGGAAGGCCGGCAGCCGGTGCACAGGCGTCTTCACCGGCACCCGGCACTCCACTCCCCTGCACCGCAGGGCCCGCGCGAAGGCGTCCCGGTCCGGCCGGCCGTTGCCCGGCACCCGCACGACGTACTGCTGATAGGTGTGCCCGTCCCCGCCGTCCGGCGTGTGCACGCCCTTGAGTCTGGCGTCGAGATAGGCGGCCCGCTGCCGGCGCCGCGCTATCTCGTCGTACGGCGCCTCGGACTCGCCCTGCTCCAGCACCAGCAGCCCGTGCCGCTGCCCGAGTTCGCGCAACCGCCCCGTGTCGGCCCGCCGTCCGAAGCGGTGCACGACAACGACCGCCGCGGTACGGGGAGTTACGGCCGCCTCGACCGCGTCCGGGGCGAGGCAGTAGGTCACCGGGTCTATGTCGGCGAACACCGGGAGCGCGCCCGCCAGGGCCACGGCCTCGGCGACTTCGACGTTCCCAAAAGCCGGTACGACGACCTCGTCACCGACCCCGACCCCGGCGGCCCTGAGCAGCGCTGCGGTTCCCATGCCGGGATGCTGTGCTCGGAACGTGAACGACACGTTACGCACAGCGAAAAAAGGTCGGACCCCGAACCGAAGTTCAGGATCCGACCTTTATTATCAAAATTTGTTCGGCGGCGTCCTACTCTCCCACAGGGTCCCCCCTGCAGTACCATCGGCGCTGTGAGGCTTAGCTTCCGGGTTCGGAATGTAACCGGGCGTTTCCCTCACGCTATGACCACCGAAACACTATGAAACTGAACGCCGCACCATGTGTAACACATGGGGCTGTTCGTGGTTTCAGAACCAACACAGTGGACGCGAGCAACTGAGGACAAGCCCTCGGCCTATTAGTACCGGTCACCTCCACACGTTACCGTGCTTCCAGATCCGGCCTATCAACCCAGTCGTCTACTGGGAGCCTTACCCCATCAAGTGGGTGGGAGTCCTCATCTCGAAGCAGGCTTCCCGCTTAGATGCTTTCAGCGGTTATCCCTCCCGAACGTAGCCAACCAGCCATGCCCTTGGCAGAACAACTGGCACACCAGAGGTTCGTCCGTCCCGGTCCTCTCGTACTAGGGACAGCCCTTCTCAAGACTCCTACGCGCACAGCGGATAGGGACCGAACTGTCTCACGACGTTCTAAACCCAGCTCGCGTACCGCTTTAATGGGCGAACAGCCCAACCCTTGGGACCGACTCCAGCCCCAGGATGCGACGAGCCGACATCGAGGTGCCAAACCATCCCGTCGATATGGACTCTTGGGGAAGATCAGCCTGTTATCCCCGGGGTACCTTTTATCCGTTGAGCGACGGCGCTTCCACAAGCCACCGCCGGATCACTAGTCCCGACTTTCGTCCCTGCTCGACCCGTCGGTCTCACAGTCAAGCTCCCTTGTGCACTTACACTCAACACCTGATTGCCAACCAGGCTGAGGGAACCTTTGGGCGCCTCCGTTACCCTTTAGGAGGCAACCGCCCCAGTTAAACTACCCATCAGACACTGTCCCTGATCCGGATCACGGACCCAGGTTAGACATCCAGCACGACCAGACTGGTATTTCAACGACGACTCCACCCACACTGGCGTGCGAGCTTCACAGTCTCCCAGCTATCCTACACAAGCCGAACCGAACACCAATATCAAACTGTAGTAAAGGTCCCGGGGTCTTTCCGTCCTGCTGCGCGAAACGAGCATCTTTACTCGTAGTGCAATTTCACCGGGCCTATGGTTGAGACAGTCGAGAAGTCGTTACGCCATTCGTGCAGGTCGGAACTTACCCGACAAGGAATTTCGCTACCTTAGGATGGTTATAGTTACCACCGCCGTTTACTGGCGCTTAAGTTCTCAGCTTCGCCCACCCGAAAGTGAGCTAACCGGTCCCCTTAACGTTCCAGCACCGGGCAGGCGTCAGTCCGTATACATCGCCTTACGGCTTCGCACGGACCTGTGTTTTTAGTAAACAGTCGCTTCTCGCTGGTCTCTGCGGCCACCCCCAGCTCACGGCGCAAAGCCGATCACCAGACGTGGCCCCCCTTCTCCCGAAGTTACGGGGGCATTTTGCCGAGTTCCTTAACCATAGTTCACCCGAACGCCTCGGTATTCTCTACCTGACCACCTGAGTCGGTTTAGGGTACGGGCCGCCATGAAACTCGCTAGAGGCTTTTCTCGACAGCATAGGATCATCCACTTCACCACAATCGGCTCGGCATCAGGTCTCACCCTGCAAGAGTGGCGGATTTGCCTACCACTCGGGCTACACCCTTACCCCGGGACAACCACCGCCCGGGATGGACTACCTTCCTGCGTCACCCCATCACTCACCTACTACCAACTTGGGTCAGCGGCTCCACCACTCCCCTTTGCCCGAAGGCTCCAGGGCGGCTTCACGGCCTTAGCATCACTGGATTCGATGTTTGACGCTTCACAGCGGGTACCGGAATATCAACCGGTTATCCATCGACTACGCCTGTCGGCCTCGCCTTAGGTCCCGACTTACCCTGGGCAGATCAGCTTGACCCAGGAACCCTTAGTCAATCGGCGCAAACGTTTCTCACGTTTGTATCGCTACTCATGCCTGCATTCTCACTCGTCAACCGTCCACGACTACCTTCCAGTGCCGCTTCACCCGGCAGACGACGCTCCCCTACCCATCACAACACCCGTTAGGGCTATACGCTGCAATGACACGACTTCGGCGGTACGCTTGAGCCCCGCTACATTGTCGGCGCGGAATCACTAGACCAGTGAGCTATTACGCACTCTTTCAAGGGTGGCTGCTTCTAAGCCAACCTCCTGGTTGTCTCTGCGACTCCACATCCTTTCCCACTTAGCGTACGCTTAGGGGCCTTAGTCGATGCTCTGGGCTGTTTCCCTCTCGACCATGGAGCTTATCCCCCACAGTCTCACTGCCGCGCTCTCACTTACCGGCATTCGGAGTTTGGCTAAGGTCAGTAACCCGGTAGGGCCCATCGCCTATCCAGTGCTCTACCTCCGGCAAGAAACACACGACGCTGCACCTAAATGCATTTCGGGGAGAACCAGCTATCACGGAGTTTGATTGGCCTTTCACCCCTAACCACAGGTCATCCCCCAGGTTTTCAACCCTGGTGGGTTCGGTCCTCCACGAAGTCTTACCTCCGCTTCAACCTGCCCATGGCTAGATCACTCCGCTTCGGGTCTTGAGCGTGCTACTAAAACCGCCCTATTCGGACTCGCTTTCGCTACGGCTTCCCCACCCGGGTTAACCTCGCAACACACCGCAAACTCGCAGGCTCATTCTTCAAAAGGCACGCAGTCACGAGAACAAGGCAAGCCTCGTTCCGACGCTCCCACGGCTTGTAGGCACACGGTTTCAGGTACTATTTCACTCCGCTCCCGCGGTACTTTTCACCATTCCCTCACGGTACTATCCGCTATCGGTCACCAGGGAATATTTAGGCTTAGCGGGTGGTCCCGCCAGATTCACACGGGATTTCTCGGGCCCCGTGCTACTTGGGTGTCTCTCAAACGAGCCGCTGACGTTTCGACTACGGGGGTCTTACCCTCTACGCCGGACCTTTCGCATGTCCTTCGCCTACATCAACGGTTTCTGACTCGTCCCACGGCCGGCAGACCGTAGAAGAGAGATCCCACAACCCCCACGACGCAACCCCTGCCGGGTCTCACACGTCGAAGGTTTGGCCTCATCCGGTTTCGCTCGCCACTACTCCCGGAATCACGGTTGTTTTCTCTTCCTGCGGGTACTGAGATGTTTCACTTCCCCGCGTTCCCTCCACACTGCCTATGTGTTCAGCAGCGGGTGACAGCCCATGACGACTGCCGGGTTTCCCCATTCGGAAACCCCCGGATCAAAGCCTGGTTGACGACTCCCCGGGGACTATCGCGGCCTCCCACGTCCTTCATCGGTTCCTGGTGCCAAGGCATCCACCGTGCGCCCTTAAAAACTTGGCCACAGATGCTCGCGTCCACTGTGCAGTTCTCAAACAACGACCAGCCACCCATCACCCCCGGACGAATCCGAAGTTCACTGGGGCCGGCAACTGAGGAAAGTTCATTCCCTCAGACACCCAACAGCGTGCCCGGCCAGACCCCGTCCGGTGATCGTGCGTTCCACGCTCCGAAGAGCAGTACTAGCAGCCACCAGCCCGGCATTCCGACCGAGTAGTCAACGTTCCACCCATGAGCAACCAGCATCAGACATTCGCTGATGTACTGGCCTCTGACCGAGCAAAGCCCGGTAAGAAGTGCTCCTTAGAAAGGAGGTGATCCAGCCGCACCTTCCGGTACGGCTACCTTGTTACGACTTCGTCCCAATCGCCAGTCCCACCTTCGACAGCTCCCTCCCACAAGGGGTTGGGCCACCGGCTTCGGGTGTTACCGACTTTCGTGACGTGACGGGCGGTGTGTACAAGGCCCGGGAACGTATTCACCGCAGCAATGCTGATCTGCGATTACTAGCGACTCCGACTTCATGGGGTCGAGTTGCAGACCCCAATCCGAACTGAGACCGGCTTTTTGAGATTCGCTCCACCTCACGGTATCGCAGCTCTTTGTACCGGCCATTGTAGCACGTGTGCAGCCCAAGACATAAGGGGCATGATGACTTGACGTCGTCCCCACCTTCCTCCGAGTTGACCCCGGCGGTCTCCCGTGAGTCCCCAGCACCACAAGGGCCTGCTGGCAACACGGGACAAGGGTTGCGCTCGTTGCGGGACTTAACCCAACATCTCACGACACGAGCTGACGACAGCCATGCACCACCTGTACACCGACCACAAGGGGGGCACCATCTCTGATGCTTTCCGGTGTATGTCAAGCCTTGGTAAGGTTCTTCGCGTTGCGTCGAATTAAGCCACATGCTCCGCCGCTTGTGCGGGCCCCCGTCAATTCCTTTGAGTTTTAGCCTTGCGGCCGTACTCCCCAGGCGGGGCACTTAATGCGTTAGCTGCGGCACGGACAACGTGGAATGTTGCCCACACCTAGTGCCCACCGTTTACGGCGTGGACTACCAGGGTATCTAATCCTGTTCGCTCCCCACGCTTTCGCTCCTCAGCGTCAGTATCGGCCCAGAGATCCGCCTTCGCCACCGGTGTTCCTCCTGATATCTGCGCATTTCACCGCTACACCAGGAATTCCGATCTCCCCTACCGAACTCTAGCCTGCCCGTATCGACTGCAGACCCGGGGTTAAGCCCCGGGCTTTCACAACCGACGCGACAAGCCGCCTACGAGCTCTTTACGCCCAATAATTCCGGACAACGCTTGCGCCCTACGTATTACCGCGGCTGCTGGCACGTAGTTAGCCGGCGCTTCTTCTGCAGGTACCGTCACTCTCGCTTCTTCCCTGCTGAAAGAGGTTTACAACCCGAAGGCCGTCATCCCTCACGCGGCGTCGCTGCATCAGGCTTTCGCCCATTGTGCAATATTCCCCACTGCTGCCTCCCGTAGGAGTCTGGGCCGTGTCTCAGTCCCAGTGTGGCCGGTCGCCCTCTCAGGCCGGCTACCCGTCGTCGCCTTGGTGAGCCGTTACCTCACCAACAAGCTGATAGGCCGCGGGCTCATCCTGCACCGCCGGAGCTTTACAACCCGGGAGATGCCTCCCAGGCTCATATCCGGTATTAGACCCCGTTTCCAGGGCTTGTCCCAGAGTGCAGGGCAGATTGCCCACGTGTTACTCACCCGTTCGCCACTAATCCCCTCCCGAAGGAGGTTCATCGTTCGACTTGCATGTGTTAAGCACGCCGCCAGCGTTCGTCCTGAGCCAGGATCAAACTCTCCGTGAATGTTTACCGGTAATCCGGTGTACACATCACGAGAGCGGTGCGAGAGGAGGAATAGTCCCCTCGCACACAGCGTCCTCGCTGTGTTTTTTCAAAGGAACCTCGTCCCAGCGGATGCTGGAGACGGGGTATCAACATATCTGGCGTTGACTTTTGGCACGCTGTTGAGTTCTCAAGGAACGGTCGCTTCCTTTGTACTCACCCTCTCGGGCTTTCCTCCGGGCGCTTCCCTTCGGTCTTGCGTTTCCGACTCTATCAGATCTTTTCTCGATCCGATTTCCTCGGCGCTTTCCAGGTTCCCGCTCTCGCGTTTCCCTTTCCGGCGGTTCCGACTTTATCAGAAGTTCTGAGCCGGTTTTTCCACCCGCTCCGGGCAACCATGTCCGGCACGTGAAGTGCTGGGGTTCCCGGGTGGGCGGAGCCGTAAACGTACTGGAGCGGGGCGCCCCGATGCAAATCGAGGCGCCCCGCTCCAGGTCAGTGCCGACGGGGCGTCAGACCTCCACGACCACCGGGAGGATCATCGGCCTGCGGCGATAGGTGTCCGAGACCCACTTGCCGAGGGTCCGGCGGACCAGCTGCTGGAGCTGGTGGGGCTCCACCACGCCGTCCTGGGCGGACCGCTCCAGGGAGTCCGTGATCTTCGGCAGGACGTCGGCGAACGCCGAGTCCTCGATGCCGGAGCCACGGGCCTGGATGTGCGGGCCCCCGGTGATCTTGCCGGTGGAGGCGTCGATGACGACGAAGACCGAGATGATGCCCTCGTCGCCGAGGATCTTGCGGTCCTTCAGCGCCGGCTCGCCGACATCGCCGACCGAGAGGCCGTCGACGTAGACGTAACCGGCCTGGACCTTGCCGGAGATCTTGGCCTTGCCCCCGACCAGGTCGACCGCCACGCCGTCCTCGGCGATGACGATCCGGTCGTGCGGGACGCCGGTCAGGGCGCCCAGCTCGGCGTTGGCCCGCAGGTGGCGCCATTCGCCGTGGACCGGCATCAGGTTTCTCGGGCGGCAGATGTTGTAGAAGTACAGCAGCTCGCCCGCGGACGCGTGGCCGGATACGTGCACCTTGGCGTTGCCCTTGTGGACGACGTGGGCGCCCCAGCGGGTCAGGCCGTTGATCACGCGGTAGACCGCGTTCTCGTTCCCCGGGATCAGCGAGGAGGCGAGGATGACCGTGTCACCGTCCACGATGCGGATCTGGTGGTCGCGGTTGGCCATGCGGGACAGGGCCGCCATCGGCTCGCCCTGGGAACCCGTGCAGACCAGGACCACCTCTTCGTCGGGCAGGTCGTCCAGCGCCCGGACGTCCACCACCAGGCCCGCCGGGACCCTCAGATACCCGAGGTCGCGGGCGATGCCCATGTTGCGGACCATGGAGCGGCCGACGAAGGCGACCCGGCGGCCGTACTCGTGCGCCGCGTCCAGGATCTGCTGGATGCGGTGGACATGGCTGGCGAAGCTCGCCACGATGATCCGCTTGCGGGCGCCGGCGAAGACCTGCCGCAGCACGTTGGAGATGTCGCGCTCCGGCGGGACGAAGCCCGGGACCTCCGCGTTCGTCGAATCGGCGAGGAGGAGATCGATGCCCTCCTCGCTCAGCCGCGCGAACGCGTGCAGGTCGGTGAGGCGGTTGTCCAGCGGGAGCTGGTCCATCTTGAAGTCGCCGGTGTGCACCACCATGCCGGCGGGGGTGCGGATGGCGACGGCCAGGGCGTCCGGGATGGAGTGGTTGACGGCGACGAACTCGCAGTCGAAGGGACCGACGCGCTCGCGGTCCCCTTCCGCCACCTCCAGGGTGTAGGGACGGATCCGGTGCTCCTGGAGCTTCGCCTCGATCAGGGCGAGGGTGAGCTTGGAGCCGATCAGCGGGATGTCCGGCTTCTCGCGGAGCAGGTACGGGACACCGCCGATGTGGTCCTCGTGACCATGGGTGAGGACGATGCCCTCGATGTCGTCGAGGCGGTCCCTGATGGACGAGAAGTCCGGCAGGATCAGGTCGATTCCGGGCTGCTCCTCCTCGGGGAAGAGCACTCCGCAGTCGACGATCAGCAGGCGGCCGCCGTACTCGAACACGGTCATGTTCCGGCCGATTTCGCCGAGGCCGCCGAGCGGGGTGACCCGCAGGCCGCCTTCGGGGAGCGGCGGCGGCGGGCCGAGTTCAGGATGCGGATGACTCAAAAGACTCTCCTCAACCACGCGCGCCACGTACCGGTCGGGCACGTGGCGCGCGTGACGTTCGTGCAGAAGCAGTTGTTTGTGTGGGGTGCAGGCACCGGTGGCCCGCGTCTGCGGTTGTCGATTCAGTTGTGAAGCCCGTGCTGTGGTGCCAAGTCTTTAATCAGAGCTGTACCCCGCCGGCAGCAAGATCGATCTTGAGCTGGGCGATCTCCTCGGCGGAGCACTCGACCATGGGCGAGCGCAGCGGTCCGGCGGGCAGGCCCTGGAGCGCGAGCGCGGCCTTGGTGGTCATGACGCCCTGGGTGCGGAACATGCCGGTGTAGACCGGGAGCAGCTTCTGGTGGATCTCGGTGGCCTTGACGACGTCACCGGAGACGAACGCGTCCACCAGGGCGCGCAGGTCGGGCGTGACCAGGTGGCCGACGACCGAGACGAAGCCGACCGCGCCGACCGAGAGCAGCGGGAGGTTCAGCATGTCGTCACCGGAGTACCAGGCGAGACCGGAGCGCGCGATGGCCCAGCTGGCGCGGCCGAGGTCGCCCTTGGCGTCCTTGTTGGCGACGATCCGGGGGTGCTCCGCGAGCCGGACCAGCGTCTCGGTGTTGATCGGGACGCCGCTGCGGCCGGGGATGTCGTAGAGCATGACCGGCAGGCCGGTGGCGTCGGCGACGGTCGTGAAGTGCCGGTACAGGCCCTCTTGCGGGGGCTTGTTGTAGTACGGCGTGACGACCAGCAGTCCGTGGGCGCCGACGCGCTCCGCCTCGCGGGCCAGCTCGACGCTGTGGTGGGTGTCGTTGGTCCCGACGCCGGCGACGACGTGGGCGCGGTCGCCGACGGCCTCCAGGACGGCTCGTACCAGGTCCGATTTCTCCGCATCGCCGGTGGTCGGGGACTCGCCGGTGGTGCCGTTGACGATCAGGCCGTCGTTGCCTGCGTCCACCAGGTGGGCGGCGAGCCGCTGCGCGCCGTCGAGGTCGAGTGCGCCGTCCGCCGTGAAAGGCGTGACCATGGCGGTGAGGACCCGCCCGAAGGGGGTCTGCGGAGTCGAGGTCGGAGCCATAGGTGACACGCTACTCGGTGCGCGCTGCGGGGTCTGCTCTCGGGGTGTCGGGAAAGTCAGGACAAAGATGGATCCCGGCACTGCCTGCTCGGGGGTTCAAGCAGTGCCGGGTCCGTCTGATCAGGCTAGATGAACTTCTCTAAATGCCGCAATACGGACACTTCGCCAGGCTGGCCCGTACGCCCGTTCCCGGCGCGGGAACAAGGCTTCGTTACGGGGCCACACGTCCGTTCGCGTTGAAGGCGGCGTACGTCAGCGGCATGAGCTTCGCCCACTCCGCCTCCATCTTCTCGCCCACCATCTCGATCTCCCGCTGCGGGAAGGAGGGCACCTTGGCCAGCTCGTGCTGGGTGCGCAGGCCGAGGAAGTGCATCAGGGAGCGCGCGTTGCAGGTGGCGTACATCGAGGAGTAGAGGCCGACGGGGAGGACCGAGCGGGCGACCTCGCGGGCGATGCCCTGGGCGAGCATCTCCTGGTAGGCGGCGTATGCCTGGCGGTACGCGTCCTCCATGGCCTGTCCGGCCAGGGCGTGCTGCTCCTCGGTGCCCTCCACGAAGACGTACTTGCCCGGCCGGCCCTCCTGGACCAGCTTGCGGCCGGCGTCGGGAACGTAGAAGACCGGCTGGAGCTCCCGGTAGCGGCCGGACTCCTCGTTGTACGACCAGCCGACGCGGTGCCGCATGAACTCGCGGAAGACGAAGATCGGGGCGCTGATGAAGAACGTCATCGAGTTGTGCTCGAACGGGCTGCCGTGCCGGTCGCGCATCAGGTAGTTGATCAGGCCCTTGGAGCGCTCGGGGTCCTTGTTCAGCTCGTCCAGGGACTGCTCCCCGAGGGTCGACACACGGGCCGCGAAGAGCACGTCGGAGTCCGTCGCGCTGTGCTTGACCAGTTCGACGGTGACATCACTGCGCAGGTCGATCTTCGGCTCATCCGGGGTGCGGGTCACGGTTGGACAGGTCCTTCCCACTGCTGCTTGAGGTTCGCGCCCACTGTACGGGGGGACTCGGCCGCGAACGAAAGTGACCTTCCCTGCGATTTTTTCCGGACATGGGGCACCTTTTGCGTCACTCGAACGTCTTTACCGGTGAAGCGTGCCCATTCGATCTTCGATCCCGAAAGGAGCGTCAACCGCGATGCTTCGTCGGCGAGAGCCCGTACCCTTCGCCTTCCTGGCCGAGGCGGACAGGTTCCGCAGCAATGTGACTCCTCCGCCCCGTCAGCGGGCTTCCTTCGGTGAGCTGGCCGGGCGCTGGCTGCTGGGCCTCACCCTCGTCGCCGGGATCGTGGGCGCCCTGATAGCCGGCATGCCGGCGCTCTCCACGCCGTCCGACGCGCCGGTTCAGCAGTCCCAGGCGTCCCAGGGGCGCTGAGCGCGGGGCGCTGCCCCTTCCGGACGCGCACGGCTGGTGGGCGCACACCCGGCCGGATAGCCTCACCGGGCACAGCCCCCGCGAGGACCGAGTGAGGACCAGCCGTGCCCCTGCCCTTCCTGACGGCCGACCGCAGCTTCGAGACGGCAGCCGAGAGCGCGCTGCCCCATGACGACCCGGACCGCTGGCGGCGCCCCTACCGGCCCGGTCCCTGGCGGGTGGGCGTGGCCGCGCTGTGGCTGCTGATCGCCTCGTTCGTGCTGTTCGGCGCGGTGCTCACCGCGCTGACCGGCTCGGTGCCCAGCGCTACGGCGGTGCTCGTCGTGGGCCTGCTGATCATCGCGGGCGCGCTGCGGCTGCTGCGCGTGGGGGTGTGGGTGAGCCGGCGCGGACTGCGCCGGACCGGCTTCCTGCTGACGCGGACGCTGCCGTGGGAGCGGGTGGTGTCGGTGCGCACGGTGCAGCGGCCGGTGCGCTGGCTGGGGCTGCCGCGCACGGTGCAGGGGCAGGCGCTGGCCCTCGTCCGCACGGACCTGCCGCCGGACGACACCCCGCCGCTGCTGACCACGCACACCCTGGACTTCCTGGGCCGGCCGATGGCCTTCGACCGGGCGGCCGACGCGGTGGAGGCGTGGGCGGCGGAGTGCGGGCGCGGCTGAGCTCTCCGAAGCCGTGCGCGTGGAGTGCGGGCGCGGCTGACCGCCCCGGAGGCTCGCAGGGGCCCCGGGGCGGCTCGGTGGCTGGGCGGTGGCGCCCGCGGGCGGCCGGGCGCCGCAGGGCCCGTGTCAGGCCCGTACGGGGGCCTGTGTCAGGCCCGTACGGGCTTTCCGTCGTGCAGGGCGATGGCCCGCTGCATCGCCTTGCGGGCCCGCGGGGTGTCGCGGGCGTCGTGGTAGGCGACGGCGAGGCGGAACCAGCAGCGCCAGTCGCCGGGGGACGCCTCCGTCTCGGCCCTGCGCCTGGCGAAGACCTCGTCGGCCGAGTCACGGTCGATCCGGCCGCTGGGCAGGCGTTTCAGCTCGTCCAGCGGCAGGCCCCCCTCGGCCTCCAGTTCGGCGGCCAGCTGGTTGGCCTTGCGGACGAACTCGGTGTTCTTCCACAGGAACCACAGGCCGATGACCGGCAGGATCAGCACCGCCACGCCGAAGGTGACGGTGATGAGCGTGCCGGACTGGATGAGCATCACGCCACGGCTGCCGACCAGGACGAAGTAGAAGACCAGGACGGCGGCCGTGACGAGGTAGGTGATCTTCGCGCGCATGACGTGTTCGGGCTCAGCTCAGGTCCAGGAAGTGTTCCAGGCCGAAGGTGAGGCCCGGAGTGGTCACCACGCGGCGGGCGCCGAGCAGGATGCCCGGCATGAAGCTGCTGTGGTGCAGCGAGTCGTGCCGGACGGTCAGGGTCTCCCCCTCGCCGCCGAGCAGCACCTCCTGGTGGGCGAGCAGGCCGCGCAGCCGTACGGCGTGCACGGGGATGCCGTCCACGCTGGCGCCCCGGGCGCCGTCGAGGGCGGTGGCCGTGGCGTCCGGCGCCGGGGCCGTGCCGGCCGCCCGGCGGGCCTCGGCGATGAGCTGGGCGGTGCGCGTGGCGGTGCCGGAGGGGGCGTCCACCTTGTTCGGGTGGTGCAGTTCGACCACCTCGACCGACTCGAAGTAGGGCGCGGCGAGCTGTGCGAACTTCATGGTGAGCACGGCCCCGATGGAGAAGTTCGGCGCGATGAGCACGCCGGTCTCCGGGGACCGGTCGAGCCAGCCCTTCAGCTGCGCGAGGCGCTCGTCGGTCCAGCCGGTGGTCCCGACGACCGCGTGGATGCCGTGGCGCACGCAGAAGTCGAGGTTGCCCATGACCGAGGCCGGGGTGGTCAGCTCGACCGCGACCTGGGCGCCGGTCTCGGCCAGCGTCTCCAGCTTGTCGCCCCGGCCGAGGGCGGCGACCAGTTCCATGTCCTCGGCGGCCTCGACCGCCTTGACCGCCTCGGATCCGATCCGGCCCTTGGCACCGAGGACCGCCACGCGCAGCTTGCTCATGTTCCTGCTTCCTAACCGGTGGTGTTTCAGGCGACCGCGTCGTGCAGCCGGGCGGCCTGCTTGTCCTTGAGCGGGCCGATGACCGACAGCGACGGACGCTGTCCCAGGATGTCGCGGGCGACCGAACGGACCTCGTCCGGGGTGACCGCGGCTATCTTCGCCAGCATGTCGTCGACGGACATCTGCTCGCCCCAGCACAGCTCGCTCTTGCCGATGCGGTTCATCAGCGCGCCGGTGTCCTCCAGGCCGAGGACGGTGGAGCCGCGCAGCTGGCCGATGGCGCGGGCGATCTCGTCGTCCGACAGGCCGTCGCGCGCCACCTGGTCGAGTTCGTCGCGGCAGATCCGCAGCACGTCGTGGACCTGGCTGGGCCGGCAGCCGGCGTAGACACCGAACAGGCCGCAGTCGGCGAAGCCGGAGGTGTACGAGTACACGCTGTAGGCGAGGCCGCGCTTCTCCCGGACCTCCTGGAAGAGGCGGGAGGACATGCCGCCGCCGAGGGCGGTGTTGAGCACGCCCATGGCCCAACGGCGGTCGTCGGAGCGGGCGAGGCCGGGCATGCCGAGGACGACGTGCGCCTGCTCGGTCTTGCGGCCGAGCAGTTCGACCTTGCCGGAGGTGCGGATCGTACGGCTGCCGTCGCGCGGGGCGATGGGCTTCGCCTCCGGGTTCTTCAGGGCGCCGGCCTTCTCGAAGGCCGCGCGGACCTGGCGGACGACCTTGGCGTGGTCGATGTTGCCGGCGCAGGCGACCACGAGGTGGGTCGGGTCGTAGTGCTTCTTGTAGAAGCGGCGGATGCGGTCGGCGGTGAGGGCGTTGACCGTGTCGACCGTGCCGAGGACCGGGCGGCCGAGGGCGTTGTCGCCGAACATGGTGTGCGCGAACAGGTCGTGCACGCAGTCGCCGGGGTCGTCCTCGGTCATGGCGATCTCTTCGAGGATCGCGCCGCGTTCGACGTCGACGTCCTCCTCCAGGATCAGCGAGCCGGTCAGCATGTCGCAGACCACGTCGATGGCCAGCGGCAGGTCGGTGTCGAGCACGCGCGCGTAGTAGCACGTGTACTCCTTGGCCGTGAACGCGTTCATCTCGCCGCCGACCGCGTCGAGCGCGGCGGAGATGTCGAGCGCGCTGCGCCGGGCCGTGCCCTTGAAGAGCAGGTGCTCCAGGTAGTGCGTGGCGCCGTTCAGGGACCGGGTCTCGTCACGGGAGCCGACGTGGGCCCAGATGCCGAAGGTCGCGGAGCGGACCGAGGGCAGCGTCTCGGTGACGATGCGCAGGCCGCCCGGGAGGGTGGTCTTGCGGACCGTGCCGATGCCGCCCGCGCCCTGGATGAGGGTTTGGGTACGGGCGACGGCCCGCGCCTCCGAAGAGGGGCGGGCCGTCGCCTTGGAGCTACGGGACGTCACTGCTCGGCGTCGTCCTTCGCGTTCTCGTCGCCTTCCTCGCCCTCGATCACGGGGATGAGGGAGAGCTTGCCGCGGGAGTCGATCTCGGCGATCTCGACCTGGACCTTCTGGCCCACGCCGAGGACGTCCTCGACGTTCTCCACGCGCTTGCCGCCGGCGAGCTTGCGGATCTGCGAGATGTGCAGCAGACCGTCCTTGCCGGGCAGCAGGGAGACGAACGCGCCGAAGGTGGTGGTCTTGACGACCGTGCCCAGGTACCGCTCGCCGACCTCGGGCATCGTCGGGTTGGCGATGCCGTTGATCGTGGCGCGGGCGGCCTCCGCCGAGGGACCGTCGGCGGCACCGATGTAGATCGTGCCGTCGTCCTCGATGGTGATCTCGGCGCCCGTGTCCTCCTGGATCTGGTTGATCATCTTGCCCTTGGGGCCGATGACCTCGCCGATCTTGTCGACCGGGATCTTGACGGTGATGATCCGCGGGGCGTGCGGGCTCATCTCGTCGGGCCGGTCGATGGCCTCCATCATCACGTCGAGGATGTGCAGGCGGGCGTCGCGGGCCTGCTTGAGGGCCGCGGCCAGGACGGAGGCCGGGATGCCGTCCAGCTTGGTGTCGAGCTGGAGGGCGGTGACGAACTCCTTGGTGCCGGCGACCTTGAAGTCCATGTCGCCGAAGGCGTCCTCCGCACCGAGGATGTCGGTGAGGGTGACGTAGTGCGTCTCGCCGTCGATCTCCTGGGAGATCAGACCCATGGCGATGCCGGCGACCGGGGCCTTGAGCGGCACACCGGCGTTCAGCAGCGACATGGTGGAGGCGCAGACCGAGCCCATGGACGTCGAACCGTTGGAGCCGAGGGCCTCGGACACCTGGCGGATCGCGTAGGGGAACTCCTCGCGGGTGGGCAGCACCGGCACGAGGGCGCGCTCGGCGAGGGCGCCGTGGCCGATCTCGCGGCGCTTCGGGGAGCCGACGCGGCCGGTCTCGCCGGTGGAGTACGGCGGGAAGTTGTAGTTGTGCATGTAGCGCTTGCGGGTCACCGGGGAGAGGGTGTCCAGCTGCTGCTCCATGCGGAGCATGTTGAGGGTGGTGACGCCCAGGATCTGGGTCTCGCCACGCTCGAACAGCGCCGAGCCGTGCACCCGCGGGATGGCCTCGACCTCGGCGGCCAGGGTGCGGATGTCGGTGACACCGCGGCCGTCGATGCGCTTCTTCTCCTTGATCACGCGCTCGCGGACCAGCTGCTTGGTGAGCGAGCGGTACGCGGCGGAGATCTCCTTCTCGCGGCCCTCGAACTCCGGCAGGAGCTTCTCGGCGGCGAGCGCCTTGACGCGGTCCAGCTCGGCCTCGCGCTCCTGCTTGCCGGCGATGGTGAGCGCCTGGGCCAGCTCGGGGCGGACGGCCGCGGTCAGGGCCTCGAACACGTCGTCCTGGTAGTCCAGGAAGATCGGGAACTCGGCGGTCGGCTTGGCGGCCTTGGCGGCGAGGTCGGCCTGGGCGCGGCACAGCACCTTGATGAAGGGCTTGGCGGCCTCCAGACCGGCGGCGACGACCTCCTCGGTCGGCGCCTCGGCGCCGCCCTCGACCAGCTTGATGGTCTTCTCGGTGGCCTCGGCCTCGACCATCATGATCGCGACGTCGCCGTCCTCCAGGACACGGCCGGCGACGACCATGTCGAAGACGGCGTCCTCCAGCTCGGTGTGGGTCGGGAAGGCGACCCACTGGCCGCTGATCAGCGCGACGCGGACGCCGCCGATCGGGCCGGAGAAGGGCAGGCCGGCCAGCTGCGTGGACGCGGACGCGGCGTTGATCGCCACGACGTCGTACAGGTGGTCGGGGTTGAGGGCCATGATCGTGGCGACGACCTGGATCTCGTTGCGCAGGCCCTTCTTGAAGGACGGGCGCAGCGGACGGTCGATGAGGCGGCAGGTGAGGATGGCGTCCTCGGAGGGCCGGCCCTCACGGCGGAAGAAGCTGCCGGGGATCTTGCCGGCGGCGTACATCCGCTCCTCGACGTCCACCGTGAGCGGGAAGAAGTCGAGCTGGTCCTTGGGGTTCTTGGAGGCGGTGGTGGCCGACAGCACCATGGTGTCGTCGTCCAGGTACGCCACGGCGGAGCCGGCCGCCTGCTTGGCCAGGCGGCCCGTCTCGAAGCGGATGGTGCGGGTGCCGAAGGGGCCGTTGTCGATGACGGCTTCGGCGTAGTGGGTCTCGTTCTCCACTAGCGTTTTCTCCTCGTCTTCGTCCTGTGCCTGCCCGTGTGGCAGGGGGACGGCGTGTGGAGAGGCGCTCCGTGCGGTGCGGGCCGGTCTTCGATCGAAGCACCCGGGGCGTTTTCCCCGGGGGCCACTACCGAGGACCGGCGGCGACTGGGTGCGCTTCTCCTCGTTGTTCTGTCTCGTACGCGGTGCGTTGTGCTACCACACTACAAAGCGTGAGTGACACTCCGCACGTTTCCACCGGTACGCCGGTGGTCGCCGTGGGCGCGGCTGAGCCCCGCATACGGCAAAGGGAGCGGTCCCCGAGGCGTCGGGAACCGCTCCCCTCATGGCGTCCTACTTGGCGCCCGCCGCACCGCGGCGGATGCCGAGGCGGTCGACCAGCGTACGGAAGCGCTGGATGTCCTTCTTCGCCAGGTACTGCAGCAGCCGGCGGCGCTGACCGACCAGGATCAGCAGGCCACGGCGGGAGTGGTGGTCGTGCTTGTGGGTCTTGAGGTGCTCCGTCAGGTCGGAGATCCGACGGGAGAGCAGAGCGACCTGGACCTCGGGGGAGCCGGTGTCACCCTCCTTGGTACCGAACTCGGCGATGATCTGCTTCTTCGTAGCGGCGTCGAGCGACACGCGTACTCCTCATGGTGTGTGAGTGGCCACCGAGTGCCCCCGGTCTGCGTCTCGGGGGAGCTTCCGTTACTCGGGAGGCGGGGATCCGCTGGGCGCGGCCTCCAGAACAGCGAGCGGTTCCGGGGGTGCGTACACAAACGGCCGTCACTCAGGGTACCAGGCGATGGCGGGCGGCTTACGCCCGGTCGGCGAACGCTGCCGGCGCGGTGGCGCGCGCCACTAGGGTGAGCCCCGGGATCGTACCTACCTCGGGAAGGGGTCGCCGCAGATGGCGGAAACGGAAGCGGAGATGAAGGCGCGCAAGGAGCGCGAGCGGGACGAGCTGTACGCGCTCGACATCTCGGGCGTGGAGTGGCACTGCGCGCCGGGTACGGAGGAGCACGAGGAGCGGGTCGAGATCGCGTACCTGCCCGGTGGCGCGGTGGCGATGCGGTCCTCCCTCGACCCGGACACCGTGCTGCGCTACACGGAGGCGGAGTGGACCGCGTTCGTGCTGGGGGCGCGCGACGGGGAGTTCGATCTGAAGCCGATGGCGCACAACGGGGGCCTGGACGTGCAGTGAGCTGCACGGTGCGCGAAAAAGGGGGGCGGCACGCGCGCGTGCCGCCCCCCTTTTTCGCGTCCTCCGGTCCCGTCAGCTGGTCATGGCGCGGGCCTTGGCGTACACGTCGAAGACGGCCAGGGCGAGCGGGATCAGGGTGAGCAGGACGAAGCCCTCGCAGATCTCCAGGAAGCGGCCCCAGAAGGGGGTCGGGCCGCCGCGCGGCAGGATGAGGCCGAGGGCCGTCACCAGGGCCGTGGCCAGGGCGATGGCCGCGATCAGCCAGATGGTGCGGATGTCGAGGTCGGTGCGGTCGCCGGCCAGCGCTGCGCGCATGACGTGCTGCGGCGGGTTGAGGGCGAGGCCGAGGCCGAGCAGGACCAGGCAGGTGAGGCCGGCGGCGAGCACGGGGGCGACCTGGGCGGTGTAGCGGAACATGCCGGCGCGCATGAGCATGGCGACGCCGGTGGCGAGGGCGAGCAGCTGGGCCCAGGCGTCGTCGGAGAAGCCGAGCACGGCCGTGGCGCCGATGGCGAGCAGCGCGCAGCCGCCGACCATGCCGACGAGGAGTTCGTGGCCGCGCCGCGCCTGCGCCTCGATGCGCTCGGTGTCCACCGGCTCCTGGGCGGCGGGCTCGTTGCCGTAGGCGGGGCGGGGGGCGGTGCCGCCGCTGGGGTTCTCGAAGCCGATCGGCAGCCGGGCGAACCGCATGGACATGCTGGGCAGGAAGGCGAGAGCGCAGACGGCGACCGGGGCGCACAGGGCCGCGGTCTCGCGGGGGGCCCAGCCGGTGAGGGTCGCGATGAAGACGGCGACCAGGGCGACCGCGGAGGCGAACACGAAGGCGACGAAGGGGCCGTCGCCGTGGGGTGAGCACAGGGCGAGGACGAGGGCGGCGACGAGGACGGCCGCGCACGCCAGCAGGAACTGGAGTCTGCCGATGCCCTCGCCGGCGCTCAGCGGCAGCAGTCCGCTGCCGGCGACGCCGATGTTGGGCAGCGCGCCGAGGCCGAGGGCGACGGCCGAGCCGCGGTCGTCGTAGACGCGGGCGCGGACGGCGGAGAGCACGACCAGCAGGACGCCGGTGACGGCGGCGAGGATGCCGGCCAGGCCGTGCATGTCGTGACGCGGGTCCGCGGTCCAGGCGACGAACGCGAGCAGTGCGGGCAGCACGCCGCCGCCGACGAGCCCGGCGGCCCGGGTCAGGTCGCCGCTCCACAGCTTGTGCTGCTTGGTGACGGAGGAGGCCACGGCCTCGGCGACGTCGTCGAAGACGGCCGGCGGCAGGGACTCGGCGAACGGGCGCAGGGTGAGCAGTTCGCCGTCGAGGATGCGCTGGGCGGCGAAGGACCGGGCGCTGTCCAGCACGGTGCCGTCGGTGCGGACGAGGTGGTAGCCGACCGGGGCGCCGGCCGCGGGGCTCTGCCGGGACAGCCGGAGAATCTCCGGGTAGAGGTCGGCGACCGGGACGTCGTCGGGCAGGGCCACGTCGATACGGCTGTCCGGCGCGACGATGGTGACCCGGCAGAAGCCGAGTCCGGTGCCGGACCCGGAAGGGGCTCCCGTCCCGGGTCCGCCGGTGGCGGCGGCCGTCATGCTCACCTGCTGCTCCCCCTCAGTGGTGGTGGTGATGCGTCTGTGTCGTGCTCAGCGGTGCTGCTGGTGCTGTGTCGTACTCAGTGCTGGTGCGGTGTCGTGCTCAGTAGTGCTGCTGGTGCTGTGTCGTGCTCGGTAGTGCTGCTGGTGCTGTGTCGTGCTCGGTGGTGGTGGTGCGGCTATGTCGTGAAGGTCCCGTGCCGGTTTGCGCGGTGCGCGGCGGCCCGGGTGCCGCAGGACGGGATTCCGGGGTCTTCCCGCCTCTTCCGCGAGGGGTTCGCCCCGGTGTGTCCGCCCTGTTCGGCGTGTGCTCACGCGAACATCCGGCACCCTACCGCCCACCCGCCCCGCGTGAACTCAGTAGGATCACGCGGCGGCCTGCGCTCGCCGGACACGGGGCGGCGGGCGGAAAGCCTGGGTCGGGCAAGGGAATTGGTGAGCGGTGAGCCAGATTGTCGTCAAGCGCCCCCCTAGGGCGCTTCCGTCCGAAGTGCCCACGGAAGAGGTCGTTGTCCAGCCACCGCCCGAATTGCCGCGGGGGCATCAGGAGAGCGTGCTGATGCAGCTCCTGCCCACATTGGGCATGGGCGGCTCGGTGGTCTTCTTCTTCACGAACGGCCAGCCGTTCATGAAGATCATGGGCATGATCATGATCGCCTCGACGGTGGCCATGTCCATCGCGATGGTGGTCCGCTTCCGCCGCGGCTCACAGGGCCAGCTGGCCGACATGCGCCGCGACTACCTCAGCTACCTGTCGCAGACCCGCAGGTCCGCCGTGGCCACGGCGCGCAAGCAGCGGGACGCGCAGTACTACCTGCACCCCTCCCCCGAGCAGCTGTGGGCACTGGTCGCCGAGGGCAGCCGGGTGTGGGAGCGGCGGCCCGGCGACGAGGACTTCGCGCACGTCCGCATCGGGCTGGGCGCGCAGCCGCTGGCGTCCCCGCTCATCGCCCCCGAGACGGGGCCGGTCGAGCAGCTGGAGCCGCTGACCGCGGGCGCGATGCAGCGCTTCCTCGCCGCGCACGGCACCGTCGGCGACCTTCCGATGGCGGTGTCGCTGCGCGCCTTCTACCACGTCACGGTCAGCGGCGAGGCGCAGTCCGTACGGTCCTCGGCCCGCGCCCTGGTCGGGTCGCTGGCCTCGCTGCACTCCCCGCAGGACCTGGTCATCGCGGTGGCCGCGGGCCGGGAGGCGCTGGCGCACTGGGACTGGGTGAAGTGGCTGCCGCACGCCCAGGCGCCCGGCGCGGTGGACGGGGCGGGTTCCCGCCGGCTGATCGGCTCCGACCCGCGCGAGCTGGAGGACCTGCTGGCCACCCGGCTGACCGGCCGGCCGCGCTTCCACCCCGCCGCCGCGCCGCTGCTGGACGAGCCGCACATCGTGCTCGTCCTCGACGACCTGTCCCTGCTGCCGGACTCGGTGCTCGCGAACCCGGAGGGCTTGCAGGGCGTCACGGTCCTGGAGGTGGTACCGGGCGAGCTGACCACGGCGGGCGGCGACCTGTCCATCGTCGTCCAGCCCGGCCTGCTGCGTCTGGAGTCCGGGCACGGCGAGGTGTACGAGGGCAGCCCGGACGCGCTGTCCTACGAGTCCGCCGAGGCGCTGGCCCGCCAGTTGGCGCCGCTGCGCATGGCCTCAGGCGGCGACGACGACGAGCCGCTGCTGGCCAACCTGGAGTTCACCGACCTGCTGGGCCTCGGCGACGCGGCCTCCGTCGACACCAAGCGGACCTGGCGCCCGCGCGCGCTCGCCGAACGCCTGCGGGTGCCGATCGGTCTCGGCGAGGACGGCCGGCCCGTGATGCTGGACCTGAAGGAAGCTGCGCAGGAGGGCATGGGCCCGCACGGCCTGTGCGTCGGCGCGACCGGTTCCGGCAAGTCGGAGCTGCTGCGCACCCTGGTGCTGGGCCTCGCGGTCACCCACTCCTCCGAGACGCTGAACTTCGTCCTCGCCGACTTCAAGGGCGGCGCGACCTTCGCCGGCATGGCGCAGATGCCGCACGTGGCGGCGGTGATCACCAACCTCGCGGACGACCTGACCCTGGTCGACCGCATGGGCGACTCCATCCGCGGCGAGCTGAACCGCCGCCAGGAACTGCTGCGCGACGCGGGCAACTACGCCAACATCCACGACTACGAGAAGGCCCGCGCGGCCGGCGCCCCGCTCCAGCCGATCCCGTCCCTGGTGCTGGTGATCGACGAGTTCAGCGAGCTGCTGACCGCCAAGCCCGACTTCATCGAGATGTTCGTGCAGATCGGCCGCATCGGCCGTTCGCTGGGCGTGCACCTGCTGCTGGCCTCGCAGCGCCTGGAGGAGGGCCGGCTGCGCGGCCTGGAGACCTACCTGTCGTACCGGATCGGTCTGCGCACCTTCTCCGCGGCCGAGTCCCGCGCCGCGCTCGGCGTCCCCGACGCCTACGAACTGCCGAACGTCCCCGGCTCCGGCTTCCTGAAGTACGGCACGGACGAGATGGTCCGGTTCAAGGCCGCCTACGTCTCGGGCGTGTACCGCTCCGGGGGCCGGCAGACGGCCCTGTCCGGCGGGCGGCTCCCGGTGGACCGCCGCCCGGTGCTGTTCACGGCCACCGAGGTGCCGGTGCAGTACACCGCGATCCCGCAGCAGCGCACCGACTCCGAGCCCGAGGTGGACGAGGCACTGGCCGACACCGTCCTCGACGTGATCGTGCGCCGGCTGGAGGCGCAGGGCCCGGCGGCCCACCAGGTGTGGCTGCCGCCGCTGGAGAGCCCGCCCGCGCTGGACGCCCTGCTGCCGGGCCTGGCGGCGGTGCCGGGGCGCGGTCTGACCCAGCCGAACTACGAGGGCGCCGGCCGCCTGGTGGTCCCGGTCGGCCTGGTCGACAAGCCGTACGAGCAGCGCCGCGACCGCCTGATGCTGGACTTCTCGGGCGCGGCCGGCCACATGCAGGTCATCGGCGGCCCGCAGTCCGGCAAGTCCACCCTGCTGCGCACCCTGATCTGCTCCTTCGCGCTCACCCACACCCCGCACGAGGTGCAGTTCTACGGCCTCGACTTCGGTGGTGGCGGCATGGCCGCGGTGGACGGCCTGCCGCACGTCGGCGGGATCGCCTCCCGGCTGGACCCGGAGCGGGTGCGCCGCACGGTCTCCGAGGTGTACGGCGTCCTGACCCGCCGCGAGGAGTACTTCCGCACGGCCGGCATCGCCTCGATCGCCGACTACCGCGCGCGGCGCGCCCGGGGCGACATCTCGGTCACCGACCAGCCCTGGGGTGACGTCTTCCTGGTCATCGACGGCTGGGGCAACTTCCGTACGGACTACGAGGGCCTGGAGCCGGCGGTGCTGGACATCGCCGCGCGCGGCCTCGGCTACGGCATCCACCTCGTCATCACGGCGTCCCGCTCGATGGAGGTCCGCGCGAACCTGAAGGACCACCTGATGAACCGCCTGGAGCTGCGCCTGGGCGACGTGATGGACTCGGAGATCGACCGCAAGGTGGCGGCGAACGTGCCCGCAGGCGTCCCCGGCCGCGGTCTGTCCCCGCAGAAGCTGCACTTCATGGCGGCGGTGCCGCGGATCGACGGCCTCACCTCCGACACGGACCTGGCCGAGGCCACGGCCGCGCTGACCACCGAGGTCGGACGGCACTGGCAGGCGCCGGGCGCCCCCAAGGTACGGCTGCTGCCGCGCCGGCTGGACGCGGCCGAGCTGCCTCCGGGCGACCGGTTCCCGCGGCGGGGCGTCGCGTTCGCGCTGGACGAGGAGAACCTGGAGCCGGTGTTCGTGGACTTCGACCAGGACCCGTTCTTCCTGATCTTCGGCGAGAGCGAGTCCGGCAAGTCCAACCTGCTGCGGCTGCTGATCAGGCAGCTGTCGCTGCGCTACGGCGGCGACGAGGCGAAGTTCTTCGTCGTCGACAACCGCCGCGCCCTGCTGGACGTGACGCCCGCGTCGCACCTGGCGGAGTACATCCCGATGTCCAGCCAGATGGACCACCACATGGCGGCGCTGGCCGACCTGATGCAGCGCCGCACGCCGACGGCGGACGTCACGCCGCAGCAGCTGCGGGACCGCAGCTGGTGGCGGGGGCCGCAGGTGTTCGTCGTCATCGACGACTACGACCTGGTCTCCACGTCCAGCGGCAACCCGCTCAGCGGACTGACGGAGATGCTGCCGTTCGCCCGCGACGTGGGCGTCCGCTTCATCATCGCCCGCTCCTCCGCGGGCGCGGGCCGGGCCTCGTACGAGCCGTTCATGCAGCGCATGAAGGAACTCGGCGCCCAGGGCCTGATCCTGGCCGGCGACCCGGCCGAGGGCGACATCCTCGGCGGCGTCCGCCACCGCCCGATGCCCCCGGGCCGCGGCGTCTTCGTCTCCCGCAAGCGCGGCAAGCCGCTGGTGCAGACGGGGTTGGTGGAAGTGGAGTACTGAGATGCTCCGCCGCCGGTAGCTTGGCGGACCGAGCGTCCGGGCGGAGCACCGAGGAGACGGGAGGAAACCGCGCATGGGCTGGGACGGGTGGGAGCGGTTGCAGGCGGAGGCTGCGCAGGGCCGGTCGGCGCGCCTGCGCCTCGATCAACTGGCTCCCGACGCCGGGAGGCGCAGGCAGTCCGCGCGGTGACCTCACCGTCCACCAGAGCGATCTCGCCACGATCGGTTCCGCGGCGCACGAGCTGTTCCAGGACTTCGGCCGGTTCAGCGACCACGCCCGCCTCTCGTTTCCATGGCGGCGGCCGGAGGACTGAGGAGTCAGGGCTTCGACGTCGGGGCCGCCCTCGACCATGTCGCGGAGCGCTGGATCGGCCAGGCACAGACACTGCTGGACGCCTGCGCCCACGTCTCGAACCTCCTGCGGTACACGAAGAACCAGCACGCCGCCGACGAGTCCCACAGCGCCGGCACGCTCAGCGGCATCACCGAGCTTGATCACGGCTTCGACGAGCGGAACGGCGGCTGAGCACGATGGAGCTCGACGCGTTACGCCACGGCCGGTTCGCCCAGCTCGGGGAAGCCATCGCCGACTGGGAGGAGATGACCGAGAAGCTCGCCACTCTCCGCGAGGACGCCCGGAGCGGCCTCAAGGCCCGCGCGGACAAGGCGAACTGGGCTGGCGTGAACGCCCAGGTCGGTCGCGAGTTCATCGGCAAGACGGCGAAGGAGTTCGCGGACGCCCACGTCCAGGCGGACTCCATCACGAAGATCCTCAAGGACACCCACGACGAACTCCTCGGCTACCGCGATCAGCTGAACGAGACACTCGGACGCGACCCTTACAAGTACTGCGCGGTGATCGACACCGGCCACGGCAGGTTCAGCGTCACGGGGAACCCCCGGCCCGACTGGGCGACGGGCCCCAGCGGTGATCCGAGCCCCGTCAGCCAACAGGTCGTCGACGATCTCCGCGACGAGATCCAGCGCATCCTGGGCGAGGCCACCGAGAGCGACAGCACCGCGGCGCGGCCAAGACACCCAGGCTGCTCGTCGATCAGTCCACGTACGGATTCTCCGGCGCCCACTACGAGAACCGGGACGACGCTGCCAGGGCGGTCACGGACGCCGACCGGATGGCGGACATGCTCGCCAAGAACCCCCACGCGGTGACGAACACGGAACTCGCCGCGCTCAACACCACCCTGGCCAGGTACAAGAAAGATCCGCTCTTCGCCGAAGAGTTCGCCACACAGGTCGGCCCCGAGAAGGTGCTCACCTTCTGGGCCGGCATCGCCGACCCCTACCAGGGCACTTACGCCCCGGACCGGCCCGAGCAGGCCAAGCGGCTGCAGCGGAACCTCGGGGTCGTCATCGGCCGGGCCACGTTCTCCGACAGCGACAGGATGCAAAGCTGGAAGAAGCAGATGATCGGCTTCGGCCCCGGTCGACTCGGCACCGACGACGCGAACAACCCGACCGGTTACGCCGTCATGAGCAACCTCATGCGTTTCGGTGACTACGACGACCAGTTCCTCAACCAGTACGGTGACGAGCTCCTCGCATACGACAAAAAGATGAACGGGCAGGGCATCAACGCCTGGGTCAACAACATCAACCTTGGTGACCTCAACTACTGGGGTCACGAGAAAGACCGCGACCGCGACCCTGCCACCGGGTTCCTGGAAGCTCTCGGAGGTCTGCGACGGAGCATTCGACGCTCCGGCCGCGGAAGCGCTGCGATGCCTTGCCGGGACGGACAGATGCGACGAGCCCGCTGGAGCGGGCAACACCGGTGAGGCCGCGGCCTTCTCCTTGACGAAGGCGGTCCAGCACCCGCACGACACTTACCGCCGCGCGCAGCGCGTGCTGGGTGTACAAGACAGCTGACGACAGCGGAGAACCGCTCCTCGAGATCCGGTTCTCGGCATCCCAGAGCTACCCTTCGGACACCCGCGAGGAATCCGGTACCGGCAAAGTCACGTACCCGGTGGGCCTTTTTGCGCAACAGATTGCCATCACTCGGCGAACGAGCAGGCGTACAGAGACCGTTCAGGCGTTACGACGTGCTCGCGGCACGGCTCGACCGGCGCCTCGTGGCGGACAGACTGCCGTACGTTGCGTCTCGTCAGGGCGCCGTCATCGGAGCGCATCGGCCGGTCCCTGACTTCATGTCCGCGTCCGTCCTCGTGTTCTTCGGCGCGCTCGTCCGTCCGGGTACGGCAGAGGGTGGGCACCTCCCGTGCGTGCCCACCCTTTTGACCTGCCGTGCCAGTCCGTGCTGTGACGGTGTGGCTTACATGAAGTAGCTGGCGGCCTTACGGTCGCCGCCCTGGTAGTCACCGCCGGCCGCGTGCACGACCTTGCCGATCTGGACCAGGGCCTCGTGGATGCCCTGAGCCTCGCGGTCCCAGGCGGCCTGCTGCTCGGTGTACGCGTTGTGGGCCTCGCCCTCCCACATGCTGGCGACGCCGGCGACCTTCTGCTTGATGGCCTCAAGGCCCTCTTCGAGCCGCCGCGCGTGGTTGGCCAGCTGAGTGGCGGTCTGATCCAGGCTGCCGTAGGAAACTTCGAGCTCGCCGCTGTTGTTGACGCCCATGATTGCTCCGTTGCTGAGAAGTGGTGACCTGGCGGGGATCAGTAGCTGGACAGGGCCGAAGTCGAGCCGCCGACGCTGACGTCGATGCTCTGGACCTGCGCGCGGACCTCGTCCTCCGTGCCGTCCTTGATCTTCCGGGTCGTGCTCATGGCCTCGATGAACTTGGCGAGGATGTTGCCGATGCGGACCATGCGCTCGTTGATCTCGGTCTGCTTGGCGTTGAACGCGCCGGCGCCGATGCCCTTCCAGTTGCCTTCGAGGCTGTCGATGAGGGCCTGCAGTTCCTTCAGCTGACCCTTGATGCCCTCGAAACGGTGCAGAAGCTCCTTTTCGAGGACGATGATGTCCTTGTCACTTACCTTCTGGCGCTGCGTCGCCATTTCCATGCCTTTCTGTGTGAACTGACCTTGCCGGGCGCTGAGTCATATGACGGGCGTCAGCACTGTTGGCAAGCGGGTCTCTGCTCACTCGGCGAATGAGCAGGTATGCGGGAGACCGCTCAGGCGTTACGGCGTGCGCGCAGCACGGCGAAACCGGCGCCTCCGATGACCAGTACGGCGGCTACGGCGCCGATGATCACCCAGGTCTGAGTGTCACTGCCGGAATCAGCGTCCTTCGCGGCGGCAGCGGTGGGGCCACTGGCCGGGTCGGCCTTCTCCGCCGGCTTCGACGGCGTCCCGGAGGGCGCGGTCGAGGGGCTCACCGCGGCCGTGATGTCCTCGTCCGGGTCCGCTCCGTTCTCGGCGGCCAGGGGGTCCCTGTTGGCCGGGCCCGGGTTGATGTCCTTGTCGATCAGCACCCGGCGCGGACGGACGACACCGTAGCCGAGGTACTTGCTGGGCTCGTCCTTGGGCCACTTACGAACGGCGGTGTCGATGAGGGAACGGAGGACCTGGTTGGCCGTCCAGTCGGGGTGCGCGGACCAGATCAGGGCGGCGGAGGCGGAGGCGATGGCGGCGGCGGGGCTGGTCCCCTCGGTGGAGCAGTACTTGGTGAACGTGTTGTCGCACCAGCCGGGAATATCAAGACCCGGCGCCGCAAGATCCGCGTCGTTTCCGTATGTGGAGAATTTACCGACTGTCCCGGTCTTGTCGATCGCGGCAACACCTACAGCGTAGGGATTACCAGCCGGATAGCTACGCTTGTTTCCCCTGGCTCCGTCATTACCCACAGAAGCAAACAGCAACTTCCCCTTGGAGGCGGCGTATTTGACGGCATCCTCCTCCTCGGATTCGTAGTACTCGCTCCCAAAAGACATGTTGATGATCTTTGCGTCGCTGTCGGCGGCAGCCCTAATCGCCTTGGCGGAAGTAAGAGACTTCGCCCGCTCGTCCTGATCCTTCAGCTGATCAAGCCCCACACGAATCGGGATGATTTTCGCTTGGGGAGCAAGGCCCTTGATACCTCCGCCAGCCCCAGTACCGGCGATGATTTCGGCCATCGATGTGCCATGGCCGTCATAGTCCTGAGTGACGTGGTACTTCGCGGTCTTTGGTACCTCGTCGACCAGCACCTGCCCCTTGAGGGAAGGCGTGTTCGGATTCACGCCCGTGTCGACGACAGCGACCTTCACCCCTTTGCCGGTGCTGTGCTCCCAGATCTCGTCGGCGCCCATCGCGTCCAGATACCACTGCTTGGACTGAACATCGTCCGCAGCCGCGGCTCCGGGGGCCAGGCCCGCCGACGCGATCACCAGCGTGCCCAGTACCGAGCACACAGCAGACAGCCGTCTCGCGTTGCGCCTCGTGAAGAGGGCGGTCCTCGTGCCGCGTCGGCCGGTCCCTGGCTTCATGCTTGTGTACGTCCTCGCTCGTGTTCAGTCGCTCTTCTGAGGCTCGTCACGCCGCTGCTGCGACGAGCGGTGCTGTTCCGTCGAGGCGGGTCCGCCGGCGCGACCGGTCTCACCGGCCGGAGCCTGTCGACCGCCGACCGCACCGCGACCCAGCCCCGTGGCGCCGGGCTCGGAGCCCTTGAGCGGGGATCCGGTGGCGTTGCGCGCCGCGCCGATGACACCCTCGGGATTGCTCGCCGACCGCAGTACGGCCTGCCCCCCACCGGGTTGCGGCTTGGCCGTGGGTGCGCCCACGACTCCACGCTGGCCGAAAGCGCCCTTCGCCGGTGCGGCGGAGACCGGTTCCTCGGCGCCGACGACCATACCGCGCGGGACACGGGGATTGGCCGTGCTTCCGGACGTACGACCCGTGACGGGCTTGCCGCCCACGACGCCGTTGCGCGCCGGCCCTGTGGGGCCGGTTGTTCCCGGACGTCCTCCAGGGGTTCCGGTCGTCCTCGGCGTGCCTCCGGTGACGGGGCGTCCCGTCGCCGGGGTACGCCCGGACTGAACGGGTCCTCGTGCACCCGGCTGACCGGTCGGCGTCGCGTGTCCCATGGCACGGGCAGGCTGCCCCATAGGGCCCTGCGGCCCCCGGGTGCCCGGGACGGATCGCCCGGCCTGGCTCACCGGTCCCTGCGGGACACGCCCGGTGGAGACGGTGCGCCCCGGCTGGCCCGCCGGTCCCTGCGGCACTCGGCCGGTTCCGGCACCCATGGGGCCGGTACGCCCCTGCGCGGTCACCGGGGGACGGCCGCCCGGCCCGTAGCCGGGGGTACGACCAGTCGGCGTGACGGGAGGCGCCATCGGCCCCGTGGGCAGTGGCGGCATCGGTCCGCCGCCGCTGGTCGTCGGCAGAGTGGGCGTCGGAGAACTGGGCGGCGCGGTAGGTACCTGCGGAGGCAGGGTGGTCGTGGTGTTGATCTCCGTACCGACGTCGTGGCCGGAGGGTGCACCTGGGTCGTGGACTTCCGTAAGGGGCGGCACGTGGCCACCAGCCCCGGTTCCATGCGCAGTAGCCGGTCCGGCGTGGCTTCCTGTCGTAGTTCCGTGGCTTCCCGTCGCCGTTCCAAGGCTGCGACGCGGAGTGGAAGGGGACGATCCGTAACCGCTTGACCCGCTGTAGCCGTAACCGGAGTCCGGCTTCGGCACCCCCACATCCGGAATCGGCTTGTAAGGCTTCGGATCGGCGTCCAGCGCCACCTCCAGCCCGGCCGCGGACACCGAATAGAACGAGGCCAACCGGTTCATCTGGTTGATCGCCTCTTGCCGGTCCTTCTCGACCTTGAGCGCGGCGGCGTAGTCCGGGTCGCCGTCGACCTGCTTGGCCTTGGGCAGGTCCTTGGGCCGCTTCTGTTCGCTCGCGGGCCGGGTGTCCCGGGGCGGCATGGAGTTGCGCACGGAGGCCAGCCCCGTGGCGGCGGCGGAGATCTCGGTGGCGGCGATATCGGCGAAGGTGGCGAGTCCCTTGGTCCAGCCGATGAGGCCGCTGGTCCACGAGTGGAACTGCTGGGCTCCCTCGCCTTCCCAGTCGACGCCCTTGAGGTTGGTCTCCAGGTCCGTCGCGGCGTCGTGGATGGCTTTCCGGGCGTCCCAGAGCGCCTTGCTGGCCGCCTCCAGGTGCTCGGGGTTGCCGTGCTGGACCAGGTCGATCATCGCGTTGAGATCGTGGTCTTCGAAGTCGGTCCTGCCCAAGGACAGCGCCGACCCCATCGGCGTGCCCCGAAAAACGTTCCGCAGGCGGCTGATCCCGTTGACTGCGGCGACCTGACGGTTGGCCTGCTCGACGTCGGTCTTGTACTGAGGCTTCTGCTGCCAGTTGTCACTCATTGGAGATCGCCCCCCGCGGACCTCTTGCCGCCAACGTGCTCACCGGCATTGCCGGGCTGCTCGGCGGGATCGTCCTTCTGCGTCGCCGTCCGATGTTCCTGATCGAGGTGGGAGTGGATCGCCCAGAACCGGCGCCGCACCTCGTCCTCGGTGCCGTCGTACGTGACGTCGGCCGCGTGCGCCGCGAGCGTCAGGGCCTCGATCTGCAGGCCGAGGTTCTGCGACAGCGAGGTAAGGCGCTCGTGCACCTGCTCGTACTTGGAGTGCAGTTCGGTCGCCTCGTGGAACGGGATGTTCGACCCGCTGAAGGAGCCGGCGCTGAGCGTGTGCTCCGCGAGCCTGGCGGGACTGCCGGGAGCGCCCTCGAAGGCCCTCAGCGCTTTGTCGACGTCCTTCTTGAACTTGCTCAGCGCATCGATGCCACGCCTCATGCCCGAGCCGCCACCGTCGCCCACCGCGACCCCTTCCCCGTTTCCCCGTTGGTAGAGCTGGACGGACCGGGCGGCACCCGGCCGCACCACCGGTCCGTCGCGGACCACTGTAGTCACTGCCGAAATGTCGGCCAACTGAACTTCACGACGGTTCAGTTGCGAAGCTGTCCCGAAGTGACCGACTCATGAGCCACCGGATACCGACAAGGCGGTCAATAACGACAGAAGGGTTTCGTTTTCTACGCAGAAGCTTCACACGCGCACAGCGGCCGAAGCCGTCCGAGTGACTAGACCGTGGCATCACAATCCCGGAACCGCGCCCCTGAGCAGCCGCCCTCCGCCGAATTTTCACGTCCGACAGGTCGCACATGGCGGACATGGCGCAAATTTTCCATGGCGTTGGTTGCTAGGTTGTGCCGGCACCGGACTAACCACGGGGGAAGGGGCCCTTCCATGGCCTGGGACGAATGGGAGCAGCTCAAGGCGGAGGCTGCCCAGGGACAGTCGGCACAGATGCAGCTCAACCACGTCGACGGGGGCGGTGGCACGTACGGCCCCTATGTCATCCCCAGCAAGACCGGTGACCTCAAGGTCGGTCACAAGGACCTGGAGAAGATCGGCAGCGCCGCGCACCACCTGTACGACCAGCTGTGGGACAAGGCCCGGGTGGCGACCCCGAGCAGCGACTCCGCGGCCGGTGACCTCACCAAGCAGGGCTTCGCCCTCGGCGCCGGTCTCCAGCACGTGTCGAACCGCTGGGAAGAGCAGTTGAAGTCCCTGATGGACGCCTGCGCCCAGATCTCCAACCACATGCAGACCACCAAGGCCGTGCACGCGAACGACGAGCACTACATCCAGCGCCAGATGAGCAGCATCGACGCCCTGGACGACGGGTTCGACGAGCGGGTGGGGGCGCCGGGCAAGAAGAACGACTACGGGGACGACGGCAAGGACAAGGGCAAGAAGAAGGAATAGCGGCGTCGGGCTGTTGACGACGCAGACGATCACACCGCCGACACGCTATCCCCGGGACGAGCACCAATGGACTTCGACGCTCTCTACCACGCCAACTTCAAGCTCCTCGACGACGCCGTCAGCGACTGGTCGACACTGGTGAAGCACCTCGCGGACCTGAAAAAGGACGCCGAGGACGGTCTGCACAAGGCCGCCAACTCGGCCAACTGGGCCGGTGTGAACGCACAGGTCTCGAAGCAGTTCATCGGGAAGACGGCCGGCGAGTTCGGCGACGCCCACACGCAGGCCACCACCATCTACAAGATCCTGCTCGACACCCGGAACGAATTGAAGACGTTCCACCAGCAGCTGACGGACGCCGTCTCGCGCGGTCAGAAGAAGAACCTGACCGTCGCCGACGCGGGCGGCGGCAAGTTCACGGTCACGGGCAACACCCGGCCCGACTGGGGCTCGGACCCTAGCGGCAACAAGAGCGCGACCAATCAGAAGGACGTCGACGACCTCCGCGACGAGATCCAGGGCATCCTCAGCAAGGCCACGGAGAGCGACAACTCGGCCAAGGACGTCCTCATGGCGATCGTCGACCAGGCCCGAATGGGGTTCTCGGACGCCAGTTACAAGGACCGGGACAGCGCGGCAGCGGCCGTCAAGGAAGCCGACGAGTTGGCGAAGCTGGCCAAGAAGGACATCGACGACCTGTCGGTGAAGGACTTCGACCGGCTCAACGCGGGACTCAAGAAGTACCACGGTGATCCGCTGTTCTCGGAGCGGTTCGCGAAGGACCTCGGGCCGGACAAGACCCTGTCCTTCTGGGCCAACGTCAGTGACCCCTACGTCGCCTGGGACGTGAACCACGAACGCCGCGACCAGTTGGGAGAGCTGCAGAAGAACCTCGGTCTCACACTCGCCACGGCCAGCCAGAGCGACACGGCCGACATGACCGAGTGGAAGCGGCGCATGGTCGACATCGGCGACCAGGAGGTCGGTGGCAAGCGCGGCGGCCTGCTGGGGTTCCAGGTCATGAGCAACCTCATGCGCGTCGGTGATTACGACGACGACTTCATGAAGCAGTACGGCAAGAGCCTCATGGAGACGGAGCGGAAGTTCACGCATGACGGAAAGCACATGGCCTGGCAGCGGATAGGACCCAGCCCCTATCTCAACCACATGAAGGGTGACACAGGCTTCGACCCCTTGTCGGGCTACCTCAAGGGCCTCTCGAACAACCCTGGCGCCGCGACCGACTTCTTCAACGACGACTTCATCCCGAAGGACGGCGACCACAAGACCGCGGTCTCCAACTTCAAGTACCTCTTCGAGGACCGCCACTGGCCGCATGAGAGCAACAGCGACCTGAGCCGCGGCGAGAGCACGGACGGCTACAATAACCTCGCGTCTGCACTGGAAGCCGCCACGACCGGGCATCCCGCGGGAGAGATCCCCACTCAGGACACCGCTCCCCACACCAAGGAACAGGCCAAGCTGTTCAACGCCATCGTCTCGTCGGTAGGAGACGACCCTGAACGGCTTACCGATCACAGTGTCATGTCCGACAGTATGGGACAGATCGCTTCCGAATACCTTCCGGACATCAACCGCGCGACGACAGACGTGAGCCGGGATTCGGAGGACTGGAAGCAGATCGAGAAGCTCTATCCGATCGCCGGCGCCGATTCCGAGGTCAGGCACCGGGATGTGAGCAAGTTCCTGTTTGCCGTGGGGCAGGATCCACGAGGCTACGCAGCCGTCGAGGTGGGGCAGCAGGCGTACATGTCCAAGTTGATGGAGTACCACCTGAATCCGGACCTACCGGCGGATCAGCGCTTCTCTCAGGATCAGGAGACCACGGTCAAGTACATCGCCCAGCGCTCCGGTGAAGTGTCGGGCGTCCTCGGCCTCGGGCGGCAGGAAGAGATCGCGAAGCCTGCCGGCGACAAGGATAAAGACTTCGACTACAGCGTCTCCCAACGCAAGAACGCGATCTCGGGCGGAGTTGGAACGGTCGTGGGTGTCGGCACGTCGTTCATCGCGACTCCCTGGGTCGGCGCGGCTGTCGGTAGTGGGGCCGGTACGGCCACCAGCGTGCTTTTGGAGCACATCTACAAGGACGCCGAAGGGCACGCCCTTGAGGAGGCTGCCGAGGAAATGGGAAGCCGCTGGCAGGCCGGCCTGGAGAAAAACAACGAGTATGTCGCGATAGGCGCGCAAGAGGCCGCCAAGCGCTACCACCTGTCGAACGAGAACGACATCGGTACGTGGTCGCGCGAAGGGGCTCGGCAGGGCTACATCAATGCCAACGACATTCTGCAGGGTCAGGCGCCCGGCAGCAGAACGACCTCCTGACATCGAGCCATGACGAGAATGCCATGAATGTGACTTCGGGTCCTTTCCCGGGCCGCCGTATCGGGGCTGCCGTCGCGGTCTTCGTTCTCCTCCTCACACTCCCGAGCTGCTCTGAGGACGAGCCGGAGCGCGAGTACTCCTTGCCTCGGACCGCGTGTGGCACCACTGTCGACGCCGAGGCACTCGCCAAGTTCCTCCCGCCTGGAAAGAAGGTGTCGACCGAGGTCACAGTCGCTTCCGCCAAAGCAACGCGCTGTGCTGTCTCCGTCGACGGCAAGCGGGTCGTATACACCGCGCAGGAGTGGTGGAACGACATGTCAGTGCTTGAGTTCGCCAAAGGCCTGACCCTCGACAAGGTGGGGCACCAGACAGAAGACGGTCGGTTCGCATACTCGGGAACCCAGGCGTTCGGAAAGGCAGAAGGCTGCCGCAACAGCCGTGGCCAGATCCTCTATACGGCTGTGCTGGCGACCGGCTCCGAACACAGTGATGCCGCAGCCATGAAGCAGCTGATCACCGAGTACACGAAGGCGGTGCAGCGATCAGACGTTTGCCACTGAGTGGATCGCACTGCACGGTTTCCGGCAGGGGACTGGAAATTCGATGACTCGGCAGGCTTGGCTGCCACAGCGATGCTCGCAGTACTGGGCACGATCGCCGGCTGTTCAGGCTCCGACGCGGAGAGAGGATACGCCGCTCCCAAGTACCTGTGTGGTGTGCCGGTGGCCCCGGACCTTCTTTCTCCCTTCCTTCCGGCGGGCAAGACGGTCAAGGTCAGAGAATCGCGTCCAGTACCCTCCAGCGAGATGTTCCGGGTGGACGTGGATGGCACACGGGCGGTGATGGCGGAACTCCACTGGTGGGAGGAGGGCGTTGACGTCTCGACCGTCGTCACAGCCAATCCGGAGACCGAAAAAGCGGCGCGGTCGGTCGACGACAACTTCTTCTATACCGCCACAGGTGCCGTCAAGCTGGCCCAAGGATGTAAGAAATCGGACCACGTCCGACACCTGCTGTACACCGCCGGACCGAGCCAGGCCGGCTGAACGGGCTCTCACTCACTGCGTTGGAAGGCGTTATGCACAACATCTCCGGGCGCGGAGTCCGCTCCGTGGTCGCTCTTCTGGGGGCAGGGCTGATGGTCGGGTTGACGACCTCCTGCTCGTCTTCGTCACCCACGCGTGAGTACGCCGTGCCGGGCGATGTCTGCGGCACCCGGGTGGCCCGTTCTCTGCTGGAGCCGCTGTTGCCCCCCGGAGAGAAGGTCGGCGCCCAGCCGACATCCTCGGTCGGCGTCAAGCGCTGCCGGATTCTGGTGGACGGGAAGGTCGTCCTGTCCACCAGCGTCGAGAAGCACGATGCGAACACCAGCGCCGGTGACGTCGCTTCATCCGCCTACGGCGTGGAGCCGACCGACACCCGGGCAGACGGGGGCCGCACCATCTACTCGAAGACCGGTGCCGTCAGTCTCGTCGAGTGTCCCGGCTCCGCCTCGGCGGACAGCACTGTCTGGGCCACCGTGCGAACCTCGCACGACATGAAGGCGTCGTCGATGCGCGATTTCATCAAGGGATACGCAACCGCCATCGGCAAGGGTGACGCTTGCCGTGCCCTGTCCTCCCACGGCAATGCGTAATCGATCGCTGCTTTCGCTCGCCGGAGGCGTCATAGGTGTGGTGGGTCTTGGTTTCGGGCTGGCCTACGCATGCGGTGCTCCCCCGTTCGATGAGGAGAAGGGCGAGATCAGGGCCTCGGCTGTCTGTAAGACCCTGGGGACCCCGGCCGGGTCGGCTGACGCGTTGCGGAAGGTCCTGCCCGACAAGTCCTCGTACTCCTTCGACGATCGGGTCATGCATCTCCGCATCGACGATTCCGACCGCACGTATGAGACGTCCTGCTTCGTCAACGGTGACGGGAAGATGCTGCTCGTGGCGACGGCCGAGATGGCGGGCTACGACAAGGCCGAGGAGTGGGTGGAGGAGGTGGTCGCCAATGCCTCGGCGCCCTCGGACGTGACGTCTTTCCAGGCCGGTGACAAGGCGGTCGCCTCGGAGAAGCTCGCCGCCATTTACGTCCCGTGCCGTGACAAAGGATTCCGTGAGCATCTGAGCGTCGTCGTCGAGCTCAAACAGCGGGGAGGGGCCACAGCTGCGGAGGGGCGTGAGGGCCTGATCTCGCTTGCGCGGAACGCCGCGCTGTTCGCGCACCACAAGGCCAAGTGTGACGCGCCGTCGAAGGTGACGGGGTGACTATGCTGCGGTCGCTGGGACTGCCCGTTCACCGAAGCCGTAGGACGGGCCGATGAGTGTGCGTAAAGCGGCCATGGTTGTCGCGGGTTGTCTTGTGCTGCTGAGCGGGTGCAGGGGTGGGACCTGAAGGAGGCCAAGGAGATGGGTGTCGGTCAGTGTCATGACGTGGCCGGGCGGGACTCCTGCGCGCAGGTCCGTTTCTTCGGTGTCGCCGCCTTTCGCCAGGAGAACGAGCCGGACATCTCTTTCATCGTTCAGGCATACCGTGACGAGGACACGGCGCGGGCCGCGTGTGGGTACCGGAGGCCAGGGCGGTGCCGGCCGGGGGCATCGGTGATCAGCGGGATGCCGTGGCCGGGCTCGGCCCCTCGATCGTCGAAGGGTCGAAGAGCTTGATGATTCAGACGCGGGTGGGCAGCGTCATCATGCTGTCCATGGCCGACTCCTACATGAACCGGTTCGCCGGCGTCTTCGCGCGGCGGGCCGGGCAGGCGGAGGCGGGCGAGAGGCCGTCGGCGGGGATGAGGGGCTCCGCGAGCTAGGGGGAACTGGGGGTTTGGGGCGTCGCCCCGGGGGCGACCGGCCCGGCCGGGTCGGTGGGAGTGTTCTCGTACGCGGCTCCCGTCCGTGCCGTCACTCTTCCGGGTGGGATGTGGCAGCGGCCCTTGTCAGCACTCGCCCTCTTCCAAGGACGTGGTGAGCCGGTACCCCTGGTACGTCAGCGTTCCCTCGCCGCCCGTGATGCCGGGGGGTGTGTAGTCGTCCTTCTTGGAGCGGGTGCGGGTGAGGTGGGTGCAGAAGGCGGTGTCCGTGCCGTCGGCGGTGATGGTGAAGGATGCCTTCGCGGGCGTGTTGCTCTCGGCCGGGTCCACCGACACCCCGTATCCGGGGGCGTCGCCGCCACCGTACTGGAGGACCTTCTCCTCGATCAGGGACGCGTAGTCGGGGAAGGCGAGCGGGGTGCCCGCGTCGTCGGCCTGGAAGGTGTAGCCGTTCAGGTCGTCGGCCGTCTGCTCGACCGCGCTGGTGAGTTCGCCGTCGCTCCAGGAGCCGTCGTCGGAGACGCCGAAGCCCTGGACGGCCAGGTAGACACCGAAGCCCGCCAGGCTCAGGAAGAGGACCCGGGCGGCGACGAAGGCGGAGTCGGGCAGTTCGGGTGCCGACGGATTGATGTTCGCGCGCCAGGAGCGCACCCGGTCCGTCTTCACGCAGGCCATGGCCACCAGCACGGCGGCCAGGACGAGGCCCAGCACGTTCAGCTTGTTCAGCGCGTCCATGAGGTGCCTTCCCTGAGGCCGCGGCGTCTGCGGCGGGCGTCGCGTACCGCCACCGCTCCGCCGCTCAGGCCCGCCACCAGGACCGCCACGGCCACGGCGACGTAGGTCGCGATGCGGGCCGTGCGTTCGCGTGGGGTCTCGCCGAGGGTGAGCTTGGCGGGAGTGGGTGCCTCCGCGTGGGTGAGGCCCGCGTCGGGGTGCGGGGACTCTATCGGGTGGTCGTCCTCGGTGAGGGCGCGCACCGGGTCCACCACACCCCAGCCGACCAGGGGATCGTGGCCGGCGATGGAGCGTTCGGCGGTCTGCTCGATCTGCGCCACGATCTGCCGGGGTGTCCAGTCCTTGTGCTTGGCCTTGATCAGCGCGGCCACGCCGGCCACGTAGGGCGCGGAGAAGCTCGTACCGTTGTCCGGGCAGTGGCCGCCCTTCGGGACGGTGGAGATCATGTCGACGCCCGGGGCCGCCACGCCGACGAAGTCGCCGGACTGGGAGAAGGCCGCGCGTTCGTTGTTGCGGTCAGAGGCCGCCACCGCGAGGACTCCCGGGTACGACGCCGGGTACGTCTTCTTCCGGTTGCCGCCCAGGCCGTCGTTGCCCGCCGAGGCGACCACGACGATGCCGGCCCCCAGGGCCTCGTTCACCGAGCGCTGGAGGTCGGGGTCCGGGGAGGCGGCGTTGGCCGTGTCCTGGGAGATGTTGATGACGTCGGCCTTGACCCGGATCGCGTGCCGGATCGCCTGGGCGAGGGTGGCGGCCGTGCCGTTGCCGTCCGCGTCGTTCTGCTTGATCGGGATGATGGTGGCCTCGGGGGCGAGGCCGACGAAGCCCGTGCCCTTCATGGGGCGGGCCGCGATGATGCCCGCCACCCGCGTGCCGTGCCCGACGGTGTCGGTGGTGCCCTTGTTGTTGCCGCGGTCGATGGGCTGGCCCTTCTTGTCCTTGGTGGGCAGGAAGTTGGCGCCCCGGGAGGCGTCGACGGCGTGGGCGAGCTGGGGGTTGGCCGTGTCCACGCCGGTGTCGATGACGGCGACCCTGACGTTCTCGCCCTTGGACTGGGTCCACAGCTCGTCCAGGTTGACGCGTTGCAGGGCCCACGGCGTGCCGGCGTACTTGTGGTTGGTCTTGTCGAACGTGCACTGGTCGGAGGCGGAGTCCGCCGTGGCCGCGGGCGCCGTCAGGAGGGTGGCGGCCACCGCCGCGGTCGCCGCCACGAGGGTCGTACGAGACAGGGGCGCACGAGACAGAGTCGTACGGGTCGGGGTCGTACGGGTGCGGAACGCAGACGTCATCGGCGTACCCCTCAGGAGCCCTGCGGCTGGCGGGCGGCCGCGGTCGACAGGCGGGGGCCGGTCGGCAGGAACTTGGACCAGGGGGCGGGGATGGGCGCGGGGTTCACGTCGGCGTAGCCGAGGCGGGTCTGCGCGAGCTTGGCCTCCTGCTGGAGCTGCTTGCGCTGCTTGTCGGTGACGCCGATGCCCTTGTCCTCGCCGGCGCTGTCGTCGTTGGACTGGAGCGCGTAGCGCAGACCGGTGTCGGTGACCAGGAAGACCGGGCCGGCCTTGGTCTCCCGGCCCTGGAACTGGCGGTAGAGCTGGCCGGAGCCGGCGGTGACGTAGGCGCTGGAGGAGCCGGTGGGCAGCACCGCGGGGAAGTCGGTGCCGGCCCAGGTGCTCAGGGTGGTGGCGCCGTTGTCGGGGTCGACGTGGTTGAGGATGTTGCAGACGGTGTTGCGGCTGCCGTCGGCCGTGGCCGGGTTGTTGACGGCGCTGGGCTTCTCGGTGGGCCAGGTGTGCTCGGCGGCGAACGGCTCGCCCCGGGTGATGGCGCCCGCGCTGACCTCCTGGGCGTGCCCGGCCTGGCCGAGCTTCACCAGGTCCGTGCTGGCCAGCAGGAGCTGGGCGACGAAGTCGGAGACGGGCGCGACCCGGCCGGGCAGGACCACGAAGTACTGCTCCTGGCCGTTGACCGGGGCCCGCAGCACCATGCCGACGCGGTTGGCCCCGGGGTCCAGCTGGCCGGGGGCGTTCGCGGCGGCGCCGGGCACCCCGGTGACCGACGGGAAGCTGATCGGGTCGCCCGGGTGCAGGGTGTCGATCCACTCCTTGGTCACCCGCTGCGGGGTGCGGTCGGCGCCCACGATGGTCTGGAGCAGCAGGCTGTCGCCGGCATCCACGGGGTAGGCCCGGCCGCGCGCGTCGATCACGTACTGCTTCTTGTCCGGGGTGGCGACGTAGAGGAGTTCGCCGCCGCGCAGCTTCTGCCGGCTGCCCCGGAGCTTGTCCCGGTCCCGTTCGGCCAGGACGAACGCGGCCTTCTGCACGGAGCCGCCGCTGCCGCTCGGACGCTCGCACACGGCCCATTCCTTGGCCGCGCCGGCCTCCTTGCCGGAGGGCAGCCGGTCGGGAGCGTAGGGGATGCCGATGGTGACGCCGTGCGGGATCTTGCCGTTGTCGAGGACCGACTCGTCGACGGTGACCACGTCCACGTCGCTCTGGGTGTCGAGGACGAGCTTGGCCGACGCCATGTTGAGGACCGGGTGGAGCTGGACCTTGTCCTCGGTCTTCAGCACGACGTACCGGGTCGTGGACTTGCTGGCGATGATCACCTTCTGTCCGGGGGCGTCCCAGCCCTGCGGGGCCGTCGGCTTGAACATCCCCCAGGCACCGAAGGCCGCGAGCACGACGACGCCGACGATCGCGCCGGGCAGGATGGCACGCAGCGGCCGGGGCGCTCCCTCGTCGGAGGCATCCGGTGACGACTGCACGAACGACGCGAGCATGCGGCGCTTCGCGAAGGTGTAGGCGTTGAGTTGGTCCCGCCGAGATGCCATCTGTGCCTGTTTCTCCCCGTGACTCACGCGGAGCGCGCCCGGGGACCACGCTCCCCCGCCCTCCGTTGTCGGACCCGGCCCCTACTATGCCTGGTACGGAGCGGGTCTCGTGGAGCGGGTAGGGTACCTGGGCCCTCAAGGGCCTTGTTCAGTGGCCTGGTTCCAGCGAGTTGTGAGCAAATCGGGGGGATGCAGTGATGGCTTCCGGAACGCGGACGCGAGCGCGCGGCCGGTCGGCGGCACGAGGCCGTGCGGCCGGGTCCGGGTCCGCGCCGCGGGCCGCGTCCGCCCGGCGCGGCGCGGACCGCCGGCAGGTCACGCCCGGGCTCAGGCAACGGCCGGGCCAGGCCGGGTCGTTCCGTTTGCAACGGCTTGTGCTGGTGGAGCTGGCGGCGGCCGTGCTGCTCGTCGGCTGGGCCGTCGGCATGGCAGCCCTGGTGCCGGCGGCAGTGGTCGCACTGGTGCTGCTCCTGCTGGCCTTCGTGCGGCGGCGGGGCCGGTCCCTGCCGGAGTGGCTCGCCACCGCGCGGGAGCTGCGGGCACGGCAGAAGCGGGCCGCGAACACCCCGATACCGCCGGGCACCGAGCCCGGACTGGTTCCGGCGGTGGAGTGCGAGCCGGCCCTGCGCACGTACTCGTACAACGCGCGCGACCGCCGGCCGGTCGGTGTCGTCGGGGACGGCACGTTCGTCACGGCCGTGCTCCAGGTGGAGGCCGACGCGACCGCGCTGCGCGCCGAGCGGAGCCGTCAGCCGCTGCCGCTGGGCCTGGTGCGGGGCGCGCTGGAGGTGGACGGCATCCGCCTGGAGTCCGCGCAGATCGTGCTGCACACGCAGCCGGCGCCCGCGCTGCACCTGCCCCAGCAGTCGGTGGCCGTCGCCAACTACATCCCGTTGCAGGAGCAGACCGGCGCCCCGGCCGTGCGCATCACCTGGATCGCGCTGAAGCTGGATCCCGAGCTGTGCGCGGAGGCCGTGGCCGCGCGCGGCGGCGGGCTGGAGGGCGCGCAGAAGTGCGTCGTACGGGCCGCCGACCACCTGGCGAGCCGGCTCACCGGCGCCGGGTTCCGCGCCCGGGTGCTGGACGAGGAGGAGCTGGTCGCCGCCCTCGCCACCTCCGCCTGCGCCAATCCGCTGGTCACCGCGGAGGCGGGGCGCAGCGAGACCCGGGAGCGGCGCACGGAGGAGTCGGGGCGCAGCTGGCGTTGTGACAACCGGCGGCACACCACGTACTGGGTGCGGCGCTGGCCCCCGCTGGGCGGCGGCCCGGCCGAGTCCCTGCCCCAGTTCGTCGCCCGGGTCACGGCGGTACCGGCCCTGGCGACCACCTTCAGCCTGACGCTCGCGCCCGGGGAGCGGCAGGAAGTGTCGCTGTGCGGGCACCTGCGGGTGACCGGGCGCAGTGACGACGAACTCGTGGCGGCGCGGCGCGCGCTGGAGGCCGCCGCCCGGCAGTCCGGGGCGGGCCTGGCCCGGCTCGACCGCGAGCAGCTGCCCGGCATGCTGGCCACTCTGCCCCTCGGAGGTGCGCGGTGACGACGGTTCCGACGACTTCCCCGGCGGCGGGCCGGGCGGCGCCCGGCGCCCCGGAGCCGTCCGGGCTGCGGCGGACGGTGGACCGGCTGCGGCACGGGCTGGGCCTGATCGGGCCCCGGCACGGCCGGCACGGACTGCCCGCGCAGCACCTGGACGCGCTCGCCCTGCCCATCGGGGACGACGGGGTGGTGGCCGGGGTCGACGCCGAGGGACAGCCCGCCGTGCTGGGCATCAACCGGCCCACGCCCTACGACGTCGTCCTGATCGGCGGCCTGTGGACCGCGCAGGTGCTGGCGCTGCGCTCGGCCGCCACCGGTGCCCGGGTCGCCGTGGAGACCGGCCGGCCGCAGGCCTGGATGCAGATGGTGCACGCGATGGGCGGCGGACAGAACGGCCTGTCCGTGTACGACGTCGGACGGGTGCCGCCGCAGGGCGCCTCCGCCGGTACGCCGGTGCTGGTGGTGCGGGACTGCGGCATGCGGCCCCCGCGCGGCCGCGTCGTCTCCGGTCCCTGGCAGTCGGTGCTGACGCTGCTGCCGTACCTCAGCCCGGTCGCGCCCCGGCTGCTGCGGCAGGCGCGGCTCGCCGGCATCCAGCGGGTCTCGCCGGACGAGGCGGCCGAACTCGGGCGCACCATGGGGCTGTCGCGGACCGAGGTGGAGTCGCTGCCCGCGCTGCCCGACGGCGTCACCCTGTGGTGCACCGACCGTGACCGGCAGTACGTGCTGACGCAACCCACGGACGCCGAGATCGGATTGTTGGGCACACCGCGCCGGATGGACTGAACTGCCCTTGCGTGTCCCTTTTATTCGGGTGCCCTGATGGTCCGGGGGTGGACCGGTGGGACGGTTGAGGCGTCGTTGAGGCGTCTCAAGGCGGGCGCCGGCCTGCCGGGCGGGGGCGGACAGGCGGGCGGGCCTGCCGAGGTGTGGTGTCCGGTGATTAGGCTGGGAGCGGGCGCGATGGCAGGACCCGTGGGCCGGGCGTCGGTGTCCCGGGGGGAGGTCCGGTGAGTCGGACCGCCTCGAACGACTACGGACGACTCGGTACGACACGACATGGTCGCCCCGGCACGGCATGAGGGTGCTCGACCACACCAGGAGGAATTGTGAGCAGCGATCGGGACGGGATGCGCGGGGGCTGGGACACACCCGGCGATGACCAGCCCGACGCGGAGGCCGTCGAGACCACCGGCGAGTTCACCATCGACTACGCTCCCCCCGCCTGGTACACGCAGAACGCCTCGGGTACGTCGGGAGGCGCGAGCGGTTTCACCGGTTCCGCGGATCAGGGCGCTCCGGCCGGTTCGGCGGTGCCGTCGTTCCCGACGAGCCCGCCGACCCAGGCCCCGGCTCCCGCCCCGGCCCCTGGTGCCACGCCGCCTGCCGTCCAGCCGACGGGCACGCCCGCGCAGGGCACTCCGTTCGCGCCGCCGCCGGGGGCTCCGTTCACCCCGCCGTCGGGCACTCCGTTCGCCCCGCCGGAGGGCACCGCGTATCCGCCGCCGTCCGCTCCCGCGCAGGGGTCTTCGGGCCCGCCTCCGCAGGGTGCGCCGTACGCCCCTGAGGGTGCGCCGTACGCCCCGCCCGCGCCGCCGGCCGGCGGCCCGGTTCCGATGCCGCGGCTGCCCGAGGGCTTCGAACCGCAGCAGCCTCAGCAGCCGCAGCCGGCCGGGCAGGAGGTGCCGGGCGCTCCCGCCGGGGTCCCGGCGGAGACGGACAACGGGGACCTGGAGAGCGGGGCGACCATGCGGTTCTCCGCCGTCGCCCTGAAGCGCGAGATGGCCGAGTTCGCCGAGCGCGTGGCGGCCGAGACCAAGCCGGCCGAGGGCACCGACGGTTCGGCCGAGGAAGCCGGTGCCGGGGGTTCCGGCGATTCCGGGGATTCCGCCGATTCCAGGGCTTCCGGGGCTTCCGGGGCTTCCGGGGATCGGAAGGACGGCGAGGGCGCGGTGGCCGAGGCCGCCGGCTCGGAGACCGCCGCATCGGTCTCCGGTGTGCCGGATTCCGGTGCCTCGGGTGACTCTCCGTCCGAGGAAGGCAAGGCCGGTCAGGAGGACGCGGGGTCCGCCGCCGCTGACGGTTCCGTGGCGGCGGAGGGCACGGACGACAAGGCTGCCGAGGTGACCGCCCAGGAGGGGAGCGCCGAGGAGGGCGCCGCCGACTCCGCGCGGACCGACGCCTCGGCGCCCTCGGACGCCGTACCGGCGGACGGTACGGCCCAGCAGAGCGCTCCGGAGGACGGCGCACCGCAGGACAGCGCCCCGGGCGACGGCACCCCGGACGGCAGCACCGCGAGTGACGGCACTGTGAGTGACGGCACCGCGAGCAATGGTGCCCCGGGCGCCGATGCCGCGGCCGTGGCCGTCGACGCCTCGGGCGACGCCGCCCAGCAGCCCACGGACGCCCAGCCGCTCGCCGCTCCCCAGCCCGGCGGCTACGGCTTCCCCCAGCCCCCGGCGCCCCAGCAGCCCGGCGTGCCCCAGCCCGGGGGCTACGGCTTCCCGCCGCCCCCGGCGACTCCGCAGCCCGGCGCTCCCCAGCCCGCGCCCGGTGCCCCGTACGCCGCCGCGCCGCCCGCTCCCCCGGCTCCGCAGGGGGCCCAGCCCGGCTGGGCGCCGCCGCCCGGGCCGCAGCACGGGGTGCCTCCGCTGCCGCCCGCGTACCAGCCCGCCGCTCCCGCGCCCGCCGCCCAGTGGCCGCAGCAGCCCGGGCCGATGCCGGGTCAGCAGCCACAGCCACAGCCGGTGGACGGCCAGGGCCAGGGCCAGGCCGGCGCTCCCGGTGCGCAACCGCCGTTCCAGCCGCAGGCCCCGCAGCCCGCGCCCGCCGCGTGGCAGCAGCCGAACAACCCGGGCCACCCCAACAACCCGGGTCAGCCGAACAACCCCGGCCAGCCGAACCAGCCCACCGTGCCGGCGGCCGGTCCGCAGCCGGTCCCCAACGGTCCCATGCCGCCCGGCGGTTACGGCTTCCCACCGCCCGGTGCATCCAACTCCCCGGCGCAGCCCGGTGGTTACGGCTTCCCCCAGCCGCCGGCACCCCAGCCGAACCCCGGCGGCCCGACCCCGCCGAACCCCAACGGTCCCACCCCGCCCGGCGGCTACGGCTTCCCGCCGCCCGGCGCGCCCAACCCCCCGGCGCAGCCCGGTGGTTACGGCTTCCCCCAGCCGCCGCAGGGTCCGGAGTCCGGCGTGCCGCAGGCTCCGGCCGATCCGCGTTCCGGTGCGGCCTGGCCGCAGCCCGTGCGGCACGACCAGCGGCAGCCGACCAACCCCGGTGCCGCGCCGCTCGGTTACACCGCCGCCGTGGAGCTGTCCTCGGACCGGCTGCTCAACAACAAGAAGCAGAAGGCGAAGAGCGGCCGGCCCGCCGCGGCCGGCGGCCGGTTCAAGCTGGGCGGGAAGAAGGAGGAGGCCGAGCGGCAGCGGAAGCTGGAACTGATCCGTACGCCGGTGCTGTCCTGCTACCGGATCGCGGTGATCAGCCTCAAGGGCGGCGTGGGCAAGACGACCACGACGACCGCGCTCGGCTCCACCCTGGCCACGGAGCGGCAGGACAAGATCCTTGCCATCGACGCCAACCCGGACGCGGGCACGCTCGGGCGCCGGGTGCGCCGGGAGACCGGGGCCACCATCCGTGACCTCGTGCAGGCCATCCCGTACCTGAACTCGTACATGGACATCCGGCGGTTCACCTCCCAGGCGCCTTCCGGCCTGGAGATCATCGCCAACGACGTGGACCCGGCCGTCTCGACCACGTTCAACGACGAGGACTACCGGCGGGCGATCGACGTCCTCGGCCGGCAGTACCCGGTCATCCTGACCGACTCGGGCACCGGTCTGCTGTACAGCGCGATGCGCGGGGTGCTGGACCTCGCCGACCAGCTGATCATCATCTCCACACCCTCGGTGGACGGCGCGAGCAGTGCCAGTACGACGCTGGACTGGCTGTCCGCGCACGGGTACTCCGACCTGGTCTCCCGGTCCCTCACCGTGATCTCCGGGGTCCGCGAGACCGGCAAGATGATCAAGGTCGAGGACATCGTGGCGCACTTCGAGACCCGTACGCGCGGGGTCGTCGTCGTCCCCTTCGACGAGCACCTGGCCGCCGGCGCCGAGGTCGACCTGGACATGATGCGGCCGAAGACCCGCGAGGCGTACTTCAACCTGGCCGCGATGGTCGCCGAGGACTTCACCCGGCACCAGCAGGCGCACGGGCTGTGGACGAGCGACGGCAACCCGCCGCCGGTGGCCGCCCCGCCGATGCCGGGCCAGGCCGTGCCGGGCCAGCAGCCGTACGGCGCGGGCCAGCCGTATCCCCAGGCACCTGGCCAGCCGTACCCGCAGGCGCCCGGCCAGCCGTACGCCCCAACGCAGCAGCCGTACCCGCCGCAGCAGGGCCAGCCCCAGCCGTACCCGGGCCAGCCCCAGCCGGGCGGCTACCCGCAGCCCGGACAGCCGCAGCCGCAGGCCCAGCCGTACCCGGGTCAGGCCCAGGGCCAGGGCCAGCAGCCGCCGCAGGCTCCGCCCCAGCAGTAGCGGGCAGGACAGACGAAAGGGCGGCCGGTGCGCATCGCACCGGCCGCCCTTTCGCTTCGTAAAACCGACAAGGACCCCTCCGGCTACCCCTCCGCCGCCACGATCTCCCGGCAGCGCTGCACGTCCACGGCCATCTGCTCCAGCAGGGCCTCCAGCGACTCGAACTTCGCCTGGCCGCGCACGTAGGCGAGGAAGTCGACGGCGACGTGCAGCCCGTACAGATCGAGGCCGACGCGGTCGATGGCGTACGCCTCCACCGTGCGCTCGGTGCCGTCGAACTGCGGGTTGGTGCCCACGGAGATGGCGGCCGGCATGGCCTCGCCCTGGGCGTGCAGGAAGCCCGCGTAGACGCCGTCGGCGGGGATGGCGGTGTGCGGGAGCGTCTCGACGTTGGCCGTCGGGAAGCCCAGTTCCCGGCCGCGCTGGGCGCCGCGGACGACGACGCCCTCCACGCGGTGCGGGCGGCCCAGGATCTCGCGGGCGCCCGCGACATCGCCCTCGGCGACCAGGCGGCGGGTCAGTGTGGAGGAGAACGGCTCGCCGCCGCCCGCCTCGCCGGTGACGTAGAGGTCGACGACGTCCACCTCGAAGTCGTAGGTCTTGCCCTGCTCGGCGAGGAACTCGACGTTGCCGGCGGCCTTGTGGCCGAAGCGGAAGTTGGGGCCCTCCACGACCGCCTTGGCGTGCAACTTGTCCACCAGCACCTTCACCACGAAGTCGGCGGGCGACAACTTGGAGAACTCGGTGGTGAACGGCAGGACGAGGGCCGCGTCGACACCCAGCTCGGCCATCAGCTCGGCGCGGCGGTGGTGCGGGGCGAGCAGCGGGGGGTGGCTGCCGGGGCGGACCACCTCGCTGGGGTGCGGATCGAAGGTAACGACGACGGCCGGCACGCCCAGTTCGCGGGCGCGGTCGACGGCGTGCTTGATGATCAGCTGGTGGCCGCGGTGGACGCCGTCGTAGGAACCGATGGTGACGACGCTGCGCCCCCAGTCCTGGGGGATGTCCTCCAAGCCACGCCAGCGCTGCACTGTGACCGCTCCTCGAACCCTTGTCCGTGTCTGTCCTGACCTCGTTGTGCAGGTCTAAGGGTGCCATGCCGGGTGCTCCGCGCCAGCATCGGCATGGGGGCTGTGACGGGGCGCACGTCCGCGGCGGCGCCCGGGCGGGGGCGCGTATGCCCCGTATCCGCCCAGGCCGATACGCGCACGCCCGCCCGCTCGTGCCTCACGCGGGTACACGAACGCCCACCAGATTCCGATCACGCGGGTACGCGCACGCCCGCCAGATTCCCGATCACGCGGGTACGCGCACGCCCCGGGTCCCCGGTCACGCCGGTACGCGCACGCCCGCCAGGTTCTCGATCATGCGGCGGGTGCCGGGGCCGGTCAGCGCGGCCCAGTCGTCCGGGGCGTCGGTCAGCCAGCGGGCCAGGCGGGCGGCGAAGCCGGGCACGTGCCGGACGAGGTCGGCCAGGCCCCGGTCGCAGCGGGCGGCGCCCTCGGGTGTACGGACGAGGAGCAGGCCGGTGCGGTGGACCAGGTCCCGGGTCTCCTCCTCCCCCGGCCCCGGACCGGCGTCGTCCCGGGCCACCGCCGCGTGCAGGACGGCGTCCAGGACGGCCGGGTCCCGCTCCCGGTCGAGCAGGAACTCCAGCAGCTCGCGGCGGAGCGGACGGGAGGCGGGCGTGCCGGGGCCGGCCAGGACGGTGGCGAGGGAGGCCCGGAGGGGTTCCGGGCCGCCGTCGAGCAGGGCGGTGACCAGCGGCAGCAGGACGGGACGCGCGGCGGTGCCGAGGCCGAGCCGGCGGTCGACGCGGCGGGCGAGGCGCCCGGCGGTCTCCGGGCGCAGCCGCACCGCCTCCTGGAGCAGCGCGGCGACCGGACGGGCGAGGGCCGGTGTGGTGATCGCCGTGAGGGTGCGCAGGTCGGCGTCCGCGGGGGCGCGGAGCCGGACGCGGAAGGCGTCCAGGACCGGTTCGGGGTGGGTGGTCAGGGCCGGGACGAGGGCGCTGGGCGGGATGCGCGGGTCGCCGTCGGCGAAGTGGCGCAGGACCGCGGGCAGATGGCGGTCGCGGGCGTCCGGGTCGTGGACCAGGACGGCGAGGGCGGCGCCGTGCAGGGTGTGGTCGGCGGGGCGGGCGAGCAGGGCGCGGGCGGCGCGCCCGAGCAGCGCGCGGTCCGCGGCCGTACGGACGTGGGGGGCGGCGCGCAGTGCGCAGGTGACGGCCGCGGCCCGGCGGGCGTGGCGCTCGTCGTGCGCCCAGCGGGCGGCGGCCCGGCAGACGGCCGACGGCTCGTCCTCGGCGAGGGCGCCGAGCAGTTCCTCCGCGCGTGGGTGGGGGCAGGCCGCCAGTACCTCGGTGAGGTCGTCCGGGGCGCGGTGCCGGTGGGTGTGCAGCAGCGCCTGCGCGGCCGTGGCCACGGTGGCGTGCGGGGTCGCGGACAGCGGGCGCTCGTCGGTGAACCAGCGGGTCAGCAGGGGCTGTACGGCCTCCGGCGCGGCGGCGAGCAGTGCGGCGACGGCGTCCAGACAGCGGGCGGCCGACGCGGACGGCGCCGGGTCGGCCGGCACGAGGCGGCGCAGCAGGTCCAGGCGCTCGGTGTCGGGCACGGGCAGCGCGGTCCAGAAGGCGGGGCCGAACTCGGCCGGTACCGGTCGCCGGTCCTGGCGCCAGGCGGCGACCCGGTCGGCGAGCAGCCGCAGCACCCCGGTGTACGGCGTCGCGTCCGGGACCTGGAGCAGGGTCCGGGCGAGCAGCCGGGCGGCCCACCAGCAGCCGGTGTCACGCTCCAGGGCGTCCACCAACTCCCTCAACCGGAGGCTCAGTTGCTGGCTTCCGTGCTGGCGGGCGAGGAACAGCAGGGACTGGACGACGGGGCCGATACGGTGGTGCGGCACCGGAACCGGGCGGGCGCCCTCGGGCCGCTCGCCGGGCGCGTGCACCAGGGCGCGCAGGGCCTCGTCGAGGTCCAGGTGCATGCCGTGCAGCCAGTCGGCAAGCTCCTCGTGGGCGAAGCGGTAGCCGGGGCCGGCCGGCACGAGGAGGCCCTCGGCGAGGACGGCGGAGGCCCAGCCGGTGCCCGCGCCTAGGCGGGCCGGGGCGGGTCCCCAGGGGAACACGGCCTCGAACGACTCCCGGTCCAGTTCGCCCTGCCCCGGGCCGAGGCTGCGCCGGGCCGCCTCGTGCACCTGCCCGGCCACCCGCGCGGCGAGCCGCCGTACGGCCGTACCGCGCGGCCCGCCGGCGGCGGCGAGCCGGACCGCGACGCGCAGGCACACCAGATCGAGGTAGGCGGCGAAGACGTCGTAGCGGTCCAGGGGCCCGGCGAGCGGGGCGGACGGGGCGGCGGCCCGGATCTCGGACAGCAGCCGGAGGGTGAGCGGGTGCCGGGCGTCCCGCTCGGCGAGGACACCGTCCGCGATGCCGTACCGGGCCCGGGCCAGGCGCGCCTCGTCGGCGGTGAAGTCGCCGATGGCGAGGCAGGGTGGCACGGGGGCGGTGGCCGCGGAAGCGGGACCACTCACGCACACACGACCACCCGCGGGCGCAGGACCGCTCCCAGACCCGGCACCACCCCCGGACCCAGAACCACTCACGAACGCGGCGCCACCCACGCCCGCGGCACCACTCCCGGACGCGAAACCACCCCCGGCAGCAGGACCACTCACAAAAGCGGGGCCCTCCCCGCCCGCCGGTGCGTGGAGCAGGTCCGCGGGGAACGCCCGCCCCGCGCGTTCCCAGTGTTCCTCCCGGCAGGCGACCAGCAGGCGGGCCCCGGTCCCGTGGAGCCAGTCGGCCGTGCCGCGGGTCCACTCCGGCAGGCGGTGGGCGAGGGCCGGGGGCATCTCCTCGGGGCCGTCGAGGAGGAGCAGCAGCGGGCGGCCGGCCCGGGCGGCGAGGCGGGCCAGGTGCTCCGGGGTGACGTCGCCCAGGTCCTCGGGGCTCACGGCGCGGGACGCGGCGACGATCCGGGCGGCGCGGGTCAGGGCGCGGCGCGCGGCGTCGGCCACCGAGCCGTCGGTGGCCGCCAGGTCGGCGCCGCGCAGCCACAGGGTGGGCGCGGGCCGCTCGCCCCGGGCGCGGCGGGCGGCGAGGGCCGCGAGTTGCGTCGTACGGCCGCTGCCCGGGGCGCCGACCAGGCCGAGCACGGGCCGGTCGCCGTCGGTGAAGGCGGCCAGCTCCCGGGCGATGCCGGGGCGCTCGATCGGGTCGGCGGCGCCCGGGGGGCCGTCCTGGCCGACGGAGGTCGTGGTCAGCTGGAGGATGCCGGCGAGGTTGAGGTCGGCGCCGTAGGCGGGCACGGTGGCCGCGTTGCGGGCGAGGAGTCCGGCGAGGGCGTCGGCGGCGGGCCGCAGCGGGACGGCGAAGCCGGCCTCGCGCCCGGCGGTGCGCAGGGCGGTGCCGAGGACGCCGACGACCGCGCCGGTGCGGGCGTCGCACACCGGTCCCCCGGCCGCGCCGCCGCCGGGTCTGAGCGCGTCCCGGCCGGCCGTGCCGATGGCCAGCTCCAGTACGTCGTCGAGAAGGTGAGGGCCGTCCCCGGCGGTGTACGTGGCCCGGGTGGCGGCCAGTACCCGTGCCTCCCGCCAGCAGCCGGCGGCGACCTGTACGTAGGTGCCCGCGTCGATCCGGTCCCGTACGGTCAGCGGCAGCGGGTCCGTGCCGAGGCCCTCGGTGCGGATAAGGGCGAGGCCCAGGCGGGGCAGCGGGGTGACCGCGTCGGCGGTGACCGTGCGGGTGCGCTCCCCAGGGGCGTGCAGCAGCAGCCGGGAGCGGCCGTCGACGGTCTCGTGACTGGTGAGCAGGGTGCCCTCGTGGTCGGCGAGGAAGCCGAGGCCGAGGGGGCGGCCGGCCAGGTCGCGGACGCGTACGAGGGCGGGGTCGGAGCCGGTGGGCCGGACGGCGTCGGGAAAGCAGCCCGCCCGGGCCGGTGCGCCGGGTTCCGGCTGCCCGTGTTTTTCCCGCTCCCGGCGCCCGCCCTCGGAGCGCGGGCCCCGTTCCGCCATGGCCGTACCCTCCCGCCCGTCCCTGTGCCCTGACCCGACGGTAGGCACGAGGAGCATGGCGGGACCGTTCTCCCGCGAACGCGCCCCCTTCCGCTCCCCCGGTTCGCTCCGAGCGCCCGGCCGGTCGGGTGAATAAGCGGGGGCTGCTGGAGAACCTTAGGGAGGGGGAAGAGGGGGGACCGTGGAGCGGCGGCAGGGCCCGGCTCATGGCCGGCCGCCGCTCCACGGCAGACGCCCCACGGCGCCCCCCACGGCGCCCCTCACGGCATGGCCGCCACGGCACACGACTGCTACGGCACACAGGTGTACGGCCACAGCTGCTACGGCACACACAGGTGCCACGGCTCGGCCGCTACGGCGTCCCGGCGGGCTCAGCCGAAGACGGCCAGGCTCTTGGCCTTGCCCCGGTGCTCTTCGACGAGCGCGAGGAAACGGCCCTCGGGGTCGAACACGGCCACCGCACCGGCGCCCGCGTACTCGTCGGGGATCTCCAGCCGGACGCCGTTGAGCAGCAGCCGGGCCCGCTTGGCGTCGACCTGCCAGCGCGGGAACGCGGCGGTGGCGGCCTCGGCGATCGGCATCACGCTCAGCTCCTGCTGGAGCTGGTCCAGCGTCTTGGCCGCGTCCAGCTTGTAGGGGCCGACCCGGGTGCGGCGCAGCGCGGTGAGGTGGCCGCCGACGCCGAGGCCGGCGCCCAGGTCGCGGGCGAGGGCGCGGATGTAGGTGCCGGAGGAGCAGACCACCGACACCACCAGGTCCAGCACCGGCGTGCCGTCCTCGGCGACCGCGTCCCGGACGTCGTAGACCGCGAAGGAGGAGATCGTCACCGGCCGGGCGGGGATATCGAACTCCTCGCCCTCGCGGGCCCGCTTGTACGACCGAACGCCGTTGATCTTGATGGCGCTGACCTTGGACGGCACCTGCATGATGTCGCCGGTGAGCTTCGCGATGCCGGCGTCGATGGCGTCCCGGGTCACCTTGGAGGCGTCGGTGGACGAGGTGATCTCGCCCTCGGCGTCGTCGGTGAGGGTGGTCTGGCCCAGGCGGATGGTGCCCAGGTACTCCTTCTCGGTGAGGGCGAGGTGCCCGAGGAGCTTGGTGGCGCGCTCGACCCCGAGGACCAGGACGCCGGTCGCCATCGGGTCGAGGGTGCCGGCGTGGCCGACGCGGCGGGTCCTGGCGATCCCGCGCATCTTGGCGACCACGTCGTGCGAAGTGAAGCCCGACGGCTTGTCGACGATGACGAGGCCGTCGGGCGTGGTGTGCTTCTGCGTCATTCGGTGGCGTCGCCGTCCGTGTCGGTCTCGTCGTCCGCCGGCTTGCGGTAGGGGTCGGCACCGGCGGCGTACGTCGCCCCGGTGGCCGCCTCGCGCACCTTCTGGTCGGACTGCCGGGCCTTGTCGAGGAGGTCCTCGATGGTCCGGGCGGTGTCCGGCAGGGCGTCCGCCACGAAGGTCAGGGTGGGGGTGAACTTCACCCCGGCCGCGCGGCCCACCTCGGAGCGCAGGATGCCCTTGGCGCTCTCCAGGCCCGCCGCGGCGGCCTTCCGCTCCTCGTCGTCGCCGTAGACCGTGTAGAAGACGGTCGCCTCCCGCAGGTCACCCGTGACCCGGGTGTCCGTGATGGTGACGTGCGAGCCGAGCCGCGGGTCCTTGATCCCGCGCTGTAGCTTCTGGGCCACCACCTCCCGGATGAGGTCCGCCAGCCTTTTCGCCCGCGCGTTGTCGGCCACTGGTCCGTCTCCCGTTCTTTCTTCTTGCTTGCGTTCTGTGGTCTGGTCGTCGTCAGTCGTCTTCGCCGTGGAAGCGGCGTCGGACCGACAGCAGCTCCACCTCGGGGCGGGCGGCGACCAGCCGTTCGCACCGGTCCAGTACGTCGGTGAGGTGCGCCGCGTCGCCGGAGACCAGGGCGAGGCCGATGACCGCCCGCCGATGGAGGTTCATGTGATCCACCTCGGCCGCGCTCACGGCGTACTTCCGCTGGAGCTCGGCGACGATCGGGCGGACGACGGAGCGCTTCTCCTTCAGCGAGTGGACGTCGCCGAGGAGGAGGTCGAAGGACAGAGTCCCCACGTACATGTTCGTGCCGGGTTTACCCGCCGGTACGGGATCGATGGCCTGGAGCCACGTTACCCCGTGCCCGCCGACGGCTCGACCGGGTTTTCCGGCGCCCGGAGCCGCCGTGTGCCGCCCGGAAAACGGCGCGCTGGCCGGCGGGACCGAGATCCCGCCGGCCAGCTTCGGATGCCGTGGGCCGTTACGCCCGCGGCTTCTCGCGCATCTCGTACGTCGCGATGACGTCGTCGACCTTGATGTCGTTGAAGTTTCCGAGGTTGATACCACCCTCGTAGCCTTCGCGGATCTCGGTGACGTCGTCCTTGAAGCGACGCAGGCCCTCGATGGTGAGGTTCTCCGCGACCACCTTGCCGTCGCGGATGAGGCGCGCCTTGGTGTTGCGCTTGACCTCGCCCGACCGGATGAGCACACCGGCGATGTTGCCCAGCTTGGACGACTTGAAGACCTCGCGGATCTCCGCCGTGCCCAGCTCGACCTCTTCGTACTCCGGCTTGAGCATGCCCTTGAGGGCCGCCTCGATCTCCTCGATCGCCTGATAGATGACCGAGTAGTACCGGACGTCCACGCCCTCGCGCTCCGCCATCTGCGCGGCACGGCCGGCCGCACGGACGTTGAAGCCGATGACGATGGCGTCCGAGCCCATCGCCAGGTCGATGTCGGACTCCGTGACCGCACCGACGCCGCGGTGCAGGACGCGGATGTCGACCTCTTCGCCGACGTCCAGCTGGAGCAGGGAGGACTCCAGGGCCTCGACGGATCCGGAAGCGTCACCCTTGATGATCAGGTTCAGCTGCTGGACCTCGCCGGCCTTGAGCACCTTGTCCAGGTCCTCCAGCGACACACGGCGCGTGCGCTTGGCGAAGGCCGCGTTGCGCTCGCGGGCGGCGCGCTTCTCGGCGATCTGACGGGCCGTACGGTCCTCGTCGACCACCAGGAAGTTGTCGCCCGCGCCCGGGACGTTGGTCAGGCCGAGGACCTGGACCGGCGTCGACGGGCCGGCCTCGGCGACGTTGTTGCCGTTGTCGTCAAGCATGGCACGCACCCGGCCGTAGGCGTCGCCCACGACCATCGTGTCGCCGACCCGCAGCGTGCCTCGCTGGACGAGGACCGTCGCCACGGCACCACGGCCGCGGTCGAGACGGGACTCGATCGAGATGCCCTGCGCGTCCTGGTTCGGGTTGGCCCGCAGGTCGAGCGAGGCGTCGGCCGTGAGGACCACGGCCTCCAGCAGCGAGTCGATGTGCAGACCCTGCTTGGCGGAGATGTCGACGAACATGGTGTCGCCGCCGTACTCCTCGGCCACGAGGCCGTACTCGGTCAGCTGACCGCGCACCTTGGTCGGGTCGGCACCCTCGACGTCGATCTTGTTGACCGCGACCACGATCGGCACGTCGGCCGCCTTGGCGTGGTTGAGCGCCTCGACCGTCTGCGGCATGACGCCGTCGTTGGCCGCGACGACCAGGATCGCGATGTCGGTCGACTTCGCACCACGGGCACGCATGGCGGTGAACGCCTCGTGACCCGGGGTGTCGATGAAGGTGATCTTGCGCTCTTCGCCGTTGACCTCGGTCGCGACCTGGTAGGCACCGATGTGCTGGGTGATGCCGCCGGCCTCGCCCGCGATGACGTTCGTCTTGCGGATCGCGTCGAGCAGCCGGGTCTTACCGTGGTCGACGTGACCCATGACGGTCACCACCGGCGGACGGACGACCAGGTCCTCCTCGGAGCCCTCGTCCTCGCCGAACTCGATGTCGAAGGACTCGAGCAGCTCGCGGTCCTCCTCCTCCGGGCTGACGATCTGAACCGAGTAGTTCATCTCGTCGGCGAGGAGCTGGAGGGTCTCGTCGGAGACGGACTGGGTCGCGGTGACCATCTCGCCGAGGTTCATCATGACCGCGACGAGGGACGCCGGGTTGGCGTTGATCTTCTCCGCGAAGTCGGTGAGCGACGCGCCGCGGGAGAGACGGATGGTCTCGCCGTTGCCGCGCGGCAGCATCACGCCGCCGACGCTCGGGGCCTGCATGGCCTCGTACTCCTGGCGCCGCTGCCGCTTCGACTTGCGGCCACGACGCGCCGGACCGCCGGGACGGCCGAAGGCGCCCTGCGTGCCACCACGGCCACCGGGACCGCCGGGACGGCCACCGAAGCCGGGACGGCCACCGCCGCCACCGCCGGGACCACCCGGACGGCCGGCGAAGCCACCGCCGCCGCCACCGGGACCGGCGGGACGGCCGGCGAAGCCACCGCCACCGGGACGGCCGGCGAAGCCGCCGCCACCGGGGCGACCGCCGCCGCCGGGACGACCGCCGGCACCGGGACCGCGACCGCCGCCACCGGGGCCGGGACGCGGGCCGGCAGCGGGACGCTGCGGCATCATGCCGGGGTTCGGACGCGGACCGGCCGGGCCGGGACGCGGGCCGCCCTGCGGGCGGGGCATGCCGGCCGGGGTCGGCCGGGGGCCGCCGGGAGCCTGCGGACGCGGACCGCCGCCCTGGGCGCCGGGCGCCTGCGGACGCGGGGCGCCGCCGGGACCGCCGGGGCCGGGACGCGGGCCGCCCTGCGGGCGCGGGGCCTGCGGACGGGCCATGCCGGCGTTGCCGCCGGACGTGAAGGGGTTGTTGCCCGGGCGCGGACCGGCCGGACGGGCACCCGGACGCGGGGCCTGGCCGCCGGGACGCTGACCGCCCTGGCCCGGACGGGGCGCCTGGCCCTGGCCGGGAGCGGGACGGTTGCCGCCGGGCTTCGGGGCGCCGGGACGGGCGCCGCCGGGACGCGGACCCTGCGCGGCCGGGGCCTGCGGGGTCTGCGCGGCCGGGGCGGCCGGCGGAGCGGTGAACTCCGGGGCGGCCGGGGCCGGGCGCGGCGCGGGCTTGGGGCCGGGCACCGGGCGCGGACCCGGGGCCGGCGCGGGGGCCGACGGGGCGGCCGGCTGCTGGGCAGCGGGCGCCGTCGGGGGCTTGGGAGCCGCAGCCGGCCGCGGGGCCGGGGCAGCGGGACGGGCCGCCTGCGCCGGAGAGGGCGCGGCGGGCTTGGGGGTGGCCTTGCGCGGGGCGGGCTTCGCGGACTTGCCGCTGCCACCGCCCTGGAAGGCGTCGGTCAGCTTACGTACAACCGGCGCTTCGATGGTCGAAGACGCCGAACGGACGAATTCACCGAGTTCCTGGAGCTTGGCCATGACGACCTTGCTCTCAACACCGAACTCCTTGGCGAGTTCGTATACCCGGACCTTAGCCACTTCGCTCCTTTGAGGTCCGGGTTGAAGCCGGACCGTCGCTAGTTCATGGGCGTACTCATCGCGTACTCATCGAGTGCTCATCGCAATCTCGACCTGCTTTCGACTCGCGAGGTACCAGACCGTACGGGGTTCCGTACGGCACGTCTTACTGCGTTGCCTGCTCGGCAACTGTTGTCCGCTCGACGTATCGACGCAACGCCTTTGTGTCGAGCGCTCCCGGGACGCGCAGTGCCCGCGGGAACGCCCGGCGGCGTACCGCCTGGTCGAGACAGACCAGGGCGGGGTGTACGTAGACACCCCGGCCGGGCAGCGTACCGCGAGGATCGGGGACGCACGCATCCTCCATCCTCACGATCCGCAGGAGATCGTTCTTGGCCGCCCGCTCCCGGCACCCCACACAGGTGCGTTCAGGGCATGCTCGGGCGTGCGTCCGGCCAGACACAGTTAAGTCTACCTCCCCGTACCGACCTCACCCCTTTGGGGCAAGAATCGAACGGCTGTTGTCGTGATCTCAGCGTCGGGCGGCCGGGATCTATTCCCCGGCCCCGGGTCCGCCGTGCGGCTCCGGGGCTGGTCCGGGCACCCTCGGTGCGTTTCGCGGCTACGCGTCGGCCTGCTCGGTGTCTGGCCGGATGTCGATCCTCCAGCCGGTGAGACGAGCGGCGAGGCGGGCGTTCTGGCCCTCCTTGCCGATCGCCAGCGACAGCTGGTAGTCCGGCACGGTCACCCGTGCGGAGCGGGCGGCCAGGTCCACGACCTCCACCTTGCTCACCCGGGCGGGTGACAGGGCGTTCGCGACCATCTCCGCCGGATCGTCCGACCAGTCGACGATGTCGATCTTCTCGCCGTTCAGTTCGCCCATCACGTTGCGCACCCGGCCGCCCATGGGGCCGATGCAGGCGCCCTTGGCGTTCAGACCCGAACGGGTGGACCGTACGGCGATCTTGGTGCGGTGACCGGCCTCACGGGCGATCGCGGCGATCTCCACCGAGCCGTCGGCGATCTCCGGCACCTCCAGGGCGAAGAGCTTCTTCACCAGGTTCGGGTGGGTGCGGGAGAGCGTCACGGACGGGCCGCGCACGCCCTTGGCCACGCGGACGACGTACGACCGCAGGCGCATGCCGTGCGGGTAGGTCTCGCCGGGCACCTGCTCCTGCACCGGCAGGATGGCCTCCAGCTTGCCGATGTCCACGAGCACGTTCTTCGGGTCGCGGCCCTGCTGGACCACGCCGGTGACGATGTCGCCCTCGCGGCCGGCGTACTCGCCGAGCGTCGCGTCGTCCTCGGCGTCGCGCAGCCGCTGCAGGATGACCTGCTTGGCGGTGGTGGCGGCGATACGGCCGAAACCGGACGGGGTGTCGTCGAACTCGCGGGGCTCCTGGCCCTCGGCGAGGTCCTCGGGGTCCTCCTTCGCCCACACGGTCACATGCCCGGTCTCCCGGTTGAGCTCCACGCGCGCGTGTCGGCGGCTTCCCTCGGTGCGGTGGTAGGCGATGAGGAGGGCCGACTCGATCGCCTCGACCAGCAGGTCGAAGGAGATCTCCTTCTCCCGGACCAAGCCCCGCAGGGCGCTCATGTCGATGTCCACGGCTACGCCTCCTCCTCTTCCTTCATGTCCTTCTTGCTGTCCTTGCGGTTGAACTCGACCTGCACGCGCGCCTTGGCGATCTCGGGGAAGCCGATTCTGCGGGTGGTGGCCTTGCGGCCCTTCACCCCGGGCACCTCCACGGCGATGCCCTCGTCGTCGACCTCCAGGATTCGCGCGACCAGCTCGCCGCCCTCGGTGAGCTGGAACTTCACGAGCCGGTCGGTGGCGCGCACGAAGTGCCGGTGCTCGGTGAGGAGGCGCTCCGCGCCGGGGGTTCCGACCTCCAGGTCGTACGCGCCCTCGCCCATCGCGTCGGTCTCGTCCAGCTTCGCCGAGAGCGCGCGGCTCACATCGGCGATCCGGTCCAGGTCCGCTCCGGTGTCGGAGTCGACGACGACGCGCAGCACCCGCTTGCGTCCTACGGAGTCCACGGCGATCTCTTCGAGATCCAGCCCATGGGAGGTGACGAGCGGTTCCAGCAGCTCTCGCAGCCTCTCGCTCTGGGTGGTGCTCATCCGGGTGACTCCTCGGCCGCGTGTGCTGTTGTGGGATGGGTCGCGTGTCTGGTCAAAGGGTACTGCCTCCGGCGGGGGGTGCTTCGCAGCGGAGCCCTGGGCCGCGTGCCGGTACGGCCGCGTGCCCCCGGGTGGGACCGCTGAGCCGGTGACATGCGGGGGGCGGATGCGCGGGTACCGTGATCAACGGCGGGCGCCGTCCCGCCCGTGTGTTCGTACGAGCCCCCCGAGGACGTCAGCCGTGCCGTACCCCCCGCCGTCGCGCACCCCCTCGGGGCCGCGCAGAAGAACCCTGCTGGCCTCGGCCGCCGGCGCCGCCCTGCTGGCGGGCTGCTCGGCCGAAGCGGACACCGGTGACGACGGCCCGTCGGCCGGCGCGCGGGCACGCACGCGTGCGGCGCGGGACAGCCGGGGGCTGCTGGCGCGCTACGACGCCGTGCTGGCCGCGCATCCCGCCCTGACGGACCGGCTGCGCCCGCTGCGGGCCGAGGTCGCGGCGCACGCGACGGCGTTCGAGGACGGTACGAAGCCCTCGCCGGCGGCGTCGAAGTCCTCGGCCGCGCCCGCCCCCGTGCCCGCCGCCGAGAAGGACGCCGTGGCCCAACTGGCCGCCGCCGAGCGCGCGCTGGCCGACCGGCGGGCCAAGGAGCTGCTCCAGGTGCCGGGCGAGCTGGCGCGGCTGCTGGCGTCGGTCGCGGCGGCCGGGGCCGCGCACGCGTACCTGCTGACGGAGGTGGCCAGGTGAGCGAGGAGGCACAGCGGGCCGAGCTGACCGCGCTCCAGGCGGCGCTGGCGGCGGAGCACGCGGCGGTGTACGGCTACGGGGTCGTCGGCGGGCGGATCGGCGAGCGGCGCCGGGCCGAGGCGCGGACGGCGTACGACGCCCACCGGGCGCGCCGGGACGTGCTGGTGCGCGCGGTGCGCGACCTGGGTGCCGCCCCGGTCGCCGCGAGCGCCGCGTACGAGCTTCCGTTCCCGGTCGGGGACGGGGCGGCGGCGGTGCGGCTGGCCGCGCGCCTGGAGGAGCGGCTGGCCGGGGTCTACTCGGACCTGGTGCGGGCGACGACCGGGGCGCGGCGGGCCGACGCGGCCGGGGCGCTGCGGGAGGCCGCGGTGCGGGCGGTGCGCTGGAGCGGGCGGAGCGTAGCCTTCCCTGGGCTCGCCGAGCGGTCCGGCGAGCGGACCGACGAGCGGACCGGAGCGGCCGGCACGACCCCGTCGGCCACGGCGTCCGCCACGGCTCCGGCGAGGCCCTGAGGCACCGGCAGGAGGCTTGTGCGCCCGTTGGAGGACGGACCGGGAACCGGCAAGGACCCACAGGAAGGGAACGACTCGCGCATGGCTTGGGAAGCGCCGCCGCGCCTGGTACGGGCGCTCGGTGAGACGGCACCGGCCGGGGACGACTGGCTGGCGCGACTGCCCGCGGCGGCCGAGGAGGCCGCCGCCCGGCGCGGGTTGACCGTGGAGCGGGTGCGGGTACCGGGCGGGCGCAGCAGCCTGGTGCTGCTGGTACGGCGGCCGGACGGCACCCCGGCCGTGCTGAAGCTGGCACCGCCCCGGGCCCGCCCGGAGAGCGAGCGGGCCGCGCTCGCGCACTGGGCCGGGCTGGGCGCCGTGCAGCTGCTGGAGGACGGGGCGCAAGACGGGGCGCTGCTGCTGGAGCGGCTGCATCCGGATGTGTCGGTGCGTTCGCTGCCGGAGGCCAAGGCGCTGCTGGAGGCGGCGGGGACGCTGCGCAGGCTGTGGGTGGAGCCGCCGGCCGGGCACGCCTTCGAGACCGTCGCCGAGCGCACTGGGCGGCAGGCGGCGGCCATGCAGACGACTGCCGGCGCCGAACCCGAGGTGGCACCGCTGGTGGAGTCGGCGCTCGCCGCCCGCGAGGAGTTGCTGGCCGCACCGCCCGAGGAGCGGCTGCTGCACGGCACGTTCCGGCAGAGCAAGGTGCTGTCGGGCGAGCGGATGCCGTGGCTCGCGGTGGGCCCGGACCCGGTGGTCGGCGAGAGCGCCTTCGACCTGGCGCGGCTGGTCCGGGACCGGGTGGAGGACCTGATCGCCCAGCCGGCCGGCGCGGCCACCACCCGCCGCCGGATCAAGCGGCTCGCGGAGTCCCTGGAGGTCGACCAGGACCGCCTGCGCGGCTGGACACTGTTCCGCGCGGTGGAATCCGGGGTCCGCGCCCTCCGCGTGGGCCGCCCGACGGACGCGGAACTGCTGCTGGAGTTCGCGGGCTGGCTGTAGCGGGGGCCGACGCGACGTAGCGACGGCCGGCCCGAGTGGCGATGAGCCGTGGCGCGACTGTCCGTAGCGGCGGCTGCCCGGAGGTCGGCTGCCCCGAGCCGCAGCCGACCGCAACGACGGCCGGTCCGAGCGGCGGCTGACCGCGACAACGACTCCCCCGGAGAGGCGACCGGCCGCAGCCACCACCGACGGCGGCGACGGCTGCCCGGAGAAATGGCCGACTGTAGGACGGCTGGCCGGAGCGGCGACCGGCCGCAGCAACGACTGTCCCGGGACACGACCGACCGTAGGACGCCCGTGGCAACAACTGGCCGGAGCGGCGGCCGACCGTGGCGGCTGGCCGAAGGGGCGGCTGTCCCGAGACACGGCCGACCGGCTACCGGCCGGTATGGCGGTCGACCGTGGCGACGCCCCCGGGGGAAGTCCCCGAGGGCGTCGTGGGCCGGTCAGACCCGTCGGTTTCGGTGGGGCGGGGTCAGGCCGTCAGGCGGGCGATGGCTTCCTCGACCGTCAGTTCCTCGCGTTCGCCGGTCTTGCGGTCCTTCAGCTCCAGGACGCCCTCGGCGGCGCGGCGGCCGGCGACCAGGATCTGGGGCACGCCGATCAGCTCGGAGTCGGTGAACTTCACGCCCGGGGAGACCCCGGCCCGGTCGTCCACCAGGACGCGGACGCCCGCGTCGGCGAGCTTCCCGGCGACGTCCAGCGCCAGCTCGGTCTGGAGCGCCTTGCCGGCGGCGACCACGTGCACGTCGGCCGGGGCGACCTCCTTGGGCCACACCAGGCCCTTGTCGTCGGCGGTCTGCTCGGCGAGCGCGGCGACGGCGCGGGAGACGCCGATGCCGTAGGAGCCCATGGTGACGCGGACCGGCTTGCCGTTCTGGCCGAGGACGTCCAGCTTGAGGGCGTCGGCGTACTTGCGGCCCAGCTGGAAGATGTGGCCGATCTCGATGGCGCGGTCCAGCTTCAGGCCGGTGCCGCACTTCGGGCAGGGGTCGCCGTCCTGGACCACGACGACGTCCACGTACTCGTCGACCTCGAAGTCACGGCCGGCGACGACGTTCTTCGCGTGCGTGTGCTCCTTGTTGGCGCCGGTGATCCAGGCGGTGCCGGGGGCCACGCGCGGGTCGGCGATGTACTTGACCTTCTCGACCAGGCCCTGCGGGCCGACGTAGCCGCGGACCAGTTCGGGGTGGGCGGCGAAGTCGGTCTCGGTGACCATCTCGACGGCGGCCGGGGCGAAGTGCGCCTCGACCTTGTCCAGGTCCACCTCGCGGTCCCCGGGCACACCCACGGCGACGATCTCGCCGTCCACCTTGATCAACAGGTTCTTCAGCGTGGCGGAGGCGGGGACGCCGAGCGAGGCGGCCAGCGTCTCGATGGTCGGGGTGTCGGGGGTGGGGATCTCCTCCAGCGCGGGCACGGCGGAGCCGTCCACCGGCGTGAGCTGGTAGGCGATCGCCTCGGTGTTGGCGGCGAAGTCGCAGTTCGGGCAGTCCGCGAAGGTGTCCTCGCCGGCCTCGGCCGGGGCGAGGAACTCCTCGGACTTGGAGCCGCCCATGGCCCCGGCGGTGGCCGCGCAGATGCGGTAGTCGAGACCGAGGCGGGCGAAGATCCGCTGGTAGGCCTCGCGGTGCAGGACGTAGGAGGCGCCGAGGCCCTCGTCGTCCAGGTCGAAGGAGTAGGAGTCCTTCATCAGGAACTCGCGGCCGCGCAGGATGCCGGCGCGGGGGCGGGCCTCGTCGCGGAACTTGGTCTGGATCTGGTAGAGGATCACCGGCAGGTCCTTGTAGGACGTGCACTGGTCCTTGACCAGGAGAGTGAAGATCTCCTCGTGGGTGGGCCCGAGGAGGTAGTCGCCGCCCTTGCGGTCCTTGAGCCGGAACAGCTCCTGCCCGTACTCGTCCCAGCGGCCGGTCGCCTCGTAGGGCTCGCGGGGCAGCAGGGCCGGGAGGGTGACCTCCTGGGCCCCGATGGCGTCCATCTCCTCGCGGACGACGCGTTCGACGTTGGCGAGGACCTTCTTGCCGAGGGGCAGCCAGCTCCAGATGCCGGCTGCCGTACGGCGGACGTAGCCGGCGCGGACGAGGAGCTTGTGGCTGAGGACCTCGGCGTCCGCCGGATCGTCGCGCAGCGTCTTCGCCATCAACTGGGACATGCGCTGGACCGGTGCCTTGGCCATGGTTCTCGTACTCCTGCCGGATAAAGGTGGTGGCATGGAGGTTATCCGGGCCGCCCGTGCCGGTGGAAATCGGTTATCGCCTGCGCAGCGGCAGCGGGGCGCCCATCACGGCGTAGGGGCGCGGCGCGCTCGGGAAGTGCACCTGGCGGGCGAGGTCGGTGTAGCCGAGGGAGCGGTACAGGCCCCGGGCGGGGCTGTCGGTGTCGATCGCGGAGAGGATCGAGCGGGGTTCGCCGGCGGTGTCGGTGATGGTGGTGATCAGCTTCCGGCCGATGCCGCGGTTCTGGTGGTCGGGGTGGACGTGCAGTTCGGTGATGACGAAGGAGTCGTCCAGCCAGAGGTCGTTGCCGCCCGCGCGCAGATGGGGCTCCACGACGGTGGACCACCAGTGGGTGCGGCTGTTGGGCATGCCGTACACGAAGCCGACGAGCCGGCCGCCGACGGTCGCGCCGTAGGCCCGGGCGCCCTGGTACTGCATGTGGCGCTGGACGATCTGCCGGCGCACGGCGACCTCCTCCGGGCCCAGGCCGAAGGCGACGGCTTGGACGGCCAACGCCTCGTCGACGTGGGCGGTGAGGTCCAGGGGGCCGATCACTGGGTCCATGCGGGGAGCGTACAGGGCCGTCAGAAGAGCACACTCATGAAGGAGCCGACCTCTTCGAAGCCCACCCGCCGGTACGTCCTTCTCGCCGCGGTGTTGAAGTCGTTGACGTAGAGGCTCGCCACGGGGGCGAAGTCGGCGAGGGCGTAACGCAGCACGGCGGCCATGCCGGGGGCCGCCAGGCCCCTCCCCCGGTATTCGGGGGCCACCCACACCCCCTGGATCTGGCATGCCTGGGGGGTCGCGGCGCCGATCTCCGCCTTGAACACGACCCGGCCCCGCTCGTCCACGCGGGCGAAGGAGCGGCCGGAGCCGACGAGTTCGGCGACGCGGGCCTGGTAGAGCAGGCCGCCGTCGCCGGACAGCGGGGAGACGCCGACCTCCTCGGTGAACATCGCCACGCACGCCGGCATGATCGTTTCCATCTCGTCCTTGCGGACGCGACGGACGTAGGGGTCGGGGGCGATGTCGTCGGGCATGCGGTCGGTGACCATCAGCGGCTGGTGCGCGCGGACGTCCCGGGCGGGGCCCCAGTGGGGCTCCAGCAGCCGCCACAGCTCGGCGGTGGCGTCGGCGGGGCCGACGATGGAGGAGCAGCGGCGGCCGGCCCGGCGGGCGCGGTCGGCGAAGGCGCGCACGGCGCGCGGGGTGGCGCAGATGGGGACGAGGTTGGCGCCCGCGTAGCAGAGGGACGTGAGCATGCCGTCCTCGTACCAGCCCCACATCTCGCCACCGAGCCGCCAGGGGTCCAGTCCTGCGACCCGGACCCTGGACGTCACGAAGGCATTGGCGACCGGCTCACGGTCGAGCACGGCGAGCGCCGCGTCCAGGTCGTTCGGTTCCAGGACCCGGGTGGTGGTCTGGGTCAACACTACGGGGCCTCACGGTGGGGTTCTGCTGGTCCCGGCACTGTACCCCGGGTGCCCGCGAAGCGCTCCCCACCGGTCTCGGACCGCCTTGCGGTAATCCTCCGGGGGCAGATACGAGTGATCCTCCACGTAATGGACAATCATGGCCGGGGACGCGTAGGTGAGCCCTCTGCCGTTCGGCACGTGGATCTCGCCGCTGCCGAGGAAGAGGTCTCCCCTGGAGGTGCGCTCCCTGGCGGTGCGAAAATCCGGGCAGAGATCACAGAAGTGCATCCCCCGCTGCACGTTCACCGCGTGCCGGGCCAGCCCCGCGAGAGCCTCGACCAGTCCCTCGGGCGTGACTCCGGTGGTGTACGCGTGCTCCCGGGAGAGCCAGCCCACGTTGAGCGTGCCCCGGGCTCCGGCATCGTACGAGTAGGAACTGAGATCAGGATAGTAAGCCATTACGTCATCAGGAGACAGCCGGGCAAGACCGTATGGGCCGAGGTATGGCTGAGTCCCGTCACCGGGCGGTGACGGGACTCAGAGAGGCAAGAACGAGTACGCGGTCAGCCCGCGACCGACACCGACGGCTCGCCGGAGGCCACGCCGTCCTTCTCCATCTGCTCGGCCAGCTTCATGGCCTCCTCGATGAGGGTTTCCACGATCTTGGACTCGGGGACGGTCTTGATGACCTCGCCCTTGACGAAGATCTGGCCCTTGCCGTTGCCGGAGGCCACGCCGAGGTCGGCCTCGCGGGCCTCGCCGGGGCCGTTGACGACGCAGCCCATGACGGCGACGCGGAGCGGGACCTCCATGCCGGTCAGACCGGCGGTGACCTCTTCGGCGAGCTTGTAGACATCCACCTGGGCCCGGCCGCAGGACGGGCAGGAGACGATCTCCAGGCCGCGCTGGCGCAGGTTCAGGGACTCCAGGATCTGGATGCCGACCTTGATCTCCTCCACGGGCGGGGCCGAGAGGGACACGCGGATGGTGTCGCCGATGCCCTGGCTGAGCAGCGCGCCGAAGGCGACCGCCGACTTGATCGTGCCCTGGAAGGCGGGGCCGGCCTCGGTCACGCCGAGGTGGAGCGGGTAGTCGCACTGCTCGGCGAGCTGGCGGTAGGCCTCGATCATGACGACCGGGTCGTTGTGCTTGACGGAGATCTTGATGTCCCGGAAGTCGTGCTCCTCGAAGAGGGACGCCTCCCACAGGGCGGACTCGACCAGCGCCTCGGGGGTCGCCTTGCCGTACTTCTGGAGCAGGCGACGGTCCAGGGAGCCGGCGTTGACGCCGATCCGGATCGGGGTGCCGTGGTCCTTGGCGGCCTTGGCAATCTCCTTGACCTTGTCGTCGAACTGCTTGATGTTGCCGGGGTTGACGCGGACCGCGGCGCAGCCGGCCTCGATGGCGGCGAAGACGTACTTGGGCTGGAAGTGGATGTCGGCGATGACCGGGATCTGCGACTTCTTCGCGATGGTCGCCAGGGCGTCCGCGTCGTCCTGCGTGGGGCACGCCACACGCACGATCTGGCAGCCGGAGGCGGTCAGCTCGGCGATCTGCTGGAGGGTGGCGCCGATGTCGGACGTACGGGTCGTGGTCATCGACTGGACCGAGACCGGCGCGTCCCCGCCGACCGCCACGCTTCCGACCTGGATCTGCCGGCTCTTCCGGCGCTCGGCGAGCCTGGTCGGAACGGACGGCATGCCGAGAGAAATCGCAGTCATCTGCTGTGCAACCCCAAGTCGTGGTTCAGGATCCGGGTCCCGTGAACGGCGGGCTCCAGGGTCCGAGATTACGGCACCGGGGCGCGCGCCACACATCACACCCGTAAAACCGGCGCGCGCCCCCGCGGCCCGTAACCCCGGGGGTTCCGGGCCGCGCGGACACCGGGTGGCTAGGAGATCTTCACCGGGTTGACGACGTCCGCGATGAGCACCAGGACGGTGAAGCAGACGAAGATCCCGGCCACCACGTACGCCACCGGCATGAGCTTGGCGACGTCGAACGGGCCCGGGTCGGGGCGGCGCAGCACCCTGGCCAGGTTGCGCCGCAGAGCCTCCCACAGGGCGCCCGCGATGTGCCCGCCGTCCAGCGGGAGCAGCGGGAGCATGTTGAACAGGAACAGGGACAGGTTGAACATCCCGAGCATCATCACGAACATCGCCAGTTGCTGGGAGGCGGGGATGTCCAGGGTGGCGATGTCGCCGGTGATGCGGGCGGCGCCGACGATGCCGACCGGGGAGTCCGGTTCGCGCGGGCCGTCGCCGAAGGCGGCGTCCCACAGGGCGGGGATCTTGCCAGGGAGGGCGGCGAGGGAGTCGACGGCGTCGCCGACCCGGTCGGTCATCCAGGACACGGAGTCGTCGAAGTCCATCCTGACCACGCCGGTGGCGGCGCCGAAGCCGAGGAAGCCGGCCTTGACGTACTCGCCCTGGACGTAGCCGCCGCCGGAGTCCTTCTTGGCGACCAGGTTGGTGGCGATCTCGGCGTGCAGGGTGAGCCGCTTGCCGTCGCGCTCCACGACGATCGGCACGTTCTTGCCCGCGCTGTCCCGGATGAGGTCCGAGAGGGTGTCCCAGTTCTTGGTGGGCCTGCCGTCGAAGGAGACGATCTTGTCGCGCGCCTGGAGGCCGGCGGCCTGGGCCGGGGAGGGCTTGTCGCTCTTCTCACAGGTGTCGCGGTTCTCGCTCTGGGCGATGACGCAGGGCGAGACGGAGGCGACGGTGGTGGTCTGCTGCTGGACGCCGAGGCCCATGAGCACGGAGAAGAACAGGCCGATCGCGAGGACCAGGTTCATGAAGGGCCCGGCGAACATGACGATGACCCGTTTCCACGGTTTGCGCGTGTAGAACATGCGCGTCTCGTCACCGGGCCGGAGTTCCTCGAAGGCCGCCGAGCGGGCGTCCTCGATCATGCCGCGCCACGGGGAGGTGGAGCGGGCGGCGACGCGGCCCTGGTCGTCGGGCGGGAACATGCCGATCATGCGGATGTAGCCGCCGGCCGGGATGGCCTTGATGCCGTACTCGGTCTCGCCCTTCTTGCGTGACCAGATGGTGGGGCCGAAGCCGACCATGTACTGGGGCACGCGGATGCCGAAGAGCTTGGCCGTGGACAGGTGCCCCAGCTCGTGCCAGGCGATGGAGACGAGCAGGCCGATCACGAAGACCACTATGCCGAGGATGAACATCAAGGTCGTCATGCACGCGCCTCCGCGGTCGCCGTCGTGGCTGTGAGTTCGCGGGCCCGGGCACGGGCCCAGGTCTCCGCTTCGAGGACGTCCGACACGGTCAGCGAAGTTCCCGTGACCGGCGTGCCGTGCTCCTCGACCACCCGGGTGACGGTCTCCATGATCCCGTTGAAGGGCAGCGCGCCGTCCAGGAAGGCCGCGACGCACTCCTCGTTGGCCGCATTGAACACCGCCGGGGCCGTGCCCGCGAGCCGGCCCACGTGCCGGGCGAGGTTCACGGAGGGGAAGGCCTCGTTGTCCAGCGGGAAGAATTCCCAGGTCGAAGCCTTGCTCCAGTCGAAGGCGGGCGCGGCGTCGGGGACGCGTTCGGGCCAGCCGAGGCCGACGGCGATGGGCCCGCGCATGTCGGGGGGCGTCGCCTGGGCGATCGTGGAGCCGTCGGTGAACTCGACCATCGAGTGGACGTACGACTGGGGGTGCACGACGACCTCGATGCGCTCGAAGGGGATGTCGTACAGCAGGTGTGCCTCGATGACCTCCAGCCCCTTGTTGACCAGCGTCGCGGAGTTCACCGTGATCACCGGGCCCATCGCCCAGGTGGGGTGGGCGAGGGCGTCCTGGACGGTGACGCCGGCCAGCTCGGCCCTGGTCCGGCCGCGGAAGGGGCCGCCGGAGGCGGTGACGACGAGCTTGCGCACATCGGCGCGGGTGCCGGCGGCGAGGGCCTGGAAGAGGGCCGCGTGCTCGGAGTCCACCGGGATGATCTGGCCGGGCTTGGCGAGCGCGGTGACCAGCGGGCCGCCGACGATCAGCGACTCCTTGTTGGCGAGCGCGAGGGTGCGGCCCGCCTCCAGGGCGGCCAGGGTCGGGGCGAGCCCGATGGAGCCGGTGATGCCGTTCAGGACGGTGTGGCAGTCGGAGGCGGCGACCTGGGTGGCCGCGTCGGGCCCGGCGAGGATCTCGGGCAGCGGCTCGGTGCCGTACGCGGCGGCGAGCGCCTCGCGCAGCGCGGGTACGACGTCCTCGCGGGCGACCGCCACGGTCCGCACCCGCAGCCGGTGGGCCTGCTCGGCGAGGAGGGCCACCCGGCCGCCGTGCGCGGACAGGGCGGTGACCCGGAAGCGGTCGGGGTTGCGCAGCACGAGGTCGATGGCCTGGGTGCCGATGGATCCGGTGGAGCCGAGGATCACCACGTCCTTGGGTCCGTCGGCGGCGACGGGGTCGTAGACGAGGTGCGGATCGGCGAGGGGTGCCGGATGGGCGGGACTGTCGGTCATCCTCCCATTGTTGCGGCAAGCGGCAGCGGGCCGGACAGTGCGTCCCCCGGGTGGGTGCGGTGGCCGGAATTCCTCCTGTGAAACCGGCATGAAGATCTTGTGATAAACACTTCGTTCCGCATGATTCACGGACGACATCCTGGGGGGATATCTTCATGCGCTCTGTGCGCCTCCGCGCCGCCCTGCCCGCGCTCGCGGGCGCGGCCCTGCTCACCGGCACCCTGCTCAGCTCCCCGGCCCAGGCCGCCGGCGGTGTGAAGATCCACCACGTGTGGTTCGACAGCCCCGGCTCGGACAACCGCTCCAACAAGAGCCTGAACGGCGAGTGGGTCCAGCTGAAGAACACCAGCGGCCAGGCCGTCTCGCTCAAGGGCTGGGTGCTGAAGGACGCCTCCAACCACAAGTACGTCTTCCCGAACATCAAGATCGGCGCCGGGAAGTACCTCAAGATCCACACCGGCAGCGGCACGAACACCGCGTCCGACCGGTACCAGGGCCGCCGCGCCTACGTCTGGAACAACGACAAGGACACGGCCACCCTGACCAAGGCGGGCGGCGCCAAGGTCGCCTCCTGCTCCTGGACGACGCGGGACCCGAGCGACAAGTACTGCTAACTCCCGTACGGCCTCCGAACGTTCTTGTGACGGCTCTCACCCGGAGTGGCGTCGGCGATCCACGGGCCCTCGCCCGACGGGTCGAGGACGCCCTCCTCCAGCCAGGTGTGGGAGCCGGTCAGGATCGCCTTGACCAGCGTCCGGTCCAGGTCGTCGGTGTTGGTCCACAGGCGGGTGAACAGTTCGTCCACGCGGACGCGGGCCTGGTGGCAGAAGGCGTCGGCGAGCTGGTAGGCCTCGCGGCCGTGCCGGTCCTCGGCGCGCAGCCGCTCGGCGCGCACGCAGGCCGCGCTCATCGCGAACAGTTCGGCGCCGATGTCCACGATCCGGCCGAGGAAGCCCTGCTTGGACTCCATCCGGCCCTGCCAGCGGGACATGCCGTAGAAGGTGGAGCGGGCGAGCCTGCGGGCGGTGCGCTCGATGTAGCGCAGGTGCCCGGAGAGATCGGTGTGGTGCCTGAACTCGGCGTAGGACGTGGGTAGTTGGCCGGGGCCTGTGAGAAGTTTCGGGAGCCACTTGGCGTAGAAGACACCCGCGTTCGCGCCCGCCCTCGCCTTGTCGGCCAGGGACTTGCCGGGGTCGATCAGGTCGCCGGCGACCGCGAGGTGGGCGTCCACCGCCTCCCGGGCGATCAGCAGGTGCATGATCTCCGTCGAGCCCTCGAAGATGCGGTTGATGCGCAGGTCGCGCAGGATCTGCTCGGCCGGGACCGGGCGTTCGCCGCGCGCCCGGAGGGACTCGGCCGTCTCGTAGCCGCGTCCGCCGCGGATCTGGACCAGTTCGTCGGCCATCCGCCAGGCCATCTCCGAGCCGTAGAGCTTGGCGAGGGCGGCCTCGATGCGGATGTCGTGGCGGTCCTCGTCGGCCATCTGCGAGGACAGGTCGAGCACCGCCTCCAGGGCGAAGGTCGTCGCCGCGATGAACGCGATCTTCGAGCCGACGGCCTCGTGCAGCGCGACCGGCTTGCCCCACTGCTCGCGCTCCGCCGCCCACTCGCGGGCGATCTTCAGACACCACTTGCCGGCGCCCGCGCACATCGCGGGCAGCGACAGCCGGCCGGTGTTCAGCGTGGTCAGCGCGATCTTCAGGCCGGCACCCTCGGGGCCGATCCGGTGCGCCGCCGGCACCCTGACCCGGTGGAAGCGGGTGACGCCGTTCTCGATGCCGCGCAGGCCCATGAAGGCGTTGCGGTTCTCCACGGTGATGCCCTCGGAGGCGGCCTCCACCACGAACGCGGTGATGCCGCCCGGGTGCCCCGCGGACTCCGGCACCCGGGCCATGACCACGAGCAGATCGGCGACCACCCCGTTGGTGGTCCACAGTTTCACCCCGTCCAGGACGTACGCGTCGCCCTCGGGCACGGCCGTGGTGGCCAGCCGGGCCGGGTCGGAGCCCACGTCCGGCTCGGTGAGCAGGAACGCCGAGATGTCGGTGCGGGCGCAGCGGGGCAGGAAGGCGTCCTTCTGCTCCTGGGTGCCGAACAGCTTCAGCGGCTGCGGCACGCCGATCGACTGGTGGGCGGAGAGCAGCGCGCCGACGGCGGGGCTGACGGAGCCGACGAGGGCGAGGGCCTTGTTGTAGTAGAGCTGGGTGAGGCCGAGACCGCCGTACCGGGGGTCGATCTTCATGCCGAGGGCGCCGAGTTCCTTCAGGCCCGCCACCACCTCGTCGGGGATGCGGGCCTCGCGCTCGATGCGGGCGGGGTCGATCTCCGTCTCGCAGAAGGCGCGCAGCCTCGCCAGGAACTCCTCGCCGCGCCGGACGGACTCCTCGTCGGGCAGCGGGTGCGGGTGGATGAGGTCGAGCCGGAAGCGCCCGAGGAACAGTTCCTTGGCGAAGCTGGGCTTGTGCCAGTCCCGCTGCCGTGCGGCCTCCGCCACCCGGCGGGCCTCGTGCTCGGTGACGGTGGTGCGTGGGGTGGTGGTGGCGGACATCGAGGCTCACCTCGCCGCGGAGAGGGACGACCGGCACCGACCGGTGCCGCTGGATCGTTGGTACCCGAAACGGGCGGGGCCCACCACCCGGGCGGAGCCGGCCGGGTCTAGCGTGGTGGCCGCGGTGGCCGCGGTGGCCGCCGTCCGGCGCGGAGGTTGCCGTGACCGGTCCGGGACAGGGGACGACAGGCGTTGTCGAAGCGCTTCGACGCCTATGGACAGCCCGCCTTCCTTGGCGTTAGGGTCGTTTCCACCCTCACCCACCCTGTCGGCAACGCGCAGTGTCGAAGCGCTTCACAAGCTTGGAGATCCGGATGGTCACCCTCGCCGAGGTCGCCCAGCACGCCGGAGTCTCGGCGAGCACGGTGAGCTACGTCCTCAGCGGCAAGCGGTCCATCTCCGCCGGCACCCGGCAGCGGGTCGAGCGGAGCATCCGGGAACTCGGCTACCACCCGAACGCGGGCGCCCGCGCCCTGGCCGGCAAGCGGTCGAACATCATCGCGCTGATGATCCCGCTGCGCACCGACCTGTACGTGCCGGTGATGATGGAGATCGCCATCGCCGTGGCCACCACCGCCCGCACGCACGGTTACGACGTCCTGCTGCTCACCGGCGAGGAGGGCCCCGACGCGGTGCGCCGGGTCACCGGCAGCGGGCTGGCCGACGCGATGATCCTGATGGACGTCGAGTTGGAGGACGAGCGGCTGCCGCTGCTGCGGGGCACCGACCAGCCCTCCGTACTGATCGGGCTGCCCGCCGACACCGACGGTCTGACCTGCGTGGACCTGGACTGGAGCGCGACCGGCGCGCTGTGCGTGGAGCACCTGGCCGGGCTCGGGCACCGCGACGTCGCCGTCATCGGCGAGGCCCCGGCGGTCTACGAACGGCACACCGGCTTCGCCGAGCGCACCCTGGACGGGCTGCGCTCCGCGGCCCGGGAGACGGGCGTGCGGCTGCTGCACCGGCCGTGCGAGGGCGGGTACGACGCGATGGCCCTCACCCTGGCCCGGGTCTTCGACGAGCGCCCGGCGACGAGCGGGTTCGTGGTGCAGAACGAGTCGGCGGTGGAGCCGCTGCTCGCGCTGCTGCGCCAGCAGGGCCGGGCGGTGCCCGAGGACGTGTCCGTGGTCGCGATCTGCCCGGACCAGGTCGCCGTGCAGGCGTCGGTGCGGCTGACCTCGGTGGCCATCCCGGCCCAGGAGATGGGCCGGCGGGCCGTGGAGCGCCTGGTGGCCAAGCTGGACGGGCGCGGCGGCGACGAGGTGGTCCTGCTCGCGCCCGAGCTGACCCGGCGGGCGAGTTCGGGACCGGCGCCGGCCGCCTCCTGACGGCGCGGGTCGGTCCCGGTCGGTCAACTGCTGCTGACGGTCAGGTTGTTGGTAGTGAAGTCCAGGCCGCCGGACGAGGACGTGATCTCGTAGCCGAACTGGACGTCACCGATGGTCTCGTTGCCGAACCAACCCTTCGTGTCCTTGATCCACTTCAGGATCGGCAGGATGTTCACCGTGCCGGAGCGGGAGTTGGAGGTGCGGATGAAGGAGAAGACCTCGTTGGCGCCGTTGTTGCCCTTGTAGACGGCCCAGCTGTGCCCGCCCAGCGTCACGGTGCCCTGCGCGGTGCCCAGGGGGCCGACGGGTCCGGTCTTGTTGACCCAGAGCATGATCTCGTAGTCGTAGTCCGTGTCCCAGATGTCGTACGAGGTGTTGTACGCGCCGGACGCCGGGACGGTGACGTTGTAGCTGCTGGTGAGCGAGGTCAGGGAGGTGATCGGCTTGTTGATCACCTTCTTGGCGTTGGGGTAGGACTTGATGCCGCCGGTGTCGGGGTGGTCGGCGTGCACGCCCCAGTTGGTGCCGGAGTTGGCCCAGACGCACTGGCTGCCGGCGCCGGAGCCCCAGATGTTGTTGTAGAGGGTGTAGCCGTTCAGGGTGGTGTTGCCCCACTGGTCGCAGGTGCTCCAGACGGCGGCGGAGGCCGGTGCCGAGGCCAGGCCGACGGTGGCGCCGAGGGCGAGTGCGGGGGCGATCAGGGCCTTGGCGACCCTGCTGATGATGCTCGTTGCCATGGCGTCCCTTCCATGGGTGGGGGTGTGGGGAGTGTTCACCGCGCCCTCGAAGTGAGGACGCGGTCTTCCCCGGCGACCAGTTCGAGGGGTTCGGTGCCGGAGGAAGTCAGCAGTTCGACGCAGAGGGTGCGGCCGGGCCGTACGACCGCCCGGGCGCCGTCCGGGCCCCAGGCAAGGTCGACTTCCGCGCCGAACCGGGTGCGGATGCCGCGCAGTTCGCCGCGCGGGCAGGCGTCCGGGACGGCGGGGAGCAGGATCAAACGGTCCGGGGTGGACTGCAGGAGCGTCTCGATGAGCACGCCGGGGAGGGTGTGCGCGGCGTCCGCGTTGTAGACGGCGCGGCGGGGGTAGTGGGCGCTCATCAGGGAGGCGTGGAAGTAGTCGCCGTCGAGGACCCGGCGCAGGGCATGCCCGGCGCGGTCCCCGTCGCCGAGCCGGGCGGCGATCAGGGCGTGGTGCAGATGGCCGTGGGCGGAGTCGTTCTCCGCGCCGCGCAGTTGGAGCGCCCGGTGGGCGGCGGCGGCCAGGCGCGGGGTGTCGTACGGGGTGATCTCCTCCAGGGGCCAGACGCCGTAGAGGTGGCTGAGGTGGCGGTGGTCGTAGGTGTCGTGGAGGCCGGGCCAGGCCCATTCGGCGAGGGCGCCGTCGGAGTTGATCCGGTGCGGGGGCAGCCGCCCGGCCAACGCCCGCCATTTATTGGCGTGTTGGGGGTGGTAGCGGGCGGCGGTGAGCAGGGTGTGCCGGGCGGCGGAGAGGTCCATGGCCGCGTTGAGCGCTCCCCAGCTTCCGTTGGCGGGGCGGTTCTCCGGGGAGTAGGAGGGCACGACGACGAGGTGGCCGTCGCTGTCGGTGCGGGTGAGGAAGTCCTCGTAGAAGAGGGCGGCTTCGGCGAGGGCGGCGGCGGTGCGCGGGTCCTGCGCGCCGCGGATCTCGTCGTGGTCGACCAGCGGTTTGAGCAGCCAGTCGGCGCCCGCGGTCCACAGGTGCAGCGGGTACTCGCGGCTGAAGTGGTACGTCAGCCCGGACTCGCCGTCACTGTGCGAGGGCGCGACCGCGCCCCGGGTGCCGAAGATCGCGCGGGCGTTGGCCCGCCAGTGCGGCAGCTGCCGGGCGACGAAGGCGGCCAGCGCCTCGGTGACCTCGGGCAGCGCGGCGGCGGGCGCTGCGGCGGTCTGGAGGTTGAGGTTGGCGTTGGTGGTGAACGCCCCGGACCAGGCGGTGTCCCAGTCGCCGGTCCACAGTCCGGTGAGCCGGGGCGGGTGGTGGCCGCTGCTGGAGAGCAGGTGGTAGCGGCCGGCCGCGAACAGCCTCTCCAGCAGGGCCGGGCTGTGCGGGCGCCTCAGCAGTTCGGAGCCGGGCAGGGCGCGCTCGGCCGGGTCGGCGCCGAGGTCGAGGGTGACCCGCAGATAGGCGGGGCGGTGGAGGTCGAGATGGCGGGCGAGCAGGCCGTCGTAGGGGTGTTCGGTGCCGTCGAGCAGGTCCTTCAGGTGCCCGGACTCGGCGGTGACGTCCGCCTCGCCGGTGTGCCGGAGCACCCGGGTGAGCAGCAGCGCGGAACGGCAGCCGGTGACGCGGACGCCCGGCGGGGTGAGTTCCGTCCGGCCGCCGGTGACGGCGACGAGGGTGACGCCGGTGTAGGCGCGGTCGCTGTCCGGGTAGCGCACGCGCAGGCTCAGCAGGGCGCCCTCGGGGGTGAGCAGCGCGCCGTGCCCGACGCGCAGCCCGGCCGGGGCGCCCGGCAGCCGGTGGTCCAGGGTGACGGCCAGGTCGCCGGCGGTGACCTCGTGCACGATCACGTCGTCCGCGCGGGAGACGAAGACCCGGCCCGCGGCACCACGGCCGGCCGCGGTGACCTCGCCGCTGGTGAAGTCGACGGCCCGGCGCACCTGGCGCCCGCCGCCCGCCGGCCGGCGCACCCGGACCTGGAAGGCGGGGTGGAAGGGCTGCACCCACTGGAGCGGGCGGCCGTCGGTGAAGCGTTCGGCGGCGGTGAGGTCGCCGGCCAGCAGCCGGTCCTGGATCCGGGGAAGGGCGGCGGCAAGCCGGGGCGGCCGGGCGTGTTCGCCGCCGTTGGGCCGGACGAGGGTGTGCTGGGTGACGATGACCCGCTCGTCGTCCGGGTCACCGAACACGAGGGCGCCGTGGTGGCCGTTGCCGCTCAGGAAGGCGTCCTCCCAGCGCCCGGCCGGGGCAGGTTCCCAGGTGCCGTGGACCGGCGTGGCGCTCATGACCGCAGCACCGCCACGCCGTGGCGGCCGAGGGTGACCGTGTCGGTGACGTCCGCGCCGCCGAGCAGGTCGCGGTGGGTGCCCGGGACCGGGACGGTGACCGGCTCCCGCCCGTGGTTCAGCAGGAACAGCAGGTCCCCCCGGCGGACCGCCTCCACCGTCTCGGGCAGTCCGTCCAGCACCGGCCGGACCCCGGCCCCGGCGGCGATGCGGGCCAGCAGGGAGCGCAGCGCCTCCGGTTCGGGCAGCGTGGACAGGTACCAGGCGCGGTCCCGGCGCAGTACGGCGGGCAGCCCGTCCAGTTCCCCGCCCCGGTAGGGGACGGTCTCGGCGGCCCCGGGCGCCGGCTCGATCTCCTCCGACCACAGCGTGCCGCGGAAGCCCTCGCACCCGACGGTCTCGCCCGCCTCCAGCGGCCACCACTCGTGCAGGGTGCGGATGCCGAACAGCTCGCGCAGCCGGGCGTCCATGCCGCCGGGTCGGACCCGGTCGTCCTCGTCGACGACGCCGGTGAGGAAGCCGCAGACGAGCGTGCCGCCCCCGCCGGTGTACGCGAGGAGGCTGTCGATGGCGGAGTCGGTGAGGAGGTACAGCTGCGGGGCGACGACGAGCCGGTAGCCGGACAGGTCGTCCTCGGGGTGGGCGAAGTCGGCGGTGAGGTGGGCCTCCCACAGGGCGCGGTGCCAGGCGGTGAGCACCTCGGGGTAGTCGACCAGCGTCGACAGGCGCCCCTCGTGGTCCGCGGCCCACCAGGAGTGCCAGTCGTGCAGGATCGCCACGTCGGCGGTGATCCGGGTGCCGGACACCTGGCCCGCGACCCGGGCGAGGTCGGCGCCGAGCCGCTTGACCTCCTGGAACGTACGCCCCTCCGGTCCCGCGTGACTGACCATCCCGGAGTGGAACTTCTCCGCGCCCTGCCGGGACTGGCGCCACTGGAAGTAGCAGACGGCGTCGGCGCCGCGGGCGACGGCCTGGAAGGACCACAGCCGGTTCAGCCCGCGCGGCTTGGGGTGGTTCACCCCGCGCCAGTTGACCGGTCCGGCCGCCTGTTCCATCAGCATCCACGGCCCGCGCGCCTGCGACCGGGTGAGGTCCTGCACCAGCGCGCCGCGCTGGGCGCCGAGCGGGTCGCGCGGGTCGGGATACAGGTCGACGGAGACGACGTCCTCCTCGCGGGCCCAGCGCCAGCCGTCCTGCCCGGTCCACAGCGGCATGAAGTTGGTGGTCACCGGCAGGTGCGGGGTGTGCCGGCGGACGATGTCCCGTTCGGCGGTGCAGCACTCCAGGAGCATGTCGGAGGTGAACCGCCGGAAGTCCAGCACCTGGGCGGGGTTCTTCAGGTAGTGCGGGCGGCGCGGCGGCAGGATGCCGTCCCAGGTGTCGTAACCCTGGCTCCAGAAATCCGTTCCCCAGGCCGAGTTGAGGGCGTCCAGGGTGCCGTACCGCTCCCGCAGCCAGCGGCGGAAGGCGGCGGCGGCCTCGTCGCCGTGATCGAAGGTGCAGTACTCGTTGTTGATGTGCCACATGGTCAGCGCCGGGTGGCCGGCGTAACGGGCGGCCAGGTCCTCGGTGATGGCGGCGGCGTACCGGCGGTAGGTGGCGCTGGAGTGCGAGAAGTGCTGCCGCCCGCCCCACCATTCGGTCCGGCCGTCGGCGTCCCGGGGCAGGGTGTCCGGATGCAGCCGGCCCATCCAGGGCGGCGGGGAGGAGGTGGGCGTGGCGAGGACGACCCCGACGCCGTGCCCGTGCAGCAGGTCCATCAGCCGGTCCAGCCAGCCGAACTCCCGTGCCCCCGGCTCCGGTTCGAGCCGGGACCAGGAAAAGACGCCGAGCGTGACGGAGTTGACCCCGGCCTCCTCCATCAGCCGCACGTCCTCGTACCAGGTCTCCTCCGGCCACTGCTCGGGGTTGTAGTCGCCGCCGAAGAGGATGCGGCCCCGGGTGACATCGCCGAGGGTCGGCCTCATGCGGGCTCCCTGTACGTCGGTACCGCCGTACGGAGCCCCGGTGTCCGTGTCGTAGGCGGGGAACCGCGCGGGCGCCCCGTACGCACCCGCGGTCACCGACGAGTCCGCACCGCCCCTTTGGTCAGGCGCCCCGGTCATCCCTTCACCGCCCCCGTCAGCATCCCCTTCCGGAAATGCTTCTGGACGAACGGCGAGAGGACGGCCACCGGCAGCAGGGCCAGGACCATCACGGCCATCTGGACGGCAAGCGGCGACAGTTGCCCGGTGTTGATCTGGGCCGACAGCCCCACCGGCCGCTCCTGCTTCTGCACCAGCTGGATCATCACGTTCTGCAGCGGCATCATTTTCTGGTCGGTCAGGTAGATCGACGCGTTGAACCACGCGCTCCAGTACCCGACCGCGTAGAACAGCGTGATCACCGCGAGCACGGCCCGGGAGAGCGGCAGCACGATCCGCCACAGGATCCGCCAGTCCCCCGCCCCGTCGATCCGCGCGCTGTCGACGAGTTCGGGCGAGATGCCCATGAAGAAGCCGCGCAGCACGAGGATGTTGAACACGCTCACCGCGCTCGGCAGGATCAGCGCCAGGTAGGTGTCGGTGAGGCCGAGCGCCTGCACCAGCAGGTACGTCGGGATGAGCCCGGCGCCGAAGAACATCGTGGCGAGCAGCGTCATCAGGATCCAGCGGTGGCCCAGCGAGTCCCGGCGGGACAGGCCGTAGGCGCACAGCACCGACACCGTCATGCTGAACAGCGTGCCGACGAGGGTCACCCCGATGCTGACCAGCGCGGCCCGCTGCACCTGGCCGCCGCCGAGCAGCTCCTGGTAGGCGACGAAGGTGATGCCCTTGGGGATCACCACGAGCCCGCCGGTGTCGTCGATGACCTTCTTCGGGGACAGACTGGTGACGATCACGATCCACAGCGGGAAGAGCACGGCGAAGCACGCGATCCCGAGGACCAGCCCCTTCGCGGCGAGCCCGGCCTTCGCCGGCTCCTCCTCCCAGACCGGCCGGGGCGGCGCGGCCCACCGGCTCCGCCCGCGCACGCCCTCCGGCACCGGCCGGCCGACCACGGCGCTCACTTCTTGTACACCCCCTGCTCGCCCATCAGGTGGGCCGCCTTGTTCGCCACGAGGACGAGGGACAGTCCGACGACGCCCTTGATCAGGCCGGCCGCCGCCGCGTAGCTGAAGTCCTGGTTGCGGATGCCGTTCCACCACACGTACGTGTCGAGCACCTCGGAGGCGTCCGGGCCGACCGCCTGCCGCTGGAGCAGGAACTGCTCGAAGCCGACGGTGAGGGCGTCGCCGACGCGCAGCACCAGCAGCAGGGCGATCACCGGGCGCAGCGCGGGCAGCGTGATGTGCCACATGCGGCGCCAGCGCCCGGCGCCGTCCATCGCGGCGGCCTCGTACAGGTCGTGGGGGACGGCGGCGAGGGCCGCGAGGAAGACGATGATGCCCCAGCCCGCGTCCTTCCAGACCATCTCGGCGGTCACCAGGTACTTGAAGACCGCCGGGTCGGTCATGATGTCGAAGCCCGGGTGCCCGTGTTCGCGCAGGGCCTGCGCGAGGACGCCGGCGCCGCCGAAGACCTGCTGGAAGACGGTGACGACCAGCACCCAGGAGAAGAAGTGCGGCAGGTACATGATCGCCTGGGCGACGGCGCGGACCCTGGGCCGGACCACGCTGTTGATGAGCAGGGCCAGCGCGACCGGGATCGGGAAGAACAGCACCAGCTGGAGCAGGAACAGGACGAACGTGTTCCGCACGGCGTGCCAGAACCCGGCGTCCTGGACGACCCTTTCGAACTGCTCCAGGCCGACCCAGGGGCTCTGGAAGACAGCGATGAAGCCGTTGTCGCTGAGGTAGGGGTCGTAGTCCTGGAAGGCGACGACGTTGCCGAGGATCGGAACGTAGTTGAAGACCAGGAGCAGCAGCACCACGGGCAGGGTCATCAGGATCAGGGTGCGGTCGCGCCGGAACCTGGTGCGCAGGCCGAGCCCCCGGGCGCGCTCCCGGCGGCCGGTGGCTCCGCCGGACGCCACCGGTTTCCGCTTCGTCCCGGCGCTGCCGCGGGGCACCGTGCTGGTCACTTCGCCGAACCGGTGGTGTCGAGCAGCTCGCGGTACCAGTCGCGCAGGTCGTCGCCGCCCTGCTTCTTCCACTCGGAGACCGCCTGCTGCACGTCGCCGATCTTCTTCCGGCCGCGGACGACGTCGTCCTCCAGCTGCTCGAAGTCGTCGGCGAGGTTGGACCAGCGGCCCGGCTCGGTGATCGTCAGGCCGTAGAAGGAGGACTTCTTGGTGAAGGCGCCCATGCGCTGCTGCCACTCGACCATGCCCCGGGTGACCTCGGGGAAGTCGGGGTGGGCGACGTAGGCGGCGGGCTTGCCGGTGTAGTCGAAGGCGCCGAGGACCTCGTTGACGCCCTTGGTGGTCTTGGTGGGCACGCCCTTGGCCAGGGTGAAGTCGGTGCCCTCGACGCCGTACTCGGCGAGCAGGCGCTCCTTCGTGCCGTAGGGGGCGGCGCAGAAGTTGGCGATGGCGAGGAAGTCCTTGATCTTCTGCTCCGACGCCTTCTCGCTGACGAAGGTGAAGATGTTGCAGGGTTGGACGGCCCAGAGGAGGGGGTCGCCGCCGTCATGGGTGAAGACGTCCATGGCGGCCATCTCGAAGTCCGGGTTCTGGGCGCGCTGTTCGGAGGTCTTGCCGAACCAGTCGGACAGGTCGTTGTTGTAGACGAGCAGCTTGCCGGCGGTGAACCGGGTGCCGGCCGGGTTGGTGGTCTTGCCGGCCTTGTCGTCGGGGTGGACCACGCCGGCGGCGAACAGCTTGCGGGACCACTCCAGGGCTTCGAGGTACTCCTCGGTCTCGACCCGGTTGACCAGCTTGCCGTCCTGGAGGTTCCACCACAGCGCCTTGTCGCTGCCGTTGAGGACTCCGAAGGCGTTGAACGCGGTCCACTTCATGTCGGAGCAGGCCCACACCCCGCCCTTGGCGTCGGTGGCCTCCTTCGCCCAGGCGAGGAACTCGTCGGTGGTCCTGGGCGGTTGCCAGCCGTGCTTGTCGAAGACGTCCTTGCGGTAGAAGGGCGCGATGTTGGTGACGTAGGAGGCGGGGAGCGGGATCGCCCGCAGCAGGCCGCCGAAGATGCAGCGCTGCCAGGCGTCGGTGGGGACGGCGGCGAGGTTGGGGTAGTCCTTGACCTTCTCGCCGGACAGGTAGGGGCCGAGGTCGGCGAACTTGGCGTTGACGGCGTTGGGGATCTTGCCGTTCAGGTTCCAGCCGGGGACGACCACGACGTCCGGGATGTCGCTGGAGGCGAGGATCGCGCCGAGCTTCTCGTCGTAGGTGTTGCCGTCCTGGTTCTGCCACTTGGTCTGGACGCCGATGGCCTCGTTCATGGCCTTGTAGTACGGGTTGCCGTTGTCCGGCGGGGTGCCCCACAGGGGTGCCATGATCGTCAGCTCGCCGCCGCTGCCGAGCTTGTCCGGCACCGAGGTCTTGAGCCGGTCCGGTGAGACGGCCCTGGTGAAACCGGCCGAGGAGCCGTTCTTCGCGGGGATGTCGGGGGCGACGACGCTCGATGCCACATACGCGGGGAGGATCTTCCGGGCCGCCTTGCCGGAGGTGGTGCCTTCCTTGCGGCCCTCCTGCCCGCCGCCGCAGGCGGTGAGCAGCGGGAGTCCGCCGGCCACCGCCGCGGTGGCGACCGCGGTGGAGGCGAGGAAGCTTCTCCTGCTGGGGGCGGAGGAGGCGGCGTACGGCGTCATTGCGTCAACCCTTCATGGCGCACCGGGACACCCGGCGGCGGGCCGTCGGTCGCGGTGTCTTCAGTGGATCGGCTGAGCGGAAGCGCCGGGGTGCATGGGCAGCCGTCGAAGCGCTTCGATGTTGCTGCGAGGTTAAGTGAACACCTGGGGGCGCACAAGGGCCGATCCCAAGTTTCCTCGGACGCCCGGAGGGCCTCGCAGTTCGCGCCGCGCCCTGCCCTGCGGAGAGATGGCGACCCTGTTTCGGACCGGCACCTTGACACCCCGGCTTCCCGCACTGAGCATCGAAGCGCTTCGAAAGCGTCAGCCGCTCCATGCGCAAGGGGAACCACTCGTGACCGTTGACTCGCCGTCCGCACCGCCTTTCCGCGATCCGCGTCTGCCGTTCGCGAAGCGCGTCGACGACCTGCTGGGGCGGCTCACCCTGGACGAGAAGATCTCCTTCCTGCACCAGTTCGCGCCCGCCGTGGAGCGCCTCGGCGTCGCCGCCTGGCGCACCGGCCAGGAGGCCCTGCACGGGGTGGCGTGGATGGGCCCGGCGACCGTGTTCCCGCAGGCCGTCGGCCTCGGCGCGACCTGGAACCCGGAGCTGGTCCGGCGGATCGGCGAGGCGGTCGGCAGGGAGGCCCGCGCGATGCGCGCCCGGGACGACCGCGTCGGCCTGAACGTCTGGTCCCCCACGGTCAACCTGCTGCGCCACCCGCTGTGGGGCCGCAACGAGGAGGGCTACGCCGAGGATCCGAAGCTGACCAGCGCCATCGCCACGGCGTACACCCGGGGCCTGCGCGGCGACCACCCCCTGTACTGGCGTACCGCGCCCGTGCTCAAGCACTGGCTGGCGCACAACAACGAGACGGACCGGGCCACTTCGTCGGCCTCCGTGCGCCCGCGGGTGCTGCACGAGTACGACCTGCGCGCCTTCCGGGAGACGGTGCAGGCGGGCGCGGTGGCCGGGGTGATGCCCGCCTACAACCTGGTCAACGGCCGCCCCAACCACGTCTCCCCGTACTTGCGCGAGCACCTGCGCACCTGGACCGACGAGGAGCTGCTGGTCTGCTCGGACGCGGGCGCGCCGTCCAACCTGGTCGACGCCGAGCACTACTTCGACACCCACGAGGAGGCCACCGCGGCCGCCCTGCTGGCCGGCGTGGACAGCTTCACCGACCACGGCACGGACGGCGCGCCGATCACCGCGCGGGTCAAGGGGGCCGTGGAGCGGGGCCTGTTGACGGAGGCGGACATCGACGCCGCCGTGCGCCGCCAGCTTTCCGTCCGGTTCCGGCTCGGCGAGTTCGACCCGGACCGCGATCCGCACGCGGCCACCGGCGCGTTCGACACCCCGGAGCACCGGGCGCTCGCCCAGGAGGCCGCCGAGCAGGCGATCGTGCTGCTGAAGAACGACGGCGACCTGCTGCCGCTGGCCCCGGACACCCGGATCGCGGTCGTCGGCCCGCTCGCCGACGAGTGCAAGCTCGACTGGTACAGCGGCAGCCTCCTGCGCCGCTCCACCCCGCTGGAGGGCCTCTACGAGCGGTTCGGAGCGCGGCGGGTGGAGTTCGCGGAGGGCGTGGACCGCGTCCGGCTGCGGACGGCGTCCGGCGCGTTCCTGGCGGTGCCGGCGGCGGACGTCCCGGACCGGGCGCGCGGTGCCGAGGGCGCGCTGGACCCGGCGCTGCTGTCCGGGCGCACCGATCTGCCGCCGCTCACCACCGACGCGACCGGCAGCGAGTTCGCGCTGGTCGACTGGGGCGAGGGGGTGCTGACCCTGCGCGCCCCCGACGGCCGCTACCTCTCGGTCGCCGAGGACGGCTTCGTGCGCGCCTCCGCCGACCAGCCCGGCGGCTGGGTCGTACAGGAGACGTTCCGCCTGGAACCACACGCCGGTGGTCACCTCCTCCAGCACCTCGGTACGGGCCGCCGGGTACGGGTCGCCGCCGACGGCGTGAAGGTTGCCGACGAGGGCGATGTCTTCGAGGTCGTCACGGCCGAGCGTGGCGAGGAGGCCGTGGCCCGGGTGGCGGCCGGGGCGGACGTCGTCGTGGTGGTGGCGGGCAACGACCCGCACATCAACGGCCGGGAGACCGAGGACCGTACGACGCTGCTGCTGCCGGAGCACCAGCGGCGGCTGCTGGACGCGGCCCGCGCCGCCAACCCGCGCACGGTGCTGGCGCTGGTGTCGGCGTACCCGTACGCGGTGGACCCGGCCCGGCTGCCGGCCGTGCTCTGGACGGCGCACGGCGGGCAGGCGGCGGGCACGGCCCTGGCCCGGGTGCTGGCCGGCGACGTCTCCCCGGCCGGCCGGCTGCCCCAGACCTGGTACGCGGCCGACGCCGACCTGCCGGACCTGCTCGACTACGACGTGATCGGCAGCCGCCAGACCTACCTGTACTTCGAGGGCACCCCGCTCTTCCCCTTCGGCCACGGCCTGTCGTACGCGTCCTTCGCCTACGCCGGCCCGGCCGCCCGCGTGACGGCGGACTCGGTGCTGGTGGAGTGCGCGGTCACCAACACCGGGGACCGGACGGCGGACGAGGTGGTCCAGCTCTACGGCCGGGCGGTCCAGCCGTCGGTGCCGCGCCCGCGCCGCGAGCTGCTGGCGCACCGCAGGATCACGCTCTCCCCCGGCGAGACGGCCGTCGTCTCCTTCGAAGTCCCGCTGAGGGACCTGGAGTTCTGGGACGTCCGGCGGGGCGCGTGGCGGCTGGAGGAGGGTCCGTACGAGCTGCTGCTGGGCGCGTCCAGCGAGGACGTGCGGCTGCGGACGACCGTGCACCTCGACGGCGAGCCGCCGGCCCCGCGCGCGGTGCGCGAACACGGCCTGCCGGCCGCGGACTTCGACGAGCAGTCCGGCGCGGCGATCGTGGACCGTACGAAGACGGAGGGTGACGCGGTGACCCCGGCGCACGGCACGACGGCCGAACTGGTCTACCAGGACTGCGACTTCGGCACCGGCATACGCGAGGTGTCCGTGCGGGTGGCGGGCGAGGGCACGGTGGAGATCTCCCTGGACGGCGGCCCGGCGCCGGTGACGCTCACCCTGGACTCTCCCACGGCGGGCCCGTACGCCTACACCACCCTCTCGGCCGGCCTCATCGCCGAGGGCGTCCACGACGTCCGCCTCGGGCTGCGCGGCCCCGTCCGGCTCGCGCACGTCGGCTTCTCCGGTTGAGGGTCCGCAGAAGCCCGGCACCAGGAAGGGGCCCGGCACCGGAAGGCAGCGGCGCCGGGCCCCTTCGGATCGGCGGTCCGTCACCAGGTTATCTGAAAACGGTTCCCAGTAACCAGAGTCCGGCGCCCGGACATGCGAACGGCCGCAGCCTCCGCACAGTAGGCTGCGGCCGTTCTGTTCCTGACCTGTCCGTGGCAGGTCAGAGCGCGAGACCGGTCAGGACCAGTACGCGCTCGTAGGTGTAGTCCTCCATCGCGTACCGGACGCCTTCGCGGCCCACGCCGGACTGCTTGGCGCCGCCGTACGGCATCTGGTCGGCGCGGTAGGACGGGACGTCGCCGATCACCACACCGCCGACCTCAAGGGTGCGGTGGGCACGGAAGGCGACCTGGAGGTCGTGGGTGAACACGCCCGCCTGGAGGCCGAACTTGGAGTCGTTGACCGCGGCGAACGCCTCCTCCTCGCCGTCCACCTTGCACACGGTGAGGACGGGGCCGAAGACCTCCTCGCAGGCGATCGTGACGTCCGCCGGCACGTCGGCGAGGACGGTCGGCGCGTACGAGGCGCCGTCCCGCTTGCCGCCGGTGAGCAGGCTCGCGCCGGCCGCGACCGCCTCGTCCACCCAGGACTCCACGCGCTTGGCGGCGTCCTCGCTGACCAGCGGGCCGACATCGGTCTTGGGGTCGGACGGGTCGCCGGTGACCTGGGCCTCGACGGCGGCGACGATGCGCGGCAGCAGCCGGTCGTACACCGACGCGTCGGCGATCACCCGCTGCACCGAGATGCAGGACTGGCCGCCCTGGTAGTTGGAGAAGGTCGCGATGCGGGTCGCGGCCCAGTCCAGGTCGGCGTCGGAGGCGTAGTCGCCGAGGACGACCGCGGCGCCGTTGCCGCCCAGCTCCAGCGTGCAGTGCTTGCGCGGCACCGAGTCCATGATCGCGTAGCCGACCTTGTCGGACCCGGTGAAGGAGATGACCGGCAGGCGCTCGTCCTGGACCAGGGCGGGCATGCGGTCGTTCGGGACCGGCAGGATCGACCAGGAACCGGCCGGCAGCTCGGTCTCGGCGAGCAGGTCACCGAGGATCAGGCCGGACAGCGGGGTGGCCGGGGCCGGCTTCAGGATGATCGGGGCACCGGCGGCGATGGCCGGGGCGACCTTGTGGGCGCACAGGTTCAGCGGGAAGTTGAACGGCGCGATGCCGAGCACGACGCCCTTGGGGAAGCGGCGGGTGAGCCCGAGCCGGCCCTGGCCGCCGGCGTCCGTGTCCAGCCGCTGGGCCTCGCCGCCGTTGAACCGGCGGGCCTCCTCGGCGGCGAACCGGAACACCGAGACCGCGCGGCCGACCTCGCCCCGCGCCCACTTGATCGGCTTGCCGTTCTCGGCGGAGATCAGCTGGGCGATCTCCTCGGTGCGCTCGGCCAGCCGCTTGCTGACGTGGTCCAGGGCGGCGGCGCGGACGTGCGCCGGGGTGGCGGCGAACTCGTCCCGTACGGCGTACGCGGCGGCCACGGCCTCCTCGACCTGGGCCTCGCTCGGCACGCTGACCGAGCCGACGAGCCGGCCGTCCCACGGGGAGGTGACGTCGAAGCTGTCCTCGCCGGTGACCTGGCGGCCGGCGAGCCAGAAGGCATGGGTGGAAGTCATGTACGAGTCCCGGCCCTTCCGCGTTGGGGGTGTGCTTGGCTTGCGAGGTCCACGGTAGGGCGGGGGCGGCCGGGGGTCGTTTGTCCGAGTCGTAGCAGTCGGTTCGGGGGGTACGCCGGTTTGGCGAGGTCAGCAGCCGATCGGCGCCGGGGCGGCGGCCGGAAGGACAGGCACCGGTGCGGTGACGGCAGCCGGAGGGACGAGGCCCCCGGTCACTCCGTCGTCGTCGCCTTCAGCGCCAGCCACAGCTCCATGCGGACGTCGGGATCGTCCAGGCTGCGCCCGAGGATCTCCTCGACCCGCCGCATCCGGTACCGCAGGGTGTGCCGGTGCACCCCCAGGTCGGCCGCGGCGGCGTCCCACTGCCCGTGCCGGGACAGCCACGCCCGCAGCGACGCGACCAGGTCCCCCCGCCCGGTGGCGTCGTGCTCGTGCAGCGCCCGCAACAGCCCGTCGGCGAACGCCTTCACCGCGTCGTCGGCCAGCAGCGGCAGCACCGACCCGGCCGCCAGCTGCTCGTGCTCCACGAACACCCGGCCCCGCCGCCGCGCCACCGACAGCGCCTGTTCGGCCTGCTTGTACGCCGCCGACGCCGCGGTGGGCCCGGTGGGCGCGGACAGGCCCACGACCAGGCCGTCCTCGTCCCCCCGCCCCTGCTCGGGCCGCGCCCGCTCGGCCTCGCGCGCGGCGGCGCAGGCGGAGCACGCGGCCACCGCCGCGCCCCCGTCGGCGGCCAGCACCACCAGCCGCTCCCCCTCGGGCACCACCAGCACGGCCTCCCCGGCCCGGGCCGCGGCGGACTCCACGGTCTCCGCCAGCTCACCGAGGTGTTCGCCGGCCGGACCGGACGCGGACTCGGCGACGATCATCCGGAACGGGGCGTCCAGCAGCGCGCCGTACAGGTCGCCGGCGACGGCCCGGGCGTGGTCCGGTTCCCCGGCGAGCAGCATGCGCAGCACCGCCGTGCCCACGCGCTGCTCGGCCGCGTGCAGGGAGCGGGAGCGCTCGGTGGTGAGGGTGAGCAGGGCGATGGCGGAGTGCACGGCGTACCGTTCGGCGGTGCCGAGGGCGGCGGCGGTGCCGACGGCGAGCGCGGCGCGGGGGCGGCGGCCGGTGCCGAGGCTGTGCAGCTCCACCCGGTCCTCGTGGTCCGGTCCGCCGACCACCGAGGAGGCGGGGGCGGGGCGTTCGCGCAGCCGCTCCACCTCGGCGGTGAGCCGGGCGGCGCGGCGGCCGGCCCAGTCCGGGGCGGCGGCGACGACGGCGCCCGAGGCGTCGTAGAGCGCCGCCCAGCCGTCGACCTGGGCGGCGAGCGCGCCGAGGACGCCCTCGGGGCCGGCGCCGAGGGCCTGCTTGGTCAGCTCCCGCTGGGCGGCGAAACCGGCCGTGACGGCGCGGTACTGGTCGGCGGCGATGGCCGCGGAGACGGCCTTGCTGATGGCGAGGAACGGGGTGCGGCGGGGCACCTCCAGCAGCGGCAGGCCCTCCTGCGCGCAGGCCTCGACGAGGGGCTCGGGCGTCTCGTCGTAGTTCACGCCGACGGCGAACCCGAGCCCGACGACACCGGCGCCGACCAGCCGGCGCACGTAGCGCCGCATGGCCTCCCGGTCCTCCGCGTCCAGCTTGAGCGCGGTGATCAGCAGCAGCTCGCCGCCCTCCATGTAGGGCACGGGGTCGGCCAGCTCGCTGACGTGCGCCCAGCGGACGGGCACGTCGAGGTGGTCCTCGCCCGCGCGCACGGTCAGCTTCAGCGCGGAGTGGTTGACGAGCGAGGCGAGAGTCGGGGGCATGGGGCCTTCACGGTGAGGGAGCCGGTGATCTTTTGGCCGCGGCGTATGAACGGCCCACCCCGATTCTGCCTCACCGTACGACCGCTCACCCCCGCAGATCGACCAGCAACGGCGGCGCGTGCTCGCCCCGCACGGTGGTCAACGACAACACCGCGTGCCCCGGCGGCACCCCATGAGCCAACTCGGACGCGGACCACCGCTCACGCTCCACCTGGCGGACGGTGACGGCCTCCGTCGTCACCGCCTTACCGGTCACCAGCTTGCGCAGGGCATGGATCGCGCGGGTCATGGGCTGGTCCGCGAAGACGGTGTGCTGGGCCACATCACGCGTCTCCACCCACTGGGTGCCCCAGGCTTCCGCGAACCGGCTGCCGTCCCAGGTGGTGACTCCGGAGAAGGCCATGCGGCAGCCCACGGCCGCGTACAGCGGTCCGTGCAGCGCCTCGGGCACGTCCCCGACGGTACGCAGGGCGAGCACTACGCCGGCGTTGCGCGAGCGCAGCCGCTGGATGCGGCGGACCGACTCGGCCGTCACGGCACCGGTCGCGTCGTCCAGCACCAGACAGGCGAAGTGAGGCCGTTCACCCGCCGACGCAACGGCGCCGAACTGCGCCAGCAGCAACCGCGTGATCAGCCGACAGGCTTCGTCGTATCCACGGTCGGGCAGGTCGATCCGTACCCGCAGCGGATGGTGGGCGACGGCACGGAGCGAGAACGGCCGGGCTTCCCCCTGGTCGGCGCCGAAGAATCCGGCGAACGCCGGCCGGTCCAGCAGGGCCAGGCGGTCGGCCAGAACCGGGCCGGGATCGCCGGCACTGCCGAACTGCCGGGCGCGGGCGTCGAGCTCGCGGCGCATCGTGGCGTGCTCGTCCCCCGCGAGCGCAGCGCGCAGCGGGGTCAGGGCCGACGGATCTCCTTCCAGCAGCTCCCGGAGTTGCGGCAGCGTCGGGAAGCGCCCGTACGCCGCCCGGTAGGGGCCGAGGAGCTGGGCCAGGGCGGTGACGGAGCGTTGCCCACTGACCACGTCCAGGTCGCCGGCCAGCCCCTCCGCCAGGAAGGCCGCCGCCTCGTCCGGGTCGTCGGAGTCCGCGTAGGGATCCAGGTCGTACACGGATGCCGGGTCTCCGATGCGTACGACGACGTCGTAGGCGGAATCGGGACCAAGCGGCGTGCCGGCCGCACAAACGGCGACGACCGAGCACTGCCCGGCGAGGGCCTGCAGGCCGAGCGACTCCACGACGGGCCGGGTCAGATGACGGGTCTTACCGGAGCCGGAGGGTCCCACGGCCAGCAGCGAGGTGCCGAGAGTGTCGGGTCCGAGCGCGGCTCCGGCTCCCCCGTAGGCGCTGGGGGCACGTTCTCCGGCGGCCCACTGCCCGATGCGGACCTGGCCGGTCAGCAGGTCGTGGCGGGCGGACCGGCCCGGCAGGTCGCGGGCACCGGAGGGATGAGTCCAGGCGGCGGCGCCGTCGCGGAGCACTGTTTCGGTGAAGGAGGAGAGTCGCGCGCGGGCCCGGGCCGCGGTCCACATCTGGCCGATCCTCGCGCAGTCCACGTCGTTCATCCGGCCGGCGTGCACCTCTGCGGTGAGCACGTCCGCGGCCTGGTGCTGACCGGCTTCCCGCAGCTCGGGCCAGTGGGACGGCCGCCGGTCGACGCGGGGCTCGGCAACCTGGGCATCCTTGGCCCGGGCGCGGGCGGCGATCACCCGCCGGGCGAAGGTCCACCAGCCGCCGATCCGGGCGAACGGCCACAGCACCAGCAGAGTGATGAGCGCGTACAGCGCGTCCGTGAACAGCACCGACGCGAACACCTTGTAGTCACCGGTGATCAGGACGATGAGGGAGAACAGCGGGTCCTGAACGGGCAGCGGGTCCCAGCCGAGGCCGAAGGCGCCGGGGAAGACGAAGGCCAGCGCGATGAGCGCGCCCAAGGCCGCGATCAAAGCGCGCGCGGGCTGAGGACGGCGGGTGACGACGTGCCGGATGACGTCGGACCAGCTGCCCAGGCGCGCCATGGCGAAGACGATGAGGGCGAAGGCCACACCGTCGGCGACCGTGACGGCCTCGACTCCCTGGTAGCTCTTCGGTGACGTGGTCCCTGCCCACCACCAGTCGTCCGGGGTGAGGAGCTTCAGGACGGCCCACTGGTAGGGGATGCTGCCGTGCCGCCACAGTGACCACAGGAAGAGGCCGGCCGCCAAGGGGACGAAGAAGCCGACGATGGTGACGGGGGCCAGGCGCTGCTCCTGGCTCGTGGCCTTGGGCCGCCGGTAGCCGTAACGCCAGACGCCGGGCCCGACCGCGGGGCGCGGCTCGTCGAGCCAGTCGGCGACGGGTGAGCGGGGTGGCGCGGCGGGCGGGGCGTAGGGGGGAGGGCTGTCCGCCCCGGGCACGTGCGGAGCCCGCATCGGCCGTGGCGGCACAGCGGAGCCCCGGTACGACGACGGCGTGCCCAGCGGTGCCCCAGCCACCCCCCTGGGCCCCGGAGGGCGCGGTGCCGGTGTCGCAGGCGTTTCCGGTGCGTCCCGTGTGCCGTCGGTGTCCATCGACCCTGCCCCCTGACCAGCCGTTCCGTCCGCCATCAGCGAGCCAATCTAACGCCCCGGCAAGGGGAGTTCACCGCTTACGCGGCCGAAGCGGGCCACAGCCGTCCGGGCGGGCTATGTCCACCGCGGACAAGGGGACGCGCCGACAACGCCCACATGGAGCATGCCCACCCCCCGGAACCGGTCTTAGCCTGCGAGAAAAGAAGGTATGCGTCCGAAAACGCACCGCCCGGAACCGCCCGGGACCGCCCGGTACGCAAGATCATCAGGGAGCCCCCATGACCGCACTTCCGCAGGAGCGCCGCGTCGTCACCGCCATCCCCGGCCCGAAGTCGCAGGAGCTTCAGGCCCGCCGTACCGCCGTGGTCGCCCAGGGTGTGGGTTCCACGCTGCCGGTCTTCGTCACCCGCGCCGGCGGCGGTGTCATCGAGGACGTGGACGGCAACAGCCTCATCGACTTCGGCTCCGGTATCGCCGTGACCTCGGTCGGCGCCTCCGCCGAGGCCGTGGTGCGCCGCGCGAGCGCCCAGCTCGCCGACTTCACCCACACCTGTTTCATGGTCACCCCGTACGAGGGCTACGTGGCGGTCGCGGAGGCCCTCGCCGAGCTGACCCCGGGCGACCACGCCAAGAAGTCCGCGCTGTTCAACTCCGGCGCCGAGGCCGTCGAGAACGCCGTCAAGATCGCGCGTGCCTACACCAAGCGGCAGGCCGTCGTCGTGTTCGACCACGGTTACCACGGCCGGACCAACCTGACCATGGCGCTGACCGCGAAGAACATGCCGTACAAGCACGGGTTCGGGCCGTTCGCGCCCGAGGTGTACCGCGTGCCCGTCGCTTACGGCTACCGCTGGCCGACCGGCCCGGAGAACGCCGGTCCGGAGGCCGCCAAGCAGGCCATCGAGCAGATCACCAAGCAGGTCGGTCCGGACAACGTCGCCGCGATCATCATCGAGCCGGTGCTGGGCGAGGGCGGCTTCATCGAGCCCGCCAAGGGCTTCCTGCCCGCGATCCGCCAGTTCGCCGCCGACAACGGCATCGTCTTCGTCGCCGACGAGATCCAGAGCGGTTTCTGCCGGACCGGTCAGTGGTTCGCGTGCGAGGACGAGGGCATCGTCCCGGACCTGATCACGACCGCCAAGGGCATCGCCGGCGGTCTGCCGCTCGCCGCCGTGACCGGGCGCGCGGAGATCATGGACGCCGCGCACGCCGGTGGCCTCGGCGGCACCTACGGCGGCAACCCCGTCGCCTGCGCCGGTGCGCTCGGTGCCATCGAGACGATGAAGGAGCTGGACCTCAACGGCAAGGCCAAGCGCATCGAGGAGATCATGAAGGGTCGCCTCACCGCCATGGCCGAGAAGTTCGACATCATCGGTGACGTGCGCGGGCGCGGCGCGATGATCGCCATCGAGCTGGTCAAGGACCGGACCACCAAGGAGCCGAACCCGGAGGCCACCGCCGCGCTCGCCAAGGCCTGCCACGCCGAGGGCCTGCTGGTCCTGACCTGTGGCACCTACGGCAACGTGCTCCGTTTCCTGCCCCCGCTGGTCATCGGCGAGGACCTGCTGAACGAGGGTCTCGACATCATCGAGCAGGGCTTCGCGCGCATCTGACCCGCGGGTCGGACCGCGCGTCGAGCCGTAGGCCGGGTCGAGAGGCCCGTACCTGTGGCGGCGCCTGCGGCAGGCCGTGTGAAGAACGTGTGCGGGGTGGATGAGAGGAAGGGATTCCTGCTGCCCAACAGCCCTGGCCTGCCGTAAGTTCTCTCCCGATGAGAGATACACCCCGCCCACGGGGAACCGTGGACGGATCCGGGCCGAGGCCTCCCCAGCTTCGATCCGGTCGTGCCCTCGCGCACACATCCGGTGCCTCACGGCTCCGGGATCTCCTCACCGATCGGACGGTCGCCGCCCCAAACCCCCCGGGGCGCGCGGCACCCGGTCCGGACGGCCGCCTCGGAACCATCCCCCCTGTTCCGGGGCGGCCGACCTCCTTCCTCCCCGGCCGGACGCGACCTGCCAAGCTGGGCCCATGCTGCTCCTGGTCCTCCCGGTACTGGTCCTCGCCCTGATCACCTGGCAGGTCGTCACCGACGGACCACTGCTGCGGCCGGACGCCGAGGCGAGCCGGGCACTGGTCCACCCGGACGGTTTCTCCCAGTTCCTCTCCGACCTCGGCAACGTCCAGGTCGCCGTCCCGGTGCTGGCCCTCGCCCTCGCCGGCGCCCTGTGGCTCGGCCGGGTCCGGGGTGCCCCCCGCTGGTGGCTGCCGCCGCTGACCGCCGCCGTGCTGATGGCGCTGGTCCCGGCGGTCGTCGTACCGCTGAAGGAGTGGACCGACCGGCCGGGGACACCGGTGGTGCCCCCGGCGACGGGCTACTTCCCGTCCGGTCACACCGCGACGGCGGTGGTGGCCTACGGTTCGGCGGCCCTGCTCCTGCTCCCCTGGCTCCGCTCCCCCGCGGCCCGCCGCGCGCTGGCGGCCGGCTGCGGGGTCCTGGTCCTCGGGGTCTCCTACGGCCTGGTCCGGCACGGTTACCACTGGCCGCTGGACGTGCTGGCCGGCTGGTGCCTGGGCGCCGTGCCGCTGGCCGTCCTCGCCCGCGTCACCAGCCGAAGCGGGCGCGGTCAGCCGAAGTAGGCGTCGAACGTCTTCTGGAACTCCCAGTTCGCGTACCGGTCCCAGTTCACCGACCAGGTCATCAGGCCGCGCAGGGCGGGCCAGGTCCCGTGGGTGGGGTACGAGCCGCAGTTCGTCTTCTTCGTGAGGCAGTCCAGGGCCTTGGTGACCTCGGCCGGGGAGACATGGCCGTTGCCCGCGTTCGTGGACGCCGGCATGCCGATGGCGACCTGGTCGGGGCGCAGCGGCGGGAAGACGTTGTTCTGGTCGCCGGCGACCAGGAAGCCGGTCAGGAGCATGTCGGTCATGGCGATGTGGAAGTCGGCGCCGCCCATGGAGTGGTACTGGTTGTCCAGGCCCATGATCGGGCCCGAGTTGTAGTCCTGGACGTGCAGCAGGGTCAGGTCGTCGCGCAGGGCGTGGATCACCGGGAGGTAGGCGCCGCAGCGCGGGTCCTGGCCGCCCCACTTGCCGGAGCCGTAGAACTGGTAGCCGTTCTGCACGAAGAACGTCTCCGGCGCCATCGTGAGGACGAACTTGGCGCCGTACTTGGCCTTCAGGGTCTTCAGCGCCGAGATCAGGTTGACGATCACGGGTGTGGTCGGGTGCTTGAAGTCCGTGTCGCCCGTGTTCAGCGACAGCGAGTGGCCCTCGAAGTCGATGTCGAGGCCGTCCAGGCCGTAGGTGTCGATGATGTGCGAGACCGAGGAGACGAAGGTGTCGCGGGCCGCGGTCGTGGTGAGCTGCACCTGGCCGTTCTGGCCGCCGATGGAGATCAGCACCTTCTTGCCGGCCGCCTGCTTGGCCTTGACGGCCGCCTTGAACTCGGCGTCGCTCTCCACGTTCGGGCACTCCGTGACCGGGCAGCGGTTGAACCGGATGTCCCCGGAGGTGACCGAGGTGGGCTCACCGAAGGCCAGGTCGATGACGTCCCAGCTGTCGGGGACGTCGGCGAGCCGGGTGTAGCCGGCGCCGTTGGCGAAGCTGGCGTGCAGATAGCCGACCAGGGCGTGCGCGGGCAGTTGGGAGGAACCTCCGCCGTCGTCGCCCGCGCTGGTCGTGGCGGTGACGACCGCGGACTTCGCGGACTCGCCGGCCTCGTTGACCGCGGTGACCTGGAAGCCGTACGCCGTCGCGGCGGCCAGTCCGGAGACGGTCGCCGAAGTGCCCGTCGCCGTCTGGACCTTGACGCCGTCGCGGTAGACCGCGTAACTCGTCGCGCCGGTCACCGCCGACCAGGACAGTCCGACGGAGGAGGAGGTCACGGTGGTGGTCTTCAGGCCGGCCGGGGCGGCGGGCGGCTGGGTGGTGCCGCTGCCGCCGGGACCGACGAGGGTGATGTCGTCGGCCTGGTAGGCGCCGGTGCCGTACCAGCCGTGGGTGTAGATCGTGACCTTGGTGGTGGCGGACCCGGTGCGGAAGGTGGTGCTCAGCTTCTGCCAGTCGGGGGCGGACTGGGTCCAGGCGGAGACGTCGGTGGTGCCGGTGCCGCTCGCGCCGAGGTAGACGTAGGAGCCGCGGACGTATCCGGACAGGGTGTACTGGGCGCCCGGCTGGACGGTCACCGTCTGCGAGCACTGGGCCCTGTCGCCGCCGGCCGGGGTGGCCTGGAGCGCGGAACTTCCGCTGTGCACGGGCGAGTTCACCGTCGTACCGGCGGTGCAGGTCCAGCCGGTCAGGCCGGACTCGAAGCCGCCGTTGACGGCGACGTCCGCGTCGGCCGCACGGGCGGCCGACGAGAGCGCGGTGACACCGGGCACGGCCAGGGTTGCGGCCGTGAGCGCGGCGAGGACGGTTCTGCGACGTCTGGTGCGTTCCACAAGGGCCTCCGGGGTCGGGGGAGTTGGAGGAGCGGAGCGCACACAATTTGGTCCAGACCAATCCTGCTGTCAAGGTGTCCGGGCGTTACCGGTGCGCATCACCGCGCCGGGCCCGCTCCGCCGCCGCCTCGTGCATCGCCAGCTCCAGCAGCGCCGGGTCGGTGAGCGTGCCGGAGCCGTCCGGCGGCACCAGCCAGCGCACGCCCCGGGTCACCCGGCCCGGATACGGCACGACGATCCAGGTGCCGGCCCCGGCGGTGCGGACGCCGGTGCCGACCCAGCGGGCCGCGGTGCCCGCCGGCACCAGGAACCCGAGCCGGCTGTCACCGAAGCCCGCGAGCACCGGGCCGGGCCGGTCGAGCAGACGGGTGAGCACGTCCAGGGTCGGGTGGCCGAGGTCACCCGGCAGGATCAGGACGTCCCAGGCCTTGCCGGCGGGCAGCAGGGCGACCCCCAGGGGGTTGCGCTCCCACTCGCGGCGACAGGCCTCGGGGTCCGGTGCGACGGATGCCAGCCATGCGACGGCCGTCTTCGCCCCAGTCATCGAAAAAGCCTCCCTCTCGGTCATGGACGCGGATGCGTCGTGAGGTGAGAGGGAGGCGGTCCCGGAGCATTACGCGGGTTCGTACAGCTCGCCGGGGTGAGGTGGGTCACCTCAGCTGTCGAAGCCCAGCCCCAGCCGGTCCATCGTCCGCAGCCACAGGTTCCGCCGGCCGCCGTGCGCGTCGGCGCGGGCCAGGGACCACTTGGTGAGGGCGATGCCGGTCCAGGCGAACGGCTCCGGCGGGAACGGCAGCGGCTTCTTGCGGACCATCTCCAGCTCGGTCCGCTCGGTGCGCTCCCCGTCCAGCAGGTCCAGCATCACGTCCGCGCCGAACCGGGTGGCGCCGACCCCGAGGCCCGTGTAGCCGGCCGCGTAGGCCACCCGGCCCTGGTGGGCGGTGCCGAAGAACGCGGAGAACCGGGAGCAGGTGTCGATCGCGCCGCCCCAGGCGTGGGTGAAGCGGACGCCCTCCAGCTGCGGGAAGCAGGTGAAGAAGTGGCCGGCGAGCTTGGCGTACGTCTCGGGCCGGTCGTCGTACTCGGCGCGCACCCGGCCGCCGTAGGGGTAGATCGCGTCGTAGCCGCCCCACAGCACGCGGTTGTCGGCGGAGAGCCGGAAGTAGTGGAACTGGTTCGCCGAATCCCCCAGCCCCTGCCTGTTCTTCCAGCCGACGGCCGCGAGCTGGTCGGCGGTCAGCGGCTCGGTCATCAGCGCGTAGTCGTAGACCGGGACGGTGTACGACCGCACGCGCCGGACGAGGCTGGGGAAGATGTTGGTGCCGAGCGCGACCTTGCGGGCGCGGACGGCGCCGTAGGGGGTGCGTACGGCCATCCCGGCGCCGTAGGGCCTCAGGCTGAGGGCGGGCGTGTGCTCGTACACCCGCACCCCGAGCCGGAGGCAGGCCCGCTTCAGGCCCCAGGCGAGCTTGGCCGGGTGCAGCATGGCCACGCCCCGGCGGTCCCACAGGCCCGCCTGGAAGGTGGGCGAGTCCACCTCGGCGCGCACGGCGTCGGCGTCCAGGAAGTCGATGCCGTCGGCGAGGCCCTTCTCCTCCAGTTCCCGGTGCCAGTCCTTCAGCTCCCAGGCCTGGTAGGTCTCGGTGGCCACGTCGATCTCACCGGTGCGTTCGAAGTCGCAGTCGATGCCGTGCCGGGCGACCGCGGCCTCGATCTCGTCGAGGTTGCGCCGGCCCAGCTCCTGAAGCTTGTGGATCTCGTCGGGCCAGCGGGTGAGGCCGTTGGGCAGGCCGTGCGTGAGGGAGGCGGCGCAGAAGCCGCCGTTGCGGCCGGAGGCGGCCCAGCCCACCTCACGGCCTTCCAGCAGGACGACATCGCGTCCGGGGTCGCGCTCCTTGGCGTTCAGCGCCGTCCACAGCCCGCTGTAGCCGCCGCCGACCACCAGCAGGTCGCAGGTCTCGGCGGCGGTGAGGGCGGGCTCGGCGGCCGGCTTGCCGGGGTCTTCCAGCCAGTACGGGACCGGCTGGGCTTCGGAGAGAGAGGCGATCCAGTTGTCTTTCCCACGGCTCATGGCGCTTGGGGCCATGATTTCAACTCCCTACAGAGGATTCCCGGCAAGGCCCGTGAACGGCCTATGCCTTCTGCTTGTTCCGGCGGTTTCCGAGGACCATCGCGAACAGGACGAACAGGACGGCGAGGAGGAACATGGCGGTGCCGATCACATTGATCTGCACGGGCGTTCCACGCTGCGCCGAGCCCCACACGAACATCGGGAAGGTGACCGTCGAGCCGGCGTTGAAATTGGTGATGATGAAATCGTCGAAGGAGAGCGCGAACGACAGCAGCGCGCCCGCGGCGATTCCGGGTGCCGCGATGGGCAGGGTGACCCGCCAGAAGGTCTGCACGGGACCGGCGTACAGGTCCCGGGCGGCCTCCTCCAGACGCGGGTCCATCGACATCACGCGCGCCTTGACCGCGGTGACGACGAAACTCAGGCAGAACATGATGTGGGCGATCAGAATCGTCCAGAAGCCCAGCCGCGCGCCCATGTTGAGGAACAGGGTGAGCAGCGAGGCGGCCATGACCACCTCGGGCATCGCCATCGGCAGGAAGATCATCGAGTTGACGGCGCCGCGCGCGCGGAAGCGGTAGCGGACCAGCGCGAAGGAGATCATCGTGCCGAGGACCGTGGCGCCGACCGTCGCGCAGGCGGCGATCCGCAGGCTGAGCGAGAGCGAGCCGCACATGTCGGCGACCCCGCACGGGTCCTGCCACGCGTCCGTGGAGAAGCGCTGCCATTCGTAGTTGAAGCGGCCCTTCGGTTTGTTGAAGGAGAACACCGTGACGATGACGTTCGGCAGCAGCAGATAGGCGAGCGTGAGCAGACCGGCGATGACGACGAGATGCCGCTTGAGCCAGTTCAGGAAGGGCATTTAGACCAGGTCCTCCGTCCCCGACCGGCGGATGTAGAGGGTGACCATGGCCAGGATGGCGGCCATGAGGATGAAGGAGAGCGCGGCGGCCGTCGGATAGTCCAGGACGCGCAGGAACTGCGTCTGGATGACATTGCCGATCATGCGGGTGTCGGTGGAGCCGAGGAGTTCGGCGTTGACGTAGTCGCCGGCGGCCGGGATGAAGGTCAGCAGCGTCCCGGAGACCACGCCCGGCATGGACAGCGGGAAGGTGACCTTGCGGAAGGTGGTCCAGGGCCGGGCGTAAAGGTCGCCGGCCGCCTCGTGCAGCCGCCCGTCGATCCGCTCCAGCGAGGTGTACAGCGGCAGGATCATGAACGGCAGGAAGTTGTACGTCAGTCCGCACACCACGGCCAGCGGGGTGGCCAGCACCCGGTCGCCGGCCGTCCAGCCGAGCCAGTCGGTCAGGTCCAGGACGTGCAGCGTGTTCAGGGCGTGCACGACCGGGCCGTTGTCGGCGAGGATCGTCTTCCAGGCCAGGGTGCGGATCAGGAAGCTGGTGAAGAACGGCGCGATCACCAGGATCATGATCAGGTTGCGCCAGCGGCCGGCCCGGAAGGCGATGAGGTATGCCAGCGGGTAGCCGAGGAGCAGGCACAGCACGGTCGCGGCGGCGGCGTAGCACACGGAACGCAGGAACTGCGGCCAGTAGGCGTTCAGCGCGTCCCAGTAGGTCGCGAAGTGCCAGGTGACCTTGTAGCCCTGCTCCAGGGAGCCCTGCTGCACGGAGGTGGAGGCCTGGTAGACCATCGGCAGCGCGAAGAAGACGACCAGCCACAGCATGCCGGGCAGCAGCAGCCAGTACGGGGTGAACCGGCCGCGCCGGCGCGGGGGCTTCTCCTCGGGTGCGGCGGGGCTGAGCGGCGGGGGCGCCTCGGTGAGCGTGGACATCAGGCGGCGACCTCTTCCTCGGTGCCCGCGTCGATGGCCTGGGCCGCGTCCAGGCCGAAGGTGTGGGCCGGGCTCCAGTGCAGGACCACGTCGGCGCCGGGCACCAGCCGGCCGTCGCGCTCGACGTTCTGCACGTACACCGACAGGCCGGCGCAGACCGGGCTGTCGATGACGTACTGCGTGGAGACGCCGATGAAGCTGGCGTCGGCGATCTTCCCGGTCAGACGGTTGCGGCCGGCCGGGATCTCCCCCGCGTCGTCGGCGTGCGTGAGCGAGATCTTCTCCGGGCGGATACCGACCAGCACCTTGCCGCCGGCCGTCGTCGGGGCCGTACACCGGGCGCCGGGCAGCACCAGCTTGGCGTCGCCCGCCTTGAGCACGAGGTCGTCGCCGCCGCGGGTGTCCACCTCGGCCTCGATCAGGTTGGAGGTGCCGAGGAAGTTCGCGACGAAGGTGGTGCGCGGGTTCTCGTACAGGTCGGCCGGAGCGCCGAGCTGCTCGACCCGGCCGCCGTTCATCACGGCGACCGTGTCGGCCATGGTCATGGCCTCCTCCTGGTCGTGCGTGACGTGGACGAAGGTGATGCCGACCTCGGTCTGGATGCGCTTGAGCTCCAGCTGCATCTGGCGGCGCAGCTTCAGGTCGAGGGCGCCGAGCGGTTCGTCCAGCAGCAGCACCTTGGGATGGTTGATCAGGGCGCGGGCCACGGCGACCCGCTGCTGCTGGCCGCCGGAGAGCTGGTGCGGCTTCTTGCGCGCCTGCTCGCCGAGCTGGACCAGCTCCAGCATGTCCTCGACCTGCTTCTTCACGCTCTTGATGCCCCGCCGGCGCAGGCCGAAGGCGACGTTCTCGAAGATGTCGAGGTGCGGGAAGAGGGCGTAGGACTGGAAGACCGTGTTGACCGGCCGCTTGTACGGCGGCAGGCGGGTGACGTCCTGGTCACCGAGCCGGACCGTGCCCGTGGTGGGCTCCTCCAGACCGGCGATCATGCGCAGGGTGGTGGTCTTGCCGCAGCCGGAGGCGCCGAGCAGGGCGAAGAAGGAGCCCTCGGGCACGGTCAGGTCCAGCGGGTGTACGGCGGTGAAGGAGCCGTAGGTCTTGGAGATTCCGGAGAGGCGGACGTCGCCGCTGTTGTCTGGTGTCGTCTTCATCGTCGTCGTCACGCCCCTGTGAGCTTCGCGAACTTTCCTTCGTAGGCCGTCTCTTCCTTCTGGCTCAGGGAGCGGAAGGCATGGGACTTCGCCTGCATGGCCTGGTCGGGGACGATCAGCGGATTGTCCGCCGCGTCCTGGTCGATCTTCGCAAGGTAGGGCTTCACCCCGTCGACCGGTGTCACGTAGTTGATGTACGCGGCGAGCGCGGCGGCCTGCGCGGGCTCGTAGTAGAAGTCGATCAGCCGTTCGGCGTTCGTCTTGTGGCGGGCCTTGTTGGGGATGCACAGGTTGTCGGTCGACGTCACGTAGCCGCTGTCGGGGATGACGAAGTCGATGTCCGGGTTGTCCGCCTTGAGCTGAACGACGTCACCCGCCCAGGCGATACAGGCGGCGAAGTCGCCCTTGGACAGGTCGGAGGTGTAGTCGTTGCCGGTGAAGCGGCGGATCTGGCCCTTGTCGACGGCTTTCTGGAGGCGGGCGATCGCCGCGTCGTAGTCGTCGTCGGTGAACCTCGCCGGGTCCTTGCCCATGTCGAGCAGCGTCATGCCCACGCTGTCGCGCATCTCCGACAGGAAGCCGACGCGCCCCTTGAGCTTGGGGTTGTCCAGCAGGTCGGAGACCGAGCGCACCTCGATGCCGTCCAGCGCCTTCCTGTTGAAGGCGATGACGGTGGAGATGCCCTGCCAGGGGTACGAGTACGCCCGCCCGGGGTCCCAGTCCGGGTCGCGGAACTGGGCCGAGAGGTTGGTGTAGGCGTGCGGCAGGTTGGACGGGTCCAGTTTCTGCACCCAGCCGAGGCGGATCATCCGGGCGGCCAGCCAGTCGGTGAGGACGATGATGTCCCGGCCGGTGTCCTGCCCGGCGGCGAGCTGGGGCTTGATCTTGCCGAAGAACTCGTTGTTGTCGTTGATGTCCTCGGTGTAGTCGACGGTGATCCCGGTCCGCCTGCGGAAGGTCTCCAGGGTGGGGTGGTGCTTGCCGCTGTCGTCCACGTCGAGGTACTCGGTCCAGTTGGAGAAGTTGACCACCTTCTCCGTGGCCGAGTGGTCCTGGGCGGAGGTGCCGCCCTGACTCTTGCCCGCCGCGGGAATCCCGCAGGCGGCGAGCGTCCCGAGGCCGCCGGCCGCGAGCGCGCCGCCGGTGGCGGCCCGCAGCAGCGACCGGCGGGCCAGGGCGGCCCTGCCACCGCGCGGGCCGCGCGGCGGGGCGGCCGCTCGGGGCGGGGTCGGGCGTTCGGGCTCGTACTGCTCCATGCGCGTGGTGCCCTTCCGGGAGGGATCGGCCTGGTCAGTGGCCTGGTCGGTCTCTAGCGGTCCCCGAAGACGGTGCGGTGCCAGTCCTTGGCCGCCACCGCGGTGTTGTCGAACATGACGTGCTTGATCTGCGTGTACTCCTCGAAGGAGTACGCCGACATGTCCTTGCCGAAGCCCGATGCCTTGTAGCCGCCGTGCGGCATCTCGCTGATGATCGGGATGTGGTCGTTGACCCAGACGCAGCCCGCCTTGATCTCGCGGGTGGCCCGGTTCGCGCGGTAGACGTCGCCCGTCCACGCCGAGGCGGCCAGGCCGTACGGCGTGTCGTTGGCCAGCCGCAGGCCCTCGTCGTCGGTGTCGAAGGGCAGGACGACCAGGACGGGGCCGAAGATCTCCGACTGGACGATCTCGCTGTCCTGGGCCGCGCCGGTGATCAGGGTGGGCCGGTAGTAGGCGCCGTCCTTCAGGTCTCCCCCGGGTGCCTCGCCGCCGGTGACCACGCGCGCGTAGCCGCGCGCCCGGTCCACGAAGGCGGCCACCCGGTCGCGCTGGGCGTGCGAAATCAGCGGCCCGAGGTCGGTGCCGGGCGCGAACGGGTCACCGAGCCGGACGGTCTCCATCAGCGCCGCCGTCCGCTCCACGAACGCCTCGTACAGCGGCCGCTGCACGTACGCGCGCGTGGCGGCCGTGCAGTCCTGGCCGCTGTTGATGAGCGCGCCCGCGACCGCGCCGTGCACGGCGGCTTCCAGGTCGGCGTCGTCGAAGACGACGAACGGCGCCTTGCCGCCCAGCTCCAGGTGCAGCCGCTTGACGGTGGCGGTGGCGATCTCGGCGACGCGCCGGCCGACCGCGGTGGACCCGGTGAAGGAGGTCATGGCCACGTCCGGGTGTCCGACCAGGTGCTCGCCGGCCTCCTTCCCGGTGCCGGTGACGATGTTGACCACGCCGGCCGGGATGCCCGCGTCCGTGGCCGCCCGCGCGAACATCAGCGAGGTCAGCGGGGTGGTCTCGGCGGGCTTCAGCACGATGGTGTTGCCCGCGGCGATCGCCGGGAGGATCTTCCAGGCGGCCATCTGGAGCGGATAGTTCCAGGGCGCGATGGACCCGACCACCCCGATGGGCTCGCGCCGGACGTACGACGTGTGGTCCCCGGAGTACTCACCGGCGGACTGTCCCTGGAGGTGCCGGGCGGCGCCCGCGAAGAAGGCGGTGTTGTCGACCGTGCCCGGCACGTCGAACTCACGGGTGAGCTTGAGCGGCTTGCCGCACTGGAGGGACTCGGCGCGGGCGAGATCCTCGGCGCGCTCGGCGAGCACACCGGCGAACCGGTGCATCGCCTCCGCGCGCTCGCCCGGGGTGGCGGCGGCCCAGCCCGGGAACGCCTCCCGCGCGGCGGCGACGGCCGCGTCCACGTCGTCGGGGCCGGCCAGTTCGTAGCGGTACACCTCCCGGCCGGTGGCGGGGTCGACCACGGCGTGGTGGCGGCCCGAGGTGCCCTTGGCCGGCCGGCCGGCGATGAACTGCGCGCCGTCCGCGAACCGGTCCTGGGCGGGGAATCGTTCCGGGGTGGCGGTGCCCGGGTTGTGCATGTCGCTCTCCTCCGCCGTACGCCCCGTCCCGGGGGTGGTGGCGTAGCTCCAGCTCGATTTGAGTGCCGATCCTGACAGAGCCATAGGGCACCAACAAGTGATTCCGTTGTTGCCTTTTGGTTACGCGACGGAATCTGTCGACCAGATGTCGAGTCGGGGGGCAAAACGGCGGACGGATTGTCAGTGGTGCGTGCCAGACTCGCGTGCATGGGGAAGATCGACGGGGTGGAATCCCTGATCAGGGAGGTCCGGGCGGGGGTCCGGGTGAAGTACCTGCACTTCTGGGGTCACCGGCCGCGGCCGGACGGGCGGATCGGCGCGAGCTGTCTGAGCCAGTGGTGGCCGTCACCGTTCGTGGTCGACGGGGTGGCGTACGCGACGGCGGAGCACTGGATGATGGCCGGCAAGGCCCGGCTGTTCGGGGACGCGGAGGCGGAGCGCCGGGTGCTGGCCGCGGAGCACCCGGCCGCCGCGAAGAAGGCCGGGCGGCTGGTCCGGGGCTTCGACGAGGAGACCTGGCGGCGGGAGCGGTTCCGGATCGTGACCGAGGGCAGCGTGCACAAGTTCGCCGCCGACGACGGCCTCCGGCAGTTCCTGCTGAACACCGGGGACCGGGTTCTGGTGGAGGCGAGCCCCGTGGACCGCGTCTGGGGCATAGGACTCACGGCCGACGACGAGGCGGCGTCGGACCCGCAGCGGTGGCGGGGGCTGAACCTGCTGGGCTTCGCCCTGATGGAGGCCCGGGAGCGGTTGGCGGGGGCTGGGGCCTGAGGGGCGGGGCCTGACGGCCCGGTGCGTGGGGCGGGACGCTCGCAGGGGGACGCCACCGACCGACCGGGGGCGATCACTGACGGGGACGGGCGCCCGCGGCCGGCGGTGCTCGGGTCAGCCGAGCACCGCTATCAAGACGGCGAACAAGATCAGCACCAGGACGACGCCCGTCGCGCCGCAGATGAGGCCGGCCAGGGCCACCCCGGGGTTCGTGGCCTCGCCCCGCTTCGCCTTCCCCCTGCCGAGCGCGCCGAAGATGATCGCCAGGACGCCCAGCACCAGGGCGAGCGGCCACGCCAGGAAGCAGATGTCCGAGAGGATGCCGAGCACGAGGGAGGCCGTACCCATGCCGTTGCTCGGGGGCGCCTGCATGCCGGGCCAACCGTAGCCGTTGCCGGCGGGGTAGGGCACGGCGGCGTACGGGGCGTGCGGCGGGCCCGGGTAGCCGTAGGCCGACAGGGTGCCCGGGTAACCGTACGGCACCTGCCCGGGACCGTCGGGGGCGATGGGCGGCGGGGGCACGGGTTCCGGTCCCGCGGGCTGGGCGAAGGGGTGGGCTTGGGCCGCCGGGCCGGGGGTGGAGGGTGCGAAGGGGTGGGCCTGGGCCGCCGGGCCGGGGGTGGGGGGTGCGAAGGGGTGGGCCTGAGCCGCCGGACCGGAGGTGGGGGGTGCGAAGGGGTGGGGGGCGGGAGCGGGGCCGGAGTGGGGGAAGGGGTGGGCGGCCCGGGTCGTCGGTTCGGCGGCGGGTGGCGCGAACGGGTTCGGGGCCGGGGCCGGGTGCGGGAAGGATTCCGGCCGAGGGGCGGGCACGGGTGGCGCGAACGGGTTGGGCTGCGGGGCGGGGGCCGGCGCCTTGTCCAGGGAGACATGGGGTGTCGCGTCGTCCAGGGAGGCCCGGGGTGTCGAGGGACCGTGCCCGGGAGCCGGTTCCGTCGGCCCGTGACCGGGCGCGCTCTGCTCCCCGGGCGTGGACTGCGGCGCCTCGTCGGACATGGTGAAGGGCCCCCTCTCCTGGACGGTCCCGTCATGCTACGGGCCGCACGGGACACCGCCGCCCCGGGGCCTACGATGAACCCGCGCCACCGATCAGCCGATCACCGCGCCCGGGCCGCCCGCCGCGGTCCACGGGCGCCGTTCCCGGGGAGGACCCCTTGACCGACACCGCCGTACCCGCCACCGGCACCGCCGACCGCGATCTGCGCGCCTTCATCGCGGGGCTGCCCAAGGCCGAACTGCACGTCCACCACGTCGGCTCCGCCTCCCCCCGCATCGTCTCGGAGCTGGCCGCCCGCCACCCCGGCTCCAAGGTCCCCGCCGACCCCGAGGCCCTCGCCGAGTACTTCACCTTCACGGACTTCGCCCACTTCATCGAGGTCTACCTGTCGGTCGTGGACCTCATCCGCACCCCCGAGGACGTCCGGCTGCTCACCTACGAGGTGGCCCGCGACCTGGCCCGGCAGCAGGTGCGGTACGCGGAGCTGACCATCACCCCCTTCTCCTCCACCCGGCGGGGCATCGACGAGCGGGCCTTCATGGACGCGATCGAGGACGCCCGCAAGGCCGCCGAGGCGGAGTTCGGGACCGTGCTGCGCTGGTGCTTCGACATTCCCGGCGAGGCCGGTCTGGAGGCGGCCGAGGTGACGACACGGCTGGCCACCGAGGACCGGATCCGCCCCGAGGGCCTGGTGTCGTTCGGGCTCGGCGGGCCGGAGATCGGCGTGCCCCGGCCGCAGTTCAAGCCGTACTTCGACCGGGCCATCGCCGCCGGTCTGCGGTCCGTCCCGCACGCCGGGGAGACGACCGGCCCGGAGACGGTGTGGGACGCGCTGCGCGACCTGCGCGCCGAGCGCATCGGGCACGGCACGAGTTCCGCGCGGGACCCGGAGCTGCTGGCGTACCTCGCCGAGCACCGCATCCCGCTGGAGGTCTGTCCCACCTCCAACATCGCCACCCGCGCGGTCCGCACCCTGGAGGAACACCCGATCAAGGAGTTCACCCGGGCCGGGGTGCTGGTGACGGTCAACTCCGACGACCCGCCGATGTTCGGCACCGACCTGAACAACGAGTACGCGGTGGCCGCCCGGCTCCTGGAACTGGACGAGCGGGGCCTCGCCGCGCTCGCGAAGGACGCCGTCGAGGTCTCCTTCCTGGACCCGGCGGGCAAGGCCCGGATCACCCGGGAGATCGACGACTACACCAGCGCCTGGCTCGCCGGCTGAGCCACCGCGCCCGAATCCCTCCGGCCCCCGCGCCCCACCCACCGGGCGCGGGAGCCCACGCCTCCCAAGCCCAACGCCCCAACGCCCCAACGCCCGGCGACCCAACGCCCGGCGGCCCAGTTCCGAGCCCGGGAGCCGGGCCCCCGCCCCCGGCTCCCGGTCACCGCGCGGCCACAATAGGGCGCATGCAGACCGTGACCGCCGTGGCCCACCGCGGCGACCCCTACCGCTTCCGTGAGAACACCCTCGCCTCGCTGCGTTCCGCGCTCGGGCAGGGCGCGGACGCCGTCGAGATCGACGTACGGCTCACCCGGGACGGCGTGCCCGTGCTGCTGCACGACGAGACGCTGCGCCGGCTGTGGGGAGTCGACCGGCCGCTGGGCGCGCTGTCCGCGGAGGAGCTGCGCGGGCTGACGGGGGGCGCGGTGCCGACGCTGGCCCAGGCGCTGGCCGCGACCGGTGACAGCCGGGTGATGGTGGACCTGTGCGGTCCGGTCGGCCGCCGTACGGTCGAGCGGACGCTGAACGTGGTCCGGCAGAGCGGCGCGCGGGACCGCGTCTACTACAGCGCGGGCGCCGAGGCGATGCTCGCCGTGCGGGCCGCCGACCCTGCCGCCGAGATCGCCCTGACCTGGACGACCCTGGCCCCGCCCCGCCCGGCGCTGCTCGCCGCCGTGCGCCCGCGCTGGCTCAACTACCGCTTCTCGCTTCTCGACCGGGAGCTGGCCGCCCGGGTGCACCGCGACGGCTGCCTGCTGTCCGTGTGGACCCCGGACACCCGCCGCTCCATGAGCAGGCTGCTGGAGCTGGGCGTGGACTCGATCACGACGAACCGGATCGACGTCCTGCACGCGCTGCGCTCCCACCCGGTACCGGGCCGCAGCCCCCTCCCGTAGGGGCCATCCCTGACAACTCCCGCACGCTCACCGGCGGTTGTTCGGGGTCGCGCAAGGGGCACGCCCCCTCCTCGATGAGGATCCGGGCGGCGGGCCGCCGTCCGAGGATGATCAGGAAGCCGCACCCGATCTCCTCGAGGAGCCCGCCATGCGCCGTACCCGCGGTACCAGCACGTCCAGCCGTACCCGCCGCCGTACCGCCCTCGTGGCCGCCGGACTCGTCGCCGCGCTGGCCGCCGGTGCGGCGGCCGCGCCGGCGTTCGCCGCACCCACCTCCGCGTCCCCCGCGGCCGCGTCCGCCAGGGCCACGTCCGGCCCGGACACCAAGGCCCTGTCCGCCGCGCTCGCCGGGCTGCCCGACCACGACATCACGGCCGCGCTGGTCCGGGTCGGCGGAGACGGCAGCTGGCGGGGCACGGCGGGCGTGCGGGACGTCCGCACGGGGGCGCCGGCCCTGGAGAACGCGCGGTTCCGGGCCGGTTCGGTGACGAAGGTGGTCACCGCCGCGATCGTGCTGCAACTGGCCGCGGAGGGCCGGATCGACCTCGACGGCTCCGTGCAGCGGTATCTGCCGGGCCTGCTCACCGAGGACTTCAAGGAGCCCGTCACCGTACGGCAGTTGCTGAACTACACCAGCGGCCTCAAGCCGGGGGCGTCCCTCGGTGACACGGTCGAGGAGGGGTACGCGCACCGCTTCGAGACGCTGACGCCACGACAGGTCGTCGCGGCGTCCGTCGCCAAGGGGCCGGCGTACGCCCCGGGCACGAAGCAGACCTACGGCAACATCCACTACACCGTGCTCGGCCTGCTCATCGAGAAGGTGACCGGCGACTCGTACGCCCATCAGGCGCGGGTGCGGATCTTCCGGCCGCTCGGCATGCGGCACAGTTACTTCCCCGCCGCCGGGGACACCAGAATCCGCGGGCCGCACAACCGGGGCTACGACTGGATCGACGGCGAGCTGGTCGATGTGACCGACTGGGACGTGACCGACCGTTTCGCGGCCGGCGACCTCATCTCGACCCCCGCCGACCTGGAGCGGTTCCTGGTCGCACTGTTCCGCGGCCGGGTGGTGCCCGAGCCGCAGCTGCGGGAGATGTTCACCCCGCCCTTCCCCGGCGCGCACTACGGCGCCGCGCTGGAGCGCCTCGAAGTGAACGGCGTGGAGGTCTGGGGCAAGTCCGGTTCGCGGCCCGGGTTCACCGCGGGGATCGGCGCGACCCGGGACCTGTCCCGCACCCTCGTCTACGCGGTGAACTCCACGGACGCCAAGGGCGACGGCCAGCAGGCCGCCGCCGAACGCTTCGCGTACCCCGCGTTCAACCGCTGACGGGCGCGGCGGCCGGGGGCGCGGGCGGCAGCGCGTAGCGCGCGCTGCCCGCACCGGAGCACCTGCCCTGCCTGACGGGGCGCGGTTCGTGCGCCGGCGGGAAGTCGGCGCCCGCTGGAATCGAACGCGCTCAGAACCGGTCCCAGTGCAGCACCCGGTCCCTGGGGATGCGGGGAGCGGGCCGGAAGTCGGTGCCGAGGGTGTAGGCGACGGGGATCAGCGCCGCCTGCATCACGTCGTCGTACGGGATGCCGAGCACCCGGGCCGACTCCCGCTCGTCCACCAGGTTTCCGGTGGTCCAGCAGGTGCCCAGGCCACGGGCGCGGGCGGCGAGCATGAAGCTCCACACGGCCGGCAGGATGGAACCCCAGGTGCCGGCCTGGCGCAGGACCGGGGCGTGGTCGGTACGGCCTTCCACGCACGGCACGACGAGCGCCGGGACCTCGTGCAGGTGCGCGTACAGGTGCGCGGTGCCCGAGTACACCCGGTCCATCCGGGCCACGGACGCCCGCCGCACGTCCCGTTGCGGGAGCGGCTCGCTCGCGCCGGGCGCGGTCACCCCGGCCCGCCACACGTCGGCCAGGGCGGCCCGCCGCTCGGGGTCGGTGACGACGACGAAGTGCCAGCGCTGCCGGTTGCGTCCGCTCGGCGCCTGGACGGCCAGGTCCACACACTCCTCCAGCAGCCGGCGCGGCACCGGACGGGTGAGGTCGAGGCGGTGGCGGACGGCGCGGGTGGTGGACAGCAACTGGTCGGAAGAGAGATCGAGGTTCATGCGTTGACCCTGGCGGGCGGGGCCGGCCGGCGGCAACGCCCGGCTTTCACTGGGCGAAAACGCGGGCGGGGCGGACGGGGGACGGATGGCGGAGAGTGTCGCGGGGCGGGTCTTCTCCGTGCTGGACGCGTTCGTGGACGCGCCGGTCACGCTGCGCCTGACGGAGATCGCCCGCCGCACGGGGCTGCCCGTGCCGACCGCGCTGCGCATGGTGCGGGAACTGGTGGCCTGGGGCGGGCTGGAGCGGGGCTCGGACGGCTCCTACCGCCTCGGCACCCGGATCCGTACGCTCGGCGCCGCCGCCCCCTGCCCGCGCGGCCTGCTGGACACGGCCCTGCCGGCGCTGCGCGCCCTCACCGCGCGCACCGGCGGGCACGCGGACGTGGTGATCCCGGCCGACGGCACGGCCCTGTGCCTGGTCACCGGCGCACGGCTGCCCCCGCACGCCACGGCCGCGGGGAAGGTCCTGCTGGCCCACGGTCTGCTCCCGGCCCCGGCCGCCGCCGAGCGGCACACTCCCCGGACCCTCACCGCCCCGGGCCGGCTCGCCGCCCACCTGGCCCGCGTCCGGGCGGCCGGCCTGGCCGAGGCCCATGAGGAGCACCGGCTGGGCGAACTGTCCGTCGCGGCGCCGGTGTTCCGGTCCGGCACCCCCGTGGCGGCCGTCTCCCTGACCGCTCCGACGACCGCCCGCTCCCCCCGTCTCGCCCCGGCCGTGTGCCGGGCGGCGGCGACGGTGAGCCGCGCGCTGGACGAGCAGGGGTGAGCGCGGCGGTCGCGGTGCGTCAGGCGAAGGCGTTGAAGAGGACTCCGCCCAGCGTGGTGAGGTGGTAGAGGCGGATGCCGCGCCACTCGTCCCGGGTCAGTGCCGAGGTGTCCACCGCGGACAGCGGTGTGGTGAGCCGCTCGCGGTCGAGCACCGTGAGTCCCGCGTCGGTGAAGGCGCGGGCCCATGGGGGCGGTGCGAGGAACTCCTCGTCGTACCAGTTCCGGCGCTGTGAGGCGAACGCGATCCACGGGTGGTGGGCGTGGCACAGGACGACGGTCTCGCCCGCGCGGTCGAGGACGGACGCGGTGTGGAAGGTGCGGGGATAGGTCCGTTCCTCCACCTCGCCCACCGTGCCCCCGGCGACCCGGGCGGCCTCGTAGAGGGCGGTGCGGAACGTCCGCGGGTCCGTCTCGGGGAGCGGGCCGGCATCGTCCGGACCGAGGAAACCCGTGGCGCCGCGCGGGAAATCCTCGGCCGTGTCACCCCGGTGCGTGTCCTTGGCCATGGGTTCATCCTGCCCCGCGCGCCGGGGCCGGCGGCTCACAGGCCCACGATGCCGTTCCACCGCCGGGTGAACTCCGGGCGTTGTGCGGAGGTGATGTCGCGGGCGACGGCCAGGCGTTCGCGCATCACGGGGTCCGGGAAGATCAGGGGGTTGTCGGCGAGGGCCGCGGTGTCCTTGTCCGGGTCGGCGGCCAGCACCTCGCGGGCGGCCGGGACCGGGCAGACGTAGTTGACCCAGGCGGCGAGCTTCGCGGCGACCTCCGGCTGGTAGTAGTAGTCGATCAGCCGCTCGGCGTTGGCCTTGTGCCGGGCCCGGTTGGGGATCATCAGCGAGTCCGACCACAGCTCGGCGCCCTCCTCGGGGACGACGAAGCGGATGTCGGGGTTGTCCGCCTGGAGCTGGATGACATCGCCGGAGTACGCCTGGCAGGCCAGCACGTCCCCGCTGACCAGGTCCTTGGTGTAGTCGTTGCCGGTGAAGCGGCGGATCTGGCCCCGGTGCACCTCTCGCTCGATCCGGTCGCACATCCGGTGGAAGTCGTCCGCGCTCCAGCGGGTGATGTCCACGCCGTCGCCCTGCATGAGCAGCGCGAACGCCTCGTCCAAACCGGACAGCAGGGTCACCCGGCCCTTGAGGTCCGGCGCCCAGAGGTCCTTCACGTGCCGGATGTCCCGGCCGAGCTTGCGCCGGTTGTAGGCGATGCCGGTGATCCCGGACTGCCACGGCACGGTGAACCGGCGGCCCTCGTCGAAGGCGGGCGAGCGCAGCAGCGGGTCCAGGTTGCGCGCCACGTTCGGCTGGCGGGCGCGGTCCATCTCCTGGACCCAGCCCAGCCGGACGTACCGGGCGCACATCCAGTCGCTGATGACGATCAGGTCCCGGCCGGTGGGCTGGTGGTTCATCAGCGAGGGACTGATCTTGCCGAAGAACTCGTCGTTGTCGTTGATCTCCTCCACATAGTCGACGGAGATCCCGGTGCGCTTACCGAACCCCTCCAGGGTGGGCCGCCGGTTCGGGTTGTCGTCGTCGGTGTCGATGTACAGCGGCCAGTTGGCCCAGGTCAGCCTCTTGTCGGCAGCCGACGCGTCGGGCGCGGAGCGGTCCGCGGGCTTGACGTACGCGGCGGGCACCCCGCACCCGGACAGCGCACCGAGCGCGGCGGTGGCGCCGAGGGCGGCGAGCAGGGAACGGCGGGACGGCGCGGACACGGGAGAGGAAGTCTGGAGCACCCCGGAAGCATGCCGTTTCGTCGCCCGGAGCGACAATCGACGCTGCGTCGAGCGGTCCGGCGCCTGTCCGACACCTTGTCGATCAGGTCCCGGCCGAAGAACAGGGCACGGCCCCGGACAGGATGGTGGGCCCGTCCGGGGCCGTGCCGCCGTTCGCGGTGCTTACGCGTCCAGGGACGTCATCACGTGCTTGATGCGCGTGTAGTCCTCGAAGCCGTACGCGGACAGATCCTTGCCGTAGCCGGACTTCTTGAAGCCGCCGTGGGGCATCTCGGCGACCAGCGGGATGTGGGTGTTGATCCACACGCAGCCGAAGTCGAGCCGCTTGGACATGCGCATCGCGCGGGCGTGGTCCTTGGTCCACACCGAGGACGCGAGGGCGTACTGGACGCCGTTGGCGTACTCGACGGCCTGGTCCTCGTCGGTGAAGGACTGGACGGTGATGACCGGGCCGAAGACCTCGTTCTGGACGATCTCGTCGTCCTGCTTGAGGCCGGAGACGACGGTCGGGGCGTAGAAGTAGCCCTTGTTGCCGACCCGCTGGCCGCCCGCCTCGACCTTGGCGTGGGCCGGGAGGCGGTCGATGAAGCCGGAGACCTGCTTGAGCTGGTTGGGGTTGTTCAGCGGGCCGTACAGGACGTCCTCGTCGTCCGGCTGCCCGGTCTTGGTCTCGGTCGCGGCCTTGGCGAGCGCGGCCACGAACTCGTCGTGGATGGACTCGTGGACGAGGACGCGGGTCGCGGCCGTACAGTCCTGGCCGGCGTTGAAGAAGCCGGCCATGGAGATGTCCTCGGCGGCCTTGGCGATGTCGGTGTCCTCGAAGACCACGACCGGGGCCTTGCCGCCCAGCTCCAGGTGGACCCGCTTGAGGTCCTTGGAGGCGGACTCGGCGACGGACATGCCGGCGCGCACGGAGCCGGTGATGGAGGCCATCGCGGGGGTCTCGTGCTCGACCATCATCCGGCCGGTGTCGCGGTCGCCGCAGATGACGTTGAAGACGCCCTTGGGCAGGACGGAGCCCATGATCTCGGCCATCAGGACCGTGGAGGCGGGGGTGGTGTCCGAGGGCTTCAGCACGACCGTGTTGCCCGCCGCGATGGCCGGGGCGAACTTCCACACGGCCATCATCATCGGGTAGTTCCACGGCGCGACCTGCGCGCAGACGCCGACCGGCTCGCGGCGGATGATGGAGGTCATCCCCTCCATGTACTCGCCGGCCGAGCGGCCCTCCAGCATCCGGGCCGCGCCCGCGAAGAAGCGGATCTGGTCGACCATCGGCGGGATCTCCTCGGAGCGGGTCAGCCCGATGGGCTTGCCCGTGTTCTCCACCTCGGCCGCGATCAGTTCCTCGGCGCGTTCCTCGAACGCGTCGGCGATCTTCAGGAGGGCCTTCTGCCGCTCGGCGGGGGTGGTGTCGCGCCAGGCCGGGAAGGCGCGGGCGGCGGCCTCCATGGCGGCGTCGACGTCCGCCTGCCCGGACAGCGGCGCGGTCGCGTACGCCTCGCCCGTCGCGGGGTTGACCACCTCGGTGGTCCGTCCGTCGGCGGCGTCCCGGAACTCACCGTCGATGTAGTTGCGCAGACGACGCAGCTCGGTGCTCACTGCCGGCCTCCTGATCTGGTTCTGGCTGTCCAATCGCTGAGACACCCACCCTAATCGCCACACCCACGTTTTCAACACCCCCACCGCCACTCGATCTGCGAAATCCGCAAGGTCTAGTCTCTCAAACAACGGATTTCATCGATTGGGGCTTGCAAAACTGTCGAGACCTGGTGCACAGTGAGGTCGTGGCCAGTCGAAGCGCAGACCAGAGGGACTCGTCCCGCGAGTCCAGGAACGGCAACAGTCCCCAGCTGGACGCCGTCTCCCTCGCCATCATCCAGCAGCTCCAGGAGGACGGCCGCCGGCCGTACGCCGCGATCGGCAAGGCCGTCGGCCTGTCCGAGGCGGCCGTGCGCCAGCGCGTGCAGAAGCTGCTGGACCAGGGCGTGATGCAGATCGTCGCCGTCACGGACCCGCTGACCGTGGGCTTCCGCCGGCAGGCGATGGTCGGGATCAACGTCGAGGGCGATGTCGAGTCGATCGCGGACGCGCTGACTGACATGTCGGAAGTCGAGTACGTGGTGATGACCGCGGGCTCGTTCGACATCCTCGCCGAGATCGTCTGCGAGGACGACGACCACCTGCTGGACGTCATCAACAAACGCATCCGGGCCCTGCCCGGGGTGCGCTCCACCGAGAGCTTCGTCTACCTGAAGCTCAAGAAGCAGACCTACATGTGGGGAACCCGATAACCGTGAGGACCCGATAACCGTGAGCACCAAGGACCTCAGCCGCACCGCGTACGACCACCTGTGGATGCACTTCACCCGCATGTCCTCGTACGAGAACTCCCCCGTCCCGACCATCGTCCGGGGTGAGGGCACCTACATCTACGACGACAAGGGCAAGCGCTACCTCGACGGTCTCGCGGGTCTGTTCGTGGTCCAGGCCGGTCACGGCCGCACGGAACTCGCCGAGACCGCCGCCAAGCAGGCGCAGGAGCTGGCCTTCTTCCCGGTGTGGTCCTACGCCCACCCGAAGGCCGTCGAGCTGGCCGAGCGTCTGGCCAACGAAGCCCCCGGCGACCTGAACAAGGTCTTCTTCACCACCGGCGGCGGCGAGGCCGTCGAGACCGCCTGGAAGCTCGCCAAGCAGTACTTCAAGCTGGTCGGCAAGCCCACCAAGCACAAGGTCATCTCCCGCGCGGTCGCCTACCACGGCACCCCGCAGGGCGCCCTGTCCATCACCGGCCTGCCGGGCCTGAAGGCCCCCTTCGAGCCGCTGGTGCCGGGCGCGCACAAGGTGCCGAACACCAACATCTACCGCGCGCCGCTGTTCGGCGACGACCCGGTCGCCTTCGGCCGCTGGGCCGCCGACCAGATCGAGCAGCAGATCCTCTTCGAGGGCCCGGACACCGTCGCCGCGGTCTTCCTGGAGCCGGTGCAGAACGCCGGCGGCTGCTTCCCGCCGCCCCCCGGCTACTTCCAGCGCGTGCGCGAGATCTGCGACAAGTACGACGTCCTGCTCGTGTCGGACGAGGTCATCTGCGCCTTCGGCCGCCTCGGCACGACGTTCGCCTGCGACAAGTTCGGCTACGTCCCGGACATGATCACCTGCGCCAAGGGCATGACCTCGGGCTACTCCCCGATCGGCGCCTGCATCATCTCCGACCGCCTCGCCGAGCCGTTCTACAAGGGCGACAACACCTTCCTGCACGGCTACACCTTCGGCGGCCACCCGGTCTCCGCCGCGGTGGGCCTGGCCAACCTCGACCTGTTCGAGCGGGAGAACCTCAACCAGCACGTGCTGGACAACGAGGGCGCCTTCCTGCAGACCCTGCAGAAGCTGCACGACCTGCCGATCGTCGGCGACGTCCGCGGCAACGGCTTCTTCTACGGCATCGAGCTGGTGAAGGACAAGAACACCAAGGAGTCCTTCAACGAGGAGGAGACCGAGCGCGTCCTGTACGGCTTCCTCTCCAAGGCGCTGTTCGACAACGGCCTGTACTGCCGTGCCGACGACCGCGGCGACCCGGTCATCCAGCTCGCCCCGCCGCTGATCTCCACCCAGGAGACCTTCGACGAGATCGAGCAGATCCTGCGGGCCACCCTCACGGAGGCGTGGACCAAGCTCTGATCATCCGACCGGATGACCGAGCCGGCCCCGGTGCCCGTCCGTTCGAGTGAGAACGGCGGCCCGGGGCCGCGTGCTGTCCGGGCTCCCGTCCGGGACCTGCCTAGCGTGCCAGTGACCGATCGGCCCAGCCTTCGTTCCCCCGTATGGGGGAACAGGCACGGGAAAACGGATCAGAACCGAGGTGTACGCCATGGAGGCACCGCCGGACAACGACGTGCTCTGGGCACGCTCCCTCCACTTCACGCACCGCGACGGCTCCCCCGGCCTGGCCGGGATCTCGCTCGGCGTGCGCCAGGGCGAGATCGTCGCCGTCAGCGGACCGCGCGGCAGCGGCAAGACCACCCTGCTGCGCTGTCTGTCCGGCCTGGTGCCGGTGTGCTCCGGCGAGGTCTGGTTCAACAGCTCCCCCCTGCACACCCTCGGCCCCGCCGCCCGCGAGCGGCTGCGCCGGGAACGCTTCGGCTGGATCGACCCCGAGCCGGTCCTCGTCCCCGAGCTGAACGTCTGGGAGAACGCCGCCCTTCCGCTGATGCTGCGCGGTGCCGGCCGCCGCCGGGCCAAGGTCTGCGCGCTGGAGTGGCTGGAGCGCCTGGACGTCGGCGACAAGGCCCGCTGCCGCCCGCGCGCGCTGCGGCACGCCGAGCGCCAGCGCGTCGCCATCGCCCGCGCGCTCGCCCCCGGCCCCGAGGTGCTGTTCGCCGACGAGCCGACCGCGCCCCTGCACCACGCCGACCGCACCCATGTGCTGCGCACCCTGGCCACGGCCGCCCGCTCGCACGGCATCACGGTCGTCCTCGCCACCCAGGACCCCGACACCGCCGCCCTCGCCGACCGCACGGTGGCCCTGCTGGACGGGCGCCGGGTGCACACCGTGCACCTGCCGGACGTCCCCGACGCGGAAGGCCGGGCCGCGTGCTCGCTCTCCGCCTGACCCGCGCCGCCCGGCCCGCCGTCCAGCTGCGCCGCCTGCTGGTGGCCGCGGCCTCGGCGGGCACCGGCCTGCTGCTGCTGTCCAGCCTCGGTCGCGCCGTGGCCCACCCGGAGGCCGCCGGCGCCGCCGCGCTGCGCCTGGCCTGGTGCGCGGCGCCGCTCGCCGCCACGGTGTACCTGGCGCTCGCGGTGGCCCGCACCGACCCCGGCACCCGGCCGCGCCCCGGCCTGTCCGCCCTGGGGCTCGGCCCGGCCCGGCTCATGGCCGTCTCGGCGCTGACGACGGCCCTGTCCTGCTCCCTGGGCTCGCTGCTGGCCCTGCTGTTCTTCCTGCACCTGCGCGGCGACCTCACCGGCCTGCCGTTCGACGGCGCGGCGGCCGGCCTCCTGGCCGCCGGGCACCCCCTCCCGGTCCCGGCGGCCGTGACCCTGCTGACCCTGCTCCCGGTCACGGCGACGGCGGCGGTGGCAGTGGCGCTCCGGCCGCGCGACCCCCTCCCACCGGCCCGGGCCGCGCGGCGGTTCGGCCGGTTCGGTGCCCTGGGCGGCCCGGCCGGACGGGAGACGTTCGGGGCGTACGGCAGGTTCGGGACCCGGCTCCCCTCGGCACCCGGCTCCGGCCAGGGCGTGACGGCCGGGGACGGGCGTACCGCTACGGACGGAGACGGGCGCACCGCGGCAGCCGGGGACGGGCGTACCGCGACGGCCGCCCTCCTGGAGGCGGACGGCGACCGTCCGGCGCCGGACGACGTGCCGGAGCCGCCGGTCCCGGACCCCGAAGCCGGGTCCCCCGCCGGTCTGCCCTGGGGCATCGCCCTCGTCACCGCCGGGCTGGCCGCGCAGGCCTACGCCGGCCGGTCCGCCCCCGCCCTCGCCGTCCTCCTCGGCTGGCTCCTCACCGGCTCCGGCCTGGTGCTGGCCGGTCCCGGTCTCACCCACCTGTGCGGCAGGCTCCTCCAGGCCGGGCGGCCGGGCGCGCTGCGGCTGCTGGCCGGCCGGGGCCTGATGGCGGAGGCCGCCCGGATCGGCCGTCCCCTCGGAGTGGTCTGCGCGGTGGCGTCCGCCGGGTGTGCCCTGGCCGCGCTGACCGCGCTGTCCGGCGGCCCGGCCCCGGCCCGCGGGCCGCTGTCCGCCCTCGGCGCGCTCGTCGTCGGCGGCTCCACGCTCGCCACGCTGCTCACCGCGGCCGTGGAGGCCCGCCAGTACCGCGCGGGCACCACCGCCGCGCTGCTCCGCCTGGGCGCGCGCCCCGCCCTGCTGCGCGGGGCCGCCGCGCTGCGCGCCGCCGCCCTGCCGGCCCTGTTCGGCCCGCTCGTCCTGGCGATCGCCGCGCTGTCGGCCCTGCCGCTGAGCCGCTGACCACCGCGTCTGCGGGCCCGGACATCAGGGTTCGGGGGCGCGGTCCGGACCGGCATGCGCGGCTGGGCCCCGGCCTCAGCCGAACGTGGCCCGCTCCAGCCAGAACTCCAGCAACTCCCGGTCGCCCAGCACCTCCAGGCCGGGGCCGTCCAGCGGCAGCCGGCGGTAGAAGGCGAGCAGCACGGAGGTGAGCGGGCCGCGCAGGGCGACCGTGGCCTTCTCGTGCCCGCGCCGCCAGCGCACACCGTCCGGGCCCAGCTCGATCAGCCATTCGGCGTTCAGGGCCGGGTCGGCGTCGGTGGCGTGCAGATGGAGGGAGCGGCTGGGCCCGCGCAGCTCGCGCGTCCGCTCGTCGGCCGCGTTGCGCTGCACCCACCGCACCACCTCCAGCCACTCGTCCAGCGCGTCCGCCGCGATGTCCGGCGCGACCTCGTAGGGCAGTCCGGCGGCGAGCGTGGCGTCGGCGCGGTGCACGGTGATCTCGTGCGTCACCCGGCGGGCCCAGAAACCGACGGTCCGCGCCCAGGCCCAGGTCCACACCTCGGTGTCCGGGCCGGCCTCGCGCAGCGCGCCGACGACCCGCTCCCCGGCGTCCGCGAGCCAGGCGTCCAGCGCCGCCGCGTCCCCGCGCCGCTCCGGCCCGCCGAACAGCGGGACCCGCTCGTCCGGGATGTTCTCCCGCGCCCGGGCGCGCACCAGGGCGTCCACCCAGCGCAGGGCGCCGCCCACGTGCCGCAGCAGGTCCTCCAGCGACCAGTCGGGGCAGGTCGGCACGGTCGCCGACAGGTCGGCGCCGGAGGTCACCACGGCCCTCAACCGGCCGACCTGGTCGGCTATTTCGTCGCAGTAGCGGTCATGAGTGAGTTCGGGCATGGCCTCACCCTATGGCGGACGATCAGTCCAGTACGACGATTTCCGCCGCGTCGAACTCCACGCCGACCGGGGCGCCGGGCTCGGGCGCGTCCCGCAGCGCGCAGGCCGCCTCCAGCCGCGGGCCGTCCGCCGGCTGGAGGTGGACGGCCACGTGGGAGCCCTTGAACGTGCGGGCGGTCACCGTGCAGGACAAACCCTGGTCGGCGGGGACCAGCCGGACCCCGGCCGGGCGGACCAGGACCGTACGGCTGCCCTGCGCCGAGCCGTCGGGCACCGGCAGTTTGCCCCAGGGGCTGTCGGCGGCCGTGCCCGCGACGGTCGCCGGGACCACGTTCTCGAAGCCGAGGAAGCGGGCCACGAACGCGTCGGCGGGCCGCTGCCACACCTCGACGGGCGTCCCGGACTGCGCGATCCGCCCGTCCCGCATCACCACCACCCGGTCGGCCAGCGCGAACGCCTCGCCCTGGTCGTGGGTCACGGCGAGCACGGTCGTGCCCAGCCGGCCGAACAGCTCCCGCAGTTCCACCACGAGGCGTTCGCGCAGCGAGCGGTCCAGCTGGCCGAGCGGCTCGTCCAGCATCAGCAGCCGGGGCCGGGGGGCGAGCGCCCGGGCAAGGGCCACACGCTGCTGCTCCCCGCCGGACAGGGCGGCCACGGCCCGCCGGGCGGCCCCCGGCAGACCGACCAGGTCCAGCAACCGGCCCACCTCGGCGTCCCGTTCGCGCCGGGCGACGCCGTGCATGCGCAGCCCGAAGGCCACGTTGGCGCCGACGTCCCGCTGCGGGAAGAGCTGGTGGTCCTGGAACATCAGGCCGACGTCACGCCGGTGCGCGGGCACCCCGTTCTGGTCCCGGCCGTCGAGCGACACCCGCCCGGAGTCCAGGGGTTGCAGTCCGGCGACCACCCGCAGCAGGGTCGACTTCCCGCTGCCGCTGGGCCCGAGCACGCACACCACCTCGTGCTCGGCGACCTCCAGGCCGACCCGGTCCAGGACGGCCCGCCCGCCGAAGCGCACGGTCGCGGCATCCAGGCTCAGCAGCATCTAGAACTCCCCCGTCCGGTCGGTGCGCAGCCGCTCCAGGACGAGCAGCGCGACGGCGCACACCACCATCAGAATGGTCGAAAGGGCCATCGCCTGGCCGTAGTTGAGATCGCCGGGGCGGCCGAGCAGCCGGGCCACGGCGACCGGCAGCGTGGGGTTGTCGGGCCGGGCGATGAACACGGTCGCCCCGAACTCGCCGAGCGACACGGCGAACGCGAAGCCGGCCGCGACCAGCAGCGCCCGCCGCACCAGCGGCAGGTCCACCTCCCGCCACACCCGCCAGGGCGAGGCCCCGAGCACGGCGGCGGCCTCCCTGAGGCGTCCGTCCACCGCGCGCAGCACGGGCAGCATGGTGCGGACGACGAAAGGGGCGCCGACGAGGGCCTGGGCGAGCGGCACCAGGATCCAGGACTGGCGCAGGTTCAGCGGCGGTTCGTCGAGGGCGATCAGGAAGCCGAAGCCGACGGTGACGGCGGACACGCCGAGCGGCAGCATCAGCAGCGCGTCGAAGCCCCGTACCAGCCGTCCGGCGTCCCGGCGGGCCAGCGCGGCGGCGGCGAGGCCGCCGATCACCACGGCGATGACGGTGGCGGCGACGGCGTACTGGAGCGAGGTCCACACCGCCTGCACGGGCGCCACCAGGAACGTACCGCCGTCCGCGTCGGTCAGCGCCCGGTAGTAGCCGAAGCCGGGGGCGTCGAGGGAGCGGCTAACGAGGACGCCGAGCGGCAGCACCAGCAGCAGGGCGACGGTGGCGAGGACGGCGGCGAGCAGCGCCCACTGTCCGGCCCCGCGCGGCCGGCGGGCGGTGACGGAGGCGTCGACCAGGCGCAGCGCGGTCTCCCGCCGCCGTACCGTCCAGGCGTGCACGGCGAGGATCGCGCCGACGGCGGCGAACTGGACGAGGGTGAGGACGGCGGCCGTGCCCAGGTCGAAGGTCTCGGAGGTCTGCCGGTAGATCTCCACCTCGATGGTGGAGAAGGTGGGGCCGCCGAGGATCTGGACCACGCCGAAGGAGGTGAAGGTGAACAGGAAGACCATCAGGGCGGCGGCGGCCACGGCGGGCCCGAGCGCCGGCAGGGTGACCCGGCGCCAGGCCGTGAACGGCGAGGCGCCCAGCATCCGCGCGGCCTCCTCCTGCCGGGGGTCGAGCTGGGCCCACAGCCCGCCGACGGTGCGGACGACGACCGCGTAGTTGAAGAAGACGTGGGCGAGCAGGATCGCCCACACCGTGGTGTCCAGCCGTACCCCCCACAGCTCGTCCAGCAGGCCGCCCCGCCCCACCAGGGCCAGGAAGGCGCTGCCGGCGACGACGGTCGGCAGCACGAACGGCACCGTGACGACGGCCCGCAGCACGTGTCTGCCGGGGAAGTCCAGGCGGGCGAAGACGTAGGCGGCGGGCAGGGCGAGCAGCAGGGTGAGCGCGGTGGAGGCGAGCGCCTGCCAGGTGGTGAACCACAGCACGTGCCGGATGTCGGGGCGGGTGACGACGTCCGCGATCCGCCCGAGGTGCCAGGCGCCGTCCGTCTTCAGCCCGCGGGTGACGATCGCGGCGACGGGCCAGGCGAAGAACAGTGCGAAGAACGCGACGGGCAGGGCCATCAGCCCGAGCCGCGCCGCGCTCCCGCGCCGGCCGCGCGCCTTGGCGGTCACTTCAGTACGAGCGACGTCCACGCGGAGACCCACTGGTCGCGGTTGGCGGCGATCTTGTCGGGGGCCAGGGTCTCGGGGTGCTCGGCGGCCGGACCGTACTCGGTGAAGTCGGCGGGCACGGCGGCCCCCTCCACGACCGGGTACACGAACATGCTCAGCGGCATGTCCTGCTGGAACTCCCGGGTGAGCAGGAAGTCGAGGAGCGCCTTGCCGCCCTCGGGGTTCTTCGCGTTGCTCAGCAGCCCGGCGTACTCGGTCTGCCGGAAGCAGGTGCCGTGCGCCACCCCGGTCGGGGCGGTGGCGGGCCGCTTCTTGGCGTAGATGACCTCGGCGGGCGGGGAGGAGGCGTACGACACCACCAGCGGCCGGTCGCCGCCGGCCTTCTTGCCCTCCGAGGAGCCGGAGAACTCCTGGTAGTAGGCCTGCTCCCAGCCGTCGACGACCTTGACGCCGTTGGCCTTGAGCTTCTTCCAGTACTCCGGCCAGCCCTGGTCGCCGAACTCCGCGGCGCTGCCGAGCAGGAAGCCGAGGCCCGGCGAGGAGGTGGCCGCGTTCTCGGTGACGAGGAGGTTCTTGTACGCGGGCTTGGCGAGGTCGGCGAAGGTCCGCGGCGGGGTCAGCTTGTGCGCGCTGAACCAGGCCTTGTCGTAGTTGACGCAGACGTCGCCGGTGTCGACGGGGATGACGCGGTGCTTGTCCTGGTCGACGCGGTTCTCCGGCCGGACGGAACCGGCGCCCTTCGGTTCGTAGGGCTGGAACAGTCCGTTGTCCAGGGCGCGGGAGAGCAGGGTGTTGTCGACGCCGAAGAAGACGTCGCCCTGCGGGTTGTCCTTGGTCAGGATCGCCTTGTTGACGGCCTGCCCGGCGTCGCCGTCCTTGAGGACCCGGAGCTTGTACCCGGAGCGCTTCTCGAAGTCCTTGACGACGCTCTTGGAGACGTTCCACGAGTCGTGGCTGACGAGGGTGACGGTCTTGGGGTCCGAGGACGCCCCGGAGTCCGTCGCACCGCACGCGGACAGCGCGAGCAGGCCGAGCCCCGCCGCCACGGCCACGAGGGTCTTGTTGTGCACTGGATGTCCTCCTGGGGGTTGGCCAGGAAGAGACGCGGCCCCGCCCGGAGCGCCGCGCGGGCGGCCCGGGCAGGGCGCAACAGCTTGAGTGATGACCGAACTTCCTACCCAGAATGACCTGGGCGAGGTTCAGAGGGTCTGCGGCCCGGTTGCCGCACTCTCAGCGCTGTGGCGCTCCCCTGTCGGAATATGAAGATATGTGGACCTGGTCAGATTACCGCTCGGTGGCGGCGAGCTGACCACAGGCTCCGTCGATCTCCTGACCACGGGTGTCCCGGATGGTGACGGCCACACCATGGGCGGCGATGGCCTCCACGAACGCCTTCTCGTCCTCCGGCCGGGACGCCGTCCACTTCGAGCCCGGCGTGGGGTTCAGCGGGATGAGGTTGACGTGCACGGGCTTGCCCTTGAGCAGCCGCCCGAGCCGGTCGCCGCGCCACGCCTGGTCGTTGATGTCCCGGATCAGCGCGTACTCGATGGACAGCCGGCGGCCCGACTTCTCGGTGTACTCGAAGCCCGCGTCCAGCACCTCGCGCACCTTCCACCGCGTGTTCACGGGGACGAGGGTGTCGCGCAGCTCGTCGTCGGGGGCGTGCAGGGAGATCGCCAGCCGGCACTTGAAGCCCTCGTCGGCGAACCGGTGGATGGCCGGCACCAGACCGACGGTGGAGACGGTGATGCCGCGCTGGGAGAGCCCGAGCCCGTCCGGGGCGGGGTCGGTCAGCGCCCGGATGGCCCCGACGACCCGGTTGTAGTTGGCGAGCGGCTCGCCCATCCCCATGAAGACGATGTTGGACAGCCGCGCGGGCCCCCCGGGCACCTCGCCGTCGCGCAGCGCCCGCATGCCGTCCACGATCTGGTGGACGATCTCCGCGGTGGACAGGTTCCGGTCCAGCCCCGCCTGCCCGGTCGCGCAGAACGGGCAGTTCATGCCGCAGCCGGCCTGCGAGCTGATGCACATGGTCACCCGGTCCGGGTAGCGCATCAGCACCGACTCGACCAGCGTGCCGTCGAACAGCCGCCACAGCGTCTTGCGGGTGGCGCCCTCGTCGGTGGACAGGTGGCGGACGACGGTCATCAGCTCCGGGAACAGCGCTTCCCGGAGCTTGGCGCGCGAACCGGCGGGGATGTCGGTCCACTGCTCCGGGTCGTGCGCGTACCGCGCGAAGTAGTGCTGCGAGAGCTGCTTGGCACGGAACGGCTTCTCACCGATCCCGGCCACCGCTTCCTTGCGCTCGGCGGGCGTGAGGTCGGCGAGATGCCGCGGCGGCTTCTTGGCTCCGCGCGGCGCGACGAAAGTGAGTTCTCCGGGCTTGGGCATGGTGCATCCAGTGTCGCAGATCCATTGGAGTGGCCCGGAGAGCCCGTCCTCACCAGGTCACCGGCAGGATCCTCGGGCCGCGGATCAGGCCCCGGCGCTGGAACTCGACCTCCTCGGGAGGTACGGCCAGCCGGAGGGCGGGGAAGCGGGCGAGGACGGCGCCGATCATGACCTCGGCCTCCATGCGGGCCATCACGGCGGCCAGACAGTGGTGCGGGCCGTGGCCGAAGGCCAGGTGGGCGAGGTGGTCCCGGTCGAAGTCGAGGGCGTCCGGGCCGGGGAACACGCGGGGATCGCGGTTGGCGGCCAGGTAGGCGTTGTAGACCACGTCACCGGCGCGGATCAGCCGGCCGCCGACCTCGACGTCCTCGGTGGCGATCCGGGGGATGCCGACGCCGTTGCGGTGCGGGACGTAGCGGAACAGCTCCTCCACGGCCCGGGGCAGCAGCTCCGGCTCGCGGCGCAGCCGGTCCAGGTGCGCGGGGTGGGTGAGCAGCGCGTACATCATCGAGCCGCTGTTGTTGCGGACCGCGTGGCCGCCGCTGACCTGGACGGCGATCGCGAGGGAGATTGCCTCGTCGTCGGTGATCTCCCCCTCGGCGGCGGCCCGCGCCAGCACCCCGGCCAGGTCCTCGCGCGGTTCCTCGCGGCGGCGCCGGAGCAGTGCGGCGATCCGTTCCCGGGTCTCCCGCGCCGCCTGTCGGGCGCGCTCCTCGGACTCCGCGCCCGCCGACAGCAGGGCCTCGCCGGTCGCTGCCCAGTCCTGCCGGTCCTCCTCGGCCACGCCGAGGAAGTCGCGGAGCACGGCGAGCGGGAACGGGCCGTGCAGGTGCTCCATGAGGTCGGCCGGGGCGCCGGCGCGGGCCATCCCGTCGAGCAGTTCGGCGGCCCTGCGCTCGGCGAGCGGACGCAGCCGCCGCATGCTCCGCCCGGTGAACGCGCGGGCGACGACCCGGCGCAACCGGGTGTGCCGGGGCGGGTCGACGTACTGCAGGCCGGCCGTCTGCGAGGCGACCGGCACCGGGCGCATGGTGGTGACCTCGCGACCGACGACCCGCGCCCGGGAGAAGCGCGGGTCGGAGGTGACGAAGCGGACGTCCTCGTACCGGGTGACCAGCCAGGCCCAGCCCTGGCCGTACGGGAGCCTGATCCGGGTCACCGGCTCGTCGCGCAGCAACTCGTCCAGCAGCGGATCGGGGTCGAGCGCGGGCAGATCGTCCACGGGCCAGAACCGCACGGGCGGGGCGGGGGCGGGCGGCTCAGGGGCAGCGGGGGACAGAGGCACGGACGTGGCGGAGGACGCCGAACCGGACGAGGGGCACGTGGAGACGGAGGCCGGGCACACGGACGTGTGGGCCGGGCACACGGACGCGGAGGCGGGGGCGGGGTCGAGGGGCATCGGGCACACTCCCTGCTGCGGCGCCGGGCGGCGGCGCGACCGCCGTCCTGTGAGGAGTCTGCCGGGCCCGGCACCGGGCCGCCGTTCCTGCTGCGGCATCCGGGTACGGACCGACGGCGGCCCCGGTGGGCCAGGGACTCGCGGCTACGCCGACGGCCCCCGCCCTGCTGCGACACAGGACGGGGGCCGGGAAGCCGTACCGCTCACGCGGAGCGGGCGAAGAGCGGAGTCACGCCGAACCGACGAAGATCACCAGGAGCAGCCACACCACCGGGGCCGTGGGCAGCAGCGAGTCCAGGCGGTCCATGATGCCTCCGTGACCGGGGAGCAAGGTGCCCATGTCCTTGATGCCCAGGTCGCGCTTGATCATGGATTCGCCGAGGTCGCCCAGCGTGGCGCTGGCCGCGACCGCCAGACCCAGCAGCAGGCCCTGCCACCAGGCTCCGCCGTCGATCAGGAACTGCATGCACAGCGCGCCCGCCACCATCGCGAACAGCACCGCGCCCAGCAGGCCCTCGCGGGTCTTGCCGGGGCTGATGCGCGGGGCGAGCTTGTGCTTGCCGAAGCGCCAGCCGACCGCGTAGGCGCCGGTGTCGCTGACCACCGTCAGCAGCAGGAAGGTCAGCACCCGCCAGGGACCGTCGTCGGCGGCGAGCATCAGCGCGACGAACGTGGCCAGGAAGGGCACGTAGAACGCGGCGAAGACACCGGCCGTGACGTCCTTGAGGTAGCCCTCCGGCCGTTCCGTCATGCGCCAGACCAGCGTGGCCAGGGCGGTGAGGGCCATGGCCACCCACGCGCCCTCGGCACCGCGCACATAACCGGCGACGACCATGGCCGCGCCGCCCACCGCGAGCGGCACGAGCGGCGCCCTGATCTCCTTGCGCTCCTTGAGCCTGCTGGTCAGCTCCCACAGCCCGACCACGACGGCGATCGCTATCACGCCGACGAAGACGGCCTTGACGACGAACAGGGACGCGACGATCACCACACCGAGACCGACGCCGACCCCTATGGCCGCGCTCAGGTCCCGGCCCGCGCTCTTCTTCTGCGGCGCCGGTGCCGGCGGCGGCTGCGGGACGTCGGACATGGGCTCCGGGTTCTGGGTCTCGGCCGGGAGCTCCCGGGCCTGGAACGTCTCGTCTCGGAACAGGGGGCCGCTCAGCCGAGCGGCCCCCCGGTCGTCGTCCTGGTCTCCGCCGTACGCGGGGCCGTCGGGCACGATGGGCATGGGGCGAGTCTGCTGCGCCTCAGGCGCATCGTACGTGGGACCCGCCGGGGCAGCCTCCTGGAGGGGCCCACCCACGGTGGACCCCCAGTGGCCGGTCTGCCCCGCCGGTGGCGGCGCCCCCCAGGAAGAGTCGCTCATCAGACTTCGAGCAGCTCCGCTTCCTTGTGCTTCAGGAGCTCGTCCACCTGGGCGACGTACTTCGCCGTCAGGTCGTCGAGGTCCTTCTCCGCACGGCGGCCCTCGTCCTCACCGATCTCGCCGTCCTTGACGAGCTTGTCGATGGCGTCCTTGGCCTTGCGGCGCACCGAGCGGATGGAGACCTTCGCGTCCTCGCCCTTGCCCTTGGCGACCTTGATGTACTCGCGGCGGCGCTCCTCGGTCAGCTCGGGGAACACCACCCGGATGATGTTGCCGTCGTTGCTGGGGTTGACGCCCAGGTCGGAGTCGCGGATCGCCTGCTCGATGTTGCGCAGCGCGCTCTTGTCGAACGGGGTCACGACCGCCATGCGCGGCTCCGGCACGGAGAACGAGGCCAGCTGGTTGATCGGCGTCGGGGCACCGTAGTAGTCGGCCACGATCTTGTTGAACATCGCCGGGTGCGCACGGCCGGTGCGGATCGCGGCGAAGTCCTCCTTGGCGACCACGACGGCCTTCTCCATCTTCTCCTCGGCTTCGAGGAGGGTCTCTTCGATCACCACTTGCTCCTGCGTGTCTTGAGTAAGGCCCGGCTGCGGTTCCTGGGTCGGTCGGCGGCCGGCTGCGTCGCGTCTTCTTCCTGCACGGTTCCCGACCGGCAGGACATTGTCCATCCCCCGGCCGGGGTCCGGTCCCCTCACAGGGCCGCACATCACCGGCCGGGTTGATCCCGGGTCAGTCCCGGCTGCCCTGGTCCCCCACCAGCGTGCCGATCTTCTCACCCTTGACCGCGCGGGCGATATTGCCCTCCGCGAGAAGCTCGAAGACGAGGATCGGGAGCCTGTTGTCACGGCACAGCGTGATGGCGGTGGCGTCGGCGACCTTCAGATCCCGGGTGATGACCTCGCCGTAGCCGAGCGCGTCGAACTTGACGGCGTCGGGGTTGGTCTTGGGGTCGGAGTCGTAGACCCCGTCCACGCCGTTCTTGCCCATGAGCAGCGCCTCGGCGTCGATCTCCAGGGCGCGCTGGGCGGCGGTGGTGTCGGTGGAGAAGTAGGGCATGCCCATACCGGCGCCGAAGATGACCACGCGGCCCTTCTCCAGGTGGCGCACGGCGCGCAGCGGGATGTACGGCTCGGCGACCTGGCCCATGGTGATGGCGGTCTGCACGCGGGACTGGATGCCCTCCTTCTCCAGGAAGTCCTGGAGGGCGAGGCAGTTCATCACGGTGCCGAGCATGCCCATGTAGTCGGAGCGGGCGCGGTCCATGCCGCGCTGCTGGAGTTCGGCGCCGCGGAAGAAGTTGCCGCCGCCGATGACGACCGCGATCTGGGCACCGTCGCGCACGACGGCCGCGATCTCACGGGCGATCTTGTGCACCACGTCCGGGTCGACGCCCAGGCCCCCGCCGCCGGAGAAGGCCTCTCCGGACAGCTTCAGCAGAAACCGGCCGCGTACTTTGCCGTCGTCGCTCTTCTGGGCCTTGGTGGTCATGGGGGATCCCGCCTCTTTCACGTGTTGCACATACGAAGAAGGCCATTGCCGATGGGGTCGCTTTTCGCTCCCATACGCGGCAATGGCCTCCTCGTCAGATCTGCTGCCGTCCGCCGCACGCCGGGGTGTGGCGATGAGGACGGACGACTGCGGTCGACCCTATCGGGATTTCCTCACGGAATTCCGCCGGGGGCCGCGCGTCGATCGCGGTACGGACTCAGATGCCGACCTTGATGCGCGAGAAGCGCTTCAGGGTGACACCGGCCTCGTCCAGAACCTTCTGGACCGACTTCTTGTTGTCCAGCGCGTACGGCTGGCCGAGCAGCGTGGCGTCCTTGAAGAAGCCGTTCAGGCGACCCTCGACGATCTTGGCGATCGCGGCCTCGGGCTTGCCCTCGGCGCGGGTGGTCTCCTCGGCGATGCGGCGCTCGGACTCGACGACGTCCGCCGGCACGTCCTCCTTGGCCAGGTACTTCGGCGCGAAGGCGGCGATGTGCTGCGCGACGCCCTTGGCGACCTCGGCGTTCGGCTTGTCGAACTCGACCAGGACACCGATCTGCGGGGGCAGGTCGGGCATGGTGCGGTGCATGTAGGCGGAGACGTAGCCGTCGGAGAACTGCGCGAAGCGGTCCAGGACGATCTTCTCGCCGAGGTTGGCGTTGGCCTCGTCCACGAACGCCTGGACGGTCTTGCCGGGCTCGATCTCGGAGGCCAGCAGGGCCTCGATGTCGGCCGGGTTCGTCTTGGCGACGTGCTCGGCGATGGCCTTGGCCACGGCCTGGAACTTCTCGCCCTTGGCGACGAAGTCCGTCTCGCACTTCAGCTCGACCAGGACACCGGAGGAGTTGTCGTCGGCGATGATGGAGACCACGGCGCCGTTCTCGGCGGAGCGGCCCTCGCGCTTGGCGACGCCCTTCTGGCCCTTGATGCGCAGCGCCTCGACGGCCTTCTCGACGTTGCCCTCGGCCTCGTCCAGCGCCTTCTTGCAGTCCATCATGCCGGCGCCGGTCAGCTCACGGAGCTTCTTGACGTCGGCGGCGGTGTAGTTCGCCATGAGTCTGTGAGTCTTTCTCGAAGTCTGGTTTAGATCCGCACGGTCGCGACCCACATTCAGTCGCGGCCCGCGTACGTCGTGCTGACCTACGGGTGAACAGCGGGGGCGGTTTTCAACGCGCCGGAAGCGCTACCGTCCCCGCTGTCGAACGCTGACGGACCGGCGTCAGGCCTGCTCGCCCTCGGCGGCCGGAGCCTCGGCGGCGGGGGCCTCCGCGGCGGGAGCCTCGGCGGCGGCGTCGGCGGCCGGAGCCTCCTCGGCCTTCTTCTCACCCTCCAGCAGGTCGCGCTCCCACTCGGCGAGCGGCTCGCCCGCGGCCTTCTCGCCCTTCTCACCGGCGGCCACGCCGGAACGGGCGATGAGGCCCTCGGCGACGGCGTCGGCGATCACACGGGTGAGCAGGGTGACGGAGCGGATCGCGTCGTCGTTGCCCGGGATCTTGTAGTCGACCTCGTCGGGGTCGCAGTTGGTGTCGAGGATCGCGACGACCGGGATGTTCAGCTTCCGGGCCTCACCAACGGCGATGTGCTCCTTCTTGGTGTCCACGATCCAGACGGCGCTGGGCACCTTCTGCATCTCGCGGATACCGCCGAGGGTCTTCTCCAGCTTGGCCTTCTCGCGGGAGAGGACCAGCAGCTCCTTCTTGGTCAGACCGGAGGCCGCGACGTCCTCGAAGTCGATCTGCTCCAGCTCCTTGAGGCGCTGCAGACGCTTGTAGACGGTCGAGAAGTTGGTGAGCATGCCGCCCAGCCAGCGCTGGTTGACGTAGGGCATGCCGACGCGGGTGGCCTGCTCGGCGATGGCCTCCTGCGCCTGCTTCTTCGTGCCGACGAACATGACCGTGCCGCCGTGGGCGACGGTCTCCTTGACGAACTCGTAGGCGCGGTCGATGTACGACAGCGACTGGAGCAGGTCGATGATGTAGATGCCGTTGCGCTCGGTGAAGATGAAGCGCTTCATCTTCGGGTTCCAGCGACGGGTCTGGTGACCGAAGTGGACGCCGCTCTCCAGCAGCTCCCGCATCGTGACGACGGCCATGGCCGTTTCTCCTTGGTGTTCTCGGTTGTGCCGCGTCCGCCGGACGGCGGTCGCGCCTGACGCCCGCGACGCGCCGTGCCGCGAAGGACCGAGGGGGCGCTTGGTAGGAACCGTTGCCGGCCGCCGTACCGGGGCGTGCGAAGTCGACCCGGTGACCCGGATCGCCAGAAGAAGTGTACGGGACCGACGGAGCACCGGGTGACGGCACTGTCCACAACCGGCGAGTAGTCCACAGGCTCCGGCCGCGAGCGGCGGGGTGCGGGACGGTGTACGGCATGCGCTACGTGACGTTGTGGACGGCCCTGCCGCTGGTGCTGGCGGCGGCCCTGCTCACCCCGCCGGCCTGGGCCGGCGCCCCGCCCCCGACCCCGCCGTCGGCCCCCCGGCCCCGGGTTCCGGCCCTGGCCCGCGCCTGGCCGCTCGGCACCCGTCCCCCGGTGCTGCGCGGCTGGCAGCCGCCGCCGACGGACTACGGCTCCGGGCACCGGGGAGTGGACCTGGCGGCCCCGCCGGGCTCGCCCGTGCGCGCGGTGGCCCCCGCCCGGGTGCTGTTCGCGGGCCGGGTGGCGGGCCGGGGCGTGGTCTCGCTGGAGCTGCGGGGAACGCGGCTGCGGACGACGTACGAGCCGGTACGGGCCTCGGTGGGCGTGGGCGACGAGGTGGGCGCCGGCGAGGTGGTCGGGACGCTGGAGGCGGGCGCCCACTGCGGCCCGGCACCCTGTGTCCACTGGGGCCTGCTGCGGGGCGGGACCTACCTGGACCCGCTGTCACTGCTGCCCCCGTGGCTGCTGAACGGGGGACCGTCGAGGCTGCTGCCCGTCCCGTCGGCCGCCTAGCGGACCTGTGCGGCCCCCGCGCGGCCGACCGGCCCGGCCGGGGTCACCCCTTGACGCCCCGCAGGGCCATGTTCACGGCCGCCTCCGTCACCACCGCGGGGTCCTCGGCGGCGCCCAGCTCGATGCGCCGCACGGCCGCGTCCACCACGCCCTGCACCAGCATCGCCGCCAGCCGGGGCTGCTCGTGCCCCAGCTCCCCGAGCGCCTCGACGATCATCGCGATCAGGCCCCCGTGGGCCGCCCGGATCTTCTCCCGCGCCCCGGCGTCCAGTTCGCTCGCGGAGATGGCCACCACGGCCCGGTGCCGCCGGTCGCCGACCAGCGCGAGCTGCCGGCGCACATACGCCTCGACCTTGCCCGCGGCCGAGTCGGCCCGCTCCATCGCCGCCTCGACCTCCGCCGCCCACACCGGGAAGTCGACCGCGCACAGCTCCTCGACCACCGCGGCCCGGGAGCGGAAGTACTCGTACACGGACGACCGCGCCAGCCCCGTCCGCTCGGCCAGCGCGGGAAAGGTCAGCGCCTCCGTCCCGCCCTCGGACAGCAGGGTCCGCGCCGCGTCCAGCAGGGCGGCACGCTGCATCGACCGGTGTTCGGCCACGGAGGCCGCTCGAATCCTTGGCACGCCGACCACTTTACGGACCCGCCCCGGCGAACGGGAGGCTCAGCGGCCGAAGGCGGCCAGCTTGGCCCGCAACTGGAGCACGGACTTGGTGTGGATCTGGCTGACCCGGCTCTCGGTGACGCCGAGGACATTGCCGATCTCGGCGAGGGTGAGCCCCTCGTAGTAGTAGAGGGTGACGACGGTCTTCTCCCGCTCGGGCAGGGTGTTGATCGCCCGGGCCAGGAAGCGCCGCAGCTCCCGGTCCTCGGCCACCTCCACCGGGTTGTCGGCGGCGGTGTCCTCCAGCGTGTCCATCAGGCTGAGCCGGTCCCCGCCCTCGCCGCCGACGTGCAGCAGCTCCTCCAGGGCGACCACGTTGGCCAGCGACAGCTGACTGAACACGGCGTGCAGCTCGTCGACCTCCATGCCCAGCTCGGCGGCGACCTCACCCTCCGTCGGCGTCCGCCGCAGCCGCGCCTCCAAGGTGGCGTAGGCGCGCTCGACGTTGCGCGCCTTCTGCCTCACCGAGCGGGGGATCCAGTCCAGCGCCCGCAGCTCGTCGATCATGGCGCCGCGGATCCGGGTGATCGCGTACGTCTCGAACTTGATCTCCCGGTCGATGTCGAACTTCTCGATCGCGTCGATCAGCCCGAACACCCCCGAGGAGACGAAGTCGGCCTGCTCCACATTGGGCGGCAGTCCGACGCTGACCCGGCCCGCCACGTACTTGACCAGCGGCGAGTAGTGCAGGATCAGCTGCTCCCGCAGCCGGTCGTCCCCCGTCGCCTTGTACGACCGCCACAGCTCGTCGAGCGTCGAGGGTGCGGGCGGTCGGGCGCTGCCACCGTCGCGGGCGGCTGGGGGGATCGCCGCCCGGTCGGACCCGGAGGTGTGCTGGGGCATTCGTCGCCTTGTGCCGTTCTGCCGTGAAGTGCCGTGATGTGCCGTGAAGTGGGAGCAAGTGGGGTCGGTGCGGAGAAGGGGGCTGACTGGGTGAGGTGTCGGTCTGATGTCGGGTTGACGCGGTCTGCGTCGCTCCTTCGTGAGCGTAGCGTGACTGCGGAGTCGCGGTGTGCGAACAAGACGGCTCCACCCGTGCGCGGGGGCTCACGCCGGGCGTATGACCGCGGGCCACGGCTCGCTCTCCGTGACCGGCCGGATGCACCAACTCCGGGAAACGCCAAGGCTGTCGGGGGTTCCCCCGGACGGCCGAACACGCTCGGTCAACACGGCGGGTGACCGTCCCGGACCGGGATCACCGCCTGGCGTGTCAACTTCCAGCCATCGCCGTGTCGTTCGACATAGCCAAGCGCCCGGAGCTCGTACAGCCTCGCGATCGCGTCCTCCCGGGTGGTGCGCGCGCCGAGCGCGATCTCCTCCACGGGCGCGGCGCGGCCCGCGGGCAGGGCGGCGAGCACTCCACGGGCGTGCGGTTCCAGCAGGTCGCGCGGGAGCACCGGGCCGCGCCGGACGGGCGCGAGTTCGCCGATGGCGCCGACGAGTTCGATGATCTCGGTGGCGTCGGTGACCAGGGTGGCCTCGCCGCGCAGCAGGTCGTGCACGCCCGCGGAGAGGGCGCTGGTGACCGGGCCGGGCACGCCCATGGTGAACCGGCCGAGGCGCTGCGCGGCCCGCGCGGTGGCCAGCGAGCCGCTGCGGCGGGCGGCCTCCACGACGACGGTGCCGCGGGTCAGCGCGGCGATGACGCGGTTGCGGAGGATGAACCGGCTGGGGGTCGGGTGGTCGCCGGGTGGCAGCTCGCCCACCACCAGTCCCTGGTGGGCGATCCGGCCGATCAGCGCGGCGTGGCCGCGGGGGTAGGGCTGGTCGACTCCGCAGGCCAGGACGGCGACGGTGGCGCCGCGGGCGGCGAGGGCGCCCCGGTGGGCGGCGCCGTCGACGCCGTAGGCACCGCCGGACACCACCACCCAGCCGCGCTCGGCGAGGCCGGCGGCGAGGGTGGCCGCCGTGTGGGTGCCGTACTCGGTGCAGGCGCGGGCGCCGACCACGGCGACGGAGCGCAGCGCCCACATCCGCAGGCTGGGCCGGCCGCGCACCCACAGTCCGAGGGGCCGGCCGTCGCCGAGGTCGTCGAGCTGGCGGGGCCACTCGCCGTCCCCCGGGCGCACGAACCGCGCCCCGGCGGCCCGGGCGAGCGCGAGATCCCGCTCCGGCTCGGCCCGCCCGGCCCGCGCGAGCAGCCCCGCCCACCGGGTGGCGGTCACCCCCGGCAGGGCCTCTCCCCCACGGCGCAGCCGCCGCACCACCTCCCCCACCCCGTACTCCCGCACCCACCGCCCCGCGACCTCGTCCCCCGGCTCGATGACCCGCGCGAGGAAGACCCGACCGAGCAGGTCGTCTCCGGGGTCCTCCGCGCCGGTCATGTGAGCGCCCCGATGGCCATCGGCACCCCTCGCGGGACGCCGGTGCGCAGTTGCAGGGCCAGGGTGACATCGGTGGCGTCCGGGCGGTCGTGCCCGACGAGGTCGGCGATCGTCCAGGCGACGCGCAGCACCCGGTCGATGCCGCGGGCGGTGAGCAGGCCGCGCTCCAGGCTGCGTTCGGCCTCGTCCATCGCCCCGGCGGCGGCGTGGTACCGGCTGCGCAGTTCACGGCCGGGCACTTCGCTGTTGGTGCGCCACGGCGTGCCGACGAGGCGGGCCGCCGCCCGCTCCCGGGCCTGCCGTACCCGGGCGGCCACGATCGCCGTGGACTCCCCCCGGGCGCCGGGCTCGGTGAGCTGGGCCCGGGTGACCGGGTCGACCTCCACCCGGAGATCGACCCGGTCCAGCAGCGGTCCGGACAGCCGGGACTGATAGCGGCGGATCACCGACGGCGGGCACTCGCACAGCGAGTCACGCAGCGAGAAGCGGCCACAGGGGCAGGGGTTGGCCGCCAGAACCATCAGGAACCTCGCCGGGAACCGGACCACACCGGCGCTGCGCGCGATCACGACGTGCCCCGACTCCAGCGGCTGCCGCAAGGCGTCCAGAGTCTGGCTGTGGAACTCGGGGGCCTCGTCCAGGAAGAGCACGCCTCGGTGGGCCAGGGACACCGCCCCGGGCCGGGCGATGCCGGGGCCGCCGCCGACGAGTGACTGCATCGTGGCCGAGTGGTGGGGCGCGCAGTAGGGCGCGATGTCGATGAGCGGCTTGCCCGGTGGCAGCAGGCCGGCGACCGAGTGCACCGCCGTGACCTCCAGCGAGTCCTCCCGGGTGAGCCGGGGAAGGACCGCGGGCAGGCGTTCGGCGAGCATGGTCTTGCCCGCGCCCGGCGGCCCCTCCAGGAACAGGTGGTGTCCGCCCGCGGCGGCCACCTCGACGGCCGTACGGGCGGCGGTTTGCCCCACGACGTCCGCCAGGTCGTGATCGTGGTCGTGCTGTGCGGCGCCCACGCTGTGCATGCCGGTGGCCGCGCCCGTGCCGGGCACGCGCAGCCCGGCCAGCAGGGGGTCGGGCCGGCCCGGCCCGTCCGGTTCCTCCTCGGGTACGGGCTCCTCGGCGAGGACCGCGATGAGCTGGCGCAGGCTGCGGACCCCGAGCACGGACACGCCGGGGACGAGTGAGGCCTCGGCGGCGGCGCATTCGGGCACGACCACCTGCTCGTACCCCGCGTCGGCCGCCGCGAGGACGGCCGGCAGGATGCCCCGTACCGGTCGCACCCGGCCGTCCAGTCCCAGCTCTCCGATCATGACGATGTCGGCGAGGACACGGGGATCGATCCGTTCGGCGGCGCCGAGCACCGCGCAGGCCACGGCCAGGTCGAAGCCCGAGCCGGCCTTGGGGACGGACGCCGGGCTGAGCCCGACGGTGAGCTTCTTCTGCGGCCACTCGGCGCCCGAGTTCACCACCGCCGCGCGTACCCGGTCGCGGCTTTCCGTCAGGCTCTTGTCCGGGAGGCCGACCAGGGTGAAGGCCGCCACTCCGGGTTCCAGGTCGGCCTGGACCTCGACGACCACGCCCTCGACGCCCACCAGGGCGACGGAGCAGGTGCGGGCGAACGCCATTCAGGCCACCCCCCGCGCGTGCTCGACCGAGGGCGCGCCCCGGCGGGGCAGGAGGACGCCGACGAGGTCGATGCGGACGCCGCCCGGCGGGGCGCCTCCGTGGGCCTGGACCCAGTGTTCGGCGAGGGCCCGCAGCCTGGCCGCCTTCTCGGGGGTCACCGCGGCCATCGGATGCTCGTACGCACCGCCCCTGCGGGTCTTCACCTCGCAGACGACGAGCGCGTCCCCGTCCCGCGCCACGATGTCGATCTCGCCGGACCGTCCGCTGCGCCAGTTGCGTGCCAGGATCGTCATGCCGGCCTCGCCGAGCCGCCGGGCGGCCAGGTCCTCGCCGTATTTGCCGATTGCCTCTCGTGCGTTCATGTCGGCACCTCCTCCGGCGCCAACCGTCACGCGTTCCGGCCCCCGCTGTTGATCTTGGGGGACTACTCGGCGGTTGTGGAAAACTCCGTCACCCGTACGGGTGGCGTCCCAAGGAAGCCGCAGGTCATCAGCCGCCCGGCAGCTCCAGATCGCTCTTGTTCAGCTCCTCGATGTTCACATCCTTGAACGTCAGGACGCGCACCTGCTTGACGAAGCGAGCCGGGCGGTACATGTCCCAGACCCAGGCATCGGCCATGGTGACCTCGAAGAACACCTCGCCCTGAACCGAGTGCACCTGCATCTCGTAGTCGTTGGTGAGATAGAAACGCCGCTCGGTCTCGATCACGTATTTGAACAGACCGACGACATCTCGGTACTCCCGGTAGAGCTTCAGCTCCATCTCGGTCTCGTACTTTTCGAGGTCCTCGGCGCTCATGGCATGTTCCCCTTCAGCCGTGCGATCCCACCATTGTGCGCCAGCCCGAGGGTCCCTCAGACGATTTCCGTGTCGAGGGTCACGGGCCTGGCGGGGGGACCTTCGACGAGCAGCGTGCGCAGCAGCTCGGCGAGTCTGGTCGGATACACCGTCTCATGCGCCCGGGTCAGTTCCCCACACGTCCACCAGCGCGCTCCGGCGACACTGCGCCGCTCCAGCTCCGTCAGCCCCGTCGCCGCGGTGGCCGTCTGGCTGGTGCGGGCCAGGTAGTACCACTCGTCCTGGTCCCAGCGGCGGCCCGCGAAGGGGAACGAGCAGCGCCGCCGCCAGAGCACCGGGCCCAGTTCGACGTCGGTGATGCCGGTCTCCTCCGCGAGCTCCCGCAGCGCGGCCTCCTCGCGCGTCTCGGTGCCCTCCAGTCCCCCGCCGGGCGTGAACCACCAGTCGTCGTCCGGGTCGTCCGGCTCGTGTCCGTGCAGGAGCAGGATGCGGTCCTGGGGGTCGAGCAGCACCACCCGGGCCACCTTGCGGGGGCCGCCCGCACCCTCGTACGGCAGGTCGTCCTCGTGCGGCTCCTCCGTCGGCCGCGTCGTCTCAGCGGACACCGGCCGTCTCCGCACGGGCCTGGGCGGTGCGGGAGCGGCCGAGGCGGGAGGCGACCGGGCCGTAGGCGCCACCACCGAGGACCAGGACCGCGCCGGCCACGATCAGCACCTCGATCGTGCGCAGCGGGCCCGGCTCGGAGAGGGCGCCCAGCGTCTCGAAGCCGGTGGGGCGCTCCAGCATGCCCTTCCACGGCCAGACGACGGCGTCCACGCGGGCCGAGACCGCGTCCCGGGAGACGGTGCCCCGCGCCGCCTCGGTGAGGTGGGCGGTGGAGTCCAGGGAACCCTGGCGTTCGTCACCGAGGAGGAAGAGCCGGCCCTCGGGGACGGTGACCGTGCCGAAGCCCTGGAGCTCGGCCGCGCTGCCCTTGGGCAGATAGGGCTCCTCGACCGGCTTGCCGTCGACGGTCAGCCTGCCGTCGGTGCAGCAGGAGACGGTGTCCCCGCCCACGGCGACCACGCGCTTGACGACCTTGGAGTCGGCGACCCAGTTCTTGTCCTCGAAGACGACCACGTCACCGCGGCGCACCTCGTCACCGTCGATCCGCTGGGCCAGCACCCGGTCGCCGACGGCGATGGTGGGCGACATGGAGCCGGTCGGGACGGTGTACGGCCGGTAGACCAGCGCCGCCCACGCGAAGCCACCGAGGAACATCACCAGTCCCAGCGCCACCGCCAGACCGGACAGCCGCTGCCCGAGTCGGCCGCCACCGGCCCGTACCGTGCCGGTGCCGCCCGACGGGGCCGTACGCGTCATGCTCTCGCCACCCATGGACCCGCACCCTACCCGGCGGTACCGAGCGGGGGCAGCCCTCCGTGACGGCTCGGGGCCGGTCTCCCCGGCCTCACAGCTCGCCGGTCGCCGTCGGCCGCCGCGTCCCCGCCGCCTCGCGCTCGTTCCGCCGGCGGCGCCACAGCGCCACCGGCAGCACGGCGGCCGCGGCCAGGCCCTGCGGGGCCGCCGTCAGGGACGCGGCGGCGGAGGACTGCCGGTCGAGGCCGGGCTGGTCGAAGGTGTCGGGAACGGGCAGGGTGCCCCAGCGGTTGATGGGCCAGGCCTTGACGATCGCGCGGCCGACGACCTTGTCCACGGGGACCATGCCGTGGTTCGCGTCGGACTGGTTGTAGCGCGAGTCACGGGAGTTCTGGCGGTGGTCGCCCATCACCCAGATGTAGCCCTCGGGGACCTTCACCTTGAACTGGCCGCCCTGGTCGTCCACGCTGCACGGCGTGTTGCCCGGGTAGACGTACGGCTCGTCCAGCGCCTTGCCGTTGACCTTGAGCGGGCCGCTGTTCTTGCACTCGACCGTGTCGCCGCCGACTCCGATCACCCGCTTGATGAGGTCCTTCTCCTCCGCCGAGGGCATCAGGCCGATCCAGCTGAGGACCTTCTGCACCGGGTTCGGGGTCGGCGTGGGCTCGCCCGCCAGCCAGTTGTCCGGGTCGTGGAAGACGACGACCTCGCCGCGCTCGGGCTCGGAGCCGAACCACGGGGTGAGCTTGTCGACCAGGACGCGGTCACCCTGCTGGAGGGTGTTCTGCATCGAGTCGGACGGGATCGAGAACGCCTGCACCAGGAACGTCTTGATCAGCAGCGCCAGGACCAGCGCGATGCCGATCAGGATCGGCAGCTCCTTCCAGAAGGAGCGCGACTGACCGGGCCGCCGCGCCCCCGTGACCGCCGCCGCGGTCCCGGCGCGCGGCTCGCCGTCCGGCGTACCCGCGTCGCCGTCCGCCCGGCCGTCACCGGAGTTCATGGCGCCGTCCGGTGCGGGAACGTCCCGCTCCCCGGGGTGCCCGCGGTGCTCCTCGCCGTCGTGCCCCGACCGTGCGCCAACCGCCACATCCCCCACGCCAACTCCTCACTCTGTGCCGCTGCCTGCCCCACACACTGCGCAGGCCCACCACTCCCATAACGAGCGGGAGTTCCGCAGGGGTCGCAAGCCGTCTCATTCCGTTCCGATTCTCCGGGGCAACCCTATGCGACACCTGGGGAGCGGCGGCCGTCCCCGACGCCGAGTCGGTGACGCTTGCGAAGGTTTTAGGTTCCGTCAGGCGCGTCCAGTGGCCGACCGGCCAGCCGATGACCATGGCCCGGCCGACCACCGAGTCCACGGAGACCGTGCCGCCGTAGGGGGTGTCCTGGTGGGAGCGGGAGTCCGCGGAGTTGCCCCGGTGGTCACCCATGACCCACAGCCGGCCCTGGGGGACGGTGATGTCGAAGGGCGTGGCGGACGGCTGGTCCCCCGGATAGAGGTAGTCGCCCTCGGTGAGCGGTACGCCGTTGACGGTGACGCGTCCCTGTGCGTCACAGCACTTCACATGGTCGCCGCCGACCCCGATGACCCGTTTGATCAGGTCTTTCTCGTTGTCGGAGGGCAGCAGGCCGATGAAGCCGAGCCCTTCCTTGAGCTGCTTGAGGACGACCGGGTCGCTCTTCTTGGCGGTCTGCTCGTCCTGGAGCCAGCCGCCCGGGTCGTGGAAGACGACGACGTCCCCGCGCTCCGGTTCGGCACCGAACCAGGGGGTGAGCTTGTCGACCAGCACCCGGTCGCCGATCCGGATCGTCTCCTCCATGGAACCGGACGGGATCACGAACGCCTGGACGAGGAAGGTCTTCAGGACGAGCGCGATGAGGACGGCGACGCCCACCAGGAGGGGGATCTCCCGGACGGCCGAGCGCCGGCGCTTGCGCTTGACCTTGCGCTGGAGTCTGCGGCGCTCCGCGCGGGTGCGGCCGCCGCCGGGCGCGGTGGTGCGGCGGGTCCCGGTGGGCAGCGGGTCGCCGGCGGGGCCGGCGGGCACCCGGCGGGGCTTGCCGCGGTTACCCATGGCCGCCCTCCGCCGGGGCGTCGGGCACGCGCGCGTAGGCGGACGGCCGGGTCAGGTGCGTCCAGTGGCGGTACGGCCACAGGATCCAGTCGGCCCGGCCGATGACGTCCCCGACGGGGATCATGCCGCCGCCGGGCGAGCCGAGGTGGTCGCGGGAGTCGCTGGAGTCGCTGCGGTGGTCACCGAGGACGAACAGCCGGCCCGGGGGCACGGCGACGTCGAAGGGCACGCTGGAGGCGCTGTCCCCCGGGTAGAGGAACGCGGTCTCGTCGACCGGCCGGCCGTTCACCTGGAGCCTCCCCTGCTTGTCGCAGCAGACCACGTGGTCACCCCCTACCCCGACGACCCGCTTGACGTAGTCGGCGTCACCGAAATACCCGGTTCCGTCGAACACGATCACGTCACCGCGGCGCGGCTGGGCACCGAAACGGTACGCGAGCTTGTTCACGAGGACCCGGTCCCCGATCCGCAGCCCCTGCTCCATGGATCCGCTCGGGATCTGGAACGGCTGCACCACGAAGGCGTTGAGGAGCAGCAGGAACGCCAGGCCGGTGAGGAGGGTGAGGGTGATCCGGCCGCCAGGGAGCCAGTCGGCGAGCCGGGCCGCCCACGCGAAACGCGACCGGCCCTCCGCCCCCGGGGATTCGGGGTGGGAGGAGCGGTCGCGTCGCGTCGGCTGTGCTTCGGTGTCCATCGGGGCCAGATGCTATCCGGCCCCGCTGTGAACCGTCAGAGCGCTCAGTTCTCGCGCTTCTCCTTGATCTTCGCGGCCTTGCCGCGCAGCTCACGGAGGTAGTACAGCTTGGCGCGGCGCACGTCACCCTTGGTGACCAGCTCGATCTTCTCGACGATCGGGGTGTGCACCGGGAAGGTGCGCTCGACGCCGACGGAGAACGAGACCTTGCGGACCGTGAAGGTCTCGCGGACACCGGAGCCCTGGCGGCGGATCACAACGCCCTTGAACTGCTGCACACGGGAGCGGTTGCCCTCGATGACGCGGACGTGGACGTTGACGGTGTCACCCGGGCGGAAGGCCGGGATGTCGCTGCGCAGCGACGCGGAGTCGACGGAGTCGAGCAGGTGAGACATTTCGTCTGCTTTCTTCGCTGATGCCACAGGTCATCAACGGCAACTAGGGGTTCCAGGAGGACTGCCGTGCGGGTCGGGGCGGGCGTCGTGTCCCCCTGTGGCAGGGGCGCTCGCCGGACGGACGCACAACAGCGGCCTATTCTTCCACGCCCTCGGCGCGGCGCCAAAATCGGCCGTACGGCTCCCCGTCCGGGTCCGGTTCCCAGCCCAGGATGGAGAGCATCTCGCGGTCCTTCTTGTCGAAGGCCTTGGGGTCGCAGCGCTCGATCAGGTCGGGCCGGTTGGCGGTCGTGCGCTTCAGCGCCTCGTCGCGGCGCCAGCGGGCGATCTTCCCGTGATGGCCGCTGAGCAGCACCTCGGGGATGTCCCGGCCGCGCCAGACGGGCGGCTTGGTGTAGACGGGGCCTTCGAGGAGGTTCGCCATCGCACCGGGGGCGAAGGAGTCGTCGCGGTGGGACTCGGCGTTGCCGAGGACACCGGGCAGCAGCCGGGCGACGGCCTCCGTGACGACCAGGACGGCCGCCTCGCCGCCGGCCAGGACGTAGTCGCCGATAGAGACCTCGTAGACCGGCAGGCGGGTGGCGTACTCGTCCATGACGCGCCGGTCGATGCCCTCGTAGCGGGCCGGTGTGAAGATCAGCCAGGGGCGTTCGGACAGCTCGACGGCCAGTTCCTGGGTGAAGGGACGGCCGCTGGGCGTGGGCACGATCAGCGCGGGGGCGTGGGCGCCGGACTCGTAGCCGTCGGCGAGGACGGTGTCGAGGGCCTCGCCCCAGGGGTCGGTCTTCATGACCATGCCGGGGCCGCCGCCGTACGGGGTGTCGTCCACCGTGTTGTGCCGGTCGTACGTCCAGTCGCGCAGGTCGTGCACGTGGACGTTCAGCTGCCCGCGCGCGCGTGCCTTGCCGACGAGGGAGACGTTCAGCGGTTCGAGGTACTCGGGGAAGATCGTGACGACGTCGAGCCTCATGCGTCCTCGTCCCTCGACGAGGCGATCTCGGCCCGGTCGTCGATCAGGCCCGGCGGCGGCGTGATGACCGCGCGCTGCTCGGCCAGGTCGATGTCGGTGACGATCTCCTCCACGAACGGGATCAGCACCTCGCTGCCGTCCGGGCGCTCCACGATGAACAGGTCCTGCGAGGGCAGGTGGGAGATCTCGGTGATCCGGCCGACCTCCGTGCCGTCCTCGGTGACCACGTCCAGGTCGATCAGCTGATGGTCGTAGTACTCGTCCTCGCCCTCGGGCAGTTCCTCCGGGTCCACCTCGGCGATCAGCAGGGTGTTGCGCAGCGCCTCGGCCGCGGTGCGGTCGGTGACGCCCTCGAAGCGCAGCAGGAGGCGGCCGCTGTGCACCCGCCCCGTCTCGATGGTCAGCGGTCCCGCGGAAGGGGGATCCGTGGCGAGTACGGCGCCGGGGCCGAGCCTGAGTTCCGGCTCGTCGGTACGTACCTCGACGGTGACCTCGCCCTTGATGCCATGGGCACGGCCGATCCGTGCGACTACGAGCTGCACCTGTCCAAATCTCCTGTCATACGACTGCGGGCCGGGGACGGCCCAGTGGCCCTCCCCGGCCCGAGCCGGTTGCGATGAAGCGTCAGCGGACGTCGTCCACGTCGACCAGGTCGACGCGGACACCGCGACCGCCGATGGCGCCCACGACGGTACGCAGGGCGCGCGCGGTACGGCCGTTGCGACCGATCACCTTGCCGAGGTCGTCGGGGTGGACCCGGACCTCCAGCACGCGTCCGCGGCGCAGGTTGCGCGAGGCGACCTGCACATCGTCAGGGTTGTCGACGATGCCCTTCACGAGGTGCTCAAGCGCCTCTTCGAGCATGCTGCTCAGGCCTCGGTCGACTCGGACTCAGCCGCGGCCTCGTCCTTCTTCTCAGCCTTCTTCTTCTGGGTGATCGCCTCACCCTTGCCCTCGTCGTCACCGCCGAGAGCCTCGAACGACGGACGGGCCGGCTTGGGCTCGGCGACGAGCAGCGGCGCGGGAGCCGGCTCGCCCTTGAACTTCTGCCAGTCGCCGGTCTTCTTCAGAATGGCGAGCACGGGCTCGGTCGGCTGCGCGCCGACACCCAGCCAGTACGCCACACGCTCGGCGTCCACCTCGATGACCGACGGGTTGTAGGTCGGGTGGTACTTGCCGATCTCCTCGATGGCCCGGCCGTCACGGCGGGTACGGGAGTCGGCGACGACGATGCGGTAGTGAGGCGAACGGATCTTGCCCAGACGCTTCAGCTTGATCTTGACTGCCACGGGAGTGGGTTCTCCTGGAATTGACGTGGTTGGGCACGGCGAGACGCCGCGTGGGGTTGCGGTACCCGAGTGCCCGATGGACGCGTCAGCCGGAGGAGAGAGGGGTCCTGTGCGGCTGTCGAGTACAGCTAGCCATTCTGCCATACCCTGCGGGCCGCTTCCGGCCGAGGGTGGGTGAGCCGGGGTGCGGGGCAGGGTTCAGCGGCACCCGGCGTGGAGGTGAGGGCACGTCGGGTGCGCTGCCCGGTGCTGTGGGGTCGCCGCCCGCGGCCCGGCAGCCACGAGATGCCGGTGTCCGCGCGCGGCGCCTACGCCGCCCCCATGACCTCCGGGATTCTGAACGGCTTGCCGCAGCCGCCGCAGACGATGGGCGCCTGGGCGAGGACCGACGGCACGACCCGGACGTTGCGCCCGCAGTCGCACACCGCCTTGACCCGGACGCCGCCGCCGGAGGAGCCGTGCCGGGCGGCCGGGCCGCGGAAGGTGCGGGAGGTGTCGGCGGAGGTGGCGGCCAGGTGGGCCTTCAGGGCGCGCTGCAGCCGCTCGATGGTCGGGCGGTAGCGCCGCTTCGCCTCGGCGTTGAGCGTGACCAGGGAGAAACCGCTGCTCGGGTGCGGCTCCTCGGGGTGGTCCAGGCCCAGCTCCTCGGCGATCGCGAGGAAACGACGGTTGTGGTAGCGGCCGGCCCGGGAGGTGTCCCGGACGCCCCGGGCGGCGGCGATGCCGTGCACCGCCTCATGGAGAAGTCGCTCGAAGGAGAGTTCGTGACCACACGCGGACGACGACTCTCCGATCAGGGACTCCGGTGCGGCCAGGTCCGGCAGCTCGGGGTGGTGCCGCTGAATGTCGGCCCACGCCTGCGCCAGCTCTGCGGCGAGAACAGGTGGTGTCTGTGTCTGTGTCGTGCTCACGTAATGACAACGAGCGGGGGTGCCTCTGTGTTCCTATTCCGGGGCATCCCAAATAATTTGCACGTACCCGTCAGTTGCCGCTGATGCGTCCTGACGAGGGCGGGTGCGCTGATCTGCGGAGAAGCGTCACACCTCCGCCCAAGCTGGTGCGTAGTCCGCGCTACGCACCGCCGGCGGGCCCGGAGGCGACACGGGCCGTCGGCGACGGGAGAAGCATCCGGCCGTTCGCGGCCCGCCGTGCCGTCCCGGCCGGCGTCCCCGCCCTCGCGACGTTACCGCCTGCCGCCGCACCGCCCGCCACCGGCCCGCCCCCACCGGCGCAGGCCGCTCCCCCGTGCACGGCCACCGTACGACCCGCCAGGTTGCCGGAATGTGAATTCTCGCCACACCCGCGTACAGGGCCCAAGCCGGACCCCGCGACCCCTGGACGACACCGCGGGCCCGGAGTTACCTGGCATACGTGGGAAGTGCGCGCGCACGGCACGGGGGCCACGCGACCGAATACAGCGACGAACCGTCGGCGGATTGGGGCGCTTCTATGACACCAACGCTCGTGCGGCAGCACGTGGCTCACGCGGACCCGGCACCCCGCGTGGACTTGAGCGCACGCGCGCGTGACTGGTCCGAGATCCAGGAGCGGATGCTCGTACCGCTCTACGAAGCCGTCTACGACCGACTCGACGTGGGTCCCGGAAGCCGGCTGCTGGACCTGCGGTGCGGGGCCGGGCTCGCCCTGCTGCTGGCGGCCTCCCGGGGCGCCGCGGTCACCGGCGTCGACTCCGCCTTCCCGGAACGGCTCGCCCTCGCGCGCGCCCGCCTGCTGCCGGACGGCCCGCCCCGGGCCGCACGCGCGCGTACGGCCCCGCGACTCCTCGGCGAACCCCCCGCCGAACCGGCCGGCGGCACGCCGTACACCCTGGTGACCGTCTTCGACCCGGGCGACGGGGACGGGCTCGGCGAGCTGCTCGCCGCCGCCCTGCCGCTGGCCGCGCGCGGGGCCGCCGTGGTGCTGGCCGGCTGGGGGCCGCCCGAGCGCTGCGCCACCTCCGCGGTGCTGCGCGCGGCCGCCGGCCTGGCCGACCCGCTGCCCGGCGCCCGCGGCTGGCGGCCCGCCCGCCGCGACGACCTTGAGGAGGTCGCCGCCCGGGCCGGGCTGCGGCCCGACGGCTCCGGCCGGGTCGCCTGCCCGTTCGGCTACGCCGACCTCGACAGCGCCGTACGCGGGCTGCTGTCGACCGGCCTGTTCGACGCGGCGATCACCGCGACCGACGCCCGGCAGGTCGACAAGGAGCTGACCGAGGCCCTGCACCCCTACCGCCGCCCGGACGGCACCGTGTGGATGCCGAACGTCTTCCGCTACCTGGTCGCCCGGGTGCCCTAGGCGTCGGTGTCCTTGCGCAGGCGGGTGATGCCGGCGATGCGGTAGGCGTCCGCCTCCTCCAGCGTCTCGTTCTCCAGCAGGGCGTGCGCGAGCGCGTCGAGCCGCCCGCGGTGGTCGACGAGCTTGCGGCACGCCTCCGCGTAGCACTCGTCCACGATCCGCCGCATCTCCGCGTCGATCACGTCGAGGGTCTGCGGGGCGGCGGCGAGGCCGTAGGCCTGCTGGGCGTCGTTCGGCAGCGCGGACAGCCTGCCGACCCGCTCGCTCATGCCCCAGCGCGACACCATGCCCCGGGCGATGTTGGTGACCTGCTCCAGGTCGCTCTCGGAACCCGTGGTGATCACGCCGTAGACCACCTGCTCGGCCGCCATCCCGCCCAGCGCGCCGATGATCCGGCCGCGCAGGTACTCCTCGGTGAACGCGTACTTGTCCGACTCCGGCGTCGACAGCGTGACGCCCAGCGCCCGGCCGCGCGGCACGATCGTGATCTTGCGGACCGGGTCGGCACCCGGTTGCAGCATGCCCAGCAGCGCGTGCCCGCTCTCGTGGTACGCGGTGCGCCGGCGCTCCTCCTCCGGCATCACCAGCGAACGCTCCGCCCCCAGCTGCACCTTCTCCAGCGCCTCGGACAGGTCGGCGCGGGTCACCTGCCGCTGCCCCCGCTTGACCGCGAGCAGCGCGGCCTCGTTGGCCAGGTTCGCCAGCTCCGCGCCCGTCATGCCCGGTGTCGTACGGGCCACCTGGGCGAGGTCGACGTCGTCGGCGAGCGGGATGTCCCGGGTGTGGATCCGCAGGATGGCCTCGCGTCCGCCCCGGTCCGGCGGCGAGACCTGCACCACCCGGTCGAAGCGGCCCGGCCGGGTCAGGGCCGGGTCGAGGATGTCGGCGCGGTTGGTGGCCGCGACCACGATCACGCCCTCCGAGCCGGAGAAGCCGTCCATCTCGGTGAGGATCTGGTTCAGCGTCTGCTCGCGCTCGTCGTGCCCGCCCATCGACGCACCCCCGCCGCGGGCCCGCCCGATGGTGTCGATCTCGTCGATGAAGATGATCGACGGCGCCACCTTGCGGGCCTCCGCGAACAGCTCCCGCACCCGGGAGGCGCCCACGCCCACGATCATCTCGATGAACTCCGAGGCCGAGGCGGAGAAGAACGGCACGCCCGCCTCCCCGGCCACCGCCCGCGCCAGCAGCGTCTTGCCGGTGCCGGGCGGACCCGCGAGCAGCACGCCCCGGGGCATCTTGGCGCCCATCCGGCGGTAGGCGTCGGGGTTCTTCAGGAAGTCGACCACGTCGTTCAGTTCGGCCTCGACCTCGTCGATGCCGGCCACGTCGGCGAACGTGGTCCGCTTCTCCCCCGGCACCAGCTCCACCGGCTTCGGCGGCGCCTTGCGGCCGAGCATCCCGCCCGCACCGCCGAGCCCCGCGCTCATCCGGCGTGCGACGAACACCCACACGGCGATCAGCAGCAGCATCGGCGCCAGCGAGATCAGCAGGTTGGCGAGAAAGCTGCGGTGCTGGACGACCGGCTCGGCGGTGACATTGACCTTGTGCCGGGTCAGGCTCGTCCACAGGTCGTCGTCGGCGAACGCCGGCCGCTCGGTGTTGAACTTGGTGTACCCGCCGCCGCCGTCCGGGTTCTTCCGCTCCTTCTTGAGCTGGCCCTGGATGGAGTCGCCCTTGGCGTAGATCTTGTCGACGTTGCCCGCGTTCACCTGCCTGCTGAACTCGGTGTACGAGATCGTCGGCTCTCTCGCCTGGTCGACGTACGACAGCACCAGGTTGGCGATCAGGTACACGACCAGCGCGGTGATGATCAGCCGCCACCAGCCGCCGCGCATCCCGCGCCCGCCGGGAGGCTGCCGCGGCGGCTCCTCCGGGGCGCCCTCGGTGCGCCAGGGCTGGTCCGGCGACTTGCGGGAGGGAGCGGGGTTGCTCATACCGGGACGGTACGACACCGTCCGGGCACCGGCACGCGCAAGGGGCGCCACCGGTACGGGCGAGGGCCCCACGGCATGCGCGAGGGCGCCACGGCATGCGCAAGGGGCGCCCTTCCGGCGGAAGGGCGCCCCCGACGACGTACTACGGGCCGGTCCGGGACCGGTGCCCGGTCAGCCCATGAACTTCTTGAACTCGTCCGGCAGCTCGAAGTCCTGGCCGCCCTGCTGGCCCGGCAGGCCGAACGCGCCACCCGCCTGCGCGGCGGCCTCGCGGCGCTGGGCCGCCTCCAGCTCCTGCTGCTTGCGCTTCATCGGGTTGCCGGAGCGCTGCTTGCCCTTGGCCTTCTTCTGCTGCTTCTTCTGCCGGCCCGGACCGCCGCCCATGCCCGGGATTCCCGGCATGCCCGGCATGCCGCCGCCCTGGGCCATGCGGGACATCATCTTGCGGGCCTCGAAGAACCGCTCGACCAGGCCCTTGACCGCGCTGACGTCGACGCCGGAGCCCTTGGCGATACGGGCGCGGCGGGAGCCGTTGATGATGGTCGGGTCCTGGCGCTCGGCCGGGGTCATGGACTTGATGATCGCGGCGGTGCGGTCGACGTCCCGCTCGTCCAGGTTCGCGATCTGGTCCTTGATCTGGCCCATGCCCGGGAGCATGCCGAGCAGCTTGCTGATGCTGCCCATCTTCCTGACCTGCTCCATCTGGGACAGGAAGTCGTCCAGGGTGAAGTCCTGGCCCTTCTTGGACGCCAGCTTGGAGGCCATCTTGGCGGCCTCTTCCTGGCTGAAGGTCTTCTCCGCCTGCTCGATCAGGGTGAGCAGGTCACCCATGTCGAGGATGCGGGAGGCCATCCGGTCCGGGTGGAAGGCGTCGAAGTCGTCCAGCTTCTCGCCGTTCGACGCGAACATGATCGGCTTGCCGGTGATCTGCCGGATGGAGAGCGCGGCACCACCGCGGGCGTCACCGTCGAGCTTGGAGAGCACCACGCCGTCGAAGCCGACGCCGTCGCGGAAGGCCTCGGCGGTGTTGACGGCGTCCTGGCCGATCATGGCGTCCACGACGAAGAGGATCTCGTCGGGGCTGACCGCGTCCCTGATGTCCGCGGCCTGCTGCATCATCTCGGCGTCGATACCGAGGCGGCCGGCGGTGTCCACGATCACGATGTCGTGGACACGGGACTTCGCGAACTCGATGGAGTCCTTGGCGACCTTCACCGGGTCGCCGACGCCGTTGCCCGGCTCCGGCGCGTAGACGGCGACACCGGCGCGCTCGGCGACGACGCTGAGCTGGTTCACGGCGTTCGGGCGCTGGAGGTCACAGGCGACCAGCAGCGGGGAGTGGCCCTGCTCCTTGAGCCACCGGCCGAGCTTGCCCGCGAGGGTGGTCTTACCGGCACCCTGGAGACCGGCCAGCATGATCACGGTGGGCGGCTGCTTGGCGAAGCGGAGGCGGCGGGTCTCGCCGCCGAGGATCTCCACCAGCTCGTCGTTGACGATCTTGATGAACTGCTGCGCCGGGTTGAGCGCCTTGGAGATCTCGACCCCGAGCGCCCGCTCCTTGACCTTCTTGACGAACGCGCGGACGACGGGGAGGGCCACGTCGGCTTCGAGGAGCGCGATGCGGATCTCTCGCGCCGTGGCGTCGATGTCCGCTTCGCTCAGCCGGCCCTTCCCGCGCAGGTTCTTGAAAGTCGCTGACAGGCGATCGGAGAGAGTGTCGAACACGGCGCTCGCGGTCCTCGGGGTCGGTGGCGGTCTGACAGGAATCGCCCTCCAGGGTATCCCGGCGCCGTGGGCACCGGGGCAGGGTCATGCGCGCAATGTCTCCTCCAGCACCCGCGCCAGTGATCCCGCGTCCTGCGTGGGCAGCGGCGCCCCCGTGCCCGTCGTGACGTAGAACGCGTCCACGGCGTTCGCGCCCAGCGTCGACACGTGCATGCTCCGCACCCGTACGCCCGCCTTCTCCAGGGCCGTGCCGATGCGGTGGAGCAGGCCGGGCGCGTCCTGGGCGCGGACCTCGATCACCGTGGCGTGGCGGGAGGCGGCCGGGGCCACGGTGACCCGGGGCGGCGGGGCGGTCCAGCCGCGCCGGCGGGGGTAGGCGGCGTCGCGTTCGGCGAGCCGGCCGGCGATGTCCAGGGTGCCGTCCAGGGCGCGGACGAGGTCGGTGCGCAGCCGGGCCGCCTGGGGCAGGGAGCCGTACTCGGCGGCGACCCGCCAGTCGAGCAGGAGGATCGTGCCGTCGTCGTCCACGTCGTCCGGCAGCCGCAGGGCGCGCAGTTCCGCCGTGCGGACGGTGAGGCGGTGCACGGCGAGGACCCCGGCGACCGCGGGCAGGACGCCGGGCTGGTCGGGGACGGCGATGAGCAGTTCGACGCCGAGAGGTTCCGGTTCGCCGGGCGAGGGCTCGCCGGGCACGGGTTCGGTCTGGGCGCGCAGGGCGAGGACCGGGCCGCCGGTGCGGAAGGCCTCGATGGCGAGGCGCTCCTGCTCGGCGGTGGGCGCGGCGGGCTCGGGCTCGTCGGGGGCGGCCCCGGCGAGGACCCCGGAGACCCGTCGGACCAGGTCGGTCACGAGGTTGCCGCGCCAGGAGGACCAGGCGGCCGGGCCGGTGGCGAGGGCGTCCGCCTCGGTGAGGGCGTGCAGCAGTTCCAGGGTGCTCTGGCTGCCGACCGCGTCGGCGACGGAGCGGACGGTGGCGGGGTCGTCCAGGTCGCGGCGGGTGGCGGTCTCGATGAGCAGGAGGTGGTGGCGGACCAGTGTGGCCAGCACGGCGGTGTCGGCGCGGTCGAAGCCGATCCGCGTGGCGACGTCCTTGGCGATGATCTCGCCGGCCGCCGAGTGGTCGCCGGGCCAGCCCTTGCCGATGTCGTGCAGCAGGGCGGCGACCAGGAGCAGGTCGGGGCGGCCGACCCGGCGGGTGAGGGCGGAGGCGCGCACGGCGGTCTCGATGAGGTGCCGGTCGACGGTCCAGACGTGGACGGCGTTGCGCTGGGGGCGGCAGCGGACCCGTTCCCAGTCGGGCAGCAGGCGGGCGATCAGGCCCTCGGCCTCCAGCGCCTCCCAGACCTCGACGGTCGGGCGGCCGGAGCCGAGCAGGGTGACCAGTTGTTCGCGGGCCTCGGCGGGCCAGGGGGTGGGCAGCGGGCGCGCGGTGGCGGCCATGTGCCGGGCGGCGTGCGGGGAGAGCGGGAGGCCGGCCTGCGCGGCGGCGGCAGCGGCGCGCAGCGGCAGGACGGGGTCGCGGTCGGGGCGGGCGGCGCGGGCGAGCACCACTTCGCCGTCCTGTTCCACGACGCCCTCGGCCAGCGGCGAGCGTTCGGCGGCCGGCCGGCCGCCGCCCAGCATGGCGCGCAGGCGGGGCCGTACGGCGCGGGCGCGCAGGACGCGGCCCACCTCGCGCCAGGTGACATCGGAGGCGTACGCGATAACGCGGGCGGCTTCGTAGACCTGGCGCAGCAGGGTGTCGGCGTCGAGCAGGCCCAGCCCGGCGGCCACCTGGTCCTGTTCCTGGAGGGCGAGCCGGTCGGTGGCGCGGCCGGTGGCCAGGTGGAGGGCGTCGCGGACGTCGAGCAGGCGGCGGCGGGCGTCGGCCAGTCCCTCGCGGGGGGCGTCGGCGAGCCAGGAGGCGGCCACGGCGCGCAGCGCGGTGGCGTCGCGGAGGCCGCCGTGGGCCTCCTTGAGGTCGGGTTCGAGCAGGTAGCGCAGTTCGCCCTGGCGGGCGGCGCGCTCGGCGCACAGTTCGCGGAGTTCGGGCAGGCGCCGCGGGGCCTGGTTGCGCCAGTCGGTGAGGACGGCGGTGCGCAGGCCGGCGGTCAGGGTGGTGTCGCCGGCCAGGTGGCGGGCGTCCAGCAGGCCGAGCTGGACCTTCAGGTCCTCGGCCGCGGTGGTGCGGGCCTCGGCGGGGGTGCGCACGGAGTGGTCGAGGGAGAGGCCGAGGTCCCAGACGGGGTACCAGATCCGGTCGGCGAGGGCGGTGACGGCGCCGGGATCGGACCCGTCGTGCAGCAGGACGAGGTCGAGGTCGCTGCGCGGGGACAGCTCGCCGCGGCCGTAGCCGCCGACGGCGACGAGGGAGACGCCCCGGGCCGGGCCGGCCGCCGCGCCGAACAGTCCGGCGAGCCAGTCGTCGGTCAGTCCGGCGAGGGCGGAACGGCGCGGCGGCCCGGACCGCGCGTCCTCGGTGAGGAGACGCAGCCGGGCCGCCGCGTAGCCGCCGGTCCCCGGGTCTTCCGTGCCTGTGTCCGTGTGCGTGTCCGTGCCCGTCACCCGGCGACTCCTCTTCTGTCGGTCCTGGTCAGAGCGCGTCCGGGCCGCGTTCGCCGGTGCGGACGCGGACGGCGGTCTCCACCGGCAGGGACCACACCTTGCCGTCCCCGATCTTGCCGGTGCGGGCGGCCTTGACGATGACTTCGATCAGCTGTTCGGCGTCGTCGTCCTCGGCCAGTACCTCCACGCGGACCTTGGGGACGAGGTCGACGGTGTACTCGGCGCCCCGGTAGACCTCGGTGTGGCCGCGCTGCCGGCCGTAGCCGCTGGCCTCGGTGACGGTGAGTCCGTGCACGCCGAAGGCCTGGAGGGCTTCCTTGATCTCGTCGAGCCGATGGGGCTTGACGACTGCGGTGATGAGCTTCACGCGTCCACCTTCCGGGTCTGCACGGCGGCCAGGGCAGCGGCGGCGGTTCCGGCGACGCCGCCGCCCGCCCCGCTGAAGTCGTATGCGGTCTCGGCGTGTTCGGCCTGGTCGATGCCGGAGATCTCCGCGTCCTCGGTGACCCGCATGCCGAGGGTCTTGTCGAGGAGGAAGGCGAGGACGGCGGAGGCGATCAGGGAGTAGGCGAGGACCGCGAAGACGCCCGCGCACTGCTTCCAGAGCTGGTCGAAGCCGTGGTCGCCGTAGAAGACGCCGGTGGCGGTGGACTGGCCCTTGCCGGTGGCGAAGAAGCCGACGAGCAGGGAGCCGAGGATGCCGCCGACCAGGTGGACGCCGACGACGTCGAGGGAGTCGTCGTAACCGAACCTGAACTTCAGGCCGACGGCCGCGGCGCAGGCGACGCCGGCGATGGCGCCGACGGCGATCGCGCCGAGCGGGGAGACCGCGCCGCCGGAGGGGGTGATGGCGACCAGGCCGGCGACCAGGCCGGAGGCGGCGCCGAGGGTGGTGCAGGCGCCGTGCCGGATCTTCTCGTAGCCGAGCCAGGCCAGCATCGCGGCGGCGGTGGCGACCTGCGTGTTGACGAACATGAGCGCGCCCACGCCGTCGTCGTTGCCGAGCCAGGAGCCGGCGTTGAAGCCGAACCAGCCGAACCAGAGCAGACCGGCGCCGAGCATGACCAGCGGGAGGCTGTGCGGGCGCATGGGGTCCCGCTTGAAGCCGACGCGCTTGCCGATCACGAGGATGACACCGAGCGCCGCCGCACCGGCGTTGATGTGGACCGCCGTGCCGCCCGCGAAGTCGATCACGCCCAGCTTGAAGGCCCAGCCGTCGGCGGCCCAGACCCAGTGGGCGACGGGGATGTAGACGAGGGTGGCCCACAGGGCGACGAAGAGTGCCCAGGCGGAGAACTTGACCCGGTCGGCGAGGGCGCCGCTGATCAGGGCGGGGGTGAGGATGGCGAACATCAGCTGGAAGACCATGAAGACGAAGACCGGGATGGTGTAGCCGTCCCAGAGTTCGGTGAGGCCGATGTCGCTGAGGCCGATCCAGTCGGCGTTGTAGCCGATCAGGCGGTTGCCGTTGCCGAAGGCGAGGGAGAAGCCGTAGAGCACCCACAGGACGGTGACGATCCCGAGGCTGATGAAGCTCATCATCAGCATGTTCAGGGTGCTCTTGACGCGGACCATGCCTCCGTAGAAGAAGGCGAGGGCCGGGGTCATGAGCATCACCAGGGCGGAACAGATGAGCATGAAGCCTGTGTTGGCGGACGACAGTCTGGGTGCGTCCGCCGCAAGCATGATGGCTGGTGCCATCGGCGTCTCCTCGTCGATTGGTACGGCCCCGTGCGGGCGGTGCCTGAGCGGTCCGGTCGGGTGAGGGGTGGGCCGGTTGTGCGCCACGAGACTCGCGCAGCGCGGTTTCGGTGGAAGCCCCTCGTTGTTTCGCCGGGGTGACGAAGGCGCCCTGTGTGTTACGCGTCGATGAAGCGGGAGATGCCGGGCCGCGCCGGTCGTTATCGTGGCGCAACCTTCTGGCGGGTGATCCCCGCGGAGGAACGAACCGGCCGCGGCGGTCCTCTCGACGACCTGGCATGGGGGAGCCGAGTCGGGCAGTTCGCGAGGACCGGCCGCGGCCGGGGCTGGGGGTGCCGGGGTCAGCCGGCCTCGGCGGCCTCCGGCAGGTCGGCGGCGAGTTTCTCGGAGAGGTCGACCACCGCGGCCAGCTCGCCGTAGTCGCGCACGGCCGTGCCGACCGTCTTGCGGATGCGGGTGTTCACCCGTTCGGAACGGACCTTCTTGGCGATGTCCAGGGCCTTCGCCGCGTACTCGGTGCTGCGCTCGGGCTCGCGCTGGAGCAGCTGCACGGAGGCCATGCCGATGAGGTTGAGCGCGTACGACCGCTGGTGCTCGGAGTCCTTGGCGAACAGTTCCACGGCGCGCCGCATGAGCGGTTCGGCGAGGGAGGCGTAGCTGGGGCTGCGCCCGGCGTTGTAGGCGAGGTCGCGGAAGGAGTGGGAGTTCTCCGCGTACAGCTCGGCCTCGGAGAAGAAGCGGATCCAGTCGGGGTCCGGCTCGTCCCACTCGTCGATCTCGGCGAAGGTGTCCTCGGCGAGGCGGACGGCGCGCTTGGTCTTCCCGGGCTGGCCCATGTTGGCGTAGGCGCGGGCCTCCATCGCATACAGCATGGCCTGGGTACGCGGGCCGGCGCAGTCGCGGCTGCCGTACTGGGCGAGGTGGATCAGTTCCAGGGCGTCGTCGGGCCGGCCGAGGTGGATCATCTGGCGGCTCATGCTGGACAGGATGTAGGAGCCGAGCGGCTTGTCGCCGGCCTCCTTGGCGGCGTGCAGGGCGAGCACGAAGTACTTCTGCGCGGTGGGCTGGAGGCCGACGTCGTACGACATCCAGCCGGCGAGCTGGGAGAGTTCGGCGGCGACCTGGAACAGCTTGCGGGTGGTGGCCTCGGGCTGGGGTTCCTGGAGCAGGTCGGTGACCTCGTGCAGCTGGCCGACGACCGCCTTGCGGCGCAGTCCGCCGCCGCACTGGGCGTCCCACTTGCGGAACATGCGGGTGGTGGACTCCAGCAGCTCCAGCTCGGGCTGGGAGAGCCGGCCCGGCCGGCGGGAGTCGAGCACGGGGGCGGGCTCGGCGGGGGCCGGGGAGCCGGGGGTGGGCACGAGCCAGCGCTGCATGGGCTCGATCAGGGAGGGGCCGGCGGACAGGGCGAGGGAGGTGCCGAGGAAGCCGCGCCGGGCGAGCATCAGGTCGCTGCGGGAGAACTCGCCGAGCAGGGCGACCGTCTGGGCGCCGGTCCAGGGCAGGTCGACCCCGGAGGCGGCGGGCGACTGCCGCGCGGTGCGCAGGCCGAGGTCCTCGACGGAGACGACGCAGCCGAAGCGTTCGGAGAACAGCTCGGACAGGATGCGCGGGATCGGTTCCCGGGGGTTCTCGCCGTCGAGCCAGCGGCGCACCCGCGAGGTGTCGGTCGAGATGTGGTTGGCGCCCAACTGGCGTGCCCTGCGGTTCACCTGCCGGGCCAGCTCGCCCTTGGACCAGCCGCTGCGCACGAACCACGAGCCGAGCAGCTCGTTGGGGCGCTTTTCAGCGCTCGTACCGCTACCGCCGTTGCCGCCCACTGGGATGCCCCCATTTCCTGAGACCACTTGTCACCTGGTGCGCCAAGCCTTATCAGAATGCCGGTAAATAAAGCCTCCCGTCTGGCGATTCTCACCCTTCGAACGAGTTGACGGCTTGCCTCCGGCATACCCACGCGCGCATGCGCCCCCCGTGAACTCGCGCACTCAGAGTAATCTCACGCTCACCCTCCAGCCCCGGGCGTACCGGAAACGCCACCATTCGCCACCCCTTCGAATGCGCACACGATCGGCTCCGCACGTTGTACTTACGGGGGACGGGCGGACGCCGGCGGAGTGATGCACCCAGGGGCGCACGGGGCCTGATGTGCCACCCGGCGCGCTTCAAGGCGCCGCATTGGCCCCATCACCGCGCGGGCAGGCGGAGCCGTAACGTTACGTTCCGCTTCCGTCTCGTTCCGTGTCGTAACCACCGGCGCGCAGGACCCGTTGGAGGGGGCATGGGCTTCACGATCGGCGGCATCCGCGAGATCCGCTCCGGCACGCGTCGGCGCGGGCGCCTCGCGGAGTGCACCACCGTCGCCGAATTCACCGGGCTGTGGGGCTGGGACGTGGTGCCGGGAGCGCGGGCCGCCGGGGGCGCCTGTTCGTGCGGGCGGCCCGACTGCGCCGCGCCGGGCGCGCATCCGCTGGACTTCGCGCCCCTGGTCCCGGCCGGGGCCACGCTGGACGAGGTGAGCAAGGCCTGGTCCGAGTTCCCGGGCGCCTCCGTGATGCTGCCGGTCGGCCGGGCGTTCGACGTCCTGGAGGTGTCGGAGCCGGCCGGCCGCCTCGCCCTGGTCCGCCTGGAGCGGATGGGCCTCCCTCTGGGCCCGGTCACCGCCACCCCGGACGGCCGCGCCCACTTCTTCGTCGCCCCCGGCGCCGCCGCCGACCTGCCCCGACTGCTGTACCGCCTGGGCTGGGACGACCCGGCCGCGCTGGACCTGCGCGGCCTCGGCCCGGGTACGCACATCACCGCGCCCCCCTCAGACCGGGGCGGCCTCGGCCCGGTGCGCTGGCTGCGCCCGCCCGCGCTGGACTCGGCGTCCCGCCCTCCGGCGGCCCGGCTGCTGCTGGGGGCGCTGGCTTATGTGGCGCACCGGTCGCGGGGGTAGAACGGCCGGGAAAAGACCGGCGCCCGCCCCCACCGCACTGGGGGGACGGGCGCTCCGGGCTGCGTCCTAGGAACGTTCCTGTGTCGGGGAACCGCTCAGTCGCCGATCAACGCGTCCACGAACGCCTCCGGCTCGAACGGCGCGAGATCGTCCGCGCCCTCGCCGAGCCCGACCAGCTTCACCGGCACGCCCAGCTCGCGCTGGACGGCGACCACGATGCCGCCCTTGGCGGTGCCGTCCAGCTTGGTCAGCACGATGCCGGTGATGTCCACCACCTCGGCGAACACCCGGGCCTGCACCAGACCGTTCTGGCCGGTGGTGGCGTCCAGGACGAGCAGCACCTCGTCCAGCGGCGCGTGCTTCTCCACCACGCGCTTGACCTTGCCCAGCTCGTCCATGAGACCGGTCTTGGTGTGCAGGCGTCCGGCGGTGTCGATCAGCACCACGTCGACGCCCATCTCCTTGCCCTCCTTCACCGCGTCGAAGGCGACGGAGGCGGGGTCGCCGGCCTCGGGGCCGCGCACGGTGTGGGCGCCGACGCGCTCGCCCCAGGTCTGGAGCTGGTCGGCGGCGGCGGCACGGAAGGTGTCTGCGGCACCGAGCACGACGGTGCGGCCGTCGGCGACCAGGACCCGGGCGAGCTTGCCGGTGGTGGTGGTCTTTCCGGTGCCGTTGACGCCGACGACCATCACGATGCCGGGCTTGCGGTCCTCGGGCTCGGTCTTCACCGTGCGGTCGAGGTCGGTGCCGACCAGCTTGAGGAGCTCCTCGCGGAGCAGGCCGCGCAGTTCCTCGGGGGTGCGGGTGCCGAGCACCTTGACGCGCTCGCGCAGCCGCTCGACCAGTTCCTGGGTGGGCTGCACGCCGACGTCGGCGGTGAGCAGCGTGTCCTCGATCTCCTCCCAGGTGTCCTCGTCCAGGTGCTCGCGGGAGAGCAGGGTGAGCAGACCCTTGCCCAGGGCGTTCTGCGAGCGGGACAGGCGGGCGCGCAGCCGGACGAGCCGGCCCGCGGTGGGCTCCGGGACCTCGATCTCGATCTCGGGAGCCTCGGCGACGGGGGGCTCTTCGACGACGACCGGCGCGGGGCCGCCCGGGAGATCCACCTCCTCGATCGTCCGGCGCGGTTCGTCGCGCGGCGTCTCGGCCTCTTCGCCGACGTGCGGCTCGGCCGGGGGCGCGGTGATGTCGGGTGCCTTCGGGGGCGGCGGGGGCAGCGACTTCCGGCGCCGGCTGCCCACGATCAGCCCGCCGAGCGCGCCGAGCACGACCACGGCGATGACTACAGCAAGGATGACGATTTCCATAACCCGACCAGTATCGGCCATGGGGTCCGCGAGAACCCCGTTTGTGACTTCCTCCGAGAGACAAAGGCCACTTAACACGAGGACTCGGATCAAAGTACGATGGTGACACCTCTATCCACGCGCGTAGAGTCCCCTCGTCACCTTGTCCCCCCATGTCAGGCACCTCTTCCATGAGCAAATCCGCCGAGACCGAAGGCGCTCTCGAAACCCGCGGTATCGAGCAGGTCCCCGACCACGAGCGCACGGCGCGTCCGCGGCAGCTGTTCCCCACCTGGGTCGGCGCGAACATCAGCGTCCTGCTGCTGACGATGGGCGCGAGCCTCGTCGTCGCCTACCACCTGAACTTCTGGCAGGCCCTGATCGTCGCCGTGGCCGCGCCGATCGTGTCGTACGGCCTGGTCGGCCTGATCGGCATCGCGGGCAAGCGGGGCGGTGCGCCCGGCATGGCGCTGTCGCGCGCGGTCTTCGGGCAGCGCGGCAATCTGCTGCCCGGTTCGCTGATCTGGGTCGCGCGCTGGGGCTGGGAGACGATCAACGCGGTCACCGGCGCGTACGCGATGCTCACCATCCTGGACATCCTGTTCGGCATCAAGGCGAACAACGTGCTGGACATGGTGATGCTGCTGGCGTTCGTCGTGGCGACCTTCGCGATCTCCGGGCTCGGCATCAACGCCGTGCAGAAGTGCAACAAGTACGCGACCTATTTCTTCGGCGTCTTCTCGGTGCTGGTGCTCGGCTACCTGGTGGTGGACACCGACTGGTCGAAGGTGATGGACCACAGCGCCGGTTCCACGGCCTCGGTGATCACCGGCGTCGGCATGATCGCGGCGGGCGGGGTCAGCTGGATTCCCTCGGCCCCGGACTTCACCCGCTATCTGCCGCGCACGGCGTCCTCGAAGGCGATCGTGGGGACGGCGGTGGGCGGCGCCGGCGTCGTCGTGCTGCCGATGGTGCTGATGGGCGCGGTGATGGCGGTGTCCACCCCGGACCTGGCCTCGGCCAGCGACCCGGTGTCCTTCCTGGGCGAGATCCTGCCGACGTGGATCGCGGTGCCGTACCTGTTCATCGCGCTGATCGGCATGCTGCTGATCAACTCGATGTCGATGTACTCGGCGGGCTTCACCGCGCAGACCCTCGGCATCAAGGTGCCGCGACACTGGGCGGTCTCGGTGAACGCGGTGATCTCGCTGGTGTTCGGCGGGGTGCTGATGCTGGTGGCGACCAGCTTCATGGGCTCCTTCATCGCCTTCCTGTCGCTGCTGGCGGTCGCCTTCTCCGCGTGGGTCGGCGTGTTCGGCGCGGACATGCTGCGCCGTACCGAGTACGACGGCCGGGCCATGGCCGACACCACCCGCACCAGCGCCTACTGGTACAAGGGCGGCTTCTCCCCCGCGGCCGTGGCCGCCTGGGCGGTCGGCCTGGTGTCGGGTCTGATGTTCACCACCTCCGACTGGTTCACCGGCCCGCTGGCGACGAACAACGTGATCGGCGAGTACGGCCTCGGCTGGGTCGCCACCATCGTGATCTCCGGCGTGCTGTACGTGGTGCTGCCGAAGCCGGCGCCGGTCACCGGGCCCACGGCCGAGGAGATCGCCGGGCAGCCCGCGCCCACCGGCGCCTGACACCGGCCGGCCCCCTGGCCAACTGACACACCGTCAGCTAACGTCCCCCTCCACCGAGCAGTACCGGAGGGGGACTTCGCATGCCCGTCACGGTCGTACGTTTCAACCTCGTCGCGCCCGGCGCCCCTCCCGACGCCCTGTCCGCCCGTTACCGGGCCGCGGTGGAGATGGCCTGCTACGCGGACGAGCACGGGATCGCCACCGTGCAGACCGAGGAGCATCACGGCGCGGAGAACAACTGGCTGCCGTCGCCGTTCGTCCTCGCGGGCGCGGTGCTCGGGGCCACCCGCCGGATCGCGGTGACGGTGTCGGCGGTGATCGGCCCGCTGCACGACCCGCTGCGGCTTGCGGAGGACATCGCCGTGCTGGACCTGCTGAGCGGCGGCCGGCTGGTGACCGTGGCCGGGATCGGCTACCGGCCGGAGGAGTACGCGATGTTCGGCGTCGACTGGGACCGGCGCGGCCGGCTCCAGGACGAGTTGCTCCAGACGCTGCTGACGGCGTGGACCGGTGAGGAGTTCGCGTACCGGGGCCGCAGGGTACGGCTCACCCCGCGCCCGTACACCCGGCCGCACCCCCCGCTGCTGGTCGGCGGCTCCTCCAGGGCGGCCGCGCGCCGGGCCGCCCGGTTCGGCCTGCCGTTCTTCCCGAGCGCGCGGCTGCCGGAGCTGGCGGCGTACTACAAGGAGCGGCTCGCCGAGTACGGCACCGAGGGCTGGACGATGATGCCGGCCGCCGAGACGCCGCTGCTCCATCTCGCCGAGGACCCGGACCGGGCGTGGGCCGAGTACGGCGGGCACCTGCTGCACGAGGCCCGGACCTACGCCTCCTGGCAGTCGGGCGGGATTCGCTCGGCGGTGCGGTCGGCGGCCACGACGGTGGCGGAGCTGCGCGCGGAGGGCGTGTACCGGATCCTCACCCCGGAGCAGTGTCTGGCGCGGGGCCTGGACAGCCTGGTGCTGCACCCGCTGGCGGGCGGCATGCCGGTGGAGGAGGGCTGGCGCAGCCTGCGGCTGTTCGCGGAGCGGGTCGTCCCAGCGCTGGGAGGCTGAGCCGGGCTGCCGGGCGCGGGAACACCGCCGCCCCCGGTCCTGGCGGGTGGCCGGGACCGGGGGCGGCGGACGGTTCGAGGAGAGGGCAGCGGGGTCTTGGCCCTTCTCCCCGAGTTCGGGGGCCTCGCTACGAGGCTCAGCCCATCTCCTCCAGGGACTTGCCCTTCGTCTCCTTGACGAACTTCAGGACGAACGGGATGGAGAGGGCGGCGAAGATGGTGTAGATCACGTAGGTGCCGGAGAGGTTCCAGTCGGCCAGCGACGGGAAGCTCGCGGTGATGGCCCAGTTGGCGATCCACTGCGCGGCGGCGGCGACACCGAGGGCGGCGGCGCGGAGCTTGTTCGGGAACATCTCGCCGAGGAAGACCCAGACCACCACGCCCCAGGAGAGGGCGAAGAAGAGGACGAACAGGTGGGCGGCGATCAGGGCGACCCAGCCCTGGGTGCTCGGCAGCTTGCCGTCGACCAGGTGGTAGCTGAACGCCCAGGCCTCCAGCGCCAGGCCGATGACCATGCCGACCGAGCCGATGAGGGCGAGCGGCTTGCGGCCGACGCGGTCCACGAAGATCATCGCGATCACGGTGCCGACGATGTTGATGATCGAGGTGGTGAAGGAGTAGAAGAACGAGTCCGACGGGTCGACGCCGACCGACTGCCACAGCGTCGAGGAGTAGTAGAACGCGACGTTGATGCCGACGAACTGCTGGAAGACCGACAGGCCGATACCGATCCAGACGATCGGCTTGAAGAAGAAGGAGCCGCCGAGCAGGTCCTTGAAGGAGGACTTGTGCTCGCTCTTCATCGCGTGCTCGATCTCGGCGACGCGGGCGTCCAGGTCGACGTCCTTGCCCTCGACCTCGGCGAGGATCTCGCGGGCGCGCTCACGCTTGCCGACGGAGAGCAGGAAGCGGGGGGACTCGGGGATCGCGAAGGAGAGCAGGCCGTAGAGGACGGCCGGGACGACCATCACGCCGAGCATGACCTGCCAGGCCTCCAGGCCCATCAGCTTGCCGCGCTGGTCGCCGCCGGCGGCGTTGAGCAGACCCCAGTTGACCAGCTGCGAGACGGCGATGCCGACGACGATCGCGGCCTGCTGGAAGGAGCCGAGCCGGCCGCGGTAGGCGGGCGGGGCGACCTCGGCGATGTAGGCGGGGCCGATCACGGAGGCCATGCCGATGGCGAAGCCGCCGATGACGCGCCAGAAGGCGAGGTCCCACAGCGCGAACGGCAGCGCGGAGCCGACGGCGCTGACGGTGAACAGGACGGCGGCGATCTGCATGCAGCGGATGCGGCCGATGCGGTCGGCTATGCGGCCGGCGGTGGCGGCACCGATGGCGCAGCCGATCAGCGCGATCGCGATGACCTGGGCGAGGGCGGCGGAGCCGACGTCGTAGCGGTCCCGGATGGCCTCGACGGCGCCGTTGATCACGGAGCTGTCGTAGCCGAAGAGGAAGCCGCCCATGGCGGCAGCCGCCGCGATGAAGATGACGTGCCCGAGATGTTCGGGGTGAGCCGACCTGGCTCCTGACTGAGGTGCCTGCGCTGTGCTGGTCACGGTGTAACTCCTCGGGCCACGGCAACGCTGCCGGGTGGGGGCGAGCCCTTACAGGTCTCCAGTGGCGCATACGGGTGGGCCACTCACACCTGAAGGTAAAAGCAACGTTGCAGAGACTATGCCTTCAAGTTTCGAAGTCAATAGTTCAACGACTGTGAGTTTTCAGATATGCCTGACGATCTTGTGTTCAAGAACTGAACGCTCAGCAAGATGATCTTGAAAGGGTTCCCTGGTGGACCCGGGAAAAGGCGCTAGCGCAACCGCTGGGAGATGACCTTGGAGACACCGTCGCCCTGCATGGACACGCCGTAGAGCGCGTCGGCGACCTCCATCGTGCGCTTCTGATGCGTGATCACGATCAGCTGCGAGCTCTCCTGGAGCTCGCGCATGATCCCGATCAGCCGCTGGAGGTTGGTGTCGTCCAGCGCGGCCTCGACCTCGTCCATCACGTAGAACGGGCTCGGCCGGGCCTTGAAGATCGACACCAGCAGCGCCACCGCGGTCAGCGAGCGCTCGCCGCCCGACAGCAGGGAGAGCCGCTTGACCTTCTTGCCCGGCGGACGCGCCTCCACGTCCACGCCCGTGGCGAGCATGTTCGCGGGGTCGGTCAGCACCAGCCGGCCCTCGCCGCCGGGGAACAGCCGGGCGAAGACGCCCTCGAACTCGCGGGCGGTGTCCCGGAAGGCCTCGGTGAAGACCTGCTCGACGCGCTCGTCGACCTCCCTCACCACCTGGAGCAGGTCGGCGCGGGTCTTCTTCAGGTCCTCCAGCTGCTCGCCGAGGAACTTGTGCCGCTCCTCCAGCGCGGCGAACTCCTCCAGTGCCAGCGGGTTGACCTTGCCCAGCTGCTGGTACGCCCGCTCGGCCGCCCTCAGCCGCTTCTCCTGCTCGGCGCGGTCGAAGGGGCGGGGCCGGTTGCGCGGGTGCCCGGGGTCCTCTGGCAGCCGCTCGCCGTCGGCGGGGGGCGAGGGCGGCACCGGCTGGTGCGGCCCGTACTCGGCCACCAGTCCCTCCGGTTCGACACCCAGTTCCTCCAGCGCCTTCGCCTCCAGCTGCTCGATGCGCAGCCGCTTCTCGGCACCGAGTACCTCGCCCCGGTGGACCGAATCCGTCAACTTGTCGAGTTCGGCCTTGAGTTCGCGGCCGGCCGTGCGGGCGGCGGCGAGCTCCCGCTCGCCCCGGGTCCTGGCGGCCTCGGCGGCGGCGCGCTCCTGCTCGGCGCGGGCGAGGGACACCTCCACGTGCGCGAGCAGCTGCCGGGCGCCGGAGGCGACGGCCCCGGCCACGGCCGCCTCGTGGCGCAGCCGGGCCCGGCGCCGCTCGGCACGCACGCGTGCCTCACGTTCGGCGCGGGCCGCCCGGTCGAGCGCGTCGGCGCGTCCGGCGAGCCCCTTGACCCGCTCCTCGTGGGTACGGACCTGGAGGCGGGCCTCCATCTCGGTCTGCCGGGCGTTGGCCCCGTCGGCGGCGAGCCGGTCCCGGACCGAGGTGTCCGGCTCCTCCTCCGCCGGCGTCTCCTCGGCCACGGCCAGCCGCTCGGCCAGCTCCTCGGCCTCCCGCACGGCCGCCTCCAGCGCCTCCTGCGCGCGGGCCGCCGCCGCGGCCGACCGCTCGGCCTCGCCGGCGGCGCCGCGGGCCTGGCCGGCCAGGCGGCCGAGCTGCTGGGCCACGGCCGACTTCTCCCGGTCGGCGGCACGGCGCCGCTCACCGAGTTCGTCCACGAGGGAGGCGGCCCGGGTACGGCGCTCGGCCGCCGCGCGCTGCGCCTCGGCCAGCTCCCGGCAGCGGACCTCCAGCTCGGCCAGTTCGGCGGCGGCCTCGTCCACGGAGGCCTGTACCTCCAGCAGGCTGGGGGCGCCCGCGGAGCCGCCGTGCGCGATGTGGGCGCCGAGGAGGTCGCCTTCGGCGGTGACGGCGGTCAGGCCGGGGTGGGCGCGGACCAGGTTCTCGGCGTCGGCCAGGGTGTCGACCACGACGATGTCGCGCAGGACACGGCGGACGGCGGGCATGAGGCCGGCGGGGCCGTGGACGAGGGTGGCGGCGAAGAGGATTCCGCCGGTTTGGGGGGCCGGGTCGCCGTTGTCGGGTGCGGGAGCGTCGTGGTTGCTCGCGCCGTTCCCCGCGCCCCTTTGGGGCACTGACCCACCGTGATCGGGTGCGGGAGCGTCGTGGTTGCTCGCGCCGTTCCCCGCGCCCCTTTGGGGCACTGACCCACCGTGATCGGGTGCGGGAGCGTCGTGGTTGCTCGCGCCGTTCCCCGCGCCCCTTTGGGGGGCTGACCCAACGTGATCGGGTGCGGGAGCGTCGTGGTTGCTCGCGCCGTTCCCCGCGCCCCTTTGGGGGGCTTCTTCCGGGGCGTCCGTCAAGAGGAGGGTGGCTCGGCCGGCGTCCTGTTTGCGGAGGAGGGTCAGGGCCTCGGTCGCTGCCGCGGGGGTGGTGACGGCGAGGGCGTCGGCCGCCGTGCCGAAGGCCGCCGCCAGGGGGATCTCGTAGCCCGGGGTGATCCTCAGGAGTTCCGCCGCGGGGCCGAGGATGCCGGTGAGGCGGTCGCGCGCGCCGAGCAGGATGCCGGTGCCGTCCTTGCGGCGCAGGCCCAGCGCCAGCGCCTCGTGACGGGCCTGGGTCGCCGCGCGGGTGCGCTCGGCGGCGGTGAGGGCGTCGCGGGCCGTGCCCAGGGCCGTCTCCGCGTCGGTCAGCTCCCGCTTCGCGGCCTCGTGCCGCTCGGCCAGGTCGGCGTCACCCGCGTCCAGACCGTCGACCTCCGCGCGCAGGGCCTCGTACTCCTCCTGCGCGCGCTCCGCCCGGTCCCGCGCCTCGTCGCGGGCCGTGGTGAGCCGGTCGATCTCGGCCTGGGCGGAGGCGACGCGCGAGCGGGCCGCGTTGACCTGTCCCGAGAGGCGGGCCAGGCCCTCGCGGCGGTCCGCGATGGCGCGGGCGACGTCCTTCAGCCGGCGCTCCTCCACGGCGAGCTCGCGTTCCAGCTCGGCGCGGTGCGCGACCGTGTCGTCCAGTGCCCGCCGTGCCGCTTCGAGGGCGGCCTCCAGCTCGGCCTCCTGTTCCCGGACGCGGGCGGCCTCGCGTTCCAGGTCCTCGGGGTCCCGGCCGCGCCGCTCCTCGGGCGGGGCGGAGGTGGCGCTCTTGACCCGGGCGTCGGCCAGGGAGATCGTGCCGCGGACGCGTTCGGCGAGCTGGGACAGTTCGTACCAGGTCTGCTGGGCCCGCGTCAGACGAGGGGTGAGCCGGCGTACCTCGTCCTCCAGCAGGACCTCCCGGTGCAGGGCCTTCTTCAGTTCCCGCTCGGCGGTGTCCTTGCGTTCCTTCAGCGCCGCCTCGTCCGCGATCTCCGCCTGGAGGGCCGCACGCAGACGTACCAGGTCGTCGGCGAGCAGCCGCAGCCGGGCGTCGCGGAGGTCGGCCTGGATGACGGCGGCCCGGCGCGCCACCGCCGCCTGCCGGCCCAGGGGCTTGAGCTGGCGGCGCAGTTCGTCGGTGAGGTCCTGCACGCGCGCGAGGTTGGCCCGCATCGCGTCCAGCTTGCGGAGCGCCTTCTCCTTGCGCTTGCGGTGCTTGAGGACGCCGGCCGCCTCCTCGATGAAGGCGCGACGACCCATGGGGTCGGCGTGCAGGACGGAGTCGAGCTGTCCCTGGCCGACGATGACGTGCATCTCGCGGCCGATGCCGGAGTCGGAGAGGAGTTCCTGGATGTCCAGCAGGCGGCAGGTGTCGCCGTTGATCTGGTACTCGCTGCCGCCGTTGCGGAACATCGTCCGCGTGATGGTGACCTCGGCGTACTCGATGGGCAGAGCGCCGTCGGAGTTGTCGATGGTCAGGGACACCTCGGCGCGGCCGAGCGGCGGGCGGCCGGTGGTGCCGGCGAAGATGACGTCCTCCATCTTGCCGCCACGCAGCGACTTGGCGCCCTGTTCGCCCATGACCCAGCTGAGCGCGTCCACGACGTTGGACTTGCCCGAGCCGTTCGGGCCGACGACACACGTGATCCCCGGTTCGAACCGGAGGGTGGTCGCCGAGGCGAACGACTTGAACCCGCGCAGGGTCAGGGCCTTGAGGTGCACGCCCCTGGACTCTACCCGCCGCTCCCGGCCCGGCCGGCGAACCCCCGCCGCCGCGCGGTTTCGTCATTGACCATGCAGGGCACACCAGGTGTTGAAGAAGGTGAAAGGATGCGGGGGTAAAGAACGAAGGGACGCCGAAGCGTCCCTTGCAACTCTGACGACTGGATCGCAGCCGTCCGATCAACTGAGCGGTTGATACGGGCAACCCGATCGCTGTCTCTGCTGTTGTGGAGCTGATGCAGCGATCAGGTGAGCGCAGGCTCCGCCTGGTGTGCGTCGATGCTCTCCATGATCCTCTCCTGAGAGGCGGCAGCCGTCAGCGCTTCGTTCTCGGCCTGGATCCGTCCGAGCTCGGACTCCAGGTCCTGTACACGCTGCTGCAGCCGTCGCATCTCGGCGAGGAGTCGAGGGTCGGAGCCGCCGACGTAACCGAGAAGCGCCTTTGCCATGATGGATGGTCCTCCACAATGAGTGACCGACCGATGCGGTGTGGGTCGTGAGGGATTCGCACCCGCGTGCTTGGCACATCCGGGTGTTGCTCTGCTGTTGTTCCATGCCAAACAGCTAAGGTGCGCGGGGCTTTCAGCGTCTCACCAAAAAGTTTGACGGTCAACACGATCACGCCCTGTATTGGAAGGCAACCCGGGGCGCACGGCCGTGAACACGGCGGTGCCGCGGCTCTCCAGGGCCCTCAGGGCGTGGCGACCAGCAGTACCTGCGGAGCCTGCCACGCGTCGCCCGTCTTGGCAACCACCAGGGCGTTTTCACTCCCGACGGGGGCCGGCGGCGCCCCCCGGCGGCCCGGCCGAGGGGCTCGGCGAGGACGGATCAGCGGATGGCGAAGCCGTCGTAGCCGCCGCGCGGTGTGTCCCAGATCTCTGTCACACCGTCCACGCGCCCGGGCGTGTCGGCGCCCTGGAGCCAGTCCAGCAGCCCCTCGCAGCGCTCGCGCGGCCCCTCCGCGACCACCTGGACCCGGCCGTCGGCCAAATTGAGAGCAAAACCACTCAACCCGCCGATCTCCAGTGCCCTGGCCCGCGTGAACCAGCGGAATCCCACGCCCTGCACGTGTCCACGCACCCAGGCGACCAGTCGTACGTCCTCGCTCATGCGTGCAACCTAACCGGCCGGTGCCGCTCGGGACACGTCGCGCCCCGGCGACATCAGGTACCGTCCGGACCCGGTGAATCGTGGCCGAAACCCACTCGAAGGAGTGGAGTGGACCGGCCACACGTACGAGGCACGCGTACGAGGAAGAGGGCAAGGATCATGGGACGCCACCGACGCTCCGCCGCCGGAAGCGACGACCCTCGGCACTCGCCCGCGCACCCGCCCTCCGGGGAACGACCGGTGCCCGCGGACATCGGGCCGTACCCGGCTCCGGATGCCTACGCCGAGGCCACCGCGAAGGCGCAGGCCTACCTGTTCGCCACGGCCGACGAGCCGGCGCCGGCCGCCCCCGGGTCCGGGGCAGGCTCCGGGGACGGCGGCGACAAGGCGAGCGGGGGCGACCGGCAGTGGGCCAAGGCCGTACGACCGGTGCGCGCCGCCCTGCTCGGGGTGTCCGTGGCCGTCGTCCTCGGCACGGCCGCGGTGGGCTCCGGCGCGGTGCCGGGCCTGGAGCACTACCGGTTCGGCGGCGGTACGCACACCACCGGCGGCGAGCGGACGGGGGCCGTGGCCTCCCCCGGCAACACGGCGAGCGGGCAGGGCGGCACCTCGGGGAGCGCCGGTGCCGGTGCCACGGCGGGTTCCGGCGACGGCGATCGGCCCGCCCGGTCGTCGAGCCCGTCCCCCTCCGGCGCCGTCTCCGCCTCGAAGCCGGCGCCCTCCGCTCCGGCCCCGGCGCGGACGGCCACCGAAAAGCCGTCACCGAAGGCCGGTCCCCGCAAGACGCCGGGGACCGGGCGGACCAAGCCGCCCGCCGAGCCGACCGCGTCGGCCGGAACGTCCGGCCCGGCCGAGCCGTCCGCGTCCGGCACCCCGGCCGAACCCGCGCCCGAGCCCAAGCCCGGCAAGCCCGGGTCCGACCCCGAGCCCACCGGGCCGAAGGCCACCCCGTCCCGCACGGCAACTCCTTCGGCGACTCCCTCTCGTACGCCCGAAGCCCCGGCTCCGGCTCCCTCCTCCCCCGCGGACACCGTGGCACGGGAGGCCGCCGTCGAGGCGGAGGTGCTGAAGCTGGTCAACGACGAGCGGGCGAAAGCCGGGCTCGGCGCGCTCGCGGCGAACTCCGCGCTGACCGGGCTGGCCGAGGCGTTCAGCGACGACATGGCGGCGCGGGGCTTCTTCGCGCACACCGACCCGGACGGCAGCACGCCGTGGGACCGGGCGGCGCGGGCCGGGATCACCGGTCTCGGCGCGGAGAACATCGGCCGCGGTCAGGCGGACGCGGCTGCCGTGCTGGCGGCCTGGATGGACAGCCCCGAGAATCGCGCCAACATCCTGAACCCCGGCTTCACGGCCGTCGGCGCGGGTGTCCACCTCGGTCCGGGCGGCCCTTGGTGGACGCTGGAGTTCGGCACCTGAGAACTAACCAGGAGTTAGTGCAACCTAGTGGTAAGCGCTGTGCGCGCGTACCCTTGGGGGTATGACGGCCACCACCCAGGACCACGACGACCTCGCGTACAACGTCTTCGCCAAGGCATGCCCGTCGCGCGGCACGCTGGAGCACGTCACGGGCCGCTGGGGCGGGCTGACGCTCGGCGCGCTGTACGAGGGGTCGCTGCGCTTCAACGAGCTGCGCCGGCGTGTCGACGGGGTGAGCGAGAAGATGCTCTCCCAGACCCTGCACGCGCTGGAGCGGGACGGCCTGGTGCACCGCGAGGCGCAGCCGACGAACCCGCCGCGCGTGGACTACGAACTGACGCCGCTGGGCCGCCGGGTGGCCGAGCGGCTGCTGGAGCTCATCCACTGTGTGGAGGACGCGATGGACGACGTCCTCGCGGCCCGCGCGCGCTACGACGAGACGCGCGGCGCCCTCTGACACTTGGGGCAGAAGTAGCTGGACCGGTTCATCCAGGGGCGGCGCCGCATGGGGGTGCCGCACCGCTTGCACGGCAGCCCCTCACGGCCGTACGCGTCCAGGGACCGGTCGAAGTAGCCGGACTCGCCGTTGACGTTGACGTACAGGCTGTCGAAGCTGGTGCCGCCGACGGCGAGGGCCGCGTTCATCACGTCGCGGACGTGGCCGAGGAGTTCCGCCGTGACGGGGCGGGTGAAGTTCGCCGTCGGGCGTTCGTAGTGGACGCGGGCGCGCCACAGGGCCTCGTCCGCGTAGATGTTGCCGACGCCGCTGATCAGCGACTGGTCCAGCAGGGCCCGCTTGATGGTGGTCCGCTTGCGGCGCAGCGCCTGGTGGAAGGCATCGTCGTCGAAGAGCGGGTCCAGCGGGTCGCGGGCGATGTGCGCGATGACGTCGGGCAGGCCGTCGGCGGTGTTGTCGTGCAGCGACAGCCCGCCGAAGGTGCGCTGGTCCACGAAACGGAGTTCGGTGCCGAGCCGGTCGGCGAACCGGACCCGGATGCGCAGGTGCTTCTCGTCCGGCGCGTCATGGGGCTGCACCAGCAGCTGCCCGCTCATCCCGAGGTGAGCCAGGACGGACTGGTCGGTCTCCTCCAGCGGCAGCCACAGGTACTTGCCGCGCCGCCGGGGCGTGCCGATGTGGTGGCCCTTGAGCCGGTGCGCGAAGTCGTCGGGGCCGGCGAGGTGCCGGCGGACGGCGCGCGGGTGCAGCACCTCGGTCTCGGCGACGGTGCGGTGGGCGACCCAGCGCTCCAGACCGCGCCGGACGACCTCGACCTCGGGCAACTCGGGCACGGCACTCCTTTGGGCGACTGCGCAACAGCTGGAGGAAGGGTATCCCGGGGGCCGCTCAGCCGGCCGGGCCGGTGGGCGGTATCCGCCCGTCGGCGGTGAGCCCCCGGCTCAGCAAGGCGTCGGCCTCGTCGGCACGGCCCTGGCCGCGCAGGACATCGACGAGGTCCCACACCGCGTGCGGGTCTCCTTGGTCGACCAGCGCGCGCAGTTCCTCGACCCTTCCCAGCTTCTTGAGCAGCTCGCGCAGACCGAAGGGCGGTGAGTCCCCGGAGGAACGGAGCAACTGGATGGCCCGGTCGGCCTCGCCGCGCGCCACCAGGGCGTCGACCAGCTGGTTCGTGAGCCGGAACGCCGCTGAGGCCGTGCCCTTCAGGGCGTGCAGCCGTACGGCCTCGTCCAGATCCCCCTCCTCGATCGCCAGCCTGGCCAGCTCCCCGGCCGCATAAACGTCGCCGGCCGCCACCCGCTTCCGCAGGTCGTCCACCCGGCCGCCGAGGCGCAGCAACTCGGCCAGCTCCCCGGCCACATAGCCGCCGGCGTCGGCGATCGGTGTGAGGACCTCCACCGCCCGGTCGAGGTCCCCTCGGTCCCGCAGCAGCTTGGCCGCCTCACTCGCCGCGTCGGCGTGTCCCTGCGCCGCGCGCTCCAGGAGCGTGTCCAGGTCGCCGTGACGCGCGAGCGTGTGCGCCAGCATGTAGTCGACATCGCCGTCACCCTCGTCGGCGAACTCCCACAGCACCTCCAGCGCCTCTTCCGTACGGCCCTTCTCCCGGAGAAGTTCCGCCAGGCAGCGGGCCGCGGCGAAGTACCCCTCCTCCGTGAGCTCGTACAGCCGCTCGGTGTCGCCTTCTTCCTGGAGCAGCTCCGTGAGGAGAGGGAGCGCGTCCTCGTGCTCCCGTTCATGGAGCATCTCCAGGATGGGAATGGCCCGTTCGTTCTCGTCCTCCTCGTGGAAGAGCTCGGCGAGCCGGTACCAGGCCCACAGGTCGTCCGGGTCGAGCTCCTCCAGGAGCAGCGAGATCCCCAGCCGGGGATGCCCGTACTCGATGAGATGGCTCACGGCGTACTCGTTACCGGCCTCGGCGAGGTCCAGCAGTTCTTCGAAGTCCCAGCCCGCGAGGAGCATCCGGTACAGGGCGGCGTCCGGGTGCGCGGAGGCCGACAAGCGGTCCGCCATCTCTTCGGCTCCCGCCGTGTCGCCCGTCCTGCGGTACAGCTCGCCCAGTTCCTGCATCGCCGACACCGAGCCCGCCTCGACCGCTTTGCGCAGCAGCGGTACGGCGGCGCCGACACGCTGTCGGGCGGCGGCGGCCGACCCCGTCCGAACGAGGTCGGCGGTGTCCGTGAGGTGATCGGCGCACGCCTCCCAGAAGGTCTCCGGCGGGGGTACGGCGCGCTGGGCGCGGCCGGTGTGCTGCAGAAGGTAATCGGCCACCCGGTAACCGTCGGGGCGGCCCATCGCCCGGCCGGCGCTGACCGGCACCAGGACCGAGGTGGCGCCGAGCAGCGGCCGGGTCGCGTAGTGCAGCGCCTGCTCGAACCAGTCGTCCGGGGCGCCGGCCCGTTCCGCCGGACGGCAGTAACCGGGCACCGCGGACCGCAGCAGGCTCTCCGGGACCGGGGACTGCACTCCGAGCAGGGTGGCGTCGACAGCCGCGGTCATGAGGGCACGGGCGTAGGGACCTGCGTTCTCCCACCGGTGGACGAGTTGTGGGGCCCCGGCGAGGACCTGGGTGAGCCCGAAGTCCTCGGCTTGCAGGGCGCAGCGCAACCGCTCGTCGGCAGTGGCGAGGGTGGCCGCCCGTTCCCGCTCGGACGCACCGAAGGATGCCGCCACGTGCACGATCTCCGCGAGCTTGAGAAGTTCGCGCTCGCCACGATAGCGGTCCTCGTCCTGGCCGCTGGCGGGAAGTGCGGTCCAGGCGTCGTAATAGTGCGGCCAGAGCGTGCCCACGACCACCACTTGGTGGGGCGGGGCCAGCAGGGTACGTACGGTCGCCGCGGTAAGCAGGTGCGCACCGGACACATGGTTCTGGAGTTCGTCCAGCCAGACGACCAGCCTCCGGGGTGACAGGCCGGCGAGATGCTCGATCTGTGCGGCATCGGAGGGATGGACCAGCCACCAGTCGGGCAGCAGCGCGTTGATCGCCTCGTACAGCGAGCGGGTCTTGCCGACCGAGGAATCACCCACCAGGAGCACGAACCCGCCGCGCCGGGATGCCTCCTCGATTCGCGGGCGCAGCCCGTCACCGTCGCGGATATCCATATCGCGGGGCACATACGGGGGGAGCGCCGACGGTTCGGTGCCTGTTCCCCGGATGGGCCGGTGCACGCCGAGGTGCAGTGGGTCGGCGTCCCGTACCCGTACCAGCCCGAGGCCCGCCGGTGCCACGGAGTCCGCGGCGGTCCAGAACCCCTCCGGCACGCCGCTCGGGCGACTCGCACCGGCGAACACGTTGACAGTGCCGTGAACCGCTCCGATCTGGAAGCTGTCCCCGGCGACGACCGAGTTCTCCACCCGGTTCCCGTCCGTTTCCCGCCCCATGTGTACCGCCCCGTCAGGCGCGCGGGGAGGAGCCGATGTGCACGTCTCCGCGGACGACCCCGATCTGCACGCTGTCCCCGCCGATCACACTGCCGACGACTGTCTGGGAGCCTTCGCCTGCATGTACGTCGGAGGGTGTCCGCAGGAGCAGGGCACGGACGTCGGCGGCCAGTTCCTCGTCGGCGAGGAGGGCCTTGCGGACGGCTTTGCGCAGTGCCGCCGCGCTGTCCGCGTCGTCCGGTTCCGCGACGACGTCGGCGAGCGCTTCGGGCAACGCCTCGTCCGCTGCGCGGACCCCGAAGATCCGTTGGGCGAGCCGCCGTCCCATGGCGACCGTGGCATCGGCGGCCTGCTCCTGGGTGCGATCCAGCACGGCGAGGCCGTAAGCGCCCGCGGCGGCGGTGATGTACGGGGCGATCTCGCCCGCCACCTGCGCGATGTCCCCCACCATGTACGCGCCGTCGCCGACCATGTGCGTGGTCCTCCCCGTTCCTCCGTGGATGGACCGAGCGCCCGCCTCCGCAGGGCGGGACGGGCGCTCGGGTTGTGCTGCTTCCGGTCAGGCGGTGGCGGAGGACGGGTCGGTGTCCTTGATGGACTCCTCGGCCGCCTTCACGGCCGCGTCGGCCGTCTCGCGGACCGGTTCCCCGGTCGGCTCGCCGGCTTCGTCGGCCGTCTCGCGGACGGGCTCCTCGGCCGCTTCCTCGGCCGCCTTGGCGCGTTCGTCCGCGGCGGCCCGGATGGACCGCCAGGCGGACTCGGCGGCCTGCTGCTCCGCCTCCTTCTTGCTGCGGCCGGTGCCGGTGCCGTACGAGACGCCCCCGACGCGGGCGGCAGCAGTGAAGGTCTTCTCGTGGTCGGGGCCGGTCTCCGTGACCAGGTACTCGGGCACGCCGAGCCCCTCGATCGCGGTCAGCTCCTGGAGGGAGGTCTTCCAGTCCAGGCCGGCTCCGAGGTTGGAGGACTTCTCGATCAGCGGGTCGAACAGGCGGTGCACCAGTTCGGAGGCCGCGTCGAGGCCCTGGTCGAGATAGACCGCGCCGATCACCGCTTCAAGGGTGTCGGCGAGGATGGACGCCTTGTCCCGGCCGCCCGTGCCCTCTTCACCCCGGCCGAGCCGGATGAAGGCGCCCAGGTCCAGGCCGCGGCCGACCTCCGCCAGCGCACGCGAGTTGACCACCGCGGCCCGCAACTTGGCCAGCTGGCCTTCGGGCAGGTCGGGGTGGGTGCGGTACAGCGTGTCCGTGACGACGAGGCCGAGCACGGAGTCCCCGAGGAACTCCAGCCGCTCGTTCGTCGGCAGACCGCCGTTCTCGTACGCGTAGGAACGGTGGGTCAGCGCACGCACCAGAAGGGCGGACTCGACCTGGTAGCCGAGCCGCCCTTCCAGAAGCGTGTGGGACGAGGCCTGCGGACTACCCCCGCGCTGGCGGGGACTAGCTGCTTTCGCGTCAGTCATCGGGCCTCTCACCAGCCGCTCAGACTTCGAGGACCTGGCGCTTGTTGTAGGTGCCGCAAGACGGGCACGCGATGTGCTGCTGCTTGGGCTCGTGGCAGCGCTCGCACGCAACCAGGGTGGGGACCGCAGCCTTCCACTGCGACCGGCGGTGGCGCGTGTTGCTGCGCGACATCTTCCGCTTCGGAACAGCCACGGCTACTTCTCCTGCTTCTCGTCGACGCCCGCTTCGGCGCCGCTCATCTCGTCCTTCTCGCCGTCCGTCATGGTGTCGGCGAGTCCCTGCAAAGCCGCCCAACGGATGTCGACGGCGTCATGGTGGTGGTCCGGGTCGTCCGCGAGCCGCGCTCCACACTCGGAGCACAGGCCCGGGCAGTCGTCCTGGCACACCGGCTGCATCGGCAGTGCGAGCACCACCGCATCGCGCAGCAGAGGTTCGAGGTCGATCAGACCGTCCTCGATGAAGAGCCTGTCCTCGTCGTCCTCGGCGTCGTCGCCCGGTTCCGCGATCACACGGCCCCGGTCGTCGGCGTCAGGGTACGAGAACATCTCCTGGAAGTCCGCTTCGAGCTCCAGCCCGACCGGCTCCAGACACCTTACGCACTCCCCCTCGGCCGTTGCACGGGCGGTGCCTGTGACAAGCACCCCTTCCATGACCGACTCCAGGCGGAGGTCGAGTTCCACCGGGCTGCCTTCCGGCACTCCGATGACTCCCTGGATGCCGAGATCCCGGGGAGCGTCGATCTCGCGGGTCAGGCGCTGCAGCGCGCCAGGACGCCGGCCCAGCTCGTGCGTGTCGATCACGAGGGGGTTGCGGTGGTCGAGGCGGGCGTTGGGAGCCATTCCTGCTTTCGATCTGCGAACTCGGAGGGACGCGGCCCGGCGGTGTCCCCGGGCAGCGTTGATCGCGGGCATGCGCGACCGAACAGCCAGGATACTGGACCTTTCGCTCAGCGCCCAATCCGGTCCCCCGGCTACAGACCCCGGCCCTGCTCGTACGCCCGCAGCTGCTCCGCGCTGATCATGCTGGTGTCGAAGAGGCTGGTCTCGTCCAGGGCGTAACCCTGCTGGGGCTGGGCCTGCTGGGGCTGGGTCTGCGGCTGGTGCGCGGGCTGGTGGGACTGCTGGGGCTGGTGGGTGCCGTAGCCCTGGTAGCCGTAGGGATCGGTCTGCCCGTAGCCGTACGGGTCCTGGGCCGGCGGGTACTCCGGCTGCTGCGGGAAGCCCGCGTACGGGTCCGGCTGCTCGACGGGGGCGCCGTCCGCCGGGCCGTAGCCGGCGGCGGGGGCGTAGGCGGGCCGGGGATCGTAGGCGGGGCGGGCCGGCGCGGGCTGCCTGCGGTCCGCGCGGTCGTCGTCCGCGAGGGCCGCGAGGTCGGCGAGGTAGTCGGCGTCGCTGGAGTGCTGGAAGGTCGTGGTGTCGTCGGCGAGCGCGCCGAGGTCGTCGGTGGCGATGCGGCCGTGCAGCTTCTGCCGGCCCCGGCCGACGGCCTCCAGGGTCTTGGCGAGGACCGCCTCGAAGGCGCCGAGCTTGGCGTCCACGTAGGCGTCGGCGTCGCGGCGCAGGGTCTCCGGGTCGTGGCTGCGCTCGGGGGCGTCCTCGTCGGCGTAGCCCTGCTCGTCCAGGCCGGGACCGGTGCCGAGGAGCTTCTCGCGGCCCCGGCCGACCGAGCCGAGGGTCTTGGTGAGGACGACCTCGAAGTTGGCGAGCTTGGAGTCCACGTAGTCGTCGGCCTCGGCGCGGATCTCCTCGGCCTCCTTGCGGGCCTCGGCCAGGATCCGGTCGGCCTCGGCCTGGGCGCGGCGGGCGATCTCGGTCCCGGAGACGAGCGAGCCGCGCTCGGCGTGCGCGCTCTCGATGATCCGCTCGGCCTCCTGCCGGGCCTGCTCGACCATCTGCTCCCGGTCGCCGATCAGTTCCCGCGCCTGGGCGAGGGAGCCGGGCAGCGCCTGACGCACCTCTTCGAGCAGCGCGAGCAGCTCGGCGCGGTTGACCACGCAGGACGCCGACATGGGCATGGACCGGGCGCCGGAGACCGTGGAGACGATCTCGTCGAGCTTCTTCTGCACGTCCACCTGTGCTCGCCACTCTCTACAGCCGGTTCGGAGACGGACGGGACGACTGTAGCCCCATCAGTCCCTGGCGAGGCGCTCGTTCAGCGCCTCCACCACCTGCGGGGGCACCAGGTGGGAGACGTCCCCGCCCCAGGCCGCGACCTCCTTGACGAGGGAGGAGGACAGGAAGCTGTAGGTGGGGTTGGTGGGCACGAACAGCGTCTCGACGCCGGTGAGGCCGTTGTTCATCTGGGCCATCTGGAGTTCGTAGTCGAAGTCGCTGACGGCGCGCAGCCCCTTGACGATGGCGGGGATGTCGCGCTGCTTGCAGAAGTCCACGAGGAGGCCGTGGAAGGACTCGACGCGGACGTTGGCGTATTCGGAGGTGACCTCGCGGATCAGCTGGATCCGCTGGTCGATCTCGAACAGGCCCTTCTTGGACTTGTTGATCATCACCGCGACGTACACCTCGTCGTACAGACGGGAGGCTCGGGCGATGATGTCGAGATGTCCGTTGGTGATCGGGTCGAACGACCCGGGACAGACGGCGCGGCGCACTTGTGATCCCTCGCTCTCCGGTCCGGTCATCGTGCGTCTTCGCACGTAGAGGCGGCGCGACCGTACCAAAACGTTCCCTCGCCGTAGCGACGGGACCGGATCGCCTCGAAGCCGTCCGGCCAGTGGAATTCGCCGCCTCTGGTGCTGCGCTCCACGGTGACGAGCGCTTCCTCGGCGAGCCAGCCCTCCGAGTGGAGTGTGAGCAGAATCTCCCGAAGATCGTGATCCGTGACGGCGTACGGCGGGTCGAGGAAGACGAGGTCGTACGGCTCGGCGGGGGGTGCGGTGCGGATGACTTGTTCCGCTTTGCCCGCCCGCACCTCGGCGCCGGGCAGGCCCAGGTTCCGCACGTTCTCGCGGACGATCCGCGCCGCGCGGGCGTCGGCTTCGACCAGGAGGGTGTGGCCCGCGCCCCGCGAGAGGGCCTCCAGGCCCACGGCGCCCGAACCGGCGTAGAGGTCGAGGACGCGCTCGCCGTCCAGGGGGCCGCCGAGCAGGGACTGCCAGGTGGAGAAGAGACCTTCGCGGGCGCGGTCGGAGGTGGGGCGGGTGCCGGTGCCCGGGGGCACCGCGAGGCGACGTCCGCCGGCTGCGCCGGCGATCACGCGGGTCATCTTCGGTCCTTGGTCGTGGGTCGGTTCAGGTCCAGTGTGGCTCACCCCTTTTCCAGGTACTGCTCCCGCTCGTCGTCCAGCAGGGCGTCCAAGGCCGTGCGCAGGCCCGGGAGGCGCTCCAGTTCCGGGTCGGCCGCCACGACCGCCGCCGCCTCCGCCCTCGCCTCCGCGATGACCTCCTCGTCCTCGATGACCGCAAGGACCCGCAGGCTGGAGCGGGCGCCGGACTGGGCCTGGCCCAGGACGTCGCCCTCGCGGCGCTGTTCGAGGTCGATGCGGGACAGCTCGAAGCCGTCGAGGGTGGCGGCGACCGCGTTCAGCCGCTGGCGGGCCGGGCTCGCCTCGGGCATCTCGGTGACCAGCAGGCACAGGCCGGGGGCGGAGCCGCGGCCGACCCGGCCGCGCAGCTGGTGGAGCTGGGAGACGCCGAAGCGGTCGGCGTCCATGATGACCATGGCCGTGGCGTTCGGGACGTTGACGCCGACCTCGATGACGGTGGTGGCCACCAGGACGTCGGTCTCGCCGGCCGCGAAGCGGCGCATCACGGCGTCCTTGTCGTCCGGGTGCATACGCCCGTGCAGGACCTCCACCTTGAGGCCCTTCAGGGGGCCGCGGCCGAGCTGCTCGGCCACGTCGAGCACGGCCAGCGGGGGCCGCTTCTCCTCGCCCTCGGCGGGCTCCTTGCCGGCCTTCTTCGGGTCGTCCTCCTCGTCGCCGATGCGCGGACAGACCACGTACGCCTGGTGGCCGGCCTCGGCCTCCTCGCGGACCCGCTCCCAGGCGCGGGCGAGGAAGTGCGGCTTGTCGGCGGCCGGGACGACATGGCTGGCGATCGGGGAACGGCCGGCCGGGAGCTGGTCCAGCACCGAGGTCTCCAGGTCGCCGAAGACCGTCATGGCGACCGTGCGCGGGATGGGGGTGGCCGTCATGACGAGCAGGTGCGGGGGCTGTTTGCCCTTGCCGCGCAGGGCGTCGCGCTGCTCCACGCCGAAGCGGTGCTGCTCGTCCACCACCACCAGGCCGAGGTCGTGGAACTGCACCTTGTCCTCGATCAGGGCGTGGGTGCCGATGACGATGCCGGCCTCGCCGGTGGCGAGGTCGAGCAGGGCGCGGCGGCGGGCCGCCGTGCCCATCGAGCCGGTGAGCAGCACCACTTTGGTGGCGTTTTCGGCGCCGCCGAGCATTCCCCCTTCGGCCAGTTCGCCCATCATCTCGGTGACGGAGCGGTGGTGCTGCTGGGCGAGCACCTCGGTGGGCGCGAGCATGGCCGCCTGCCCGCCCGCGTCGACGACGGCGAGCATGGCGCGCAGGGCCACCAATGTCTTTCCCGAGCCGACCTCGCCCTGGAGCAGGCGGTGCATGGGGTGGGGGGTGGCGAGGTCGTCGAAGATCTCGCGGGAGACCTTGCGCTGGCCCTCGGTGAGGGTGAAGGGCAGGCGGTCGTCGAAGGCCGCGAGGAGGCCGTCCGGACCGGCGACGCGGGGCACGGCGGGCAGGTGGGTCTCGGCGTGCCGGCGGCGGGCCAGGGCGACCTGGAGGACGAATGCCTCGTCCCACTTCAGGCGGGCGCGGGCGTCGGCGATGTCGGCCTTGGTGTGCGGCCGGTGGATCTTGAGCAGGGCCTCGGGGAGCGGGAGCAGGCCGCGGCCGGCCCGCAGGGAGTCGGGGAGCGGGTCGAGGGCCTCCTGGGCGCTGGGCAGCACCGTCTGGACCGCCTTGCCGATCTTCCAGGACTCCAGTTTGGCGGTCGCGGGGTAGATCGGGATCAGGGCGCCGGCCCAGGACTCGACGGCCTCGTCACCGTCGCCACGCAGCAACTCGTAGGCCGGATGGGCGAGCTGGAGGCGGCGGTTGAAGACGGAGACCTTGCCGGCGAACATCGCGCGGGTGCCCGGCAGCAGTTCCTTGTGGGGCTTGTGCACGCCGTTGCCGAAGAAGACGAGCTGGAGCCGGCCGCTGCCGTCCGTGATCGTGACTTCCAGGCGCTGGCCCTTGCCCCGGGGGGCCTTGGCCGAGGCGAAGCTGTGCAGCCGGGCGTCGGCGACCTGGGCGACCACCGTGACGTGCTCGTCCATGGGGAGGTCGGCGAGATGGGTGAGCTGGCCGCGCTCCTCGTATCTGCGCGGGTAGTGGTGCAGCAGATCGCCGACGGTGTGCAGGCCGAGGTGCTCGGCCATCACCTTCGCGGTGGCGGGGCCGAGCACCTTCTTGAGCGGTTCTTCCAGTGCGGGCACGTCATCAATTGCACACCACGGCACTGACAATGCCGTAGACCACGCCCCGCGCCACCCGGCCGGGATGTCGTAAACATCAGGGAAACTCCTGGTCAGGCGCGCTGCCGGGGCCTAGGATGGCGCGCTCAAGGCCATCCTTCGCGGTCACCGCCCCGCCGGGACCGCCCGACCCAGCGCCGCCCCGCAGGCCCCTCGCGGCGCAGTGACGATGGATTCCCACAGCCCACAGGCATCCCAAGCACCCCAGCCGCCCCGCGGACCCCGGCCGAACGCCGTGGGCGCCGCCATCGCCCGGCGGGCCGCCGGGCCGGACGCCCCGGCCCGGGTGCGGCCGTGCGCGGCCGGGGAGCGCGCCGACGGCCTGCGGGCGGGCATCCTGGACTCACCGCGCGGCAGCGCCCCGCGCGCGTCCGGTACTGAACCGGCTGAACCCGCTGGTACGCAAAATCGGTTCGCCCGGCGGCCCGGAGCCGATCGGCACCGGGACCGGGGCGCTGTACGGGCAGGCACCGCCGAGGGCGCGGCGCCCGCTGCGGCCGGCCCGGCGCTGCCCGGCCGGGCGTTCATCGGGCTGCTCGCACGGGCGACCCACGGGGAGGGGGACGGACGATGAGTGAGATCACGGACATCGACGCGCTGCGTCAGGCGCTGGCGGAGAACGCCGGTCAGCCGGAGGGTCCGGCCCGCAACGCGCGCGCGGAGGAGCTGCTCGCCGAGGCGGAGCGGCTGGACGTCCCGCTCGCCGTGATCGAGGCGCTCGGACACCAGCTGAAGGTCTGCAACCACAGCTCCGAGAAGGACAAGATGTTCGTCCCGTTCGCGCGGCTGCTGCGCATGTGGGACGAACGGCCCGAGGACTTCGACGAGCACGAGACGCACTCGCTGCACTGGGCCTTCAAGTGGATGTCGGCGGGCATGCTGGACCAGCCGCACATCCCGCTCGCCTCGATCGAGAAGTGGCTCGGCGAGATGGAGCGCCGCTACCGGCTCGCCGGGCACTCGGAGCGGGCCGTGCGCGGCGCCGAGTTCGGCGTGGCCGCGCACATCGGTGACATCCCGCGCGCACGGCGGGCGTACGCCGCGTGGCTGGCCGCCGACCGGGACCGGATGGCCGACTGCCCCGCCTGCGAGCTGCACGCGCAGGGCGTCTGGCAGGTCCGGTGCGGCCGGGACGCCGAGGCGCTGCGGCTGTGGCGGCCGGTGCTGGAGGGCGAGTTCGCCTGCGCGCACGAGCCGCACTCCGTGCTGGCCTCCTCGCTGGCCCCGCTGCTGCGGCTCGGCCGGGTGGACGAGGCCCGGGCCCACCATCTGCGCGGTTTCCGGCTGGTGCGCCCGATGGAGAGCATGCGTGGCGCGTACGCCGACCACGTCGAGTTCTGCGCGCTGAGCGGGAACGAGGCGCGCGGCCTGGAGCTGCTGGCCGGGCGGCCGGCGTACTTCACCGACAGCGGGCATCCGCGCAGCAGGCTCGACTTCCTGGCCGTGGTGGCGCTGCTGATGGACCGGCTGACCGAGCGGGGGCTGGGCGGGCAGCGGGTGCCGGGGCCGGCCGGGCGGAGCTGGACCGCGCGGGAACTCGCCGCGCACGCGCGCGTGGAGGCGACGGAGCTCGCCGCGCGGTTCGACCGCCGCAACGGCACGTTCGCCGTCGGCGACCGGGTCCGGGCCCGGATGGACCAGCGCCCGCTGGTGGACCGGCTGCCGCTGGGCGTGCGCACGGTACGGCCCGCCGTGGCGCCACCGGCCGCGCCCCCGGCGCCCGAGGCCACCGAGGAGCCCTCGCTGCCCGCGCTGCTCGCCGAGGCGCGGCGGCAGTCGGGGACCCTGCGCCCGCACGCGCTCCGGGCGTGGGCGGCGGTCGCCCGGGCCGCCCGGGACGCCGAGCTGGAGCCGCGTGACCGCGCGGAGATCGCCGACCACGAGGCGATGGCCCGCGGCCCCGAGGGGCTCCCCCTCTTCGAGCGCGCGGCACGGCTGTACGCGGAGGCGGGGGACCCCGGGGAGGCCCTGGCGGCACGCGCGCGTGCGGCGTACGTCCGCGCCCTCGCGGGTGAGGTCGAGCCGGCCCTGACCACGGTGACCCGGCTGTACGACGAGGTACTCGCCCTGTACGCCGACGAGCGCACGGGAGTACGGCAGACGGCGTCGGTGGCGATGAGCCGGGCCCGCGTCCTGATGCGCCGGGTCCACGCGGCGGCCGAGGGGGGCACCGGGGGCTTGGACCTCGGGGACGCGGGGGGTGCCTGGGATGACGGGGGCACCGGAGGCCCCCGGGACGCCGAGGGTGCCGGGGCCGCCGAGGGTGCAGGGACCGCCGAGGGTGCCGAGGGGAACACCGGCGGGCCCGCCCTGGGCGCCGTGGAGACCGGCGCGGACGGCGGGCAGGGAGCGGCGGGTGCCCGGGGGCCGGGCGTGGACGGCAGGCAGAAAGCCGCGAGCGCCCGGACGCCCGGGACGGACGGCGGGCAGGACACCGCAGACGCCCGGACCCCCGGCACGGACGGCGGGCAGGACACCGCAGACGCCCGGACCCCCGGCACGGACGGCGGGCAGGACACCGCAGACGCCCGGACCCCCGGCACGGACCACGGGCAGGACACCGCAGACGCCCGGACCCCCGCCACGGACCACGGGCAACACACCGCAGACGCCCGGACCCCCGGCACGGACCACGGGCAGGAGGCGGCGGAAGCCTGGATGCCCGGTGACGGTGCGGAGGGCGGGGCCGGCCCGTGGACGGGCGGTGCGGACGGTCGTGGCGCCGGCGCCGGTGTCCGTCGGCCCCGTACGGACCTCGCGCCGGCGGTCGCCGGTGCCGAGGCGGCCGTGCGGGAGGTGCTGGCCCTCGTCGAGGGGCACGACGACGGCGATGTACGGCTGGCGGCGCGGGCCGCCGAGGCGCGGGGGATGCTCGCCGAGCTGGCCGGGATGACCGGGGACGCGCGGCGGGCGGCGGAGCTGTTCCGGCGGTCCGCCGACGAGTACGTGGCCGCCGGGCTGCCGTGGTTCGCCGTGGAGTACGAGGTCCAGGTCGCCGCCCTCGCCCACCAGGCCGGTGACCTCACCGGGGCCGAACGCGCGCTGCGGGCGGCGCTGGAGCACGGCGGCCCGTACGTGGAGCCGGTCGGGCGGGCCCAGCTGCACCTCCAGCTCGCCGAGGTGCTCGGCGCCCTGGACGCGCCCGCCGAGGCCGCCGGGCACGCGCTGGAGTCCGCTTACTGGGCCGACGAGGCGGGCGAGGGCGCCACCCTGGGCGCCTGGGCCCGGCAGCAGCTGGGCGGGTTCCTGCTGCGCCGGGGCCGGTACGCCGAGGCCGCCGAGGTGCTTCGGTCCGCGCTGGCCGACCTGAGCCCCGGCACGCACGGCGACGAGGCGGTGGTCCAGGCCCGCTGGTGGCTCGGGGACTGCCTGGGCGAGCTGGGCGAGCACCGGGCCGCCGCCGAGGAGTGGCTCGGGGCCGCCGGGCTGGCCCGGCACTGGCCCGATCAGCAGGACCACGCGACGCTCGCGCACCTCGCCGCCGAGTCGCTGGGCAGCGCCGGGCTCGCGGCGGAGGCGGACCGGGCCTACGCGCGCGCGGGCGAGCTGTGGCGCGCGCTCGGCAACGCCCCGTTCCTGGTCCGCTCGCTGCGCGCCCGCGCCTGGCTGGCGCTGGGCGGGGAGGCCGGGGCGGCACCGGCCCGGGCGCTGATGACGGAGGCGGTGCGCGAGTGCGAGACGGCGCTGGCGGCGGCCCGGGGCGCGGACCGGACGGAGCTGGCCGCGGAACTCGGCGGCACCTACCGGCAGTTCGCCGAGCTGCTGGCCCGCTCGGCGTCCGAGGAGGCCGAGGACGCGGCGATCCGGGCCGCGTTCGAGGCGGCGCTGGAGCAGATGACCCGGGCCGTGGCGGTGTTCACCACGCTCGGTGCCGCCGGGCTGCACGGCCGTACCGGCGCCGAACTGGGCGCGGGCTGGCTGGAGGCCGACCTCGGCCGTCCACAGCGGGCGGAGGCCCGCGCGCGTGCGGTGCTCGCGGTCTACGAGGGCGCCGACGACGGGGACGAGACGGTCCGGGAACGGCGTGCGGAGGCGGCCCAGATGCTCCAGGCGGCACGGGAGGGACAGGAAGGACAGGCAGGACGCCAGGGACCGGTCACGGATTGAGCCGCACCACCCGCTCCGCGCCGACGGCCACCGCTCGCTCCGCGTCACTCCACGCCGATGAGCAGCAGCGCCCCCTGCCGGCCGCCGCGGTACACCACCGTGTCCACGGCCAGGTAGGACTCCCGTACCCGCGCCTCCAGGTGCGCGGCGACGGTTTCCGGGGCCTCGTCGCCGACGACCAGGGTGACCAGTTCGCCGCCGGACTGGAGCATGCGGTCCAGGACGGTGCGGGCGGTGGCGGTGACGTCCGTGCCGATCACCGCGACGTCGCCGTCGATGAGGCCGAGCACGTCCCCGGCCTGGCAGATCCCGGCCGTGGTCCAGGACTGGCGCTCGGCGACGACGACCTCGGCGTACCGGGTGGCGCCCGCCGCCGCGGTCATCTGGACCACGTCCTCGTCGAACCGGCGCCGCGGCTCGTGCACGGCGAGCGCGGCGATGCCCTGGACCGCCGAGCGGGTCGGGATCAGGGCCACCCGGATGCCCTCGGTACGGGCCTGCTCGGCCGCGGCGCCGGCCGTGTGGCGCAGCTCGGCGTCGTTGGGCAGCAGGACGACCTCGTGCGCGTGGGCCCGCCGCAGCGCCTGCACCAGCTCCCCGCTGGCGGGCGGCTCCCCGGGGCGCGCGAGGACGGTGGTCGCGCCGGCCTCGCCGTACAGCCCGGCCAGCCCCTCGCCGGGCACGACGGCGACGACGGCCCGCTGGGCGGGTGCGCCGGACGGGCGTTCCCGGCCGGGGTGCGGCTCGCCGTGCCCGAAGTGCGTGATCCGGATCCGGTAGGGCCGCCCGGCCTCGACGCCGGCCTCCACGGCGGCGCCGGCGTCGTCGACGTGCACATGGACGTTCCACAGTCCGTCGCCGCCGACCACGACCAGGGAGTCCCCGAGGGCGTCGAGCCGCGCGCGCAGCCGGGCCACGGCCGCGTCGTCGGCCTCCAGCAGGTAGATCACCTCGAAGGCGGGCCCCCCGGCCTCGCCCCGGTCGTCCCCGGACTCCCCCTGGCAGGCCGGTTCCGTGCCGCGGCCGGCGGGTCCGGCGCCGGAAACGCTCCCCGCACTGCCCGCGGGCTCCCGTACCGCCTCCCCGGTGACCGCCTCCACCAGCGCCCCCAGCACCGTCACCAGGCCCCGGCCGCCCGCGTCGACCACCCCGGCCCGCCGCAGCACGCCCAGCTGTTCCGGGGTCGCCGCGAGAGCCGCCCGCGCGCCCTCGTAGGCGGCGCGCGCGACCGTCCGGCAGTCGTCCCCGGCCTCCTCGGCGGCGTCGGCGGCGGCCGAGGCGACCGTCAGCACCGTGCCCTCGACGGGGTGCGCCACGGCCTGCCGGGCGGAGTCGGCGGCCCGGCGCAGGGCCAGCCGCAGCGCCGGGCCGTCGGCGCGGGCGGCGGCGGAGGTCTCACCGGCACCGGCGAGCACCTGGGCCATGCCCCGCAGCAGCTGCGCCAGGATCGTGCCGGAGTTGCCCCGGGCCCCGATCAGCGCGCCGTGGGCCATCGCGCGGGCCGCGTCGCCGAGGGACGGCTCCGCGCGGCCGGTCTCGTACCCGGCGAACACCGCCTCCACGGCCGTGGCCGCCGACTCCAGGGTGAGGTACAGATTGGTCCCGGTGTCGCCGTCGGCCACCGGGTAGACGTTGATCGCGTCGATCTCCTCCCGGGCCCGGCCCAGCGCCCGCAGCGCCAGGGAACACCAGGTACGCACCGCGAGAGCATCGAAGAATGTCTGCGGCACCTGCGCCACCTGCGCCTCCCTGACCCGGCCGTACGTCGGACGCAGCGTAGACCCCGGAGGGGTGTCCTCCGGAAGCGGGCCGGGAGCGGGGGCCTGATCAGCCATGGTAGTTTCGTTGTACTGGCGCAGCCGTTGTATGCTGCTCCGGTTGCCCGATCCCGATCGGGCCATTCCCCTGGCAACGCCACTCAGATCGCAGATCCTAGGATCTAGATCCCGGCATGCCGGGATCAACCGTAAGTGCATCTGAAGTCTTTGGAGTGACCCGTGGCTGCCAACTGCGACGTCTGCGGCAAGGGGCCGGGCTTCGGCAACAACATCTCGCACTCGCACCGCCGTACGTCCCGCCGCTGGAACCCGAACATCCAGCGTGTGCGTACCGTGGTCGGCGGGACGCCGAAGCGCGTGAACGCTTGCACCTCGTGCATCAAGGCCGGCAAGGTCTCGCGCTGACGCTACAGCTGAGCGCGCGGCCACTGCCTGGTTCGCTGCACGAAGCCGGTCCACCTCACGGTGGACCGGCTTTTTGCCGTACCCGCGCACTGCCCGTGTGCGAGCTCAACTCCTGAACCGCCACCCGTGATCCACCGGCCCGATCCCGGCGCCGAGGGCGAACCCGGCGGCGATCGCCCCGGTGACGTACTCCTTGGCCGCGGTGACCGCCTCCGGTACGGACTTCCCCAGGGCCAGCCCGCAGGCGATCGCGGAGGCGAGCGTGCAGCCGGTGCCGTGGGTGTGCCGGTTGTCGTGCCGGGGGGCGCGCAGCAGGTGCTCCTCCGAGCCGTCGGTGAGCAGGTCCACGGCGTCCCCGGACAGGTGCCCGCCCTTGATCAGCACCCAGCGCGGCCCGTGGGCCAGCACGGCGGCCGCGGCCCGGCGCAGATCCGTCTCGGACTCCACCCGTACCCCGGTGAGTTGCGCCACCTCGTCCAGGTTGGGCGTGGCCACGGTCGCCGCGGGCAGCAGCTTGGTGCGGACGGCGTCCAGCGCGGAGGCGGCGAGCAGCGGGTCGCCGTGCTTGGAGACGCCCACCGGGTCCACCACGGCCGGCGCGTCCGTGCCGGAGATCAGCTCGGCGACCGTCTCGACCAGTTCCGCGGAGGCCAGCATGCCGGTCTTCACGGCCTGGACGCCGATGTCGTCCACGACGCTGCGGTACTGGGCCCGGACCGCCGCCGCGGGCAGTTCCCAGGCGCCCTGGACGCCGAGCGAGTTCTGCGCGGTCACGGCGGTGAGCACGCTCATGCCGTGCACGCCGTGCGCCATCATCGTCTTCAGGTCGGCCTGGATCCCCGCCCCGCCGCCGGAGTCGGAGCCCGCCACCGTGAGCACCCTGGTGATCATGACTCGATGTCCCCGAAGTGGTCCCAGCCGCCCTTGCTGGTCCAGGGCGCCCCGTCGACCGTCACCTGGGGCAGCGCGGAGGGGTTGAGGACCTCGCCGATGACCTTCCAGCGGGCCGGGAGCTTGACGTCCGGCGGGAAGGTGGCCACGATCGCGTGATCCTCTCCCCCGGTCAGCACCCATTGCAGCGGGTCCACGCCGACGGCCTGGCCGATGTCGTGCATCTGCGTGGGGATGTCGATCGCGCCGGAGCGGATGTCGATGCGGACCTTGCTGGCCTCGGCGATGTGCCCGAGGTCGGCGATCAGGCCGTCGCTCACGTCGCACATCGCGGTGGCGCCGAGCCCTGCGGCGGCCGGGCCCGCGTGGTACGGCGGCTCGGGGCGCCGGTGCGCCTCCACGAAGGCGCGCGGGGAGCGGAAGCCGCGGGCGAGCACCGCGTACCCGGCCGCGGACCAGCCCAGCCAGCCGGTGACGGCGACCAGGTCGCCGGGCTGGGCGCCGGCCCGGGTGACGGGCTCGTGGTTGCGCAGGTCGCCGAGTGCGGTGATGGACACCATGATGGTGTCGCCGCGTACGACGTCCCCGCCGACCACGGAGGCGCCGGCGACCTGGCACTCGTCGCGCAGGCCGTCCATCAGCTCGGTGGGCCAGGTGACCGGCAGTTCCGCGGGGACGACCAGGCCGAGCAGCAGCGCGGTGGGGACGGCGCCCATCGCGGCGATGTCGGCGAGGTTCTGCGCGGCGGCCTTGCGGCCCACGTCGTAGGCGGTGGACCAGTCACGGCGGAAGTGCCGGCCCTCCAGCAGGATGTCGGTGCTCGCCACCACCCGGCGGTCGGGCGCGGCGACCACCGCGGCGTCGTCGCCGGGCCCGACCCGGACCGCCGGCGTACTGGTGAGACGGGAGGTGAGCTCCCTGATGAGCCCGAACTCCCCGAGCTCACCAACAGTGCCCTTCATGTCCCTTGGCTCCCCTTCTCTCCCATGCCGTGCCCGGTCGCGCGTCTTCAGTGTCCCCGATACGGTCGAGGTGTCCGTCGGCGCGGTCGCCCCGGCCGCCGACGCGGCCGCGGTGACCGTCCGTACGGTCCAGGTGACCGTCAACGTCCGCCATGGCCGCGCCTCACCGCGCAAGCCCGCGTCCCGGAGGTCTCCCCGCGGGGCGCGGCGACGCGATACCGTGGCGTTCCTTTTCCCCACATGATCCTCGTGGCCGCCCTGGAGGTTCCGTGGTACAGGCGTACATCCTGATCCAGACGGAGGTCGGCAAGGCGTCGACCGTCGCCGAGACGATCAGCAAGCTCCCTGGAGTGATCCAGGCCGAGGACGTGACGGGTCCGTACGACGTGATCGTGCGCGCCCAGGCCGACACGGTCGACGAACTCGGCCGCATGGTGGTCGCGAAAGTCCAGCAAGTGGACGGCATCACGCGCACCCTGACCTGCCCGGTCGTACATCTGTAGCCCCCGTCTACGCTTGGCCGGTGAACATCTTCCGTCACCGGCCTCCCGGCCTGCTCGCAGTGGCCCTGCTCGTCGCGGTCGCGGGCTGCTCCGCGACGGACGACAGCGGCACCGTGGCGGTGCCCACCCCGGACGCGCGGACCGCCCCGCTCTGCCGGGACCTGGACAAGGCGCTGCCACGGAAGGTGGACGGACAGCCCCGCCGGGACCCGGAGCCCCCGTCCGCCTACACGGCGGCCTGGGGAAGCCCGGCGATCATACTGCGCTGCGGCATTCCCCGGCCGCCCAAGATGGTCGATCCGAAGGTGGCCCTCGGGCAGGATCCGAACGCGATCGGCGGCGGGGTCGACGGCGTCGACTGGCTGATGGAGAAGCAGGACGACGGGACGTGGCGGTTCACCACGTCCGAGCGGCGCGCCTATGTGCAGGTGACCCTGCCGAAGGAGTTGTCCGGGCCGGACCACAGCGCGCAGGTGCTGACGGACCTGGCGGCGGCCGTGAAGAAGGCGATCCCGGAGGGGATCGCCTCCATGCGGCACTGATCCGGGCGCTGGGCTCAGCGCAGTCCGGTCGGGCGGCGCAGCGCCGCCCGCACCAGGCGGTCGACCAGCTCCGGGTAGCTCACGCCCGTCGCCTCCCACATCTGCGGGTACATCGAGATCGGCGTGAAACCGGGCATGGTGTTGATCTCGTTGATCACGAACTCGCCGTCCTCGGTGAGGAAGAAGTCCGCGCGGACCAGGCCCTCGCAGGAGGTCGCCTCGAACGCCTCGACCGCGAGCCGCCGCACCTCGGCGGTCTGCTCCTCGGTGAGCGGGGCCGGGACGACGCCGGGCGTGGAGTCGATGTACTTGGCCTCGAAGTCGTAGTACGCGTGCGCGTCCGGCGGCGGGATCTCGGCCGGGACGGAGGCGCGCGGGCCGTCCTCGAACTCCAAAACGCCGCACTCGATCTCACGGCCCCGTACGGCGGCCTCGACCAGGATCTTCGGGTCGTGGCGCTGCGCTTCGGCGATGGCCTCGTCCAGCCCGGCCAGGCCGTCGACCTTGGTGATGCCGATGGAGGAGCCCGCGCGCGCCGGCTTCACGAACAGCGGCCAGCCGTGCTCGCCGGCGAAGTCGACGATCCGCTTGCGGGCGGCGGACTCGTCCAGGGCCCACTCGCGGGGGCGGATCACCAGGTACGGGCCGACCTTGAGCCCGTAGGAGGCGAGGATCCGCTTCATGTACTCCTTGTCCTGGCCGACGGCCGAGGCGAGCACGCCCGAGCCGACGTAGGGCACCCCGGACAGCTCCAGCAGGCCCTGGAGGGTGCCGTCCTCGCCGTAGGGGCCGTGCAGCACCGGGAAGACGACGTCGACCTCGCCGAGCGCCTTGGGCACGGAGCCGGGCTCGCTGTAGACGACCTCGCGGCTGGTGGGGTCGACGGGGAGCACCACGCCGCCCTCGTGCTCCTCCGCGAGGTCGGCGACCTCGGGGGTGCGGCGGTCGGCGATGGCCATCCGGTCCGGTTCGTCGGCGGTGAGCACCCAACGGCCCTCCCGCGTGATGCCGATCGGCAGGACGTCGTACTTCGTCCGGTCGATGGCCCTGAGGACCGCGCCGGCGGTGACCATGGAGATCCCGTGTTCGGAGCTGCGCCCGCCGAACACGACGGCCACGCGCGGCTTGCGCTCCGGCTGCTCGGGGCTCTGGGGAAGGTTCTCGGTGCTCATATCGCGTTGAGAGTACCTGGAGGTAGACGGCAAGTCAGCGCGCGCTCCCGGGCCGTCGCTCAGCGTCGCACGGATGGTCGCGGAGCGTCGCGGACGGCCCGGCGGGGGGCGTGGCGGGCCGGTTTCAGCGCCGTTCGGGCTTGGCGCTGCGCGCCATGAGCTCCTTGAGCGCGGCGACCGGCGACTTGCCCTCGTGCACGATCTCCACGACCGTCTCGGTGATGGGCATGTCGACGCCGTGCCGGCGGGCCAGATCCAGCACGGACTCGCAGGACTTGACGCCCTCGGCGGTCTGCTTGGTGACGGCGATGGTCTCCTGGAGGGTCATGCCCTTGCCGAGGTTGGTGCCGAAGGTGTGGTTGCGGGACAGCGGCGAGGAGCAGGTGGCCACCAGGTCGCCCAGGCCCGCGAGTCCGGAGAAGGTCAGCGGGTCGGCGCCCATCGCCAGGCCGAGCCGGGTGGTCTCGGCGAGGCCGCGGGTGATGAGCGAGCCCTTGGCGTTGTCGCCGAGTCCCATGCCGTCGGCGATGCCGACCGCGAGGCCGATGACGTTCTTCACCGCGCCGGCGAGTTCGCAGCCGACCACGTCGGTGTTGGTGTACGGCCGGAAGTACGGCGTGTGGCAGGCGGCCTGGAGCCGCTGGGCGACCCGCTCGTCGGTGCAGGCCACCACGGCCAGGGCGGGCATGCGGGCGGCGATCTCGCGGGCCAGGTTGGGTCCGGTGACGACCGCGATCCGGTCCGCGCCGACCTTGGCGACGTCCTCGACGACCTCGCTCATCCGCATGGTGGAGCCGAGTTCGACGCCCTTCATCAGGGAGACGAGGACGGTGTCCGGCGCCAGCCGCGGCGACCAGTCGGCGAGGTTCTCGCGCAGCGTCTGGGAGGGGATCGCGAGCACGGTGAAGTCCGCGCCGGCGAGCGCCTCGGCGGCGTCGGCGGTGGCGCGCAGGTTCCGCGGGAGTTCCACGCCGGGCAGGTAGTCGGGGTTGGTCCGGGTGGAGTTGACCGCCTCGGCCAGCCCTGGCCGGCGGGCCCACAGGGTCACGTCACAGCCGGCGTCGGCGAGCACCATGCCGAAGGCGGTGCCCCACGAACCGGTGCCCATGACGGCCGCCCGCACAGGCTTGCTCACTTGGTCTGCCCTTCCGTCTGCCTGGCCCGCGCCTGAGCCTGCGCCTGGGTGCGGCGCCGCTGCTCGATCCGCTCGCGGCGCGGGTCGTACGGCGTCTCGGGCGCCTTCTCGCCGCGGATGTCCTCCAGCAGCCGGGTGATGGCCGCCATGATGACCTCGGTGGCCTCCTTCAGTACGTCCGGGGTCATCTCCTTGCCGTAGAAACGGGAGAGGTCCACGGGCGGGCCCGCCAGGACGTGGTGCGTCTTGCGCGGGAAGAGGTTCGGCTTCTTGGCGTAGGGCGGCAGCAGTTCGTTGGCGCCCCACTGGGCGACCGGGATGACCGGGCACCTGGTCTGCAGGGCGACCCGGGCGGCGCCGGTCTTGCCGGTCATGGGCCAGCCGTCCGGGTCGCGGGTGAGGGTGCCCTCGGGGTAGAAGGCGACGCACTCGCCGCGCTCGACGGCGTCGATGGCGGCCCGGAAGGCGCTGAGCGCGTCCGTGGACTCGCGGTAGACGGGGATCTGTCCGGTGCCGCGCATGGCGGCACCGACCAATCCCTTCTTGAAAAGGCCGCTCTTCGCCAGGAATCGCGGAACCCGTCCGGTGTTGTACTGATAGTGCGCGTATGCGAAGGGGTCCACGTGGGAATTGTGGTTCACCACGGTGATAAATCCGCCCTCGGCCGGAATGTGCTCCATTCCACGCCAGTCCCGCTTGATCAGAACCACCAGCGGCGGTTTGCAGATCACCGCGGCGAAGCGGTACCAGAAGCCGATTCTGCGGCGGGGCACAAGGACACCTTCCTCTAGGACTGCCACCCCGGCGGGGGTCGCACAAGTGTGGCCCCGGGCCGCCGGTCTGTCGAGAACACCGTACGCCCCGCCTCCCGGTACACCGGCGAGCCCAGGTGACAATGAACGGGACGAGGGAGGGACGGTACGTCGGTGCAGTGGACCTTGGTCATCCCGTTGAAGCCCCTGGCCCGGGCCAAGAGCAGGCTCGCGGACACCGCCGGTGACGGGGTGCGCCCGGGGCTGGCGCTGGCGTTCGCACAGGACACGGTGGGTGCGGCGCTGGCCTGCGCGGAGGTGCCGGATGTGGCGGTCGTCACGGACGACGAGCTGGCCGGCCGGGAACTGGCGGCGCTCGGCGCGCGGATCGTCCCGGACGTCCCAGGCGGCGGTCTGAACGCCGCGCTGGCCCATGGCGCGGCGGTCGTACGGCGGCACCGTCCCGGTGCCGCGGTCGCGGCCCTGAACGCCGATCTGCCGGCCCTGCGCCCCGCGGAACTGTCCCGGGTGCTGGCCGCCGCCGCGGAATTCCCCCGGGCATTTCTGCCGGATGCGGCCGGGGTGGGCACGACTTTGCTGGCGGCAAGCCGCGGCCGGGAATTGCGTCCGGCGTTCGGCGTGGATTCCCGCGCCCGCCACCGGGCCTCCGGCGCCGCGGAACTGGCGCCGGCGGGCGTCGATTCGGTACGGCAGGACGTGGACACCGGCGCGGACCTGCGCGCGGCACTGGCGCTGGGGGTGGGCCGGTTCACGGCGGTGGTGGCGGCGGGGCTGCTGATCCCGGGCTCCGGGGACTCCCACTAGGCTGACGGCCATGCAGGCCACCGCGTACACCTACGACCCGCAGACCCGCAGCGGACAGGTGCTCCTCGACGACGGCACACCCGTGCCCTTCGACGCCGCCGCGTTCGACGCCGGCGGCCTGCTGCTGCTCCGCCCCGGGCAGCGGGTGCGGATCGAGACGGAGGGCGAGGGGGACGCGGTGCGGATCACCCTCGTAACCCTCCAGACCCTGTAACCCCCCTTACACACGCCGCGGGCCGGGCTCCCGAGGGAGTCCGGCCCGGCGCGTGAGTGCCCTGGCGGCCTTACGACGTCGCCTTGCGGGCGGTCGTCTTCTTGGCGGTGGTCTTGCGGGCCGTCGACTTCTTGGCCGGGGCCTTCTTCGCGGTGACCTTCTTCGCCGGGGCCTTCTTGGCGGTGGTCTTCTTCGCCGCGGTGGTCTTGGCGGTCGCCGTGGTCTTCTTGGCGGGCGCCTTCTTCGCCGTGGTCTTCTTCGCGGCGGCCGTCGTCGTCTTCTTCGCCGGCGTCGCCTTCTTCGCCGTGGTCTTCTTCGCCGCACCCGTCGTCTTCTTGGCGGCGGCCTTCTTGCCGGCGGCCTTGGCGATGGTGGGCGGCGGGCCGGACAGGCTGCCCTTCGGCGCCTTCTTGACAGCCACCTCGCCACCACGCGGGAGCTTCTTCGAGCCGCTCACCAGGTCCTTGAAGCCCTGACCGGCGCGGAAACGCGGCACGGAGGTCTTCTTGACCCGAACCCGCTCGCCCGTCTGAGGGTTGCGGGCGTAACGGGCGGGGCGGTCCACCTTCTCGAAGGACCCGAAGCCGGTGACCGAGACCCGCTCGCCCGCGACGACCGCGCGGACGATGGCGTCCAGGACATGATCGACAGCATCGGCGGCCTGCTGGCGGCCACCCAACTTGTCGGCAATCGCTTCTACGAGCTGCGCCTTGTTCACGTCTTCCCCTTCGGAGACATCGCCAGAACGAAAGTGTTCAAGCTTTTTCGCACGTTAGGCAGATATATACCGCAAATCAAACACGAAACGGGCTTATCACCCTTGTGCCGCAACGGACTCGGCCGTCTCGGACGGTTTCAACGGTCCGCTTCGGGGATCCGACCCGCGTCGAGATCCGCCGTGAACCGATCGAGCCGCCTTGCCGCGTCGGCGAGGTCGTGCTTGGCCGCGGCCGTAATGACCAGCAGCTTCCGGGTCAGCGCCACCCGTACGCCCTCCGGGACTTGCAGTGCGCGCACCCTTGCGTGCGCTTCCTTGAGTTGGTTCGCGACCGCCGTATAGAGCTGGAGTTGGCCGTCGTGTTCCATGCACAGATTGTGCCATCTGGGGCGAGTTGTCGCCTGCGCAGGGGGGCAACTACCGCCTCAATTGGCCTTCCAGGCACTTGCGAAGGAGCCGAACACAGCACTCACGTACCCCATCAACGACCTTCATAACACGGGAAGTTGAGAGAATCCGCAGGGTGCCGCCGGTGCGGCCGGGAGCAGACATGGCTGTACCCCCGATCGAGGCGATCGGGGGTACAGACGGGGTGTCGAGGTGGCCGAAATCCGACCCTGAGAGGGTCTGGCCGGCCGCCGGATCAGACCTGGAGCGTGCGCGGCTTGTAGGCGGGCCGCCCGGCCTCGTAGGCGGCGATGTCGGACTCGTTCCGCAGCGTGATGGAGATGTCGTCCAGGCCGTTCAGCAGCCGCCAGCGGGAGTTCTCGTCCAGCTCGAAGGAGGCGGTGATGCCCTCGGCGCGCACCTCACGCGCCTGGAGGTCCACCGTGACCTCGGCGGTCGGGTCGGCTTCCGTCAGCTCCCACAGGGCGTCCACGATCTTCTGGTCCAGGACCACCGTGAGCAGGCCGTTCTTCAGCGAGTTGCCGCGGAAGATGTCGGCGAAGCGGGAGGAGATCACGGCCTTGAAGCCGTAGTTCTGCAGCGCCCACACGGCGTGCTCGCGCGAGGAGCCGGTGCCGAAGTCGGGGCCGGCGACCAGGACCGTGGCGCCCTGCCGCTCGGGCCGGTTGAGCACGAACTCGGGGTCCTTGCGCCAGGCCTCGAACAGTCCGTCCTCGAAGCCGTCGCGGGTGACCTTCTTGAGCCAGTGGGCGGGGATGATCTGGTCGGTGTCGACGTTGCTGCGGCGCAGCGGGACGGCCCGGCCGGTGTGGGTGGTGAAGGCTTCCATGATTCTCAGACTCCAGCGGGCGCGGGGGCGTCGGTCAGGTCGGCGGGCGAGGCCAGGTGGCCCAGGACGGCGGTGGCCGCCGCGACCTGCGGGGACACCAGGTGCGTACGGCCGCCCTTGCCCTGCCGGCCCTCGAAGTTGCGGTTGGAGGTGGAGGCGGAGCGCTCGCCCGGGGCCAGCTGGTCGGGGTTCATGCCGAGGCACATCGAGCAGCCCGCGTGCCGCCATTCGGCGCCGGCCTCCTTGAAGACCACGTCCAGGCCCTCGGAGACGGCCTGCAGACCGACCCGCGCGGAGCCGGGCACGACCAGCATCCGTACGCCGTCGGCGACTTTGCGGCCGCGCAGGATGCCGGCGGCGGCGCGCAGGTCCTCGATGCGGCCGTTGGTGCACGAGCCTACGAAGACGGTGTCCACGCTGATGGAGCGCAGCGGCTGGCCGGCCGCCAACCCCATGTATTCCAGGGCCTTTTCGGCGGCCAGGCGCTCCGAAGCGTCTTCGTACGAAGCCGGGTCGGGGACGGACGCCGAAAGCGGCGCGCCCTGGCCGGGGTTGGTGCCCCAGGTGACGAACGGCGACAGCTCGGCGGCGTCGATGACCACCTCGGCGTCGAAGACGGCGTCGTCGTCGGTGCGCAGGGTCTTCCAGTACGCCACGGCCGCGTCCCAGTCGGCGCCCTCGGGGGCGTGCGGGCGGCCCTTGAGGTACTCGAAGGTGGTCTCGTCCGGGGCGATCATGCCGGCCCGGGCACCGGCCTCGATCGACATGTTGCAGATGGTCATCCGGGCCTCCATCGAGAGCTTCTCGATGGCGGGGCCGCGGTACTCCAGGACGTAGCCCTGGCCGCCGCCGGTGCCGATCCTCGCGATGATCGCCAGGATCAGGTCCTTGGCGGTGACACCGTCGGGCAGCTCGCCCTCGACGGTGATGGCCATGGTCTTCGGGCGGGCCATGGGCAGCGTCTGGGTGGCCAGCACGTGCTCGACCTGCGAGGTGCCGATGCCGAACGCCAGCGCGCCGAAGGCTCCGTGCGTGGAGGTGTGCGAGTCGCCGCAGACGACCGTGGTGCCGGGCTGGGTCAGGCCCAGCTGCGGGCCGACGACGTGGACGACGCCCTGTTCGACGTCGCCCAGCGGGTGCAGCCGCACGCCGAACTCGGCGCAGTTCTTGCGCAGGGTCTCCAGCTGGGCGCGGGAGACCGGGTCGGCGATCGGCTTGTCGATGTCGAGGGTCGGGGTGTTGTGATCCTCGGTCGCGATGGTGAGGTCGAGGCGGCGGACCTTCCGGCCGCTCTTGCGCAGACCGTCGAAGGCCTGGGGGCTGGTCACCTCGTGCAGCAGGTGCAGATCGATGTAGAGGAGGTCGGGCTCGCCCTCGGCGCGCCGGACGACGTGGTCGTCCCAGACCTTCTCCGCGAGTGTCCTACCCATCGCTTTCCCTCCGGCCGGCAAGCGTCCACCGACCCAACTAGAGATCTTGAGGGGCGGTGGCTGCCCTGTACCGGGCCCCTGAACGTCGTGATTCCGGGCGTCCACCGCCAGGCCCGTTGGTCCTCGGGCCGCCGTGTGGTTCCAGGGTGGCGCGTTCCACGGAAAATTGAACTTGCGTTTCACAGAGTGAGACGCGAGTATCGTTGCATGGACAACAGTAGCGGCGTCGGCGTTCTGGACAAGGCGGCCCTCGTCCTGAGCGCTCTGGAGTCCGGTCCGGCCACCCTCGCGGGTCTGGTCGGGGCCACCGGACTGGCACGACCCACGGCCCACCGCCTGGCCGTGGCCCTGGAACACCACCGCCTGGTGGCACGCGACATGCAGGGCCGGTTCATCCTCGGCCCGCGCCTGGCCGAGCTCGCGGCGGCGGCGGGCGAGGACCGCCTGCTGGCCACGGCGGGCCCCGTGCTCACCCACCTCCGTGATGTCACCGGCGAGAGCGCCCAGCTCTACCGGCGCCAGGGTGACATGCGGATCTGTGTGGCCGCGGCGGAACGTCTCTCCGGCCTGCGGGACACGGTCCCGGTCGGCTCCACGCTCACCATGAAGGCGGGCTCCTCGGCGCAGATCCTGCTCGCCTGGGAGGAGCCGGAGCGGCTGCACCGGGGCCTGCAGGGCGCCCGCTTCACGGCGACGGCCCTGTCCGGCGTACGGCGGCGCGGCTGGGCCCAGTCCATCGGCGAGCGCGAGCCGGGCGTCGCCTCCGTCTCGGCTCCCGTGCGCGGGCCCTCCAACCGCGTGGTGGCCGCCGTGTCCGTCTCCGGCCCCATCGAGCGCCTGACCCGGCACCCGGGCCGCATGCACGCCCAGGCGGTCATCGACGCGGCGGCCCGCCTCTCGGAGGCCCTGCGCCGCTCGGGCTGACAGCACCCGGCAGCACGACAAGCCCCCGCCCCGGGAAGGCCGCCTCAACGCCGCGGCAGGCCCTCCCCGGGGCGGGGGCGAACTCTTCACCTCGAAGGGGCACCCCTCCGCCCCCGGGCGACTAGACGCCCGCCCCCTTCCCCGACCGGTAAGCGAACCGGTCCCTGGCATAACGGCCCCGCTTCTCCAGCGGAACCTGACCGTGCGCGGCGGCCAGTCCGAACGCCGGCATGTCGCCGTAGACCGCCTCGTAGGACCCCTCCGGCACGACGTACGTCTCGTGCCATATCCCCACCTGCCCGCGCAGCTTCCCGGCCCGCTCCAGGCGGTTGAGCCGCGCCCACGCCTTGTGGTGGAACGCGTCCGGGGCCGTCGCGTAGGCGTACAGCTTCTCCTTGGACTCCCAGTACTGCACGACGTAGTACGTCCGTGGCGACGCCGTCAGCAGGACCTTGGCCAGCAGGCCCCGCGCGGGGTCCTTCTCCAGTTCGCGCAGCATGCGGAACATGCCCAGCAGCACGGGCAGCCACAGCCGCACGGCCGGGAAACGGTTGACGCGCATGCCGATCAGCAGGACGACGACCTCGCCCCGCGCGTCGGCGGTGGTACGGGACACCATGACTTCTCCCTCATTGGTGAGCGGCGCTATCCAACGACTACCTGTTTAGATAGTGCTCCTATCCAAGAAGGGGCGCAAGGGATGCGGCTTGCCGAGCTGAGCAGACACAGCGGTGTGTCCACCGCGACGATCAAGTACTACCTGCGCGAAGGGCTGTTGCCGCCCGGCCGCCAGATCAACGCCACGACGGCCGAGTACGGCGAGGAGCACCTGCGCCGGCTGCGCCTGGTGCGGGCGATGATCCAGGTGGGCCGGCTGCCGGTGTCGACCGTGCGCGAGGTGCTGGGGCACGTGGACGACGACTCCCTGGGCCGCTCCATCCGGCTGGGCGCCGCCCTGTGGGCGCTGCCGCAGGTGCCGGAGCCGGACGAGGACGACGAGTACGTCCGGGCCGCGCGCCAGGAGGTCGCCGCGCTCCTGGACCGGCTGGGCTGGCAGAACGCCAAGCTGCTCGCGACCATCTCCCCCGCCTACCGCTCGCTGGTGGTGGCGGTGGCCGCGCTCCGGCGGCTCGGCTACGACTGGGGGGCGGAACGGCTCGCGCCGTACGCCGAGTTGATGCACCGCACGGCCGTCCTGGACCTGGACAACCTGGAGGCCCAGCCGTCGGAGGCGGAGCGGATCGAGACCGCGGTCCTCGGGGCGGTCCTCAACGAGCCGCTGCTTCGGGCCCTGCACCGACTGGCCCAGGAAGAGGAGACGGCACGGCGGTACGGCTTCGAGTGAGCCGGCGGGGGAGAAACGGCGAAGGCCCTCCACCGAGGTGGAGGGCCTTCCCTGTGCGTACCCCCGACCGGATTCGAACCGGCGCTACCGCCTTGAGAGGGCGGCGTGCTAGGCCGCTACACAACGGGGGCGTGGATCTTACGTTTCCGCAGATCCGAGCTGGTCTACCTGGACTCGAACCAAGACTAACTGAACCAGAATCAGTCGTGCTGCCAATTACACCATAGACCAATGATGGTTTAGACCAGTCAGTACCCCCGACCGGATTCGAACCGGCGCTACCGCCTTGAGAGGGCGGCGTGCTAGGCCGCTACACAACGGGGGCCCTAGCGATCCCGACAAGATCGAGATCAGTACCCCCGACCGGATTCGAACCGGCGCTACTGCCTTGAGAGGGCAGCGTGCTAGGCCGCTACACAACGGGGGCTTTGCAGATAAGCTCTGCGAGCTGGCCTACCTGGACTCGAACCAAGACTAACTGAACCAGAATCAGTCGTGCTGCCAATTACACCATAGGCCACTGGAACTCAAGCCCCTGCGGGGATCTCGTTCTAGCTTGCTCCTCGGGGCTCCGGCCTTTCGGCCCGCTCCCCTCGGCGCAGAAAGAACATTACCCGAAGGTGGACGGGGCTCCAAAACGGGTATCGGCGCGGACGAGCGCGGGGAGTTCGGAGAGGGTCGAGATCCGGTGCGCGACGGGCTGTCCGGCGGGCCGCACGAGGGCGGTCCCGCGGTCGATCCACACGGACAGCAGCCCGGCCTCGGCGGCGCCCCGACCGTCGATCTCCGGGTGGTCGCCGACGTAGGCCACCTCGTGCGGGGGCAGCCCCAGCGCCTCGCAGGCCGCGTGGAAGGCGCCGGCCTCCGGCTTGGAGACGCCCAGGTCGGCCGCGCACAGAACCGATTCGAAGCGGTCGAGGAGGCCGAGGGTGCGCAGCTTGTGCTCCTGGACCAGGAGGCTGGAGTTGGAGAGCACCGCGTGCCGGTAGTCGGCCGCGAGGGCGTCCAGGGCGGGCAGGACGTCCGGGAACAGGCTCCAGGCGGCCTCGTAGTGGGCGAAATAGCGCTCGAACCAGGCGTCGGCCTCGTCGTCGGTCAGGTCCCGGCCCAGAAAGACGCGGGTGCGGTCGCGACGCTGCGTGACGAAGTCCACCTCGCCGGCGGAGAACCGGGCCCACTGGGCATCGGTGATCTCCCGCCAGCGCAGCAGGGCCCGCTCGACGCCCCCGTACGCGGCGAACAGCCCCTCGGCCAGCAGATGGGCCCGCATGCCCTCCCGGTCCGCGCTCGTGTAGTCGAAGAGGGTGTCGTCCACGTCCCAGACGACGGCTCGGATCGTCATACGGCCGACGGTACCGCCGGGGCCCGGACCCGCGCGGAGAAAGCGCGCGATCCGATGGGACACCAGGCGCTCACATCGGGTGACGAACGCCTGAGGGGCGGCGCCCGGAGTCCGGGTGCCGCCCCTCAGGCGTGTGTGGCGTCGGTCACGCGGTGAGCTTGGCCAGGGCCGCGTCGATCCTGGCCAGCGTCTTCTCCTTGCCCAGGACTTCCAGGGACTCGAAGAGGGGCAGGCCGACGGTGCGGCCGGTGACGGCCACGCGGACCGGTGCCTGGGCCTTGCCGAGCTTGAGGCCGTGCGCCTCGCCGGCGGCCAGGACGGCCTCCTTCAGGGACTCCGCCGAGGTCCAGTCCGCCGCCTCCAGCTTCTCGCGCGCGGTGCGCAGCAGGGCGTCGCTGCCCTCCTTCATCGCCTTCGTCCAGGAGGCCTCGTCCTCGACCGGCTCCGGCAGGAACAGGAAGTCGACGTTGGCGGTGATCTCCGACAGGACCTTCAGGCGGGTCTGGGCGTGCGGGGCGATCGCCTGCCACTTGGCCTCGTCGAAGTCCTCCGGCGCCCACGGCGCGAACGGGGCCCTCAGCCACGGCCGGCAGCGCTCGGTGAACTCCTTCACATCCAGCATGCGGATGTGGTCGCCGTTGATCGCCTCGCACTTCTTCAGGTCGAAGCGGGCCGGGTTGGGGTTCACGTCGGAGATGTCGAAGGCCCGGACCATCTCCTCGATCGTGAAGATGTCCTGGTCCGCGGAGAGCGACCAGCCCAGCAGGGACAGGTAGTTGAGCAGGCCCTCGGGCAGGAAACCCTGCTCGCGGTAGAGGTTCAGCGACGACTGCGGGTCGCGCTTGGACAGCTTCTTGTTGCCCTCGCCCATCACGTACGGCAGGTGGCCGAACTCCGGGACCCGCTTGGCGACGCCCAGTTCGATCAGCGCCTTGTACAGCGCGATCTGGCGCGGGGTGGAGGAGAGCAGGTCCTCACCGCGCAGGACGTGGGTGATCTCCATCAGCGCGTCGTCGACCGGGTTGACCAGCGTGTACAGCGGGGCGCCGTTCGCGCGGACGATGCCGTAGTCGGGCACGTTCTCCGGGGTGAAGGTCAGCTCGCCGCGGACCAGGTCGGTGAACGTGATCGTCTCGTCCGGCATCCGGAAGCGCACGATGGGCTCGCGGCCCTGCGCCTTGTACTGCTCGACCTGCTCGGCGCTCAGGTCCCGGCAGTGGCCGTCGTAGCCGGAGGGCCGGCCCGCGGCCCGGGCGGCCTCGCGGCGGGTGTCCAGCTCCTCCTGGGAGCAGTAGCAGTGGTAGGCGTAGCCGCCGTCCAGGAGCTTGCGGGCGACGTCCTGGTAGATGTCCATCCGCTGCGACTGGCGGTACGGCGCGTGCGGGCCGCCGACCTCGGGGCCCTCGTCCCAGTCGAAGCCGAGCCAGCGCATCGCGTCGAGGAGCTGGTTGTAGGACTCCTCGGAGTCGCGGGCCGCGTCGGTGTCCTCGATGCGGAAGACCAGGGTGCCCTGGTGGTGCCGGGCGAAGGCCCAGTTGAACAGGGCGGTGCGCACCAGGCCCACGTGCGGGTTACCGGTGGGCGAGGGGCAGAAACGGACGCGTACAGGTGCGCTAGCCACGCTTGACAACCTTGTTGGTGAGAGTGCCGATGCCTTCGATGGTGACGGCGACCTCGTCGCCGACGTGCAGGGGGCCGACCCCCGCGGGGGTTCCGGTGAGGATGACGTCGCCGGGGAGCAGCGTCATGGCCTCCGAGATGTTGACGACCAGGTCCTCGATCGGGTGGATCATCTCGCTCGTGCGGCCCAGCTGACGCTGTTCGCCGTTGACGGTGAGCTGGATGGTCAGGTCGTTCGCGCGGGCGAGGTCCAGGTCCGTCTCCACCCAGGGGCCGAGCGGGCAGGAACTGTCGAAGCCCTTGGCACGGGCCCACTGCTTCTCACGCCGCTGCACATCACGGGCGGTGACGTCGATGGCGCAGGTGTAGCCGAGGATGACGTCCTTCACGCGGTCGCGCGGGACCTCGCGGCACATCCGGCCGATGACGACGGCCAGCTCGGCCTCGTGGTGCAGCTCCCGGGAGAACGACGGGTACTGGATCTCGTCGCCGGGGCCGATCACCGAGGTGGACGGCTTGAAGAAGGCGAACGGTGCGTCGGGCACCTCGTTGCCCAGCTCGCGGGCGTGCTCGGAGTAGTTGCGGCCGAATGCCACGACTTTGTTGGGGAGCACCGGCGGCAGCAGCCTGACCTTGCTGAGCGGCACCTTCGTCCCGGACAGCTCGAAGTCCGCGAACGGGATGCCCTTGATGATGTCGAGGACGAGTTCGTCCTGCTTGTCGCCCTCGACCGCGCCGAAGGCTACGTTCCCGTCGATGGAGAACCTGGCGATGCGCACGGGATGCTCGCGCCCCTCACTGAGAACCGGCGTATTGACGCCCCAGGTTATCGGAGCTATAGGACGCTCACCGCTGCTGGGGGTGTCGGCGCAGGTCAGAGGCGGGTCACCGGGATTCTGGACGGCTCGGTCGGCGCCGTGCCGGATATGTACACGCGCCCGCTGGACGCGTACGCGTACATACGGGCGCGGCCGGAGGGATCGTCGGGTGATCCCTCCGGCCGCGCCCGGTGATGATGCCGTCGGTCACTCGCCCGCCGGGGCGCCCGAGCCCACCGGGACCTCCATGAGGACGGTGCGCCGGGGGTTGGCGGTCTGGGCGGGGAGGTCGACGGGGTGCTCCGGCAGCTCGGGCGTGTGCAGCTCGCCGGCGTCCTTCAGGTGCGCCAGGGTCGTGCGTCGCGGATTGGCTATCTTGCGGAACATCATCGTCGTCTTCACCGTTGTCGTCCTGTGCCCTCTGGTGGAGTGGGTTGGCAGAGTCGCCCGTCTTGTAAAGCGTCAGGCTAAACATCCGATTCCCCGACGAAGTCGCCAAGTGTCACCGAGAAGTGTGTGAGTTTGCTCACCAACTCATGGGCAAACCGGTCAATTCCGGCCGTCAACCGGTCCTAACGAAACGGACATTGGGCCCCTGAAGCCACCATTCCGCTCCTGATCATGGCGACTGGGACACCTGACACCCACCGGCAACTCGCCGATGTATGCCCGTTTTCGACCGAATATGACTCAACGGCTGGTAACCCACCCCTCACAGGTTGTCACAGAGGTCACAGCTCGGCCCGCCGCCCTTGTTGGAGATCCTGCACTGTGCTGGAATTCCACGGACCGCCGCGGGATCGAGCCGGCGCACAGGGGGCGCGACACAGCGCCGAGTGGCGGCGAGACAGGGGGAAGCCAGCGCCGGTCACTCAAGACCACCCGGGGGGCGTATTCAGGGCGCTCCCCACAACGCCGACACCGTGTCCCTCCGTTCATCCGGAGGGGCGCCTGGTCCAGAGGTTGCGACGCTAGTGCAGGGACGTTTCAAGAGGGATGGCAGCGCTTCGGCGGAGCCGGAGCCGCACGGCGGGACCGACCGCGGTTCGACGCCCCAGCACGCCCAGGGTCCGGGCCCGGCCCCGGCCAAGGACGGCGGCGGACGGCCCGGCGCCCCCGCCCTGTCGGCCCCCGCGAAGACGGCTCCCTCCGGCTCCCCCACGCCGACGGTGAAGCCCGCCCCGGGCGGTCCCGCCGGCCCCGGTTCCCGGCTGGCCCTGCGCAACTGGCGCATCTCCACCCGCCTGGTGTCGCTGCTCGCGCTCCCCGTGGTGGCGGCCACCTCGCTGGGCGCCCTGCGAATCAACGAGAGCCTGAACGACATCCAGCAGCTCGACAACATGAAGCTGCTGACGGAGATGACCAAGCAGGCCACCGAGCTGGCCGCGGCGCTCCAGGAGGAACGCGACCAGTCCGCCGGCCCGCTGGCGCACGGCGGTCTGACCTCGAGCGACTACCAGATCAAGGCCTACCAGCAGAAGACCGACCGGGCCCGCGACGACTTCCTGGACGACTCCGAGAAGATCGACGCGGCGAGCAAGGACGGCAAGCTCCAGGGCGTGCGTGACGCGCTCGTCGGCCTCGCCAACCAGCTGGACGACCTGGCCAAGATCCGCCAGAAGGCGTACGGGTCGAAGCAGAACGCCTCCCAGACGATCGAGTCCTACCACCGGCTCATCACCCAGCTGATCGGCCTGTCCCAGGACATGGCCGAGGCGTCCAGCAACCCGGAGATGATCTCCCGTACCCGTGCCCTGGCGGCCTTCTCCACCGCCAAGGAGTACGCCTCCGTGCAGCGGGCCATGATCGCCGCCGCGCTGCCGGCGACCCCCGCGACCAAGGGCGACCTCTCCGAGAACGACCGCCTCTACGGCCAGTCGGCGTACGAGAGCGAGAACTCCGAGCTGGCGATCTTCCGGAAGATCTACGCCGACCAGAACGCCGAGGAGCTGCTGAAGCCGATCGACGAGGGCAACCCGACGATCGAGGCGGCCGACACCTACGCCAAGCGCTCCTTCGAGTCCCCCGACGGCCTCCAGCAGCTGCCGGCGCGCTCCTACAAGGACTGGGTGGACGACAGCTCGACCAAGATCGAGCAGATGAAGAAGATCGAGCACACGCTCCTGGAGGAGATGGAGCAGAAGGCCCGCGAGCTGAAGAGCGCCACCGAGCGCGACGCCATCTTCTCCGGTGTGCTGATCCTGCTCGTGCTCGGCGTCTCGCTGGTGGGCGCGTTCGTCGTGGCCCGCTCCATGATCCGCTCGCTGCGCCGGCTCCAGGAGACCGCGACCAAGGTCGCCCAGGACCGCCTGCCCGAGCTGGTCAAGCAGCTCTCCGAGTCCGACCCGCAGGACGTGGACACCTCCGTGGAGTCGGTCGGTGTGCACTCCCGGGACGAGATCGGCCAGGTGGCCGCGGCCTTCGACGACGTGCACCGCGAGGCGGTCCGCCTCGCCGCCGAGCAGGCCCTGCTGCGGGGCAACGTCAACGCGATGTTCACCAACCTCTCGCGCCGCTCCCAGGGTCTGATCCAGCGCCAGCTGTCGCTGATCTCCGAGCTGGAGTCCCGCGAGGCCGACCCGGACCAGCTGTCCTCGCTGTTCAAGCTGGACCACCTCGCCACCCGTATGCGCCGTAACGGCGAGAACCTCCTCGTGCTCGCCGGTGAGGAGCCGGGCCGTCGCTGGACCCGCCCGGTCCCGCTGGTCGACGTGCTGCGTGCCGCCGCGTCCGAGGTGGAGCAGTACGAGCGCATCGAGCTGGCCGCCGTCCCCACCACCCAGGTCGCCGGCCGGGTCGTCAACGACCTCGTGCACCTGCTCGCCGAGCTGCTGGAGAACGCGACCTCGTTCTCCTCGCCGCAGACCAAGGTCAAGGTCACCGGTCACGCGCTGCCCGACGGCCGCGTCCTGATCGAGATCCACGACACCGGTATCGGCCTGTCCCCCGAGGACCTCGCGGCGATCAACGAGCGGCTCGCCTCGCCGCCCACCGTGGACGTGTCGGTGTCCCGCCGCATGGGTCTGTTCGTGGTCGGCCGGCTCTCGCAGCGGCACGGCATCCGCATCCAGCTGCGCCCGTCCGACTCCGGTGGTACGACCGCGCTGGTCATGCTGCCGGTGGACGTCGCCCAGGGCGACAGGAAGCCGGTCCCGGGCAAGCCCGGCGCGCCCGTGTCCTCCGGTGGCCCCGCCGCCGCGCAGGCCGCCGCCGGTGCGGCCGCGGCCAGGCGGCAGACCGGGAACGCCGGTGCCGGCCCGGCCGGTGGCGGTCTGCTCGGCGGCGGTCCCGGCCCGCGCGGCCAGGCCGGACCCGGCCAGGGCCCCCGGGCCGCACTGCCCGACCCGGCCCAGGGCGGCCGTCCCGGTGCGCCGGGCGGAGCGCGCGGACCGCAGGGCGGTCCCGGTGCCGCACCGCAGCAGGGCGGCCGGGTGCCGGCCGGTTCCGGCGCGGGTGGCCGCGGCGGTCAGGCGCCCGGTGCGCCGCAGGGCCTGCAGACCGCCCACCCGAACGGTCCGCAGCAGGACCTGTTCGGCGGTGGCGGCAAGGGCAGCGGTGGCGGCAGTGGAAGCCGTGGCGGCCGTGGCCGCAAGCGGTCCGACGGCCCGGCGGACCAGGGGCGCCGGCCCCAGCTGCCGCCGCGCGGCGGCCCGCGGGCCGAACTGCCCGGCGGCGAGCCGCAGTCCCGCACCCCGGGCTGGGCCGACCAGGGCCCGCTGTCCCGTGCCGCGCTGGACACCCCGCGCGGCCACGACGAGCAGGACCCGGCGCGGACCGCGCACATGCCGCGCGTGGACGACCGGCAGGGTCCGGGCTCCACCGCGGAGATGCCCCGCGTCGACGACCGGGGTCCGGCCGCGACGGGCGGGTTCCAGCGCCCGGAGCTGCCCGACGCGGGCGACTCCGCCCAGCACACGGGCCAGTACGCCCGCCCGGACGGCCTCCAGCAGGCGGACCCGTTCGCGCAGCCTGGCGACGGCCGGCAGACCGGCGGCTTCCCGCAGCCGGACAACGCCCAGCAGACGGGCCAGTTCCCGCAGCTCGACAACACGCAGCAGACGGGCCAGTTCCCGCAGCTCGACAACGGCCGGCAGACCGGCGGCTTCCCGCAGTTGGACGACGTCCAGCAGACCGGCGGCTTCCCGCAGCTCGACAACGCCCGGCAGCCCGCCCCCTTCGACGCTCCCGGTGCCCGGCAGGACACCGGTTCGTTCGCCCGCTCCGACGTGTTCGGCGCGCCGGGCTCCGGCCGGCCGGACAACGGCGGCCGGCACCCGGGCCAGTTCCCGGCGCCGCAGGCCCCGCAGGCGTACGACGGCGGTTACGACGCCGGCTCCACCGGACAGCACGCCCTCCCCGGCCGGCCGGACTCCGGCCACACCGGGCAGTTCGAGCGTCCGCGGCCGGCCGGCCACGACGACTTCGGCGCGCCGCGCCCGGAGGCCCCGCAGCAGCGTCCGGCCCGCCAGGAGCCGGAGGCCCTGCCGCCGGCCAGTGGTCCGGGAGACGGTCGTACCCCGCTGTTCGACACGCTGGAGACCAACTGGTTCCAGCAGCAGGAGAACGAGCCGGCGCCGCAGCAGACGCAGCCGCAGTCGCAGTCGCCCGCGTCCGCTCCGCAGCGGTCCGGGTCGAACACCGGCTCCTGGCGCACCTCGCCGAACGACGAACTCGTCCGGCAGGCCGAGCGCGTACGGCAGCCCGCCGCGGGCGGGGTCACCACCTCCGGCCTGCCGCGCCGCGTGCCCCGGGCGAACCTCGTGCCCGGCACCGCCCAGCAGCAACAGCACCAAAGCGGTCCGCAGGTCTCGCGTGCGCCCGATGACGTACGCGGCCGGCTGACCAATCTCCGTCGGGGCATCGCTCAGGGCCGTCAGGCCGGCAGCGGCCAGACCGGCAGCTTCCCGAGCCCCACTCACCAGCAGGAGCGTTAGTTGAGTCCGATGAGCCAGGCGGCACAGAACCTGAACTGGTTGATCACCAACTTCGTGGACAACACCCCCGGGGTGTCCCACACGGTGGTGGTCTCCGCCGACGGCCTTCTGCTGGCGATGTCCGAAGGCTTCCCGAGAGACCGCGCCGACCAGCTCGCGGCCGTCGCCTCCGGGCTGACCTCGCTGACGGCCGGGGCGTCCCGGATCTTCGAGGGCGGCACCGTGGCACAGACGGTCGTCGAGATGGAGCGCGGGTTCCTCTTCCTGATGTCCATCTCGGACGGGTCGTCCCTCGCGGTGCTGGCCCACCCCGAGGCGGACATCGGCCTCGTCGGCTACGAGATGGCGCTGCTCGTGGACCGCGCGGGTGCGGTACTCACCCCGGACCTGCGCGCCGAACTCCAGGGCAGTCTGCTCCACTGACCTGCCCCGGCACCACCCACCTCACGAAAACACCGTCCGGCCGCCACAATCCCCCCACCGGCCCCGTCAGACGGCTTGACTGACCGACTTGCTGTCCCGCCCGGAGGATTCATGACCCCGCCCACCGCCCATCATGATCCGTACGCGGAGCCGTACGGGGACGAGGGCGACCAGCCGCTGGTGAGGCCCTACGCCATGACCGGCGGCCGGACCCGGCCCCGCTACCAGCTCGCCATCGAGGCGCTGATCAGCACCACGGCCGACCCGGCCGTGATCATGGGGCTGCTCCCGGAGCACCAGCGCATCTGCCACCTGTGCCGCGAGGTCAAGTCGGTCGCGGAGGTGTCGGCGCTGCTGAACATGCCGCTCGGCGTGGCCCGCATCCTGGTGGCCGACCTCGCCGAGGCCGGCATGGTCGCCATCCACCAGCCTGGTGGCGACGAGAACAACGGCGGCGCTCCGGATGTGACGCTGCTCGAAAGGGTGCTCAGTGGACTTCGCAAGCTCTGACGCGGGCCGGGCCACCACTTCCGCGAAGATCGTGGTGGCGGGCGGCTTCGGCGTGGGCAAGACCACGTTCGTCGGCGCCGTCTCGGAGATCAACCCGCTGCGCACAGAGGCCGTCATGACGTCCGCGTCCGCCGGCATCGACGACCTCACCCACACCGGGGACAAGACCACCACCACGGTGGCCATGGACTTCGGCCGCATCACCCTGGACCAGGACCTCATCCTCTACCTGTTCGGCACCCCCGGACAGGACCGCTTCTGGTTCATGTGGGACGACCTCGTCCGCGGCGCCATCGGCGCCATCGTCCTCGTCGACACCCGCCGCCTCGCCGACTGCTTCCCCGCCGTCGACTACTTCGAGAACTCGGGCCTCCCCTTCGTCATCGCCCTCAACGGCTTCGACGGACAACAGCCCTACACCCCCGACGAAGTACGCGAAGCACTCCAGATCGGCCCCGACACCCCCATCATCACCACCGACGCCCGCCACCGCGCCGACGCCAAGAGCGCCCTCATCACCCTCGTCGAACACGCCCTCATGGCCCGCTTGAAGTAACACCCAAGTACGACGGGGAATACGGCAGTTGTCGTAAAGGTTTCGGAGCCGGCTGTGGCCTTTGACACGGTCGGCTCCGGTGTTCATAACAGTTCGGCAGAGGAATCGCCGGGCATCACCACGCGACGCGTTCGAACGGTACCGCTGCGCGCACGAACCTCCCGCCTTTTGGCAAGGCTCGCTCTTTATGACCGTTTTATCTGGCGTTTACAACCGCTCCATCACAGGGTCCCGCTGTTTGGAATCGCGCTGGTCCACGTGCTGGAATGCCTGAACTGCCCAATGGTCCAAGACGTACCCCGTAGTGGTCTGTGGTGAACCGGGCTCTGAGAGACTGCGGCACGACGTAGGTGCCGACCGCCGAGAGGTTGTTGGTCGAGTGAGGCGAAGCAAGAACGGTCCCGAGCCGTCGGCGCGGGGCAACTTCACCCCGCCGCCGCGCGCTGCGGCACCCGCCCCCGTTCCCGGCGCGGAGCCGGCGGCGGCTCCGGCGTCCGGCGGCCGTCTCTCCCCGCGGAACTGGCGCGTGCCGACCCGGCTGAACGCGATCCTGCTCATACCCGTGATGGTCGGCCTCGTCATGGGCGGCTTCCAGGTGAAGAGCTCGATCGACACCTGGCAGGAGGCCCGCGACGCCGAGAACACCGCCCGTCTGGTGCGCGCCGCCCTCTCCTACGCCGACGCCCTGGAGAACGAGCGCGACATCAGCGCCGAGCCGCTGCTGCTGAACAAGAAGGACGCCGAGAGCAAGGCGGCCGTCGACAACGCCCGCAAGGCCACCGACCAGGCCGCCGAGGTGTTCGACGACGCCGCGGAGAGCGCCCCGGACACGTCGGGCATCAAGCGCCGGCTGACGCTGTTCCACGAGGCCGAGCCCCAGCTGGCACGGCTGCGGCAGGCCGCCTTCACCTCCCGGATGACCGGCGTGAAGACCGAGGAAGGCTACGTCGAGGTCATCCACCCGCTGATGGAGTTCGCCAACGAACTCGGTCTGGGCACCGGAAACATCACCTCCTACGGCCGTACCGTCTACGCCATGTCGCTGACCAAGGCGGCACTGTCGCTGGAGCGGTCGATCGGCACGCACCTGCTGGTCAAGCCCGGCCCGGACGCCCCGAACCTGGCCTCCCAGCAGATCTCCCTGTCCTCGTACGCCTACCTGGAGCGCATCGCGCTGGAGGAGTACAAGGGCGGTGGCACCGAGGCCGACGCGCAGAAGCTGGAAGACGCCAAGGGGAAGATCGAGGCGGACGCCGCCGCGCTGGCCCGCAAGGCCAAGGCCGAGGACCCGAAGTACGTCGCCCCGCCGTCGGACCCGACCGACATGGTCACGGCGCTGGCCACCATGAAGGACACCAGCCCGCTCACCCGTGCGGGGCTGGCCGCCAAGGGCATCACCACCGACAACTGGTGGGCGGTCAACACGCTGAAGTACAAGGCCTACCGCCAGATCGAGGCGGACATGGCCGACAAGGCGGTGAGCGAGGCGTCCGGCATCGCCGACGACGCCAAGACCTCCGCGCTGATCACCGGCGCCGTCGTCGTCATCGGTCTGCTGGCCGCGTTCATCCTGGCCGGCATGGTGGCCCGCCAGATGAGCCGCTCGATGCGCCGGCTGCGCAACGCCGCCTTCGGGATCGCCGAGCAGCGGCTGCCGATGCTGGTCGACCAGCTCTCCCGCACCGACCCCGGCCGGGTCGACACCCGGGTCGAGCCGATCCCGATCACCAGCAAGGACGAGATCGGCGAGGTCGCCCGCGCCTTCGACCAGGTGCACCGCGAGGCGGTCCGGCTCGCCTCCGAGCAGGCGCTGCTGCGGGGCAACATCAACGCGATCTTCACCAACCTCTCGCGCCGCAACCAGTCGCTGATCGAGGGCCAGTTGACCCTGATCACCGACCTGGAGAACAACGAGGCCGACCCCGACCAGCTGGAGAACCTCTTCAAGCTGGACCACCTGGCCACCCGTATGCGCCGCAACGGCGAGAACCTGCTGGTCCTCGCCGGCGAGGAGCCCGGCCGCCGCTGGGACCAGCCGGTGCCGCTGATCGACGTGCTGCGCGCCGCCTCCTCCGAGGTGGAGCAGTACGAGCGCATCGAGCTGTCCGGCGTGCCGGAGGCCGAGATCCACGGCCGCGCGGTCACCGACCTCGTGCACCTGCTCGCCGAGCTGCTGGAGAACGCCACCACGTTCTCCTCCCCGCAGACCAAGGTCCGCGTCACCGCGACCCGGCTGCCCGACGGCCGCGTGATGATCGAGATCCACGACAAGGGCATCGGTCTGACCGCCGAGGACTTCGCGGACATCAACCACAAGCTGGCCAACCCGCCGACCGTGGACGCCGCGATCTCCCAGCGCATGGGCCTGTTCGTGGTCGGCCGGCTGTCCGACCGGCACGGCATCCGGGTCCAGCTGCGCCCCTCGGGCGAGCAGGCCGGTACGACGTCCCTGGTCATGCTGCCGGACGCGATCACGCACGGCGGTGGCGGCGAAGCCCCGCTGGAGCGCGAGGAGTTCACCGTCTCGCAGATCATCCCGGAGCAGCAGTTCCAGGGTGCGGACACCGGCGGGCAGCAGCAGCCCCTGCGCACCGCCGCCGAGCTGGGCTTCGACGACAGCCAGTACACCGAGGGCCCCGACGGCGCCCGCGGCCTGGACCCCATCGGCCGCACCCGGATGCGCGAGGAGCGCCGCGCCGCGCTGGAAGGCCGGCAGGGCCAGCAGCACGCCGAGCCGCAGCACGAGACCGCCGGGTACCAGGACCCGTTCACCGGCGGGCAGCAGGCCTACCGGGAACAGCCGCAGCAGGCGTACCAGGAGCAGCGGCAGGCGTACGACGCGCAGCAGCCCCAGCAGGCGTTCGACGCACCGGCGTACGAGGACCAGCACACCGGCCAGCACGCCGCGTCGTACGAGGACCAGCACACCGGCCAGCACGCCTCCGCGTACGAGGACCAGCACACCGGCTCGTACCAGGAGCAGCACTCCGGGTCGTACGAGCGGCCGTACGAGCAGGCGTACGACGAGCAGTACTACGCGCCGACCGGTGAGGTGCCGCGGCCCGAGGGCTTCTCCGCCGACGGCGGTTACCCTGAGTCCGGGACGCCGTACGCGGAGCCCGCCCAGCAGCCGTCCTACCAGGACGACTGGCCGCAGCAGGACGGTTACCAGAACGGCTATCCGGCCCAGTACGCTCCGGAAACGGAAACCCCGTCGGCCGCTGACGCGGATGAGCGGAACGGCGTAGGCTTCGACCGTCCGGGTACGGCCTCTCCCGCCGCGCACGAGCTGACCGACGCCGGGCTGCCCCGCCGTGGCTCCGCCGCGAGCGGTTCTGGCGCCGGCTCCCCGAACGCGAACGGCACGGCGCGCGTGCGGCAGGAAGCGGCGTCCCCGGCACCGGGGAACTCCCAGGGCACGGGCGGCGACAGCGGCTGGCGATCGGCGAACGACGAGCGGTGGCAGCAGGCCGCGCAGCTCAGGAAGCCCAAGGCAGGCGGGGTCACCGCCTCCGGTCTGCCGCGGCGGGTGCCCAAGGCCAATCTGGTCGAGGGTTCCGCCGAATCCACCCCCCAGGGAGGCCCACAGGTCTCCCGCGCCCCGGAGGACGTCCGGGGCAGGCTGAGCAACCTGCGTCGGGGCGTCCAGCGCGGGCGCAGCGCAGGCAGTGATACGAACGGCCAGGGCTTCGGTCCTGACAGCACCTACAACCAGGAGCGTTAGTGTGAGCCCGATGAGCCAGGCGGCACAGAACCTGAACTGGTTGATCACCAACTTCGTGGACAACACCCCGGGGGTGTCCCACACGGTGGTGGTCTCCGCCGACGGACTCCTTCTGGCGATGTCCGAAGGCTTCCCCCGCGACCGCGCCGACCAGCTCGCGGCCGTCGCCTCCGGTCTGACCTCGCTGACCGCCGGTGCCTCACGCATCTTCGAGGGCGGCAACGTGAACCAGACGGTTGTGGAGATGGAGCGAGGATTCCTCTTCATCATGTCCATCTCCGACGGCTCGTCCCTCGCGGTACTGGCCCACCCGGAGGCGGACATCGGCCTCATCGGGTACGAGATGGCCCTTCTGGTGGACCGCGCGGGCACGGTTCTGACCCCGGATCTCCGCGCGGAGCTCCAGGGAAGCCTTCTCAACTAGTAATCGGACGATGCGTATACGTGTCCCGGGGCCGTAAGGTTTCGGGACGCGGCTTCCACAGGGATGGGTGCCCCGCGCAGTTCGGAGGAGGAGAAAGTGGCAACACCCCCAGGCGATTCGTCTTCGGGCAACTGGTCGTACGGCCCTGCCCAGGGTCAGCACGACGGCTCGGCGAACCCGTACAACTTCCCCTCCGCCCCCAGCCGGCCCTACACCCCGCAGGGTCCCGGTCCCTACAACCAGCCGCCGTACGACCAGCCGCAGGCGCCGCGCATCCAGCCGGTCCAGCCGCAGCGCCGTCCCGAGCCGGCCCCGGCCGCGGCGTCGAACAACCCCCTGGTGCGTCCGTACGCCATGACCGGCGGCCGGACCCGCCCGCGCTACCAGCTCGCCATCGAGGCACTGGTGCACACCACCGCTGCTCCGCACCAGATGCAGGGCCAGCTGCCCGAGCATCAGCGGATCTGCAACCTGTGCCGGGAGATCAAGTCGGTGGCCGAGATCTCGGCCCTGCTGACGATCCCCCTCGGCGTGGCCAGGATCCTCGTCGCCGACTTGGCGGAGGCGGGCCTGGTCGCCATCCATCAGCCCGGCGGCGACGAGAACGCCGGTGGCCAGCCAGACGTGACACTGCTCGAAAGGGTGCTCAGTGGACTTCGCAAGCTCTAGCGGCGGTCCTTCCCGCTCCACCACCTCCGCGAAGATCGTGGTGGCGGGCGGCTTCGGCGTGGGCAAGACCACGTTCGTCGGCGCCGTCTCGGAGATCAACCCGCTGCGCACAGAGGCCGTCATGACGTCCGCGTCCGCCGGCATCGACGACCTCACCCACACCGGGGACAAGACCACCACCACGGTGGCCATGGACTTCGGCCGCATCACCCTGGACCAGGACCTCATCCTCTACCTGTTCGGCACCCCCGGACAGGACCGCTTCTGGTTCATGTGGGACGACCTCGTCCGCGGCGCCATCGGCGCCATCGTCCTCGTCGACACCCGCCGCCTCGCCGACTGCTTCCCCGCCGTCGACTACTTCGAGAACTCGGGCCTCCCCTTCGTCATCGCCCTCAACGGCTTCGACGGACAACAGCCCTACACCCCCGACGAAGTACGCGAAGCACTCCAGATCGGCCCCGACACCCCCATCATCACCACCGACGCCCGCCACCGCGCCGACGCCAAGAGCGCCCTCATCACCCTCGTCGAACACGCCCTCATGGCGCGGCTGCGGTAACCCGCCCCGCGGGCAACCGACGCGGGCTCCTGTCACTCTTCTAGGAGGACAGGAGCCTTTGTCGTGGTACGTACGGGTGGGTCCGGGATGCATGTGATCGAGGTCGACGGCTGGAGCGCGCTGCTGTGGGCGGCGCTGCTGCTGGTGCCGAGCGCGCTGGTGTCCTCGGCGCTGCTGTTCCCGCTGCGGGCGCGGCTGCGCAGCCCGCTGCTCCTCGGCTGGCTGACCACGTTCCTGACCGCCGTCCTGCTGCCGCTGTGGACCCCGGGCCTGCGCCTGACCTCCCTGTGGCCGGCGGCCTGCGTGGCCACGCTGTCCCTGCCGCTGGAACCGTGGCTGCGAAAGCGGGACGAGAACCGGCGCGACGGGTGACAATGCCCTCGACCGGGTGTGTCGAGGGGGCGGGAAGTGAGCGCTGAGGCGGCGGCGTTACGGCTGGGCACGACCGTGGCGAAGGCCGCGGCACAGATGTGGCTGGGCGGCAGACGCCGGGAGCAGGAACGCCATCTGGACATGGCCGGGCTGATCCGGCTGCGGGTGTCCGGGTTGCGCTTCCAGCGGGGTGTGCACCGGCAGTTCGAGGAGATCGCGGACGCGGTGTACGACCGGCTGGCCCCGTACCTGGAACGGGAGTTCCGCGGCCTGGACGACGGCGCCCGGCAGGCCGTGCTCGACGGGGTGTGCGACACGTTCGAGGCGGCCGACCTCTCCGACGAGGCGGTGCTCGCGGCGGACGTGAACCCGGCGGAGATCGTCCGCCGGATCACCGGGACGGTACGGCCGCCCGTCGGCCTCGCGGAGGCCGAAAGCCGCCTGTACGAGCTGCTGTTCACCGAGTGCGTCGAATACTACGTACGCATCGTGCGCGGACTTCCGGTCTTCGAGGAACGCGCGCTGACCGAACTCCTGGGCCGTACGACGTCGTTGGGCGCGGAGATCGCCCGGGTCCTGGAACGGCTGCCCGACCGCTCCCTGTTCGCGCCGGAGGGCACGGACCGGGACGGCGACTTCCGGCGCCGGTACCTGGAGCTGGTCAGCACCACCCTGGACGAGATGGAGCTGTACCGGCGCACGTCCGACCGGGCGGGCGCGCGGGTACGGCTGTCGGTGGCGTACGTGAGCCTGCGGGCCACGGGTGACGACGGCAACCGGCGCCGCCCGGCCCGCTCCCTGCCGATGCTGCGGCCCGACATGAGCGACTGGGAGGAGCCCGGCACCGAGAGCGCCGGCATGCGGGTGGAGGCCGCGCTCGGCGGGGCCACCCGGGTGCTGGTGCGGGGCGAGGCGGGCTCGGGCAAGACGACGCTGTTGCGCTGGCTGGCGATCACGGCCGCGCGGGGCGCGTTCACCGGGGAACTCGCGGACTGGAACGGCCTGACACCGGTGTTCGTGAAGCTGCGCGAGTACAGCGGGCGGGAGCTGCCGAAGCCGGAGGCGATGCTGGACTCGGTGGCCGGGCAGATCACCGGAGTCATGCCGAAGGCGTGGGTGGAACGGCAGTTGGCGGAGGGCAAGGCCCTGTTGCTGATCGACGGCGTGGACGAGCTGCTGGACGGCGAGCGGCGCGCGGTACGGGACTGGCTGCGGGGCCTGCTGACCGCGTACAAGTCGGTGCGGGTCGTCGTCACCTCCCGCCCCGCCGCCGCCCGCGCGGACTGGCTGCGCCGCGAGCGGTTCACCGCGCTCCACCTGGACCGCATGACCCCGCCCGACCTCGCGGCCTTCGTCCGGCAGTGGCACCAGGCGGTACGCGAACTGGACGACGACCTGCCCTGCGCGGCGGACGAACTCCCCCACTACGAACAGTCCTTGCTGACCAGCCTGAAGGACCGGCCGCACCTGCAGTCGCTCGCCGGTACGCCGCTGCTGGCGGCGATGCTGTGCGCGATGCATCTCGACCGGGGCAGCCGACTGCCCCGGGACCGGATGGAACTGTACCGCGACGCGCTGCACACGCTGGTCCACGAGCGGGACGCGGACCGGAACGTGCCGAGCGCGGTGGACGGCCGGCTGAGCCTGAACGACAAGCTGGTGCTGTTGCGGGACCTGGCGTGGCGGCTGTCCGACAACAACCGCAGCGAGATCGGTCTCGAGCAGGCGGCCGTGCACGTCGGCCGGAAACTGCGGGGCATGCGGCACCTGGACGAGCAGGACGGCGCGCGGGTCCTTCAGCAGCTCCGCGACCGCGCGGGCATCCTCCGCTCCCCCACCGAGGGCCGCGTCGACTTCGTCCACCGGACCTTCCAGGAGTACCTGGCCGCGGAGGAGGCGGCGGAGGAGGACCGCGTCGGCAACCTGGTGGAGCGGGCCCACTTGGACCTGTGGCGCGAGACGATCATCATGACAGCGGGCCACGCGAACCGGCCGCAGCGGGAGGAGTTGCTGGGCGGCATCCTGGACCGGGCGGAGGCGGAACCCCGGTACGCCCGGAAGCTACGGCTGCTGGCGGCGGCCTGTCAGGAGACGGTACCGGAGGTCTCCGAGGAGCTGGCGAACCGGTTGGAGGAGGCGGTGTCGGCGTTGCTGCCGCCGCGCCGGCCTACGGACCCGCCGGCACTGGCCGCGGTGGGACCGAGTCTGTTGCGGAAAATGCCCCGCTCACTGGAGGAGCTGACCCCGAAGGCGGCGGCCCAGACGGTGCGGACCGTGGCGATGATCGGCGGCGAGGCGGCGTTGGGGTTGCTGGAGGGGTACACGGAGGACCGGCGGCGGGAGGTGGTCTCCGCGCTCATCGAGGCGTGGGCGTACTTCGATGCGGATACTTACGCAGATCGGGTGATGAACGGGCTGGTGCTGGACCAGCACTCGGTGATGCTGACGCACTCGGCTCAGTTGCGGGCAGCGGTGCGGCTCCCGTCGCTGACCAGGTTGTGGGTCAGGTACGCGCTCCAGGACCTGTCTGTCATCCCCGAGTTTCCATCACTCGAGTGGCTCACGTGCTCCGAGATCAACACAGCCGATCTGTCTGCGGTGACACGCTTCCCCAAGCTCACACTCCTGCAATTGATTGGTTCCGGGTCGTTTCGGCATCTGGAGGCACTGGCGGACCTGCCCGAACTGCGTGTCCTGCACTTGCCGCTCTCGGTCCCGGACGACCTCCCCGGCCTCCCGAACCTCCACCAGCTGGGCTTCTCGGGGGTCACGGCGGAAACACGACTGGACTTTCTGGCCCCGTACAACGGCATCGAGTATCTGTACCTGGTCGGTGATCCGGGCGGCCGAATCCCCGAACTCGCCCCTCTGTCCATGCTGCCCCGCCTACACCACCTGGCGCTGTACAACTTCGACATCCGGGACCTGCCCCCGCAGCACTTCGCCGACCTGCTCCCAGGCGTCGAAGTCACCGTCCGCTGAACCACCACAACCCCGCCCTCCCAAAAGGAGCAGCGGGGCCGTGGTCAAGCGATGCGCGGCGTTCAGTGCCAGCTGTGCGGTGCCCGGAAGCCGGGCTCGCGCTCCAGGCGGCGCCAGCCCGCACGCGCGCGGACTCGGTGGGTCGAGGCCGGGAGTGGCTGGGCGGCGGCTCGGGCGAGGAGGAGGGCGGTGAGCGCGGCGACCTCCTCGGGCTCGGCGTGACCCTTTTCGACGCGGATGTCAGGAGTACTCATGGGTGTCGGTCTCCGTGAGGGTTACTGCGGCGGGTTGCCGTGCTTGCGGGAGGGCAGGTCGGCGTGCTTGGTGTGCAGCATCGCGAGCGACTTGATCAGCACCTCGCGGGTCTCGGCGGGGTCGATGACGTCGTCCACGAGGCCGCGCTCGGCCGCGTAGTACGGGTGCATCAGCTCGGCCTTGTACTCCTTGACCATCTTCTGCCGCATGGCCTCGGGGTCCTGCGCGGAGGCGATCTGCCGGCGGAAGATGACGTTGGCCGCGCCCTCCGCGCCCATCACGGCGATCTCGTTGGTCGGCCAGGCGTAGGTGAGGTCGGCGCCGATCGACTGGGAGTCCATGACGATGTAGGCACCTCCGTACGCCTTGCGCAGGATGAGCGAGATCCGCGGCACGGTCGCGTTGCAGTAGGCGTACAGCAGCTTCGCGCCGTGGCGGATGATGCCGCCGTGTTCCTGGTCGACGCCGGGGAGGAAGCCGGGGACGTCGAGGAGGGTGACGATGGGGATGTTGAAGGCGTCACACATCTGGACGAAGCGCGCGGCCTTTTCACTGGCCTCGATGTCCAGGACGCCCGCGAGGACCTGGGGCTGGTTGGCGATGATGCCGACGACCTGGCCGTCCAGGCGGCCGAGGGCGCAGATGATGTTGCGCGCCCAGCGCTCGTGGACTTCCAGGTACTCGCCGTCGTCGACGATCTCCTCGATGACCTTGGCCATGTCGTAGGGCCGGTTGCCGTCGGCCGGGACCAGGTCGAGGAGGACGTCCGAGCGGCGGTCGACCGGGTCGGTGGACTCGACGCGCGGGGGGTTCTCGCGGTTGTTCTGCGGGAGCAGCGACAGGAGGTAGCGCACCTCGGCGATGCACGTCTCCTCGTCGTCGTAGGCGAAGTGGCACACGCCGGAGGTCTCGGCGTGCACGTCGGCGCCGCCCAGGCCGTTCTGGGTGATCTCCTCGCCGGTGACGGCCTTGACCACGTCCGGGCCGGTGATGAACATCTGCGAGGTCTCGCGGACCATGAAGACGAAGTCCGTCAGGGCCGGGGAGTACGCGGCGCCGCCCGCGCACGGGCCGAGCATCACCGAGATCTGCGGGATGACACCGCTGGCCTTGGTGTTGCGCTGGAAGATGCCGCCGTAGCCGGCGAGGGCGGAGACGCCCTCCTGGATACGGGCGCCGGCGCCGTCGTTCAGGGAGACCAGCGGCGCTCCGGCCGCGATGGCCATGTCCATGATCTTGTGGATCTTGGTGGCGTGGGCCTCGCCCAACGCGCCGCCGAAGATCCGGAAGTCGTGGGCGTAGACGAAGACCGTACGGCCCTCCACCGTGCCCCAGCCGGTGATGACACCGTCGGTGTACGGCTTCTTCGTCTCCAGGCCGAAACCGGTCGCCCGGTGCCGGCGCAGCTGCTCGACCTCCTGGAAGGACCCGGGGTCGAGGAGCAGATCGATCCGCTCCCGCGCCGTCAGCTTGCCCTTGGCGTGCTGCGCCTCGGTCGCCTTCTCACTCGGACCCGCCACGGCCCGCGCACGGATCTCGTGCAGCTCGGCGACCCGTCCGCGGGCATCCGTCGGCTCGCCGGTCGGCTCACCCGTCGTCTCTTCCAAAACGGTCATGTAGTGACCTTACGAAGGACACCAAGAAAAGCGAGCCGTCGACTCTGTACAGTCTCCGGCCCGTTTTCCTGGTACGTGTGAACAGAACCACCACGCGATGCAGCCGTTCCGACTGCTCAGCGCCGCATCTCGTTGTAGGGAGGGCACAAACCGATCAGTCGAGAGCCACCTCACATTCGTGGGTGGCACATGCCATCCCCGGAGTGACAAGGACCCTCAGACGGCGGCCTGCCTCCAGCACCTCGACCCCGTCGCCGGCCCGGGTGACCGCGCGCACGGGGTGGTCCCAGACCAGTTCCAGGGGGGCTCCGGTGCGCGGTGGCTCGCTGACCCGGAGGGAGGCCGTACGGCCCCGGCGCACGACGAGCACGCTCGCGCCGGCCGAGACGGTCAGCTCCCCCACCGTACCCGCCCCCCAGAAGGTGCACGCCGTCACCCCCGGCCGGGGTACGGCGACGGCCTGGGCGGTGGTGTCGTTGGCGAGGACGGTCAGCCAGTGCCGGTCGCCGGCCCGGGCGGCGGTCTCGGCGCGGGTGGCGCCGGGCAGCAGGACGTAGGCGTAGCCAGCGTCGGCCGGGTCGGTGCCGTGGTCGAGCCAGAGGGTCTGCCAGCGCCGGGTGCGCCGCTCGGGGCTGCTGGTGGTGTTGATGTCGGCCCAGGCGCCGGTGCGGTCCTCGCGCAGGGTGCGCAGCTCGCCGCCGTGGGGCAGGACCCAGCCGCCGTGTCCCTCCAGGTGGGCCCAGTTCCGGCCGCGTACGAGGGGCTGGGTGCCGTTCTCGCCCAGGTTGCGGTTGTCCAGGACCGTCTCGACGGGCACGCCGTCCGTGCAGGTGATCCCGGCGCCGAGGCAGACCACGGCGTCGTCGAGGAAGAACCAGGACTTGCGGGCCTGGAGGGTGGAGCCGAGGCCCTTGAGGTGCTGGCCGACGGCCGCGTAGGTGCCGTCGGTGGTGCCGCCGACCCAGCGCACTGCCGGTTTGGGGGCGCCCCACTCGCCGCCGGCCCGGTCGGCGAGCCGCCGGGTGGAGACGGTGGTGCCGGGCAGCCGGTACCAGTCGACGGTGGGCCAGTACCAGTCGGTGTACTGGTCGCCGCTCCCCCGCGGCCACCAGGAGAGCAGGCCGGAGCCGGTGTGCCAGCCGCGCGGGTTCTCGCCGTTGCCGCATTCGTAGTGGGCGATGCGGTCGCTGGCCATGGCGAGGGCGGCGGTGAACCGGGGGGTGCGGTGGACCGCCCGGTCCATGGCCGGGAAGAGCCGGTGCCCGAGGGGTTCGGGGGCGGCGGGAACGGGCGAGGCGGCGACGGCGTGCAGCCGGGCGAGATCAGCGACACCGAACTGACGGGACGTCAGGATCGGCTCGGTGGTGTCCCGTTCGATCCACCCCTTGATACGCCCGTACCACCGCTCCCGCTCCTCCGGGCTCGCGCCGCCGGAGAGGAGGGCGATGGCGGCGATCAGGGCCTGGCCGTGGTAGTGGTCGCCGCGCATCACGCCCTGATCGTCGGAGCGCAGATAACCCCGGCTGATGGCACGGCCGTTGACGCAGTCCATGACCAGTCCGTCGTGGATCAGCGGGGCGTAGGCGTGCTCGACGCTGTCCAGGATGTGCTGCCGGCCGGGATCGGTGATCTCCCACTGCGACCCGGCGAGCAGCGCGAACAGCCGCCCGAGGCCGTCGAGGAGGACCTGGCCGTAGGTGCCCGAGTAGGCGACCCAGGTGTGCTGGACGAAGGAGCCGTCGGCGTAGAGGCCGTCGCCCTTGGTGACGTACGGGAAGACGGGCGAGAGGGCGTCGCGGGCGAGGGCGATCTTCTGAGCGTCGCGGCCGAGGATGCCGCGCAGGGCGACCGAGCGGCACAGGTCGACGCGGTTGGCGCCGGTGCTGGTACCGGAGTAGTCGGTGAGTGCCGTGTCCGGTATGAAGTGGTCGACGGCCGCGCAGGCCGCCGCGATCCGGTCCGGGCCCGCGTGCGCGTACAGCGCGGCGGTGATGTCCATCAGCAGGCGGGGGCTGCCGATCTGCCACTCCCACCAGTTGCCGTAGCGGGTGGTGGCGGGGTTGTAGACGGTGGCGGCGAGGTGGTCGAGGCCGCGTAACACGTCCGTGAGCAGGCCGGGGTCGCCGGTGACGCCGGTGCCGGTCTGCACGTATGCCTGGGTCATGGTCCACAGGCGGTTGTAGCTGAAGGTGATGCCGGACGGCGGGTCGAAGGGGTGGCCGGGCCAGAGGGAGGCGGGGCCGGGGAGCATGGCGGCCCGGAACTCCCTGGCTCTTTGTCCGAGTTGGGCGAGACGGGAGGCGTACGGTTCGGCGGCCGGGTCGTAGCCGGAGCCGAGCGCGATGCCGAGCCAGCGCTGGCGCAGCGTCTCGTACGGGTCGGCGCCGGCCGCCCCTGCGCGCCACCCGGGGGTGGCGGCGAGGGCGGCGGCCAGCAGCAGTGCGCGTCGGGTCATGCGGAGGGGCCCGGTCACCGCCGTCGCCGCCCGGTCAGCAGCCGCCGCAGTTGTAGTAGAGGACGTCCCAGTGGTTGCCCTCGTCGGCGTAGATGTTGCCGGAGCCGGACTTGTACTGCGGGGCGCCGTCGCCGCGCAGGCCGATGTACGTGAAGGTGTTCTTGATGTACGAGGTCACGCACGTGTTCTTGCCGTAGTCGAGCTTGTAGCCGTTCCAGTGGGAGTAGGTGCCGGAGGCGTGGCCGGTCTCGGTGCCGCCGGTGATGTTCAGCGCGCAGCCGCTGGCGCTCTTGAGGGTCTGGGCGCCCTGGGCGGTGGCGAGGTTGAGCTGCTCGAAGGACGTGCAGGTGGGGTTGTTCCGGTCGGAGCAGTTGCCGGAGGACGACCAGGTGATGCCGGACTGGCGGAACATCGAGGTGGCGGTGGCGTGGCTGATCTTGGTGACTGCGGTGGTGGCGGAGGCGTCGGGGGCGGCGCCCACGAGGGCGAGGCCGGGGGCGGCGACGAGGGCGAGGGTGGTCACCAGGGAGCGGATCTTCATGGGGGGGCCTTCCTGCGATGGGCCGGACGTTTCGGGGCGGCTGTGCAGGTGGTGCAGGCCAGATGGTGCCCGAGGGAGAGGGGGGTGCACCAGAGGCACGAACGGGTGACTGTTGACGGACGAGATCCCAACGGGGCGGATCGGCCAGGGGTTCGGTTTTCCGAACCTCCGGTTCGGGGGTGGGCACGATCGATCGGTGTGCCTCGTCCGTCGAGGATGAGGGCATGGCTGAGAAGGCGATGGATGACGCGGGGGGAACCGCCGTTCGGGCGGAGGGCCTGCACCGGGAGTACGGACGTGGCGCTGCCGCCGTACGGGCGTTGCGCGGGGTGTCGGTGGCCCTCGCGTCCGGCACGTTCACGGCGGTGATGGGGCCGTCGGGCTCCGGCAAGACCACCTTGCTGCACTGCCTCGCGGGGATGGACCGGCCCACTCGGGGTGCCGTGTGGTGGGGTGGCGTGGAGGTTTCCCGGGTGCCCGAGCGGCGGCTGGCGGAGCTTCGCCGCAGCCAGGTCGGGTTCGTCTTCCAGGCGTTCAATCTCATGCCGGGGATGACGGTCGCGCAGAACGTCGAGCTTCCCGGCCGGCTGGCCGGCGAACGGCCTGAGCGGGGCCGGGTTCTGGACGCGCTCGACCGGGTCGGACTGGCCGGGCGCGAGCGGCACCGGCCCGGGCAGTTGTCCGGTGGGCAGCAGCAGCGGGTGGCGATCGCGCGGGCGCTGGCCTCCCGCCCTCGGGTACTCTTCGCCGACGAGCCGACCGGCGCGCTCGACCGGGCCACCGGCCACGAGATCCTCGCCCTGCTGCGCGCCGGTGTGGACCGGGAGGGCCAGACCTGCGTGATGGTGACCCACGATCCGGTCGCCGCCGGGTACGCGGACCGGGTGCTGCTGCTCGCCGACGGCCTGGTGGTGGACGAGCTCGACCGGCCCACCGCCGCCCGGGTCGGCGAACGGCTGAGCCGGCTGGGCGGGTGACGGCGATGATCCCGGTCGCCCTCGGGCAGATGCGCCGGCGTCCGGCCGCCTTCGCCGGACTGGCGTGCGCGCTGTTCCTCGCGATCGCCACCGTGACGCTGTTCGGCTCGCTGCTCGCCGCCGATGTCACCGCGCCCGCGTCCGCCCGGAGGGCGGCCACCGGGCCGGGAGTGGCGGTGATCGCCGGCGCCTTCGGTGAGATCGCCGTCCTGGTGGCGTTCTTCGTCGTGGTCAACGCGTTGGGTTTCGCGCTCCGCCAGCAGCACCGCGAGCTGGCCCTGCTGCGCACCATCGCGGCGACGCCCCGTCAGACACGGCGGCTGGTACGTGCCCAGGTGGTCGTGACCGCGTTGCTGGTGGCCTTGCCCGGCTGGGTCGTGGGCGGGGCGGCGGCCCGTCGCTTCCTCGCCGAGCTGCGGCGACTGGGGCTGGCGGCGCCGGGCGTGCGGGTGCCCGGGACACCGGTGCCGATGCTGGTCGCGCTGGCCGTCACGCTCGCCGTCGGCCTGGCGGCCTCGGCCGTCGCGGCCCGGCGGATCTCGCGGATCGCGCCGTCGGCCGCTCTCACCGCCAGCTCGACCGAGCACGGGCGGACGGGCGCGCCACGCCTGCTCGCCGGGATCGGCGCCCTGGTGGGGGGCGGTCTGCTGCTGCGACTGGCCGCGACGCGGCCGGCCGAGGAGATGGACAAGGCGGGGCAGGCGGCACTGCTCGCCGCGGTGGTCCTGCTGGTCGCGGTCGCCCTGCTCGGACCGCTCGCCGTACGGTTCCTGGTGGCCGTACTGGGGATGCCGGTACGGGCCCTGGCGCCCGGTGCGGGGTGGCTGGCCCACGCCAACCTGCGCGGGTACGCGCGGCGGCTGTCGTCCGCGGTGGTGCCGGTCGCGCTGCTCGTGGGACTGTCGGGCACCATGCTGATCATGACGGAAACCGCCGAGCACGCAGCGCGGGCGACGGCCACCAGTGTCACCTCCGCCACGGACGTCTGGCTGCGTCAGGCCGAGGTGGCGCTGCTGACCTGCTTCGCCGCCGTGTCCACCGTCAACACCCTGGTCGCCGTGACCGCCGAACGGCGTCGCGAGTTCGCGCTGCTGCGACTGGCCGGCGCGCACCCGTGGCAGCTGATGCGCATGCTGGCCGTGGAGGCGGCGCTGGCCACGGCGGTGGGTGTGCTGCTCGGCGCGGTGGTGGCGGGGGCCGCGTCGGCGGCGTTCAGCACGGCGTCGACCGGCTCGGTGGCACCGTCCGTCCCCATGGCCGCCTCCTGGTACATCGTCGCGGGCGCCGCGGCACTGACCGTCCTCACCGTCCTGGGCACCGGTCTGCGGGTGGTGCGCGGTCCGGCGGTGGAACTGGTGAGCGGTGACCGTGACTGAACGCGGGGGCGAGCCGACTGCCGAGGGCGTATCCGGCCGTGGTCACCCGACTGGGACGGACCACCCGACTGCCCCCGCCGCGGAGGCGGTCCAGCGGCGGCGATACCTGTCCGTCCGGGGCGGCGAATGGGCGTTCGCGGTCGTCGGGCTGCCGTTCGCGCTGCTCGGCGGCGGCTACGCACTGGCCGTCCTGTACGCGGGAGCGCTGCTCTCGCTCACCGTGGTCGGCCTGCCGTTCGTGGCCGCCGCGCTGCTGGGTGCGCGTCGTCTCGGCGCGCTGCACCGGTGGCTGGCCGGCCGGCTGCTCGGCGAGTACGTCGAGGCGCCGGCCGGGCTGCGCCGCCCGGTGGGCGTGTTCGCCCGTGGCCGGGTCGTGCTGACCGATGCGGTCGCCTGGCGGGCGCTGCTCTATCTGGTGCTGCGCCTGCCGCTCGGGGTGCTCGGCTTCGCCACGGCCGTGGCGCTTCCCCTCGGCTGCGGTTGGCTGGTCGGCTTCCCACTGTGGATCCGTGTAGGGGACGGCACTCGGCCGGCCGGCTGGCTGGACGCGGCGTCCGTCGTGACGGGCCTGGCGGTGCTGAGCGCGGTGCCCGGCGCGGTCCGGGCGCTGAGCGGAGTGAACCGCCGGCTCGCCCGGCTGCTGCTCGGCCCGGCCCGTGCCCAGCAGCGGGTCCGGGAGCTGGAGAGCGCCCGGGCCACCCTGCTGGCGGACAACACCGACCAGCTCCGGCGCCTGGAGCGCGACCTGCACGACGGCACGCAGGCCCGGCTGGTCGCCCTGGCCATCACCCTCTCGCTGGCCGAGGACGCGCTCGCGCATCCCGCCGGTCCGGACCTCGGGCGGCTGCGCACCCTGATGAACCGGGCCCATGGCCAGACCGACGACGCCATCGCCGAATTGCGGCGGCTGACCCGGGGGATTCACCCGGTGGCGCTGGACGGCGGCCTCGGCGAAGCGTTGCCGGGCCTCACCGCCACGTCGCCGGTGCCGGTCACCATCCGCCTGGACCTGGGAGAACGCCCGCATCCGGTGGTCGAGCGGGTCGTCTACTTCTGCGCGGCCGAGCTTCTCACCAACATCGCCAAGCACAGCGGTGCGCGCTCGGCCGAACTCGCCGTGAGCACGGCTGACGGCCGTGTGCGCCTGCGTGTGCGCGACGACGGCCGTGGCGGTGCGGCGCTCGGTACCGGTACCGGTCTGACGGGGCTGGCCGAGCGGCTCGCGGCGGTGGACGGAGTACTGCGGGTGGACAGTCCGCCCGGTGGCCCCACCGTGGTCGTGGCCGAGCTGCCGACGCGCCTGCGGTGATCGTCAACCGCCTGTTTCCGACAGGTAGTTGAGAACGGCTTTCACCCGGCGGTTGTCGGTGTCGGTCGCCCGCAGGCCGAACTTGGCGAAGACGGATGCGACGTGCTTCTCCACTGCCCGCTCCGACACCACCAGCAGCGCGGCGATGGAGCGGTTGGAGTGGCCTTGTGCCATCAGCTCCAGCACGTCACGCTCGCGTGGCGTCAGGGTGTCCACCATCCGCCTGCGCTGTCCGCCGCGCATCAGATGGGTGACCACTTCCGGGTCGAGCACGGTGCCGCCGTCGGCGACACGGTGCAGGGCGTCGACGAACTCGCTGGTGCGGGCGACGCGTTCCTTCAGCAGGTAGCCGATGCCCGCCGCGCCGTCCGCCAGCAGCCGGGCGGCCCAGGCCGTCTCCACGTGCTGGGAGAAGACGAGGATGCCTACCTCGGCCGTCGTCGCGCGGATCTCGACCGCGGCGCGGATGCCCTCGTCGGTGTGGGTGGGCGGCATGCGGATGTCCACCACTGCCACGTCGGGCCGGTGTTCGGCCACCTCGGCGAGCAGCTCTGGTGCCGTTCCTGCGGTGGCTACGACCTCGCAGCCGCGGGTGCCGAGCAGTTCGACCATGCCGTCGCGCAGGATGACGGAGTCCTCGGCGAGTACCACGCGCAGGTGTCTGTTGATCACGGTCGCCATTATCGGGTGGGGTTGAAGGCGCCGCCGTGGGTGTGGGCTCCGGTGTTCGTCAGTGGCCGTTGGGCCGCTCGCTTCTTGGTCAGTGTCGGGCTTCCACGAGGCGAGTCAAGGGCGCGTTCCGCGTCGGCTGCGCCGATGGCCCTCCGGGCCACCCTTGACACACCTCGCTCCAGCCCGGGGAAGAAGCGAGCGAGCGGCCCGAAGGAACAGTGGCCCAGCCCGGTACCGGACCCATGGGTGACCTACGAGCCCCTGTCGGCTGGGTCACGCGCTCGCGCCTCGCCAGCACGCCGGGCGGGCTTAGCGGCTACCGGCCCGGTGGGGTGGTGCGCGGTCGCGTCTCGCCTGCACGCCGGGTGGGTCGGCGGCCTGCGGGCGAGTGGGCGGTGAGCGCTGATGGCGTGGCGGCCGCTGGCAGTCAGGGACCAGGACAGGACATCAGGGGTTCAAGCGGCCAAGGGGTTGGGAGGCGGAGGACGGGGGCCAGGGGGCGGGGGTTAGTTATGGACACATAGTCCAAAACAACCCACCAGGCGTACCGGCCCCCGGCCCCGTGACCGCGACGGGGCACTCCCAAGAGGCATGGCGATGTCATGGCGGGGCTCGGGCCTGGTGGTCAGGGGGTTAATTATGGACAGGTATTCCAAAACAACCCACCCTGGGGACCGGCCAACCATTCCTGCTGCCGGACGCCGAACCGGCCCGGCGTCCATGCGAGGCGCCGCCGCGCACCAACCACCGGGCCGCAAGCCGCTTAGCCCGCCCGGCGTGCTGGCGAGGCGCGGACGCGTATCCCCGACCCACGATGCGTACGCAGCCGACGGCAGGGCCCGACCAGGTTCAGCCGGCCACTTTCCCCGGGCTGCCCGCTCGCTTCTTCCCCGTGCTGGAGCGAGGTGTGTCAAGGGTGGGCCGCAGGCCCATCGCCGAAGGCGACGCGCAGCGCCCTTGACTCGCCTCGTGGAAGCACGACACTAGCCAAGAAGCGGGCGGCCCCACGGTCACTTCACAAGGAACTCACACCACACGATCTTTCCTGGGTTCCGCTCCCCGACGCCCCACTTGTCAGCAAGGGCAGCAACGAGAAGCAGTCCCCTCCCGTGTTCCGCGTCAGCGTCCGGCGCCGGGTCCGGGCAGCCGACCTCACCCGGACCACTGTCGTGCACCTCCACCCGTAGCGCGCCCTCCGCATGCAGCACCAGCCGGAGGAGAAAACCACGGCCTGCGGGGACGCCATGGAGAAGGGCATTGGTCGCCAACTCACTTACGCAGAGCAAAACATCGTCTCCACGCTCGGCCGCCGCCCAGTCGGTCAACGTCTGCCATGCGAACTTCCGTGCGAGCCGTACCGATCTGCGGTCGCGACGGTAGAACGCCTGGCGTGTGTGGGGGTGTTGGGTTTGTGCGTTCACGAGGCCACTGTCACTGTCCGTCACTACAGTTGGGCAGTGAGTGAAGTCGTAGTTCTCATTACTACGAGTCCACTACGACAGATCGGCGTGCATATGGGGGAAAGGAACGGCCATGCACGAGGCACCAAGGCCCAAGAAGGTCGGTTCGTGGTACGCGGTCGGCGCGCTCGTCGCCCACTACCGCAAGAAAGCCCGCCTGACCCAAGAACAGTTGGCCGAGATGGCCAACATCTCCGTCGACACAGTGAGGTCCATCGAGCAAGGCCGACTCGCCCTACAGCCAGACCGAGCTGAACAGTTCGATGAGCTGCTGAACACGGGGGGCGCGCTGACGGTGGTCGTCGCACGGCTGCCGGTACGAGACCGGATCGTTCAATTCGCGCAAGGGCTGGTCGATCACGAGCAGGAGGCGCTGAGCGTCCTCTCGTACGAGAGTCTGCTCGTTCCAGGACTCCTCCAGACCAGGGACTACTGCCGTGCTGTGTTCGACTACCGCTATCCGGCAATCGGAAACGAGAAGGCCGAGCAATGGGTGAACGCCCGCATGGAACGGCAGGCGATCTGGCAACGGGAACGTCCGACCGTCGGCCACTTCATCCTTGAGGAGAGCCTCCTGCGGCGGGAAGTCGGCGGTCGCGAGGTCATGCGGGCGCAGCTTCGGCAGATCCTGGAGTACACCGAGCCCGCCCACATGAGCTTCCAGGTCATGCCCATGAACAAGACACCGCACCCTTGTCTGGACGGCCCCATGGTGCTGCTGGAGACCCCCGAGCACGAGCGACTTGTCTACCTGGAGGTACAGCGCGCCAGCTTCCTCGTTGATGATCCCGACGAGGTCAGCGATTACCACCTCAAGTATGGAATGCTGCGGTCCCAGGCCCTCTCACCGGACAAGAGTGTGCGCCTGCTGAAAGGACTGCTAGGAGAGTCATGAACACCGCAGCACTGGCATGGTTCAAGTCCAGCTACAGCGGCAGCGAAGGCGGCAACTGTGTCGAACTCGCCTACGCCTGGCACAAGTCCAGCTACAGCGGCAGCCAGGGCGGCGACTGCGTAGAGGTAGCCGCTCACCCCTCCGCCATCCACATCCGCGACTCCAAGATCCCCACCGGCCCCATCCTTAACCTCTCCCCCACCACCTGGAGCGAGTTCCTTGACGGCATCGCGCGCTGAACACGCTGACGCGGAATGGGTCCACATAGCCTCGTACCCGAACGTGCCCGGCCGGCCGCACGCCGTGCACGTGCTGCTCGGTTGACTGCGTGAGCGCGGCATCGACTGGATGCCGTTCGCGCCGGAGGAGATCCGGATCGACCTGATGTGCGGGCGAGGCGACGACGGGCACTGGCACGGAGCGCTACGCCACCCGGCGGGGTCAGTAGCCCCCGCCGAAGTCCCCACCGCCACCGCCGCCACCGCCACCGAAGTCTCCGCCCCCGCCGAAGCCGCCCCCGTCACCGAATCCGCCCCCGAAGTCCCCGGGGTCGAAGTCGGTGCCGGAGACGTCTCCGCCCTCGTAGCCGCCGCCGTAACCCGCCTGGTCACCGAAGTCGCCGTACCCGGCTCCGTAGTCGGCGGCATACGTGGGTGTCGCCATGAGGCCGCCCAGCATGGTGCCGACGAGGAGGCCCGGCAGCAGGCCGCCGCCGAAGTAGCCGCCTGCCCAGGGGCCGTAGGCGGGGCCCGCGTCCCAGTAGGGGCGGCGGCCGTAGTCGGTGTCGACCTCGCGGATCACCGGGTCCCGGCCGTCGGCCAGACGGGTGGCGTCCGCCGCGCAGACCGGGACCTGGCGCGGGGCCCCGCCGGGCGGCACCCAGGTGGCGTCCGAGACCGAGGGGCCGTGGCGGGGGTCGAAGAAGCAGGGCGGGCGGCGCTCGGGCAGCGGGCGGCCCTCGCGGCGGGCGGCCAGCCGGGCCAGGGAGAAGCGTCCGTCCTCCAGTGCCTCGGTGACACCGCGCACGTCCTCCGGGCGTTCCGCCATGGCCATGCGCTGTTTCGCCGTGTCGTAGGCGTCCAGCGCGTGCTCGTAGTCGGCGCGCATGGCGTCGTCCGCGCCGGGCGCCGTGGGCTGGAAGTCGAGACGGTCCAGTTCCTCGCCGAACGCGGTGATGTCCTCGTCCACCACCACCCGCAGCCGGTCCAGCGCGAGCCGCTGCTCCTCCTCGCGGCGGCGCCGGTTGCGCCGGACGAGGGTGTACGCGCCCGCGCCGGCGATCACCAGGACCGCCGCCGTCGTGATCAGGGCCGTGCCGGACACGCCGTCGCCCGTGCCGCCCCAGCTCTCGGGGGCGTGGCCGCGCATGTTGAGCAGGGCGCGGTCGGTGAAGTCGGCCAGCTGGCTCTTGGCGTCCTCGCCCTGGACGCTGCGAACGAGGTTCTGCCGGGCCGTGGGCGACATGACGGAGGCGTCGGCGCGGGCGTCGAAGCGGTCGCCGAGGCGGATGCCGTACAGGCCGGTGACGCCGGTCGCCGCGCGCAGGTCGGCGAAGAGGTCGGCGGTGGGGTAGCCGGCCGGGAGGACCGCGATGAACAGGGGTTTGTCCGCGCGTTTGATCCGGGCTTCGAGCGCCTCGGCGGTGTTGGCGGGCAGCTCGTCCCGGGCCGCCGGATCGACGTAGACGGGGCTCTTGCGCAGGGCCTGGGCGATCGTGGAGACGCTGGTCTCCGCGCTCGCCGGGGGCGCGTACAGGGTCGCCAGCACCAGGGCCAGGGCGGCCAGCAGCAGTGCGGGGAGGCTTCGGGTCCGCGGAACGGCCTTCATACCTAAAAATTACCCGAAACCTCCCCAAAGGGGGCGTTCGTCTGCTCCCCGATCAGGCGGCTCGGTACGCCTCCGCCAGCTTCTGCACCGCCTTTCCGTACCGGCCGGTCAGCAGCAGGTGATCCGCGTCGGCGAAGGGCTTGGACACCGCCTGGGTGAGGTGGCCGGCCGCCTTCTGCTGGACCAGGAGGCGGGCCCGGGTGACCAGGGCGCGGCCGGTCCGTGCGTCCCCGTGGCGTTCGGCCGCCGTGGCCCGGTCCGCCAGGGCACGCAGGGTGGACGCGCCGCCCTGTGGCGGCTCGGCGAGGGTGGTCAGGCCCCAGCCGTACGGGAACTGCGGGTCGTACGCCGTGTCGCCCACGTTGATCGGGAGCTGCGCCTCGGACTTCGGCCAGCTCACCGGGAGCTGTCCGGTGAAGGGGCGCTTGCCGTACAGCACGTCCGCCACGCCGTCGCCCTCGGTGCCGGGCAGCCAGGAGGCCACCAGGGCGTCGATCTTGTCCAGGCGGTCCCCGATGAGCTGGGGGCGGCCGGAGACGATCAGCACCGCGCACTCCATGGCCGCGCAGACCTTGTCCACGGCGGCCTGGTCGGCGGCGGACAGGGTGAGGTCGTGGCCGTTGCCCACGTCGCCTGCGCCCTCGGCGTACGGGGTCTCGCCGACGACGACCACGCCCACGTCGTGGCCGGCGGTCGGGGCGGAGGCGTCCTTGGAGTAGGTGACCTGGCCGCCCGCCTTGCGCAGGCCCTGGAGGATGGTGGTGCCGGGGACGATGTTCCCGGAGGAGCCCTGCCAGGTGACGGTCCAGCCGCCGGTCTGGTTGCCGATGTCGTCGGCGTTGGACCCGGCGACGTACACCTTCTGGGTCTTCTTCAGCGGCAGCAGACCGCCCTTGTTCTTCAGGAGCACCTGCGACTCGGCGGCGGCCCGGCGGGCGACCTTGCGGTGCTCCGGGGAGCCGATGGCGGACGCGTGGGTGGTGTCGGCGTAGGGGTGCTCGAACAGGCCCAGCTTCATCTTCTCGGTGAGGATGCGGGTGACCGCGTCGTCGATCCGCTTCTGGGTGACCCGGCCCGCCCTCGCCTCGTCGGCGAGCGTGGTGCTGAACTCCTTGTACGAGTACGGCACCATCATCATGTCCACGCCCGCGTTCACCGCCGCGCGGACCTGGGCGGCCCGGTCGCCGGGGAGCTGGTCGGTGGCGTTGTAGTCGCTGATCACGAAGCCGTCGAAGCCCATCCGGCCCTTGAGCACGCCGTTGATCATGTCGCCGCGGGCGTGCATCTTCACCGCGCCCTTGCCGTCGCCGAGGTCCAGGGAGGAGTACGACGGCATGACCGTGCCGACGCCCCGGTCCACGGCCTCCTGGTACGGCGCGAGGTGGATGTCCTCCAGCTGCTTGCGGGTGACCGTGGTGACGCCCTGGTCGATGGTGTACGTGCCGGTGGTGGAGGAGCCGTACGCGGTGCCGCCGTCGGCGACGAAGTGCTTGGCCGTGGCCAGCACCTTGTCGTTCCGGCTCAGGTCCTTGCCGTTCGCGCGGCCCTGGAGGCCCTGGATCACCGTCTCCATGGACTCCACGAGGGCCGGGTCCTCGCCGTAGGACTCGTAGGCACGGCCCCAGCGTTCGTCGCGGCTCACGCACAGGCAGGGCGCGAAGTCCCAGGGGACGCCGGTCGCGCGGACCTCGGCCGCTGTCACCACGCCGGTCTGGTAGGCGAGTTGGGGATCACGGGCGGCGCCGATGCCGATGTTGTGCGGCAGGATCGTGGCGCCGGTGAGGTTGTTGTGGCCGTGGACCGCGTCGACGCCGTAGATCAGCGGGATCTGGAAACGGGTGGCCTGGGCGCGCAGTTGGAAGGCGTCGATCATCTTCGCCCACGCCTCGGGGGTGTTGGGCGTGGGTGTGGAGCCGCCGCCGGACAGCAGTGAGCCGAGGGCGTAGGCGGTGATGTCGGCGCCCTGGCCGACGGCGCCGCGCTCGGCCTGGGTCATCTGGCCGGCCTTCTCCGCCAGGGACATCCGGCCGAGCAGGTCGGCGACCCGCTCGCGGATGGGCAGCTTGGCGTTCAGGTACGGCAGTCCGTGCGCGTCGATCACGACCTGCGGGGTCTCCGCGGGGGCCTTGGCGCCGGTGACGGTGAGCTTCAGCGGGATGGTCTCGGCGGGTTCGGCCTTCCGGTCGCGGCGGGTGGGCACCTCGATGGTCCGGGTGGCACCGGAGGCGGTGCCGGCCGGGAAGGTGAGGGTGCCGGAGACGGGGGTGTAGTCCGTGCCGGAGGCGGCCGTGCCGCCGGCCGTGGTGTAGGTGACCGTCACGGGGTCGGTGAGGGGGGCCGCGCCGGTGGTGGCGACCGACACCTTCACCTTCGCCGTTCCGCCCTCCTCGACCGGGTGGACGGGCGCGTCGGTGGTGACGGAGGCGCGCAGGGCCGGGTCCGCCGTGCCGTACAGCTCCACGCCGTCCATGGCGAAGTCGCCCTTGGCGCCGGTCGGGAGGGTGACGGAGTAGCCCCACATCTCCTTCAGGCCGAGGACGTGGTCGATGCCGCCGACGGGCTGGTAGTCGGTGCGGTAGGCGAAGTCGGTGAAGGGGAGTTCGACCTGCTTCCAGCCGGTGAAGTCGTCGGTGAAGGAGGCCGTCCAGAGTTCGGATGCCTCGCCGTGGGCGCCTCCGTCCTTGATCTCGACGGTGATCTTCCGGCCGTCGTTCCGGCCGTCCCACCAGAAGCGGATGCCGCGGTGGGCGGACCAGTCGTGGGCGGGGGCGGTGGCGGCGTAGTCGTGGGTGAAGCCGCCGTAGCCGCTGATCTCGTAGGTGCCGGCCAGGACCTTGGCGCCCTCGGGGGCGTCGGCGCGGTCGGCCAGGTGGAGCGTCGGCGGGTCGTCGGTGTCGCCGCCCCAGGTGAAGATGCCCTCGGCGGGCTGCTTCGCGAAGGGCACCTCGCCCTCGAAGCGGTCGACGGCGGTGGGGGGCGGCTCGTCGGCGGCGCGGGCGGTGGCCGCCCAGGGCAGCAGACCGGCGAGGAGCGCGGCGGAGGCGAGCAGGGCGGTTCTTCGCATGGACCTTCCCTTGACTCTCACGGTTCACTCATGGACTCTCGTGGTTCACTCAGGGCTTAGCTCACGCCGTGAGTTAACTAGGGCCTCACACAGCCGTCAAGACGACCCGTCAGCTAGGGCCTGGGTTCGACGGCGGACGGGGCCAAGGTCCAGTTGTACGACCGCAACGGAATCGGTGCCCAACGGTGGTCGTACGACACGGCCACCGGTGATGTGGTGAACACGGCGGCCGACAAGTGCCCGGACGTCACCGACACATCGTCGGCGAATGGCGCCCAGGCCCAGATCTGGTCGTGCACCGGGGCCGCCAACCAGAAGTGGACACTGCGTTGGGCGGGACATTGCGACACACAGGGGCCGTGGCGGCGGGGATCGTCGGCGGGATGCTGGTGCTGAGCGGCTGCTCGGCCCTCGATCTGCCGCTCGCCGGGGTGCGGGCCGCGCCGGACGGGACGCCGTACGCGGTGTTCCGTCCGTGCGGCGACCACGGCTACCAGAACCCGTCCCTGGACGGGCGGCCGCGCGGTGGCGAGGACGGGCCCGTCACCACCGGCTGGGACGTGGACAAGGAGGGGCTGCACGGCGACGCCGGCTTCCCCCTCTTCGCCCCGCCCGCCGGCTGGGACGCCCGGCACCGGGGCCCGCAGCGGCTGCTGCCCCGGCACCACTACCTCCTGAGGTTCGGGCAGTACACCGGCGGCGACTCCCAGAACGGAACGGTCGAGTTCACCGCCGAGCAGGTCGGGCGGCTGAGGCCGGGGCAGGTGTGGGCGGACGGCCGGGTGATGAGCGGACGGGAGTTCGAGCGGCTCGCCGAAGACTCGTGCTGACGCCGTACCGGTGTGCCGGGCTGCGGATCGGGCGGGGGCGGACCAAGGTGGAGGGCATGACCACACCGCAGGATCTTTTCCTCGTCAGCCTGGACGTCCCCGGTGAGCACCCCGTCGAGCAGGGCGACCTGTCGCTGGCGCTGGCCGGGGCCGAGCTGATCGACCTGCTCGGCGCGCGGGCGCTCACCCTGGACGGCGAGCTCGTCGTGCCGGGGCCGGTGCTGACCACCGGTGACCGGATGCTGGACGAGGCGGGGGCCCGGCTCCGCCGCGAGGAGCCGTACGAGACGGTCGCGGACTGGCTGTGGCGGCGCGGCGAGGGGCTGGCCGTGGCCTACTACGACGTGCTGGAGGCGGCCGGACAGCTCGCCGGGGAGCGGCGCCACCACTGGCTGCCCCGGCGGCGCGGCAAGGCCACGGCGCCGGCCGACACCGCCGCCCGACGCCACGCCACCGACCGCTGGGAGTCCCGCGACCCGGTCCTCACCGGGCTCGCGGCCGCCCTCGGCATCGGCGCCGACCGCCCGGCCCGGGAGGCCCCCGAGGACGAGGCGGTCGTCACCGTGCTGATCGCGGTCGGCGACGCGGTCACCGAACTGGACGCCGTACGCGAACGCCGCCGCATCGAGAACGTGGCGTTCGACAACATCTGGCGGGCGCCCTGAGCGCCCGGCGGGGCTACTCCGCCGGTGCCACGCCCGCGCGGAGGAGGCCGTAGGTGTAGGCGTCCTCCAGGGCCTGCCAGGACGCGGCGATGACGTTCTCGGCCACGCCGACGGTGGCCCACTCGCCGGAGCCGTCGGAGGTGGAGATCAGGACGCGGGTGGTGGAGGAGGTGCCGTGCTTGCCCTCCAGGATGCGGACCTTGTAGTCGACCAGCTCCAGCTTGGCGAGCTGCGGGTAGATCCGCTCCAGCGCCACCCGCAGCGCCCGGTCCAGGGCGTTGACCGGGCCGTTGCCCTCGGCGGTGGCGACGATCCGCTCGGCCTTGGCCCACAGCTTGACCGTGGCCTCGTTGGCGTGGGTGCCGTCGGGGCGGTCCTCCACGATGGCCCGCCAGGACTCCACGTCGAAGTACTTCAGCGGCTTGCCCTCGACCTCGGCGCGCAGCAGGAGTTCGAAGGAGGCGTCGGCGGCCTCGTAGGTGTAGCCCTTGAGTTCGCGTTCCTTCACGCGCTCGACCACGCGCCCGACCAGCTCCCGGTCGCCGCCCAGGTCGATACCGAGCTCCTTGCCCTTCAGCTCGATCGAGGCGCGGCCCGCCATGTCGGAGACCAGCATGCGCATGGTGTTGCCGACCAGCTCGGGGTCGATGTGCTGGTACAGGTCCGGGTCGACCTTGATGGCGGAGGCGTGCAGCCCGGCCTTGTGCGCGAACGCGGAGACGCCCACGTACGGCTGGTGGGTGGACGGGGTGAGGTTGACGACCTCGGCGATGGCGTGGGAGATGCGGGTGGTCTCGCGCAGCTTGCCGTCGGGCAGCACCTTCTTGCCGTACTTCAGCTCCAGGGCGGCGACCACCGGGAACAGGTTGGCGTTGCCGACGCGCTCGCCGTAGCCGTTGGCCGTGCACTGCACGTGGGTGGCGCCCGCGTCCACGGCGGCCAGGGTGTTGGCTACCGCGCAGCCGGTGTCGTCCTGGGCGTGGATGCCGAGCCGGGCGCCGGTGTCGGCGAGGACGGTGGAGACGACCGCGTGGACCTGGGCGGGCAGCATGCCGCCGTTGGTGTCGCACAGGACGACGACATCGGCTCCGGCCTCGGCGGCGGCGCGGACGACGGCCTTGGCGTAGTCGGGGTTGGCGCGGTAGCCGTCGAAGAAGTGCTCGCAGTCCACGAAGACCCGGCGGCCCTGGCCCTTCAGGTACGACACGGTGTCGCGGACCATCTCCAGGTTCTCGTCCAGGGTGGTGCGCAGCGCCAGCTCCACGTGCCGGTCGTGCGACTTGGCGACCAGGGTGATCACCGGGGCACCGGACTCCAGCAGCGCCCTGACCTGCGGGTCCTCGGCGGCCGTGGTGCCGGCGCGGCGGGTGGCGCCGAAGGCGACCAGCTGGGCGTGGCGGAAGTCGACCTCCTGACGGGCGCGGGCGAAGAACTCGGTGTCCCGGGGGTTGGCGCCGGGCCAGCCGCCCTCGATGAAGCCCACGCCGAAGTCGTCCAGGTGCCGGGCGATCGCGAGCTTGTCCGCGACGGTGAGGTTGATGCCCTCGCGCTGCGCTCCGTCGCGCAGCGTGGTGTCGAAGACGTGGAACGAGTCGTCGAGCTCGCTGGTTGCCGTCTCGGTCATGGTCTCAAGGCTCCTGTTATGGATCTTCGGTCTTACCGGAATGACCGGCTCCACCATCCCCCCAATCCTCCCGCGCGCTCCGTCCCCGGCTGAAGGTGGGCCGGAAAACGAAAAAACCCCTCGCGGGTGCGAGAGGTCTGCGCGCGGGTCGAGGACGACGATGGCCACCCGCACCTGGTCGTACGAGGTGGTCACTGCGGACCGGCGCGCCTGCTGCCAATAATCATGGCGAACGAGAGCACGGGGGCAGTCTGGCACAGCCCCGCCCCCGGCTCGTCGACCGTCTCAGGATGCGGTCGTCAGCGTGGACTCCCCGTCGCCCGCCCCGGTTCCCTCACCCGCCTTCACCCGGGCCAGGTCCAGGTCCTTCGTCTCGCGCATGGTGACGTACACCACGAGGGAGACGGCGGCGCAGGCGGCCACGTACCAGTAGAAGCCGGACTCGATGCCGCCCTTCTTGAACCACAGGGCGACGTACTCGGCGGTGCCGCCGAAGAGGGCGTTGGCGATGGCGTACGGCAGGGCCACGCCGAGCGCGCGGATGCCGGTCGGGAACAGCTCGGCCTTCACACAGGCGTTGATCGAGGTGTAGCCGGTGACCACGACCAGCGCGAGCAGGGCGAGGCCGAGGGCGGGCCAGTAGCCGTCCACGTGCTTGAGCAGCGTCATGATCGGCACGGTGAGGAAGGTCGAGCCGATGGCGAACGTGATCAGCAGCGGGCGGCGGCCGACGCGGTCGGACAGGGCGCCGGCCAGCGGCTGGAGGCAGGCGAAGACGATCAGCGCGGTGAAGGAGACCAGGGTCGCCGTCTGCTTGGACAGGCCCGCCGAGTTGGACAGGTACTTGGTCAGGTAGGTGGTGTACGTGTAGTAGGCCACCGTGCCGCCCATGGTGAGGGCGATGACCAGGAACGCCTCCCGCTTGTGCCGCCACAGGGCGCGCAGGGTGCCGCGCTCGGCGCTGTGCGAGGTGTCCTCCGCGTACACCTCGGTCTCCAGCATGGTGCGCCGCAGGTAGAAGACGACGGCCGCGCCGAGCGCGCCCACGATGAACGGGATGCGCCAGCCGTAGCTGTGCAGGGCGTCATCGGACATGGTCCGCTGGAGGATGATCTGGAGGCCGAGGCCCGCGATCTGTCCGGCCGTCATGGACACGTACTGGAAACTGGAGGCGAAGCCGCGCCGGGACGGGTCGGACGCCTCGGTGAGATAGGTGGCGCTGGCCGCGTACTCGCCGCCCACGGACAGGCCCTGGAGCAGGCGGGCGACGAGCAGCACGAGCGCGCCGCCGTAGCCGGCGACGGAGTAGGTGGGGGCCACGGCGATGAGGACCGCCGAGGCCGACATGAGGGTGACGGTCAGGGTGAGTGCCGCCTTGCGGCCCTTGCGGTCGCCGACCCTGCCCAGCAGCCAGCCGCCCACGGGGCGCATGAAGAAGCCGACGGCGAAGATACCGGCGGTGTTCATCAGTTGCGCGGTGGGGTTGCCGCTCGGGAAGAACGCGCCGGCGAAATAGGTGGCGAAGCTCGCGTACACGAACCAGTCGAACCACTCGACCATGTTCCCCGCCGAGCCGACCCAGATCTTCTTCCAGTGTTGACGTCCCATGGGCCGGTACATGCCCGGAGCGGGAGTGAACGATTCCTGTGCAGCGCCCCGAAGGGGCGCGGGGCTGTATCGATATGCGGCTCCGCCGCGCGGGCGCGACCAGCCACGACGGCGCCGCAGCTAAACGACTACCAACGCGTCCTCGAAGAACTCCCGCACATGCCGAAGGACTTCCTCACGATCGGTCCCGCGCAACCCGATGGCCACATGGATCGAGAACCCGTCGAGCAGCGCACGCGTCCTCGTGGCGAAGCGGTCCGCGTCCACCCCCCGGAACTCCCCCCGCGACACCCCCTCCGCGATCAGCGCGACGAGGTCCCGGTGCCAGGCCCCCTCGATCGCGGCCTGCCGGGCGCGCGCGTCGTCGTCGGCGTTCTGCGAGCGGTTCCAGACCTCCAGCCACAGCGTCCAGTGCGGGTCCCGGTGGCCCTCGGGGACGTACAGGTCGACGTACGCCTCCAGCCGCTCGCGCGCGGTCCCCGGCCCGGCGAGCAGCCGGCCGCGTTCCGCGCCGAGCCGGCCCTCGCTCCACTCCAGGGTCTGGAGCAGCAGCTCGTCCTTGGAGCGGAAGTAGTACAGCAGGTGGCCGCTGCTCATCCCGACCTCGCGGCCGAGCCCCGCCATGGTGAGCTTCTCCAGACCGCGCTCGGCGATCATGCCCATGGCGGCGGCGAGGACCTCCTCGCGCGGCGGCGCGTTACGGCGCGCCCGGCCCGCACCGGCCATCTGCTGCTCCCGCTCCTGTGTGCTGTGTGTCAGACCTTCGGCTGCTGCTGGGTGATGCAGTGGATGCCACCGCCACCGGAGAAGATCGTACGGGCGTCCACCAGGGTCACCGTCCGCTCCGGGAACAGGCGGCGGAAGATCCCGGCGGCGATCTCGTCGCGCGGGTCTTCGAAGCCGCACAGGACCAGGCCACCGTTGCAGATGTAGTGGTTGATGTAGGAGTAGTCGGCCCAGTGGCCGTCGGCCTCCAGGACGGTCGGGGCGGGCACCTCGACCACCTCCAGGGCGCGGCCCCGGGCGTCGGTCGCCGACCTCAGCAGGCCGATGACCTCCTTGGTGACCTCGTGGTCGGGGTGGGCGGGGTCGGGCTGGTGGTGGGCGACGACGACGCCGGGGCGGGCGAAGGCGGCGACGATGTCGACGTGGCCGAGGGTGCCGAAGCCGTGCGGGGGGTAGTCGCCGGTCAGGCCGCGCGGCAGCCAGATCGCCTTCTCGGTGCCGAGGTGGGCGTGGATCTCCGCCTCGACCTCCGCCTTGGACCAGTGCGGGTTGCGCTCGGGGCCGAGTTGCACGGTCTCGGTGAGCAGGACGGTGCCCTCGCCGTCGACGTGGATCGCGCCGCCCTCGTTGACCAGCTTCGAGGCGTACGTCCTGGCGTCCGCGAGGCCGGCGACCTGCGCGCCGATCTTGGAGTCGTGTTCCCAGCGGGCCCAGTGCTGAGCGCCCCAGCCGTTGAAGGTCCAGTCGACGGCGGCCAGGTTGCCCTTGCCGTCGGTGAGGAAGGTGGGGCCGATGTCCCGCATCCAGGCGTCGTCCAGCTCCCGCTCTACGGTGTCGATGCCGGGGCCGAGGAGCTGCCGGGCCTCGGCGGACTGGCCGGGGCCGCACACGACCGTCACCGGTTCGAAACGGCGGATCGCGCGGGCGACGGACGCCCAGGCGGTGCGGGCGGCGGCCAGGTCGGCCGGGTCGTCGAAGGTGGGGTTGGGGCCCGGCCACGCCATCCAGGTGCGCTCGTGCGGGGCCCACTCGGCGGGCATGCGGAAGCCGTCGGCGGCGGGGGTGCTCATGCGAGGAGGTCCTTAGAGGAAGTAGAGGCGGTTGAGGGAGACGGAGTCGGCCGGCTGCGAGCGCAGCGGCTCGCCGTCGAGGGTGACCAGGCCGGTGCGCTGGTCGACGTCCACCGCGCCGGTACGGGCGTTCAGCCTCAGGTCGGCGGGGCCGATGCCGCGGGTGCCGCGCACGGCGACCCGGCGGCGCCGGGTGGGCATCGTGTCGTTGCCCTGGTCGACGGCGGCCTGGGCGACGAACGCCACGGAGATGTCCGCGGCCGTGGCGCCGTACGCGCCGAACTGCGGCCCGAGGACGAGGGGTTCGCAGGTGTCGGTGGCCGCGTTGGGGTCGCCGACCACGCCGTACGCCGGGAAGCCTGCCTTCAGCACGAGCTGCGGCTTGGCGCCGAAGTACTCCGGGCGCCACAGCACGATGTCGGCGAGCTTGCCGGCCTCGATCGAGCCGACCTCGTGCGAAAGTCCGTGCGCGATGGCCGGGTTGATGGTCAGCTTGGCCATGTAGCGCAGTACGCGGGCGTTGTCGTCGCCCTCGCCGTCGCCCTCCAGCGGGCCCAGCTCGGCCTTCATCTTGCCGGCCATGGCGAAGGTGCGGCGGACCGTCTCCCCGGCCCGGCCCATGCCCTGGGCGTCGGAGGAGGTGATGCCGATCGCGCCCAGGTCGTGCAGCACGTCCTCGGCGCCCATGGTGCCGGCCCGGATGCGGTCGCGGGCCATGGCGGCGTCGCCGGGCAGGTCGGGCTTGAGGTCGTGGACGGAGACGATCATGCCGTAGTGCTCGGCGACCGCGTCCCGGCCGAAGGGCAGGGTGGGGTTGGTGGAGGAGCCGATGACGTTCGGGACACCGGCCATCTTCAGCACGTTGGGCACGTGTCCGCCGCCGCAGCCCTCGATGTGGAAGGCGTGGATCGTGCGGCCCTCCAGCACCCTCAGGGTGTCCTCGACCGACAGGCACTCGTTCAACCCGTCGCTGTGCAGGGCCACTTGGACGTCGTGTTCCTCGGCGACCCGGAGCGCGGTGTCGAGCGCGCGGGTGTGGGCGCCCATGTCCTCGTGCACCTTGAAGCCGCTCGCCCCGCCCTCGGCCAGGGCTTCGATCAACGGCGCCGGGTGGGAGGACGAACCCCGGCCCAGGAAGCCGATGTTGACCGGCCAGGCGTCGAAGGCGTTGAAGGCGTGGCGCAGCGCCCAGGGCGAGTTGACGCCGACGCCCCAGACGGGGCCGAACTCCTGCCCGATGATCGTGGTCACGCCGGAGGCGAGGGACGCCTCCATGATGCGCGGCGACAGCAGGTGCACATGGGTGTCGACGGCGCCGGCGGTGGCGATCAGGCCCTCGCCGGAGACGATGGAGGTGCCGGTGCCGACGACGACGTCCACGCCGTCCAGGGTGTCCGGGTTGCCGGCCCGCCCGATGGCGGCGATGCGTCCCTCGCGGATGCCGATGGACACCTTGCGGATGCCCTGCACGGCGTCGATCACGACGACGTTGCTGATCACCACGTCGCAGGTGTCGCGGACGGCGGCGGCCTTCAGGTGCAGTCCGTCGCGGGCGGTCTTGCCGAACCCGGCCAGGAACTCGTCGCCGTACTTCTGGGCGTCGGACTCGACACGGATCGTCAGCCCGGAGTCGCCGAGGCGGATCCGGTCGCCGGCGCGCGGGCCGTGGGTGGCCGCGTAGGCGTGCGGGTCGACGTGGATCGACCGGCTCACCTCTCGTCCCTTCGAGCGGCTCATCGCTCCTCGTCTCCTTCCGGGGTCACTCCCAGGTAGCCACAGGCGGCGGCCCTGCGCAGGGCCTCTTCCTTCGCGCCGGGCGCGTCCAGCGGCCCGTCCACCAGGCCGGCGAAGCCGATCGCGATCCGCTCGCCGCCGATCGGCACGAGCGGGACCTCGGCGCTCTCGCCGGGCCCGAAGCGGACCGAGGAGCCCGCGGGTACGGCCAGCCGCATGCCGTAGGCGGCGCGGCGGTCGAAGTCGAGGCGCGGGTTGGCCTCGAAGAAGTGGAAGTGGGAGGTGACGGAGACCGGTACGCCGGCGGTGTTGGTGACGCGCAGCCGGACGGCGGGTTCGGAGTCGGCGTGCTCGGGGCCGGGCAGCAGCGCGCCCGGGGCGCCCGCGCCGAGGCCCCCGCCGATCGGGTCGGAGACGACCGCGAGCCGGGAGCCGTCGTCGAAGACGGCCTCGACCATCACCTCGGTGACGACGTCGGCGACACCCGGCAGCACGTCCTCGGGGCCGAGCACCGACCGGGCGGCCTCGATGGCCTCGGCGAGCCGCTTGCCGTCCCGGGCCGCCTCGCAGACGGTGTCCGCGATCAGCGCGGTGGCCTCCGGCACGTTCAGCCTGAGGCCGCGCGCCCGGCGGGCCCGGGCCAGCTCCGCGGCCCCGAAGAGCAGCAGCCGGTCACGTTCCGTGGGGGTCAGTCTCACGACGCGGCACCTCCTTGTCCTTCACCACGTCCACAGATTAGAGCACCACTCTAAACAGAGCAGTCGTGAAACCGAAGACCAACCCGACGATCCGTGTCACATCTCATTGAACGTCGCTCTAATGCTGCGACGGCTGGTTCCGGAGGACATGCGAAAGGGGCGCCGGGCGACCGCGCGATCCCTACGATCCCGCGGTCGCCCGACGCCCCTTGAGCGGCACGTCGGAACGGTCGTCTAACCGATCTTGTGCATCCACCCGTGCTTGTCCTCGGAGAGCCCGCGCTGGATGGAGAGCAGCGCCTCCCGCAGCCGCATGGTCACCGGTCCGGGCGTACCGTCGCCGTGGGACCACTGGTCGCTCTTGGTCTTGACGTGGCCGATGGGCGTGACCACCGCCGCGGTGCCGCACGCGAAGACCTCGGTCAGCGCGCCGGACGCCGCGTCCTCGCGCCACTGCTGGAGGGTGATCGTGCCCTCCTCGGCGGTGTAGCCGAGGTCGCGGGCGACCTGGAGGAGGGAGTCGCGGGTGATGCCCTCCAGGATGGAGCCGCTGAGCGCGGGGGTGACGATCCGGTCGCCGTAGACGAAGGCGACGTTCATGCTGCCGGACTCCTCGACCTTGGTGCGGGTCACCGCGTCGAGGTAGACGACCTGGTCACAGCCGTGCGCGGCGGCCTCGGCCTGCGGCAGCAGGGACGCGGCGTAGTTGCCGCCGGTCTTGGCGTCGCCGGTGCCGCCCGGGACCGCGCGGACGTGGTCCTCGGCGACCCAGATGGTGACCGGCTTCACGCCACCGGAGAAGTAGGCGCCGGACGGGGAGGCGATCAGCATGAACAGGTACTCGTTGGCCGGGTGGACGCCGAGCGCGGCCTCCGTGGCGAACATGAACGGCCGCAGGTAGAGGGAGGCCTCGCCGCCGTGCGGCGGGACCCAGTCGGCGTCCTGGGCGAGCAGCGCGTCCAGCGCGGCGATGAACAGCTCCTCGGGCAGCTCGGCCATGGCCATGCGGCGGGCGGAGCTGCGGAACCGGCGGGCGTTGGCCTCGGGACGGAACAGCGCGACCGAGCCGTCCGGCTGGCGGTACGCCTTCAGGCCCTCGAAGATCTCCTGACCGTAGTGCAGGACGGCCGTGGAGGGGTCCAGGGAGATCGGGCCGTACGGGACGAGCTGGGCGTCGTGCCAGCCGCGGCCCTCGGTCCACTTGATCGTCACCATGTGGTCGGTGAAGTGGCGGCCGAAGCCGGGGTCGGCCAGGATCGCCTCGCGCTCTGCGGCGGCGAGCGGGCTGGCGGACGGCTTGAGCTCGATCGTGGGCGTCGTCATCAGTGGTTGTCCTTCACCGGTTGTAGTGACGGGCCGCGCTCACGCCTGCACTGCCGGTCGTCGATGGTCGGACGTCCGAGCATTCCCTCATATCGCGGCTCCGCGTTCGATTATCGCGCGCGGGCGACGGCGGACGGAATCGGGGTGAGACGGCCCAGGGGTTGATGGTGACACCCGGCGGGGCATGGCAGAAGCCGCCGGGTGCGATTCGCGACCCGGCGGCTTGAGGTGTAGCTCGGCGGGTCAGCCGGCTACGCGTACGGCGAGCGCGTCGCCGATCTCGGAGGTGGAGCGGGCCGGCTTCCCGGCGCGCTCGGTCAGGTCGGCGGCCACCGCCGTGTCGATGCGGTCGGCCTCCGCCTCGTAGCCCAGGTGGCGCAGCAGCAGGGCGACGGACAGGACGGTGGCAGTGGGGTCGGCCTTGCCCTGGCCGGCGATGTCCGGGGCCGAGCCGTGGACCGGCTCGAACATGGACGGGAACGCGCGGCTGGGGTTGATGTTGCCGGAGGCGGCCACGCCGATGCCGCCGGAGACGGCCGCGGCGAGGTCGGTGATGATGTCGCCGAAGAGGTTGTCGGTGACGATGACGTCGAAGCGGCCGGGGTCGGTGACGAGGTAGATCGTCGCCGCGTCGACGTGGATGTAGTCGGTGGTGACCTCGGGGTACTCCTCGGCCACCTTGGTGAAGATGTTCGTCCACAGGTGCCCGGCGAAGGTCAGCACGTTGTTCTTGTGGACCAGCGTGAGCTTCTTGCGCGGGCGGGCCTGGGCGCGCTCGAAGGCGTCGCGGACGACGCGCTCGACGCCGTAGGCCGTGTTGACGGACACCTCGGTGGCGACCTCGTGGGCGGTGCCCTTGCGGATGGTGCCGCCGTTGCCCGTGTACGGGCCCTCGGTACCCTCGCGGACCACGACGAAGTCGATCTCCGGCTGGCCGGCCAGCGGGGTGGCGACACCGGGGAGCAGCTTGGACGGACGCAGGTTGACGTGGTGGTCGAAGGCGAAGCGGAGCTTCAGCAGGAAGCCGCGCTCCAGGACGCCGGACGGCACGGACGGGTCGCCGATCGCGCCGAGCAGGATGGCGTCGTGGCCCTTGAGCTGCTCCAGGTCGGCGTCGGTGAGGGTCTCACCGGTGGCGTGGTAGCGCTTGGCGCCGAAGTCGTACTCCTTGGTCTCCAGCTTCACATCCTGCGGAAGGACGGCGGAGAGGACCTTCAGACCCTCGGCCACGACCTCCTGGCCGATGCCGTCACCGGGGATCACTGCGAGATTGATGCTGCGAGACATGTCGGCACCCTACTCCTCGTCCCAGGTGATGACACGACCTGTCCGCGATGCGGACAGCGGGGCTTCGTTCCGCACGCGCCGGTCCGGCTCAGTGGCCGGTCCGGCCGCCGTTGTCCCGGCGGTCGAGGGCGCGCTGGAGGGCGGCGGCGGCGTTCTTGCGGTCGGACTCGCTCGTACGGGACACGTGACGGACTCGGCGGCGGACGGTGGTCTCGGCCATGGCAATCGACTCCTTCGGCATGCGTGGAGCACGGCAGTGGGGGGATGCAAGACGCCGGAAGGGGCGGGGAGCGCTTGGCCGCAGGGGTTGCCTGCGCGGGCCGGCTCACGACCGCCATTCGCTGGATGGAGCGAGACGTTCGGCTTCTCTCACGGTAAGGGAGCGGCCCGCGCCTGTCTGCACAATTACTCGGACTTCCTACTATCTGAGACGAAGACGCCGCTGAGCTGGGCTTTCATCCAGCCGCGCGACGCGCCGTCAGACGACGTCGCCGTCCCGCCAGTCGAAGACGAGTTCGCCGGACGGCTCCAGCGCAACGGCGGGAGCGGGCCGCACGTACACCCCGCCCTCCTCGTCCGGCAGCCGGACGATGCCCTCCGGGGACAGGGCGTGCACCGGTCCGGGCCAGCACTGCCAGCCGCGGGCGGCGTACAGCAGGGCGCCCTCGTCACTCGCCGACAGCGCGCCGAGGTCGTAGGCGCGGTCGATCATCCGCTCCAGCTCGGCCATCACCCGCCCGCCGAGCCCGGTGCGCCGCACGTCGGCCCGTACGGCGACGCCCTCGACGTAGCCGGTGCGCAGCCACCGCCCCCCGTGCCGCACCCGGCGCATCACGAGGGCCCCGTGCGCGGCGAGCCCCGCGCCGTCCTCGATCAGCGCGTGCGTCCCGCCCAGCCAGTGGTCCTCGTCGTCGTCGGAGCAGTCCCCGTCGAAGGCGTGGTCCAACAGGGCGCGTATCTCCCTGAGTTCGGCAGGTTCGAGGTCGGCGGTGTGGACGAGTCGGGGCCGAGGAGTCATGACGGCAGTATGCCCCGCCGGACATGGCGACGGCCCGGGAGGCCCGCTGCGGGAGCGGGCGTCCCGGGCCGGGATCGCGGGGGCGGTCAGCCCATGTGCGGGTAGCCGTAGTCGGTCGGCGGGACCAGGGTCTCCTTGATGGCGCGGGTCAGGGTCCAGCGCAGGAGGTTCTGGGGGGCGCCGGCCTTGTCGTTGGTGCCGGAGGCGCGGCCGCCGCCGAAGGGCTGCTGGCCGACGACGGCGCCGGTCGACTTGTCGTTGATGTAGAAGTTGCCCGCGGCGAAGCGGAGCTTCTCCATCGTGTACGCCGCCGCCGCGCGGTCGTTCGCGATGACCGAGCCGGTGAGGGCGTAGTCCGACACCGACTCCATCTGGGTCAGCATCTCGTCGTACTTGTCGTCCTCGTAGACGTACACCGCGAGGATCGGGCCGAAGTACTCGGTGGTGAAGACCTCGTTCTCCGGGTCGGTGCACTCGATGACGGTCGGCCGGACGAAGTAGCCCACCGAGTCGTCGTAGGAGCCGCCCGCGACGATCGTGCAGGCGGGGTCGGCCTTGGCGCGGTCGATGGCGGCCTTGTTCTTGGCGAACGCGCGGTCGTCGATGACGGCGCCCATGAAGTTCGACAGGTCGGTGACGTCACCCATGGTCAGGTAGTCGACCTCGGCCGCGAACTCCTCCTTGAAGCCCGAGTTCCAGATGGAGGCCGGGATGTAGGCGCGGGAGGTGGCGCTGCACTTCTGGCCCTGGTACTCGAAGGCACCGCGGGTCAGTGCGGTCTTCAGCACCGCGCGGTCGGCCGAGGGGTGGGCGACCAGGAAGTCCTTGCCGCCGGTCTCGCCGACCAGACGCGGGTAGGAGCGGTACTTCTCGATGTTGTTGCCGACCGTCTTCCACAGGTACTGGAAGGTCTTGGTCGAGCCGGTGAAGTGGATGCCCGCGAGGTCCCGGTGTTCCAGGGCGACCTCGGAGACCGCGATGCCGTCGCCGGTGACGAGGTTGATGACGCCCTTGGGCAGGCCCGCCTCCTCCAGCAGCCGCATGAGCAGCACGGCGGCGTGGGTCTGCGTCGGGGACGGCTTCCACACCACCACGTTGCCCATCAGGGCGGGGGCGGTGGGCAGGTTGGCCGCGATCGCCGAGAAGTTGAACGGCGTGATCGCGTAGACGAAGCCCTCCAGCGGGCGGTGGTCCAGACGGTTCCACACGCCCGGGGAGTTCGCCGGGGGCTGCTCGGCGATGATCTGGCGGGCGTAGTGGACGTTGAAGCGCCAGAAGTCCACCAGCTCACAGGGCGAGTCGATCTCGGCCTGCTGGGCGGTCTTGGACTGGCCCAGCATGGTGGACGCGGCGATCGTCTCGCGCCACGGGCCGGCCAGCAGCTCGGCGGCGCGCAGGATGATCGCGGCGCGGTCGTCGAAGGACATCGCGCGCCAGGCGGGGGCGGCGGCCAGGGCCGCGTCGATGGCGTCGCGGGCGTCCTGCTGGGTGGCGTGCCGGCCGGTGCCGATGACGGCCTTGTGGTTGTGCGGCTGGACCACCTGGAACGGCTCGCCGCCGCCCAGCCGCTTCTCGCCGCCGATGGTCATCGGCAGCTCGATCGGGTTCTCGGCCAGCTCCTTGAGCTTGGCCTCCAGCCGGAGGCGCTCGGGCGAGCCGGGGGCGTAGCCGTGCACCGGCTCGTTGACGGGGGTGGGGACCTGGGTCACAGCGTCCATGAGATCCGTAACTCCTTGTACGTGAGCGGGTGGTGGGCTCAGCCCTTGCTGACCATGGAACGGAGGAAGAACCGGAGGTTCGCCGGCTTCTCCGCGAGACGGCGCATGAAGTAGCCGTACCAGTCGGTGCCGTAGGCCGTGTAGACGCGCATGCGGTGGCCCTCGGCGGCCAGCCGCAGGTGCTCCTCGCCCCGGATGCCGTACAGCATCTGGAACTCGTACTCGTCGAGCTTACGGCCGGCCTTGTGGGCCAGCTCCTGGGCGATGGCGATCAGGCGGGGGTCGTGGGACCCGATCATCGGGTAGCCCGCGCCCTCCATCAGGATGCGCAGGATGCGCACGTAGGCCTTGTCGATCTCGTGCTTCTGCTGGTAGGCGACCTCGGCGGGCTCCTTGTAGGCGCCCTTGACCAGGCGGACCCGGCTGCCGGACTCGGCGAGGCGGCGGGCGTCGGCCTCGGTGCGGAACAGGTAGGCCTGGATGACGCAGCCGGTCTGCGGGAAGTCCTTCCGCAGCTCCTCGTGGATGGCGAACATCGAGTCGAGGGTGGTGTGGTCCTCGGCGTCCAGGGTGACCGTCGTGCCGATGGCGGCGGCGGCCTCGACGACCGGGCGGACATTGGCGAGGGCCAGCTCGTGACCGCCGTCCAGCGCTTGGCCGAACATGGAGAGCTTGACCGACATCTCGACCTTCTCGCCCAGTTCCAGGCCCTTGAGGTGGTCGATCAGCGCCAGGTAGGCGTCCCGGGCGGCGGTGGCCTGCTCCGGGGTGGTGATGTCCTCGCCGACGACGTCCATCGTCAGCTCCAGGCCCTTGGCCGTCAGGTCCTCGATGATCGGGACGATGTCGGCGACGGTCTCGCCGGGTATGAAGCGGTCGACGACCTGCTTGGTCACCGGGGCCGCCGAGATCAGGCGTCGCATCCGGTCGCTGCGCGACGCGGCGAGAATCACGGGACCCAGCACGGGGCACCTCCACAGACAAGCACCAAAGAGGCCGACACCCGACGATTCGGGTACGGCACGGAGAACCACCGTGAAACCTAAGGATCTCTCCGATCCTGGGCCATCGACAGCTGTCACGCATCCGTGCCCGGGATCTCAGACAGATGTATGAAGGCGGTCGGCACATGGGGGAGAATGCCCGGGTGGCGGCGGATTTCAAGGCGTTCAAGGCGGACTACCAGGAGCTGGTGGACGAGATCTCCGAGTTGCTGGGCGTGCCCGCGACCCTGGAGAACCGCGACTTCGAGCTGATCGCCTTCGGGGCCTACGACAGCGAGGACGAGCTGGACCCCTCCGCGCTGGACCCGGTGCGCACCCGCTCGATCCTGACCCGGCGCTCCACGGCGACCGTCCGGGCCTGGTTCGAGGGGTTCGGCATCACCCGGGCGACCGCGCCGGTGCGCATCCCGCCGAGCCCCCAGGCCGGTGTCTACCGGGGCCGGATCTGCCTGCCCGTACGCCACCGGGGCGTCGTCCTCGGCTACGTCTGGCTGCTGGACGGCGACCCGGGCCCGACCGAGGCCCAGCTGACCGCCGCCATGCGGGTGGCGGACCGGATCGGCGCGCTGCTCGCCGACGAGGCGCAGGCCGGGGCGGGGCTGAGCCGGGAGCTGCGGGCGGTGCTCACCGCCGACCGGGGCTGGCAGCGGGACATGGCGGTGGCCGACCTGCGCACCGCGCTCGGCCCCCGCGCCGACGGCCCGCACACGCTGGTCTGCGTCGCGCCCTGGCCGTCCACCGACCCGGACGACGTCCCCGCGCCGCGCACGGTCCCGCACGCCACGGCCCTGTGCACCCTGCCCTGGGGGGCGGCCGGCCTGAGCCTCGCGGTGCTGGTGCGGCTGCGCGCCCCGGACACGACGGCCCCCGCGGTGGCCGCCGCCACCCGGCTGCTGAAGGAGGCCGAGGAGTCCCGGGGGGCGCGGGCGCGCGGCGCCGGGGCGCGGACGGCGGCGGCCGTGGCGGCGCGGCCCGGCGGGGCGGCCGGGCTCGCCGCCCGGGCCACCGGGCACGCCGCCGGCATCGGGGAGCCCGGCGCGGGCCTCGCGGAACTGGGCACGATGTGGCAGCAGGCGTTCGACGCGGCGCGCGCCGCGCTGGCCGAGCCACGGCTCGGGCCGGTCGCCCAGTGGGCGCGGATCGGGGCGTACCGGCTGCTGACCGCGCTGCCGCCGGAGACCGCGCGGGACCGGGTGGTCGGCGCGCTGCTCTCCCCCGCCCACACGGAACTCGCCCGCACGGCGGAGATCTACCTGGACTGCGCGGGCCAGGCCGGGCGCACGGCGACCGAGCTGGGCATCCACCGCCAGACCCTGTACTACCGGCTGTCCCGGGTCGAGCAGCTCACCGGCCTGGACCTGGACGACGGCGAGGACCGGCTGCTGCTGCACATGGCGCTGAAGCGGGCCCGGCTGTGAGCCTGGCCCGGCCGGGTGCCGTACCAGTGAGTGCGGTGAGGTCCCGGTGGGGGGCGCCGGCGGGGCGACCGAGCGGATACGGAAAACGCCGGGCGGGCCGAGGGGTTCTCGGTCCGTCCGGCGTTTCGCGTGTTGGTCAGACGAGGTTGACCGACCGGGCCGACGCGGCCCCGATCTCCGCGGAGAGCTCGGCCAGTACGGTCGAGCCCACCGTGTCGTCGACGGTCAGCACGGCCACCGCCTCGCCGCCCACCGCCGCGCGGGCGACCTGCATACCGGCGATGTTGATGCCCGCCTCGCCGAGGATGCGGCCGACGGTGCCGACGACACCCGGACGGTCCTCGTAGCGCAGCACCAGCATGTGGTCGGCGAGCGCGAGGTCGACGTCGTACTCGCCGACCGCGACGATCTTCTGGACGTGCTTCGGGCCGGCCAGCGTGCCGGAGACCGACACCTCCTCGCCGGTGCCCAGCGTGCCACGCACGGTCACCACATTGCGGTGGTCGGACGACTCCGAGCTGGTGGTCAGGCGCACCTCGACCCCGCGCTCCTGGGCGAACAGCGGCGCGTTGACGTAGGACACGGTCTCGTCCACGACGTCCTCGAAGACGCCCTTGAGCGCCGACAGCTCCAGCACCTTCACGTCGTGCTGGGTGATCTCGCCGTAGACCTCGACGTCGAGGCGGACCGCGACCTCGCCGGCGAGCGCGGTGAAGATCCGGCCCAGGCGCTCGGCCAGCGGCAGGCCCGGCTTGACGTCCTCGGCGATGACACCGCCCTGGACGTTGACCGCGTCCGGCACCAGCTCGCCGGCGAGCGCGAGGCGGACGGACTTCGCGACGGCGATGCCGGCCTTCTCCTGCGCCTCGTCGGTCGACGCGCCCAGGTGCGGGGTGCAGACGACCTGGTCCAGCTCGAACAGCGGGGAGTCGGTGCACGGCTCCTTCGCGTACACGTCCAGGCCCGCGCCGGCGACCCGGCCCTCCTTCAGGGCCGCGTACAGCGCCGCCTCGTCCACGATGCCGCCGCGCGCGGCGTTGACGATGCGCACGCTCGGCTTGACCTTGCGCAGCGCCTCCTCGCCGATCAGGCCGAGGGTCTCGGGAGTCTTGGGCAGGTGGACGGTGATGAAGTCGGAGACCTCCAGCAGCTCGTCCAGGGACAGCACCTTGACACCCATCTGCGCGGCCCGCGCGGGCTGCACATAGGGGTCGTAGGCGACGACCTTCATGCCGAACGCGGACATGCGCTGCGCGACGAGGGCACCGATGCGGCCCAGGCCCACGACGCCCAGCGTCTTCTCGGCCAGCTCCACGCCCGTGTACTTGCTGCGCTTCCACTCGCCGTTCTTCAGCGCGGCGTTGGCCTGCGGGATGTTGCGGGCGGTGGAGAGGATGAGACCGCAGGCCAGCTCGGCGGCGGTCACGATGTTGGAGGTGGGGGCGTTGACGACCATCACGCCGGCCTTGGTGGCGGCGGAGACGTCGACGTTGTCCAGGCCGACGCCGGCTCGCGCGACGACCTTGAGATTCTTCGCGGCGGCGATGGCCTCGGCGTCGACCTTGGTGGCCGAGCGGATCAGGATCGCGTCCACCTCGGCGATGGCCGGCAGCAGCTCGGAGCGGTCCGCTCCGTTGCAGTGCCGGATCTCGAAGTCCGGACCGAGTGCGTCGACGGTGGCGGGCGACAGCTCTTCAGCGATGAGTACGACGGGTTTCGAGCTCACGTGAGTCCTCACATGTGCGATGCGGACGGCCGTCCCGACGGCCGCAGGCGGTGGAGGGGGGCTAGCCGCGGAAGACGCACGACGCTGTGGGCCTGACGCGTGTTGTGCAGAAGTGTAGTGGCGCGGCGCGATCTGTATTACGCCTCCGCGGAAGGATCACCCGGATGAGAAGCTCCACTTTGTACGGAGCCCGGGCGGGAAGCCGCGTGGCGGTGTTCCCCGGCCGGGGAACACCGCCACGCGAAGCGGAGGTCAGGCCTCCTCGTCCACCCACGACATCAGCTTGCGCAGCTGCTTGCCGGTGGTCTCCAGCAGGTGCTCGGAGTCCTGCTTCTTGTACTCGTCGTACTTCTTCAGGCCGCCGTGGTACTCGTCCATCCAGTTCTGGGCGAAGGTGCCGTCCTGGATCTCGGCGAGGACCTTCTTCATCTCCGCCTTGGTGGCGTCGGTGATGATGCGCGGGCCGGTGACGTAGTCGCCCCACTCGGCCGTCTCGGAGACGGACCAGCGCATCTTCTCCAGGCCGCCCTCGTACATGAGGTCCACGATCAGCTTCAGCTCGTGCAGGCACTCGAAGTAGGCGATCTCCGGCTGGTAGCCGGCCTCGACCAGGGTCTCGAAGCCCGCCTTGACCAGCGCCGAGGTGCCACCGCACAGCACGGCCTGCTCGCCGAACAGGTCGGTCTCGGTCTCCTCGGTGAAGGTGGTCTTGATGACGCCGGCGCGGGTGCCGCCGATGCCCTTGGCGTACGACAGGGCGAGCGCGAAGGCGTTGCCCGAGGCGTCCTGCTCCACGGCGGCGATGCACGGAACGCCGCGGCCCTCCTCGTACTGGCGGCGGACCAGGTGGCCCGGGCCCTTCGGGGCGACCATGCAGACGTCCACGCCGGCCGGGGGCTTGATGAAGCCGAAGCGGATGTTGAAGCCGTGGCCGAAGAACAGCGCGTCGCCGTCCTTGAGGTTGTCCTTGATGGACTCCTCGTAGACCCGGGCCTGGATCGGGTCCGGGACCAGGATCATGATGACGTCGGCCTCGGCGGCGGCCTCGGCCGGGGTCACCACGCGCAGGCCCTGCTCCTCGGCCTTGGCCTTGGACTTCGAGCCCTCGTGCAGACCGACGCGCACGTCGACACCGGAGTCGCGCAGCGACAGCGCGTGGGCGTGGCCCTGGCTGCCGTAGCCGATGACCGCGACCTTGCGGCCCTGGATGATGGACAGGTCGGCGTCAGCGTCGTAGAACAGCTCGGCCACTTTGGGTTCTCTCCTTGTGTACGGGTGGTGCGTCCCACCGTATGACGGCGGGCGGGAAGGAAGTTCGGGGGTCTCGGGATACGGGCGGCCGTTGATCGCCGGCCGCCCGCGACGGGTCTTATGCCGTCCGGTCGAGGGCACGCAGTGAGCGGTCCGTGATCGAACGGGCGCCGCGGCCGATCGCGATCGTGCCGGACTGGACCAGCTCCTTGATGCCGTACGGCTCCAGCATCTTGAGCATGGCGGACAGCTTGTCGCCGGAACCGGTGGCCTCGATGGTCACGGCCTCCGGGGAGACGTCCACGGTCTTGGCGCGGAACAGCTGGACGATCTCCACGATCTGGGAGCGGGTCTCGTTGTCGGCGCGGACCTTCACCAGGACGAGTTCGCGCTGCACGGCCTGGCCCGGCTCCAGCTCGACGATCTTCAGCACGTTGACGAGCTTGTTGAGCTGCTTGGTCACCTGCTCCAGCGGCAGGTCCTCGACGTTCACCACGATGGTGATGCGGGAGATGTCGGGGTGCTCGGTGACGCCGACCGCGAGGGAGTCGATGTTGAAGCCGCGCCGGGAGAACAGGGCGGCGATCCGGGCGAGGATGCCCGGCGTGTTCTCCACCAGGACGGAGAGCGTGTGCTTGGACATGGTGTTCTGCTCTTCCTTGCCTGTTGACGGTCAGTCGTCTTCGTTGTCGCCGAAGTCGGGGCGGACGTCCCGGGCGGCCATGATCTCGTCATTGGAGGTGCCGGCGGCGACCATCGGCCAGACCATGGCGTCCTCGTGGACGATGAAGTCGACCACCACCGGTCGGTCGTTGATGGAGTTGGCCTCCTCGATGACCTTGTCCAGGTCCTCGGGGCGCTCGCAGCGCAGGGCCACGCAGCCCATCGCCTCGGACAGCTTCACGAAGTCCGGCACCCGGGTGCCGCGGGCGTCCGGGTTGACGTCGTCCGGGCCGCTGTGCAGCACGGTGTTGGAGTAGCGCTGGTTGTAGAAGAGGGTCTGCCACTGGCGGACCATCCCGAGGGCGCCGTTGTTGATGATGGCGACCTTGATCGGGATGTTGTTCAGGGCGCAGGTGGTCAGTTCCTGATTGGTCATCTGGAAGCAGCCGTCGCCGTCGATCGCCCACACCGTCCGCTCCGGGCGGCCGGCCTTGGCGCCCATGGCGGCGGGGACCGCGTAACCCATCGTCCCGGCGCCGCCGGAGTTGAGCCAGGTGGCGGGCTGGTCGTACTGGATGAAGTGCGCGGACCACATCTGGTGCTGGCCGACGCCGGCGGCGAAGATCGTGCCCTCGGGGGCGAGCTCGCCGATCCGCTCGATGACCTGCTGCGGGGAGAGCGAGCCGTCGTCGGGCAGGTCGTAGCCGAGCGGGTAGGTCTCGCGCCACCGGTTCAGGTCGCTCCACCAGGCGGTGTAGTCGCCCTTGTGGCCCTCGCTGTGCTCCTTCTGCACGGCCTGGACCAGGTCGGCGATGACCTCGCGGGCGTCACCGACGATCGGCACGTCCGCGGCCCGGTTCTTGCCGATCTCGGCCGGGTCGATGTCCGCGTGGACGATCTTGGCGTACGGGGCGAAGCTGTCCAGCTTGCCGGTGACGCGGTCGTCGAAGCGGGCGCCGAGGGCCACGATCAGGTCGGCCTTCTGCAGCGCGGTGACCGCGGCGACGCTGCCGTGCATGCCGGGCATGCCGACGTGCAGCGGGTGGCTGTCGGGGAACGCGCCGAGCGCCATCAGCGTGGTGGTGACGGGGGCGCCGGTCAGCTCGGCCAGGACCTTCAGCTCGGCCGTGGCCTGGGCCTTGAGGACGCCGCCGCCGACGTAGAGGACGGGGCGCTTCGCGGCGGTGATGAGCTTGGCCGCCTCGCGGATCTGCTTGGCGTGCGGCTTGGTCACCGGGCGGTAGCCGGGCAGGTCCATCACGGGCGGCCAGGAGAAGGTGGTCTTCTTCTGGAGGATGTCCTTGGGGATGTCGACCAGGACCGGTCCGGGGCGGCCGGTGGAGGCGATGTGGAAAGCCTGCGCGATCACGCGCGGGATGTCCTCGCCCTTGGTGACCAGGAAGCTGTGCTTGGTGATCGGCATGGTGATGCCGACGATGTCCGCCTCCTGGAAGGCGTCCGTGCCGATCGAGGAGGACACCACCTGTCCGGTGATCGCGACCAGCGGGACGGAGTCCATGCTGGCGTCGGCGATCGGGGTGACCAGGTTGGTGGCGCCGGGGCCCGAGGTGGCCATGCAGACGCCGACCTTGCCGGTGGCCTGCGCGTAGCCGGTGGCGGCGTGGCCGGCGCCCTGCTCGTGCCGGACCAGGATGTGCCGCACCCGGGTGGAGTCCATCAGCGGGTCGTACGCCGGGAGGATCGTGCCGCCGGGAATGCCGAATACCGTGTCCGCGCCGACCTCCTCAAGGGAGCGGATGAGGGACTGCGCACCCGTGACGTGCTCGACGGGGGCGGACTGCTGTCCTCCGGAACGGGGCCGCGGCTGCGGATGGTGGGCCCCGGTGGCCTGCTCGGTCATCGGCATTCTCTTCTCGATGCTGAGGGTTTTTGCGAGGTTCGGGCGGATCTGGGGCGCTGCACGAAGGGCGCTCGTGCAACAAAAAACCCCTCGTGCCGCAAGGCAAGCGAGGGGAGCGCGCCGGTGAGGTCGCTGGGGATTCCGGATCGTCCTCCGGCGGTTCCCAGCTCAGCCGACGCGCTGTCCAAGTACGAGAATTCGGGTGCGCATGGAACTGACCCTCCCCCCGGCACGCACCACGTGTCAAGTGGGTGGGACGGGAGTCTCAGAATGTGAGCGAAGGGCACTGCCGCCCCCGAAGACAGCGGGAACGCCCCCTGTATACACCCCGTTGGGCTCCCTCGCACTGCCCGCGAACGCGGGCTCGACCGAGGCGTGCGGCACCGGGTAGTGACCGGAACCGAGCGCCCGGCGCAGCCGGTACTCGTCCAGCGGACCGGCGAACGCCATGCCCTGGCCGTGGGTGCAGCCCATGGCGCGCAGCGCGATCGCCTGCTCGGGCAGGTCGACGCCCTCGGCCACCGACTGCAGGCCCAGATCGCCGGCGATCCGCAGCAGACCGCTGGTGATCTTGTGCAGCCGCGCGGACTCCACCACGCCCTCGACCAGACCGCGGTCGAGCTTGAGGATGTCCACGGGCAGCCGCCGCAGTGCCGTGATGGCCGCGTAGCCACTGCCGAAGCCGTCCAGGGCGATGCGCACCCCGAGCCGGCTGAGCGCCGTCAGCCGCCGTTCCAGCTCGTCCAGCGAGACGCGGGGGTCGGTGTCGGACAGCTCCACGACCAGCGCCCCGGGCGGCAGCCCGTGCCGGTTCAGCAGCGCCTCCACGGAGCCCAGCGGGGACGAGCGGTCCAGCAGCCGCCGGGCGCTCATCCGGACCGTGACCGGTACGGCGACCCCGGCGGCGGCCCGCTCGGCCGCCTGCTGGACGGCCTGCTGGAGGATCCAGCGGTTCAGCTCGGCGGTCTTGTCGGCGTCGTCGGCCACCCGCAGGAACTCCGCGGGGGTGAACAGCACTCCCTGGGAGGAGCGCCAGCGGGCCTGCGCGGAGACGGTCGTGATCCGGCCGCTCTCCAGGCACACCACCGGCTGGTGCAGCAGCGTGAACTCGCCGTCGTGCAGCGCGGCGCGCAGGCGGGTGGCCAGCTCCGCCTTGCGGACGACGTCCTGCTGCATCTGCGGCTTGTACAGCTCGACCCGGCCCTTTCCGGCCGACTTCGCGCGGTACATCGCCAGGTCGGCGTTTCTCAGCAGCTCGCCCGCGCCCAGGCCCGGTTCGGCGAAGGCGACGCCGATGGAGGCGGCGACCCGGACGTCGTTGCCGTCGATGGCGTACGGCTGGGAGAGGGTCACCCGCAGCCGGTCGGCCAGTTCCAGGATGTTGCGCTCGCGGGCGGCCCGGTCCCGGGTACCGTCGCCGACGATCAGGGCCGCGAACTCGTCACCGCCGAGCCGGGAGGCGGTGTCGCCCTGCCGGACCGCCTCCTGGAGCCTGCGGGCGGCCTGGATGAGCAGTTCGTCCCCGGCCTGGTGCCCGATCGTGTCGTTGACCGCCTTGAACCCGTCGAGGTCGATGAAGAGCACGGCCGTACCGCGCAGCGCGGCGCCCCGGTCGGTGGCCCGGCGGCCGGCCAGGGCCTGCTGCACCCGTCGGGTGAACAGCGCGCGGTTGGGCAGGTCGGTCAGCGGGTCGTGCTCGGCGTTGTGCTGCAACTGCGCCTGGAGGCGGACCCGCTCGGTCACGTCCCGGCTGTTGAAGATCAGCCCGCCGTGGTGGCGGTTGACGGTCGACTCGACGTTGAGCCAGCCGCCGTCGCCGGAGCGGAACCGGCACTCGATGCGCGTGGTGGGCTCCTCCACCGGGCTCGCGGCCAGGAAGCGGCGCACCTCGTGCACCACGCAGCCCAGGTCCTCCGGGTGGATGAGGGCGGCCAGCTCGGTGCCCACCAGTTCCTCGGCGGGCCGGCCGTACACCCCGGCGGCGGCCGGGGAGACGTAGCGCAGGACGCCGTTGGGCGCGGCGATCATGATGACGTCGCTGGAGCCCTGCACCAGGGAGCGGAAGTGGTTCTCCTTCTGCGCCAGTTCCTGGGTGAGGGTGATGTTGTCCAGCAGCATGATGCCCTGCCGGATGACGAGCGCCAGCACCACGGCGCCCGCCGTGATCAGCACGACGTGGTCGGGCCTGCGGCCGTTGAGGACGTTGTACAGGATGCCCAGGGTGCACACGGCCGCGGCGAGGTACGGGGTGAGCGCGGCGAGGGAGCCGGTGAGCGGCCGGCCGGCCGGGTACCGGAGGTGGTCGCCGCCCGGTGCGGGCAGCGGGGGCGCGGGGTGGTGCTCCGTGCTCCACTGGCCGGTGCTCCACTGGCCGGTGCTCCACTGGCCGGTGCCGCGCTGGCCCGGCACGTGTTCGTGGACCACGCGCGTGTGCCCGTCGGGTCCGTGCGCCTCCGGCCCGCCCTGGCGCCGGGGCGCGGCCCAGGGCGCGTAGGCGAGCAGCAGGGAACCGGCGAACCAGCCCGCGTCCAGCAGCCGCCCGGAGCGGTAACTGCTGTGCAGCAGCGGCGAGGTGAACAGCGCGTCGCACAGCACCGTCAGCGCGAGCGCGCCGATCGCGGTGTTCACCGCCGTGCGGTTGCCCGGGGCGCGGCGGAAGTGCAGCGCCAGCACCATGCTGACCAGGGCGATGTCGAGCAGCGGGTACGCCAGCGACAGCGCGGCGTGCGCCACGCTCGACCCGTCGATGCGGGCCGCCTGGGCGAGCGCGAGGCTCCACGAGAGGGTGAGCAGCGAGCCGCCGATCAGCCAGGCGTCCAGCCCGAGACAGATCCAGCCCGCTCTGCTCGCCGGCCGCTTGGCGAGCACCAGCAGGCCCACGATGGCGGGCGGCGCGAAGCACAGGAAGAACAGGTCGGCGTAGCTGGGGCTGGGCACCGGCGCGCTCAGGGCGACCTCGTACCACCCCCAGACCGCGTTGCCCAGCGAGCTCATCGCCGCCGAGAGGGCGAACAGCAGCCAGGCGGACCGGAAGCGCACCCTCGGGCCGCGGGCGTACAGGAAGCAGGAGACGGCGGCGGCGGCCGCCGCCGCGCTCAGCCCGAAGTCGCCCATCACGTCCGCGACCCGGTCCGAGCCCCAGCCGAAGGCGGATCCGATGGCGTAGGCCGCGCAGACCAGGGCGAGGACGAGCTGCTCCGCCAGGCGCCTGTTCTCGCCGGCCACCGGCCGGCGCGACGGCGGCGCCTCGTGCGGGTGCGGTGCGCGGACCGCGCTGCCCAGGGGGGTCGTCACCGAGGTCGGGGCGCTCACCGGGGCCTCCCGGTGCGTGCCGTTCCCCGGTCCTGACGGTCCCGCTGCGCCGGATACGCCGGCCGGTGACGGCCGCTGTACCTGCGCTGGTGGTGGCTGTGGTGGCTGGTGTGATGGCCGCGTCCGCCCGCGGCCGTGCGCCAGGGTCGCCGTCGGCGGCTCCGCCGCGTCGGATCGTTCGTCCATAGGCCGTGCATCGCCCGTCGCCCCCCTCACAGATCTGAAATGTCCATCCCCGGCGCCGAAACGTCAGCGGCGCTGCCCCTGCCCGGGACGATACACCAGGATCGTCACTCAGGGACATAGCGTCTCTACGCTCCGTGACGACCAGGGCGTATACCGGTACGGGGCGCGTCCGAAAGATTGCGGAGGGTGCCGGAAGGCGCCTAGCGCCCGGTTGCTCCCGCCGTTTCAGGACCGGTCGTAAGGATCACGTTCCGCAGGGGTTCGTGGTTCACGAACCGGGTCAGCTGGTCGGCGATCAGCCGCTTGGCGCGCGGCAGGAAGGCCGAGGAGGGCCCGCCGACATGCGGGCTGATCAGCACGCCCGGCGCCTGCCACAGGGGGTGGCCCGGGGGCAGCGGCTCGGGGTCCGTCACGTCCAGGGCCGCCATGATCCGGCCCCGTTCCAGTTCGGCGAGGAGCGCCTTGGTGTCCACCACGGCTCCGCGCGCGACGTTGACGAGCAGCGCACCGTCTTTCATCCGGGCGAGGAAGTCCGCGTCCACGAGTCCCCGGGTGTCCTCCGTAAGGGGGGTGCACAGGATCACGACATCCGCGTGTGGAAGCAGGGAGGGCACATCGGTGATCGGGTGCACGGGGCCGCGCGCTACCGTGCGACCGGAGCGTGCGACCCGTGCGACCCGCGCGACCTCGAAGGGCGTGAGCCGGTCCTCGATGGCGGCGCCGATGGACCCGTAGCCGACGATCAGCACGCTCTTGTCGGCGAGGGAGGGGTGGAATCCGCCGGTCCAGCGCTCCTGCCGCTGGGCGCGGACGAATTCCGGGATGCCGCGCAGCGCGGCGAGGGTCAGGGTGAGCGCCAGCTCGGCCGTGCTGGTCTCGTGCACGCCCCGCGCGTTGCACAGGCGTACGCCCGGCGGGATGTCCGAAAGCCGTGCGGTGATGTCGTCGACACCGGCGGTGAGCGTCTGCACGACCCGGACGTTCGTCAGGTGCGGCAGCGGGCCCACCCGGACCGACAGCCGCTTCATGTACGGCACCACGTACACCGCGCACCGCGCCGGGTCGCCGGGAAACGGCTGGTCACCGTCCGCGCCACCGTCCCAGAACAGGTAACGGGGCCCCGCGGGCAGCCCCTCGATCTCCTCGGGCGGAATGGGAAGCCAGACCTCAGCACTCATGCCAGGAGGCTATGTCAGGGCCGCGCGGGCGCAGAGGTTAGGTTGGTGGCCGGGCAGAGGGAGGTTCACGAGCAGGTGGAGCGCAGGACGATCGGCGCGGGGGGACTCGCGGTGGGGGCCGTCGGACTCGGATGCATGCCGATGAGCTGGGCGTACACCGCATCCCGGCAGCGGGGTGAGGAGTCGGTCAAAGCCGTGCACCGGGCGCTGGACCTCGGCTCGGACCTGCTGGACACCGCGGACATGTACGGCCCGTTCACCAACGAGCTGCTGCTGGGCCGGGTGCTCAGGGAGCGGCGCCGGGACGCCTTCGTGGCCACGAAGGTGGGGCTGCTGGTGGGCGAGCAGCACATCGTGGCCAACGGCCGCCCCGGCTATGTGCGGCGGGCCTGCGACGCCTCGCTGCGCCGGCTCCAGACGGACGTGATCGACCTGTACCAGCTGCACCGCCCCGACCCCGAGGTGCCCGTCGAGGAGACGTGGGGCGCGATGGCGGACCTGGTGCGGGCCGGGAAGGTGCGGGCGCTGGGCCTGTGCGCCCTGGGGGCGCGCGGCGGGCGCCGCTCGGGCGCCGGGTTGTACGACGCGACGCTGCGCCGGTTGCAGCGGGTCCAGCAGGTGTTCCCGGTGAGCGCGGTGCAGGCGGAGCTGTCGGTGTGGTCGCCGGAGGCGGTCCGGGAGCTGCTGCCGTGGTGCGAGGCGCGCGGAGTGGGGTTCCTCGCGGCGATGCCGCTGGGCAACGGCTTCCTGACCGGCACGCTGACGCCGGGCGAGGGTTTCGAACCGGACGACGTGCGCGCCCGGCATCCCCGGTTCACGGCCGAGATGATGGCGGCCAACCAGCCGATCGTCGCGGGGCTGCGGCGCATAGCCCGGCGGCACGGAGAGGGGGTCACCCCCGCCCAGGTGGCGCTGGCCTGGGTGCTGGCGCAGGGCCGTCATGTGATCGCGCTGCCGGGCACCAAGCGGGAGCGCTGGGCCGCCGAGAACGCGGGGGCGGCGGGGCTGCGGCTGACCGCGCAGGACCTCGCGGAGGTGGCCAGGCTGCCGGCGGCGCAGGGTTCCTGGGACTGAGGTCCCGAGGCGCTGTCGTTCCTGGAACCGAGGTCCCGGGACAGGGTTGTTGCTGGGGCTGAGGTCCCGGGGCGGAGTTGTTGCTGGGGCTGAGGTCCCGGGGCGGAGTTGTTGCTGGGGCTGAGGTCCCGGGACAGCGTTGTTGCTGGGGATGAGTTCGGGTCAGGGGGATTTCCGGCCACCGCGGACCGGGAGCCGGTGGCCGTGGATCAGGACCCGGCGAGCGGGAACCCGGCCGGGTGCCGATGGCCGGTGTCCGTCGTCCGTGGCGCCGGAGTAGCGTGCGGCGTGGGGCCGCCGTGGTGTCCGCCGGCCGGAAGGGAACCGTGATCGTGCGACGTCGAGCCGTACCGGCCGTGCTGGCCGTGACCGCCCTGCTGCTCACGGCCGGCTGCTCCTCGGGGGGCGGGGACGCGCCGGGCCGGACGCCGGCCGCCACGGTCTCCGGGGGATCGACCGCCTCCCGGAGCACCGAGCCGGCCGCGCCCGCCAAGGGATCGGCGACGGTGCTGCGCACGGTGGCGAAGGGGCTGAAGTCGCCGTGGGGGCTGGCCGTGCTGCCGGGCGGTGATCTGCTGGTCTCCTCCCGGGACGAGGCCACGATCAGCCGGATCGACGCGAAAACCGGCCGGACGACGGTGCTGGGCACGGTCCCCGGGGTCTCCCCGGCCGGCGAGGGCGGGCTGCTGGGCATCGCCCCGTCCCCCGGCTACGCCACGGACCACATGATCTACGCCTACTTCACCTCGGCCTCGGACAACCGGATCGTCCGCGTCCGCTACGACGAGCGCGAACCGGCCGGTGAGCGACTGGGCGCTCCCGACACGGTGTTCAAGGGCATTCCCAAGGGCGCCATCCACAACGGCGGCCGGATCGCGTTCGGGCCGGACGGCATGCTGTACGCGGGCACCGGCGAGACCGGGCAGCGTGGCCTGGCGCGGGACCGGTCCTCGCTCGGCGGGAAGATCCTCCGGATGACCCCGGACGGCGAACCGGCGCCCGGCAACCCCTTCCCCGGCTCCGTCGTGTACTCCTACGGCCACCGCAACGTCCAGGGGCTGGCCTGGGACGGTCACCAGCGGCTGTTCGCCTCGGAGTTCGGGCAGGACACCTGGGACGAGCTGAACGCGGTCAAGCCCGGCGGCGACTACGGCTGGCCGGAGGCGGAGGGCCGCTCCTCCGACGCCGGCTTCCAGGACCCGGTGGCCCAGTGGCACACCGACGAAGCCTCCCCCAGCGGTATCGCCCAGGTGAATGGCGCGATCTGGATGGCGGGACTGCGCGGCGAGCGGCTGTGGCGCGTCCCGCTGGACGGCACCTCGGCCTCGGCCGCCCCGCAGGCGTTCCTCACCGGCACCTACGGCCGGCTGCGCACGGTGGCCCCGGCGGGCGACGGCCGGCTGTGGCTGGTGACCAGCAACACGGACGGCCGGGGCACGCCGGAGAAGGGGGACGACCGGGTGCTGGAGCTTCAGGTCCGCTGAGCCCGCCCGCCCGTCGGCCCACCCGTCGGCCGAGGTCAGCCGGGCTCGGGCCCGGTTTCCTCGTCGGCCGGTACCGGCGGTTCGGGCGCGGACAGCCGTATGACCGCCTTGCCGGAGGCCAGGTCTATGGGGCCGCGGCCGGGGTCGTTGTCGCCGACGTCCTCGCGGGACAGTTCCAGGCGTTTGAGTTCGTCCCTGGTGTGTTTGCGGCCGGGTGCGAACAGTTCCTCGAAGACGTTGAACACGGCTCCCCCCTCACTGCCGGTTTTCTCCAGCGTAGGTCTCACCCGGACGATTCGGCAGCGAGTGTCCCGGCCACGGGCAGGCCGAGCCGGTGCGCCACCGCCGCCGCCTCGCCCCGGCCCGAGACACCGAGCTTGCCGAGGATGTTGGAGACGTGGACGCTCGCGGTCTTCGGCGAGATGAACAGTTCCTCGGCTATCTGCCGGTTGGTACGGCCGGCCGCGACCAGGCCGAGGACGTCCCGCTCCCGGCTGGTGAGACCGAAGGCGGCGGCCGGATCGGCGGCCGGGTCCCGCCGCTTGCCGCCGTTGAGGGTGAGCCGGGCCCGCTGGGCGAGCCGGGCGACGGCATCGGCGAGCGGCCGGGCCTTCAGGTGGTCGGCGACCGCCGCGGCCAGCCTGAGCAGTTCCACGGCGCGGTCGCGTTCGTCGTCGCCGCCCTCGGCCAGCAGCGCCCCGGCCAGACGGTGCCGGACCCGGGCGAGGTCGTAGGGGCGGTCCAGGCACTCGAAGGCGGCGACCACCGGGGTCCAGGTCCCGGCGGTGTCCCGGCCCTCGGCGCGCAGCAGTTCGGCCCGGGCCCACTGGCTGTGGGCCTGCCACAGGGGGACGCCGGTGGTCATCGTCCGTACGGCCGTGGCGAGACGGTCGAGGATCCCGGCGCGGCCTGGCCGGGCGGCGGGCAGGGCGCGGGCGTCGGCCTCGGCGGTGGCGGCGGCCAGCAGCAGCGGCCAGCCGTACCGGTGGGTGCCGGGTGGGAAACCGGCGTCCAGGACCGGCAGGAGGAGCGCGCGGACGTCGTCGGTCCTGCCCTCGGCGGCGGCTATGCCGACGGCGGTGCGGATCAGCGGCAGGGACTGCTGGGGCCGCGGGTCGTGGGTGCCGTACCAGGAGCGGGCGGTGGCGAGCTGCCGGGCGGCCTCGGCGAGGTCGCCGCGGGCCAGGGCGAGGTGGGCCAGGCGCAGGGCGCCCCCGGCCCGGGGCTTGGCGCTGTGGCCGACCCGGGTGGCGTGCGCGGCGGCCTCGGCGGCCTCCTCCCACCGGCCGAGCGCGTAGAGCGCCTCGGAGAGGTTGCCCCAGGCCCAGGCCCCGGAGTCCAGCAGTCCGTACCGGCGGCAGAATTCGATGCCCTCGCGCAGCAGCGGTACGGCCTCCCGGTCGCGGCCGACGCTGCGCAGCGCGGACGGCAGGTTGACGTAGGCCCGGCCGGCGACCGGGTGCACGCCCTCCGCCAGGGTGTCCCGCAGCACCTGCCGCATCTGCGCCAGGCCCGCCTCCGGGTCGCCGGACTCCACCGTCAGCCCGCCCAGGGTGAGCAGGGCGTGCAGCTCGGTCTCGCGGGCGCCCACCATGCGCGCGTACTCCACGGCCCGTTCGGCGGCGGCCAGCGCCTCGGGGCCGGGCCGGTGCTGCATGGACCAGTTGGCGACGACCGCCAGCACCTCGGCGTGCACCTCGGACGGCGGCAGACCGCGCACCAGGTCCTGCGCGGTGGCCAGTTCCCGCCAGCCGTCACCGCGGGCCTGGGCCTGCACCAGCCGGGAGCGCTGCACCCAGAACCAGGCGGCGCGCAGCGGGTCCGGGTCCTCCTCCAGCAGGCGCAGGGCCCGCTTGGTGATCTTCAGGGCGCGTTCCCGTTCGCCGCCGAAGCGGCCCGCCACCGCGGCCTCGGCCATCAGGTCGAGGTAGCGCAGCGGGGTGGTGGCCGGGTCGCAGCCGCACGGGGGGTACACCTCCGCGTAGTCGACCGGGCGCAGGGCGGCGCGCACCTCGGCGGGGGCGTTGTCCCACAGCTCCATCGCCCGTTCCAGCAGCCCGAGTTGTTCGGTGTAGGCGTGCCGGCGGCGGGCGACGACGGCGGCGGCGAGGACGGCGGGCAGGGCCTTGGCGGCGTCGTGCGCGTGGTACCAGTAGCTGGCCAGGCGCATCACCCGGGCGTCGGCGGGGACGAGCGTGGGATCGGCCTCCAGCGCCTCGGCGTAGCGGCGGTTGAGCCGGGAGCGTTCGCCGGGCAGCAGGTCGTCGGCGACGGCCTCGCGGACCAGGGAGTGCCGGAAGCGGTAGCCGTCGCCGCCGGGGGTGACGGTGAGGATGTTGGCGCCGACGGCGGCTCGCAGCGCCTCGATGAGGTCGTCCTCGGCCAGCCGGGCCACGGCGGCGATCAGCCGGTACTCCACCGTGGAGCCGCCCTCGGCGACGATCCGGGCGACCCGCTGGGCGCTCTCGGGCAGCGCCTCGACCCGGACGAGGAGCAGGTCGCGCAGGGAGTCGGTGAGGCCGGCGCAGTTGCCCTGGCAGGCGGCGACGGCGAGTTCCTCGATGAAGAAGGCGTTGCCGTCGGAGCGTTCGTAGATCTCGTCGACCTGGGCGGGGTCGGGTTCGGCGGCGAGGATGCCGGCGATCTGGCGGCAGGCCTCCTCGCGGGTGAAGCGGGCCAGTTCGATCCGGCGGACGGTGCGCAGCCGGTCCAGTTCGGCGAGCAGGGGGCGCAGCGGGTGGCGGCGGTGGATGTCGTCGCTGCGGTAGCTGGCCAGGACGAGGAGGCGGCCGGCGCGCAGGGTGCGCAGCAGATAGGCGAGCAGGTGACGGGTGGAGGCGTCGGCCCAGTGCAGGTCCTCCAGGACCAGGACGACGGTGTGGTCGGCGGCGACCCGCTCCAGCAGCCGGGCGGTGAGTTCGAACAGGCGGGCCATGCCCTGTTCGTCGTGGCGGCCGGCGCCGGCCTCGCCGAGGTCGGGCAGCAGCCGGGCCAGTTCCTCCTCCTGGCCGGCCGCGGCGGCGGCGAACGCCTCGGGCAGGGCGTCGCGCAGGGCCCGCAGCGCGGCGGAGAAGGGGGCGAACGGCAGCCCGTCGGCGCCGATCTCCACGCAGCCGCCGACGGCGACGACCGCGCCACGGCCGGCCGCGGACGTGGCGAACTCCTCCACGAGGCGGGTCTTGCCCACGCCTGCCTCACCGCCGAGCAGCAGCGCCTGCGGCTCGGCGGCGTCGGCTCGGGCGAGCGCGTCGCGCAGCGTGGCCAACTCGGCGGTGCGGCCGACGAACACGGGACTGACGGACCTGGTCTCCACGGGCCCGAGCATCGCACGAGGTCCCGACGGCCTGGCACTGGTTTTCCACAGGCCCCGTGTGATGGTCGTACCGATGGGCGGGAGGGGCGTACCGACGGACGGGACGGCCTCGCTGGCGGCCGGAAAAGCCGTACCGACAGCCGGAAAAGTCGTACTGACGGCCGGAAGGGCCGTGTGGCTCCGCCCGGAAGCCCCACGGCCCTGGTGCCGGGAGCGGCCGTCCCCCGTCCGGTCGCTCCGCGCCCCCGGCGTCACGCGGCGCGCGGCAGCCCGTGCCGCCGGGAGCCGCCGGTATGCGACTCGGCGGCCGGGGCGGCGTGGCCGGATCGCCCGCGGCGGGCGGCGCGGCGGGCGCGGACGACCTCGCGGGCCAGGCGTTCCTCCCGCGCCGTGCGGCGCAGCTCGGCGGAGCGGAGGCGGTGCAGTTCGAGCTCGTACATGGCGGGTTCCTCCCGGGATGCGGTGGCGGGTGCCGCTTTCCGCGACGCCTCCCACCCTCGTCCCACGGCCGGGTCCGCCGCATCGGGAGAGTTCCGCATCTTCGCGCGTCCGGCGGGCCGCACGCGCGCGTAAGGGGCCTTAGGCCGTCCGCGCGCCGGGCGGGGACGCCTAAGGCCCCTGGGACACCGGTCCGCTCAGCCGGCGGAGGGCACGGCCAGCAGGGCGTCGGAGTACTTCAGGACGGCCAGCAGCAGGCCGATGACGCCGAGCGAGAGGCCCGCCCAGGCCACCGACCTGGTCCAGGCGGCCTGCGGGCGGCCCGGGGCGCCGAACGCGGGCCGGACCAGCACCACCACGGCGGTGATCAGCGCGGCCAGCGCGAACAGCCCGGCCCACAGGGCGGTGGTGTGCCAGGCGTCGCCGTAGACCTCCTTGAGCTGGGTGCCGACGCTCGCGCTGGTGGACGTCCGCAGCTGGCCGATGAGCTGCTCACGGGCGGAGGCCATGGTGCCGATCCAGCCGCCGGTGAGCGAGACCAGGCCCAGCGCGGCGGAGACGACGGCACCGGCGCCCTGGCCGACCCCGGAGGGCACCTTGCCACCGGCGCCGTCCGCCTCGCCGTCCTCCCGGACCCCGTCCTCTCCGCCTTCCCTGTCGTCCCCGTCTTCCTCGCCGGCCGCGTCCACCGGCTCGGTCTTCCCGGTCTCCCCGGTCTTCCCGGTCTCCGCCACGGCCCCGGGGCCGGCCGTCGTCGTCTCGTCGTCCTCGCGCGCGTCGGTGCCGGACCCGGTGCCGGCGGTCTCAGCGCCTTGCGCTGTCTTCGTTGCCATGTCCGGCACCGTACGGACGCTGTCTGAGAGGTCTCTTAATGATCGTTTCGCGCGGTACGCGCGCGTGCCGCGCGCCACTCGGGGGCCAGCACCGCCCAGATCTCCGTGCTGGTGCGCACGCCCCGGTGCGGGAAGTTCTCGCGGAGCACGCCTTCGCGGGTCATGCCGAGCCGCCGGGCCACGTTGATGCTGGCCTCGTTGGCCGAGGACACCTGCCACTCCACCCGGTGCATGCCGCGCTCCTCGAAGGCCCAGTCGAGCAGCATCCGCATGCCGCGCGTGACCAGCCCGCGCCCGGCCGCGCCCGGCTCCAGCCAGCAGCCGGCCTCGCAGACCCCGCTCGGGGTGTCCCAGACGCGGAACAGCAGCCCTCCGACGAGCTTGCCGTCCAGCCAGATCCCGTGCACGCCGCCGGCGTCGGCGGCGCGCTTGTCGGCGTACGACTTCAGCCACGCGCGGGCCCCGTCGAGATCGGACACCACGTCCGCGAGCCCTATGTGCCGGCCGATGAACTCCCGTCCCCGGTCGATGTTCGCCAGCAGCTCACCGGCGTGCCACACCTCCAGGGGCCGCAGTTCGGCACCGTCGTCACCGAGCGATGTCGCGTACATGAAGCCGCACTCCCTTCCCGCAGTCCGTCCGCCGGGACCCGGTCGGTACGGCGAAAACACGTCAGTCGAACTGGTCCCCCAGCGCCATGATCATCGTTCCTGCGATCAGCGACCACAAGGCCCTGCGGGTATGGCCCTTGGCACCCAGCACCGCCGCGGACGCGCACACGGCGGCACCGAGGGCGTAGGCGGCGGGCACGAGCGCCGGGGCGGTGCCGGCGGACCTCAGCAGCGCGGCGGCCAGTCCCGCGCAGGTCAGCAGCGCCCCGGTGCCGACGGCGACCCAACGGGCCCGCCGGGCATCCCCCGCGTACTCCCCGGCATCCCCGGCATGGTCCTCGGCACCCCCGGCGTGCTCCCCGGCATCCCCGCCATGGTCCTCGGCACCCCCGGCGTGCTCCTCGGCGATCCCCGGGTGCTCCTCGGCTCCCCCGGCCCGCACAGCGGCGTCCCCGGCGGTCTCCGGCTCTCCGGCGGTCTCCGTCGTCGCGGGTCCGACAGCGGATTCGGTGCTTCCCCTCATGGCGGGCGAGCGTACCCGCCGCGGCGGCGAAAACCCGGTGCGGGGCGGCCCTCCCGGCTGCTAGGGGTGGTTGCTTGTGACCAACACACCGACCACACCGGACGCGCTCACCCGCCGTGTCACCCACCCGCGCTACCCCCGCAGCAACGGCTACGACGCCCGCTGGACCATCGAGAACCAGATGGGCCCGCACGCGCTGTGGCTGCTGGAGTGGCTGGCCCCCGCGCTGGGGCTGGACGCGCTGCCGCCGGGCGCGCGCGTGCTCGACCTGGGCTGCGGGCGGGCGATGACCTCCGTCTTCCTGGCCCGCGAGTACGGCCTCCAGGTCACCGCCGCCGACCTGTGGGTGAACCCCGACGACAACGCCGTACGGCTCGCCGAGGCGGGTGTCGCCGACCGGGTGCTGCCCGTGCGCGCCGAGGCCCACGACCTGCCGTTCGCCGAAGGGACGTTCGACGCGATCGTCTCCGTCGACGCCTACCAGTACTTCGGCACCGACGACCTGTATCTGCCGTCCCTCACCCGGCTGTTGAAGCCGGGCGGGCGGATCGGGGTCGTCGTCCCGGCGCTGCGCGAGGAGCCGACGGGCGTCGAGCCGCCGGAGCACCTCGTGCCCTGGTGGGAGCCCGCCTTCTGGTGCTTCCACACCGCGGACTGGTGGCGGCGCCACTGGACCCGCAGCGGTGCCGTGGAAGTCGAGGCGGCCGACTGGCTGGAGGACGGCTGGCGGGACTGGCTGCTGTGGTGCGACGTGGTCACCGAGGAGAGTACCGACGATCTCCACGTGCGCATGGCGGGCCGGTCCGCCGAGATGCTCCGCGCGGACGAAGGGCGCGCGCTGGGCTTCGTACGGGTCGTGGGGCGCCGGGCGTAAGCCGTACGGGAACATGCCTACGGCCCCGGAGGCGACCGTGCCTCCGGGGCCGTACGCGGGTGGGGTCAGCCCTCGGTGACGCCCAGCTTCTCCAGGATCAGCTCCTTGACGCGGGCCGCGTCGGCCTGGCCGCGGGTGGCCTTCATGACCGCGCCGACCAGGGCGCCGGCCGCGGCCACCTTGCCGCCGCGGATCTTGTCCGCGATGGCCGGGTTGCCGGCGATGGCCTCCTCGACGGCGGTGGTCAGCGCGCCCTCGTCCGAGACGACCTTCAGACCGCGCTTGTCCACCACCTCGTCCGGGGTGCCCTCGCCCGCGAGGACGCCCTCGATGACCTGGCGGGCCAGCTTGTCGTTCAGGTCTCCCTTGGCGACCAGCTCGGTCACCCGGGCCACCTGCTGCGGGGTGATCGCCAGCTCGTCCAGCGCCGTGCCGGACTCGTTGGCGCTGCGGGCGAGTTCGCCCATCCACCACTTGCGGGCGGCGGCCGCGTCGGCACCGGCGTCGATCGTGGCGACGATCAGGTCCAGCGCGCCGGCGTTCAGGATCGCCTGCATGTCGGTCGCGGAGATGCCCCACTCCGCCAGCAGCCGGGTACGGCGGGCCAGCGGCAGCTCGGGCAGGGCCGCGCGGATCTCCTCGACCCACTCGCGCGAGGGCGCGACGGGGACCAGGTCGGGCTCCGGGAAGTACCGGTAGTCCTCGGCCTCCTCCTTCACGCGGCCCGAGGTCGTGGACCCGGTGTCCTCGTGGAAGTGGCGGGTCTCCTGGACGATCGTGCCGCCGCCGGAGAGCACGGCCGCGTGGCGCATGATCTCGTAGCGGGCCGCACGCTCCACCGAGCGCAGGGAGTTGACGTTCTTCGTCTCCGAGCGCGTGCCGAACTTGTCGGCGCCCTTGGGCATCAGCGACAGGTTCACGTCGCAGCGCATCTGGCCCATCTCCATGCGGGCCTCGGACACGCCGAGGGCACGGATGACCTCGCGCAGCTCGCGGACGTACGCCTTCGCCACCTCGGGGGCGCGCTCGCCGGCGCCCACGATCGGCTTGGTGACGATCTCGATGAGCGGGATGCCGGCGCGGTTGTAGTCCAGCAGGGAGTGGGACGCGCCGTGGATACGGCCGGTGGCGCCGCCGACGTGCGTCGACTTGCCGGTGTCCTCCTCCATGTGGGCGCGCTCGATCTCCACGCGGAAGACCTCGCCGTCCTCCAGCTGCACGTCGAGGTAGCCGTTGAAGGCGATCGGCTCGTCGTACTGGGAGGTCTGGAAGTTCTTCGGCATGTCCGGATAGAAGTAGTTCTTCCGGGCGAAGCGGCACCATTCGGCGATCTCGCAGTTCAGCGCGAGACCGATCTTGACGGCGGACTCGACGCCGGTCGCGTTGACGACCGGGAGCGCGCCGGGCAGGCCGAGGCAGACGGGGCAGGTCTGGGAGTTCGGGTCGGCGCCGAGCGCCGTCGAACAGCCGCAGAACATCTTGGTCTTGGTGCCGAGTTCGACATGGACCTCAAGGCCCATGACGGGGTCGTACGCCGCCAGCGCGTCCTCGTACGACACCAGGTCGGTCGTGGTGGTCACGGTGAAAACTTCCCTCTCAGCCCAGCAGGACGTCGTCGTCGCCCAACCGCTTCAGCTCGCGGTAGAGGATGGCGAGGCCGGTGACGATGCCTGCGGCGGTGACGACGGCGTCGACGAGCCTCAGCGTGTCGTTCTCGGCGCGGGCCTTCTTGATCTGCTTCGCGGCGCCGACCGCGCCGAACGCGGTGGCGGCCATGGACAGGTACGTACCGGACTTGGACTTCTTGAAGTCCTTGGCCTTCGACAGCTTGCTCACAGCGACGGTGCCTCCTCCAGCAGCGGGTGACCCCACTTTTCCACGAAGGCGGCCTCGACGGCGGCGCCCACCTTGTACAGCCGGTCGTCCTTCAGTGCCGGGGCGATGATCTGCAGGCCCACCGGGAGGTTGTCCTCCGGGGCGAGACCGCAGGGCAGGGACATGGCCGCGTTGCCCGCCAGGTTGGTCGGGATGGTGCACAGGTCCGCGAGGTACATCGCCATCGGGTCGTCGGCGCGCTCGCCGATCGGGAAGGCGGTGGTCGGGGTCGTCGGGGAGACGATCACGTCGACCTGCTCGAAGGCCTTCTCGAAGTCCCGCGTGATGAGCGTGCGGACCTTCTGCGCGGAGCCGTAGTACGCGTCGTAGTAACCGCTCGACAGCGCGTACGTGCCGAGCATGATCCGGCGCTTGACCTCGGGGCCGAAGCCGGCCTCGCGGGTCAGGGAGGTGACCTCCTCGGCGGAGTGCGTGCCGTCGTCGCCGGTCCGCGCGCCGTAGCGCAGGCCGTCGAAGCGGGCGAGGTTGGAGGAGCACTCGGACGGGGCGATCAGGTAGTACGCCGACAGGGCGAGGTCGAAGGACGGGCAGTCCAGCTCGACGATCTCGGCGCCCAGCTGCTTCAGCAGCTCCACCGACTCGTCGAAGCGCTGGATGACGCCGGCCTGGTAGCCCTCGCCGCGGAACTGCTTGACCACGCCGACGCGCATGCCCTGGACGCTGCCGTTGCGGGCGGCCTCGACCACCGGCGGGACCGGGGCGTCGATGGACGTGGAGTCCAGCGGGTCGTGGCCGGCGATCACCTCGTGCAGCAGGGCCGCGTCCAGGACCGTACGGGCGCAGGGGCCGCCCTGGTCGAGGGAGGAGGAGAAGGCGACCATGCCGTAGCGGGACACCGCGCCGTAGGTCGGCTTCACGCCGACCGTGCCGGTGACGGCGGCCGGCTGGCGGATGGAGCCGCCGGTGTCGGTGCCGATGGCGAGCGGGGCCTCGTAGGCGGCGAGCGCGGCGGAGGAACCGCCGCCGGAACCGCCGGGAATCCTGGTGAGGTCCCAGGGGTTTCCGGTCGGGCCGTAGGCGCTGTTCTCGGTGGAGGACCCCATGGCGAACTCGTCCATGTTGGTCTTGCCGAGGATGACGACGTCGGCGGCCTTCAGCCGCTTGGTGAGCGTCGCGTCGTACGGCGGGATCCAGCCTTCGAGGATCTTCGAGCCGACGGTCGTGGGCACGCCCTCGGTGGTGAAGATGTCCTTGAGCGCGAGCGGGACGCCGGCCAGCGGGCCGAGCTTCTCGCCGCGCTCGCGCTTGGCGTCCACGGCACGCGCCTGGGCGAGGGCGCCCTCGCGGTCGACGTGCAGGAAGGCGTGGACCTTCTCGTCCACGGCCTCGATCCGGGCGAGGTGGGCCTCGGTGACCTGGACCGCCGTCAGTTCGCCGGAGGCGATCTTCTCGGCGATCTGCGCGGCCGTGAGCTTGATGATGTTGCTGTCCGTCATGGTGGTCACTCCTCCCCCAGGATCTGCGGCACCTTGAAACGCTGCTGCTCCTGGGCCGGGGCGCCGGAGAGCGCCTGCTCGGGGGTGAGCGAGGGACGGACCTCGTCCGGCCGCATGACGTTCGTCAGCGGGAGCGGGTGCGAGGTCGGCGGTACGTCTTGGTCGGCGACCTCGCTGACGCGGGCGACCGCGCCGATGATGTCGTCAAGCTGGCCTGCGAAGTGATCGAGTTCTTCGGGCTTCAGCTCCAGACGCGCCAGCCGGGCGAGGTGGGCGACCTCCTCGCGCGTGATGCCAGGCATGCAGCGATCCTCTGGGGTGAGTGTGTGTGGTTTGGGCCCAATCCTATGGGGCCGGGCCCCGTGCCCGTGAAACGGTTTCCCCGGGGCCCCTCCTCAGCGGCGCCGGCCGTCCCAGGCCGCGCTCTTCAGGAAGTGGTTGTCGTACAGCTCCTGGACCTCCAGCAGGCTCTCCGGCGTGGCCTCGCCCAGGCGGATGCGCTGGAGGTGGCGGAAGTACTCGAAGCGCTCGACGCCCGGTGCGATGACGACGAGCAGGTCGGCGGTGGCGCCGGGCGCGGCGGCGATGGGGGTGCCCCCTGCTCGAGCGGAGCCGAGAGCTTGGGGGAATGGGGGCGGTCCGGCGGGACGATGATCAGGTCGCCGCGTGCGGCGGTCACCACGTCGTCGCCGGAGAGGACCTCGGCCTCGCCGTCGAGCAGGTAGAACATCTCCGCCGAGTTGTGGTGGACATGCGGCCGGGCGCCGTCGGCCCCCTCGGCGAGGGTGACCCGCACGGTGGACAGCGCGCCGCCGCTCGCGCTGCTGTCGGCCAGCAGCCGTACGGCCACGGGGGCGTCCCCCACCACCTCGGCCTCGGCGTCCCGGACCAGCACGGTGTCGTCGAACCTGGGCACGAACAGCGACATGGCGCGTCTCCTCGAAGTGGCCTGATGTGAGGGTGCCCGTACAACGATCATGGTGGCCGGACGGATTCCCCACGGTGACACGCGTTCGGGCCGGGGCCCGGGGGAGGGCTACTCCGCGGCCGGCAGGGCCGGGGTCGGGCGCTGCCAGCCCCGGGAGCCGCGGGCCCGCAGCCAGGCCGTGGTCTCGTCGGGCGGCATCGCCGCGGCGACCAGCCAGCCCTGCACCGCGTCACAGCCCAGGTCCCGCAGCCGCTCCCAGGTCTCGTCGTCCTCCACGCCCTCGGCGACGACCAGCAGGCCCAGCGAATGGGCCAGGTCCACCGTGCAGCGGACGATCTCGGCGTCCTCGGTGTCGACGGCGAGCCGGGCCACGAAGGAACGGTCGATCTTCAGCTCGCTGACCGGCAGCCGCCGCAGGTGCACCAGGGACGAGTACCCGGTGCCGAAGTCGTCCAGGGACATCTTCACGCCGTGCCCGGTGAGCCCGGCGAGAGTGTCGGCGGCCCGCTGCGGGTCCTCCAGCAGCACGTGTTCCGTGATCTCCAGTTGGAGCGCCCCGGCCGGGACCCCGTGCCGGGCCAGCCGGGCGGCGACGGAGCCGGCGAAGCCGGGGGTGTGGACGTCGCGCGGGGAGACGTTGACGGCGACCGGGACCCGCAGGCCCTGGGCGCGCCACCGGGCGACCTGGCCGAGCGCGGTCTCCAGGACGTACTCGGTGAGGTGGGGCATCAGCCCGGAGGACTCGGCTATCGCTATGAACTCGTCCGGCGGCACCTTGCCGCGCTCGGGGTGGACCCAGCGGACCAGCGCCTCCAGACCGGCCACCTGTCCGTCGAAGCGGACCTTGGGCTGGTAGTGCAGCTGGACCTCGTGCGCGTCGAGGGCCCGGCGCAGATCGCCGAGGAGGCCGAGGCGGTCAGGTGTGTTGGAGTCCCGCTTGGACTCGTAGACCTCGACGCCGGTGCGGTCCCGCTTCGCCTGGTACATGGCGACATCGGCGCGGCGCAGCATTCCCTCGGCGTCGAGGGCGTGATCGGGGAAGACGGCCACACCGGCGCTGGCCTCCAGGACGAGGGTGAGGCCGTCCAGGTCGAGCGGGGAGCTGAGGGCGGTGACGAGAGAGCGGGCGACGCGCGTCGCCGACGTGGTGGAGTCGGCGACGGGGAGTAACACGGCGAACTCGTCACCGCCGAGCCGGGCGGCCTCGGCGCCGCGCGGCAGGGCGAGCCGCAGCCGGTCGGCGATCTGGAGCAGCAGCCGGTCACCGGCCAGATGACCGAGGGTGTCGTTCACCGAGCGGAAACGGTCGAGGTCGATCAGCATGAGGGCGGCGCGCGCCCCGATGCGGTCGGCGTCGTCCAGCGCGGTCCAGATGCGGTCCAGCAGCCACTGGCGGTTGGGCAGCCCGGTCAGCGGGTCGCGCAGTTGCTCCTCGGCGCGGGCGCGGGCCATCCACAGCGTGGAGTCCAGGGCGATGAGCGGGATGGCGAAGAGCGGCAGCAGGATCGGCTCGGCGTCGGCGACGACGCACAGCAGTGGCGCGATGCCGAGCAGCGCGACGGCGACCAGGCCCTGTCTGACCACGGCGGCGCGGGCGATGGTGGGCAGCCCGCCGTCGCGCGGCGCGTTCAGGTACCACAGCAGGCCGCGGCTGACGGCCAGGTAGGCGACCGCGACCAGGACGACCTCGGGGGCGGTGGCGATGCTCCAGTTGTCGGGCCGCCAGGGGTCCTCGACGCTCGGGACCCGGCCGAACGCGCCGAGCAGCAGGGCGCCGGCGCCGATGCCGAGGATGTCCACCGCGCCGTGCAGCACCCCTTGGCGCCAGCGGTGCCGGCGGGCGATGCCGACCAGGACGACGACGGTGAGGCTGACCAGTCCGGCCGGTACCCAGCCGTACAGCAGCAGGACGGCGAGGGTGAGGGCGGCGCCCGAGCCGGTGCCGCCCCACCAGCGGGCGCGGCCCAGCATGACGAGGTGGCCGACGATGACGCCGGTGAGCAGGGCCAGCGCCCAGCCGACCGTGCCGTTCGGGAAGAGGGCGTGGTGGCCGACGCAGGCGCGGTAGAACCCGGCGCCCAGGACGAATCCCGCGGCGGCGACGACGGCGGCGGGCTGCGCCGGCCAGGACGGGTGCCGTTCGGTGTCGTCGCCGGCCAGGCCGGGGGCGGGTTCGACGGCCGGCGGCAGCGGGGCGGCGGGCTCGGGGGACGCGCACGGGCCGGCGGGGCGCGGGGTGACGGGGCGTGGCCGCACTCCCGTACGGCCCTCGGCCCACCCGGTCCACCGGTTCTCGCGCCAGGCCCCGGCGCGGCGGCGCGGGCGCAGCCGTGCGTTGGGGGCGGCGCTCTCGGTCGGTTCCATTCCCGTCCCTCTCACAGCCGGCGGTGCCCACGCCACGCGGCCCGATGCCCGTCAACCATCAGCGGCTCCGCGTCGAAGAAACCCTCCCCGGGCCTGTCGAGGGCACGGGGGTGCCCCAGCCGCAGCTGGGCACGGCAGGCGCACACCTCAACAGTAGGCCGCGGAAGGCTTCCACGGGCAGCGGTCTCCGACGGTTGCCCGAATGCGCCCGGGCCACCCGTATGCAACTGATATGCGCCGATCGGGTGGCCTTCAACCGCTACTCCTCGGTCGGAAGCGCGACTTCGGCCGCCGCTTCCGGGCCCTGCTCCAACAGGACGCCGAAACCGTCCTCGTTCAGAACAGGAACCTTCAGCTGCATGGCCTTGTCATATTTCGATCCGGGGTTGTCACCCACAACGACGAAAGATGTCTTTTTCGAAACGGAACCGGTCACCTTCGCGCCCCGGCTCTGCAGTGCCTCCTTGGCTCCGTCCCGGGTGTGGTGCTCCAGCGTGCCGGTGACGACGACCGTGAGCCCCTCCAGCGGGCGCGGCCCCTCGTCCTCGCCGGACGCCTCGTCCTCCAGCGGCACCCCGGCGGCCTTCCACTTGCGGACGATCTCGCGGTGCCAGTCCTCGGCGAACCACTCCTTGAGCGCGGCGGCGATGATCGGGCCGACGCCGTCGGTGGCCGCCAGTTCCTCCTCGGTCGCCTGCTCGATGCGGTCGACGGAGCGGAACTCGCGCGCGAGGGCCTGCGCGGCGACCGGCCCCACGTGCCGGATGGACAGCCCGTTCAGGAAGCGGGCCAGCGGACGGGACTTGGCCGCCTCGATGTTCGCCAGCAGGGCGAGGGTGTTCTTCTTCGGCTCGCCCTTCTGGTTGGCGAAGACCGTGACGACCTTCTCCTCACCGGTCTTGGGGTCGCGCTTGGGCAGTCCGCTGTCCGGGTCCAGCACATGGGCCTTGATGGGCAGCAGCTTCTCCACCGTGAGGTCGAACAGGTCGCCCTCGTCCACCAGCGGCGGGTCGGCCGGCTCCAGCGGCCGGGTCAGCGCGGCGGCGGCCACCGCGCCGAAGTGCTCGATGTCCAGGCACTCGCGGCCCGCCAGATACGACACCCGCTCGCGCAACTGGGCCGGACACGTACGGGCGTTCGGGCAGCGCAGGTCCACGTCGCCCTCCTTCATCGGCCGCAGCGGCGTGCCGCACTCCGGGCACGTGCCCGGCATCACGAACTCCCGCTCGCTGCCGTCCCGCAGGTCCACCACCGGGCCGAGGATCTCCGGGATGACGTCACCGGCCTTGCGCAGCACCACGGTGTCCCCGATGAGGACGCCCTTGGCCTTGACGACCTCCTGGTTGTGCAGGGTGGCGAACTCCACCTCGCTGCCCGCCACCGTGACCGGCTCCACCTGGGCGTACGGAGTGACCCGGCCGGTGCGGCCGACGCCCACCTTGATGTCGACCAGCTTGGTGTTGACCTCCTCCGGCGCGTACTTGTAGGCGATCGCCCAGCGCGGCGCCCGCGCGGTGGAGCCGAGCCGCCCCTGGAGGCGGATCTCGTCCAGCTTGACCACGACACCGTCGATCTCGTGCTCGACGGAGTGCCGGTTCTCGCCGTAGTACGCGATGAACTCGCGCACCCCGTCCAGGCCGTCGACCACGCGGTTGTGCGGCGAGGTGGGCAGGCCCCAGGTCTTCAGCAGGTCGTACGCCTGGGAGAGCCGGGTCAGGCCGGTGAAGCCCTCCAGGGCGCCGATGCCGTGCACCACCATGTGCAGCGGGCGGGTCGCGGTGACCCTCGGGTCCTTCTGACGCAGTGAACCGGCGGCGGCGTTGCGGGGGTTGGCGAACGGCTTGTCACCGGCCGCGACCAGGCGTTCGTTCAGTTCGAGGAACTTCTCCATCGGGAAGTAGACCTCGCCGCGGATCTCCACCAGGTCGGGCACCTCCGCGCCGCCCAGGCGGTCCGGGATCTCCGCGATGGTGCGCACGTTCGGCGTGATGTCCTCGCCGGTGCGGCCGTCGCCGCGGGTGGCCGCGCGGGTCAGCCGGCCCTTCTCGTAGGTGAGGTTGACCGCGAGGCCGTCCACCTTCAGCTCGCACAGGAAGTGGTACGCCTGGTCGCCCAGTTCCCGCGCGATGCGGTCGGCCCAGGCGGCCAGTTCCTCGTCGTTGAACGTGTTGTCCAGCGACAGCATCCGCTGGCGGTGCTCGACGGCGGTGAACTCCGTCTCGTAGGACCCCGCGACCTTCTGGGTGGGCGAGTCCGGGGTGCGCAGCTCCGGATAGCGCTCCTCCAGGTCCTCCAGGGACTTCAGGAGCCGGTCGAACTCCGCGTCGCTGACGACGGGAGCGTCCTTCACGTAGTACCGGAAGCGGTGCTCCTCGACCTGCTCCGCCAGGCGCGCGTGGGTCTCGCGGGCCTCGGCGGGCACCGCTGTCGTCTCCGCTTGCTTGTCGCCGGCCACCGTGTTGTCCTCCGTCACTCAGGGTTGTCCGCGAGGGATCTCGCCGCCCGGACGCAGTGGGCGAGCGCCCGGCGCGCGTAGGCGGGGGACGCCCCCGCCAGACCGCACGCCGGGGTCACCGTGACCGCCTCCGCGAGCAACCCCGGATGCAGCCCCAGCCTGCGCCACAGCGTCCTGACACCCATGACGCTACCGGCAGGGTCTGACAACGGGCCGTCCGTGCCCGGCACGACACCGGCGAACAGCCGGGTGCCCGCCTCGACGGCCTCGCCGATCAGCTCGTCGTCACGCTCGGTGAGCAGCGCGAAGTCGAAGGAGACGGCTGCCGCGCCGGCCCGCCGCAGCAGCGCGAACGGCACGTCCGGGGCGCAGGAGTGCACGGTCACCGGCCCGCCGCCGGCCGCCGCGACGACGTCCCGCAGCGTGGCCTCCACGACCTGCCGGTCCACGGCGCGGTGGGTGCGGTAGCCGCTGGCGGTGCGGACCTGTCCGCGCAGCACGGCGGTCAGGGAGGGCTCGTCGAGCTGGAGCACGAGCCGGGCGCCCGGGACGCGCCGCCGCACCTCGGCCAGGTGCAGCCGCAGCCCCTCGGCGAGCGAGGCGGCGAGGTCCCGGCAGGCACCGGCGTCCGACAGGGCGGCCTCGCCGTTCCTCAGCTCCAGCGCGGCGGCCAGCGTCCACGGCCCGACGGCCTGCACCTTCAGATCGCCCTCGTAGCCCTGGGTGAACTCCTCCAGGGCGTCCAGGTCCTCCACCAGCCAGGACCGCGCCCGCCTGGTGTCCCGGCCCGGCCGGTCCCCGATCCGCCAGCCGCTGGGCTCCACGCGCGCGTACAGCTCGACCAGCATCCCGGCGGTCCGGCCGATCATGTCGGCGCCGGGGCCGCGCGCGGGCAGCTCGGCGAGGAACGGAAAGTCCTCGAAGCTGCCGGTGACGGTCTTGGCGGCCTCCCGCGCGTCGGTGCCGGGCAGGGAGCCGACGCCGGTGGCTCCCGGGAACCTGAACTGGCTGTTTTCGCTCACCAGGGAAGCCTACGGAACCCGGGACGCCCAGTGGTACGCCCGGTGCGCCCAGTGGTGCGGGCCTACGGGCCCGGGACCCGGGTCAGCGGCCCGGGCGCACCGTCAGGTCGTTGACCTCGGCGTCCCGCGGCAGGTCCAGGGCCATCAGGATCGTCGTGGCGACCGACTCGGGGTCGATCCACTTCTCCGGGTCGTACTCCTTGCCCTCCTGCTGGTGCACCTTGGCCTGCATGGGGCTGGCGGTGCGGCCGGGGTAGACCGAGGTGACGCGGACGCCGCTCGCGTGCTCCTCCTGGCGCAGGGCGTCGGCGAGGGCCTTCAGGCCGTGCTTGGAGGCGGCGTACCCGGACCAGCCGGCACTGGCGTTCAGCCCGGCCCCGGAGTTGACGAAGACCACGTGGCCGCGGGCCGCCCGCAGCTGCGGCAGGAAGTGCCGGGTCAGCTCGGCCGGGGCGATCAGGTTGACGTTCAGCTGGTGGTGCCACGCCTTCGGGGTGAGGTCGCCGACCCCGCCCAGCTCGACGACCCCGGCGACGTGCAGCAGGGAGTCCACCCGGTCCGGGAGCGACTGGTGGGAGAACGCCCAGGAGAGCTTGTCCGGGTCCGCGAGGTCGCCGACCAGGGTACGGGCGCCGGGGAAGGCCGCCGCCAGCTCCTTGGCGCGGGCCGCGTCGCGCGCGTGCAGCACGATGTCGTCCCCGCGCGCGTGCAGCCGGCGCGCCACGGCCGCGCCGATGCCGGAACCGGCCCCGGTGATCACATGAGTAGCCATGGAGCCCATGCTCGCATCAGTGCCCGGCGGCCTGCTCCTCCAGGTAGGCCAGGGCCCCGGCGGGCTCGTCGGCGAAGAAGACCAGCTCGGCCAGCGGGCGGGGCAGGAAGCCCTCGGCCTCCATGCGGCGGAACTGCTCGCGCAGGCCGTCGTAGAACCCGGCCGTGTTGAGCAGCACGACCGGCTTGTGGGTGCGGCCGTGCTTCTTCAGCTCCAGGATCTCCGTGGCCTCGTCCAGGGTGCCGGTGCCGCCCACCATGATCACCACGGCGTCGGCCTTCTCCAGCAGCAGCTTCTTGCGCTCGGCGAGGTCGGCCGCGATGATCATCTCGTCGGCGCCGGGCCGCGCCTTGTTCGCCAGGAACTCCACGGAGACGCCCAGCAGCCGGCCGCCCGCCTCCTGCACACCGTCGGCGACCACCTTCATCAGACCGCTGTCGGAACCGCCCCAGACCAGGGTGTGACCGGCCTTGCCGAGCAGTTCCGCGAACTCGCGCGCGGGACGCGTGTAACGCTCGTCGAGGTCGGCGGCGGACAGGAAGACGCAGATATTCATGGCTCATACCGTACGGTGCCCGCGCCGCGCGGGAAGAAGAGCGGTCCGTCCGGTGCTGTTCCGGTATGACCGATGGACACACGATCACGATCCACAAGAGCGGGCGGCACGTGCGCGCGGTGCGCGACGGCCAGGTCCTGGCGGAGAGCGACCGTCCGCTGGAACTGCGCGAGACGGGCTGTCCGGTGCGGTACTACATCCCCGCCGAGGACGTACGCCTCGATCTGCTGACCCCCTCCGGCACGCACACCGTCTGCCCCTACAAGGGCACCGCGTCCTACTGGTCGCTGCCGGACGCGGCCGACCTCGTCTGGGCGTACCCCGACCCCGAGCCCGGCGTGGCGGAACTCAAGGACCACTACTGCTTCTACGACACCGAGGTCTCATGACCACCCCCGGTACCGCCGTGTCGTGACCGGTGAGCGGGCGGCCGTGCGGCAGTCTGCACGGCCATGGACAAGAAGACGACTTCCCGCGACGGCACCTTCCTCGCATACCACGTGACCGGCCACGGGCCCACGGTGATCCTGGTGAGCGGCGCGATGTCCACCGGCGGCACCGTGCTGCCCCTGGCCGAGCGCCTCGCGCGGCGCTGCACGGCCGTCGTCTACGACCGCCGGGGCCGCGGCGAGAGCGGCGACACGGCGCCCTACGCGGTCGACCGCGAGGTGGAGGACCTGGCCGCGCTGGTCGACGCCGTGGGCGGCGACGCGGCGCTGTTCGGGGTCTCCTCGGGCGGCGCGCTGGTACTGCGCGCGGCGGCGGACGGGGTGCCGGCGACCCGGGCGGCGGTGTACGAGGTGCCGTACGCCGACCATCTGGCGGACGGCGCCGCGCGCGAGGCGGCCTACAAGGAGCGGCTGGCCGAGGCCCTGGCCGAGGGCCGGCGCGGGGACGCGGTGGAGCTGTTCCTGCGCCAGACCGGCCTCGGCGAGGAGATGATCCAGCGCGCCCGCCAGTCCCCGATGTGGGCCGGTATGGAGACCCTCGCGCCCAGCCTCGCCCACGACGACGCGGTCATGGCCGACGGCCTGCTCCCTGGGGGCCTGCTCGCCCGGATTTCCGTACCCGTCCTCGCGCTCGCGGGCGGCGCCGGCCCGGAGTGGATGCACCGGGCCGGCCAGGCGATCGCGGAGGCCGTGCCGCGGGGCACGTACCGGGTCCTGCCGGGCCAGACCCACATGGTGGAGCCGGATGTGCTGGGGCCGGTGCTGGCGGAGTTCTTCGCGGGATGACCCCGCCAGGAAGGACGCGTGGCGACCCCGCCGGGAAGGACGCGTGGCGACCCCGCCGGGAAGGGCGGGGTGGCCCGTGTGGCTCAGACCGCCGTCGCCGCCGTCGCGCGCGTCGTGGACGCGATCGTCGCCGACCCCACCACGCGCGTGCCGTCGTAGAGCACGATCGCCTGGCCGGGCGCGACGCCGCGGACCGGCTCGGTGAAGGTGACGCGCAGCTCGCCGGCCACGAGTTCGGCGGTGACCCCGGTCTCGCCGCCGTGCGCGCGCAGCTGGGCGGTGTAGGTGCCGGGGCCGGCGGGGGCGGTGCCGCACCAGCGGGGCCTGATCGCGGTGAGGGCGGTGACGTCCAGGGCCTCGGCCGGGCCGACGGTGACCGTGTTGGTGACCGGGGAGATGTCCAGGACGTAGCGCGGCTTGCCGTCCGGGGCCGGGGTGCCGATCCTCAGGCCCTTGCGCTGGCCGATGGTGAAGCCGTACGCGCCCTCGTGGGTGCCCAGCTTGCTGCCGGACTCGTCCACGATGTCGCCCTCGGCCTTGCCGAGGCGGCGGGCCAGGAAGCCCTGGGTGTCGCCGTCGGCGATGAAGCAGATGTCGTGCGAGTCGGGCTTCTTCGCCACGGCCAGGCCCCGGCGCTCGGCCTCCGCGCGGATCTCCTCCTTGGTGGTGACCGTGTCGCCGAGCGGGAACATCGCGTGCGCGAGCTGCTTGTCGTCCAGCACGCCGAGGACGTACGACTGGTCCTTGGCCATGTCGGAGGCGCGGTGCAGCTCGCGCGTGCCGTCCTCCTTCACGATCACCTTGGCGTAGTGGCCGGTGCACACGGCGTCGAAGCCGAGGGCCAGCGCCTTGTCCAGCAGCGCCGCGAACTTGATCTTCTCGTTGCAGCGCAGGCACGGGTTCGGGGTCCGGCCGGCCTCGTACTCGGCGACGAAGTCCTCCACGACGTCCTCGCGGAAGCGGTCGGCGAGGTCCCAGACGTAGAACGGGATGCCGATGACGTCGGCCGCGCGGCGGGCGTCGCGCGAGTCCTCGATGGTGCAACAGCCCCGCGCGCCGGTTCGGAAGGACTGCGGGTTCGCGGAGAGCGCGAGGTGGACGCCGGTGACGTCGTGGCCGGCCTCCGCGGCACGCGCGGCGGCGACGGCGGAGTCCACTCCGCCGGACATGGCGGCGAGGACGCGGAGGGGGCGGGTGCGCTGCGGGGTGTCAGTCATAACCCTTCCAGGGTACGGGGGCGCCAGAACGAGCGTGCGGGGGTGCGGGAACCCGGCCGGCCGGCTGTCCGTTGACGGTCACATGGGGGCGACTTCGGGTTCGGCGGCGGGGGCGGGCACGGGACCTCCGGCGGGTGACGGGGACCGGCGGCTGGGGCGGCGGGCCCTGCTGGTCGGCGGGGTCGCGGCGGCCGTGGGCACGGCGCTGCTGGCCCGCGAGGAGCTGTCCCGGTCGTGGTGGCGGCTGCCCGGGGTGGACAAGCCGCGGCCGGCGGGCGCGGTGGACTTCCCCGGCGCGCGCTGGGTGGCGGCCTCGGCGGCGAACTACCGGCGGGCGGACCGGCCGGCCGACTATCCGGTGGACCGGGTGGTCGTCCATGTCACCCAGGGCGGGTACGCGTCGGCGGTGCGGGCCTTCAAGGACCCCGGGCACGGTGCGGCGGCGCACTACATCGTGCGCCGGGACGGGCGGATCACCCAGCTCGTCCGCGAGCTGGACGTGGCCTTCCACGCGGGCAACCGGCAGTACAACGAACGCAGCGTCGGCATCGAGCACGAGGGTTTCGTGGAGGACCCGGCGTCCTTCACGGCCGCCCTGTACGCGGCCTCGGCCCGGCTGGCGGCCGCGATATGCGGGCGGTACGGCATCCCCGTGGACCGGGAGCACATCATCGGGCACCACCAGGTGCCGGGCACGGACCACACGGACCCGGGGCGGCTGTGGGACTGGGAGCGGTACATACGCCTGGTCGGCGACGAGCGCGCCGAGTCCCCGCCGGCGTCCCCGCCCGCGAGGTGAGCTGGGCCGCGAGGGCGGGCCAGGTGGGGCCGGCCGCGCGGCGGGCCAGGTAAGTGCGGCCCGCGGGCGGGCTAGGTGAGGCCGGCCGCGCGGGCGCGTTCCACCGCCGGGCCGATCGCCTTGGCCACGGCCTCGACGTCCGCCTCGGTGGAGGTGTGGCCGAGGGAGAAGCGCAGGGTGCCGCGGGCCAGGTCCGGGTCGGTGCCGGTGGCCAGGAGGACGTGGCTGGGCTGGGCGACGCCCGCGGTGCAGGCGGAGCCGGTGGAGCACTCGATGCCCTGGGCGTCCAGCAGGAGCAGCAGGGAGTCGCCCTCGCAGCCGGGGAAGGTGAAGTGCGCGTTGGCGGGGAGCCGGCCCCCGGGCGCCGGGTCGCCGCCGAGGATCGCGTCCGGTACGGCGCCGCACACGGCGTCGACCAGCCGGTCGCGCAGGCCGCCGACCTCCCGCGCGAACCGCTCCCGCCGCTCGGCGGCGAGCCGCCCGGCGACGGCGAAGGAGGCGACGGCGGGCACGTCGAGGGTGCCGGAGCGGACGTGCCGCTCCTGGCCGCCGCCGTGCAGGACGGGTACGGGGGCGTGCTCCCGGCCGAGCAGCAGGGCGCCGATGCCGTACGGGCCGCCGATCTTGTGGCCGGAGACGGTCATGGCGGCGAGGCCGGAGGCGGCGAAGTCGACGGGGACCTGCCCGAAGGCCTGGACCGCGTCGGCGTGCAGAGGGACACCGAACTCGGCGGCGACGTCGGCGAGTTCGCGGACAGGCATGATCGTGCCGATCTCGTTGTTGGCCCACATCACGGTGGCCAGGGCGACGTCGCCGGGGTCGCGGGCGATGGCCTCGCGCAGCGCCTCGGGGTGGACGCGCCCATAAGCGTCGACGGGGAGGTACTCGACGGTGGCGCCCTCGTGCTCGCCGAGCCAGTGCACGGCGTCGAGGACGGCGTGGTGCTCGACGGGGCTGGCGAGGACGCGGGTACGAGCCGGGTCGGCGGCGACGCGGGACCAGTACAGGCCCTTGACGGCGAGATTGTCGGCCTCGGTGCCGCCCGAGGTGAACACGACCTCGCTGGGGCGGGCGCCGAGTGCTTCCGCGAGGGTTTCGCGGGCTTCCTCGACCGTGCGGCGGGCTTGCCGTCCGGACGCGTGGAGGGAGGAGGCGTTGCCCGTGATGCTCAGCTGGGCGGTGAGCGCCTCTGCCGCCTCCGGGAGCATCGGGGTGGTCGCGGCGTGGTCGAGGTAAGCCATGGTGAGGCCGATTCTACGGCTCCCCCGCGACCGGGCCGGGCCCGCGAGGAGGGTTGGCCGGGACACGCCCCGCTCCGGCGCGCGCGGACTCGGCGCGCGGCTCGGCCGGCGGGGCGGGGGCCCGCTCCTCACAGGCTCCAGGACACCGTCCCCGTGACCTCCATCGACACGATCAGGACCACCAGGTCGGCGATGCCGAGGGTGAGGCCCAGGAAGGCCCGGCCCCGGCGGGCGGTGCCGCGCCAGAGGGCGGCCACGGCGAGGACGACGGCGATCGGGCCGAGAAGGAGGTTGAGGACGAGCAGGCCGAGGAGGCCGAGGATGAAGGACGCGACGGCCATGCCGTCGGCGTCCCGGGTGCGCGGACGCGTGTCGGTGCGGCCGGTGCCGGCCGGTGCGGTGAGGTGCATGGTGCTCAGCTCCCGGGAGACTGCGCGACGGTCAGTCGGACGACGTGCGGCGGCGGCCGTGGCGCTCGCGGAGCGCGAAGACGCCGAGCCAGACGGCGATGACGGCGGCCAGGACGGCGCTGACGGCCGGCGGCACGTGGGCCACGGTGCCCAGCACCACTCCGAGCAGCATGAGCGCGGCGACGAGGAACAGCATGGGATGGAATCCCCCCTCCGATATGCCTCGTGTTCAGCCGGTGTGAAGTTTGGGTGAACAGTTGTAGTAACAGTTGTTCACTGACTTTGAGTCTAGCGCTTCTCACGGCTTTCCAATTCCAGAGAACAGTTGTTAACTGGATGACATGAGTCACACCCTCGGCATCCGGCAGGCCCAGAAGCAGAAGACCCGGCAGGCGTTCCTCGACGCGGCGCTCGCCCTGCTGGAGGAGCAGAGCCTGAGCAGTCTGGGCCTGCGTGAGGTCACCCGGGCCGTCGGGGTCGCCCCGACCGCCTTCTACCGGCACTTCCGCTCGACCGCCGACCTCGGGGTGGCCCTGGTCGACGAGGCGCTGGGCAGCCTGCATCCGATGGTGCGGACGACGGTGTCCACCACGGGAGACAGTGAGGAACGCATCGCGCGCGCCGTCGAGCTGATCGCCCGTCATGTCGCCGAGTACCCCGCACACGTCCGGTTCATCGCCCGCGAACGGCACGGGGGCGTGCAGCCCGTGCGGGAGGCCATCCGGGCCCAGCTGCACCGGTTCGCCGAGGAGGTCCGGGCCGAGCTGGCCAAGGACCGGGAGGCCGAGGGCTGGAGCGAGGACGACCTGCTGATGCTCGCGCACCTCTACGTCGACCAGATGCTCGTCACCGCCTCGCTGTTCCTGGAGGCGCTGGAGGCCCCCGAGGACGAGCGGGAGCGGGTGGCCCGGCTCGCCACCCGCCAGCTGCGGCTCATCACCCTCGGCCGCGCCCACTGGCTGGACTGAACCGCCCCGGGCACCAGCCCCGTTCAGTCCTTCCCGGCCCCGCCCGCCGGCGCAGCCCGGCTCACCCCGCCCCCGCCCGCCGGCACAGCCCCGCTCAGCCCTCCGCCGTCCCCGCCTCCCCGTACAGCGCCAGCACCGACCGCGCCCCCGCCACCAGTTCCGCACGCGCCTCGGGCGGGTCCAGGACCTCCACCCGGTCGGAGAACACGAGGAGTTGGCGTACCGCCCGGAGCGCCGGGTAGGCCAGCCGGGCGGTGACCCACGGACTCTCGCCGTCGTCCTCCAACTCCGCCGTCAGCTCGGCGGCTGCCATCCGCCGGAACATGTCGGCCAGTTCGCGCCGGACCCGCACGGTGACCTCTACCCCGGCCTCCCGCTCCTCCACCCGCCGCCGCAACTCCTCCCACGCGTCGGCGAGTTCCACGCCGGGCCGGCGCCGTACGGGCTCGTCCAGCAGCCACGCCCGGCGCACCCGGTCGGCCCGGAACAGCCGGGGCCGGCCGCGCCGGTCGGCGACCAGGTACCAGACGCCCGCCTTGGCCACCAGACCGTAGGGATCGACGGTGTACGTCCGCACCTCCCGCTCCCCGCTGTGCCGGTAACGCAGCCTCAGCCGCCGGTCGGAGAAGACCGCGTCCTGGAGCACCGCGAGGTCGACGGCCCGCTCCGGGCCGCTCTTCCAGCGGGTGGCGTCGACCAGGACCCGGCGGCTGGTCACCTCGGCGGCGGGGCGGTGCGGCGCCGGCAGCGCGGCCATGACCTTGCGCAGAGCCGAGGCGAGGGCCGCGTCCAGGCCGAGCGCGGCGTGCGCGCCTTGGGCGGCCAGCACGAACAGGGCCCGGGACTCGTCCGCGGTCAGACCGGTGACGTCGGTGCGGAAGCCGGCGAGGAGGCCGATGCCGCCGTGCCGGCCGCGCTCGGCGTAGACCGGAACCCCTGCGGCGGACAGCGCCTCGACGTCCCGGTAGATGGTGCGGACCGACACCTCCAGCCGCTCGGCGAGTTCGGGCGCGGGCACCCGGCCCCGGGTCTGCAGGAGCAGCAGGATCGACAGCAGCCGGTCGGACTTCACCGCGCCAGGGTGCCGCCGGGCGGGTGACCGTGGCAAACCTGACGGCGGATGTCAGGTTTCGGCGGGAGCGTACTCCCGAGCCGCCCCGGTGCGGCGGACCCGGCGCGCAGGCGCCCGCGCCGCCACCGCGGGCACCCGCCACCGCTGTGAAGGAAGGCCGTCATGACCACCGATCCCCGCCCCCTGTACGCCCGTGCCACCGCCCAGGCGGCCCGGCTCGTCGAGGCCGTGCGTCCCGATCAGCTGTCCGCGCCCACCCCGTGTGCCGAGTACGACGTGCGCGCGCTGCTCGGCCATATCGTCGGCGGCACCCGCGGAGTCACCGCCGTCGGCGAGACCGGTACGGAGCGCAGCGAGCCGGTGACCGCCCCCGAGGTGCCCGACGACGGCTGGGCCGGGGCCTACGAAGAGGCCCGGAAGCGGGCGCTGAAGGCGTGGGAGAGCGACGAGCGGATGGCGTCGTCGGTGACGGTTCCCTGGGGGAAGATCCCCGGGCGGGCCGCCCTGTCGGCGTTCGTCATGGAGACCGTGGCGCACACCTGGGACCTGTCCGAGGCGATCGGCCGGCCGTTCCCGCTCGATCCGGAGCTGGCCGAGTTCTCGCTGGCCACCGCGCGGGAGGCGCTGCCGGAGGGGCCCAGGGAGGGCCGCCCCTTCGGCGCGCCGGTGCCGGCCCCCGAGGGAGCCGGTGCCTACGAGCGGCTGGCGGCCTGGCTGGGACGGGTGCCGCTCAGCCGAGCCTGACCCGGGCCAGCTGGCGGGACTGCGCGACCAGCCGGTCCGCGCTGTCCCAGACCTCTGCGTCCTCCTCCAGGAAGCCGCCGGCCAGGTTGCGGGTGGTGATCGAGATCCGCAGCGGCCCGGGGGCCGGGCGCTGCCGCACGTGGACGGTGAGTTCCACGGTCGGCACCCAGCCCTTCAGGCCCAGCTCGAAGGCGGTGGGCGGCAGGGCGTCCACCGCGAGGAGCAGGGAGAGCGGGTCGGCGTCGCGGCCGTCGGCGAGGCCGAACCAGGCGCGCATCTCGCCCTTGCCGGAGGGGGTGCCGAGGGCCCAGCCGGTGGTGGCGGGGTCCAGCTTGATCATCAGCCGGTCGGCGATGGCGTTGCTGCCGTCGATCGGGGCCGGGCCGTCCTCGGGACCGAAGCACCGCTGGAGCGGGGGGATCGGGGGCGGGGTGGCCGTCGTACGGACGTCGTCGGGGAGGGCGGCGAGGTCGCCGTAGGAGGCGAGGACGCGGATGCGTTCGACCTCGTTGCCCTCGTCGTCGTACTGGAAGAGCGAGGCCTGGCCGGTGGAGAGGGTGCGGCCGGTGCGGACGGTCTCGGTGCGGACGACCGCCGGACCGGGCCGCGAGGCGGTCAGGTAGTGGGCGGTGATGGAGAAGGGGTCCGGGTGCGGGAGGGTGTCCGCGAGCGCCCGGCCGAGCACGGCCAGCAGATAGCCGCCGTTGACGGCGCTGATGATGGTCCAGCCGGCCGAGAGGTCGATGTCGTAGACGCCGGGCTCGCGCCGGGTGACCGCGGTGTCGCGGTCGAACTCGCTGTCGCCGATCGCGGCCGGCGAGGCGGGAACGGTAGCTGCTTCTGCCATGCGCGAACGGTACAACATGTAAATACTAAGCGGTAGCTTTTCTTGTGGGCGGCCGGTGAACTCTTCCCCCGGCGGAGATCGGGCAATTTCTCGGCAAGTGTCCGGACACGTCCACAACCCACCGCCCCGGAATCCCCTCTATGAGGACATGAGCCTCACCGGGACTCCGTTCCTCTGCACCACCGTCCTGCTGTCCGTGGTCGCCCTCGTCCTGCCGCTCGCGCTGTGGTCACGGATGCGCGGACCCAGACCGCTGCGGGCGGCGGCCCGCGTACTGATGCTGCTGTTCGCCCAGGTCACGGCCGTCACGCTGGTCTTCGTGCTGGTCAACAACCAGAACAACCTGTACGACGACTGGGGCGACCTGCTCGGCACCGGCGACCACGTGCAGCGGGCCGCCGACCTCGGACGGGACGGCACCGGAGGCATCGCGGTGCAGCGGCTGCCCAGGGTCCGGCAGACCTTCCGGCCCGTCGGCGGACCCGGCATGCGCGCGGCCGGCCCCGTGCGCGTCACCCAGCTCAAGGGCCGCGTCTCCGGGGTGAACGCCGAGGTCTACGTCTGGCTGCCGCCGCAGTACGACGACCCGGCCTACCGGCACCACGAGTTCCCGGTGGTGGAGCTGCTGCCGGGCTACCCGGGCTCGGCGAAGGCATGGTTCGGCTCACTGCGCGCCGCCGAGCAGCTGCTGCCGCTGATGCGCGACGGCCGGGTGGCGCCGTTCGTCCTGGTCGCCCCGCGCACCAGTCTGCTGGCCGGCGTGGACACCGGCTGCGCCAACATCCCCGGCCGGGTCAACGCCGACAGCTGGCTCAGCATCGACGTGCCCAAGATGGTCAAGGACAACTTCCGGGTCCAGCCCGCCCCGCGCGGCTGGGCGGTGGCCGGGTACTCGGCGGGCGGGCACTGCGCGGTCAAGCTGGCCGTGGCGCACCCCGACCGGTACCGGGCCGCGGTGAGCATGTCCGGCTACAACGACCCGATCGGCGAGCGCGACTCCCTCGCCGCCCGGACCCCGGCCCTGCGCGCGGCGAACAACCCGTACCTGCTGCTGCGCGCGGCGGCCACCCCGCCGCCGGTCGCGCTGTACCTCTCCGGCCAGTCCGGCGACGGCTACCAGGCGGGCAGGGCGCTGGAGTCGGCCGCCGCGGCGCCCACCACCGTGCGCGTGGTCCACCTGCCGCGCAGCGCGGGCGGGCACACCATGGCGCTGTGGCGCCCGCAGGTCACCACCGTCTTCCGCTGGCTGACCCGCCAGATGGGCCAGGGCCACGCCACGGGGCGGGACACCTCCGCCGCCGGGGCCGCTACTCCTCCGTCACCGTCGAGCGCCGGTTCCACGCACGCGGCGCCCGCCAGTGGAACCGCATCGCGAGCAGGCGCAGCACGAACGCCGTGAGCGCGGCGAAGGCGCTGGTGAGCGGGGTGAGGATGTCGTAGCGGATGCACAGCACCACCATCGCGGAGCCCACGATCGCCGGGACCGCGTACAGGTCGCGGTCCCAGCGCAGCAGCGAGGGCACCTCGTTGGCCAGCACGTCCCGCAGCACACCGCCGCCGACGGCGGTGGCCAGGCCCAGCGTCGCCGACGCGGTCAGGCCGAGCCCGTAGCTGTACGCCTTCGTCGTGCCGCTGACGCAGAACAGGCCGAGGCCGGCCGCGTCGAAGACGAGCACCGCCGCCTGGATGCGCTCCACGTGCGGGTGCAGGAAGAAGACGACGAGCGCGGCGAGCAGCGGGGTGACGAAGTACCCGAGGTCCGTGAAGGCCGCCGGGGGGACGGCCCCGATGACCAGGTCCCGGAACAGTCCGCCGCCCAGCGCGGTGACCTCGGCGAGCACGGCGATGCCGAACACGTCGAAGTTCTTCCGGACGGCCAGCAGGGCGCCGGAGATCGCGAACACGAAGATCCCGATCACATCGAGCGTGTGCTGGACGGAGGGACTGAAGAGTTGCTCGAGCTGCACCCTGACATTCTCTACTGCCAGCGCGGCTGAACCTTACAAAGCCAGGTCAGAGGGCGGGTTTCCCTGCTGTGAACAGCCAGGTGTCGAAGAGGTCGTCCAGCTGCCGCCCGCTGACCCGCTCGGCGAGGCGGACGAAGTCGGCGGTGGAGGCGTTGCCGTACCGGTGGAGCCTGGTCCAGGTGGGCAGCAGCCGGAAGAAGGCCGGGTCGCCGATCCGCTCGCGCAGCATCTGGAGCGTCATCGCACCGCGCTGGTAGACGGCGGAGGCGAACATGGTGTCCCGCTCCGGGGCGCCTGGCCTGACCTGCCAGAACGCGGAGTCGGCGGGCCGGGAGTCGTATCCGGCGCGGAAGGCGTCGTGGGCGGAGCGGGTGCCCTGGTGCTCGTCCCACAGCCACTGGGCGTAGGTGGCGAAGCCCTCGTTGAGCCAGATGTCGTTCCAGCGCGCCACGCTCACCGAGTCGCCGAACCACTGGTGGGCCAGCTCGTGCACGATCGTCGTCTCGTTGCGCACCGCCGAGTACGCGGGCTTGGACTGCACCTCCAGCGAGAACCCGGCCCTGGGCATGTCGTCCACGATGGCACCGGTCTCCTCGAAGGGGTACGGTCCGAAGACCTGCGACCAGTAGTCGGTGACGGCGGAGGTGACGCCGTAGACGTCGACGTCCACGGCGCTCTTCAGCGCGGGGTCGATCGCCACGTAGACCGGGATGCCGCCGGGGGTCCGCCCGGTGCGCACGTCGAACTTCCCGATGGTGGCGGTGGCCAGGTAGGTCGCCATCGGCTTCGACTCCCGCCAGTGGGTGTACGTCGAGCCGCCCTTGTCGTACGTCGACACCAGCCGGCCGTTGGAGACCGCGGTCAGGCCCTCGGGCGCCTTGATCCGGATGTCGTAGGTGGCCTTGTCGGCGGGGTGGTCGCTGGAGGGGAACCAGGTGGAGGCGGCGTTGGGCTGGCAGGCGACGAAGACGCCGTCGGGGGTCTTCATCCAGCCGTACTCGGAGCCGAAGACGATGGGTCCGCCGAGGGGCTCGGGTATGCCGCCGTAGGTGACGGAGACGGTGAAGTCACGGCCCTTGGGCAGCGCCCGGCGCGGGGTGACGGTGACCTCGTCGCCGTCCCGGGTGAACCGCGCCCGTCTGCCGTTCACCTCCACCCGCGTGATCTCCAGCTTCTGAAGGTCGAGGTCGAAGGAGGAGAGGGTGTGGGTGGCGCGCGCGGTGAGCGTGGTACGGCCGTCCAGTCGGCCGGTGCCGGGGGCGTAGGCCACGTCCAGGTCGTAGTGGCGGGCGTCGTAGCCACCGTTGCCGAGGCGCGGGAAGTAGGGGTCGCCGATGCCGGGGGCGCCCTGGGTCGGGGGCGCGGAGGCGGCGATGGCCAGGAAGGAGGCCGCCGCGGTGACGAGGACTCCGAGACGTGCCGAACGGGAGAGTGCCATGGATCGTCCCTTTCGAGCGTGCCGATCGGTGGTCGGACACGGACGACTCTGCACTCTCCCGTTCAGGCATGTACATGACTTTCTTGGTCGTCATGCGTTACTTGTCGGACGACTCCTCGGCGCCGCTCCCGGCCGACGGCTTGCCGGGCGCCTTCCCGCTCGTCCTCCCGGTCGCCTTCGGCGTGGACTTCGCCCCCGGGCCGGTCTTCTCCTCGGCCGGCTCCGCCGCCGCGGCGGCCTCGGCGGCTTCGGGGGCCGGGGCGGTGTCGGCGGCCTCGGAAACGGCTTCGGCGGACCCGGCGGCCCCGGCCGGCTCCGAAGCGGTCGCCTCGGGAGCCTCCTCGGAGCCGGTCGCCTCGGAAGCGGTGTCCTTCGCGGCAGGTGCCTTCGCGGCCGCCGGCTTCTCCGCGGCCGCCGGCTCCTTCCCGCCCGCCGATCTCTCCTCCGCCGCCGGCTTCGGCTCCGCCGAACCGTCGGAGACGACCGCGTCCGGGACCAGCTCCGACGCCGCCTTCGCCGCCGACAGCAGGACCGTGTCCTGCGGGGCCTGGTCGGCGAAGTTCTCCGGGTGGTGGCAGGCGACCCGCTGGCCCGGCTTCAGCTCGACGAGCTGCGGCTCGGTCGTCCGGCAGATCTCCGTCGCCTTCCAGCAGCGGGTGTGGAACCGGCAGCCGGAGGGCGGGGCGATCGGGGACGGGACGTCGCCGCGCAGCAGGATGCGCTCGTTCTTCTGCCCCCGGCGCTTCGGGTCCGGCACCGGCACCGCCGACATCAGCGCCTTGGTGTACGGATGCATCGGCGTCTCGTACAGCGAGGTGCGGTCGGCCAGCTCCACGATCTTGCCGAGGTACATCACCGCGATCCGGTCCGAGACGTGCCGGACCACCGACAGGTCGTGGGCGATGATCACGTAGGTCAGGCCCAGCTCCTGCTGGAGGTCGTCCATCAGGTTCACGACCTGCGCCTGGATCGACACGTCCAGCGCGGAGACCGGCTCGTCCGCCACCACCAGCTTCGGCTTCAGGGCGAGCGCGCGGGCGATGCCGATGCGCTGGCGCTGACCGCCGGAGAACTCGTGCGGGTAGCGGTTGTAGTGCTCGGGGCTGAGGCCGACCAGGGAGAGGAGCCGCTGGACCTCCTTCTTCACCCCGCCCTCGGGCTCCACGCCCTGGAGCCGGAAGGGCGCCGAGACGATCGAGCCGATGGTGTGGCGGGGGTTCAGGGAGCCGTACGGGTCCTGGAAGATCATCTGGATGTCGCGGCGCAGCGGGCGCAGCTGCCCGGTGCTCAGCCGGGTGATGTCCTGGCCCTCGAAGGTGATCTTCCCGCCGGTCGGGTCCTGGAGGCGGGTGATGACCCGGCCCATGGTCGACTTGCCGCAGCCCGACTCGCCGACCACGCCCAGGGTCTCGCCCTTGCGCACCTCGAAGTCGATGCCGTCGACGGCCTTCACGGCGCCGACCTGGCGCTGCAGGATGCCCTTCTTGATCGGGAAGTGCTTCGTCAGGCCCTCGACCCGGAGCAGCACCTCGCGGTCCGCCGAGCCCTCGGAAGCCGACGTCTGCTGAGGGATCGCGGCCTCGTCCGTCTTCTTGGTCTCACTCACAGCTTCGGCGCAATCTCTTCGGTCCAGATCCGCTGGCGGTCCTCGGTCGGGAGGTGACAGGCGGACCAGTGCCCGGTGCTCACCTGCTCCAGCTCGGGGCGCACCGTGCGGGTGACGTTCCCCTTGGGGATGTCCGCGTACGGGCAGCGCGGGTGGAAGGCGCAGCCCGAGGGGACGTTGATGAGGCTCGGCGGCTGGCCCTTGACCGGGATGAGCCGTTCGGAGGTCTCGCGGTCGATACGGGGCATCGAGCCGAGCAGGCCCCAGGTGTAGGGGTGCTGCGGCTGCTCGAAGACCTCGCCGGCCGGACCGCGCTCCACGCACCGGCCGCCGTACATCACCAGGACCTCGTCGGCGATCTCGGCGACCACGCCGAGGTCGTGGGTGATCATGATGACCGCGGAGCCGAACTCCTTCTGCAGGTCGCGGATCAGGTCGAGGATCTGCGCCTGGACGGTCACGTCGAGGGCGGTGGTCGGCTCGTCCGCGATGAGCAGCTCGGGGTTGTTGACCAGGGCCATGGCGATCATGGCACGCTGGCGCATGCCGCCGGAGAACTCGTGCGGGTAGCCGTCGACGCGCTTGGCGGGCTCGGGGATGCCGACCCGGTCGAGCATCTCGATGGCCCGAGCGCGGGCGACCTTCTTGCTGACGTCGTGGTGCACCCGGTAGGCCTCGACGATCTGGTCGCCGACCTTGTAGTAGGGGTGCATCGCGGACAGCGGGTCCTGGAAGATCATCGCCATCTCCCGGCCGCGCAGTTTGCGCACCTCGTCCGGGGAGGCGGAGACCAGTTCCTTGCCGTCCAGCCAGATCTCGCCGGACATCCGCACGTTCTTGCCGCGCGCGCCGAGCCGGTGCAGGCCCATGATGGCCAGCGAGGTCACCGACTTGCCGGAGCCGGACTCGCCCACGATGGCGAGGGTCTTGCCCTTCTCCAGCGAGAAGCTGACCCCGTCGACGGACTTGACCACGCCGTCGTCGGTCGGGAAGTGCACCTTGAGGTCGCGGACCTCCAGGAAGGCTTCGGGACGCCGGTCGGCTGCGGGCTCGCCCGCCGTGGCACCGGTCTTGGAGAGTTCGGTCACGAGAGCCTCACCCGCGGGTCGGCGGCGGCGTAGAGCACGTCCACCACAAGGTTTGCGATCACGACGAAGAAGGCGGCGAGCAGGGTCACGCCCAAAATCTTAGGCAGGTCGTTGTCGGTGATGCCCTGCACCGCGTACTCGCCGATGCCGTGCAGCGAGAACACGGACTCGGTGATCACGGCGCCGCCGAGCAGCAGACCGAGGTCCATTCCGAAGACGGTGATGATCGGGGTGAGCGCGGAGCGCAGTCCGTGCTTGACCACCACTCTGCGCTCGACCAGGCCCTTGGCCCGGGCCGTGCGGATGAAGTCCTCGTTCATCGTCTCCAGCATCCCCGAGCGGGTCAGCCGGGCGTAGATGGCGGAGTACAGCAGGGCGAGCGAGCACCAGGCCAGGAAGAGGGTGTTGGCCCACTGCGCCGGGTTCTCCGTGAGCGGGACGTAGGTGCGCCCGAAGATCGGGATCTGGACGGTGAAGAGCAGCTGCGCCAGCTTGCCCGTGAAGAACATGGGCAGCGAGACACCGGCGAGCGCGACGCCCATGAAGAGACGGTCGAAGAACGAGCGCGGCTTCAGCGCGGAGATCACGCCGACCACCACACCCGACAGGAGCCACAGCACGGCGGCACCCGCGGCCAGCGAGGCCGTGACCGGGATGCGGGAGGTCAGCTCCGGCCAGACCGCCTGGTGGTTCTTGAAGGAGTAGCCGAAGCACGGCGCGTCGCAGCGCACCGTGGTCGGGCCGAGGTCGTACGTGGCGCCGGCCACGATCCCCTTGATGAAGTGCCAGTACTGGACGTAGACGGGCTGGTCCAGACCGAGGTTGTGCTTGACCGCGGCGATGTCCGCCTTCGACGGGCTCTTGCCGATGTACTGCTGTGCCAGCTGGTCCGCCGTCTGGCCGGCGAGTCGCGGCAGCAGGAAGAAGATGGCGAAGGTGACCGCGGAGACGACCAGCAGCAGGATCACTGCCGCGAACGTCCGGCGGAGGATGTACGAGATCACGGGGGCCGGCGCTGGTGCCCGCGGGCCGGGAGGCCCACGGGCACCAATGCCTTCACCTGCCTTCCGGGGCTGCTACTTCGACGCGACGCCGATGTTGAGGTAGTCGTACTGACCGCTGAAGGCCGCCGTGGAAACCAGGTTGGTGTAGTTCTGCGGACGGCCCAGCAGGACCTTGAAGTAGGTCAGCGGGACGAGGACGGCGTCGTCCATGGTCTTCTTGTCGATCTGGGTGTAGAGGCTGTTGCGCTCGCCGGTGTCCTGGGTGCCGATCGCCTTGCCCAGCAGGTCGTTGACTTCCTTGCTGTCGTACAGCGACAGGTTGGTGTTGCCGGACTGGCTGATCGCCTTGCCGTTCAGGATCTGCTGGAGGAAGCCGTAGCCGGAGGGCCAGTCGGCGCCCCACTGCATCATCATCAGGCCGATGTTCTGCTTCTGGATGAACTTCGGCACACCCGCGTAGTCGGTGAAGTACTTGCCCGACGGGTACTGCTTGAGGCTGGCGTTGATGCCGACCTTCTTCAGCGAGTTGATGATCGCCGTGGCGGCGTCGATCTCCTGCGGACGGTCCGAACGGGCCGTGATGTTGGTGGAGATCGAGGTCTGGCCGCAGTCCTTCAGCAGGTCCTTGGCCTTGGCGATGTCGCCCTTGTTGTCCTTGGTGGCGTAGGCGTCGGCCTTGGCGTAGCCCGGGATGTCCGGGGGCAGGACGGTGGAGGCGATCTCACCGCGGACCGGGCCGCCCTCGGCGGTCTGCACCGAGACCTTGTCGATGGCGTACTGCACGGCCTTGCGGCACTCGGGCTTGTCGAACGGCTTCAGCTTGGTGTTGATCGCCAGGTAGACGGAACGGCCACCGTAGGTGTTGTCCGTGTTGGCCTTCTTGGCGGGGTCGGTCAGCACCTCGGCCTGGGTGGAGGCCTGGACACCGGTGCCGACCAGGTCGATGGCGTTGCCCGCCATGACGTCCTGGTCGATGGTCTCCGGGTTGACCTTCAGCTTGACGACGATCTTGTCCGGGAGCTGCTTGCGCAGCGGGTCGGTCTTCGGGTCCCAGTTCTCGTTGCGCACGAGCACGGCCTGCTTGCCGTCCTCGTAGCTCTGGAACTTGTACGAGCCGGAGGACACGATGTGCTTGACGTAGTCGACGCCGGTGTCCTTCGCCTTCGGCACCGGAGCCGTCTGCGGCGTGGCGACCAGGTAGTCGAACTCCTGGAAGGCCTGCTTCAGGTGGAAGACGATCGTGGTGTCGTCCGGGGTCTCGATGGAGGACAGACCCTTGTCGCTCTTGTCCTTGTACGGGCCCTTGTACTTGTCGCCGTCGGCCATGAACTGCTGGAAGTAGTTCGGGCCGAGGGAGAGCACGTCACGCGCGAAGTTGGAGCGCTCGACGGCGTACTTGACGTCCTTCGAGGTGATCGGCGTGCCGTCCTCGTACTCCAGGCCCGGACGCAGCTTGTACGTCCAGGTCTTGCCGCCGTCGCTCGGCTGGCCCTTGGTCGCCGCGAGGTCCGGGACCAGGGTGTTGCCCTCGTCGCCGGGGCCCGGCTTGAAGGTCATCAGCGGACGGGCGTACAGCCGGCTGAGGTTGTACATGTACGCGTAGTACGTGTTGCCCGGGTCGAAGGAGTCCGGGACGTCGGACATCTCGTAGGTGACGGTGCCACCCTTCTTGTCCGACGCGTTCACGACGCCCTTGGTCGCGGCGTTGGCCCCGGCCGACTTGGTGCCGTTCTCGTTGGTGTTGTCATCGGCCTTGCTGCAACCCGCAAGAAGCAGGCTGGCGGAGCCGATGGCCGCGATAGCGGCCAGCGCTGACCTTCGCATGATGGGCGCTTTCCCCTCCATTGATTGAAAACTTGTCGGGCTCTCCGCGGCAGGCGTCAGCGGCTGCGCGGGTCGAGAGCGTCGCGGAGACCGTCACCGAGCAGGTTGAACGCCAGCACGGTGACGAAGATGGCCAGGCCGGGGACGATCATGTACTGGGGGTCGACCTGGTAGTAGGTGACCGCCTCGCGGAGCATGCCGCCCCAGGACGCCTGCGGGGGCTGGATGCCGACGCCGAGGAAGCTCAGCGACGCCTCGAAGATGATGTTGGTCGGGATCAGCAGCGTCGAGTAGACGATGATCGGGCCGACCAGGTTCGGCATCAGTTCCCGGAAGAGGATGTACGGCGCCTTGGCGCCCATGCCCCGGGCCGCGTCGACGAACTCGCGCTCGCGCAGTGCGAGGGTCTGGCCGCGCACGATCCGGCCCAGATACGGCCAGTTGAAGAAGCCGATGACGAAGATGAGCACGCTCAGGTGGAGCGGCAGGCCGTTGAGGCCGAACGCGCCGCCCTGGAGGGTGGCGGAGATGGCGATCGCGAAGAGCAGGAGGGGGAAGGCGAGGAAGGTGTCCATCAGCCGGCTGATGATCGAGTCCACCCGGCCGCCGTAGTAGCCCGCGATGACACCCATGATCGCGCCGATGACGTTGGACAGGACGGTGGCACCGAAGGCGACCACCAGCGACACCCAGGAGCCCTCCAGGATGCGGGTGGCGATGTCCCGGCCGAACTTCGGGTCCACGCCGAGCGGGTGGTCCGCGCTCATGCCGCCCCAACTGCCCGTGGGCAGCGAGGTGTCCGGGGTGATCAGGTCCTGGTTGAAGGCGTTGGGGTCGAGGCCGAACAGGGCCTGGATGGGGCGCGAGAGGACGGCGAGGAGGATCAGCAGGATCACGATGACGCCGCCGGCGACGGCGGCCTTGTCCTTCTTGAACCGGGACCAGGCGATCTGGCCCAGGGAACGACCCTCGATCTGCCCCTTACCGGCACCCTCCAGCACAGCCTCCGGCTGCGTCTCGGCTGCCGCCCCGGTGGTCTCGATCGGTGCGGTCACGGTGAGCGACCCCTCTCGCCGGTGGTGACCGGCCTGCGCCTGCCGCGGATTGCGGCTTTGTCGACTTGCCATCGAACACGTGGCCTCGGCCTCGTGTCTGAGTCGCGAGTCTTCAGCGTCGTTGTGATCACCCGCCAGAGCTGACGGCGAAAGTATGCGCAACCGTGATGCAGTGCGGGGGATTCCGTTATCCGAACAGTGGGTAACGGCCCTCGGACGCGGGCCAGTTGGGGCAGATCGGCGAATCTACGCGGTTCGGGAGGTACGACCGATGTCTACGCGCGCAGAAGCGTCCCGCTCCCGTGCATTGTGCGGGCCGGTCAACAAACCTGCCACCACGCCTCGTTGCTCAGTAGCCGCTGCGCGCCGGCGGGTAGCCGTAGCCGCCGGCCGGCGCCTGCGGCGGGGCCGGCACCTGGAGCGGGGGCTGCTGCGGGGGCACCGGGGCGTGCGCCTCACGGTCGTAGAAGGGGCGCGCGTTGGCCCGCATCCACATCACCACCGGGTCGTGGTCGTCGGTCATGGCGACCGTCGAGACCGGCAGGCCCTCCGGGACCGCGCCGATGGACTGCTGCATCATGGCGCGCACCGAGTCGACCGCGGCGGGCGAGGTGTCGTACACGTCCAGGCCGATGGCGAGGTAGGGCGCCCCGAGCGCGGGCTGCACCCAGGCGCGGCGCAGCGAGCGCAGCGCGGGGGTGCGGTGCGCGTTCTGCGCGAGCAGGGCGTAGAACTGCGGGATCTCGATACCGGGTTCGGACAGCCGCAACGGGCCGGCGGGCTGGCGGTCCAGACCGGTGGCGATGCGGCGCAGGTCCGGCCAGGGGATGCCGACGCCGCCGCCGGGCGCGTGCGGGTTGAGCCAGAGGCCGTAGTGGTCGGGGTAGAGGGTGCGGGCCACGTCCAGGCCGTCGGCCACCTCGTAGGAGCGGTTCCAGCCGCTGGCCGACAGCTCCTGGGCGGAGGTCACGCAGGGGGCGTAGGGGAAGCCGTCCACCTCCATGGTCCCGTACTGGGCGTCCGGGGCGCCGGCCTGGCCGTGCCACAGGAGCATGAAGACCTGGCCGGAGGTGGGGGTGGCGAGGGCGCGCAGCAAGGACTCGTAGGCGTCGTAGCGTCCGGGCGTGACCTGGCGCAGCATGTGCTCGACGCTGCCGCTGTGGCTCGCGCTCACCTGGTGTGCCCCTTCTTTTTGGTGACCCGGCGTTTGAGCACAGCTTATGCGCCTAGTAGCTCGGGACCTTGGCGTTCGTACGCGTGTGCGGGTGCGTTGTGGCTTGTCGCGCCCCGCGGCGGAGCCGCATATCGGACACAGCCCCGCGCCCCTTTGGGGCTCGGTTCAGTGGGCGGATGTGTAGAACGGGCGGACGTTCGCCTTCAGCCAGGTCGCCACCGGGTCGTCCGTTACATCCAGCAGGACCAGGTTGACCGGCCATTTGACGGGGACCTCGGCCAGGGCCTTGCCGAGGGCCTGGAGGGGGAGGGCGCGCAGGTCGCCTTCCCACTGGGAGAGTTCGACGCCCACGAACATCGCCGGGTCGGCCGTCTCGACGGCGGCCAGGCAGCGGCGGGCGGTGAGGACCACGCCGGTCCCGGCGAACTCGGCGGAGGCGGCGGCGAGGAAGTCCACCGGGTCGTCCTGCCAGTCGGGCTCGAAGAGGCGCACCCGGCCGCCGGTGCCCGGGCCGTCGAGCGGGGTGCGGCCCACCCGGCACAGCTCGGCCACGGCCTGGGGCGGCAGCGGTATGCCGACCACGCCCTCGGGATTGACGGCGATGCCCACCTGCGGGGGCAGGCCGCGGGCGAACTCCACCGCCGGGGCGATGGTGTACGACATGTGGGAGCCGGCCACCTGGCGCAGCTGTTCCTCGGAGCTGAACACCGGGACGTACGCCTGGCCGTCGATGTCGAGCGTCGGCAGGTCCAGCGGGCCGCTGTCCGGGCCCCCGCCGTTCGGCAGCGGGATCCACAGGAAGCTGCGGCCGAGGACCTCGACGATCCGGCCGCCCGCCGCGGGGATGCCGAGGGAGGCCGACAACACCTCCTCCAGCTCGTTGCCGGGCCAACCGCCGTGCGGGTGCGGGTGCGCCTGTGCCGGGAAGTCCGCCGGGAAGTCCATGTGCCTACCGCCTGCTGGGAACCACTGCTGTGACCATGAAGGCTAGCGGGTGGCGCTGACAGTGCCTCACCGCGTGAAGCCGACGCGGGCGAGGACGTCCGCCGCGTCCCGGTCCAGCAGCACCGCCGCACCGCAGCCGCCCGGCAGCCGCCCCTTCTCCACCGCGCGCAGCAGCCGGGCGGTGGCGCGGCGGTGGCGGCGGAAGGCGTAGCGGGAGACGCCCCGGCCGCGCTCGCGCTGGCCCTGCCGGGCGGTCTCGGGGCTGACGTCGAGGAGGAGCAGGTGCAGGGTGCCGCCCCGGCGCCGGGCCGCGCGGGCCAGCCAGGCGCGCACCCACGGCTGGGTGCCGCAGTCGTGCACGACAAGCCCCTCCCCGGTGCGCAGGGCCCTGCACAGTCCGGCGTAGTGGGCGAGGCGGACCAGGGGGCGGTAGAGCGCGTACGGCAGGAAGCCGGGGACGCGGGCCTGCCAGCGGTCCCGGGTGTCCTGGGAGTCGACGCGGCCGCCGGTGACCGCGCGGCGCATCAGGGTGGACTTGCCACTGCCGGGCAAGCCGGTGACGACCACCAGGTCACGGGGGCCGAAGAGCAGGGCGTGCGGGCTGCGGCCGGCCCGGTCGCGCAGGTCGCGGACGACCGGCGCGGGGCGGTCCGCGCCGCGTTCGCGGACCGCCGCGGCGGGCTGTCCCGGCACCGCGAGGCCGGCGTGGGCGGCGTAGGCCGAGGTCCTGTTCACCGTGATCGTCCTCCCGAGGGCTCGATCGGTCCCATGCCCGTTCTCTGTAAAGGGAAGGTAATGGAGAACGGTCGGCGGTTCGTGTGCTTACGGCCACAGGTCGGTCACAAGCGGCACGCTCTGGATGGCCGGGGTGTGGCGTGCAATGATGAGCCCGCCAACTGCATACCGGCCGTTTGAATCCGCGCGGGAGAGTCCCCGGGCCCCCTCGGGGCCGCCTGGGGCGCCGAAGGAGCAAGTCCCTCCCTTGAATCTCTCAGGCCCCGTTACCGCGCGGGCGAGGCACATCTGAAAAGCGGGCCGCCGCCGCCGGCGGCTCCACCCAAGGTGCAAGCCGTGATCGTCCCCGTGGCGGTGGCGGCGAACCTCTCAGGTTCCGATGACAGATGGGGAGGAACGTTCCTCGCCCGTCCTTTGCCCTGGGAGACGACCGACCGATGAGCAGTACCGAACTCCGTCATACCGCGCTCGACGCCGTGCACCGCTCGCTGGGCGCGACGATGACCGACTTCGCCGGCTGGGACATGCCCCTGCGCTACGGCTCCGAGCGCGACGAGCACCTCGCCGTGCGCACCCGGGCCGGTCTGTTCGACCTGTCCCACATGGGCGAGATCACCGTGACCGGCGCCGAGGCCGCCGCCTTCCTGAACCACGCCCTGGTCGGCAACATCGCCTCGGTCGGCGTCGGCCGCGCCCGCTACACCATGATCTGCCAGGCCGACGGCGGCATCCTGGACGACCTGATCGTCTACCGGCTGGCCGAGACCGAGTACATGGTCGTGGCCAACGCCTCCAACGCCCAGGTGGTGCTGGACGCCCTCACCGAGCGCGCGGCCGGCTTCGCCGCCGAGGTCCGCGACGACCGGGACGCCTACGCGCTGATCGCCGTGCAGGGCCCCGAGTCCCCCGGCATCCTGAAGTCGCTCACCGACGCCGACCTGGACGGCCTGAAGTACTACGCCGGGCTGCCCGGCACGGTCGCCGGCGTCCCGGCGCTGATCGCCCGTACGGGGTACACCGGCGAGGACGGCTTCGAGCTGTTCGTGAAGCCGGAGCACGCCGTGGCGCTGTGGCAGGCGCTCACCGAGGCCGGCGAGGGCGTCGGACTGGTCCCGTGCGGGCTGTCCTGCCGGGACACGCTGCGCCTGGAGGCGGGCATGCCGCTGTACGGGCACGAGCTGAGCACTTCCCTGACCCCCTTCGACGCCGGGCTGGGCCGCGTGGTCAAGTTCGACAAGGAGGGCGACTTCGTGGGCCGCGCGGCGCTGGCCGAGGCCGCCGGGCGGGCCGCGCAGAACCCGCCCCGGGTGCTGGTCGGGCTGGTCGCCGAGGGCCGCCGGGTGCCGCGCGCCGGGTACGCCGTGGTGGCCGGCGGCGAGGTGATCGGCGAGGTCACCTCGGGCGCCCCCTCCCCCACCCTGGGCAAGCCGATCGCCATGGCCTACGTCGACGCGGCGCACGCCGCGCCGGGCACCGAAGGCGTCGGCGTGGACATCCGGGGCACCCACGAGCCGTACCAGGTCGTGGCGCTGCCGTTCTACAAGCGCCAGAAGTAACCGCCGCCCGCGCCCGCACCGGCCCGGGACCCCGGCCCGAGGGCGGCGCGTGAGCCTGCGCACATTCGCCCGCTCACCAGCGGTTTCCCCAGTCCCCCCGTCATCACCACTCCCGCGCGTACAGGAGAATTCAGGCCATGAGCAACCCCCAGCAGCTGCGCTACAGCAAGGAGCACGAGTGGCTGTCGGACGCCCAGGACGGCGTCTCGACGGTCGGCATCACGGAGCACGCGGCCAACGCGCTCGGCGATGTCGTCTTCGTCCAGCTCCCCGAGGCCGGCTCCACGGTGACCGCGGGCGAGACCTGCGGCGAGCTGGAGTCCACGAAGTCGGTCTCCGACCTGTACTCGCCGGTCACCGGTGAGGTCACCGAGGTCAACGAGGACGTCGTCAACGACCCGTCGCTGGTGAACTCGGCCCCCTTCGAGGGCGGCTGGCTGTTCAAGGTACGCGTCACCGAGGAGCCGGCCGAGCTGCTCTCCGCCGACGAGTACACCGCCTTCACCGCCGGCTGAGGAGTCGTAGCCCCATGACTGTCCTGAACACGCCCCTGCACGAGCTGGACCCGGAGATCGCCGCCGCGGTCGACGCCGAGCTGAGCCGCCAGCAGTCGACGCTGGAGATGATCGCCTCCGAGAACTTCGCGCCGCTCGCGGTGATGGAGGCGCAGGGTTCGGTCCTCACCAACAAGTACGCCGAGGGCTACCCGGGCCGTCGCTACTACGGCGGCTGCGAGCACGTCGACGTGGCCGAGCAGATCGCCATCGACCGGGTCAAGGAGCTGTTCGGCGCCGAGTACGCCAATGTGCAGCCCCACTCCGGCGCCTCCGCGAACCAGGCGGCCCTGTTCGCGCTGGCCCAGCCCGGGGACACCATCCTCGGCCTGGACCTGGCGCACGGCGGCCACCTCACCCACGGCATGCGGCTGAACTTCTCCGGCAAGCAGTTCAACGTGGTCGCCTACCACGTGGACGCCGAGACCGGCCTGGTCGACATGGCCGAGGTGGAGAAGCTCGCCAAGGAGCACCGCCCGAAGGTGATCATCGCGGGCTGGTCGGCGTACCCCCGGCAGCTGGACTTCGCCCAGTTCCGCCGGATCGCCGACGAGACCGGCGCGTACCTGTGGGTCGACATGGCGCACTTCGCCGGCCTGGTCGCCGCCGGTCTGCACCCGAACCCGGTGGAGTACGCCGACGTGGTCACCTCCACGACCCACAAGACGCTCGGCGGCCCGCGCGGCGGCATCATCCTCGCGAAGAAGGACTTCGCGAAGAAGCTGAACTCCTCCGTCTTCCCGGGCTTCCAGGGCGGTCCGCTGGAGCACGTGATCGCGGCCAAGGCGGTGTCCTTCAAGGTCGCGGCGGGCGAGGACTTCAAGGAGCGCCAGCGCCGTACGGTGGAGGGCGCCCGCATCCTCGCCGAGCGGCTGACCGCGGCCGATGTGCGCGAGGCCGGGGTGAACGTGCTGTCCGGCGGCACGGACGTGCACCTGATCCTGGTGGACCTGCGCGCGAGCGAGCTGGACGGGCAGCAGGCCGAGGACCGGCTGCACGAGGTCGGCATCACGGTCAACCGCAACGCCGTCCCGAACGACCCGCGCCCGCCGATGGTCACCTCGGGGCTGCGCATCGGCACCCCGGCGCTGGCCACGCGCGGTTTCACGGCCGAGGACTTCGCCGAGGTCGCGGACGTGATCGCCGAGACGCTGAAGCCGTCGTACGACGCCGAGGCGCTCAAGGCGCGCGTCAAGGCGCTCGCCGACAAGCACCCGCTGTACCCGGGTCTGAGCAAGTAAGTCACGTTTCGCGGGGCACCGCGCACACTGGGAGTACCGGCGTGCGCGGTGCCCGCGCCCCTGTACCGCCCCTTCGCACCACCCCCGTATTGAGGAGTCCCCCGTGGCCATCTCGGTCTTCGACCTGTTCTCGATCGGCATCGGCCCGTCCAGCTCCCACACGGTCGGCCCGATGCGCGCGGCGCGCATGTTCGCCCGCCGGCTGCGCAACGAGGGCCTGCTCGGCTCCGTCGCCGCCCTGCGCTGCGAGCTGTACGGGTCGCTCGGCGCGACCGGCCACGGCCACGGCACCCCGAAGGCGGTGCTGCTCGGCCTGGAGGGCGCCTCGCCGCGCACGGTGGACGTGGAGACGGCCGACGAGCGGGTGGAGAAGATCCGGCAGGCGGGCCGGATAGCGCTGCTCGGCGAGCACGAGATCCCGTTCTCCTACGACGACGATCTGGTCCTGCACCGCCGCAAGGCGCTGCCGTACCACGCCAACGGCATGACCCTGTGGGCGTACGACGCCTCGGGCGCCGAGCTGGTGACGAAGACGTACTACTCGGTCGGCGGCGGTTTCGTGGTCGACGAGGACGCGGTGGGCGCGGACCGGATCGTGCTGGACGACACGGTCCTGAAGTACCCGTTCCGCACGGGTGACGAGCTGCTGCGCCTGACGAAGGAGACGGGCCTGTCGATCTCCTCGCTGATGCTGGAGAACGAGCGGGCCTGGCGCACCGAGGAGGAGATCCGCGCGGGCCTGCTGGAGATCTGGCGGGTGATGCGCGAGTGCGTCCAGCGCGGCATGTCCCGGGAGGGCATCCTGCCGGGCGGGCTGAAGGTGCGCCGCCGCGCGGCCGTCTCGGCCCGCCAGCTGCGCGCCGAGGGCGACCCGCTGGCGCACGCCATGGAGTGGATCACGCTCTACGCCATGGCGGTGAACGAGGAGAACGCGGCCGGCGGCCGGGTGGTGACGGCCCCCACCAACGGCGCGGCCGGCATCATCCCGGCGGTGCTGCACTACTACATCAACTTCGTGCCGGGCGCGGACGAGGACGGCGTGGTCCGCTTCCTGCTCGCCGCCGGCGCGATCGGCATGCTCTTCAAGGAGAACGCCTCCATCTCCGGCGCCGAGGTCGGCTGCCAGGGCGAGGTGGGCTCCGCCTGCTCCATGGCGGCGGGCGCGCTCGCCGAGGTGCTCGGCGGCTCCCCGGAGCAGGTGGAGAACGCGGCCGAGATCGGCATGGAGCACAACCTGGGCCTGACCTGCGACCCGGTCGGCGGCCTGGTCCAGATCCCGTGCATCGAGCGCAACGGCATGGCCGCGGTGAAGGCGGTCACGGCCGCGAAGATGGCGATGCGCGGCGACGGCTCCCACAAGGTGTCCCTGGACAAGGTCATCAAGACCATGAAGGACACCGGCGCCGACATGAGCGTGAAGTACAAGGAGACGGCCCGGGGCGGCCTGGCGGTCAACATCATCGAGTGCTGAACCGGTACGATTTCCGACCACACCGTCACAAATAGCTTTTTTCGCGTCACTCGGCGCTACGATTCCTGGCGTGATCGACCTGTACCCCGCGCTGTGGGGACTGCTCGGCAGCAGTGTGGCCGAAGCGCTCAACCTCTCGGCGCTGATGCGTCCGACGGGTCCGCGCAGCCGCTGGCGCTGGCCCTGGCGCACCCGTGCCGACCGGCCGGTGATGCTGGTGGCCATCGGGCTGCGGCTGTTCGCCGGGTTCGGTCTCACCGCGGCGCTGGGGAACTCCGGTCAGCTGCCGAACGCGACCGCCGCGTTCGCCGTGGGGGTGACCACCCCGCTGGTCGTGGCGAAGTTCTTCCAGGCGATCCCGATCACCGGCGCGGGCGCGGGTCAGCAGCCCGAGCCCCCGCTGCCCACCGCCCGGCAGGCCGGCGCGGATGCCGAAGAGGCGCTGTCGCAGCCGAGGGGGTCCAGTGCTGCGAGCTGACAGCGCGCTCGGCCGTCTGGTGCTGGCGCTGGCCGTCCGCCCTGCCGACTTGCCGCCGGTGCGGCACGCGGGCCCCGGCACGCGGCTGATCGCCGCCCTGGGGACGCGCCCGGTGCCGCCGGCGGCGGCTCCGGTCCCGGCGCGGCACCGGCTGGGGTCCCGGGGCCGGTGGTTTCCGGGCCTGCTCACCGCCTGGCTGGTCGCCCTGACGTGTCTGACGGCCGCCGCGGTGCTGCCCGGCCCCTGGCGGGGGGTGGCGCCGGGGCAGGCCCAGCCGCCCGGACCGGAGCACTGGAGCCTGGCCGCCGCCGGGCGGCTCGGTCCGCGCGGGCGGGCCGAGGCGCTGGCGTTCACCCCGGACGGCCGGCTGCTGGTGACGGTCACCCGGACCTCGGCCAGCACCTGGGACGTGGCGGACCCCGGACATCCCGAACGGGTCCCGGTCCCGGCGGGCGTGCGCCGGGTGACGGCCGTCACGACGAGTCCGGACGGCCGCACGCTGGTGGCGGCCGGGGGGGCGGACGTGCGGGCGCTCGCCGTCGGCTCGGGGGTGACCCGGTGGTCCGTCGACGGTGCCCCGATGGAGGTGAAGGCGGTGGCGGCGGGCCGGGACCGGGTCGTCCTCGCCGACTCGGGCACGACCGGCCCCGCCCGGCTGGCGGAGCTGCGCCTGGACACGGGCCGGCCGCCGCGGCCGACCACCCTGAGCCGGCTGCGCCAGGCCGTCGCCGCCGCCCAGTTCTCCGCCGACGGCCGCACCCTCGCCGTCGCGGGTGCCGAGGGGTCGGTGCGGCTGTGGGACGTGTCGGATCTGCGGCACCCCGAGGCGGCGGGGCCCGCCTTCGGCGGCCCGGGGGGGCGCACGACCGCGCTCGCCTTCAGTCCCGACGCCCGGCTGCTGGCGACCGTCGACTCCGCGCGGACCGTGCGGCTGTGGGACGTCACCGACCGTGCGCGGCCCCGCCCGCTGGGCCGTCCGCTCGGTGACGGGGCCGAGCGCGTCACCGCGCTCGCCTTCAGCCCGGACGCCCGGCTGGTGGCCACCGTGGGGGCCGACGGGACGGCCAGCCTGTGGTGGCGCTCGCCGGCTGCGGAGGCTGATGTTCCTCCAGGGGCTACCGCGCAGTAACCGATCAACCTTAGGCTGCCGCCAACTCGGCGTCGGCGAAAGGGAGTTCGGTCATGCGTGGGGTGAGAGGGCTGGTGGCGCTCGTGGGGGCCGCCGCGGTGCTGGCGGGGGCACCGGTGAACGCCCAGGCGGCGTCACCGAAGTTCTCCGCGACGACGGCCATCGGCACGCACAACGCCTACGAGAAGGACAAGTACCCGTACTTCGCGCAGGCGTTGGACTCCGGCGCCTCGCTGCTGGAACTGGACGTGTACGTCGACAGCATCAGCCACCGCTGGCGGGTCAGCCACAGCAACCCGCTGGGCAACGACAACAACTGCGAGGCCGCCAAGACGCCGAGCGAGCTGTACAGCAAGAGCCGTAACCAGGACCTCGGCAGCTGTCTGGACAACATGGCCGCCTGGAACCGGCTCCACCCCGACCATCCGCCGATCGTCGTCAAGGTGGAGATGAAGGTCGGCTTCAACGACAAGGCGGGCATGGGCCCGGACGAGTTCGACACGCTCGTCGCACAGAAGCTGGGCGGCGACGTCTACAAACCGGCGGATCTGCTCGGTGGCACCCATGCCACGCTGGACGCGGCGGCGAGGGCCGACGCCTGGCCGGCCCGGGACGCGATGAAGGGCAAGTTCCTCCTCGACCTGATCCCCGGCACGGTGGAGCAGGCCAACCCGTTCGACAGCTACTGGACGGACGAGGAGTACGGCGACCACCTGCGCGACCTGTCCGCGGCCGGGAACATCTCCGCTGCCCAGGCCTTCCCCGCCGTGCTGGGCGCGGCGAACGGCGACCCGCGCGCCAGCCGCTACGACGCCTCGATCCGGCCCTGGTTCGTGTTCTTCGACGGCGACGCGGCGGCCTATGCCGACAACGGCTACGACACCTCGTTCTACGCCGCGAACCACTACATACTGATCGCCACCGACGCCCACAACGTGTCCCCGGCGATCTCCTCCACCAACCCCACGGACGCCGAAGTCGCCGCCCGGCTCGCGCTGTTGGCCAAGGGCCATGCGAGCCTGATCACTTCGGACTGGTCGGCGAAGTCCGCGTCCGTACTCGGTTCGGTGACCGCCCGCGGCTGAATGTTCCGGCCACGGGCCGGCAGGGCACAACCCCTGCATGCTCCATGGCATCGACGTCAGCGCCTTCCAGTCCTCCTCCTATGCCACGGACGGCCTCTCCTTCGTCTTCATCAAGGCGACGGAGGGCCGTTCGTACGTCAATCCCAGGCTCGCGGCCCAGACCAAGCGAGGGCGTGACGCGGGCCTGGTCGTCGGCTTCTACCACTTCCTGTGGCCGGGCCACATCACCGCCCAGGCCGAGTACTTCCTGCGGCACGCCCCGGACCGCCCCGGCGACGTCCTCGCCGTCGACTGGGAGAACACCGGCGAGGGAACCCACGCGAGCAACGCGGAGAAGGACCGCTTCATCCGCAAGCTGAAGGAGTCGCGGCCGGACAACCGGGTCGTGCTCTACTGCAACCGCCACTTCTGGCTGAACATCGACACCACGTCCTACGCCGGGGACGGGCTGTGGATCGCCGACTACGTCACCAAGGGCAAGCCCCGCATCAAGGCCAAGTGGCGGTTCCACCAGTACACCAGCGAGCCCCTCGACAAGAACGTGGCCCAGTTCGCGGACAAGGACGACCTGCGCGACTGGGCCACGCCCTGACGGCCGGGCGGCGGGCTACACCAGTACGCCTCAGTGCCTCTCAGTACCGGAAGTCCGCCGGGCGCTGCGGGGAGGCCTTGCGCAGGGCCTCCCGTACCGCGTCCGCGCCGGCCCGCAGGCCGTACACCGGGGTGTCCGGCTGCTGGCGCCAGGAGTCGTCGATGCCGCCGGCGTCGACCGTGTCGAAGCCGATCTCGTCGATCAGGGCGCGCACCTTCGCCTTGGCGGCCTCGTCGTCCCCGGCGACGGGCAGCGCCATGCGGTCGGGGTGACCGGCGGGCAGCGGGCGGTCCAGGATGTCCTGGGCGTAGGTGCCGTTGAACGCCTTGATCACGGGGTGGCCGAGATGCTGCTCGACCCAGCGGCTCTCGGTCAGGCCCCCGTCCTCGATGGCGTCGATCCGGCCGTCGCGCTGCTTGGGGTAGTAGTTGTTCGTGTCGATCACCGCGGCCCCCTCGGCCGCTCCGTCCAGCAGGCCCGCGGGGAGGTCCGGGACCGCCTTCAGGGGGACGGTGACGACGACGACCTCGGCACCCTCGGCCGCGTCCTCGGCGCGCACCGGGGTGGCGCCGGTCTCCCGCGCCAGGTCCTTCAGCGTCTCGGGGCCGCGGGAGTTGGCGACGGAGACGTCGTGGCCGAGGGCGGTGAGCCGCCGGGTGAGGTTGCCGCCGATGTTCCCCGCGCCGATGATGCCGATCTTCATGGCCGACCTTCCGCCTATTGATGCACGTGCATGCTTCTGTCGTCCTGGACAACCGCAGGGACGGCCGCGCTATTCCGGCCACCCAACCGCCGCAGGTCGCCGTAGCCGTGGACGGTCGGTGGCCGTTCACGGGACCGGGCCGCCGTGGGTGCCGGTCGGGAACGCCCGGGTCGGCTACGGTGCCTCCTCGCCTCCCGCCCGCAACAGGCCGAGCGTCGACTCCAGTTCGGTCTGCAGGATGGCCGCCGCGGCCTCCGGATCGCCGGTGATGACGGCTTCGACCAGGCCCGTGTGGGTGTGGTCCCCGGTGCCGGGGTCGGTCTCGCGGAGGCTGGTGAGGTCCACGACGGCGATCAGGCCCTCGCGCAGGACGGGCACGAACTCGGTGAACAGGTCGGACAGGACCGGGTTGTGGGCGGCGGTGACCACGGCCACGTGCAGGGCGATGTCGGCCTCCACGAAGGCCGCGTCGTCGGCCGCGACGGCCGCGCGGCGGCCCTTGAGCGCGGCCCGCAGGGCGGTGACGTCCTCGGGGGTGCGGCGGCGCGCGGCGAGCCGGGCCGCCTGGACCTCGACGCCCATGCGGACCTCGTACACGTCGGTGACCGCGGCCCGGCGCAGCCGGGTGGGCCAGTCCTCGGCGGGCTCGGTGGCGATGACGAACACGCCGGCGCCGTGCCGGGCCCGGACCAGGCCCGCGCCGGCGAGGGCGCGCAGGGCCTCGCGGACCGTGGAGCGGCCCACCCCCAGCTCCTTGGCCAGCGTGGTCTCGCCGGGCAGCTTGCCGCCGACCGGCCAGTGTCCGGCCGCGATCTGTTCGCGCAGGCGCTGCGCCGCCTGTTCGACCAACGGGCTGGGGCGGAGGGCGCCGAACGGCATGGGGGTCACCAACTTGTCCGAGAGGTGCGGGTGTTGCCCGACGATTCTCACTTGTCTGAGGAGCTGAGGAGTGGATAGCGTACCCCGCATGTTCCGCGGTCTGCTTCTTCTCGGCTGCCGCGGCGGGGTCTGACGCGACCGGCGCCCCGCCGCGGGGCTCCGCGCTGCCGGTCACCTTCCGACCGAGCCGAAGGCCACAGCCGACGATGACCACCGCCCCCGCCGTCTGGGATCCGCAGCGGCCGAGCCGCATGCCGTACCACCGTTACCGCCCCTACCAGGACCGCGTGCACGTCCCCGCCGGGGACCGCCGCTGGCCCTCCGCCCGTATCGAGCGCGCCCCGCTGTGGGTCCCCGTCGACCTGCGCGACGGCAACCAGGCGCTCGCCGAACCGATGGACACCCCCCGCAAGCGCCGCTTCTTCGACCTGCTGGTGGCGACCGGTTTCAAGGAGATCGAGGTCGGCTACCCCTCCGCGAGCCGGACGGACTTCGACTTCGTACGGCACCTCGTGGCGGACGGGGCCGTACCGGACGACGTGACGCCCGTGGTGTTCACGCCCGCCCGGACCGACCTGATCGACCGGACCTTCGACGCGATCGCCGGGCTGCCCCGGACGGTCGTGCACCTGTACATCGCGACCTCGCCGGTGTGGCGGGACGTGGTGCTCGGGCGGGGCCGGGACGAGGTGTGGCGCACCGTGCGGGAGGCGGCCGGGCACATGGCCCGGCGGGCCGGCAACGCCCCCGGCGTCCGCTTCCAGTTCTCCCCCGAGACCTTCAACCTCACCGAACCCGACTTCGTGCTCGAACTGTGCGACGGGCTCACCGAGTTGTGGGACGCGAGCCCCGACCGGCCGGTGATCCACAACCTGCCGGCCACGGTGGAGATCGCCACCCCGAACGTCTACGCCGACCAGGTCGAGTACATCCACCGCAACCTGTCCCGCCGCGGCTCCGTCATCCTCTCCGTCCACCCGCACAACGACCGCGGTACGGGCGTCGCCTGCGCCGAACTCGCCGTGCTGGCCGGGGCGCAGCGGGTGGAGGGCTGCCTCTTCGGCAACGGCGAGCGCACCGGTAACGTCGACCTGGTGACCCTGGCCCTCAACCTCTACACCCAGGGGGTCGACCCGATGGTGGACTTCGGCGACATCGACGCCGTACGGGAGACGGTGGAGCACTGCAACCGGCTGCCCGTGCACCCCCGGCACCCGTACGCCGGCGAGCTGGTCCACACCGCCTTCTCCGGCACCCACCAGGACGCCATCAGCAAGGGGCTCGCCCACCACGCCCGGCGGGCGGCCGAGGCGGGGCTGAGCGAGCGGGAGGCGCCCTGGGAGGTGCCGTACCTGCCCGTCGACCCGGCCGACCTCGGGCGGTCCTACGAGGCGGTGATCCGCGTCAACTCCCAGTCCGGCAAGGGCGGGATGGCGTACCTGCTGAGCCAGTACGCGGGGATCGACCTGCCGCCGGACATGCGGCCGGAGTTCGCCCGGATCGTGCAGGAGGCGACGGACGACAGCGGGCGGGAGGCCACCCCGAAGGAGCTGTACGAGCTGTTCCGGGCGGCCTATCTGACCGAGGGCGCGGTACGGCTGCACGCCTGGTCCGCGCACGAGGAGGCGCCCGGCGTCCACCGCTTCGTGGGCACGCTGGAGGCCGGCGACCGCGTCGGCGACCACGAGGGCACCGGCGCCTGCGTGGCGACCGCGTTCGCCGACGCGCTGGCCGGGGCCGGTCTGGCGGTGCGGATCCTGGACTTCACCCAGGGTCCGGCGGCGGCCTTCGCCAAGTGCCGGGTCGCCGGGGTCACGGCCTGGGGCGCGGGCACGGGACCGTCGGCCACGGTGCGGGCGGTGCTGTCCGCGGTGAACCGGGCGGTGCGATGAACGAGGTACTGCGCGCCGAGGACGTCCACGTCGTCCGGGACGGGCGGCCCCTGCTCCAGGAGGTGTCGCTGACCGTGCGGGCCGGGGAGCACTGGGCACTGCTCGGCCCCAACGGCGCGGGCAAGTCCACGCTGCTCGGGCTGCTCGGCGCGGTGGTGCACCCGACCCGGGGCACGGTGGAGGTGCTCGGGCACCGGCTGGGCCGGGTGGATCTGCGGCAGCTGCGGACACTGGTCGGACACGTCAACCCGCGCCATCCGCTGACCTCGCCGCTGCGGGTACGGGACGTGGTGCTGACCGGCGCGACGAACTCCGTGGAGCCTGTTCCCCGGTGGCGGCCCACCCCCGAGCAGCGGGAGCGGGCCGAGGCGCTGCTGGCCACGCTGGGGCTGGACGCGCTGCGGGACGCGCGGTGGCCGACGCTGTCGCAGGGGCAGCGCGGCCGGACGCTGATCGCGCGGGCGCTGATGCCCGAGCCGCGGCTGCTGCTCCTGGACGAGCCGGCGACCGGCCTGGACCTGCCCGGCCGGGAGCTGCTGATCGAGGCCCTGGAGTCGCTGCGGGCGGAGCGTCCGGAGCTGGCGACGGTGCTGGTCACGCACCATCTGGAGGAGTTGCCGGCGGGCACCACGCACGCCGTGCTGCTGCGCGAGGGGCGGGTACTGGCCTCGGGTCCGGTGGGCTCGGTGCTCACCGGCGACCAGGTCGGCGCGTGCTTCGGGCTGCCGCTGACGCTCCAGCGGCACGAGGGCCGCTGGAGCGTGCGGATCAGGCGGTGACGGGGTGACGGCAGGGGGTGCCCGGTCCGTGCGGGACGGGCACCCCCTGCCGTCCCGGGGTCACTTGTTCAGGTAGGCCCAGAACTCGTCGAACGACAGGACCTTGTCGCCGTCGAGGTCACGGGACTTGATGATGGCCTCCGCGACCGTCTCGGTGACGTTCCAGTCGCCCTCCTGTGCCAGGGCGGACTTGAACTCCGCGGCGGTTATGAAACCGTCACCGTCCGCGTCCATCCGCTGGAACTGCTTGCGTGCTTCCTCGATGTCCGCCACCGATCCGCCCCTTTTGCTCGTGTTTCTCATGCCGTGCTGGCGTACTGACGCTGGTCAGATTAACGGCCCGCACGAGCGCGGAGTGCGTCGACCACCCACGCGAAGTCCTCGGTGTGCGGCGGGGCGGGCTGCCGGTTCACCACGGCGAGCAGGTGCCGGTAGCGGGCCACGCGCTCGTCGAAGCCGGCCGTCATGCGCTCCAGCACCCCGGCCCGGTCGGCGTCGCCGAACAGGTCGTCCAGCACCTCCTCGGCGCCGGGGCCCGTGGGGTCGACGCCGCGCTCCCGGGCCGGCCCCACCAGCTCCACGAGCCGCTTGGCGAACCACAGGGACCGCCCGCCCGGCTCGCCGGGCCTGCGGTCGGCCGCGTTGAACTCGACGGCCCGGCGCATCTGCGCCCGGAACCCCGGGTCCTGGAGCATCTCGGCCAGCTCCACCCAGGCGTCGACCTCCTCGGGCGTGGGGTCCTCGGCCAGGTGGACGGCGGTGCGCCGGATCCGCTCCCGGATGTCGGGGTCCACGGTGTCCAGTCCGTGCAGCGTCTCCGCCACGAACTCCTCCATGATCCGCTGCCGTTCGGCGGCGGACAGTCGCGCGAGCTTGTTCACGAGCGTCATCTCCTCTGCTTCGGAGCCCCGGCGGGCCACGGTCGACAGCACCGCGCGGGTCACCTTCAGCGACCGGATCCGCGCGTCCAGCGCCGCCACGTGCGTGGCCGCGACCTCCGCCACGGTCCGCTCGCCGGCCAGCACCGTGCGCACCTCGTCCAGGCCGAGCCCGAGTTCGCGCAGGGTGCGGATCAGCTCCAGCCGGGCCGCGCTCCCGGCGTCGTAGAGCCGGTAACCGCCGGCCGAGCGGGTCACCGGGGTGAGCACGCCCTCGTCGGACCAGTAGCGGATGGTGCGCACGCCCGTCCCGGTGGCCCGGGCCAGCTCGCCGATGGTGAACAGCCTGGTGCCGTCGTCGTTCATGTCTGGGAGTCTGGGCCCTCCAGCGGGTGGAGACTCAAGGGGGTACGGGGCCGTGGGAACCTTGCGGGACGTTCTCGACGCGGCGGCAGCGGGGCGCTTCCAGCCGGCGGACGGCACCACGACGGTGCTGCCGCAGCCCACGCCCCGGGACGCCGGGGTGCTGTCCTTCACCGCGCACACGGTGGTCTTCACCGACGAGGACGCGGACTGGGTGTACCAGACCCTGCGTTCGGTGGACTCCGACCCGCTGGCCGCGTCGATGAGCCCGCGCTTCCTGACGGCCCTGCTGGACCGGACCGGGCGCACGGCCGAGACGATCGACGCGGTTCCGGTGGCCGACCCGCTGCCGGGCGAGCCGTCGTGCGCGCTGCGCGAGATCGAGGACCCGGCGCAGCCCCGGATCGCCTACGCCCGGCACCGCCGGGACGGGGTGCGGGCCTGGGCCACCGACGGCGGAGCACTGGCGCTGGGGCGCGGGGTCGCCGGGCGGCCGCGGCGCCTTGCCGTCCGCCTGGGAAGCGGTGGGCTTGATGCCGGTCGGCCGGTGGCGGCTACCGGTCGGCGACGCGCATTTCGAACCATGTGGTCTTGCCGCGGGGCAGCAGGTCCACGCCCCAGCGGTCGGACAGCTTGTCCACCAGGGTCAGGCCGCGGCCGCTGACGTCGGTCTCCTGGACCGGCAGCAGGCAGGGCAGGGCGCGCGAGGGATCGCGGACCTCCACCCGGATCCAGCCGGGGCGGCGCCGCATGCGCAGGCCGAAGACGCGGGCGCCGGTGTGCCGTACGGCGTTGCCGACGAGTTCCGACACCAGCAGCACGGCGTCCTCGGCCAGTCGGGGGCTGAGCCGCCAGATGTCCAGGACCACGACCTGGGCGAGCCGGCGGGCGCTGGCGGCGGATTCCGGGCGGGACGGCAGCGGGACCTCCGCCTCCGTCGGGTCTCCGAACAGTTCGAGCGCTTTGAGCGCTTGTTCGTCCGCGATCGCGGGCGACCAGCGTGCCGCGGCTGCGCGGCCGTGTCCCCGCGGCTGTTCGTTGCCCTCCAGCCCCGCCATGTCCCCATGATGGCCGTCCGGAGCCGTCTTGGGGGGCGTTCCGGAGGAATACCCCCGCCGGGCATCCTCGATCCGGCCCTGTCCGGGGGCATATGCCGGAGGCCTGAAAAAGTCCGACAGGGCCCCGCTGACCTGCGGCGACGGCTCACTTTCCGGCAAGCGTCGGACTCCCTCGGCGGCGCGGTTCCAGGGCTGCCCCAAGGCTCCCACAAACCGCCCCAACGAGGGACTCGGGAATCAGACAACCCGTCAATCGACCGGCTCACGGACGGGCCGGCGGGGCGGGACACGCCCGTCCCACCGGCCGTTCGCCGATCCGTCAGACGAACTTCGCCTTGCCCGGGCCCTCCTCCACGAAGCTGCGCATGCCCCGCTCGCGGTCCTCGGTGGCGAACAGGCCCGCGAACCAGTTCCGTTCCACGGCGAGCCCGGTGTCGATGCCGGTCTCCAGGCCGGTGTCGACCGACTCCTTGGCCGCGCGCAGCGCGATCGCCGGGCCCTTGGCGAGCCGCGCGGCCCAGGCGTGCGCCTGCTCGTACACCTCGGCGGCCGGGACGACCCGGTCCACCAGACCGAGCGACAGCGCCTCCTCGGCCCCCACCTGGCGGCCCGTGAAGATGAGGTCCTTGGCCCGCGAGGGGCCGATCAGCCGGGGCAGCCGCTGGGTGCCGCCGGCGCCCGGGATCAGTCCGAGCAGGATCTCGGGCTGGCCGAGCTTGGCGTTGTCGGCGGCGATGCGGTAGTCCGCGCACAGGGCCAGTTCGCAGCCGCCGCCGAGGGCGTAGCCGGTGACGGCGGCGACGACGGGCTTGGGGATGCGGGCGACGGCGGTGAACGCGTCCTGGAGGGCACGGGCGCGCCGGATCATCCCGGCGTGGTCCATGTCCTGCATCTCCTTGATGTCCGCGCCCGCCGCGAACACCCGCTCGCCGCCGTAGAGGACCACGGCGCGTACCTCGTCCCGGCGGCCGGCCTCCTCGGCGAGCTCCTTCAGCCGGTCCTGGGTGGCGATGTCCAGCGCGTTCATCGGCGGCCGGTCCAGCCGCAGGGTGCCGACGCCTTCGGCGACTTCGAGAGTGACGGTCATAGGGCTCAGGTTAACGGGCACTAACGCGGACGGACCCGGTGCCGTAGGTCACAGCACCGGGCCCGTCGCATCACTCAAGGCTCACTTCTTCCATTCCGCCCAGGACATGTTCCAGCCGTTGAGGCCGTTGTCCGGGGCCACCGTGCGGTCGTGGGAGTTCTTGACGATCACCACGTCACCGATGATCGAGTGGTTGAAGAACCAGGCCGCCGGGACGGAGCTGTCGTAGCCGCCGCGCACGTCGCGCAGGCCCACGCAGCCGTGGCTGGCGTTGTAGTTGCCGAAGGCGCCGCCGCCCCAGTAGTTGCCGTGCAGGAAGGTGCCGGAGGTGGTCAGGCGGATGGCGTGCGGGACGTCCTTGATGTCGTACTCGCCGCCGTAGCCGACGGTCTCGCCGTTCATGCGGGTGACGGTGAGCTTCTCGCTCATGACCATCTGGCCGTTCCAGGTGTCGTAGCCGGGCTTGCCGGTGGTGACCGGGATGGTCTTGACGACCTTGCCGTCCTGGGTGACCTTCATCGTGTGCTTGGCCGCGTCCACGATGGAGACCTGGTTGCGGCCGATGGTGAACTTCACGGTCTTGCGCTGCTTGCCGTAGACGCCGTCGCGGCCCTCGACGCCGTCCAGGCCGAGGTCGACGGTGACCTTGGTGCCGGGCTTCCAGTACTTCTCGGGGCGGAAGTCCAGGCGGTCGTTGCCGAACCAGTGGCCCTCGACCTCCACGGCCGGCTCGGTCTTGATGCGGATGGCCTTCTCGACGTCCTCGGGATGCGTGATGCCCCGGGTGAAGCGTATGGAGAACGGCATGCCGACGCCGACGGTGGAGCCGTCCTCGGGCGTGAAGTAGCCCATGAAGGTGTTCTTCGGCGTCAGCGTGGTGAACGTGGAGTCCTCGGCGGCCCGGCGGCCCGCGGAGTCCTCGGCGACCGCGTGCACCGAGTACCTGGTGCCTGCGGCCAGATGCGTCGACGGCGTCCAGGACGCGCCGCCCGCGCCGATGGCGCCCTCGACCTCGACGCCCTTCTCGTCCTTGACGGTGACCTCGGTCAGCTTGCCGCCGGTGACGCCGACCTTCAGGGTGCCGCTGGTGTCCACGCCGGTGGCGCCGGCCTTGGGCGCGATGCTCACCGCGGCCGTGGACTGCGCGTCCTTCCCGTCCCCCTTGCCCTTCCCCGCGCCGGAACCGGCCCCGGAGTCTCCGCCTCCGCCGCACGCGGCGAGCGACAGCACCAGGGCCCCGGCTATCAGCGCCAGTCCCCTACGGCCCCGCCGCCCCCGATTCGACGCCCCCGGTACAGGCCGCATGTTCAAGTTGTTCTCCCCTCGCCGGACCAGGCATGACCCGGCCCGCTCCCCACCACTCATGTGCGCGCATATTAACTGCCTGGATGCACGCCAGGCGCGGGGTGAACGTCACCGTTCCGTCGCAGATTCCCCCCGCGACCTGCACCTCGGCCGCCGGGCCCCCCTCACCGCGCCGTCACTTCACCGCGCTGCCCGCCGTCCAGTCCTTCCAGTCCATGTTCCAGCCGCCGAGGCCGTTGTCCGGGGCGACCGTCTTGTCCTTGCTGTTGACGACCTCGATGACGTCGCCGACGAGGCTGCGGTCGAAGAACCAGCCCGCCGGGGTGTCCGAACCGCCGCCCTTGACGTCCCTGAGACCGACGCAGCCGTGGCTGACGTTGGCCGTCCCGGGGGCGTCCGTGGCCCAGTAGTTGCCGTGCAGGAAGGTGCCGGAGTCGGTGAGCTTCATGGCGTGCGGGACGTCGGGGATGTCGTACTCGCCGCCGAAGCCGACCGTGCGGCTGTTCATGCGGGTGACCTCCAGCATGTCCATCACCACCATCTTGCCGTTGTAGGTGGGGTGTTTGGGGGCGCCCGCGGTGATGGGGACGGTGGCCAGCAGCGCTCCGTCGCGCCGCACCTCCATCATGTGCCGGGCCGCGTCGACCAGCGAGACCTGGCCGCGGCCGACGGTGAAGGTCACCGACTTGTCCTGGAGGCCGTACACGCCCCGCGCGCCCTCCACGTCCCGCAGGCCGAGGTCCACGGTGACCTCGGTGCCGGGCTTCCAGTACCGCTCCGGGCGGAAGTCAAGGCGGTCCTTGCCGAACCAGTGCGGGCGGATCTCGACGGGCGGCCGGGCGGTGACCTTCACGGCGCGCTCGACGGCGGCCCGGTCGGCGATCTCCCGGCTGAAGGAGAGCGAGACGATCATCCCGGTGCCGACGGTGGCGCGGTTCTCCGGGGTGACGTAGGCGATGAACCGTTCGCCGGGGACGTAGGTGGTGAAGGTGGTGTGCCGGGCCGAGCGGCGGCCCCGGGGGTCCAGCGCCACCACGTCGACGGTGTACCGGGCGGCGAGCGCCAGCCGTTCCTCGTCGGGGCGCCAGGTCAGCCCGTCGGCGCCGATCCGCCCGGGGACCGGCGACACCCGCGCGTCCTGCTCCTTGACGACGGTCACCTTCTCCAGGCGCCCGCCGGGCACCCGGATCCGCAGCCGCTCGTCCGGGCGTACGGCCCGGCTCCCGTCGTCGGGGGTCACCCGGATGACGTCCTCGGGGGCCGGGGAGTCCCCCCGTGCCCCGCCCATGCCCAGTGGTCCCGGGCCGTCGACGGAGCAGCCCGCGAGCAGCCCCGCCCATGTCAGTACGGCGGCCAGCGCGGCCCCCGCGCGCCGTGCGCGTCCAGTTGCGTGCCTCACACGGGTCTCAACGACCGGGCACGCCCCGGGGAAACGTGAGTGCGAGCCACCCGCTGGGCAGAACAGAGGGAAGGACGACCACGCCGGGGAGCCGCGCACGCGAGCGGGCGCCCCGGCGCCCGCGTCGGAGCCACGGACGAGCCGCCGGGAAGAGGGGCCGACAGTGACGAGCGCAGCCGAGCAGCGGGCACCGGCCGGGGAGCCGGCCGCCGGGAGCGGGCAACCGGCGGCGGTGAACGGCGCCCGGCGGCCCGTACCGCCCGCCCCGGTCGTGTGGCCGGGTACGCCCACCCCGCTGGGGGCCCGGTTCCGGACCGGCCCGGACGGGGTCGCCGGCACCAACTTCGCGCTGTGGGCGGCGGGCGCGGAGGCGGTCCGGCTGTGCCTGTTCGACGAGGCCGGGCGGGAGACCCGCATCCCGCTGACCGAGCTGACGCACGAGATATGGCACGGCTTCGTGCCCGGGGTGATGCCCGGACAGCGGTACGGCTACCGGGTCGAGGGCCGCTGGGACCCGTGGACCGGCGCCCGCTGGAACCCGGCCAAGCTGCTGCTCGACCCGTACGCGCGGGCGGTGGACGGCGAGTTCGCGCTGCCGCCGGAGGTGTACGGGCACGTGCGGGACTGGCCGGACCAGTCGGTGGCCGACACCGTGCGCGACGAGCGCGACTCGGCACCGTACGTCCCGAAGGGGGTCGTCGTGCACGATGACGACGACTGGTCCGACGACCGCCGCCCCAAGACGCCGTGGGCCGACTCGGTGATCTACGAACTGCACGTGCGCGGCTTCACCAAGCGGCACCCGGCCGTCCCCGAGGAACTGCGCGGCACCTACGCGGGGCTCGCCCACCCGGCCGCGATCGAGCACCTGGTGAAGCTGGGCGTCACGGCCGTGGAGCTGCTGCCGGTGCACCAGTTCGCGCACGAGGACCACCTGCTGCGCCGGGGCCTGACCAACTACTGGGGCTACAACTCCATCGGCTACTTCGCCCCGCACGCCGGCTACGCCGCCTCCGGTACGACGGGCGGGCAGGTCGGCGAGTTCAAGCGCATGGTGCGCGCGCTGCACGCGGCCGGCATCGAGGTCATCCTCGACGTGGTCTACAACCACACCGCGGAGGCGGGCGAGCTGGGCCCGACGCTGTCCCTGAAGGGCATCGACAACCGCGGCTACTACCGGCTCCAGGACGACGCCCGCCGCTACGCCGACTACACCGGCTGCGGCAACACCCTGCACGTCGTCCAGCCCCAGGTGCTGCGGCTGATCACCGACTCGCTGCGCTACTGGGTGACCGAGATGGGCGTGGACGGCTTCCGCTTCGACCTCGCGGCGGCGCTCGCCCGCTCCATGCACGACGTCGACATGCTCTCGCCGTTCCTGGCGGTGATCGCCCAGGACCCGGTGCTGCGCCGGGTGAAGCTGATCGCCGAGCCGTGGGACATCGGCTCCGGCGGCTACCAGGTGGGCGCCTTCCCGCCGCTGTGGACCGAGTGGAACGACCGGTACCGGGGCGCCGTGCGCGATTTCTGGCGGGGTGCCCTGCCCGACGTACGGGAGATGGGCTACCGGCTGTCCGGCTCCAGCGACCTGTACGCCTGGGGCGGCCGGCGCCCGTACGCCTCGGTCAACTTCGTCACCGCGCACGACGGCTTCACCCTGCGCGACCTGGTGTCGTACGAGCGCAAGCACAACGAGGCCAACGGCGAGGACAACCGGGACGGCACCGACGACAACCGCTCCTGGAACTGCGGGGCGGAGGGCGAGACCGGCGACGAGGACATACGGGCGCTGCGCCGCCGGCAGCTGCGCAACCTGCTCACCACCCTGCTGCTGTCCACCGGCGTGCCCATGCTGGTCGCGGGCGACGAGTTCGGCCGCACCCAGCACGGCAACAACAACGCCTACTGCCAGGACAACGAGATCGGCTGGGTGGACTGGTCGCTGCTTCAGGAGCCCGGCTGGCGGGCGCTGTACGACCTGACCGCGCGGCTGATCGCGCTGCGCCACCGGCACCCGGTGCTGCGCCGGCGGGCCTTCTTCTCCGGCCGCGCGCAGACCGCGGACGGGCTGCGGGACCTGGCCTGGTTCACCGCGCGGGGCACGGAGATGACCGAGGGCGACTGGTACGCGCCCGCCGCCACGCTCGGCATGTACCTGTCCGGGCGGGACATCCCGGGCCGGGACGAGCGGGGCGCGCCGGTGGTGGACGACAGCTTCCTCGCGGTGCTGCACGCGGGCGGGCGGCCGGCCGGGTTCGTGCTGCCGGGACCGCCGTGGGCGGAGCGGTACGAGGTGGTCGTGGACACCTCGGCGGAGGACCAGGCCGGGGAGCCGGGCACGGTCCACCGGGCGGGCGCGCGGATCACGGTGCCGGAGCGGACGGTCCTGCTGCTGCGGGCCGCCTGAGCCGGTACGGCGGCGGCTCTGTGACGGCGGCAGGCGCTGTGCCCTGACGGTGTGCCCGAGCCGGTCAGGGGCGTGTGTGACACTGCGCGGGGCCTGTGTGCCGGCTGTGCGTGACGCGGATCACGCCCGTCGAGTGCAGCGCGGACCCGGGTCCAGGGCCTTTCTCCTGGTGTAGACAGCCGGCGAGAACGGGGACCGTGGGGATGGAGCAGGCCAGGGCCGGTGAGTACGACGCGTTCGTGGCGGCCCGCTGGTCGGTGTTGTTCCATCTGGCCCGTCTGCTCACCGGGGGCGACCGGCACCGGGCCGAGGACCTGTTGCAGGAGTCCTTGGTCAAGCTGTGGTTCGTCTGGCCGAAGGTCGCCGACGAGGCGCCGGAGGCCTACGTGCGCAAGGTGCTCGCGCGGGCCGCGGCCCGCTCGGCCCGCCGCCGCTGGTGGGGCGAGCGCCCCGTGGAGGAGCTGCCGGAGACGGCGGCGGCCGGAGACCTGTCGGCGACCGTCGCCGAACGGTCCCGGCTGGAGACGGCGCTCGCCCAGCTGACCCCGCGCCAGCGGGCCGCCGTGGTGCTGCGCTACTACCAGGACCTGCCCGACCGGCAGGTCGCCGAGGCCCTGGGCTGCCCGGTGGGCACGGCCCGGTCCCACGCCGCGCGCGGAGTGGCCCGGCTGCGCCGGCTGCTGGCCGACGTCATCGAGCCGGTGGGGTGAGGAAGAAGCATGGACCACTTCGAGCGGCGGCTGGCCGGGCTGCTGCGGCAGGACCCGGAGCCGGTGCCCTTCGAGCCCCGGCACCGGGAGGCGTTGCGCGCCGGGGTGCGGGCCCGGCGCCGGGCGCGCGCGACGCGCCGGGCCGCCGGGGGTGTGCTGGCCGGCGCCGGGCTCGGCCTGGTGCTGGTGCTGTGGCCGCACGGCCCCACCGACGACCGCCCGGCCGCGCCGCCGCGGCCGGCGACCAGTCCGGCACCGACGCCGACACCGACACCCACCTCGACCGCGACGCCGGCCCCCGGTGCCTCGGTGTCCGAGCCGCCGCCCCGGTCACCGGACCACACGCCGTCCACGCCGACCACGGCGACCGTGACGCCGACGGACGGCGTCGGCTCCACGACCCCGGAGGACACCTGGAGCACTTTCCGCACGCCCACGGCCACGACCACCCACCGGCCGCCGTTCGCCACGGACGCCGGCTAGCCCTCGACCCGCCGCCCGCCCCGGTGTGCCCCGGCACACCCGACCGATCAGAGACAAACGGGGTTCATGTGACGCACATCCGACCCAGCCGGCCGAGCCGGCAGTCCGCCGGCGCGCCGGCCTTCCGCCGGATACCCCGGCCCGCCCCGCTGCCGGCGGCCCACGAGGCGGCCGAGCCGGTCGTGGACGTGGCCGTGCCGGTCTACAACGAGGAGAAGGACCTGGAGCCCAACGTCCGGCGGCTGCACACGCACCTGCGGGACACCTTCCCCTATCCGTTCCGGATCACCATCGCCGACAACGCGAGCACCGACGGCACCCCGGACATCGCCGCCCGGCTGGCCGCCGAACTGGCCGAGGTGACCTCGCTGCGGCTGCCGGAGAAGGGCCGGGGCCGGGCCCTGCGGGCCGCCTGGTCCGGCTCCCGGGCGCCCGTGCTGGCGTACCTCGACGTGGACCTGTCCACCGGGCTGGCGGCGCTGCTGCCGCTGGTCGCCCCGCTGATCTCGGGCCACTCCGACCTGGCGATCGGCACCCGGCTGGCGCCGGGGTCTCGGGTGGTGCGCGGGACCAAGCGCGAGGTCATCTCCCGCTGCTACAACGTCCTGCTGCGCTGCACGCTCGCCGTGGGCTTCTCCGACGCCCAGTGCGGTTTCAAGGCGGTGCGGCGCGAGACGGCCGAGCGGCTGCTGCCGCTGGTGCGGGACGGCGAGTGGTTCTTCGACACCGAGCTGCTGGTGCTCGCCGAGCGGGCGGGCCTGAGGATCCACGAGGTGCCGGTGGACTGGGTCGACGACCCGGACAGCAGCGTGGACCTGGTCGCCACCGCGCTGGCGGACCTGCGCGGGATCGTCCGGATGCGGCGCACCCTGGCCCGCCGCCCGGGGCCGGTGGCCCGGTGACCGCGACCCTGCCCGGCATAGGAAGGCCGGACACCGAGGCCGCGCCGCACTCCCGGCTGCGGGCCGCCGCCCGCCGCCACGGCCCGGTCCTCGCCCTGTTCGGCACCCTGAAGCTGGCCGGCTTCTGCTCCTTCATGTACCTGCTGTCCTCCACCGGGGACTACCGCACGAAGCACCCCCGGTTCGGCGGTGGCGCGCACGCCTGGGACGTGCTGGCCACCTGGGACGGCTGGTGGTACCAGCAGATCGCGCTGCACGGCTACGACCCGAAGCTCGTCCCGGTCCCGGGCGCCACCGGCCTGATCACGCTGGAGGGCAACTCGGCGGCGTTCTTCCCGCTCTACCCGGCGCTGATGCGGCTGACCTCGGCGGTCACCGGCCTCGGCTCCTACGGCGCCGGGCTGCTGGTCTCCATCGTGGCCTCCTTCGCCGCCGCCCTCGGCATCTACGCGGTCGCCGAGCGGTTCGGCGGCCGGCGGGCCGGGCTCGCGGCGGCCGGGCTGTGGGCGGTGTGGCCGGGCTCGGGCGTGGAGTGGGCGGTCTACTCCGACTCCCTGTACGTGGCCCTGGCGGCCTGGGCCTGCCATGCCGTGCTCACCCGGCGCTGGCTCACCGCCGGGGTGCTCACCTTCGCGGCCGGGCTGAACCGGCCCACCGCCGGCGCGCTGATCGCCGCGCTCTGCGTGTCCGCGCTGCTGTCCCTGCGCCGCCGGGAGGACGGGGTGCTGCGCCCGGTGCTGGCCATGGCCCTGGCCCCGCTCGGGCTCCTCGGCTATCTGCTGTGGGTCGGCAACCGCATGGGCGACCTGGGCGGCTACTTCAAGCTCCAGTCGGGCGCCTGGGCACACAGCTTCGACTACGGCAAGCAGACCCTGGACGTGCTGACGTCCGTGCCCGTCGGCAAGTTCGACTACCTCTTCGCGTACCCGTTCACGGACGTCATCTCGGTCGGCGTCATCCTGCTGGTGTGCGCGCTGCTGCCGCTGCTGCTGCGGCTGCGCCCGCCGGCGGTGCTGGTCCTGTACACCGTGATCACGCTGGCCCTGGTCCTCGGCAGCCAGCAGATCGTCGCCAACATCTCCCGCTATCTGCTGCCCTGCTTCCCGCTGTTCGTGCCGCTCGCGGTCGCGCTGCGCCGGCTGAGCCTGCCGGTGCTGTGCACGCTGCTGGGGATCGCGGCGCTGGCCTCCGGCTCGTACGCCGGTTACGCCCTGTTCGAGCTGGGGGTGCCGTGATCCCGCCTGCCGGACGGTGTCTTGACGGCGGATGCGGGTTCCTGGCACCGTCCTGTGATCATGAGGCCTGCCACGGAACACACGTACGCGCGCATCGCGCTCGTGGCACGGCGGCATGTGGATCTGTGCCGGCAGTCCAGCGCCCTGTGTCGCTGACCCGCACCCTCGTTCCCCTTCTCCTTCCCTCCTTCACCCCGCCGTGCCCCGTCACGGGGCACGGCCGTTTCGAGGATCCCGCATGTCCGACATGTCCCGCCGTGCCTTCGGCGGTCTGCTCGGCGGCGGCGCGGTCTCCACCGTCACCGGTGCCGCGTCGCCCGCCCAGGCCGCCCCCGCCGAACGCCCCTTCCGCTCCCGCCCCGCCGCCGCTGCCGGGTCCCGCCCCAACTTCCTGGTCATCCTCGGTGACGACCTGGGCTGGGCCGACCTCTCCGCGTACGGCGCACCGCACATCAAGACCCCGAACCTGGACCGGCTGGCCCGCCAGGGGGTGCGCTTCACCGACGCCTACTCCGGCTCGGCGACCTGCTCGCCGACCCGCTTCAGCCTCTACACCGGCCGCTACCCGGGCCGTACCGAGGGCGGCCTGGCCGAACCGGTGGCCGACCGGTCCCAGGGCCTGGACCCGGGCCATCCCACGCTCGCCTCCCTGCTGAAGAAGGCCGGCTACGACACGGCCCTGATCGGCAAGTGGCACTGCGGCTGGCTGCCCGACTACAGCCCCACCAAGTCCGGCTGGGACGAGTTCTTCGGCAACTTCGGCGGGGTCCTGGAGTACTTCTCCAAGCTGGGCCAGCTCGGCGACTACGACCTGTACGAGGGCGACGCCGAGTACCACGACCTGCGCTACTACACCACCGTGCTGACCGAGCGGGCCGTCGAGTACGTCGGCCGCGGACACCGCCGGCCCTGGCTGCTCAACCTCAACTTCACCACCCCGCACTGGCCCTGGCTGGCCGAGGGCGACGCGGCGACCGGCGCCGAGATCGCCGCTCGGGTCCGGGCGGCGACGACACCGGCCCAGGCCACGGCGGCCCTGGGGCACCGGGACGGGGGCTCGGTCGCCAAGTACACCGAGATGGTGCAGAGCCTGGACGCGGCCGTCGGCGAGGTGCTGGCCGCGCTGCGCCGCTCCGGGCAGGAGGAGAACACGCTGGTGCTGTTCGCCAGCGACAACGGCGGTGAGCGCTGGTCGTACCAGTGGCCGCTGAGCGGGCAGAAGGCCGGTCTCCAGGAGGGCGGCATCCGGGTGCCGGCCATCCTGCGCTGGCCGGCCCGGATCGACGGCCACCAGGTCAGCCACGAACCGAACTTCTCCCCCGACTGGACCGCGACCCTGCTGGAACTCGGCGGCGCCCGCCCCGACCCGGCGCATCCGCTGGACGGCACCAGCCTCGCGGGCTACCTGCTGCGCGGCGAACGCCTGCCCGAACGCGACCTGTTCTGGCGGGTCCGGGGCAACCGGGCGCTGCGCCGGGGTGACTGGAAGTACTACCAGGACACCACCGGCACCGACCACCTCTACGACCTCGCCACCGACCTGCGCGAACAGGCCGACCTGGCCGCCGCCCGTCCGGAACTGCTGGCCGAGCTGAAGGGGGCGTGGGAGGACATAGCACGGGGGCTGCTGCCGTACACCGCCGGCTCCTGACCGGCACACCCGGGGCCGGGACGCGGAGTTCACGCCCGAGGGACCATCCGCCGGGCCGGACGGGCGGAAGCGGCTGGGACTCCGCCGACTCCTCGCACTGGCCCGCGGGTTGCGCGGGCTACCGTGACCGGATGATCATTCCTGAAGAAGTGCTGCCCGGCGGGACCCGGTTGCGGCTCGTCTCCCTCGACGACGCGGAGGCACTGCATCGCGCGTATACCGCGAACCGGGACCACCTGGCTCCGTGGGAACCCCGCCGCCCGGAGAGTTTCTTCACGGTCGAAGGCCAGGCCGCACGCATCCGTGAGCAACTGAAGCAGTTCGCGGAACAGCGTGCGGTGCCCTGGGTCCTCGAGAGCGACGGCGCCGTCATCGGCACGATCACCCTCTCGGGAATGGCGTTCGGGCCCTTCTGCAGCGCCCATCTGGGGTATTGGGTGGCCGCCGACCAGCAGAACCGGGGGCTGGCCGGTGCCGGAGTGGCGAGCGTCTGCCGCGCGGCCCGCGACATCATCGGCCTGCACCGCATCGAGGCCACCACGCTCCCCGACAACGCGCCGTCACAACGCGTGCTGAGCAAGAACGGTTTCGAGCCGATCGGCATGGCCCCGCGCTACCTGCACATCGACGGGGAATGGCGGGACCACCGTCTTTTCCAGAGGATTCTGCACGACGGCCCACCGTCGAACTGACGCGTGCGGGCCGCCGGCCGGTCATGCCAGGCTGTCCCGCCACGCCCGGTGGAGGTCCGCGAACCGGCCCGTGCCCGCGACGAGTTCGGCCGGGGTGCCGTCCTCGACGATCCGGCCGCCCTCCATCACCAGGACCCGGTCCGCGATCTCGACGGTGGACAGCCGGTGGGCGATGACCACGGCGGTGCGGCCCCGCAGCACCGTCGCCATCGCCCGCTGCACCGCCCGCTCCCCCGGCACGTCCAGCGAACTGGTCGCCTCGTCCAGGATCAGCACGGCCGGATCGGCGAGCAACGCCCGTGCGAAAGCGACCAGTTGGCGCTGGCCCGCCGAGATGCGGCCGCCGCGCTTGCGGACGTCGGTGTCGTAGCCGTCGGGCAGCGCGTTGATGAACTCGTGCGCGCCGATGGCCTTCGCCGCCCGCTCGATCTCCTCCCGGCCGGCGTCGGGCCGGCCGAGGCCGATGTTGTCGGCGACCGTGCCGGAGAACAGGAACGCCTCCTGCGTCACCATGACCACGCCACGCCGCAGTTCGGCCGTGGACAGCTCGCGCAGGTCCACGCCGTCCAGCAGCACCCGCCCGGCGGAGGGGTCGTAGAACCGGGCGAGCAGCTTGGCCAGGGTGGACTTGCCCGCGCCGGTGGAGCCGACGACCGCCACCGTCTGTCCGGCGGGCAGGGTGAGGTCGAAGCGGGGCAGCACCTCGCCGCCGGTGCGGTAGCCGAACCGGACCCCGTCGAACACCACTTCACGTCCCGGGACGTCGCCCGCGCGTGGCGGGAGCTGGCGTGGCACCCCCGGTTCGGGCACGGTCGGCTCCTGGGCCAGCAGACCGGCGATCTTCTCCAGGGACGCGGCGGCCGACTGGTAGGAGTTCAGGAACATGCCGAGCCGGTCGATCGGGTCGTACAGGCGGCGCAGGTACAGCACCGCCGCCGCCAGCACACCCAGCTCCAGCGAGCCGGAGGCCACCCGGTGGGCGCCCCACAGCACGATCGCCGCGACCGCCGTGTTGGCCACCAGCCGGGAGCCGACCACATAGCGGGCCATCTCCAGCAGCGCGTCCCCGTTCCTGCGCTCGTGCCGGGCGTTCAGGATCGCGAACTCGGCCTCGTTCGCTGCCTCCCGGCGGAAGGCACGCACCGGGCGGATGCCGTTCATCGTCTCCGTGAACTTCACGATCACCGCCGCCATCGCCGTGGACTTCGCGCCGTACACCCGCCCGGCGCGCCGCCGGTAGATCCGGACGAGCAGGTACAGCGGCCCGAAGGACGCCACCGCGACCGCGCCGAGGCCGAGGTCCAGCCAGAGCAGCAGGGCCGAGACGGAGATGAAGGACAGGATGACGGTCACCAGTTCCTGGAGCCCCTCGTCGAGGAGTTCGCGCAGCGACTCCACGTCCGTGGTGGCCCGGGAGATCAGCCGGCCCGAGGTGTACCGCTCGTGGAAGTCGATGCTCAGCGCCTGCGCGTGCCGGAAGATCCGGCCCCTGAGGTCCAGCAGCACGTCCTGGCTGACCCGCGCGGAGACCTCGATGAACGCGAACTGCAAAGCGCCCGAGGCGAGGGCGCACAGCAGATAGCCGGCGGCGATCGCGATCAGCGGGCCGTCGCGGTCGTGCCGGATGGCCGGTACGGCGGTGTCGATGGCGTACGCCACCAGCAGCGGGCCCGCCTGCACCGCCGCCTGCTGGAGCAGCAGCAGGAGCGTGGTGACCGCGACCCGGGCCTTCATCGGCGCGAGCAGCGAGCGCAGCAGGGCGGCGGTGGCGCCGGGCGGGACGGGCAGGACGTCCCGGTCGAAGGCGTCGCCCCGGCCGCCCGCGCCGCCGTCGCCGTCCGGGTCCTGGGTGCGGCCGGGTTCGCCGACGGTGACGGCGGGGGTGGAGGCGGGGGTGGAGGCGGACGTGGTGGTCATCGGGAGTCCTCCCGTTCCCCGGACATCAGATGGGCGTACTCGGCGTTGTCGCGCAGCAGTTGCCGGTGGGTGCCGACGGCCGCGATCCGGCCGCCCGAGAGCAGGGCGACCCGGTCGGCGAGCAGCACCGTGGACGGGCGGTGGGCGACGATCAGCGCCGTGGTGTCGGCGAGGACCTGCCGCAGCGCGGCCTCCACGGCGGCCTCGGTGTGCACGTCCAGGGCGGACAGCGGGTCGTCCAGCACGAGGAACTCCGGCCGGCCGACCACCGCGCGGGCCAGCGCGAGACGCTGGCGCTGGCCGCCGGACAGGCTGAGGCCCTGCTCGCCCACGCGGGTGTCGGTGCCCTGCGGCAGCGCGTGCGCGAAGTCGGCCCGGGCGATGGCGAGGGCCCGGTCCAGTTCGGGCTTCCCGGCCCCGTCCGGGGCGCCCATCAGCACGTTCTCGCCGACGCCGGCCGAGAACAGGGTGGGTTCCTCGAAGGCCACGGCGACCCTGGCACGCAGCTCCTCGCGGGGTATCCCGGTGATGTCCACGCCGTTCAGCGTGATCCGGCCGGAGGTGACCTCGTACAGGCGCGGGACGAGGGCGGTGAGCGTGGTCTTCCCGCTGCCGGTGGCGCCGACCAGGGCCATGGACTCCCCGGCCCGTATGTGCAGGTCGATGCCGTCGAGGAGGGGCGGGGAGCCGGCAGGCGCGTCGGGATACCGGAACCGCACCCCCTCGAACCGGATCCCGGATGCGGCGCCCGCCTCGGCCCGGGACGCCGGGCCCGATGCGGGGACGGGCGCGGTACGGGCTCTGGACTCGGGCTGAGCCTCACCCGCCCCCGCGGTTCCCGGCGCGGTGCCCTCGCCGCTCCCCTCCACCTCCTCGTCCATCACCTCGAAGTAGCGTTCCGTCGCCGTCGCCGCCTCCTGGCTCATCGCCAGCAGGAAGCCGATGGAGTCGACGGGCCAGCGCAGCGCCAGCGCGGTGCTGAGGAAGGCGACCAGCGTGCCCGCGGACAGCTCGCCGTCGGCGACGCGGACGGCGCCGAGGACCAGGGCCGCCCCGATGGCCACCTCGGGCAGCGCCACGATGACGCCCCAGATGGTGGCGAGCAGCCGCGCCTTGCGCAGTTCCGTGCCCCGCAGCCGGCCGGCCAGTTCCCGGAAGGCGCGCGCCTGGCTGCGGTGCCGGCCGAAGCCCTTGACGACGCGGATGCCGAGCACGCTCTCCTCGACCACCGTGGTCAGGTCCCCGACCTGGTCCTGGGCGCGCCGGGCCACCTGCGCGTACCGCCGTTCGAAGACCGCGCAGGTCCACATCACGGGGACGGCCGGGCCGAGGATGACCAGGCCCAGCATCCAGTCCTGCACCAGCATGATGGACACGCCGACCAGGATCGTCACGCCGTTGACCAGCAGGAAGGTCAGCGGAAAGGCGAGGAACACGCGCAGCAGCATCAGGTCGGTGGTGCCGCGCGAGAGCAACTGGCCGGACGCCCAGCGGTCGTGGAAGGCCACCGGCAGGCGTTGCAGCCGGCGGTACAGGTCCGCCCGCAGCTCCGCCTCGACGCGGGACAGCGGCCGGGCCACGAGCCAGCGCCGGATGCCGAACAGGACCGCCTCGGCGATGCCGAGCAGCAGCAGGTAGAGCGCGCCGAGCCACACGCCCGCCGGGTCGTGGTCGGCGACCGGCCCGTCCACCAGCCACTTCAGCACGAGCGGGATCACCAGCCCGGTGCAGGAGGCGACGACCGCGACGAGCGCCGCGGTGAACAGCCGGGCGCGCACGGGGCGCACGTACGGCCACAGGCGCAGCAGGGTGCGTACGGCGGAACGGTCGGCGGTCGAACGTGTAGTGGACATCATCGCGAGCGTACGGACCGTCCCCGGCGAGGCCCATCGAGTTTTGGCCGTACCTCACCGGGACATCGGACCTAGGACCGGGGTCGCAGGGGCGGGCCTCCCCAGAACACCGCGCCCCAACAGTTCGCATACCGAACATGAACATCCGGTCAACGAACCATTTCCGGCCAAGTTTGTGATGCGCTCCTGACAGGTGGCGGGATCTCCTGCCACTCTTCCCAGGCCGACTCACAGCGACCCCACAGCCCTCTCGTACGCGCGTGGGCCGGCCGAGCACCCGCACCTGGTTCCGCGTAACGCCCTGTTCTGCCCGGACGCCCGAACCCACCGTCCGGTCTCCCCTGGCCGCGCGACCCGCGGTCTCGCAGAAGGAGTCAGTGTTGAGAAGCAGTTCCTCTCGCGGACGCACCTCCCACACCGCACGGCGCCGCACCGCGCACCACCGCACCGCCACCGTCGCCCTCGCCGGCGTCGCCGCCCTGATCGCCGCCGCCGTCCAGGCCGGCGCCGCCACCGCCACCCCGCAGGCACCGCGGCCGGGCCAGGCGAACCCGGCGCACACGGCGGTCAAGCTGACCCCCTCGCAGCGCGCCGAACTGATCCGGCACGCCGACGCGGGCCGGGACGCCGCCGCCCGCCAACTCGGCCTGGGCGACCAGGAGAAGCTGGTCGTCAAGGACGTGGTCAAGGACGCCGACGGCACCCTGCACACCCGCTACGAGCGCACCTACGCGGGCCTGCCGGTGCTCGGCGGCGACCTGGTCGTGGCCACCGACACCGCCGGCAAGACCATGGAGGTGGTGCGGGCCACCAACGCCACGCTGAAGGTCGCCGGCCTCACCCCGGCGGTGCCGAAGGCGGCGGCGGAGCGGCAGGCCGTGGGGCGGGCGAAGGCGCTCGGCGGGACCAAGCCGGCCGCGGACAGCGTCCGCAAGGTGATCTGGGCCGCGACCGGCAAGCCGGTGCTGGCCTACGAGACGGTGGTCGGCGGGCTCCAGGAGGACGGCACCCCCAACGAGCTGCACGTCATCACGGACGCGGCCACCGGCGAGAAGCTCTACGAGTACCAGGGCGTCAAGAACGGCGTGGGCAACACCCAGTACAGCGGGCAGGTCACGCTGACCACGACCCAGTCGGGCTCGACGTACAACCTCACCGACGGGGCGCGCGGCGGCCACAAGACGTACAACCTCAACCGCGGCACCTCCGGCACCGGCACGCTGTTCTCGCAGTCCTCGGACACCTGGGGCAACGGCACCAGCTCCAACGCGGCCACCGCGGGCGCGGACGCCCACTACGGCGCCGCGCTCACCTGGGACTTCTACAAGAGCGCCTTCGGCCGCAACGGCATCAAGAACAACGGTGTCGGCGCCTACTCCCGCGTCCACTACGGCAACGCGTACGTCAACGCGTTCTGGACCGACAGCTGCTTCTGCATGACCTACGGCGACGGCTCCGGCAACGCCAAGCCGCTGACCTCGATCGACGTGGCCGCCCACGAGATGAGCCACGGCGTCACCTCGGCCACCGCGAACCTGAACTACAGCGGTGAGTCCGGCGGCCTGAACGAGGCGACCAGCGACATCATGGCCGCGGGCGTGGAGTTCTACGCGAACAACTCCACCGACGTCGGGGACTACCTGGTCGGCGAGAAGATCGACATCAACGGCAACGGCACCCCGCTGCGCTACATGGACAAGCCCAGCAAGGACGGCGCGTCCAAGGACAACTGGTACTCGGGCATCGGCGGCGTGGACGTGCACTACTCGTCCGGCCCGGCGAACCACTTCTTCTACCTGCTGAGCGAGGGCAGCGGCGCCAAGGTCGTCAACGGCGTCAGCTACAACTCGCCCACCGCGGACGGCCTTCCGGTCACCGGCATCGGCCGGGACAAGGCGCTGCAGATCTGGTACCGGGCGCTGACCACCAAGTGGACGTCCACCACCAACTACGCGGGCGCCCGCACCGGCACCCTCGCGGCGGCCGGCGAGCTGTACGGCACCACCAGCGCCGAGTACAAGGCGGTGCAGGACGCCTGGGCGGGCATCGGGGTCGGCGCCCGCTCCGGCGGCGGCGGGGGCGGCGGCACCTCGTACGAGAGCGGCACGCCGGTGGCCATCCCGGACAACGGAGCGGCCGTCACCTCGGACATCACCGTCACCGGCCGGACCGGGAACGCGCCGGCCAACCTCCAGGTGAGCGTGGACATCGCGCACACCTACCGGGGCGACCTGGTGATCGATCTCGTCGGCCCGTCGGGCACCGCCTACCGGCTGAAGGGCTACAGCTCCTCGGACTCGGCGGACGGCGTCAACGAGACCTACACGGTCAACGCGGCGGCGGAATCGGCCAACGGGACCTGGAAGCTGCGGGTACAGGATCAAGCCACCTACGACACCGGGACGATCAACGGCTGGAAGCTGACCTTCCCGTAAACAGCAGGGCGAAAGGCCGGAGTTGACGGCGCCGCCCGGGGGCGGGACCCCCTCGGGCGGCGCCGGTTAACACCCCCGAAACGTTCACCGGCTGGTCGATTTTCAGCCAACATCACTTCAGGGTCCTGACATGTCCGCGTCCTTGATGTCACTCTCTCTCCACCCGCCGCAGCAGCACAGCAACTTCACAACGCCACACACGCCGGCCAGTAACCCCGCACTGACCGGACTCCCCCACGAGAAGGAGCTTCCGTGAGCCCCCTCTACGCGCGTCACAAGCGCACCACCCTGGCCATCGCCACCGCTGTCGCCGCCGGAGCCCTGCTCTCCACCGGTCTGACCACCAGTGCCAACGCGCAGGCCCCGACCGAAGCCGCCGCCGCTGCCAAGCCCCTGGCCGCCGCCCCGACCGCGCTGACCGCCGCGGCCCGCACCTCCCTGATCCAGCAGGCCCAGGCCGACGCCACCGAGACCGCGCGGCACATAGGCCTCGGCGCCCAGGAGAAGCTGGTCGCCAAGGACGTCGTCAAGGACGCCGACGGCACGCTGCACACCCGCTACGAGCGCACCTACGCGGGCCTTCCGGTCCTCGGCGGCGACCTGATCGTCCACACCGCCAAGTCCGGCGCGACCCAGGGCGTCACCAAGGCCAATCCCGCGGCCCTGAAGCCGGCCTCGCTCAAGCCGCAGATCACCGCCGCCAAGGCCGAACAGCAGGCCGTGTCCGCCGCCAAGGCGCTCGGCTCCGCCAAGACCACCGCGGACGGCGCCCGCCAGGTCGTCTGGGCCGGCTCCGGCAAGCCCGTCCTCGCCTACGAGACGATCGTCGGCGGCTTCCAGGACGACGGCACCCCGAACCAGCTGCACGTCATCACCGACGCGGCCACCGGCAAGAAGCTCTACGAGTACCAGGGCATCGAGAACGCGACCGGCAAGACGCTGTACTCCGGCACGGTCACCCTCAACTCCGTGCAGTCGGGGTCGACGTACCAGCTCACCGACAGCGCGCGGGGCAACCACAAGACGTACAACCTGGCCCGCAAGACGTCCGGCACGGGCACCCTGGTGGCCAACTCGACCAACGTCTTCGGCACCGGCACCGCCTCCACCTCCTCCTCGGACCAGACGGCGGCCGCCGACGCCGCCTACGGCGCGGGCCTGACCTGGGACTTCTACAAGAGCACCTTCGGCCGCAACGGCATCAAGAACAGCGGTGTCGGCGCCTACTCCCGTGTGCACTACGGCAACGCGTACGTCAACGCGTTCTGGGACGACAGCTGCTTCTGCATGACCTACGGCGACGGCTACGGCAACGCCAGCCCGCTGACCTCGATCGACGTGGCCGGCCACGAGATGAGCCACGGCGTCACCTCGAACACCGCGGGCCTCAACTACTCCGGTGAGTCCGGCGGCCTGAACGAGGCCACCAGCGATATCTTCGGCACGGGCGTGGAGTTCTTCGCCAACAACGCGTCCGACCCCGGTGACTACCTCATCGGCGAGAAGATCGACATCAACGGCGACGGCACCCCGCTGCGCTACATGGACAAGCCCAGCAAGGACGGCGGCTCGGCGGACTACTGGTCCTCCACGGTCGGCAACAAGGACGTCCACTACTCGTCCGGCGTCGCGAACCACTTCTTCTACCTCCTCGCGGAGGGCAGCGGCGCGAAGACGATCAACGGCGTCAGCTACAACTCGCCGACGTACAACGGCTCCACCGTCACCGGCATCGGCCGCGCCAAGGCGCTGCAGATCTGGTACAAGGCGCTGACCACGTACATGACGTCGACGACCAACTACAAGGCCGCCCGCACGGCGACCCTGAACGCGGCGTCCGCGCTGTACGGCTCCACCAGCACCGAGTACAAGGCGGTCGCGGCGGCGTGGTCCGCCGTCAACGTCAACTAGTACCTGCCGGACCGGCACAGGCGGGCGGCACCCGGGACCAGCGCGTCCCGGGTGCCGCCCTACCCTTGTGACCCATGTCCTCGGCGCCCTTCACCTATGAGCCGGTCGGTGCGACCCGCGACGACCTGACGTTCTGCCCGCCCGGCTTCCGTCCCATGCTCGTGCGCACCCGCCTCGGCGAGGGCCACGCGGTGTTCCGGCGGGCCGCCGAGGCGGTCCTCACCTGGGAGATGCACCGCACACTGGGCGTCGGCATCGACGCCACCGCCGACCGCGCGGCCCCCGGCGTCGACGTCACGGTCACCCTGGCCGGCGTCGTCAAGGCACCCTGCCGCGTCATATGGACCGCAGAGGAACCCCGCCGCGCCGGCTGGGCCTACGGCACCCTTGAGGGCCACCCCGAGTGCGGCGAGGAGGCCTTCGTCGTCGACCGCACCGGCGACGGCACGGTCTGGCTCACGGTGTCCGCCTTCAGCAAGCCGGCCAAGTGGTACGCGAAGGCAGGCGGCCCGGCCACCAGAGGCTTCCAGCACGCCTACGCCCGCCGCTGCGGAACAGTCCTCAAACGCCTCTGCGAAGACCAGCCACAACCGTGACCTGACGCCCCCTTGTTCCGAGTGGAACGGGATCCCGCCAACCTCTTCACCGGACACCCGTGCCGCGTTGCTGACGGCAACGCGTGAGTGTAATGATCCGAAGCATGTTCGACCACGGGGACACCACCATCCCGACGACACGAATACCCAGGTCACGCCTGTACGACTACATGGACGAGCCCCGAGTCCGTACCGGACACTCCAGACCTCGACGTGCGGACGGTGAGGGCGCGCGGGGAGTCGTTCCGTCAGGCGTGGGCGAACAGTGAGCAGGGCTGGAAGGACGCGGCCCGTGATGCGCTGACCTCGCGCTCCTCGGTTGTGCCGGGCGTGGGACCGGCCGACGTGGCGGGTGCTGTCGGTGTCTCGCGGGAGCGTTACGACCAGATGCTGGACGAGGCGTTCGGTCCCTCTGCCGAGGCCCGCGCCGAAGCTGCCGGGCAGCAGGGCCAGGAGGGCTGATGGGGATCGGGGATGTCACCAACAAGCTCCTCAGCGGCGGGGAGGATCTGGTCGACCGGGGCAAGAAGCTCGTCGGCAAGGGCGTGGACTACACGACGGACAAGATCGGTGACGGTCTGGACTACGTCGGGGCGCACAAGTGGGCCGATGTGGTGGAGGACTGGGGCGACGGGGTCGCCTCCGATCTGGGGGCGACCCCGGGTGAGCAGCAGCTCGGTGAGAGTGAGGAGGCCAACGAGCTCGTCCACGGCAACCCGGCCAAGATCCGGCAGAGCGCGAAGCACCTGCGGGACTTCCACAGCGCCTTCGACAAGGTCGGCCAGGGCTTGAAGAAGGTCGACTCCTCCGGCTGGAGGGGTGAGGGCGGGGACGCGTTCCGGGAGAAGTTCGGTGTGCACCCGGTCAAGTGGGCGCAGGCCGCCCAGGCGTGTGAGACGGCGGCCGGCGCGCTGGAGTCGTACGCCGACACGGTGAAGTGGGCGCAAGGACAGGCCGAGGAAGCCGTGCGCCTGTACAAGAAGGGCGTGAAGGCGTCCAAGGAGGCGTTCGAGGCCCACAAGGAGAAGGTCGCCGCCTACAACGAGAAGGCGCACGCGGGCGAGGACCCCGGCCCCCGGCCCGCCGAGTTCCAGGACCCGGGCAAGGCCGATGTCCAGGCCGCGCTCCATCAGCTGGCCCAGGCCCGCAAGCAGCGCAACACCGCCGCCGCCGAAGCCCAGGGCAAGGTCAGGACGGCCCTCGCCCACGCTCCGGCCGAGCCCCCGCCGCTGGACCGCATCAAGAACAACCTGTCCGACGGTGTCCTGTCCGCCGGCATCGAGCTGACCCACTTCGCCGGGGGCGTCGTCAAGGGCACGGCCGGCCTGGGCACCTTCGTCCGCGGCCTGAACCCCATCGACCCCTACAACCTCAACCACCCCGCCGCGTACATGCAGAACGTCAGCATGACGCTCTCGGGGCTGGTCTCCACCGCCGCCCACCCCGAACGCACCGCCAAGACCATGTGGGACGAGTTCCGCAAGGACCCCTCCGAATCCGGCGGCCGGTTCCTGCCCGAACTCCTCGGCACCAAGGGCGCGGGGCTGGGACGCAGCGGTCTGCGGCTGGGGCTGAAGAAGGGTGCGGAGGAAGCCGCTGAGCAAGGGGCGCGCAAGGGAGCCCGGAACGCGGTCGAGGAGGGCGCGGAGGACGTCTCCCGGCGCCCGGTCGACAAGGTCTGCGAGAAGGACCCCGTCGATGTCGCCACCGGCCGGATGGTGCTGCCGCAGACCGACGTCTCGCTCCCCGGCATCCTGCCCCTCGTCGTCAAGCGCCAGTTCGAGTCGTCGTACCGGCTCGGTGGCTGGTTCGGCCCGGCCTGGTCCTCCACCCTCGACCAGCGCCTGGAGATCGACGTGGAGGGTGTCGTCTTCGTCGGCGAGGACGGGGTGACGCTCGCCTACCCCCATCCCGCCCCGGGCGTGCCGACCCTGCCCAGCCACGGCCCGCGCTGGCCCCTGGACCGGGTGGACGACGGCTACACCTTGACCGACCCCGAGTCGGGCCGGGTACGGCACTTCGCAGACCGCTCCGAGGACCTGGCGGTCCTGGAACAGCTGAACGACCGAAACGGCAACTGGATCACCTTCGAGTACGACACCGAGGGCACCCCGCTGGCGATCGCCTCCGCGGCCGGTCACCGGCTACTGCTGTCGAGCTCGGACGGCAGAGTCACCGCGCTGCACCTGGCGAACGCGGCAGCCGACGGCACCGACCAGGAACTCGTCCGCTACGGCTACACCGACGGCAACCTCACCGAGGTCGTCAACTCCTCCGGCCGCCCCACCGTCTTCGGCTACGACGACCAGGGCCGCGTCACTTCCTGGACGGACACCAACGACAGCCACTTCACCTACGTCTACGACGACCAGGACCGCTGCACCCACCAGTCCGGCGACGCCGGCCACCTGGCCTCCACTTTCACCTACTCGCCGGTGGACCCCGACACCGGCGAACACACCACGACCATCACCAACTCACACGGCCACACCACCCAATACCTGATCAACCACCGCTGCCAGGTGATCGCCGAAACCGACGCACTCGGCGCGACCACCCACTACACCCGCGACCGCTACAACCGTCTGCTGTCCACGACGGACCCGTTGGGCCACACGACGGCGTTCGAGTACGACGAGACGGGCAACCTCGTCTCGGTCGCCCGCCCGGACGGCCGCGAGACGAGGGCCGAGTACAACGCCCTCGGCCTGCCGGTGAAGGTGGTGAACCCGGACGGCACGGTGTTCCACCAGACCTACGACGATCGGGGCAACCGCACGTCGGTGACGGACCCGGCCGGCCGGACGACCCGCTTCACCTACACGGAGGCGGGCCACCTGACCTCGGTGACGGACCCGTTAGGCAACACGACCACGGTGGTCTGCGACCCCACGGGCCTCCCCGTGCAGATGACAGACCCCCTGGGCGCGACCACCCGCTACGAACGCAACACCCTCGGCCTCCCGACCGCCATCACGGACCCACTCGGTGGCGTCACCCGCCTGGAATGGACGCTCGAAGGCCGACTGACCCGCCACACGGCCCCCGACGGCACCACGGAAACGTGGACGTACGACGGCGAGGGCAACTGCACCAGCCACACCGACCCCCTCGGCGGCGTCACCCGCTTCGAGTACACCCACTTCGACCTGCTGACCGCCCGCACCGGCCCGGACGGCGTCCGCTACGAATTCACCCACGACACCGAACTACGCCTCACCAAGGTCACCAACCCACAGGGCCTGACCTGGACGTACGAGTACGACCCCGCAGGCCACCTGGCCCGCGAGACGGACTTCGACGGCCGGACCTTGACGTACGAGTACGACCCGGCAGGCCGCTTGGCGGCACGACGGAACACCCTCGGCGAGGAAACGAGGTTCGACCGCAACGCGCTGGGCCAGGTACTCCGCAAGACCGTGGCGGGCGGGGTCACGACCTACGCCTACGACCTGACCGACCAACTCGCCCACGCGACCGGCCCCGACGGCACCACCCTCACCCTGCTCCGCGACCGCCACGGCCGCCTGCGCTCGGAAACGGTCGACGGCCGCACGGTGACGTACACCTACGACGCCTTAGGCCGCCGCACGAGCCGGGTGACCCCGACCGGGGCGAAGACCACCTGGTCCTACGACGAGGCAGGCCGCCGCACAGGCATGACGGCATCCGGACGGACGATCGACTTCTCCTACGACGAGGCCGGACACGAACTGAGGCGCCTGGTCGGCGACACGATCACCCTGCAACACACCTTCGACCCGACGGGCCGCCTCACGGCCCAGTCGGTCACCGGCGCAGGAGGCCGCAGAGTCCAAAACCGGAGGTACACCTACCGGGCCGACGGCAACCTGACCGCCATCGAGGACGAGTTGTCCGGCACGCGCCGCTTCGACCTGGACGCGACAGGCAGGGTGACGGCGGCCCACGCGGCAGGCTGGACGGAACGCTACGCCTACGACGAGGCAGGCAACCAAACCGAAGCCGCCTGGCCGGCAACCCACCCCGGAGCAGAGTCAACAGGCCCCCGCACCTACACCGGCACCCGCATCACCCGAGCCGGCAACGTCCGCTACGAACACGACGCCCTCGGCCGCATCACCCTCCGCCAGAAAACCCGCCTCTCTCGCAAGCCGGACACCTGGCACTACGAATGGGACGCCGAAGACCGCCTCACCTCAGTGGTCACCCCCGACGGCACTCGCTGGCGCTACACCTACGACCCCCTGGGCCGCCGCACCGCGAAACTCCGCCTGGGCGAGGACGGCGAAACAGTCGTGGAGCGAGTGGACTTCACCTGGGACGGCACAACGCTCTGCGAACAAACCACAACATCCGAAGCCTTCCCCCACCCGATCACCCTGACCTGGGACCACCAGGGCCTACGCCCCCTGGCTCAAACGGAACGCATCACCGCAGCCGACGCGCCCCAAGAGGAGATCGACTCCCGCTTCTTCGCCATCATCACCGACCTCATCGGCACCCCCACAGAACTGCTGGACGAACAGGGCGACATCGCCTGGCACACCCGCAGCACCCTCTGGGGCACAACGGCGTGGTCAACAAACAGCACCACCTACACCCCCCTACGCTTCCCAGGCCAGTACTACGACCCCGAAACCGGCTTCCACTACAACTACTACCGCCACTACGACCCCGAAACAGCGCGCTACCTCACACCCGACCCCCTCGGACTTTCACCTGCACCCAACCCCGACACTTACGTTCACAATCCCCACACCTGGGCCGATCCGCTCGGGCTAACCCCTTGCGAACCTAAGGAAATTCTCCCTGAGGGCTACACACCATCTCCGGCCTTGGAACGGGACCCGTATCACCCGGACATGGTCAAAGACCGGCGGGATGCGAATCACGAGCTCTACGCTGCGACCCCCGCGGACAGGGCTGCCGAACTTGGATACACTAAGAGAATCTCTCCTCAGAAGGCACCTTTCCACTCACACGGACAAGAGGTGTTCTTCAACGGGAAGAACTACATAACGCCGGACGTGGATGGCCATAATGTCTCCGACGGCTGGAAGATGTTCAATAAAAGGGGACAGAGGATTGGCACCTATGACGCAGACCTCAACTACATCAAGAAGTGAGGCCTTCTCCATCCGAGTGCTGTCTGTGCCGTCCCGCTCCGGAGTCGCAGCGGGCGAGAGTGCCATTGGGCACATCACGGTGGGCGACTTCGAAGAGAGCTTTCCAATGGATCTGACCTATTGGGGCGTGGAGCAATACCAAACCAGCTGGGCAAGCTGCCTAAGGATTCTGGAAGGTGGACACGACACTACGTCGTGCCTCATTTCGTCCATCACGGATCCGTCACACAGCAACTTCATCACCTGCTGGCCCCTCTACAGGTCCGGGGAGACCGTCTTCATTCAAAACTCGATCATTTTCCTTGAAGACCTGCCGGAACATTTCAACCCCGCGGAGCCTTGGCATTCCGTCGAACCGAGATCAACGGTCGACGAAGAGGGGCACGAGGTATCCGAATGGCAGACAACCATCAGCGAGATCAGGAGATTCCTCCACATGTCGCATTGACGGTCGGTGCCACGCTTGACGGCCCCCGATGGTGCTGATGGCCTGAGTAGAGGGGTGCCACCGGTCCAGCGGCCACGCGCACCCACCTCGGCGAAGGCCACGCGGTGTTCCGGAGGACCGCCGAGGCGGTCCTCATATGGACCGCAGAGGAACCCCGCCGCGCCGGCTGGACCTACGGCACCCTTGAGGGCTACCCCGAGTGCGGCGAGGAGGCCTTCGTCGTCGACCGCACCGGCGACGGCACGGTCTGGCTCACGGTGTCCGCCTTCAGCCCCAGGTGTGCGGACCCGCCCCTCTGTAGGTCAGAAGATTCCTCGGCACATCACTTTGAGGCAGCCAAATGTCACGGAAGCACTCGGACCCACTCTCTTCACGGAGTGGCAGATCGAGAGGGGGTCAAGCGCGGCGCCGGCCGCCATAAGGTCTCCGATTTCAGCGACCGAGTGAGGGAACGGGTCATGGAGATCCTCGGCACGCCGTAGCGGGCAGCAGACCACCGAGCGGCCCTGCCGAATCCGGGCGGGGCGATTCGGTGACCGCCCCGCTCCCTCACCGCAACACCACCCCCGCCCCCTCCACCACCTCCTCCGGCGGGATCGTCACCAGGCCCGTTTCCGCGGAGGAGGCGAGGAGGGGGTGGGTGGGGAGGATGCGGACCGTGTAGCCGTAGGGGCCGGTGCGGTCCAGGGACAGGGGGCCCTCGTAGAGCACGCGGCCCTCCAGGTCGGCGGTGCCGGCCGGCTTCAGCGGGACGACCGTGGCGTCCGTGATGCGGTCCTGTTCGTCCACCCGGCCCGACACCGCCTGGACCTCCACGTCCTCGGGGGTCAGCTCGCCGAGGGCCACCCGGACCCGCAGGCCCACCGTGGTCCCCAGTTCCGCCGTGGGCGTCGTCGCCGTCGTCTCCACGTGGTCCACGCTCACCCCGGGCCAGGCGGCCCGCACCCGGGCCTTCCAGCCGGCCAGGTCCCGGGCGGTGTCCGGGGTCAGCGCGCGGTGGGCGCGGGCGGCGGGGGCGTAGAGGCGGTCCACGTACTCGCGGACCATGCGGCCGGCCAGCACCTTCGGGCCGAGCAGGGAGAGGGTCCGGCGGACCATCTGGATCCAGCGGTCGGGCAGGCCCGCGCGCCCGCGTTCGTAGAAGCGGGGCGCGATCCGCTGTTCCAGGAGGTCGTACAGGGCGGCCGCCTCGATGTCGTCACGGTGGTCGGGGTCGGTGCCCGCGCCGTCCGCCGTCGGGATGGCCCAGCCGAAGTCCGGCTGGAACCACTCGTCCCACCAGCCGTCCAGCACCGAGAGGTTCAGGCAGCCGTTCAGGGCCGCCTTCATGCCCGACGTACCGCACGCCTCCAGCGGGCGCAGCGGGTTGTTCAGCCAGACGTCGCAGCCGGGGTAGAGCCGCTGCGCCATCGCCATGCCGTAGTCGGGGAGGAAGACGATGCGGTGGCGCACCCGCGGGTCGTCGGTGAACCGGACCAGTTCCTGCACCAGCCGCATGCCGCCGTCGTCCGCCGGGTGCGCCTTGCCCGCGACCACGATCTGCACCGGACGGTCGGGGTGCAGCAGCAGTTCCGTCAGCCGGTCGCGGTCCCGGAGCATCAGCGTCAGCCGCTTGTACGACGGGACCCGGCGGGCGAAGCCGATCGTGAGCACGTCCGGGTCCAGGACGTCGTCGATCCAGCCCAACTCGGCGTCCCCGGCCCCGCGTTGCCGCCATGACGTGCGCAGCCGCTCCCGTACCTCCAGCACCAGCCGTTCCCGCAGGGCGCGGCGCAGCTCCCAGATGTCCTGGTCCGGGATGTCCGCGACCGAGTCCCAGCGCTCGGAGCCGCCGACGCTCAGCGCGTCCTCGGCCCGCTGGGCGCCGACCTGCCGGGTGGCCAGCCGCAGCACCTCCGGCGCCACCCAGGTCGGGGCGTGCACCCCGTTGGTCACCGAGGTGATCGGCACCTCCTCGGCATCGAACCCCGGCCACAGGCCCGCGAACATCTCCCGGCTGACCTGGCCGTGCAGCAGCGAGACGCCGTTGGCGCGCTGGGCCAGCCGCAGTCCCATCACCGCCATGTTGAACAGGTTCGGCTCGCCACCCGGGTACGTCTCCCGGCCCAGCTCCAGCACCCGCCGCACATCGATGCCGGGCAGTTCGGCGTCGGGGCCGAAGTGCCGGCCCACCAGGTCCCGGTCGAAGCGATCGATGCCGGCCGGGACCGGGGTGTGCGTGGTGAACACCGTGCCGGCCCGCACCGCCTCCAGCGCCGCGTCGAAGTCCAGCCCGTCCGCGCACAGTTCGGCGATCCGCTCCAGGCCGAGGAACCCGGCGTGCCCCTCGTTGGTGTGGAACACCTCCGGCACCGGGTGCCCGGTGAGCCGGCAGTACGTCCGCACCGCCCGCACCCCTCCTATGCCGAGCAGCATCTCCTGGAGCAGCCGGTGTTCGCTGCCGCCGCCGTAGAGCCGGTCGGTGACCCCGCGTTCGCCGAGGTCGTTCTCCTCCACGTCCGAGTCGAGCAGCAGCAGCGGCACCCGGCCGACCTGCGCCAGCCAGATCCGGGCGCGCAGCTCCTTGCCGCCGGGCAGGGCGAGACGGACGTGCGCGGATGTGGCGTCGGGCTCCTTCAGCTGGGTGAGCGGCAGTTCGTTGGGGTCGAGCACCGGGTAGTGCTCCTGCTGCCAGCCGTCCCGGGAGAGGGTCTGGCGGAAGTAGCCGTGCCGGTAGAGGAGTCCGACGCCGATCAGGGGAACGCCGAGGTCGCTGGCCGCCTTCAGGTGATCGCCGGCGAGGATGCCTAGCCCGCCGGAGTACTGCGGGAGGGCGGCCGTGATGCCGAACTCCGGGGAGAAGTAGGCGATGGCGGCGGGCAGGCCGTCCGCCTGGGTCTGGTACCAGCGCTCCCCGGTCAGATAGTCGTCGAGGTCGTCGGCGACGGCGGACAGGCGGCGCAGGAACCGCCGGTCACCGGCCAGTTCGGCCAGCCGGGCGGGGCGCACCCGGCCCAGCAGCCGCACCGGGTCACCACCGGACGCGGCCCATGCCTCGGGGTCGACGGACTGGAACAGATCGCGCGTCTCCGCATGCCAGGACCAGCGCAGATTGCGCGCCAGGTCGCTCAGCGGCCGCAGGGGGTCGGGGAGAACGGGACGGACGGTGAACCGACGGATCGCCTTCACATTCCACCTCGGGACGCGTCGCGGGGTGAGCCGCACGGAGCCGTGCGCCTCGTCGTCTCCTTCGACGGTAGTGGTTACCGCGCGGTCGGTGGGGACGTACCGGCCGGGGGTGTCGGTGCGTCAGGCGCCGGTCACCGGGCACCCGGAAAGAAGGGGAACCGGTCTTGTGTGCGGACGTACGCATGAGTAGTTAACACAGTGCCGGATTGCCCACCCGAACCCAGGGGGAAGGCTCTTCGGTATCCACCCCACAGGCGTACCACAGCACATCGCAGGACCCACCTCCCCACGTCCATCCGCCCATACCCACGTTGCAGCGGACAGGAGCGGTCATGCCCGCCAGGCACCACTCGTCACCACACCCGGCAAGCAGCAAGGCCAAGGCAGCAGGAAGGAAGCCGACGGGCGGAAAGGGCGGAACGACGCCCGCCCACGCGCCCGCCACCCCCGAACGGCCCGCCCCGGACCACGCGCCCGCCACCGCGGAACCGTCCGCCACCGCGGAACCGTCCGGCACCGGGGAACCGTCCGGCGTCGCGGGACCGTCCGGCACCGGGAAACAGCCCACCGCCGGAGAACGGCCCGCCACCTCCCTGGGCCGCATCCCCATCCTCGACGTACGCCCCGTGGTCCAGCACGGCCGCAGGCCCGCCAAGGCCGTGACCGGGGAGTCCTTCGAGGTCACGGCGACCGTGTTCCGGGAGGGCCACGACGCCGTCGCGGCGAACGTCGTGCTGCGGGACCCGGCGGGCCGGCCCGGGCCCTGGACGCCGATGCGGGAACTCGCCCCGGGCACCGACCGCTGGGGTGCCACCGTCACGGCGGGCGAACCGGGCCACTGGACCTACACGGTGGAGGCGTGGTCGGACCCGCTCGCCACCTGGCGCGAACACGCCCGGATCAAGATCCCGGCCGGCATCGACACCGAACTGGTCCTGACGGAGGGCGCGCAGTTGCACGAGCGGGCCGCCGCCGGGGTGCCGGAGGCGGAGCGCGGGCCCGTCCTGGACGCGGTGGCGGCCCTGCGGGACCGTGACCGCCCGGCCGCCTGGCGGCTGGCGTCGGCGCTGGCCCCGGAGGTGGCGGAGGTACTGGCCCGGTATCCGCTGCGGGAGCTGGTGACCGCCTCGGACCCGATGCCGTTGCTGGTGGAACGCGAACGCGCCCTGTACGGCTCGTGGTACGAGTTCTTCCCCCGCTCCGAGGGCACCGCCGAACGCCCCCACGGCACGTTCCGCACCGCCGCCCGCCGGCTGAAGGCGATCGCGGACATGGGCTTCGACGTCGTCTACCTGCCCCCGATCCACCCCATCGGCACCACCCACCGCAAGGGCCCCAACAACTCCCTGACCGCCGGCCCCGACGACGTCGGCGTGCCCTGGGCGATCGGCTCCCCCGAAGGCGGCCACGACGCCGTCCACCCGGACCTGGGCACCCTGGAGGACTTCGACTTCTTCGTCGCCGAGGCCCGCCGGCACGGCCTGGAGGTCGCACTCGACTTCGCGCTCCAGTGCTCCCCGGACCACCCCTGGGTGGAGAAGCACCCCGAGTGGTTCCACCACCGCCCGGACGGCTCGATCGCCTACGCCGAGAACCCGCCGAAGAAGTACCAGGACATCTACCCGATCGCCTTCGACGCCGACATGGACGGCCTGGTCGCCGAGACCCTGCGCATCCTGCGGCACTGGATGGCCCACGGCGTGCGCATCTTCCGCGTGGACAACCCGCACACCAAACCCGTGGTCTTCTGGGAACGGGTCATCGCCGGCATCAACCGCGGCGACCCGGACGTGATCTTCCTGGCGGAGGCGTTCACCCGCCCGGCGATGATGCACACCCTGGCCCAGACCGGCTTCCAGCAGTCCTACACCTACTTCACCTGGCGCACCACCAAGCAGGAGCTGACGGAGTACCTGACGGAGCTGACGGGGGAGGCGGCGGCCTACATGCGGCCGAACTTCTTCGCCAACACCCCCGACATCCTGCACGCCTACCTCCAGCACGGCGGGCGCCCCGCGTTCGAGGTGCGTGCCGTGCTGGCCGCCACCCTCTCCCCCGCCTGGGGCATCTACTCCGGCTACGAACTGTGCGAGAACACCCCGCTGAAGGAGGGCGGGGAGGAGTACCTGGACTCGGAGAAGTACCAGCTCAGGCCCCGCGACTGGGAGGCCGCCGAGCGCGAGGGCCGGAGCATCGCCCCGCTCATCACCCGCCTGAACACCATCCGCCGCCGCCATGTGGCACTCCAGCGGCTGCGCAACCTCCACTTCCACCACGCGGATCAGGACGCGGTGCTCGTCTACTCGAAGCGCGCGGGGACGGACACGGTGGTCGTGGTCGTCAACCTGGACCCGCACCACACCCAGGAGGCCACGGTCTCGTTGGACATGCCGCGACTCGGCCTGGACTGGCACGAGTCCGTGCCGGTGCGCGACGAGCTCACCGGTGAGACCTACCACTGGGGCAGGGCCAACTACGTGCGTCTCGAACCGGGTCACCGGCCCGCGCATGTCTTCACCGTCCTGCGACCGTCCAACCCGCAGATCGGAGGGTCACCCACGATATGACCGTCAACGAGCCAGTACTGGACACCTTCGAGGACACTCCGGCCAAGGACCGGGACCCGGAGTGGTTCAAACGCGCCGTCTTCTACGAGGTCCTGGTCCGCTCCTTCCAGGACAGCAACGGCGACGGCGTCGGCGACCTGAAGGGCCTGACCGCCAAGCTGGACTACCTCCAGTGGCTCGGCGTGGACTGCCTGTGGCTGCCGCCCTTCTTCAAGTCCCCGCTCAGGGACGGGGGTTACGACGTCTCCGACTACACCGCCGTCCTGCCGGAGTTCGGTGACCTCGCCGACTTCGTGGAGTTCGTGGACGCCGCCCACCAGCGCGGCATGCGGGTGATCATCGACTTCGTCATGAACCACACCAGCGACCAGCACCCGTGGTTCCAGGAGTCGAGGCGGGATCCGCACGGGCCGTACGGGGAGTACTACGTCTGGGCCGACGACGACAAGCAGTACCAGGACGCCCGGATCATCTTCGTCGACACCGAGGTCTCCAACTGGACGTACGACCCGGTGCGCAAGCAGTACTACTGGCACCGCTTCTTCTCGCACCAGCCCGACCTCAACTACGAGAACCCGGCCGTCCAGGAGGAGATCCTCTCCGCGCTGCGGTTCTGGCTGGACCTCGGCATCGACGGGTTCCGGCTGGACGCGGTGCCGTATCTGTACCAGCGGGAGGGCACCAACTGCGAGAACCTGCCCGCCACCCACGAGTTCCTGAAACGGGTGCGCCGGGAGATCGACGCCCAGTACCCGGACAAGGTGCTGCTGGCGGAGGCCAACCAGTGGCCCGAGGACGTGGTCGACTACTTCGGCGACTACTCCGCCGGCGGCGACGAGTGCCACATGGCGTTCCACTTCCCCGTCATGCCGCGCATCTTCATGGCCGTGCGCCGCGAGTCCCGCTACCCGGTCTCCGAGATCCTCGCCAAGACCCCCGCGATCCCCTCGAACTGCCAGTGGGGCATCTTCCTGCGCAACCACGACGAGCTGACCCTCGAAATGGTCACCGACGAGGAACGCGACTACATGTGGGCCGAGTACGCCAAGGACCCCCGCATGCGCGCCAACATCGGCATCCGCCGCCGCCTCGCCCCCCTGCTCGACAACGACCGCAACCAGATCGAGCTGTTCACCGCCCTGCTGCTGTCCCTGCCCGGCTCGCCGATCCTCTACTACGGCGACGAGATCGGCATGGGCGACAACATCTGGCTCGGCGACCGCGACGCCGTCCGCACCCCCATGCAGTGGACCCCCGACCGCAACGCCGGCTTCTCGACGTGCGACCCCGGGCGCCTGTTCCTGCCCACGATCATGGACCCGGTCCACGGCTACCAGGTCACCAACGTCGAAGCGTCCATGTCCTCCCCGTCGTCGCTGCTGCACTGGACCCGCCGGATGATCGAGATCCGCAAGCAGAACCCCGCCTTCGGACTCGGCTCCTACACCGAACTGCCCTCCTCCAACCCGGCGGTGCTCGCCTTCCTGCGGGAGTACGAGGACGACCTCGTGCTGTGCGTTCACAACTTCTCCCGCTTCGCCCAGCCCACGGAGCTGGACCTCAGCCGGTTCGGCGGACGGCATCCCGTCGAGCTGTTCGGCGGGGTGCGCTTCCCGGCCATCGGCGAACTGCCGTACCTGCTCACCCTCGCGGGGCACGGCTTCTACTGGTTCCGGCTGCGCCGCGAGGCCGCGTAGCCCCGGCGCCCGGTGGGGCGGTTTCCGCCGTCCCACCCGGGGCACCCCTCAGTAACACCCCGACTACTCCCCGGGGAAAGGACGTGACGCCATGGCGGAAACGGTCACCCCCTCCGGCACCACAGGTTCACTCCTCGCCTCGCTCGACCCCCTGCTGCGCACCTGGCTGCCCCGGCAGCGCTGGTTCGCCGGCAAGGGGCGCCCGGTCACCGCCTTCACCCCGGTGACCGTCACCGAACTGCTGCCGTCCGGCGGCCGGGTGGGCCTGTACCACCTGCTGCTGCGGGTCCACCAGCCGTCCGCGCCGGGCGGTGAGCCGCACCCCGGCGACTGCTACCAGCTCCTCGTCGGCGTGCGCCGGGCGCTGCCGCCCCGGCTGGCGCCCGCGCTGATCGGACACGTCGCCAAGGGGCCGCTCGCCGGGTGCACGGTGTACGACGCGCTGTACGACCCCCGGCCCGCCGAACTGCTCCTGGAGGCCCTGCGCCGCCGGACCCGGATCGGCGTGCTGCGCTTCGAGCGGGACGCGCGCCAGGAGATCCGGCCCGGTCTCGTGGCCCGGCTGATGACCGCCGAGCAGTCCAACTCGTCGGTCGTCTATGGAGATACGTTCATTCTCAAGGTGCTGCGCCGCGTGGTGCCCGGCGTCAACCCCGACCTGGAGCTGCCGCTCGCGCTGGCCCGGGAGGGCTGTCCCCGGGTGCCCGCGCCCACGGGCTGGCTGCGGGCCGAGCCGGGCGGGGAACCGTATGTGCTCGCCGTGCTCCAGCCCTACGTCAGCGGGGCGAGCGACGGCTGGGAGCTGGCGCTGCGCGAACTGGCCAAGGGCGAGGACTTCACGGCGGAGGCCCACGCCCTGGGCCGGGCCACCGCCGAGGTGCACACCGCGCTCGCCCGTGCCCTGCCCACCGTCACCCTCGGCCGCGGCCAGTTGGAGCCGCTGGTGGACGGCATGACCGAGCGGCTGGCGGCGGCCGCGCGGGCGGTGCCGGCCCTGGCGCCGTACGAACCCGGGCTGCGCTCGGCCTACACCGCGCTGGCCGCGCTCGCCGCCGAGGGCCGCACCTGGACCGCCCAGCGGGTGCACGGCGATCTGCACCTGGGGCAGTGCCTGCGGGCGCCGGCCGGCGGCTGGTCGCTGATCGACTTCGAGGGCGAGCCGGCCCGGCCGCTGGCGGAGCGGCGCATGCCGCAGCCGGCGGTGCGGGACGTCGCGGGCATGCTCCGCTCCTTCGACTACGCGGCCCGCTCGGTCCGCCCGCCCGACCCGGGCTGGGCACACGCCTGCCGGGCGGCCTACTGCTCCGGGTACGCGGAGGCCTCCGGCCGCGATCCGCGCACCGATCCGGTGCTGCTGCGGGCCTACGAGACCGACAAGGCGGTCTACGAGGTCGTCTACGAGGCCCGGCACCGGCCCGACTGGCTCCCCGTACCGATGTCGGCGATCCGCCGCCTCGCCACGTCCGACCCGACCTGACCGACCCGTTCCTCGTCCGGGAGACTCGCTCGTGACGTCCAAGAAGCCAGCCGCCGGGAACTCCGGCGGACACCCCCGAGCCGCGCAGGCACAGGCCGGGCAGGCCCGAGCCGCACAGGCCGAAGCGGCGCAGGCCCAAGCGACGCGGGCGCGGTCCGCGCGGGTGCCCGCACAGTCCGCGCCGTCCGGGCCGTCCGGGCCGTCCGGGCCGGAGGGCACCCCCGTCCCCGCCCCGGCCGCGCCCGTCGTCTCCGCGGCCTCCGCCGCCGTCGACGCCGATGACCGGGTGCGGCTGCTGCACGGCACCCATCACGATCCGCACGCCGTGCTCGGCGCCCACCCGGCCCCCGGCGGGGTCGCCTTCCGCGTCTTTCGCCCGTACGCGCGGGCCGTCACCGTGGACTGCGGCGAGCTGCGCGCGCGGCTGCACGACGACGGCGACGGCTTCTTCTCCGGCCTGGTCCCGCTCGCCTCGGTCCCCGCCTACCGGTTGCTCGTGGCGTACGACGGCACGGTCCTGGAGACCGAGGACCCCTACCGCTTCCTGCCCACCCTGGGCGAGCTGGACCTGCACCTGATCGGCGAGGGCCGGCACGAGCAGTTGTGGCGGGCGCTCGGCGCCCACGTCGGCACCCATCAGGGCGTCACCGGCACCCGGTTCGCGGTGTGGGCGCCGAACGCGCGGGGCGTCCGGGTCTGCGGCGACTTCAACCTCTGGGACGGCACCGGCTTCCCGATGCGCTCGCTGGGCGGCACCGGGGTCTGGGAGCTGTTCGTGCCGGGGATCGGAGAGGGGGAGCTGTACAAGTTCGAGATCACCCGGCCGGACGGGTCGCGCACCCTGCGCGCCGACCCGCTGGCCCGCCGCACCGAGGTCCCGCCCGCGACGTCGTCCGTCGTGGACGTCTCGCACCACGAGTGGGGCGACGCCGAGTGGCTGGCGCACCGCGCGGACACCCCGGTGCACGAGGCCCCGTTCTCCGTCTACGAGGTCCACCTGCCCTCCTGGCGCCCCGGACTGACGTACCGCGAACTCGCCGACGAACTCCCCGCGTACGTTCGGGAGATGGGCTTCACCCACGTGGAGCTGATGCCGGTCGCCGAGCACCCCTTCGGCGGCTCGTGGGGCTACCAGGTCACCGGGTACTACGCTCCGACGGCCCGCCTCGGCACGCCCGACGACTTCAAGTACCTGGTGGACCGGCTGCACCAGGCCGGCATCGGGGTGCTGATGGACTGGGTGCCGGCGCACTTCCCGCGCGACGACTGGGCACTGGCCGCCTTCGACGGACGCCCGCTGTACGAGCCCCAGGACCCGGCGCGGGCCGCCCATCCGGACTGGGGCACGCTGGAGTTCGACTTCGGCCGGCGCGAGGTGCGCAACTTCCTGGTGGCGAACGCCGTGTACTGGTGCGAGGAGTTCCACATCGACGGGCTGCGGGTGGACGCCGTCGCCTCCATGCTCTACCTGGACTACTCACGGGACTCCGGGCAGTGGACGCCCAACGAGCACGGCGGCCGGGAGAACCTGGACGCGGTGGCCTTCCTCCAGGAGATGAACGCCACCGTCTACCGGCGCTGTCCGGGCGTGGTGACCATCGCCGAGGAGTCCACGGCCTGGGACGGCGTCACCCGCCCCACCCACCACCGGGGCCCGAGCGGTTTCGGCGGGCTCGGCTTCGGCCTGAAGTGGAACATGGGCTGGATGCACGACTCGCTCCAGTACATGAGCCACGACCCCGTGCACCGCAAGTACCACCACCACGAGATGACGTTCTCGATGGTGTACGCCTACAGCGAGAACTACGTCCTGCCGATCTCGCACGACGAGGTGGTGCACGGCAAGGGGTCCCTGGTGTCGAAGATGCCGGGCGACTGGTGGCAGCGGCGCGCCAACCACCGGGCCTATCTGGGCTTCATGTGGGCCCACCCCGGCAAGCAACTGCTGTTCATGGGGCAGGAGTTCGCGCAGGGCGCCGAGTGGTCGGAGGCGCGCGGTCCGGACTGGTGGCTGCTGGACGCGGGGTACGGCGCGGCGGCGGACCACCGGGGCGTGCAGGACCTCGTCCGGGACCTGAACACGGTGTACCGGGCCTCCCCGGCGCTGTGGCAGCGGGACACCGATCCGGCGGGGTTCGAATGGATCGCCGGGGACGCGGCGGACGACAACGTCTTCGCGTTCCTGCGCCGCGCCGCCGACGGCACCCCGCTGCTCGCGGTCTCCCACCTGGCACCGGTGGTCCGCCCCGGCTACCGCGTCGGGGTGCCGGAGGACGTCCCGGCCTGGGTGGAGGTCCTGAACACCGACGCGGCGCGCTACGGCGGCAGCGGCGTGACCCACCCGGACCCCCTCAAGCCGGACCCGCGGGGCGCCCACGGCCGCCCCACAAGCCTCCACCTGACCCTGCCCCCACTGGCCACGGTGTGGCTGCGACCGGCGTAACGATCGGTGATCGCTCCTTCCAGCGGAGCCATAGTGCATGTACGGGACACCGTCCAGGAGGTCCGGCCTTCCCTAAGAGATCCCGCAGTCTGTCTCCGGAGGGCAGAAGTTGCTCGTCGCCGTGTCGACGATGGAACGTTCTTCGGTCAGGTCCGGATCGTCGGCCTGCCAGGCGGCCACGCTGTACTGTTTACCGTCGGCCGCTTGGAAGCGGATGTCGACGACATACCAGGTCCCGTCCGTTTCCCCGTCGAGGCGGTACCCCAAGAGCCGGCCGGTGACGGTGTCCCGCTCGAAGGGTTCGGGGTCGGCCAGCTGCTCGTACCCCTCCCGTCGGCCGACCGCTTCGACGGATTCCTCAAGGGTGGCCTCGGCCACCTCGGACACGACGAGGTAGCGCGCCGGGTCCTCCGGCGACTCGTAGGGCACCCAGAACGTACCGCCCGCTCCGTCCGGGGTGCCTCGTTTCCACCCCTCGAGAACCGCTGCGCTGAAGCCCTCCGCGTCGTGGACGAGCCGGTAGCCCTCGGGCAGGGCGGCACCGGCCGGGGTGCCGGCCCCGGCGGACGGCTCACCGCCGACCCGGTGGTCGCCGCGGGACACCGCCGGGGATGCCGAGGAGCCGGCCCGGTCGGCCCGGCCGTCCCCGGCGACCCGGGTCACCACCGCACCGGCGACCACGACCGCGGCCACGACCACGGCGGCCACCGCCCATAGGGCGCGGCGGCCGGCCCGTGGGGCGCCTGGGTCTGGAGCGGGGGCCGCCGGGACCGGCCAGGCGGTATCCGGCGGACCGGCCGGCCGCACCGGGGAAGGCGACACCCCGGCGGGTGGCGTACCGGGGTCGCCTCGCTCGTCCCACCGCTGGGCGTCCTCGTTCCAGTAGCGCCCTGCCCCGCTCATCGCACTCGTCCTCACATCCCGAGCAGCCCCGCGACCGCTCCCGCCGAGGACAGCACGGTAGTCAACGAAGCCGCGTCGGTGAGGAGTTCCCGCAGCCGCCGCAGACGGCGCTCGTCCGCGCTTCCGGCGCGAACGATCTCTTCCTCCGTGTCGGCGAGGGCCGCGTCCAGGCCGGCGGTCTGCTCGCTCGCCCGCACCCTGACCAGATCCGCTCTCAGCTGCCTCACGGCGACGAGGAGTTGCTCGGTGCGGTCATCGCGTGACGTCGACGGCGTACCGTGATGGCTCTCCGCCCGCGCGTGACTGCCGATGGCGAAGGTACTGCCGGACACGTCACCGATGGTGATGTGGGGCTGAGCCTGTTCATCGGCCATAGCCGGCTCCCCTCTGCGACAGCGGCTGCGCGCCGCTGGTCGTGGCGTGGGCATGGGCGCCGATGGCGAAGGTGCCGCCCACGACCGAATCGATGTTGACGCCGCCGTTGCTGATGTGGACGATCTTCTGGGCGAATTCACCGGTTTGGTATCCGGCTTCCGCCAGCGCCGCCTTGACACCGTAGGCGATGCGGTCCTGCACGCTCTTCAGATAGCGGTCGACGTCCATGGTCTGGAACAGCGACCCGGCGGGCTCCGCGGCGAGTTCGCGTACCGACAGGGCCGGCCCGCCGGGCTCGGTGCCGTCGGCCTCACCGGTGAGTCGGCGCCAGCCTCGCAGGGCGTGACGGCCGAGCGTCATCAAGGCCTGTCCGGGCGCCCCGGCCACCAGGGTGAAGATGTGCACGGCCTTGCCGAAGGCGTTCATGTCGGCGAAGCGATAGGCGAGATGATCGGCGTCCTTGAAGTCCGCCCGGACCGGCAGGAGCGCGTGCGGGGCGATCTCGAGCATCAGCATCCGGCCCTGCGTGTGGATGCGCACGAAGACCGTGACGACCAGGCCCTCCTCCCAGCCGTCGACCATGATGCGCAAGAAGTGCCGGCGTTTCTCACCGCCTTCCTCCACGGCCCGCGCCCGGTGTGCCTCGAACGACGCCTGGTCGTACGGCGCCTCCTCACGGTGCCGCAGACCTTCCACCGGCAGAAACACGCACTCGTCGATCCGCAGACCGCGGAGCCGGTCCCGTACGACCTGGCCGCTTCCCTCGGCGGACTCCGCCACTTCGCGCAGCTGCTCGATGAAGGGGCGCATCGCGGCGAGAACCGTCGTGTTCCCGAGGGCCCGTGTCTGACTCGTTCCGTTCGGCCGCAGTTCGACCGCGAGGACCCAGGGGTCCTGGGCGGTGCCGGCGCCACAGAAGGGGTGTGCCTCGTGGTACATCACCAGCGGGGAGTACTGCTCGCGTCGGATGCGGCGGGCGACCCGCAGCCAACGCCGTCCCTGGAACCGCTCGGCCCGGTCGACGGCGGCGCTCGCGAAGCCGCGCGAGGACAGCTCGCCGCGCAGCACCCGCACGAAGTGCAGCTCCTGCCCGGCGACGCACACCCCCAGTGCCAGCAGCACCGCCAACGAGAGCCATGCCTCCCACGGCCGGATGTCGGGGGTCACGAAATCCAGCACGGTGAGCAGGGCGGAGCGCTTGCCGGGCACCTTCCCGGCCCCGGCCTCCTTCTCGGCCGTCCCTCCCAGGCCCCGGACCACGCTGTAGTACACCAGGTAGGCGAGGAGCAGCCGTCCGACCCAGCGCAGCACGAAGGACGGCAGGCGTCGGTGGACCGGCGGGGCGTCCGCGATGCCCCTGATCGCCTTGCCGAACGTCATCAGCAGCCCGGGAATCACCAGGATCAGCAGCCAGTAGGAGGCCACCGCTCCCAGCGCCATGAGCAGGGTGACCGCGACGGCCCAGGCCAGCTCCACCCGCCGGGCGCGCAGCGCGTGAGCCAGGACCCGGGCGGCGTCGAACCCGAACGAGGGCGCCACGACCCGGTGTTCGCTCCCGTACAGCTCGTCGATCACCTGATCGCGGTACTTGGTGTCCAGGTAGGTTCCCGCGCAGAGCAGGCGGCAGGCCTCGCTCACCCGCGGGGCGACGGCCGGTGGCCTTACGGCGACGCGCGGTGACTGCTGCGGCGGTAGGGGTTGCGACGGCACGTGATCGGTACTCAATGCGCTCCTCGGCGGAAAGCCTTGTGCGACACGCCGGTCAAGGGCCTTCAGCATAGAGCGGCGGCACAGGGGGGACCCATGAAACGCGGTGACTCGTCATGTCGTCAGGCAGTGCACGGCAGGGCGGAGACCGTGAGGGCCCACGCGAGGACGTGGGGTGCCGCCCTGCCGGGCATCCCGGAGCGGTAGGGGACCGCGCCCCCGGCGCGTCAGACCGCGTCCACCAGTCCCTTCGGGAGCGTCCCCGTGTGCAGGACGCCCAGGCGTTGGGTGGCGCGGGTCAGGGCCACGTACAGGTCGCTCGTGCCGTAGGCGGCGGGTTCCACCACCAGGACCGAGTCGAACTCCAGGCCCTTGGCCTGGCGGGGGTCGAGCAGGACCACCGTGCGGGTCAGGTCGGGTTCCGCGCCCGCCGTGACGCCGTCCAGGCGCGCGGCCAGGGCGTGGTGCAGGTCGCGCGGGGCGATCACCGCCAGCCGGCCCTCGTCGGGGGTGAGTTCGGCGACCGCCTCGGCGACCGCGCCGGGCAGGTCGTCCAGGGCCTGCCGCACCCAGGGCCGTACGCCGGTGGAGCGCACCGAGCTGGGCGGCTCGAAGTCCGGGTGCTCGGCGCGGACCACGGCCGCCGCCAGGTCCATGATCTCGGCCGGGGTGCGGTAGTTGACGCCCAGCCGGGTGTGTTCCCAGCGGTCCTCGACATAGGGGGCGAGGATGTCCGCCCAGGAGCCGACGCCGGCCGCCTCGGCGGTCTGGGCGGGGTCGCCGACCAGGGTCATCGAGCGGGTCGGGCTGCGCCGCATCAGCAACCGCCAGGCCATCGGCGACAGTTCCTGCGCCTCGTCCACGATGATGTGCCCGAACGCCCAGGTGCGGTCGGCGGCGGCCCGTTCGGCGGCGCTGCGGTGGTCGGCCTCCTCGTGCCGTTCGGCGAACCGCTCGGCGTCGATGATGTCGTGCGCGGACAGCACCTCGCTCGCGTCCGGGTCGCTGTCCTCCTTGTCCTCGAACTCGTAGGTCCGGGAGGCGTACGACACGTCGAGCACGCCCTGCGCGTAGGCCACCTGGGTCTCGCGTTCGCGTTCGGCGCGGGCGCGGGCCAGCCGGTCGTCCTCGCCGAGGAGTTCGGCCGCCTCGTCCAGCAGCGGCACGTCGGCGACGGTCCAGGCGCGGGTCACCGGGCGGCGGATCGCGTCGGCGTCCTCCTTGGGCAGGTAGCCGTCGGGCTCGGCGAGGAAGTCGGCGACCAGCCGCCGCGGGGTGAGCCGCGGCCACAGCCGGTCGACGGCGTCCCAGACCTCGGGGTTCTCGGCGAGTTCGTCGCGGATCTGGGTGATGTCGGAGGCGTCGAGCAGGCTGCTGCCGTCGTAGGGGTCGGTGCCCACGCGCTCGGCGTACAGCTCGGTGAGCGTGTTGAGGATGTAGCCCTCGAAGTGCTCGCGGGCCGCGTTGTGCGGCAGTTTGGCGGCGCGGGTGCGTTCGCGGGCGACGTTCACCAGGCCGTCGTCCAGCATCAGCACCTCCCGGTCGTGCTCGATCGCGATCACCGGGTCCGGCAGGGCCTGCCGGTCGCGGACGACGGCGGCCAGCACCTCGGCCATGTCGGCACGTCCCTTGACGGCGGCGGCCTCGGGGGTGTCGGTCGCGGTGGCCTTCACCCCGGGGAACAGTTCGCCGACCGTGGCCAGCAGCACCCCGGTCTCGCCGAGGGAGGGCAGCACCTCGCCGATGTAGCCGAGGAAGGCGGGGTTGGGGCCGACGATGAGGACCGCGCGGCGGGCCAGCAGCTCCCGGTGCTCGTAGAGCAGGTACGCCGCCCGGTGCAGGGCCACCGCGGTCTTGCCGGTGCCGGGGCCGCCCTCCACGACCAGCACCCCGCGGTGCGGCGCCCGGATGATCCGGTCCTGCTCGGCCTGGATGGTCTGCACGATGTCGCTCATCCGGCCGGTGCGCGCCGAGTTCAGCGCGGCCAGCAGCACGGCGTCGCCGTTGTGGTCCTCGTGGCCGGTGCGGGTGGCGTCGCCGAGGTCCAGGATCTCGTCGTGCAGGGAGGTGACCGTCCGGCCCTCGGTGGCGATGTGCCGGCGGCGGCGCAGGCCCATCGGGGTGTGGCCGGTGGCCAGGTAGAAGGGGCGGGCGACGTCGGCCCGCCAGTCGATCAGGACGGGGGTCCGCTCGGCGTCGTCCTCGCGCAGCCCGATCCGGCCGATGTGGTGCGTCGTGCCGTCGGCCAGGTCGATCCGGCCGAAGCACAGCGAGCCGTCCACGGCGTTCAGCGCGGCGAGCAGCCCCGAGCGCTCGGCGACCAGGATGTCCCGCTCCAGCCGGGCCTGCATGGGCTTGTCGCCCTGGGCGAGCGCGTCCGCGACGGAGGTCTCGGTCTCGCCGCGCAGGACGTCCACGCGCGCGTACAGTCCGTCGATGAATTCCTGCTCGCCACGCAATTCATCGTCGGTGAATTCGCTGTTCGACAGATCCGCGTTTGACAATTCCGCTCCCGCCCGCATATACTGTGGCAACTGGACTTCTTCGCGATCTCTTGAAATGGAAGTCGCGAACCACCGAATATACGCAGAGAAATCCCCCGAGCGCAATTGCCCGGGGGATTTTTTGGCGGTCGGCGGCCGCTTCACAGCACGTCGGCCAGCTCCTCCAGCAGCCGCCGCTGGGGGCGCGCGCCCACCATCGCCTTCACCGGCTCACCGTCCCGGAAGACCATGAACGTCGGCATCGACAGCACCTTGTAGGCGTTCGTGGTCTCCGGGTTGTGGTCCACGTCCAGCTGGACGACCTTGAGCCGCTCGCCCTCCTCGGCCGCGAGCCGGCTGAGCACCGGCGCCATCTGCCGGCACGGCGGACACCAGTCGGCCGTGAACTCCACCAGCACCGGCAGTCGCGCCTCCAGGACCTCCGTCGCGAAGTCCGCGTCCCCCACTTCCGCCACATTTGCCGCTTTGCTCATCGCTGCCCTCCCAATTCACACACGGGTTCCGGACCTCCCGGAACCAGCGCCTCGGCAGCCAGCTCGTCGCGTGCCCGTTCGGCCCGCGCCAGCTGCCCCGCGACCGTCTCCCGTACGGCGGTCAGCTGCCCGATGAGCGCGTCCAGCTCGGCCAGCTTGCTCCGGTAGACCACCAGCGACGCCGGGCAGGAGTCGCCCTGCGGATGCCCGGCCCGCAGGCACTCCACGAACGGCCGGGTCTCCTCCAGGTCGAAGCCGAAGTCCCGCAGGGTGCGGATCTGCGCCAGCAGCCGCAGATCGCCCTCGTCGTACGTCCGGTGTCCGTGGGCGTCGCGCCGGGCCGGCAGCAGCCCCCGGGACTCGTAGTAGCGCAGGGTGCGGGTCGTGGTTCCGGCCCGTGCGGCCAGCTCGCCGATTCGCATGTCCCCGACGGTACGGGTTGACGTCGGCGTCAACGCAAGACCGGCCGGGACGGCGGTCCCGGCCGGTCTCGCGCTCCCCCGCGCCGGAAGGTCAGGCGGTCCTGCTGTCCGCCAGCTCCTTCTCCGCGTCCTGGGCCCGCGAGGTCTCCGCTTCCTTGCGCGGCAGCAGGACGGCCACCAGGACCGTGCCCACGCCCAGGATCACCGCGCCGACCAGGCTGGTGTGGGCGACCGCGTCGGAGAAGGCGGAGCCGACCGCGTCGGCCATCTGCCGGGCGCCGGAGGCCAGCTCGCCGGCCTGCTGCTTGAGCTGCGCGGCCTGCTGCGGGTCGGTCGCCTGCTGGGCCCGCGCGGCGGCCTCGTGGGCCTTCTCGCCGATGCCCTGCGCGACGGCGTACCCGGCGCCGACCGAGTCCTGCGCGGTGTCCAGGGCGCTCGCCGGGAGCTTGCTGCCCCGGGTGGCGTCGGACAGGTGGTCGCTGTAGGAGGTGGCCAGCAGGGAGCCGAGGATGGCGATGCCGAGCGAGCCGCCCAGCTCCAGCGAGGTGTCGTTGACGGCGCCGCCGACGCCCAGCTCCGACTCCGGGAACGCGCCCATGATGGCGTCGGTGCAGGGCGAGAGCGCCAGGCCTATCGCGAGGCCCAGGATGATCAGGGGCGCCACGAAGTCGCCGTACGCGGAGCCGGCGTCCACCCGGGTGAGCAGCGCGAGGGCGACCGTGCCGCCGGCCATGCCCGCGCCGACGGTCCACTTCATGCCGACGCGCGGGGTGAGCAGGGCGGTCAGGGCCGAGCCGACGAAGACCGCGCCGGCCAGCGGCAGCATGCGCACACCGGTCTGCAGGGCGTCGTAGCCGAGGACGAACTGCAGGTGCTGGGTCAGGTAGTAGAAGGCGCCGAAGACGGCCAGGAAGAACAGGGCGACGGCGAGGTTGGAGCCCGCGAAGCGGCGGGCGGTGAAGCGGCGCACGTCCAGGATCGGGCGCGGGTGGCGCAGCTCCCACAGCACGAAGACGACCAGGCCCACGCCGGCGACGACGGCCGCGCCGATCGCCTTGGCGCCCCAGCCGAAGTGCGGCCCCTCGATGATCATGTAGACGAGCGCGGCGGTCCAGATCACCGACAGCACGCCGCCGACGTAGTCGATGCGGTCGTGGTGGCCCGCCTTCGACGGCGGGACGAGGACGAAGGCGGCGATCAGCGCGACGGCCGCGACGGGCACGTTGATCAGGAAGGTGGAGGACCAGCCGTGGTCGCGCAGCAGGGCACCGGCCACCACGGGTCCGGCGGCGATGGCGAGTCCGGCGGTGGCGGTCCACAGGGTGATGGCCTTGGCCCGCTCGGCGCGCGGGAAGGTCGCGGCGAGCAGCGAGAGCGTGGCCGGCATGATCAGCGCCGCGCCGACGCCCATCACGGCGCGGGCCGCGATGACGGTCGCCGCGCTGTCGGCGAGGTAGCCGAAGACGGCTCCGCCGCCGAACACCACCAGGCCGAGGACGAGCGCGCCGCGCCGGCTGTACTTGTCGCCGATCGCACCGAGCAGCAGCATCAGCGCCGCGTACGGCACGGTGTAGCCGTCGATCACCCACTGCAGGTCGGCGCTGGAGAGCCCGAGGTCCTTCGTCATGTCGGGCGCGGCGACCGTGAGGGCGGTGTTCGCCATCACGATGATCAGCAGGCTCAGGCAGAGCACCAGCAGCGCCCACCATCGCCGGGCGTAGGGGCGCTCCATCCTTTCGACCGGTTCGGTCATGACGAGTCGCATGGCAGGGGTCGCCTTCCTCGGGTACGCGACGGACTTGCACAGTAACGTGCAATTGCACAACAATGTGCAATGTACGACGCTGCACAGGACTGTGCAAGTCCAGTCGGAAAGGGGCGGGAAGGCACAATGACCGCCATGACCACGGGTAACACCAGCCGCGCCGACGCAAACCGGCGCCGCATCCTCGACGTCGCCCTCGCGGAGCTGCTGCGCGATCCCGACGTCTCCATGGACCAGATCGCCCGCGCGGCAGGCGTCGTACGACGGACGGTGTACGGCCACTTCCCGAGCCGCGAGGCGCTGATCAGCACGCTCGTGGACGAGGCGGTGCAGGCGCTGGCGGACGCCGACGCGGCGGGCCGGGCGGGGGTGACGGACCCGGCGGAGGCGGTGGCCCGGTCGGTGCTCGCGATCTGGCAGACCGCCGACCGCTACCGGCTGCTGATCGCGCTGGCCCAGCGGACGGTCACCGTCCAGGGCATCCGCGACCGCCTCGCCCCCCTGCGCGAGTCGAAGGTGCGGCTGCTCCAGCGCGGGCTGGACACGGGCGTGTTCCAGTCGCCGCTGCCCGCCCCGGCGCTGGCGTACGTCCACGAGCAGATGCTGTTCGCCCTGATGGAGGCGGTGAACGACGGCCTCCTGGCGGCGGAGCAGGCGGGCCGCTCGGCCACGGTCGCCGTCCTGACCGCGGCGGGCGTACCCGCCTCCCGGGCCATGGAGCTGGTGGCCGAGGTGGCGTAGAAGCGCCGCGGAAACGTCGCGGAAGCGCCTCGGAAGCGTCGTACGAGTGCCGTGGAAACGCCGTCACGTGCCACAGGAATGCCGTGGAAACGCCGTCACGTGCCACAGGAATGCCGTGGAAACGCCGTGGACCGACGAAAAGCCGGCCGCCCGGCCCCGGTTCAGGCGGGGCCGGACGGCCGGAGAACAGCGGCGGTTCAGGGTGGGGCCGGACGGCCGGAGAACGGCGGCGGTTCAGGGTGGGGCCGGACGGCCGGAGAACGGCGGCGGGCGCTCAGGCCTTGACCAGTCCCTCCTTCCGGGCCGACGGGGTCTCGTCCACCGCGGGCCGCGCCTCGTCCAGCAGTGTGGTCTCGTCGAACGGGAGCTCGCCGGCCAGCACCCGGCGCACCCGGCCCTTGTCGATCTCCTTGGTCCACGTCCCGACGAGGACCGTCGCCACCGCGTTGCCCGCGAAGTTCGTCAGGGCCCGCGCCTCGCTCATGAAGCGGTCGATGCCCACGATCAGCCCGACGCCGTCGACCAGGGCCGGCTTGTGCGACTGCAGGCCGCCGGCCAGCGTGGCGAGGCCGGCGCCGCTGACCCCGGCCGCGCCCTTGGACGCCAGCAGCAGGAACAGCAGCAGCGGGATCTGCTCGCCGACCGACATCGGCGTCCCCAGCGCGTCCGCGATGTACAGCGACGCCATCGTCATGTAGATCATCGTGCCGTCGAGGTTGAACGAGTAGCCCGTCGGCACGGTGATGCCGACCACCGGCCGGCTGACGCCCAGGTGCTCCATCTTCGCGATCAGCCGGGGCAGCGCGGACTCCGACGAGGACGTGGACAGGATCAGCAGGAACTCACGGGCGAGGTACTTGAACAGCGAGAAGACGTTCAGCCCCGCGACGATCCGCAGCAGCGCGCCCAGCACCAGGAAGACGAACAGGAAGCAGGTGATGTAGAAGCCGAGCATCAGCACGGCCAGGCTCTTGAGCGCGTCGACGCCGGCGGAGCCGACCACGGCCGCGATCGCGCCGAACGCGCCGACCGGTGCCGCCCACATCACCATCGACAGGATGCGGAAGACGAGCCGCTGGAGGTGCTCGATCCCGCGCAGCACCGGCTGCCCGGCCCGGCCCATGGCCTGGAGCGCGAACCCGGCGAGCAGCGCCACCAGCAGCGTCTGGAGCACCTCGCCCTGCGTGAACGCGGACACGAACGTGTCCGGGATGATCGACAGCACGAAGTCCACCGGCGGCAGCGCGTCGCTCTCCACCTGGGCGTGCCCGCTCTTGCGGAGCGCGTCGGTCAGGTGCAGCCCGTCACCGGGGTGCAGCACGTTGCCGACCACGAGACCGATGGCGAGCGCGACGACCGACATCACCAGGAAGTAGCCGAGGGCGATGCCGCCGACCGCTCCGACCTTCGCGGCTTTCCGTACCGAACCGATACCGAGCACGATCGTGCAGAAAATGATCGGCGAGATCATCATCTTGATCAGGTTCACGAAGCCGGTGCCCAGCGGCTTCAGCTCCACCGCCGCGTCGGGCCAGATCAGGCCCACGGCGATGCCGAGCGCGACCGCCACGATGACGGCGATGTACAGGTAATGGGTCCGGTCCCGCTGGGCACGGGGTGCGGCAGATGCCGTATCGGCTGGGCTGGCGGCCACGACTGCCCTCCTTGACGTCTTCGTCGGCGAACAACCGGCGTGCGGCTCACGTCCGGGCCGTTGTTGGGAACGCCGTGACTATCTCCCGGCCTGTGAGGGCGGTCACCCTTCCGTTCATTTAGTTCACGATCGGACGGAGAGGCACACTGCTGGCATGCGTCTGCCCGCCCTCCCCCGACCCCGCAGCCTGGCCGGCCAGCTGTTCGCCATGCAGGCCGTGCTGATCGCGGTGGTCGTGGCCGGGTACGCGCTGTTCACCTACGTCGGCGACCGGCGGCAGGCCGAGGAGGCCGCCGCCCGGCAGGCCACGGCGGTGGCCCGGTCGGTCGCCGACGCCCCCTCGGTCCGCGCGGCCATCCGCGAACCGGACCCCACGGCCCGGCTGGAGCCGTACGCCCTCCAGGTCACCCGGGACGCCAACGTCGACTTCGTGACGATCATGGACCCGTCCGGCATCCGCTGGACCCACCCGGACCGCGCGCAGATCGGCAGGCGCTTCCTCGGCACCATCGGGCCCGCCCGGCAGGGGCGCACCTTCACCGAGACCTACACCGGCACGCTCGGCCCCTCCGTGCGCGCGGTGACCCCGGTCACGGACGGCGGCCGGATCGTCGGGCTGGTGAGCGCCGGCATCAAGGTGGAGACGATCAGCGCCCGGATCCGGGACCAGGTCACGGCGCTGCTCGGGGTGGCCGGCGGGGCGCTGGTACTGGGCGCGGTCGGCACCTATGTGATCAACGCGCGGCTGCGCCGCCACACGCACAACATGAACGCCACCGAGCTGAGCCGGATGCACGACTACCACCAGGCGGCGCTGCACGCGGTCCGGGAGGGGCTGCTGATGCTCGACGGCCAGTACCGGGTCGCGCTGGTCAACGACGGCGGCCGGGAGCTGCTGGGGCTCGGCGGCCTCCCGGACGCGGACCTGATCGGCCGCTCGGTGGCCGGGCTCGGCCTGCCGGCCCCGCTGACCGGCGCGCTGCTGTCCTCCGAGCCCCGGGTGGACGAGGTGCACCTGACCACGTCCCGGGTGCTGGTGGTGAACACCTCCCCGGTGTCCGGGGGCGAGCGCCGGGGCACGGTCGTGACGCTCCGGGACGTGACCGAACTCCAGTCCCTGATGGGCGAGCTGGACTCGGAGCGGGGCTTCACGCAGGCGCTGCGCTCGCAGGCGCACGAGGCCGCGAACCGGCTGCACACGGTGGTCTCGCTGATCGAGCTGGGCCGGGCCGAGGAGGCGGTGGAGTTCGCCACGGCCGAGCTGGAGCTGGCCCAGGCCCTCACCGACCAGGTGGTGGCGGCGGTCAGCGAACCGGTGCTGGCCGCGCTGCTGCTGGGCAAGACCGCCCAGGCGCACGAACGGGGCGTGGAACTGGTGGTCTCCCCGGACAGCCGCCTGGACGACGGCCTGCTGCCGGCCGAACTCCCGGCGCGGGACCTGGTCACGATCCTCGGCAACCTGATCGACAACGCGGTGGACGCGGCCCAGGGCAGCGTCCGGGCGCGGGTGACCGTGACGGCGTACGCTTCGGGCGCCGAGCTGGTGCTGCGGGTGTCGGACACCGGCCCCGGCGTCGACCCCGCGCATGCCGGCCTGGTGTTCCAGCGCGGGTTCTCCACGAAGCCGGCCGGGCCGGGCGGGCGGGGGCTCGGGCTGGCCCTGGCCCGCCAGGCGGTGACCCGCCACGAGGGCACGCTGACGGTGACGGGGTGTGGCGAGGACGGCGAGGACGGAGCGGTGTTCGAGGCGCGGTTGCCGTTGCGGGCGTCCGTGGGCGGCGAGGGGTGCGCGTCGCCGGGCGGTGGCTGCGCGTCTACGGGCGACCGCTCCGTCTCTCCGGGCAGCGGCGGACACGCGTCCGCAGGCGACGGGACCGCATCCCCGGCCGGCAACGGACACGCGCCTCAAGACCACGGGCCCGCGCTCAAGGGCGACGGCTCCATGACTCCCGGCAGCAGCGCGCACGCGTCCCCGGACCACGGACCCGCATCCCCAAGCGACGGCGGACACGCGTCCCTCGGCGGCGGCCGATGACGGACGAACAGCAGCCCATCCGCGTCCTCGTCGTCGAGGACGACCCGGTGGCCGCCGACGCGCACGTGATGTACGTCGGCCGGGTGCCGGGGTTCGTCGCGGTCGGGAAGGCGCACACGGGCGCGGAGGCCCGGCGGATCCTGGACCGCACCCCGGTGGACCTGCTCCTGCTGGACCTGCACCTGCCGGACGTGCACGGCTTGCAGCTGGCCAGGTCGCTACGGGCGGGCGGACACCACGCGGACGTGATCGCGGTGACCTCGGCACGGGACCTGGCGGTGGTGCGCGAGGGCGTCTCGCTGGGCGTCGTCCAGTACGTCCTGAAACCGTTCACGTTCGCGACGCTCCGGGACCGCCTGGTGCGCTACGCCGAGTTCCACGCGGCGGCGGGCGAGGCGAGCGGCCAGGACGAGGTGGACCGGGCCCTGGCGGCCCTGCGCGCCCCCACGCCGGCGGCCCTGCCGAAGGGCCTGAGCGCACCGACGCTGCAACGGGTGACGGGCGCGCTGCGGGAGGCGCCGGACGGGCTCACGGCGGCCGGCTTGGCCGAGGCGGCGGGCATCTCCCGCATCACGGCCCGCCGCTACCTGGAACACCTGGTGGACACGGGCCGCGCCGCCCGGAGGCCGCTGTACGGACAGGTGGGGCGGCCGGAGCTGGTGTACCGGTGGGTCCCGCAGGGGCGGTGAGGGCCGCGGCGCGGGTGCGGACCCCCGGCCCTGCGGCTGGTGAGCCGGTGCTCCTCTGCCGGGCCGCGGCGCGGGTGCGGACCCCCGGCTCCCCCGCCCGGGCACGGCGGGCCGGGCGGTGCCCGGGACGGCCCGGCCGGGGCGGTATCACCCCGCAGACGCATTGACCTGACCGGACCAGCACTCTTACCTTCACACGGCAGTCATCTCCGCGCCACCCCCACGTGCGCTCAGGAGGTCATGCCCGTGCGCCCCACCGCCGCCCTCTCCGCCCTCCTCACCACCGCCCTCTCCGTCACCGCCCTCGCCGCCTGCGGCAGCGGATCCGGCCACGGCCCGGACACGGTCAAGGTGTCGTACAAGCAGTCCACCGACAACTCCGTCAAGGTCGCGGACACCTACCTGGCCGGCGTCAAAGAGCAGTTCGAGCGCGAACACCCCGGCAAGAAGGTGGAGTTCGTGCCGATCAAGGCGCCGGACGCGGAGTACTACACCAAGCTCCAGCAGATGCTGCGCTCCCCGCGCACCGCCCCGGACCTGGTCTACGAGGACACCTTCCTCATCAACTCCGACATCACCAGCGGCTACTTGAAGCCGCTCGACGCCTATCTGGCCAAGTGGCCGGACTGGAAGCGGTTCATCGGCAGCGCGAAGGCGGCGGCGAAGGGCCGGGACGGCAAGACGTACGGGGTGCCGGACGGCACGGACACCCGCGGACTCTGGTTCGACAAAAGGGTGTTCAGCAAGGCGGGCCTGCCACCGGACTGGCGGCCGAGGAACTGGGCGGACGTCCTGTCCGCCGCCCGCACCATCAAGCGGAAGGTCCCCGGCGTCGTCCCGCTCAACGTCTACACCGGCAAACCGGCGGGCGAACGGGCCACGATGCAGGGGTTCGAGATGCTCCTGTACGGCACCGGCGACGGCTCCTTGGACCCCCTGTACGACGACACCACCGGCAAGTGGGTCGTAGGGTCCCGGGGCTTCAAGGACGCGCTGTCGTTCGTGGAGACCGTCTACCGGGAGAAGCTCGGCCCCGACGTCTCCGACGCCCTCGACCCGAACTTCAACACCACCGTCAACGGCGAACTCCTCCCCCAGGGCAAGCTCGGCATCGCCCTGGACGGCTCCTGGCTGCCGCAGACCTGGCAGCCGGGCAGCGGGCACCCCTGGCCCGACTGGTCCCGGCATCTGGGGCTCGCCGCCATGCCCACCCAGCACGGCCAGGCGCCCGGCAAGGTGAGCATGTCCGGCGGCTGGACCTGGGCCATCCCGGCGAAGGCGGCCAACCCCGACCTCGCCTTCGACTTCGTCAAGACGCTCCAGACGAAGGACAACGCCCGTAAGTGGTACATCGCCAACTCCGGCATCGCCGTGCGCGAGGACGTCGCCGCCGACCCCGCCTACACCGGCGCCCAGCCGGGCCTGAGGTTCTTCACCGGCCTGGTGGCCCACACGCACTACCGGCCCGCGTACCCGGCGTACCCGAAGGTGTCCACCGCGATCCAGGAGGCCATGGAGGGCGTCACGACCGGTGACCTGTCCGTGGCGGAGGCGGCGAGCGGCTACGACGCCACCGTCGAGGACGTCACCGGCGGCCGAGTGGTCCGCAAGTGAGGCGCGGGCACCCGGCCGTCCGGGCCCTCCCGCTCGTTCCCGCGCTGGTCCTGCTGCTGCTCTTCCTCGCCGGGCCGATCGCCTACTGCGTCTGGATCGCCTTCACCGACCTCCAGCTCACCGGCCAGGCCCACTCCTCCTTCACCGGCCTCGCCAACTTCCGCCGGGCCTTTCAGGACGACGCGTTCCTGAACGCCGTCTGGCTGACCCTGGTGTTCACGGTGCTGTCCTCGCTCATCGGGCAGAACACCCTCGGGCTCGCGCTGGCCGCGCTGATGAAGCGCGCCTCGAAACCCGTCCGCACCCTCACCGGCGGGGTGGTGATCACCGCGTGGGTGCTGCCGGAGGTGGTGGCCGGGTTCCTGCTGTACGCGTTCTTCCGCCGCGAGGGCACGCTGAACGCCGTCCTGGACTGGCTGCACCTGCCCCGGCAGAACTGGCTGTTCACACTGCCCATCCTCGCCGTGTCCTTCGCCAACGTCTGGCGCGGGACGGCGTTCTCGATGCTGGTGTACTCCGCCGCGCTGGACGAGATCCCCGCCGAGATCACCGAGGCCGCCGAGGTGGACGGGGCCGGCGGATGGCGGCGGCTGTGGCACATCACGCTGCCGATGATCCGCCGCTCCATCGGCACCAACCTGATGCTCAACACCCTCCAGACGCTCTCCGTCTTCGGGCTGATCTGGGTGATGACCCGGGGCGGGCCCGGCGACCGCAGCCAGACCCTGCCGCTGTTCATGTACGAACAGGCGTTCCAGAACAGCATGATCGGGTACGGCACGGCGGTCGCGCTGCTCCTGCTGCTGGTCGGCTCCCTGTTCTCCGTGGTCTATCTGCGGCTGCTGCGGACGGAGGTCTGATGCCCCGCCAAAGCGCCTCCCGCCGGCGTGTCTCCCACCGACACGCCTCCCGTCGGCGTCCGTCGCGTCGGCGCGCCACCCGGCGGCTCGCCGCGGACCTCGCGCTGCTCGCCCTGGCCGCCGCCTTCGCGCTGCCGCTGGCCTGGGTGCTGCTGTCCGCCGTGGACCCGGGCGCCGGCCTGCGGGTACGGATCCCGGACGGGCTCACCCTGGACAACTTCCGCGCGGTCCTCACCCCCGGCATCACCTACACGCCGCTGCTCAACAGCCTGCTGCTGTGCGGCAGTGGCACCGCGCTGACCGTCGGCTGCGCCGCCCTCGCCGCGTACCCGCTGTCCCGGTTCCGCTCCCGGCTGAACCGGCCGTTCCTGCTGACCATCCTGTTCGCGACCAGCCTGCCCATCACCGCGATCATGGTGCCGGTGTACGCCCTGTTCGTGCGGGTGAACCTGATCGACACCCTCCAGGGCACCGTCTTCTTCTTCGCCGCCTCCCAGCTCCCCTTCGCCATCTGGCTGATGAAGAACTTCATGGACAGCGTGCCGAGGGAGCTGGAGGAGGCGGCCTGGACGGACGGGGCCTCGGCCGCGCAGTCGCTGGTGCGGATCGTGCTGCCGCTGATGGGGCCGGGGCTGGCCGTGGTGACCGTGTTCTCGTTCGTGATGATGTGGGGGAACTTCTTCGTCCCGTTCATGCTGCTGCTCAGCCCCGACCGGATGCCGGCCTCGGTGAGCGTCAACGACTTCTTCGGCAACCGGGGCATGGTGGCCTACGGCCAGCTCGCCGCGTTCTCCGTGCTCTACTCGACGCCCGTGATCCTGCTGTACGTCCTGGTGGCCCGGCGGCTCGGCGGCGGATTCGCGCTGGGCGGGGCGGTGAAGGGGTGAGGCGGTGAGGCGGGATGACACCTGGTGCCGGGGCAGTCCCGGTGATCACCCCGTACGTTCCTACGATCCGTGATCTCGGCGGAACCGACCGTGGTCAGGGCCCCCGCACGGCCCTACGTTGTGCGGGGTGCGCCAACCCTCAGCCCAACCGAACCCCCCGGCTCCCCCGTTCGACGCCCCGGCCGCCCGCAGGCTCCGCGCCGCGCTCGGCATGGGTCCCGAGCACGTCGCGTACGGAATGCGCGTCTCGTACGGGCTGCCGTACGTCACCGCCGACCTCGTGATCGCCTGGGAGCGCGGCACCCTTTCCCCCGGCAACCCCGAACTCACCGCGCTGGCGGGCGTGTTGTGGTGTTCGCCGGGCGAGCTGATCAGCCGGCCGCGGACCCTGCGCGAGCATCGCATCGCCCGGTCCGTGGCGCCCGAGGACGTCGCCCACGCCGTCGGCATGGACCTGCGCGCGTATCGGAGGGCGGAGGAGAGCGGGGTGTGGCGGGGCAACGAACGCCAGTCGGCCGCGCTCGCGCGGATTCTGCGGCTGGCGCTGCCCGACTTCGTCGCCGTCACCGGCCGCGAGGCGAAGCTGGCGGAGCTGCTGCGCAGCGCGGTGACGACCCGCTGGCAGGCGTACGTGCGGCCGCTGCTGAAGCTCGTCCCCCTGGACCGGGACGTCCTGGAGCCGGTCCTTCAGGAACTGCACCAGGACTACCAGGGGCGCATGGCCGCCACCCTCGGCTGGGGCGGCGGCAGCCGGAGCGCCGGCGAACCGGGGCAGCGGTTCCTGGACACCATCGTGGAGGCCTTCTGGCGGTCCGTGACGGACCGGACCGCCTGACGGACGGCGACCGCGCGAGGTTGCGGAAGACCGGTTCTAGAAGACCGACTCGGCCTCGTCCATGCGGTCCTTCGGCACCGTCTTCAGTTCGGTGACGGCCTCGGCGAGCGGCACCATCACGATGTCGGTGCCGCGCAGCGCGGTCATCTTGCCGAACTCGCCGCGGTGCGCGGCCTCGACGGCGTGCCAGCCGAAGCGGGTGGCGAGGACGCGGTCGTAGGCGGTGGGGACGCCGCCGCGCTGGACGTGGCCGAGGATGACCGGCTTGGCCTCCTTGCCGAGGCGCCGCTCCAGCTCGTAGGCGAGGGCGGTGCCGATGCCCTGGAAGCGCTCGTGGCCGTACTGGTCGATCTCGCCCTTGCCGTAGTCCATGGTGCCCTCGGCGGGGTGGGCGCCCTCGGCGACGCAGATGACGGCGAACTTCTTGCCGCGGGCGAACCGCTCCTCGACCATCTTGACCAGGTCGGCGGGGTCGAAGGGCCGCTCGGGCAGGCAGATGCCGTGGGCGCCGGCGGCCATGCCGGACTCCAGGGCGATCCAGCCGGCGTGCCGGCCCATGACCTCGACGACCATCACCCGCTGGTGGGACTCGGCGGTGGTCTTCAGGCGGTCCATCGCCTCGGTGGCCACGCCCACGGCCGTGTCGAAGCCGAAGGTGCGGTCGGTGGAGGAGATGTCGTTGTCGATGGTCTTCGGTACGCCGACGACCGGCAGGCCCGCGTCGGAGAGCATGCGGGCCGCGGTGAGGGTGCCCTCGCCGCCGATCGGGATCAGCGCGTCGATGCCGAACTCCTCGACCATGTCCGCGGCGCCCTCGCAGGCCTCACGCAGCCGGTCGCGCTCCAGGCGGGAGGAGCCGAGGATGGTGCCGCCGCGGGCCAGGATGCCGCTGACCGCGTCCAGGTCGAGGGGCCGGTAGTGGCGGTCGAGCAGGCCGCGGTAGCCGTCCTCGAAGCCGATGACCTCGTCCCCGTACTGGGCGACCGCCCGGTGCACGACCGAGCGGATCACGGCGTTCAGGCCGGGGCAGTCGCCGCCTGCGGTGAGAACTCCGATGCGCATCGTGCTGTGTCTCCTGCTCGCTGTCGTGTGCCGGTGAGCCAGTGCCGATTCTTTCACGTCCGTCGGAGCGGTGAAGTCCTGACGGGCGCCTTATCCGTCAGCAGGGGTATTGTCAAGAGGGTTCGGCTCACCTTGGTGGGCGATTTTTATGCCGAAGAGGCGACAGAAGCGACATGAGGAACGGAGTGGACACGTGACGCGCAGCGTGTACGTGACCGGGATCGACCGCGGTGACGGCCGCCAGGTCGTGGAGCTGGGGGTCATGGAACTCCTCACCCGGCAGGTCGACCGGGTGGGCGTGTTCCGTCCGCTCGTCCACGACGGACCCGATCGGCTGTTCGAGCTGCTGCGGGCCCGGTACCGCCTCGCGCAGGACCCGGCGACGGTCTACGGCATGGACTACCAGGAGGCGTCCGCGCTCCAGGCCGAGCAGGGCACGGACGAACTGGTCTCCGCCCTCGTCGACCGCTTCCACCTGGTGGCCCGGGACTACGACGTGGTCCTGGTCCTCGGCACCGACTTCGCCGGCACCCAGCTGCCGGACGAGCTGTCCCTGAACGCCCGGCTCGCCAACGAGTTCGGCGCCTCGGTCATCCCCGTGGTGGGCGGCCGCAAGCAGACCGCCGAGGCGGTGCTGGCCGAGACCCGCAATGCCTACCGCGCCTACGACGGGCTCGGCTGCGACGTGCTGGCCATGGTCACCAACCGGGTGGCCCGCGAGGACCGCGACGAGATCGCCGGGCGGCTGGCCGACCGGCTTCCGGTGCCCTGCTACGTGGTCCCGGACGACCCCGCGCTCTCCGCGCCGACGGTCGCCCAGATCGCCCACACCCTGGACGCCAAGGTGCTGCTCGGCGACGACTCCGGCCTCGCCCGGGACGCGATGAACTTCGTCTTCGGCGGCGCCATGCTGCCCAACCTGCTGGGCGCCCTGACCCCGGGCTGCCTGGTGGTCACCCCGGGCGACCGGGCCGACCTGGTGGTGGGCTCGCTGGCCGCGCACAGCGCCGGCACCCCGCCGATCGCCGGTGTGCTGCTGACGCTCAACGAGGTGCCGCGCGACGAGATCCTCACCCTGGCCGCCCGGCTCGCCCCGGGCACCCCGGTGCTGTCGGTGTCCGGCAACAGCTTCCCCACCGCCGAGCAGCTGTTCTCCCTGGAGGGCAAGCTGAACGCGGCCACCCCGCGCAAGGCGGAGACCGCGCTCGGCCTGTTCGAGCGCCACGTCGACACCGCCGAGCTGGCCCGCCGGGTCTCGGCGCCGAGCAGCGACCGGGTCACCCCGATGATGTTCGAGCACAAGCTGCTGGAGCAGGCCCGCTCCGACAAGCGGCGGGTGGTGCTCCCGGAGGGCACCGAGGAGCGGGTGCTGCACGCGGCCGAGGTGCTGCTGCGCCGGGGCGTGTGCGACCTGACCCTGCTCGGCCCGGTCGACCAGATCCGCAAGAAGGCCGCGGACCTCGGCATCGACCTCGGCGACACCCAGCTGATCGACCCGGCCACCTCCGCACTGCGTGACGCCTTCGCCGAGAAGTACGCGGCCCTGCGCGCCCACAAGGGCGTCACGGTGGAGCTGGCCTACGACGTGGTCTCCGACGTGAACTACTTCGGCACCCTGATGGTCCAGGAGGGCCTGGCCGACGGCATGGTCTCCGGCTCGGTGCACTCCACGGCCGCCACCATCCGGCCCGCCTTCGAGATCATCAAGACCCGGCCGGACGCCTCCATCGTCTCGTCGGTGTTCTTCATGTGCCTGGCCGACAAGGTGCTGGTCTACGGCGACTGCGCGGTCAACCCGGACCCGAACGCCGAGCAGCTCGCGGACATCGCCATCCAGTCGGCGGCCACCGCCGCCCGGTTCGGCGTGGAGCCGCGGATCGCGATGCTGTCGTACTCCACCGGTACCTCCGGCTCGGGCGCCGACGTGGACAAGGTGCGCGAGGCCACCGAGCTGGCCCGCTCGCGCCGGCCGGATCTGAAGATCGAGGGCCCGATCCAGTACGACGCGGCCGTGGAGCCGTCCGTCGCGGCGACCAAGCTGCCCGACTCGGACGTGGCCGGGCAGGCGACGGTGCTGGTCTTCCCGGACCTCAACACAGGCAACAACACCTACAAGGCCGTGCAGCGCTCGGCCGGCGCGATCGCCGTCGGCCCGGTCCTGCAGGGTCTGCGCAAGCCGGTCAACGACCTGTCCCGCGGCGCCCTCGTCCAGGACATCGTCAACACGGTCGCCATCACGGCGATCCAGGCCCAGACCCCCGCCCACACCCCCACCGAGAAGGCGTCCCAGCAGTGACCTCCCCCACCCGTGTCCTCGTCCTCAACTCCGGCTCGTCGTCGCTGAAGTACCAGCTGCTGGACATGCGGGACAGCAGCCGCCTCGCGGTGGGCCTGGTCGAGCGGATCGGCGAGCAGACCTCCCGGATCGAGCACACCTGCCTCACCGGCGGCGAAACCCGCGAGCACACCGGCCCCATCGCCGACCACGAGGCCGCCCTCAAGGCGGTCGCCGAGGAGCTGGGCCGCGACGGCCTCGGCCTGGACTCCCCCGAACTGGCCGCCATCGGGCACCGGGTGGTGCACGGCGGGATGTTCTTCACCGAGCCCACCGTCATCGACGACGAGGTGCTCACCGAGATCGAGCGGCTGATCCCGGTCGCCCCGCTGCACAACCCGGCCAACCTCACCGGCATCCGCACCGCCCAGGCGCTGCGCCCGGACCTGCCCCAGGTCGCCGTCTTCGACACCGCCTTCCACACGACGATGCCGGAGTCCGCGGCGCGCTACGCCATCGACCCGAAGATCGCCGACCGCCACCGGATCCGCCGCTACGGCTTCCACGGCACCTCGCACGCCTACGTCTCCCGCGAGACCGCGCGGCTGCTGGGCAAGGACCCGTCCGAGGTCAACGTGATCGTGCTGCACCTGGGCAACGGCGCCTCCGCCTCCGCGGTGGAGAAGGGCCGCTGTGTGGACACCTCCATGGGGCTGACCCCCTTGGAGGGGCTCGTGATGGGTACGCGGTCCGGTGATCTGGATCCGGCCGTCATCTTCCATTTGGCCCGGGTTGGCGATATGTCCATGGACGAGATCGACACTCTTCTCAACAAGAGGAGCGGTCTGTTCGGTCTGTGCGGGGACAACGACATGCGGGAGATCCGCCGCCGGATCGACGAGGGCGACGAAGAGGCCGCGCTCGCCTTCGACATTTACATTCACCGGATCAGGAAGTACATCGGCGCCTATTACGCGGTGCTCGGCACCGTGGACGCGGTGGCCTTCACGGCCGGGGTCGGGGAGAACGCCGCCCCGGTGCGGGAGGCGGCGGTCGCGGGCCTGGAGGGTCTGGGCCTGGCCGTCGACCCGGAGCGCAACGCCGTGCGCGGCGGCGGGGCGCGGCTGATTTCGCCGGAGTCCGCCCGGGTGGCGGTCGCCGTGGTGCCGACGGATGAAGAACTGGAGATCGCGACGCAGACCTACGCACTGGTCGGAAAGAACAACTGAATAGCACCTGAGCGGTGCGGCACTCATTTGTATCTTCCGCCAGACGGAATATTCCGTAGCGAAACAAACCGATAGGATCGCCCCATGCGCCGTTCGAAAATCGTCTGTACTCTCGGCCCCGCGGTCGACTCCCACGAGATGCTCGTCGCCATGATCGAGGCGGGCATGAACGTAGCCCGTTTCAACTTCAGCCACGGCACCCACGCCGAGCACCAGGCGCGGTACGACCGCGTCCGGGCCGCGTCCAAGGAGACCGGCCGCCCCATCGGCGTCCTCGCCGACCTCCAGGGCCCGAAGATCCGTCTGGAGACCTTCGCCGAGGGTCCGGTCGAGCTGGAGCGCGGTGACGAGTTCGTCATCACGACCGAGGACGTGCCGGGCGACAAGCACATCTGCGGTACGACGTACAAGGGGCTGCCGGGCGATGTCTCGCGCGGCGACCAGGTCCTGATCAACGACGGCAACGTCGAGCTGAAGGTCCTGGACGTCGAGGGCCCGCGGGTGCGGACGATCGTCATCGAGGGCGGTGTCGTCTCCGACCACAAGGGCATCAACCTGCCCGGCGCGGCCGTCAACGTGCCCGCGCTGAGCGAGAAGGACGTCGAGGACCTGCGCTTCGCCCTCCGCATGGGCTGCGACATGGTCGCGCTGTCCTTCGTCCGGGACGCCAAGGACATCCAGGACGTGCACCGCGTCATGGACGAGGAGGGCCGCCGCGTCCCCGTCATCGCCAAGGTGGAGAAGCCGCAGGCGGTGGAGAACATGGAGGACGTCGTCGCGGCGTTCGACGCCGTGATGGTCGCCCGCGGTGACCTCGCCGTCGAGTACCCGCTCGAAAAGGTCCCCATGGTGCAGAAGCGCCTGATCGAGCTGTGCCGGCGCAACGCCAAGCCGGTGATCGTCGCGACCCAGATGATGGAGTCGATGATCACCAACTCCCGGCCGACCCGCGCCGAGGCCTCGGACGTGGCCAACGCGATCCTGGACGGCGCCGACGCGGTCATGCTGTCGGCCGAGTCCTCGGTGGGCGCGTACCCGGTCGAGACGGTCAAGACCATGTCGAAGATCGTCGCCGCGGCCGAGCAGGAACTGCTGTCCAAGGGCCTGCAGCCGCTGGTGCCGGGCAAGAAGCCGCGCACCCAGGGCGGTTCGGTGGCCCGCGCGGCCTGCGAGATCGCCGACTTCCTCGGCGGCAAGGGCCTGATCGCGTTCACCAAGTCCGGTGACACCGCCCGCCGGCTGTCCCGCTACCGGGCCACCCAGCCGATCATCGCCTTCACCACCGAGGAGTCGACCCGCAACCAGCTCACCCTGAGCTGGGGCGTCGAGTCCCACGTCGTGCCGTTCGTGAACACCACGGACGAGATGGTCGACCTGGTGGACCAGGAGGTCGCCAAGCTGAGCCGGTTCGACGCGGGTGACACCGTGATCATCACCGCCGGCTCGCCCCCCGGCGTCCCCGGCACCACCAACATGCTCCGCGTCCACCACCTGGGCGACCAGAGCAGCTGACCCACCGGTCCCGTGACACACCGAGGGCGCCCCCTGCGACAGGGGGCGCCCTCGGCCTTGTGCGGCTCCCGGACCGGCTTGTGCGACCGCTCAGTCGGTCGTGTACATGTGCATCCCCGGAATGTGCAGATTCCCGCCGAACTGGGCCGCCTGGACGACCTTGACGTGGGTGAAGTAGATCAGCGGGATGTTCAGCGGGGGCGGGCTGTCGGGGCTGAAGGTCACCGGCAGCAGCCCGAACAGGTTCCCGGAGATGCTCTCGGTGTACATCACCGTGTCGCCGCCGGTGATGGTGGACTTCGAGCCCTTGGCGGCCTGGACGTGGTAGGTCTTGTTCGCCTGCTTGTCCTTGACCGTCTGGTGCAGGTCCCCGATCTCGGTGCCGTCGGAGATGACGTACTTCAGCACCTTCTTCGTGGTGCCGTTCGCCCGCCTCACCTCCACGATGCCCTGGTAGTCGGCACCCTTCAGGAGCAGGGAGCTGGCGTCCAGGTACCAGGGGTCGTCCGCCACCGCCACCGTGTTGTCGACGCCGCCCTCTTCGTCCGTGGCCACCGGGCAGTCCTCGACGGAGGCGGACTCGCTCCCGGACGGGCTCGGGGTGCCCGAAGGGCCGGACGACGGGGTGTCCGAAGGGGTGGACGCAGGGCTGGACGACGGGGTCGGGGTCGCCTCCCCGGCCGGCCCGGTGGTGTCCTTCTCGCCGGCCTTCTCACCGGTACCGGTCGTGTCGTCGGCCGCCTTGGCCTTGTTCCCGGCGGTGTCGTCGGCGGTGTCCTCGGCGGTGGCACCGCCGGAGTCCGTGCCGGAGTCCTCGGCCTTGGGCGACTGGGACGCCGTAGGAGCCGGGCCCACGGTCTGCGTGGAGGTGCCGGTGCCCTTGTCCCGGCCGCCGGAGAGGATGTCACCGATCGTGTCGCCGATGGTGTCCAGGAGGTTCCCGTCCCGGGTCTTCGCCGACGCGTCCGCGTCACCGCCGGAGCCCGAACCCGGGCCCGCCGCACCGGAGTCCGACGCGGAGGAGCGGGAACTCGTGCCGGACGAGCCGGAGTTCCCCGTGTCCGGCGCGGCGGAAGCGGAGTCCGAGGGCGCGGTCGGGCCGGGCGTGGCCTTGTCGTCGGAACCTGAATCCGACGAAGAGGCACCGCCCTTGTCCCGCGTCTTCTCGCTCTCGCCCTCTTTCCCGCTCGTGGTGGTCTTCTCCGGTGACGGCGCGTCCGACGCCTTCTCCGAGGCGGACGGTGACTGAGACGGGTCCTTGTCCTTGCCCTTGTCCTCGTCCAGCGCCTTGACGCAGGCTTCGTACTCCTCGCGCGTCAGGTCCTTGGCCGACGCGGAGGTGGACGCGGAGGGGTGCGGGGACGGGGAGGAAGAGTTGCCGTTGTTGTCGGCGAGGGCCAGCGTGGACGTGAGGCCCATGCCCATGAGCACGGCCGTGGGCATCGCCACGGAGGCTATGGCCTTGCCGGCCGGCATGTGGAACCTGGTGAACAGTGACTTCTTGGGGGCCGCGTGGCGGGGCCCGGATCTCGCGCGGGACCCGTCCACGTCGCTCCCGCGGGTCACCTCGTCAGCCGGCACTGTGCCTCCCGTTCGCCCCGTTGGCCGGGATCGTTCCTGACAGGTCGTTCGATTCCTGCACCCCGTGGGCCGTCCCGGCCCCCTCGTCCCCGGGAGCATCGTCGTCGCCGGCCGGGGCCGCCGCTGCCCGCCCCGCCGACTTGTCCGGTGCCCAGGCCACCGCCATGGCGCCGCCGAACAGCGACAGCAGGAAGCCGATGATGAAGCCACCGAAGTTGGAGACCGGGAGGGACACCAGCGCCAGCAGGATCGCGGCGACGCCCGCGAAGACCCGTACGTGCTGCTGGAACCACAGGGTCAGACCCAGGACGACGAGGAGCACACCGATGATCAGGGACCCCGCTCCCGCGGTGGTCGCCATCGCCACCGTGAGCTGACCGAACTTGATGTGGGCGTACGGGAAGTACATGATCGGAAAGCCGCCGAGCATGACGTACAGTCCCGCCCAGAACGGGCGGCGGCCCCGCCAGGCGCGGAACTGCAGCCTCCGGCGGGTGAACTGACCGGGTACGGCGGCAGAAGTCTCGGCGCTCATGGACAACAGCTCCCTGGTACGGCGTTGCTCTGGTGATGTGGTGCTGGCTGGGAAGGCCGGGGGGTGAGGGGCGGGCGGGGAAACCAGTGGCTCCCCCGCCCGTCATCGTGTGCCTAGTAGCACTCGATTCCCTTGCCGTCGTTCCAGTGCAGCCCCATGTGCAGGTTGGACAGCTTGAACGTGCCGGCGGTGGTCGCCCACGCAGTCTGTTCCACGCCGGTCAGAATGGCCGTGTCGGCCTGCTGCGCGAACCCGAAGGGGCTGGCCTTCTTCTGCTTGTACTCATCGGGGTTGGGCTTGGGGCCCTTGGTGGCGCTGCCGGCCGCGACGCCGATGTCCATCTCCCTGAACAGGGCCTCGTCGGCCTTGAGGTTGGCGACATCGATGTAAAGCTGCGACGCCTCGACATCCTTGCCCTTGTCACCCGCGGTCAGCCTGAGGGTGACCTTCTTGCCCAGGAACGGGATCGGAGTGACCACCGACTGGCACATGTTGGTGATCTCGGCCGTGGTGAAGGCCGAGACCGCCACCGGGTGCGCCTCGTCCTTGCCTTCGAGGGACTTGCCCGTGTCGACCGCACCGTACTGGGTGAAGCCATGACCGACGAGTTTGTCGGCGCTGACCTTGAACTCCTGCCCCGACACACTGAACGAAGCCGCGAGAGCGCCCTGCGCGAGGGCGACACCTATCGCGGCTGTAGCGGCCACGCTGGGCACCATGACCACAGCGAACCGCTTCCATCTGGTCCCGCCACGCACCTGGGACTCCATATTTCCTCCTTCTCGGACGTACATCTCCTGGCCCGGACTCGCCCTCGGTCGGCGGCTCAGCCGGGCAGGGATGGGAGAAGTGCTACGTCCTCGGAAAGGAGAGCGCCCGCACTCGGCGGCGCACTGCGCGCCCGAATCACCGGCGATCACCCCCGAGCGACAACCACTGGGTCGCGCCTGACACACATCACGCACAACCTTGCTGGACAGGCTTCGCCAGGGTGGCGAAGACCCCCCTGCCCTGGACCCGGCGCCACTGCCGCCGGCCCCGCTCGGTGGGGACCCAGACTGCCCCGCGACCCGGCCGGCTGCCGGGGTACGGGAAGGGACCGAGCGTCGCCGATCGTGGTGCATTCTCGGCCTGGACACAAGGGGGTTCGTTACTGGCTAGTAACGGCGGGATAACCGGAGGACGACCGACCGGTCTCGGAGCGCGACATACGGTGGCATCGCTGGGCAGAGCAAAGCCGTTGATCCCTGGACGAATCCAGACAGACCAACGGCCTCGATTTACTCGGAGTAACAGCGGCCGCGTTTCCCAAGATTTGGTAAAGCGCGGCCGCCGTGATGCCTTGGCGGAGGATCTTTCACCACGGCATCACAAGCCGTGGCCAGGTACCGCCCGTCAGAAAAGAGCGCGCGCGAGGGCCCGGCGAGCCGCCACGACCCGCGGGTCCTCCGGGCCCACGACCTCGAACAGCTCCAGCAGCCGGCGCCGTACGGCGTCCCGGTCGTCACCCGCCGTGCGCTGCACGGTGTCGATCAGCCGGCCGAACGCGTCCTCGACGTGACCGCCCACCAGATCCAGGTCGGCGGCGGCGATCTGCGCCTCGGCGTCCTTGGGCTTCTCGGCGGCTTCCTGACGCACCTTCTGCGGGTCCATGCCCTGCACCCGCCGGAGCAACTCCGCCTGTGCCAGGCCCAGCTTGGCCTCCGGGTGGGCCGGATCGTCGGCCAGCACGTTCTGGTACGCCCGCACGGCCCCGTCCAGGTCGCCCGCGTCCAGCGCCTGCGCGGCGGCGTTCAGCGCCGCGTCGTACGGGCCCTCGGCCGGCGCGGCCGCCGGCGCACCGCCCGGCTCGGCCTCCGGGTCGACGGTCAGGCCGGTCAGCCCGAAGCGCTGCTCGGCCACCGCCACCAGCTGGTCCAGGGTCTGCCGGATCTGCTGCTCGCCGGCCGCGCCCTGGAAGAGCGGGAGCGCCTGACCCGCGACGACGGCGAAGACGGCCGGGATGCCCTGGACCCCGAACTGCTGCATCAGCATCTGGTTGGCGTCGACGTCGATCTTGGCGAGGAGGAAGCGCCCGTTGTACTCGACGGCCAGCCGCTCCAGGACCGGGCTCAGCTGCTTGCAGGGCTGACACCACTCGGCCCAGAAGTCGATGACGACCGGGACTTCGGCGGAGCGCTGCAGGACCTCCCGCTCGAACCCCGCCTCATCGACGTCGATGACGAGGTCGGCCGGGGAGACGGCCCCCGTCCCGCCCTGCCGGGCGGCTTCGGCGCGCGCCTGCTCGGCCTTGGCCTTGGCCTTGGCCTCCTGGGCCGCCTTCACCGCGGCGAGGTCGACGACACCGCTCATGGACATGTTCCGTGGCTGCATGCGTCTATCCTCCCCCGATCCGGCGCCTGAACGAAAAGCATTGTGCGGCGCCGGGTCCCCACCCGCGCCTTGCGGCCATTGCCCGTGTACGTCCCTCACGAGCTTTCGCTACGAGTCGTAGCGTAATGCCAAGAGGGCAGCGCGCGGCACCCCACCCCGGTGATCTCCCTCACGGCGCCCCAGGACCCGCCGGTTATGGTCGGGGAATGCAGAGCCGCACCCCCGCCAGCCGTACCGGACGCCCGCGCAGCGCCGCCGCGGACGCCGCGATCCTGGCCGCGACCCGGGAGGCTCTGGTCGAGCTGGGCTGGTCCAAGCTCACCCTGTCGGACGTCGCGGTGCGGGCCGGGGTTGCCAAGACGACCCTGTACCGCCGCTGGGCCGGCAAGAACGAACTGGTCGTGGACGCCGTCGCGGAACTCTTCGACGAGCTGGAACTCCCCGACCTCGGCAGCCTCGCCGCCGACATCGAGGGCGTGGTCCTGCAGTTCGCGGCCATCCTCGCGCGCCCGGAGGCCCGCAGCGGCCTGATGGCGGTGGTCGCCGAGTCCACCCGCGACGACGCCCTGCGCGAACGCATCCGCGCCTCCATCGTGGACCGGCAGATGCGCCTGGTCCTCCAGGGCCGCGCCCGCGCCCAGCAGCGCGGCGAACTCCCCCCGGAGCCGGACCCCGGGCAGGCCGCCCGCACGGTCGACCTGATCTTCGACATGGTCGCGGGCGCGGTGGTCCACCGCACCCTGGTCAGCGGCAAACCGGCCGACGAGGAGTGGGTCCACAGCTTCATCCGGATCCTCCTGCTGGGCCTCGCGGGAGCGGCCCGCACCCCCTAGCAGACCCCGCACGGGCGCGCCGCCCGCCGGGCACAGTGCCCGGCGGGCGGCGCGTCGGTGGTCCGGTCAGAAGCCGGCCGGCTCGGTGTAGACCCCCCACTCGTCCCGCAGCACCCCGCAGATCTCGCCCAGGGTGGCCTCGGCGCGTACGGCGTCCAGCATCGGCTCGATCATGTTGGCCCCGGAGCGGGCCGCCGCCAGCATGCCGTCGAGGGCGGCGCGCACGGCAGCCTCGTCGCGGGCGGCCCTGCGCCCGGCGAGGACGCGGACCTGCTCGCGCTCCACCTCGTGGCTGACCCGCAGGATCTCCAGATCCCCGGTCACCGACCCGGTGTGGACGTTGACGCCCACCACCCTCTTGTCGCCCTTCTCCAGCGCCTGCTGGTAGCGGAAGGCGGACTCGGCTATCTCGCCGGTGAACCAGCCGTCCTCTATACCGCGCAGAATCCCGGAGGTGATCGGCCCGATCGGGTGACGGCCGTCCGGGTGAGCCCTGAGGCCCCGCTCCTTGATCTGCTCGAAGATCTTCTCCGCGTCCGCCTCGATCCGGTCCGTCAGCTGCTCGACGTACCAGGAGCCGCCCAGCGGGTCGGCCACATTGGCGACCCCGGTCTCCTCCATCAGCACCTGCTGGGTGCGCAGCGCGATCTCCGCGGCCTGCTCGCTGGGCAGCGCGAGGGTCTCGTCCAGGGCGTTGGTGTGCAGCGAGTTCGTCCCGCCGAGCACCGCGGCCAGCGCCTCCACGGCCGTGCGCACCACGTTGTTGTACGGCTGCTGCGCGGTCAGCGACACACCGGCCGTCTGGGTGTGGAAGCGGAGCCACTGGGCCTTGTCGCTCTTCGCCCCGTACACGTCCCGCATCCACCGCGCCCAGATCCGCCGGGCCGCGCGGAACTTGGCGATCTCCTCGAAGAAGTCCACGTGCGCGTCGAAGAAGAAGGACAGCCCCGGCGCGAAGACGTCCACGTCCAGGCCGCGGCTGAGCCCCAGCTCGACGTATCCGAACCCGTCGGCCAGGGTGTACGCCAGCTCCTGCGCGGCCGTGGCGCCGGCCTCCCGGATGTGGTAGCCGGAGACCGACAGCGGCTTGTACGCGGGGATGCCCGCCGCGCAGTACTCCATCAGGTCGCCGATCAGCCGCAGATGGGGCTCCGGCTGGAACAGCCACTCCTTCTGCGCGATGTACTCCTTGAAGATGTCCGTCTGCAGGGTGCCGTTGAGCACCCGCGGGTCGACGCCCTGCCGCTCGGCGGCGACCAGGTACATGCAGAAGACGGGCACGGCCGGACCGCTGATGGTCATGGAGGTCGTCACATCCCCCAGCGGGATGTCCTTGAACAGCACCTCCATGTCGGCGGCCGAGTCGATGGCGACCCCGCAGTGCCCGACCTCGCCGAGCGAGCGCGGGTCGTCGGAGTCGCGCCCCATGAGCGTCGGCATGTCGAAGGCGACGGACAGCCCTCCGCCGCCCGCCGCGAGGATCATCTTGTACCGCTCGTTGGTCTGCTCGGCGTTGCCGAAGCCGGCGAACTGGCGGATGGTCCAGGTGCGCCCGCGGTAGCCGGTCGGATGGAGCCCGCGCGTGAAGGGGTACTCCCCGGGCCAGCCGATCCGCTCGAATCCCTCGTACGTGTCCCCCGGCCGGGGTCCGTACACCGGTTCCACGGGGTCACCGGAGAGTGTCGTGAAGTCCGCGTCCCGCTTGCGCGCGGCGTCGTAACGGGCCTGCCAGCGGCGGCGGCCCTCCTCTATGGCGTGAGCGTCCATACCTACGAATTTACTTGGACGTCCTAGTAAATGTCGATGGCAGACCGCCGTACGGCACCCGTACGGCGGTGCGGCTACGCCTCGGCGACGGCCGGGGTCTGCCCGGCGGCCTTGGCCTCCAGCTCGCGGCTGATGCTGCGCTCGACGAAGAACGCGGCCGTGGGAATCGTGCCGGCGATCAACACCCACAGCTGCTTGCCGACCGGCCACTTCGCCTTGGAGCCCAGGTCGAAGGCGAAGACCAGGTAGACCACGTACAGCCAGCCGTGGGCGATGGCGACGACCCGCGTGAAGTCGGCTGCGCCGTTCATGTCCAGCCCGTACTTCGCGATCATGCTCAGGCACAGCAGCACCAGCAGGACACCGGTGGTGTAGGCCAGGACGCGGTAGCGGGTCAGCACGCTTTTTTTCATGGAGTCGAGCGTAACCACCCGTTCCGGGAGATCTTGTCCCGGGTCACTCCTCCGTGAAGTCGTGTGCCGCGATCCGCAGGGGGCGGAACATCGCGAAGATCTCGCGGCACTCCTCCGCGTCGTACACGCCGAGCCCGAAGTCCATGGCCATCAGGTCGCGGGTGGCCGCGTCGACCACCTCGCGGCCCTTGTCGGTGATGACGGCGAGCGTGCCCCGGCCGTCGTTGGGGTTGGGACGCTTGGCCACCAGCCCGGACTTCACCAGCCGGTCCACGGTGTTCGTCACGGACGTGGGATGCACCATCAGCCGCTCACCGATCTTGGACATCGGCAGCTCACCGGCCTTGGAGAAGGTGAGCAGGACGAGGGCCTCGTAGCGGGCGAACGTCAGCCCGTACGGCTTGACCACCGCGTCGACCTCCGCGAGCAGGATCTGCTGGGCCCGCATGATGGAGGTGATCGCGGCCATGGAGGGCACGTTTCCCCATCGCTGCTTCCACAGCTCGTCGGCGCGGGCGATGGGGTCGAACGGAAGGCTGAGAGGCTTGGGCACGTCATCAGACCCTACCGGCCGGTCATATGCCGGTCAGCCCTGTCTCGGCTTTCGGTCACCGGCCGTTCCCACCCGGGCGCGCAGGGCGAGCGCACGACGACACAGGGTGCCGGACCCGCTCCCGGCGGCCCCCCTCGGACGCGCCGGATTCGGTGTACGGCCGGGGATGGCCGGCACCAGCCGCTGCCCGCCGGGGCCGCGGGCGTATTCGGCGTACGGCGCGAATACCGGCGTCCGGCCGCTCCGGGACGGCCGGGGCCGGCCCCGGCAACGGCCTGCCGAGCTCCGCCTCGGCCGGCCGCCGCGAACGGAACGCCCCGTCCGTCTCCAGCGGGCCCGCGGCCCGATGCCGAGCGTCTTCTCCTGGCCGGACGTGGTGCGTCTTCTCCTGGCCGGACGTGGTCGTGGTCACGGATTCCGGGGCCCCGTGGCGGCCCACGGCGGTCCGTCCGGCGGGCCTGGGGACGAAAAGCCGGGTGCCCGGACTCCGAGGCGCCGGTACGGCTGCCGGGCCGCCACCGCGCCGTCGTCCCTCGCGGGACTGGCCGGACCGGCGGCCACCGGCGCCCTCGTCCACCGGCCCGGGCCTCGCCGCGTCCCCGGTGCCTTCGCGCCTGACGGTCCCGCGCGACGCGTCCCAGACCCGCGTCACGCCTGACGGTCCCGCGCGACGTGGGCCTGCCGGCCTCCCGCCGCTCCGGCCACCAGGTGCGGTACGAGCGGACGTCTCCGGGGGCGGGCCCGGCGCCGGGAGTGTGAACGGCTCGGACGGAAGGGACGTGGGCGACCGTCACGGCACGCCCGCACCCGCCGCCCCTCCGCTACTGGGTCCGTCGCCGCAGCTGGTGCCGTACGGCGCGCTGGGCGACCGGGCCCAGGGACTCCACCGCGGCGACCAGGGCCCCCAGCTGCTCCAGCGCGTCCAGCGCCGCCCCGGCCCCGGCCTCGTCCACCCCTTCGTACAGCTCGATCCCGACGAAGGACGCGGCGACCGCGCGCGCCAGCCCCGCCGGGTCGGTGAACTCGCCGAACGGTGTCGCCGCCAGGACGCGGCGGAGGGCCTGCTCGATCTCGGTGATCCACAGGTCGAGCCCGGCGGCGGTGGCCGGGCCCAGGCCGGGGTGGGTCGGGGCACCGGCCAGCAGCTGGCCGAGCAGGGCGACATGGCCCCCGGCCCGCTCGCGCTCGTGGATCTCGCGGCCGACGGACAGCAGTTCGGACAGCGTGCCCACCTCGGCGAGCCGCTCCCGGTAGCGGGCCACCGCCTGCTCCGCCCCGTACCGGCAGGCCGCCGCGAGCAGTTCGTCCACGGATCCGAAGTGGTAGAAGACCAGCGCCTGGTTGACGCCGGCCGCCGCGGCCACCGTACGGGCCGAGGTCTTGGCGATGCCCTGTTCGGTGAGGGTGCGCAGGGCGCCCTCCAGCAGTCTGGTCTTGGTCTCCTGGGACCTCGCGGTCTCCGGGCTCATGCGCGCGCCTCCTCCCGCACCGGGCGCAGCCCGGGCCGTACGCCGCGGGTGCGGATGTCGGTGTACGAGGCGGTGAAGGAGCCCTCGTAGCCGAAGAGCGGCCCGAAGTACCGGTTCACCACGCGCACCCGGATGCGGAACCGGCCGGTGGTGTCGTCGTAGGACTCGCGCACCTCTGCGGTGGCTCCGACGAGATCGGGGACGCGCAGGTCCACCGGGCCCTCCCGGAACCGGTGTGTTCCGGAGCGGATGAGCAGGGAACCGTCGGGTTCGGCGTGGAAGTGCAGGTCGGTGGCGAGGTGCTGGTGGGTGCCGAGGTAGTCCAGGACGCGGTCGCCGCGGGGGCCGAGGACCATCTGCGCGTCGAAGCGGCGGGGCCGGCCGGGCAGGTCGAAAGTGCGCACGAAACTCACCGTCTCACGGCCGAAGCCGTCGGTGTACGGCACGTTCTCGATCACGAAGGGGACGTTCCGGCCGGCCCGTGGGACGAGGATGTTGCGGGTGGCGCCGAGGGCGAGGAACGGCTTCACGAACGCCGGTCCGTGCCAGATCCGGTCCATCACGCCCCGGCCGGTGCATGCCTCGCCGCCGGCCAGGCCGACGGAGAAGCGGCGGCGCAGAGCGGGGTGGAGGCGGTCGAATGCGGGGCCCATCGCGGCCCGGAAGATGGAGGTCATCGGTACTTCTCCAGGGGCGTCGTCGTTCGTGCTCGTCCTGAAAGGCGTTTCGCCGGGAGCGTCATCCGTGGTGCTCCGGGGACGCCTTCCGTGGCTCTCCGGGGACGTCGCCGCGGTTCTCCGGGGGCGTCGTCGCGGTTCTCCGGGGTGCGTCATCCGCGCTTCTCCAGCGTCTTCAGCAGGCTGGGCGCCCGGGTGCCGGTGCCTGGCGTGCGCAGGCACCGGCGGGCGGCCGGAGTGCCGGCGAGGGGTGCCTTGAACAGGGCGAGGAAGGCGCCGGGTACGAGCAGCAGCGGGCACAGGTAGGCCGTCGCGTCGGTGAAGGGGCCGGGCAGGCCGGGGAGCGAGCCGTGGCCGAGCACGGTCAGGCAGAGGGCGAGGACCAGGGCCCGGACGGTGAGTTCGGCGAGCCAGTTGCGGCGGGCCCGCTCCGGGGTGATGCCGCGCTCCAGCCAGAGCCGCAGCCGGTCGAAGGACCAGGCGGTCGCCCAGCCCATGAGGGGGCGGAACAGCAGGCGGTCGGCGAGGGCGCCGAGGAGGCCCCAGCGCGGGCGGTAGTCGTAGCCGGTGAGGAAGCGGACGCCGTGGGCGTCGGGCACGTAGCGCCAGTAGCCGCGGCCCTCGGCGATGAGGGAGAGGGGGTGCGGGGAGGCGAAGCGCAGGGCGGAGGTGCGGGTGCCGTCGGCGCGCTCCTTCTCGCCGGCGGCGACGCCGGTGCCGGAGACGGTGAGGAACGGCAGCACGCGCGTGGCGTAGCGGAAGCGCTGCGGTTCGCCTTCCGCACGCGGGAGGTGGTCGATCTCGGTGAAGCGCAGGTCCCAGCGTTGGTGCCGGGCGGGGTCCTGGGTGCGTGCCCACAGTTCGTCGAGGTCGGCGCGGATGTGCGTCTCTATGTAGAGACCCATGTGTTCCCCCACGTGAGCACAGTGTTTGAGCGACTGCTCAAATCATCTTGCGCCGAACGTACACCGCTTTGAGCGATCGCTCAAACATCGGGGACGGGAAAACCCCGGCCCACAGGACCGGGGTTGCCGCGAAGGGGTCGCGCTACCGGGCGAGGTACCGCTCGACGGTCTCCACCTTGCTGGTGAGACCGTCGGTCACCCCGGGGCGGATGTCGGCCTTGAGGACGAGCGACACGCGCGGGGCGCGGGCCTCCACGGCCGCGACGGCGCGCTTGACGACGTCCATGACCTCGTCCCACTCGCCCTCGATCGAGGTGAACATGGCGTCGGTGCGGTGGGGCAGGCCCGACTCGCGGACCACGCGTACGGCGTCGGCGACGTACTCCCCCACGTCCTCACCGACGCCGAGGGGCGTCACGGAGAAAGCGACGATCATGCGTTCACGACCCCTTCCTTGCGGGCGCGGGCGGCGATCACGGCGTCCTCGGCCTCGCGGCGCAGCTTGCGCTCGGCGAAGAAGCCGCCGGTGGGCAGCACCGACAGGATGAAGTAGAGGGCGGCCGTCTTCAGGGGCCACTTGGCGCGGTTCCAGGCGTCCGCCCAGAAGATCACGTACAGGATGAAGAGGACGCCGTGGATCGCTCCCATCACGGGGACCGCGTCGAAGTCCGTGGTCCGCTTCAGCACCGAGCAGACGAGCAGGATCAGGAAGGACACGGCCTCCGGGGCCGAGACCAGGCGGAGGCGGCGGAGGGCGGTGGCGGTCTTGATGTCCACGGGTCACCTTCGGTGGGAGGGTCGACGACGGTCTGCCGGTTACGGACTGCCGGTTTGTGCGTGCCGGTGCGTGCCGACGCCAGTCGGCGGCGGAACCGCTTTGTGAACGCACGCACAAGCGTTCCCCCATTGTGGCAAACCTCGCCCCTAGGGGTCGGCTCAGGGTGGGTTTCCACCCGTGGGCCCTGTTCCGTCCACCCGTGCCGCCGCTAGTTTCGCAGCGTGGCGATGTTCCGACTCCAGGGCAGCAAGGTGCTCGCCGTCGACATGACCGGGGATGCCGTGAAGGCGAAGAACGGCTCGATGGTCGCGTACGACGGGCAGATGGCCTTCAAGAAGCTGAGCGGCGGCGGCGAGGGGCTGCGGGGAATGGTGACCCGGCGGCTCACCGGCGAGCAGATGACGGTGATGGAGGTGAAAGGGCATGGGACGTGCTGGTTCGCGGACCGGGCGTCCGAGATCAACCTGGTCACCCTCCAGGGGGACAAGCTCTACGTGGAGGCGGGCAATCTGCTGGTGACGGACGCGGGGCTGCGTACGGGCACGACGTTCACCGGCGTGCGCGGCGCCTCCCAGGGCAACGGCCTGTTCACGACGACCGTGGAGGGACACGGACAGGCGGCGATCCTCTCCGACGGCCCGGCGGTCGTCCTCCGGGTGACCCCGCAGTACCCGCTGACCGTCGACCCGGGCGCCTATGTCGCCCACCAGGGTGATGTCCGGCAGTCCTTCCAGTCCGGTGTGACATTCCGCACGATCCTCGGGGAGGGCGGCGGCGAGGCCTTCCAGATCCGCTTCGAGGGCGACGGGCTGGTGTACGTGCAGCCGAGCGAGCGGACCACGATCGCGGGAGACGTGTGATGACCTTCCGGGAGATCAACTCCAAGATGGTGGAGGCGACCGTGGCGCCGGGGCAGCGGCTGTTCAGCCAGCGCGGCGCGATGCTCGCCTACCGCGGGGACGTGTCCTTCACACCCAACGTCCAGGGCGGCCAGGGCGGGCTGATGTCCATGATCGGGCGCCGGGTGGCCGGCGAGGCGACCCCCCTGATGACGGTCGAGGGCAACGGCACGGTGTTCTTCGGGCACGGCGGCCACCACGTCCAGGTGATCACCCTCTCCGGTGACACGCTCTACGTGGAGGCCGACCGGCTGCTCGCCTTCGAGGGCACCCTGCGGCAGGGCACGATGTTCATGGGCGCCCAGGGCGGGGTGATGGGTCTGGTGCGCGGGCAGGTCACCGGGCAGGGGCTGTTCACGACCACGCTCCAGGGGCACGGCTCGGTGGCGGTGATGGCGCACGGCGGCGTCTTCGAGGTCCCGGTCACCCCGCAGCGCCCGGTCCACGTCGACCCGCAGGCGTACGTCGCCCACCACGGCGAGATCCGCAACAGGCTGTCCACCGCGCTCGGCTGGCGCGAGATGGTGGGCCGCGGCTCCGGTGAGGCCTTCCAGCTGGAGCTGAGCGGCAACGGCACGGTGTACGTCCAGGCCTCGGAGGAGAAGCTGTGAGCACCTACGGAACCCCGGGCGCCGGACCGGTCGTGCACGACCCGCTGTCGCTGCCCGCCGACGACAACGTCACCCCGTACACCTTCTGTGTGGAGCTGAAGAGCGGGCAGTGGTTCCTGCAGAAGGGGAAGATGATCGCCTACTACGGGTCGATCGAGTTCAACGGCATCGGGCACGGGCGACTCGACCGGCTTGTCCGTACGTCGTTTCATTCGCCACTGCACGCGAGCGACTGGGTCGTGGCGGAGGGCTCGGGGAAGATGCTGCTGGCCGACCGGGCGTTCGACGTCAACTCCTACGACCTGGACGACGGGAACTTGACCATTCGCGCGGGCAATCTGCTCGCTTTTCAGCCAAGTCTCGCGCTCAAACAGTCGATCGTCCCGGGCTTTCTGACCCTGATCGGAACCGGAAAGTTCGTAGCCGCATCAAACGGTCCGGTGGTGTTCGTGGAACCTCCGATCCGGGTGGACCCGCAGGCGCTCGTCGGGTGGGCCGACTGCCCGTCCCCGTGCCATCACTACGACCATGGGTACCTGACGGGTGTCCTGGGCGGTCTACGTGCGATGACGGGCCTCGGCGGGGTCTCCGGGGAGGAGCACCAGTTCGAGTTCGTCGGCGCGGGGACGGTCCTGCTGCAGTCGACCGAGACGCTCATGGCCGAGGTGGCGACCGGGGCGGTTCCGCCGGAACCCGGGGTGCCGGGAGGTGGCGGAATGACACCGGGCGGGCACGGTCCGCAATCGTCGGGTGCACCGCGCCTTCCCGGACAGCTGGGAGACCTCCAGCGTCGCTTCGGGCTGTGAGCGGTAGTCTGCGGAGTGTGACGTCGAACGCGTGCGCACGTCACACCACCCAAGTTAGTTCGCCATTCAACTTCTTAGGTAGACTTCATTCATGGAGACCGAGACGGCCACGCGCTGGCTGACCGATGCGGAGCAGTGCGCCTGGCGCACCCACCTGGAGGTCAACAGGCTGTTGACGTACCAGCTCGAAAAGGATCTGCAGCCGTTCGGCCTGACAATGAACGACTACGAGATCCTGGTGCACCTGTCCGAGTCGGAGGACGTACGGATGCGGATGAGCGACCTGGCCTCCGCGACCCTTCAGTCCAAGAGCCGGCTCTCGCACCAGATCACCCGCATGGAGAACGCCAACCTGGTCCGCCGCGAGAACTGTGACACCGACCGGCGGGGGCTGTACGCCGTGCTGACGGACCATGGCATGGAGATGATGCGGAAGGTCGCGCCGCATCACGTGGCCTCGGTGCGCCGGCACTTCATCGACCTGCTGTCGCCGGACGCGCTGATGGAGCTGGACAAGGCGCTCAAGCCGGTCGCCGAGCACCTGAGAGGACAGCGGGGACGTCCCTGAGCCAGCCGCGCGGGCGGGCGGCGGCGACACCACGCACCGCCGCCCGCGCAAGCCGCCCGGCACGCTGACCGACACCCGCGCGAGCCCTTCCGGCACCGCTCACCGCAGCCCCCGTGAGCCCACCCGACCCCGCCGACCGGTACGCGTGTGAGCCCTTTGGCACCGCTCACCGGCACCCGCCGAGCGCCGGACAGCCCCCGACGGCCACGCCGCCCACACGGCCCGGGGCCCAGCAGAGGACACCGTCCGGCGCGCGGAACAACGGGCGGTCACAGACACCGCCCGGCGACAGTCACACCCATACGGCCACCGCACCGCCCCGCCTGTCCGGCGGCAGCCACCGCCGTCGGCGTCGCCGGAGCGCCGGGTATCGGCGGTCCTCGGTGGTCAGGCGGTGGCGGCCGTCTCGTCGCCCGTGCTCGCCGGGACCGGTCCGGGCGCGTGGCCCGCCGCTGCCGTACGGACGGCCGCGGCCACGGCCGTTACCAGGGCGGCGGCGCCCGCCAGGGCGAAGCACAGCGGCAGCGGCAGGCGGCCGATCAGCAGCCCGGCCGCCAGCGCCCCGGCCGAACTCCCCGCGTTCACCCCGGTGTTCACCCAGGCCCCGGCCTGGATCCGGGTCTCCTCCGTCGCCGTCTCGTCGGCCAGCAGATACGCGGTCGTCAGTGCCGGGGCGATGAACGCGCCCGCGAGGGCCAGCACGCCGGACAGGGTCCACAGGCCGGGCGCCAGCCCCGCCGCCGCCAGCACCAGTGCGAAGGCCACGGCGAACCGGCACAGCCGGACCCGGGCGGGCGCGCGCCAGCGCACCGCCCCGGCCGCGAGCCCGCCGAGCGCGCTGCCCACCGACAGCGCGCCCAGGACCCAGGGGACCAGCGCGGGGTCGTAGGAGCGTGCCTCGGCGAAGGCCAGCACCAGCAGTTCCACGGCGCTGATGGCCAGCCCGAGGCCCAGCGCGACCACGACCGCCGGCAGCAGCCCCCGCACCGGCACGGACCGTCGCCGGCGGGCGGCGGCGGGGCGCGGGCCGGGCAGGGCCGGGGAGGTGACGAAGGCGCAGGTGCCGGCCACGTTCAGGACCGCGCTCAGCAGGATGCCGGCGGCCGCCGGGGCGGCGCCCAGCAGCGCGCCGACCAGCGCCGGACCGGAGACGTACAGCAGTTCTTCGGCGACGGCGTCGAGGCTGTAGGCGCGCCGCGCCATGCCCTCGTCCGGCATCAGCGCGGACCACAGGGCGCGCATGGCGGGGCCGAGCGGCGGCGCGCAGCAGCCCGCGAGCGCGGCCGTGCCGGCGACGGCCGCCGCGGGTGCGCCCGGACTCCAGGTCAGCGCGGCCAGGAGGGCCAGCAGGGCGCCGTACAGCAGTGACATGGGCAGCAGGACCCGGCGCGGACCGTGGCGGTCGACCAGGGCGGCGCGCATCGGCATCAGCAGGACCGTGGTGGCGCCGAACAGGGACAGCACGACGCCGGAGACGGCCCAGGAACCGGTGGCGGCGGTGACGGACAGCGGTACCGCCAGGCCGGCCGTGGCGTAGGACAGACGGCCCGCCAGGGCGGCGGTGAAGGTGCGGCGGGCCTGGGGCACGCGCAGGACGGCGGCGTACGAAGGCCGCGAAAGGGGCGTGGACACGCGGAAGTTCCTCTGAAGAGGCGGAAAAAGGGGACACCTGAGGGCCCGGTGGCCGCCTGTGCGGCCCCGGCTGCCGGGTGTGGCCCTACGCCATGAGGAGGAACAGCATGCCGGTCACGGTAGCAGGGTGATCACCGGACCGGCCAGGGTTCAGCCCTGGGTCAGTCCCGTGACCAGTTCGTCCGCCGCGCGGTAGGGGTCCAGTTCGCCGGCGACGATGCGTTCGGCGAGGGCGCCGAGCCGGCGGTCGCCGTGCAGGTCGCCGATGCGTTCGCGCAGCGCGGTGACGGCGATGGTCTCCACCTCGCGGGCCGCGCGGGCCGTGCGGCGCTCGGCGAGGACGCCCCGCTCCTCCATCCAGGCCCGGTGCTTCTCCAGGGCCTCCACCAGCTCGTCGACGCCCTCGGCGCGAGCCGCGACCGTCTTGACGATGGGCGGACGCCAGTCGCCGGGGCCGCGGGCCTCGCCCAGCCCCAGCATGTGGTTCAGCTCGCGGGCGGTGGCGTCGGCGCCGTCCCGGTCGGCCTTGTTGACCACGTACACGTCGCCGATCTCCAGGATTCCGGCCTTCGCCGCCTGGATGCCGTCACCCATGCCAGGGGCGAGCAGGACCACGCTGGTGTCGGCCTGGGAGGCGATCTCGACCTCGGACTGGCCGACGCCGACCGTCTCGACCAGGATCACGTCGCAGCCCGCCGCGTCCAGCACCCGGATGGCCTGCGGGGCGGCCCAGGCCAGCCCGCCGAGGTGGCCGCGGGTGGCCATCGAGCGGATGTAGACACCGGGGTCGGAGGCGTGGTCGGACATCCGGACCCGGTCGCCGAGCAGGGCGCCGCCGGAGAACGGGGAGGACGGGTCGACGGCCAGGACGCCGACCCTCCTGCCCTGCTTGCGGTAGGCGGTGACCAGCGCGGAGGTGGAGGTCGACTTGCCGACGCCGGGCGAGCCGGTCAGGCCCACCACATAGGCGTTGCCGGTCAGCGGCGCCAGGGCCGCCATGACCTCCCTCAGCTGTGGTGACGCCCCCTCCACCAGGGAGATCAGCCGGGCCACGGCCCGCGGCCGGCCTTCCCTGGCCTGGGCCACCAGAGAGGAGACGTCCTGCATCACAGCTCCGTTCACTTCACCGACGTACCGGAATCGGACCTACGGGGTCTCAGGACTTCGGCACCCGCACGATCAGCGCGTCGCCCTGGCCGCCGCCGCCGCACAGCGCGGCGGCGCCGATCCCGCCGCCCCGGCGCTTGAGCTCCAGCGCCAAGTGCAGCACGAGGCGGGCGCCGGACATGCCGATCGGGTGGCCGAGCGCGATGGCGCCGCCGTTGACGTTCACCTTTTCCGTGGACACGCCGAGGTCCTTCATTGACTGCACGGTGACCGCGGCGAACGCCTCGTTGATCTCGATGAGGTCCAGGTCGGAGACGTTCAGGCCCTCCTTCTCCAGCGCGTGCCGGATGGCGTTGGACGGCTGCGACTGGAGGGAGTTGTCGGGGCCGGCCACATTGCCGTGCGCGCCGATCTCGGCGAGCCAGTCGAGGCCCAGCTCCTGGGCCTTGGCCTTGCTCATCACGACCACGGCGGCGGCGCCGTCGGAGATCTGCGAGGAGGTGCCGGCGGTGATCGTGCCGTCCTTGGTGAAGGCCGGGCGCAGCTTGGCCAGGGACTCCACGGTGGTGTCGGCGCGGATGCCCTCGTCCTTGCTGAACAGCACCGGGTCGCCCTTGCGCTGCGGGATCTCCACCGGGGTGATCTCGGCCTCGAACAGGCCGTTCTTCTGGGCGGCGGCGGCCCGCTGGTGGGACAGGGCGGCGACCTCGTCCTGCTCGGGGCGCTTGATGCCGAGGCGGGTGTTGTGCTTCTCGGTGGACTCGCCCATCGGGATGTTCTCCCACGGGTCGGTCAGGCCGTCGTAGGCCATCGCGTCGAGCATCTCGAGCGCGCCGTACTTGTAGCCCTCGCGGGAGCCGGGCAGCAGGTGCGGGGCGTTGGTCATGGACTCCTGGCCGCCCGCCACGACGATGTCGAACTCGCCGGCGCGGATCAGCTGGTCGGCGAGGGCGATGGCGTCGAGGCCGGAGAGGCACACCTTGTTGATGGTGAGCGCGGGAACGTTCATCGGGATGCCGGCCTTGACGGCGGCCTGGCGGGCCGGGATCTGGCCCGCGCCGGCCTGGAGCACCTGGCCCATGATCACGTACTGCACCTGGTCGCCGCCGATCCCCGCACGGTCGAGGGCGGCCTTGATCGCGAAGCCGCCGAGGTCGGCTCCGGAGAAGGACTTCAGGGAGCCCAGCAGCCGCCCCATGGGCGTCCGGGCGCCCGCGACGATCACCGAGCTGGTCGTTCCAGAAGACATGAGGTGCGATCCCCTTCCAGCTGCGCGCAGCCGAGGAGTGAACGAGGGTTTACTTCGAATGTACTGAGCGGTTGGACAGGTCGTCACCGGCCCGTCGGTGTGATCGCGCGCACGTTGCGTAACCACCCCGTGAGCGCTGCACTGAATCCATGCTGACGCGAATCGACCACATCGGGATCGCCTGCCACGACCTCGACGCGACCGTCGAGTTCTACCGGGCCACGTACGGCTTCGAGGTCTTCCACACCGAGGTCAACGAGGAGCAGGGCGTGCGCGAGGCCATGCTCCGCATCAACGGCACCTCCGACGGCGGTGCCTCCTACCTGCAGCTGCTGGAGCCGGTCCGCGAGGACTCCACGGTCGCCAAGTGGCTCGCGAAGAACGGGGAGGGCGTCCACCACATCGCCTTCGGCACCGCGGACGTGGACGCCGACTCCGAGGAGATCCGGGGCAAGGGCGTGCGCGTGCTCTACGACGAGCCCCGGCGCGGGTCCATGGGCTCGCGGATCACCTTCCTGCACCCCAAGGACTGCCATGGCGTCCTCACAGAACTGGTCACTTCGGCCCCTGTTGAGACGCCCGAGCACTGACCCCCGTACATAAGGGCCGGTAGGGTTGGGGGCGGTCGTCCCGTCAACCGGGGCGGCCGGGTCCTGCCGTTGCCGGCGGGACCGAGCCGGGGTCCGGGTTTCGGGGGACGAGCGTCGGGGCAGCAGCCCGTGCTCCGCCCTCTGTCCGACACCCTTCCCCGGGGGCCCCGTTCGGCGGATGGACGGAGCTCGTTGGAGAAGCTGACCAGGGGACGGATGGGACCGCGCAGTGCGGGGCTACGAGAGCCAGGAGCGAGAGCCGGCGGCTGACGTCGACCACCTCTCTCGGTTCGAGGCCGAGATGAAGCGGCTGAGGACCGAGCGGGAGAAGGCGATCCAGCACGCCGAGGACCTCGGCTACCAGGTCGAGGTGCTGCGCGCCAAGCTGCACGAGGCGCGCCGCACCCTCATGACCCGGCCCGCCTACGACGGCGGCGACATCGGTTACCAGGCCGAGCAGCTGCTGCGCAACGCCCAGATGCAGGCCGAGCAGCTGCGCCAGGACGCCGAGCGGGAGCTGAGCCAGGCCCGCGCGCAGACCCAGCGCATCCTCCAGGAGCACGCCGAGCAGGCCGCCCGGCTCCAGGCGGAGCTGCACCAGGAGGCGGTGACCCGGCGCCAGCAGCTCGACCAGGAGCTGGCCGAGCGCCGCGCCACCGTCGAGTCGCACGTCAACGAGAACGTGGCGTGGGCGGAGCAGTTGCGCGCCCGCACCGAGCAGCAGGCCCGCCGGCTGCTGGAGGAGTCCCGCGCGGAGGCCGAGCAGGCCATGGCCGCCGCCCGCGCGGAGGCCGAGCGGCTGACCCGGGAGGCCCGGGAGCGGCTGCGCGACGAGGCCGAGTCGGCCCGCGCCGAGGCCGACCAGATCCTGCGCCGGGCCCGCGCGGACGCCGAGCGGCTGCTGAACGCGGCCTCGACGCAGGCGCAGGAGGCCACCGAGCACGCCGAGCGGTTGCGCACCGCCACGGTCACCGAGTCGGACGCGGCCCGCCGGCAGGCCGCCGAGCTGAGCCGGGCCGCCGAGGAGCGGATGGCGGCGGCCGAGGAGGCGCTGCGCAAGGCGCAGGCCGAGGCCGAGAAGGTGGTCACCGAGGCGAAGGAGGCCGCCGCCAAGGCGCTGGCGAGCGCCGAGGCCGCCAACGAGACGCGTACGCGCACCGCCAAGGAGCAGGTCGCCCGGCTGGTCGAGGAGGCCACCAAGGAGGCCGAGCACACCCGGTCCGAGGCCGAGCAACTGGTCGCGGACGCCCGCGCCGAGGCCGAGAAGATCGTCGCCGAGGCCGCCGAGAAGGCCCGCACGATCACCGCCGAGGAGACGGCCACCCAGCTGTCCAAGGCGGCCAAGACCGCCGAGGACGTGCTCAACAAGGCGTCGGAGGACGCCCGCAAGACCACCCGGGCCGCCGCCGAGGAGGCCGAGCGGATCCGTTCGGAGGCCGAGGCGGAGGCGGACCGGCTGCGTGCCGAGGCGCACGACATCGCCGAGCAGCTCAAGGGCGCGGCCAAGGACGACACCAAGGAGTACCGGGCCAAGACGGTCGCACTCCAGGAGGAGGCGCGCCGGCTGCGCGGCGAGGCCGAGCAGCTGCGCGCCGACGCGGTCGCCGAGGGCGAGTCGATCCGTGCCGAGGCCCGCCGCGAGGCCGTCGCCAAGATCGAGGAGGCGGCCAGGTCCGCCGAGGAGCTGCTGGGCAAGGCCAAGGCGGACGCCGAGGAGCTGCGGCAGACCGCGACGGCCGACAGCGAGAAGGTCCGCGCCGAGGCCGCCGAGCGCGCCACCGCGCTGCGCCGGCAGGCCGAGGAGGCCCTGGAGCGCGCCCGCGAGGAGGCCGAGCGGCTGCGCGCCGAGGCCGCCGAGCAGGCCGAGACGGCCCGGGCGGACGCCGAGAAGGCCGCGCGTGAGCTGCGCGAGGAGACCGAGAAGGCGGTCGAGGCCCGCCGGGCGGAGACCGCCGAGGAGCTGTCCCGGCTGCAGGCCGAGGCGCAGGAGCGGCTGGCGTCGGCCGAGCGGGCGCTGACCGAGGCCCGCGAGGAGGCCGCCCGGGTCCGCCGGGAGACCGCCGAGGAGACCGAGCGGCTGCGCGCCGAGGCCGCCGAGCGGATCCGTACGCTCCAGGAGCAGGCCGAGGCCGAGGCCGAACGGCTGCGCACCGAGGCCGCCTCCGACGCGTCCGCCTCCCGTGCCGAGGGCGAGGCCATCGCCGTACGGCTGCGGTCGGAGGCCGCCGCGGAGGCCGAGCGGCTGAAGGCGGAGGCCCAGGACACCGCGGACCGGGTGCGCGCGGAGGCGCAGGCCGCCGCCGAGCGGCTGGGCACCGAGGCGTCCGAGACGCTGGCCGCCGCGCAGGAGGAGGCCGCCCGGCGCCGCCGCGAGGCCGAGGAGCTGCTCGGCGCCGCCCGTGAGGAGGCCGGCCAGGAGCGGCAGCGGGCCCGTGAGCAGAGCGAGGAGCTGCTGGCCGCCGCCCGCAAGCGGGTCGAGGAGGCGCAGGCCGAGGCCACCCGGCTGGTGGAGGAGGCCGACCGGCGGGCCGGCGAGATGGTCGCCGCCGCCGAACAGCACGCCCAGCAGGTCCGGGACTCCGTCGCCGGGCTGCACGAGCAGGCCCAGGAGGAGATCGCCGGGCTGCGCTCGGCCGCCGAGCACGCGGCGGACCGTACCCGGCGGGAGGCCGAGGAGGAGGCGGACCGGGTCCGTTCCGACGCCTACGCCGAGCGGGAGCGGGCCGGCGAGGACGCCGCCCGGGTGCGGCGCGAGGCGCACGAGGAGTCGGAGGCCGCGAAGGCGCTGGCCGAGCGGACGACGGCGGAGGCGATCGCCGAGGCCGAGCGGCTGCGCGCGGACGCGGGCGAGTACGCGCAGCGGGTGCGCACCGAGGCGTCGGACGCGCTCGCCGAGGCGGACCAGGCGGCGGCCCGTACCCGGGCGGACGCCCGCGAGGACGCCAACCGCATCCGCTCCGACGCCGCCGCCCAGGCCGACACCCTCATCACCGAGGCCCGCAAGGAAGCCGAACGCCTCCAGACCGAGACCGCCGCCGAGGCCGAACGGGTGCGCACCGAGGCGGTCGCGGAGGCCGAGCGGCTGCGCGGCGAGACCGCGGCCGAGGCGGAGCGGGTCCGGACCGAGGCGTCCGAGACGCTCACCGAGGCCAACGAGGCGGCGGCCCGTACCCGGGCGGACGCCCGCGAGGACGCCAACCGCATCCGCTCCGACGCCGCCGCCCAGGCCGACACCCTCATCACCGAGGCCCGCAAGGAAGCCGAACGCCTCCAGACCGAGACCACCGCCGAGGCCGAGCGGGTGCGCACCGAGGCGCTGACCGAGGCGGACCGGGTGCGCGCGGAGGCCGTCGCGAACGCCGAGCAGCTGATCGGGGACGCCACGGGCGAGGCCGAGCGACTGCGCGCGGAGGCCGCCGAGACGGTCGGTTCCGCGCAGGCGCACGCCAAGCGGGTGCGGGCGGAGGCCGAGCGGACGAAGGCGGACGCCGAGGCCGAGGCCGAACGGCTCGTCAACTCCGCGCGCGAGGAGGCCGAGCGGACCCTGGACGAGGCCCGCAAGGACGCCAACAAGCGGCGTTCGGAGGCGGCCGAGCAGGTCGACAAGCTCATCACGGAGACCACGGCGGAGGCCGACAAGCTGCTCGCCGAGGCGCAGGCGCAGGCCCTGAAGACCACGGCGGACGCCGAGTCGCAGGCCGACACGATGGTGGGCGCGGCCCGCAGCGAGGCCGAGCGGATCGTCGCCGAGGCGACCATCGAGGGCAACTCGCTGGTGGAGAAGGCCCGTACGGACGCCGACGAGCTGCTGGTCGGCGCGCGCCGGGACGCCACCGCGATAAGGGAGCGCGCGGAGGAGCTGCAGAGCCGGGTCACCACCGAGATCGAGGAGCTGCACGAGCGGGCCCGCCGCGAGGCGGCCGAGACGATGAAGTCCACCGGCGACCGCTGCGACGCGCTCATCAAGGCCGCCGAGGAGCAGTTGGCGAAGGCCGAGGCGAAGGCCAAGGAGCTGGTCTCGGAGGCCGACTCCGAGGCGGGCAAGGTGCGGATCGCCGCCGTGAAGAAGGCGGAGGGCCTGCTGAAGGAGGCCGAGCAGAAGAAGGCGCGCCTGGTCAAGGAGGCCGAGGAGCTGAAGACCGACGCGGTCCGCGAGGCACGGCGTACGGTGGAAGAGGCGGAGGAACTGAAGGCGGAGGCGGTCCGCGAGGCGCGGCGCACCGTCGACGAGGGCAAGCGGGAGCTGGAGATCCTGATGCGCCGGCGCGAGGACATCAACGCCGAGATCTCCCGGGTGCAGGACGTCCTGGAGGCGCTGGGGTCCCTTGAGGCGCCCGCGCCCGGGAAGGACGGCGGGGTCAAGGCGGGCGCTGCCGTGGGCGCCCCCCGATCGGGTGGCAAGTCGTCAGAGAGCTAGCGGACAGGGGGCGTTGTGGTGTCTTCTGGGTGCTTTGCCCGACTCCTTGGCAAGCGGTCCGCCGACCGGCCACCCGAAAGAGGTGCCATTCTCCAGATCAAAACCGTATCCGCTCGATGACACACCGCTGTGGCCCCTAGGATTCTTGTATCACCTCACTCACCGGTCTCATTCGACAGGAACCCCATGAGCGACACTTCCCCCTACGGCTTCGAGCTTGTGCGGCGTGGATACGACCGCGCTCAGGTGGACGAACGCATCTCCAAGCTCGTCTCCGACCGTGACAGCGCTCTCGCCCGGATCACCGCCCTGGAGAAGCGCATCGAGGAGTTGCACCTCGAAACGCAGAACGCCCAGGCCCAGATCACCGACGCCGAGCCGTCGTACGCGGGTCTCGGCGCGCGGGTCGAGAAGATCCTGCGGCTGGCCGAGGAAGAGGCCAAGGAACTGCGTGAGGAGGCCCGGCGGGCGGCCGAGCAGCATCGCGACCTCGCCGAGTCGGCGGCCCAGCAGGTCCGCAACGACGCCGAGGCGTACGCGGCCGAGCGCAAGGCCAAGGCCGAGGACGAGGGCGTCCGGATCGTGGAGAAGGCCAAGGCGGACGCGGCCCAGCTGCGTGCCGAGGCGCAGAAGGACGCGCAGTCCAAGCGGGAGGAGGCGGAGGCCCTCTTCGAGGAGACCCGCGCCAAGGCCGCGCAGGCCGCCGCCGACTTCGAGACCAACCTGGCCAAGCGGCGCGAGCAGTCCGAGCGGGACCTCGCCTCGCGCCAGCAGAAGGCCGAGAAGCGGCTCGCCGAGATCGAGCACCGGGCCGAGCAGCTGCGCCTGGAGGCGGAGAAGCTGCGCACCGACGCCGAGCGCCGGGCCCGGCAGACGGTGGAGACCGCCCAGCGGCAGGCCGAGGACATCGTGGCCGACGCCAATGCCAAGGCGGACCGGATCCGTTCGGAGTCCGAGCGGGAGCTGGCGGCGCTCACCAACCGCCGCGACAGCATCAACGCCCAGCTGACGAACGTCCGCGAGATGCTCGCCACACTGACCGGCGCCGCGGTGGCCGCGGCCGGCACGTCCGGCGACGACGAGCCGATCTCCCGGAGCGTTCCGGCGCAGCAGTCCCGGTAGTCGTCACGCGCGGCTGACACGGTGAAGGGGCGGCGGGCCCGGTCCCGCCGCCCCTTCACCGTCTCCGCCTCCTGGCACGCCGGGGGCCGGGTGGTCCACGGCTCTCCGGCTTTACTCTCTCTTGGGCGGAACCGTCAGCGCCTGGATATCCTCCTAACCCTTACGGGGGCGTGTGCCCCGCCTTCCTGAACCTTTTCGATGGGTGCGGAGCATGATCGAGGCTGTCGGCCTGACCAAGCGCTACGGCGACAAGACCGCCGTGTACAACCTTTCCTTCCAGGTACGGCCAGGAGCCGTGACCGGCTTCCTGGGGCCGAACGGCTCGGGCAAGTCCACGACGATGCGGATGATCCTCGGGCTGGACAACCCCACGTCCGGGTCGGTCACCATCGGCGGCTATCCGTACCGCAAGCTGCCCAACGCACCCCGGCAGGTCGGCGCGCTGCTCGACGCCAAGGCCGTGCACGGCGGCCGGTCCGCCCGCAACCACCTGCTGAGCCTCGCCCAGCTGTCGGGCATCCCGGCCCGCCGCGTGGACGAGGTGCTCGGCGTGGTCGGTCTCCAGGACGTGGCGAAGAAGCGCTCCAAGGGCTTCTCGCTCGGCATGGGCCAGCGCCTCGGCATCGCCGCCGCGCTGCTCGGCGACCCGCAGGTGCTGCTCTTCGACGAGCCGGTCAACGGCCTCGACCCCGAGGGCATCCTCTGGGTCCGCAACCTGATGAAGGCGCTGGCTGCGGAGGGCCGTACGGTCTTCGTCTCCTCCCACCTGATGAGCGAGATGGCGCTGACCGCCGACCACCTCATCGTGATCGGGCGCGGGCAGCTGCTCGCCGACATGAGCGTGACGGAGTTCATCTCGGCGAACTCCGCCGACTTCGCGCGCGTGCGCACCCCCGACACCGAGCCGCAGCTGCGGGAGAAGCTCGCGGCGGCGCTCGCCGAGGCGGGCGGGCACGTGCTGCCCGAGCAGGACGGCGCGCTGCGCGTGACCGGGCTGCCGCTGCCCCGCATCAGCGACCTCGCGCACGAGGCGGGCGTCCGGCTGTGGGAGCTGTCCCCGCACCAGGCCTCGCTGGAGGAGGCGTACATGCGGATGACGCAGGCCGCCGTGGACTACCGCTCGACCGTCGACCAGAAGGCGGGCCTCCAGCAGCCGCTGCCGCCCGGCGCCCAGCCGCCCGTGCCGGTCCCCGGCCAGGGGCAGCCCGGCTGGTACGCCCCTCCGCCGCCGCAGCAGGGCGGCCAGCCCTTCGCGGTGCCCCCGGGCGGCCCGTACGGCGGCGCACCGGGCAACGGGCAGGGTGCCCCGGCGCACGGGTACGGGGCCGCGGGTGCGGCGCCGGGTACGGCCAATCCGTACGCCCAGCCGGCCCCTCCGGCCCAGCCCGCGGCCCCGGCGGCCCCTGCGGCTCCTCCGGCCGCCCCGGTGTCGCAGGACCAGCCGACGCTGCTGACCAAGAAGGCGCCGGCCGCCCCGCAGGCTCCCGCGGCCCCGCCCGCGCCGCAGCAGGCGCCCGCCGCCGCTCCCCCGGCCCCCGCCACGAGCCCGGCCGCCGCCACGAGCCCGGCCGCCGCTTCCGGCGCGGCCCCGGCCGACGCCCCCGCCGCCCCCGTCTCCGCCGCCCCGACGACCCAGCCCGAGGACGCCCGATGAGCACCCCCCAGCCCCCGATGCCGCAGGCCCCGGCCGCCGCGCCCGAGTGGCAGGCGCCTGGTGGGTCGTACGCCGGTTACACCTCGCCCATCCCGGTCGTGCGCACCCATCTCGGGCACGCGCTGGCCTCCGAGTGGACGAAGATCAGGTCGGTGCGCTCCACGATGTGGACGCTCGGCGTGTTCGTGCTGCTCGTCGTCGGCATCGGTCTCGCCGCCGGCGCGCTGGTCTCGGCCAACTCCAGCTCCGCGGACCTGGACGGCGAGAACCCGTTGACGCTCGGTTTCTTCGGCCTGCTGCTCGGCTCCATCTGCATCATCACGCTCGGCGTGCTGACCACGGCCTCGGAGTACGGCACGGGCATGATCCGCACGACGATGACCGCGTGCCCCAGCCGGGCCCGGGTGCTCGCCGCCAAGTCGATCGTGTTCTTCACCGTCGCCTTCGTGTTCACCCTGGTCGCGTCCGCCTTCGTGGCGATGGTCCAGGTGTCCATGCTGGAGAGCGCCGGTGCCCGCACCCCGAGCGGCTCGGAGTGGTTCAAGGCCACCGTCGGCATCAGCCTCTACATCGCGCTGCTCGGTCTGCTCTCGCTGCTCATCGGCTCGGTCATCCGGCACTCCGCGGGCGCCATCACCATCATGATCGGCGTGGTGCTGGCTCCGCTGGTGATCGCGATGTTCATGGTCGCGCAGTCGATGGAGAAGCTGCGCGACTGGCTGTTCGAGTACTCGATCCCGAACCAGCTGAGCGTCTTCTACTCCAATTCCCTGACCGAGTCCGGCCCGTCCGGCTGGGACCCGCTGTGGATCATGCTGGGCCTGACGGCGGCGGTGTACGCGGGCACGTACGCGCTGCTGCGGAGCCGGGACGTGTGAGCCGCACATGTGAGCCGTACGACGTGTGAGCCGTACGGCACCGCCTGGTCCGCGGCTCAGAACCTCGGCGCGTTACGGGACCGCTGCACCCGCGTGGTGCGGCGGTCCTTCGCGTTCCAGCAGGCCTTGTGCCAGTGCCGGCGGTCGTCGACGCCCGCGTACTCGGGCCAGGCCACCACGTGCGGGACGCCGGAGGGGATGACCTGGTCGCAGCCCGGGCAGCGGTAGGTCTTGCCGTGTGCGCTCGCCCCGGCGACGTGCCGCACGCTCCAGTCCTCGCCCTGCCAGCTCTCGCTGGACTGCCAGCCGCCGTACCGGCCCGCGGGGTCGTCCTCGGCGCTCCGGCCCGACGATCCGGCTGCCTTCGGTCGGTTGCGACGCGGGGACACGGGACACCTCTCGGGGCTATACAGGAAGCACGGGCGCCATCCAGCCTACGCGGCGCCGAGCGGGGTACGGGTACGGAACCAACCCCCACAAGTCCCCCTCCTGGGCGACCCATTCTGCAGACAATCGGCAAATCTCCCTGCGGGACCGTGTCCTTGGCACGTGTCAGACGGTTATGCCGGGTGGGGGAGCTCCGGGTCGGAGCCAAGGAAGCAGGAATGCGATGCGCGTAGGAACTTTTGTGCTGGCCGCCCAGTTCCCCGGCCAGGGTCCGGGAGAGGCGCTGCACCGGGCGGTCCGCTCCGCGGAGGTCGCCGAGCAGGCCGGGCTGGACGCCGTATGGCTGGCCGAGCACCACTTCGTGCCCTACGGCACATGCCCCTCGGCGGTCACCCTGGCCGCGCTGCTGCTGGGCCGCACCCACCGCATCCGGGTCGGCACGGCGGTCAGCGTCCTGCCCACCTCGCACCCGGTCGCCCTCGGCGAGCAGGCCGCGCTGCTCCACGTCACCAGCGGCGGACGGTTCACCCTGGGCGTCGGGCGCGGCGGCCCCTGGGTGGACCTGGAGGTGTTCGGCGCGGGCCTGAAGGCGTACGAACACGGGTTCCCGGAGTCCCTCGATCTGCTGCTGCGCTGGCTGCGCGAACCGGCGGTGGCGGCCGACGGCGAGCGGTACTCCTTCCGCGAGGTGCCGGTCGTACCCCGCCCGTCGGACGTCCTGACCGACGCCCCCGGCCCCGAGGTCGTGCTGGCCTGCACCTCGCCGGCGAGCGTACGGCTGGCCGCCGAGCGCGGGCTGCCGATGCTGCTCGGCATGCACGTCGGGGACGAGGAGAAGGCCGAGATGGTCGCCCTGTGGCGGGAGTGCGCCCGCGCGGCGGGCCGGCCGGCCGAGGAGATCGCGGGCGCCGCCCATGTCTCGGCCGGGGTCTGCCAGCTCGCCGACCGGCGCAGCGACGCGGCCGAAACCCTGCTGAAGGCGATGCCGGGCTGGCTGCGGCAGGGGCTCGCGGCCCATATGACGGTGGACGGACGGCAGCGCGTGATGCGCGACCCGCACGCCTACACCGAACTGCTCTGCGGGCTGCATCCGGTGGGCACCCCGCGGCTCGCCGCCGACCGGCTCGCGGCCACCTCGGAGCGGACCGGGATCTCCCGCTTCGCCCTCATGGTCGAGGGCTCGGGACAGCTCGCGGCCACCGAGGAGAACCTGCGGCGGCTCGGCGCGGAGGTACTGCCCCAACTGCGCTGACCGCGCCGTCCGCCCCGGGCCGCGCCGCTCTCACGGCCAGCCGGTCCCGGACTCCCGGGCCCCGCCGGCCGTCCCCGGCGCGGGGCCGCCCGGGGGCTTGCCGCCCCGACGACGCATGCACCTCCCACGGGGTGGAGCGGCAAGCCGACGGCTCCGGCGACCCGGTCACGGCCGTGCCGCGGCCGCGTCAGCAGTCCCGGAGCTCCGGGGACTGGTTCAGCAGCTGGGCGCGCACCGACGTGAAGCGGGCCAGCGTCTCGTCCACCGAGGCGTCCAGCGGGAACACCGCCACACGGTGGCAGTTCTGGAAGGCCAGCCGCACACCGAAGTGCCGCTGCAGCGCGCCGCGTATCGCGTCACTCGCGAGCGCACGCAGCAGCTGACCGCGCGCCTGCTCGTCCGGCGGGGGCGTCTGGTTGTCGGCGAAGGGGCCGCCGTCCACCTTCAGCTGGGCCACCAGGGAGCTGATCATCTCCCATGCGTAGGGCAGGGAGGTCCGGACGCAGTCGACGAATGCTGCTTCGTCGACCTCGCCTCGCTCGGCCTGTTCGAGTAGGGCCGGTGAGACGTCGAGCGACATGGGTTCTCCTCTCGCACCCCCGAAAGCGCAGGGGTTGGCGGACAGATGGGGGAGTTCGCGATTTCGAACACGCTCGGTACAGGGGCCGCAACCTCCCGTTCCCTACGGTAGGCAACGGTCGGTGACCACACCAGCAGAATGCGTATATGGAACGGTCGGCTCATGCTCACTATCGGCCAGGGATGAACAAGAGGTTCCAGGGACAATTGGGACGTTCCACAGGGAGCGGGATGGGCGGATCGCGTGCACCGGCGCGCGTCGAGTAGCGTTGCCGACCATGCGTCTCGTCATTGCCCGATGCTCGGTCGACTACGCCGGCCGGCTCACCGCCCATCTGCCCTCGGCACCGCGACTGATCCTGGTCAAGGCGGACGGCAGCGTCTCCATCCACGCCGACGACCGGGCCTACAAGCCGCTCAACTGGATGTCGCCGCCCTGCACGCTGAAGGAGGGGACCGGCGAGGAGGCGGGGGTGTGGACCGTCGTCAACAAGGCGGGCGAGAAACTGATCATCACGATGGAGGAGATCCTCCACGACTCCTCGCACGAACTCGGCGTGGACCCGGGCCTGATCAAGGACGGCGTGGAAGCGCACCTCCAGGAACTGCTCGCCGACCGCATCGAGACCCTGGGCGAGGGGTACACCCTGATCCGCCGCGAGTACATGACCGCGATCGGTCCGGTGGACATCCTGTGCCGGGACGCCGACGGCCGGACGGTGGCGGTGGAGATCAAGCGGCGGGGCGAGATCGACGGTGTCGAACAGCTCACCCGTTACCTGGACCTGCTGAACCGCGACCCGCATCTGGCGCCGGTCCGCGGAGTCTTCGCCGCGCAGGAGATCAAGCCCCAGGCCCGCGTCCTCGCCACCGACCGCGGCATCGACTGCCACATCCTGGACTACGACGCCCTCCGGGGCATCGAGGACGACAAGCTCCGCCTGTTCTGACCGCCACGGCCCGCCCCGGCGACACCGCCCCCTCGGCCCCGTAGGCCACCGCCGGACGCACCATCACGGCCGAGCGCCGTCGCGGCGGGGAGCGGAGCGGTGCCCGGCAAAACGTGCGGCCTTACCCCTCCCGCCTCCGCCCACGCCCCGTCCGCCGCCGTGGCACTCAACCCCCGCGGCGCGGACCGGAGGTGCCCAACCGGCGTCGGAGCGTCGGCCGCCGCCGGACGCCACCGTCGCGGCCGAGCGCCGTCGCGGCGGGGAACGGGGCGGTGCCCGGCGCAGGTGACAGGCTTCGCCCGTCCCCCGCCGGCACGCCCCCCGGTCCGCTGCCGGGAGGCGTTCGTCACCGTGGCGGGGGTCAGATCACCGGGTCGGTCGTGGACGGGGCCGGGTTGGTCGCGGAGGCCGTGGTGGCGCCGGTGGAGCCGGAGGTCGTCGTGCCGGTGGTGTCGCCGGACGTGGCGCCGCCGGTGTCGGTGGTGCCGCCCGTCGTCCCGCCCGTGGACGTACCGTCCGTCGAGCCGCCGGTGGTCTCCCCCGTCGTACCGGTGGTGCCGCCCGTCTCGGTGCCCGTCGTCCCGCCCGTGGACGAGCCGTCCGTCGAGCCGCCGGTCGTCGTGCCGCCCGTCGGCGTGCCCCCCGTCGAGCCGGTGGAGTCCCCGCCGCCGCTCCCGCTGGAGCCGCCGGGCGTGCCGCCCGTCGTACCGCCCGTGGACGAACCGCCCGACCCGCCGGGCCTCGGCGATGTCGACGGCGAACCGGGGGACGCGCCGGGCCGGGACGGCTCGCCACTCTCCGAGGGGTGGTACGTGGCCCTCGGCGGCGCGGGGTCGTCCGCCGTGCCGTACGTGCCGTCCGGACCCGGTGACGTGGGCCGGCCGCCGACCGCGCCGGTGTCCCCGGTGTCCGTCGGCTCCACTCCCGAGTCCCCGTCGCCCACTCCGGGGCTCGCCGACGGATTGGCGTCGACCTTGCCCTCCGGGTCCTGGCCGGCGCTGCCGGAGGACGTCATGCCGAGCGTGACGACCGTACCGAGCACGGCCGCGAGCAGGGCACCGGCACCCGCCGCCACCAGGTTGCGCCGGGCCAGCCGCCGCAGGCCGCCGCCCCGCGCCGCGGGTCGCGTCGCGGGTTCCGCCACCGGTGCCGCGGCCGGTGGCGCCACCGGCCGCGGCACCGGCTGGGTCAGCTGCCGGGTGAACTGGGTCTCGCCCGGGGAGCCGTAGGGCGCCGGCACCGGCACGTCCTGACGCGCCTCCGCCGGCTCCTCGCGCACCGGAGCGGACGGCGGCGGCACGGACGGCCCCGGTACCGACCGCCCCGGCACCTCGCCGGCCCGGTCGGCGAGCAGGGCCAGCGCCCGGCGGCCGGCCACCGCGCCCCGCTTGTCCGCGAGCGCACCGCGCAGCCCGCTCGACGCCTCCAGCTCCGCGCGCGCCCGGCCGAACTGCCCGGAGCACAGCGCGAGGATGCCCAACTCGTGGTGGAAATAGGCTTGTTCCGCTACCTCGCCGCTCAGCCGGGCGGCCTCCGCGCCGGACCGCAGGGCCCGTTCCCAGGCACTCCAGTGCAGCCCCGCGGCGAAGGCGGGCGCCGCCGTACGCGCCAGCCGCACCGCGCCGCCCTCGTCGTCGGCGGCGGACGACGACGCGCGCGGGACGACGGCGGCCAGCGCGGCCAGCACCGCGTCGGCCTCCGCGCACACCCGTTCCGGGGTGACCGAGGGGTGCCCGGCCCACCAGGCGTAGTGCCGGGCCGCGGTGAGGGCGTGCCCGGCCGCGTCGTCGGCGTATCCGGCGGCCTCCAGTTGGGTCCGCACACCGGCCGCGAGCCGGTAGCGGGAGCCGACCGGGGAGACCAGCCCGCAGCTCATCAACTCGCCGAGCGCCGCGTCGGCGTGGGTGTCGCCGACCAGGGCGGGCAGGTGCGCCTGGTGCGGCAGTTCGCCGCCGAGGGCCACCGCGAAGCGCAGGGCGGCCCGGGCGGAGGGGCTGAGCCGGGAGGCGAGCAGCGGGGCGGGCGCCGCCGCCTCGCCGAGGGAGGGCAGCGGTACCTCCTCTCCCGGCTCCACCGGCGCTTCGGCGGGCCTGCGGACGTCCTCGAAGACCCCGTACTCGTCCACCGCGCCGGTGCTGGCCCGCAGCCGGTCGCGCTGCCGGAGCAGGGCACCGGCCTGCACGAACCGCAGCGGCAGCCCCTCGGACTCGAACCACAGGTCGCCGGCCCAGTTGACCTCTTCCTCGGTGAGCGCCCGGCCGGCGGTCCGCTCCAGGACCGCCAGCCCGGCGGCCCGGTCGAGACCGCCGAGGAAGACCTCCTCCACGTCCGCCTCGGCGGAGGGCGCGGGCACGTCGGGCGTGACGGCGAACAGGAACGCGCACTCGGGGGTGGCGTCGAGCAGTTCGCCCAGGGCGGCGCCGCCGAACTCCAGGTCGTCCACGACGACGACCGCGCCGATCTCCCCGACGAGGGCGCGGAGTTCGTCCGGATCGGGACGGTAGCCGGGGGCGTCGTGGACGGCGTGGAACAGGTCGTGCAGCAGGTCGCCGGGCGCCCGGCGGAAGCCGCTCAGCCGGACCACGCCGTCGGGGGCGAGGTCGCGGCAGTCCCCGGCGACCGCGTCGAGCAGCGCGGTGCGGCCGGAACCGGCCGGGCCGGTGAGGCGGACGGAGCGCCCGCGGGCCAGGAGCCGGGCCAGGCGCTCGCGCTCCTCCTGACGCTCCGGCACCTCGGGCGCGGCGGGGGCGGAACCGGCCGGTGCGGGCGGACGGGCCGCGAGCTCGATCTCGGCGCGCTCGACGGCGGTGCGCTTGGTGGCCCTGCCGGGGCGCTCGGCCGGCGGGCACGGCTCGATCTCGCTGCCGTCGACCGGATTGACGGTCAGTTGGAGATCGCCGCAGACCAGCCGCTCCATGCGGGCGGGCGCCGGCGCCGCCGGGGCGAGGTCGGAGGCGAGGGGGTCCCGGGACGGACGGCGGCGGTCCGCCTGGCCGTGGTCCTCGGGTCCCGGGTTGATCGGGTCCATGGGTTCAAGCTCCCCAAAAGCGTCGTGTGCCCGTGTTGTGGCCCTCCCGGCCTCGTCGCACACCGCGCTGTCGCTTCTGGTCCGGGCCCGCTCGGCAGAGGGTCGCGAGACGGCGGGCGACCGCACCTTAAACCGTCACCGGGTCCGGGCGACAGGGCAGGGTGCCCCGCGGTCCGAGACGTCACGGTCTCGGGAGGATTGCCCCCGTCGTACGGTTCGGCGATCGCGCCCGGTCCGGCCGGACCCCGCCTGGTACGCGCCGCGCCCCCGCGGGTGCCTCACACCCGGGGCAGCGACTCCACGCCGATGCCGCCCTCGATGGCGAGGATGCGGTGCAGCCGGGTGGCCACCAGCAGGCGCTGCATCTGCGGGGGCACGCCCCGCAGCACCAGCCGGCGCCCGCAGCGGCCGGCCCGCCGGTGGGCGCCCATGATCACGCCGAGTCCGGTGGCGTCCCAGGAATCCAGTTCGGACAGGTCGAGCACCAGGTCGCCGACTCCGGTGTCGACGGCCGAGTGCAGGGCCGTACGGGCGTCCGCCGCGCTGCGGACGTCGAGGCGGCCCCCGACGACCAGCTCGGCGTGGTCGCCCCTGATGTGCATATGCGCTCCCCGTTGAGTGCGGTTGGCGTACTCGGTGACGGATGCTGTGCCCCGTCTGACTGTGCGGGTGGCGGTGCGGTTGCTGCTTGTCAGCAAACCGATACCGAATTCACCCCCGGGAGTGATACTCCCGGGGACTGTGCGGCGGCGTGGGGCTCAGTACCTGTAAAAGCCCTGCCCGCTCTTGCGGCCGATGTCACCGGCGTCCACCATCCGGCGCATCAGCTCCGGCGGGGCGAACTTCTCGTCCTGGGACTCGGTGTAGATGTTGCTCGTGGCGTGCAGCAGGATGTCCACGCCGGTGAGGTCGGCGGTGGCGAGCGGGCCCATGGCGTGGCCGAAGCCCAGCTTGCAGGCGAGGTCGATGTCCTCGGCGGTGGCGACGCCGGACTCGTAGAGCTTGGTCGCCTCCACCACGAGGGCGGAGATCAGCCGGGTGGTGACGAAGCCGGCCACGTCCCGGTTGACGACGATGCAGGTCTTGCCGACGGACTCGGCGAACTCCCGGGCGGTGGCGAGGGTCTCGTCGCTGGTCTTGTAACCGCGGACGAGTTCGACGAGCTTCATCATCGGCACCGGCGAGAAGAAGTGGACGCCGACGACCCGTTCGGGGTGCTCGGTGGCCGCCGCGATCTTGGTGATCGGGATGGCCGAGGTGTTGGAGGCGAGCACGGTGTCCTCGCGCACGAGCTTGTCGAGCGCGCGGAAGATCTCGTGCTTGACCTCCAGCTTCTCGAAGACGGCCTCCACCACGACGTCCGCGTCGGCGGCGGCGTCGAGGTCGGTGGTGGGGGTGATGCGCGCGAGGGCGGCCTCGGCGTCCTCGGCGGCCAGCTTGCCCTTGCTCACGAACTTGTCGTACGAGGCCCTGATGCCGTCGGTGCCGCGCCCGAGCGCCTCGTCGGTGACGTCCCGCAGCACGACCTCCCAGCCCGCCTGCGCGGCGACCTGAGCGATACCGGATCCCATGAGCCCGGCCCCGATGACGGCAAGCTTCCGTGCCACTCCGACTCCCCTTAGAACGCCCTGAACGTCTGCCTCTCCGGCGGACCATAGCGCTCCGGGAGCGCCGTGTGACCGGTAAGTAACGCGCGTCACGTCTCAATTGACGGACATCACACCGGCAGGGGTCAGGCGGCGCCTCGGACGGCGTAGTTGAGGACCTTTTCGCTCAACAGGTCCTCGATGTCGTCCATCAGGACGAGCACCTCTCGTGATACTTCGGCCGGTTTGCGGCCGGCGACCATCTCGCGGCCGATGGTGACGAAGACGGCCTGGTGGACCCAGCAGATCTGACCGGCCATCAGGTCCGGCAGCGGGTCGTCGGGGGCGGCGCCGGTCTCCTCGCGCAGGGTCGCCTCCAGGATGTCGTGGGTCTCCTGTTGCAGGCTCCACAGCCGCGAACGCAGCGCCGGCGCCTCGTGGATGACCCGCATGAAGCGGTCGTAGCCCGCCATCAGGCCGACCCGGGGCGAGACGGCCTCGACCTCCGAGCGCAGTTCGCGCAGGACGGCACGGGCGGCGGACTCCCCCACGTCCCGGCCGCGGACCCAGCGGGCGAGCCGGTCGGCCACGCCGGCCGAGCGGTCGAAGAAGAGGTCCTCCTTGGCGGGGAAGTAGTTGTAGACGGTGTTGACGGAGACGTTCGCCGCCTCGGCGATCTCCGCGACGGTCACCGCCTCGAAGCCGCGCTCCAGGAACAGCCCGGTGGCGACATCCGAGATGTACTGCCGGGTCTGCCTCTTCTTCCGCTCCCTGAGCCCCTCAGCCATGCCCTCATCCTAACTTCACTGGTCTCGATGAAAAATTGGGGTCGTTGCAAATTTTCAGAGACTCTGTTTTTCTGAGGGCATGGCAGCAGTCATCAGCACGTCGGGCCTCGCCCGCACCTTCCAGACGAGGTCCGGTCCCGTCGAGGCCGTACGCGGCATCGACCTCACCGTCCACGAGGGCGAGATCCTCGGCTTCCTCGGCCCCAACAGCGCCGGCAAGACGACCACCCTGCGGATGCTCACCACCCTGCTGGAGCCGACCGGCGGCGCGGCCACCGTGGCCGGCCGCGACCTCGTGGCCGACCCCGCCGGGGTGCGCCGGGTCAGCGGCTACGTCGCCCAGTCCGGCGGAGTGGACCCGCAGATCACCGTGCGGGAAGAGCTGGTCACCCAGGGCCGGCTGTACCGCCTGCCGAAGGCGCGGGCCGTCGCCCGCGCCGCCGAACTGGCCGCCGAGCTGGACCTCACCGAGTTCCTGGACCGCAAGACCGGCGCGCTCTCCGGCGGCCAGCGGCGCCGCCTGGACATCGCGATGGCGCTCACCCACCACCCGAAGGTGCTCTTCCTGGACGAGCCGACGACCGGGCTCGACCCCGGCAGCCGCGCCGACCTGTGGGCCCTGGTCCGCCGGCTGCGCGACGAGCACGGCACGACCGTCTTCCTGACCACCCACTACCTGGACGAGGCCGACGCCCTCGCCGACCGCCTCGTGATCGTCGACCACGGCACGGTCGCCGCCGAGGGCACCCCGGGCGCGCTCAAGCTCCGCTACGGCGGCTCGCTCGACGCCACCCTCCAGGACACCTTCCTCGCGATCACCGGCCGCGGCCCCGCCCCTGCCGACACCGCCCCCGTCGCCGTATAAGCCGTACAAGGAGATCCGGAAACGATGCTGCTCCACGACACGGCCCTCATCTACGGCCGCTACATCCGCCAGTCCCTGCGCTCCCGCTTCGCCCTGCTCTTCGGCGTGCTGACACCACTGCTGTACCTGCTCTTCTTCGGCCCGCTGCTCACGGACCTGCCGCTGGGCGGGCGGGGCAGCTCCTGGCAGGTGCTGGTCCCCGGGCTGCTGCTCCAGCTGGGACTCTTCGGCGCCCTGTTCGCCGGGTTCACGGTCATCATCGAGAAGGGGCAGGGGGTGGTGGAGCGGATGCGGGTGACCCCGGTCAGCCGGCTCGCCCTGCTGCTCGGCCGGGTACTGCGGGACGCCACCGTGTTCGTCTTCCAGGCGGTGCTGCTGGTGCTGGCCGCGCTGGTGATGGGTCTGCGCGCGCCACTGGCCGGCGTCCTGGTCGGCTTCGCCTTCGTGGCCCTGCTCACGGTCTCGCTGGCCTCGGTGTCGTACGCGCTCGGCATGAAGGTGCGCAGTCCGCAGGAGTTCGGCCCGCTGATCAACACGGTGTCGATGCCGTCGATGCTGCTGTCCGGCCTCATGCTCCCGATGACCCTCGCGCCCGCCTGGCTGGACGTGCTGTCGCACTTCGTCCCGTTCCGCTATCTGGTGGACGCGGTCCGGGACGCCTACGTCGGCGACTACACGAGCGCGCACATGCTCTACGGGGCCCTGGTCGCCGTGGGCTTCACCGCGCTGGCCGTGACGGCGGGCACACGGGTGTTCCGGACGGCCGGATCGTAACTACGCTGGCCGCATGGTCAATCTGACGCGTATCTACACCAGGACCGGCGACCAGGGCACCACCAGCCTCGGCGACATGAGCCGGGTGCCCAAGACGGACCTCAGGATCGCCGCCTACGCCGACGCCAACGAGGCCAACGCGGTGATCGGCACGGCCATCGCGCTGGGCGGGCTGGCACAGGAGATCGTCACGGTCCTCACCCGCGTCCAGAACGACCTGTTCGACGTGGGCGCGGACCTGTCGACGCCGGTCGTGGAGAACCCCGAGTACCCGCCGCTGCGGGTCGAGCAGTTCTACGTCGACCGGCTGGAGGCGGACTGCGACCGGTTCAACGAGCGGCTGGAGAAGCTGCGCTCCTTCATCCTGCCGGGCGGCACCCCGGGCGCGGCCCTGCTGCACCAGGCCTGCACGGTCGTCCGCCGGGCCGAGCGCTCCACCTGGACGGCCCTTGAGGCACACGGCGAGACGATGAACCCGCTCACCGCGACCTACCTCAACCGCCTCTCCGACCTCCTGTTCATCCTGGCCCGCACCGCCAACCAGGAGACCGGGGACGTGCTGTGGGTTCCGGGCGGGGAGCGCTAGCCGCCGCGCGACGGGGCGCGGGCGGTGAGCGTCAGCGCCGCCCGGCCGGTTCCCGGTCGTCGCCCCGCTGCGGAGCCCGCTTCGGGAACACCGTGTAGCACCCCGCGATGAGTACGTTGATGCCGATCAGCCACAGCATGCGCTGCTGCCACACCCGCAGCGAGCCGGTGCCGGCGGCGTCGCCGACGTACCAGACCGCCCCCTGGAGCAGGGCGAGCGCCACGACCGCGGCCAGGATCCAGCGGCCGGCGACCTTCCACTCGTGGACGGCGCGGGCGGTGCCGTACTTGGGCGGCTTCGCCGGGGGCGGGCCGCCTGCGAAGCGGTGGGCCACCCGGGCGTCCACCCACTTGATGGTGGAGTGACCGAGGCCGACGGTGAAGCCGATGTAGACCGCGGCCAGCCCGTGCCGCCAGTCCGGCTGCGCGCCGTGCTTCAAATCGATCGCCGTGGCGACGAAGAGCACGACCTCCAGCAGCGGTTCGCACAGCAGCAGCGCCAGTCCGGTGCGCGGCATCCGCAGCGCGTACCGGAAGGCCAGTCCGGCCGCCAGCAGCACCCAGAACGCCACCTCGCAGGCGATGACCAGGCCGACGATCACGGTTCACTCCCCTCGTTTCCCCCTCCAGGGTCCCGGCCGGGCCGGGCGGCCGCGTCGTCGGCGCTGAGGAGAGTGCCGTAAGCGAAAGTCGCAGTCCCGCACCCTTCCCGGGGAGCAGGCGCGGCGGGCCGCGGCCGTGTTGGATGGGGGCATGGCCCGCACGTTCACCCGCCCGCACCGAGACGACTGGTGGATCGCCGTGGGCGGGCTGCTCGGCGGGCTGCTGCTGTGGGCGCTCGGCATCCACCCCCGGGAGCACACGGACAACCTGGTGCTGTGGCACACCCCCTGGGCGCCCCTGGTCCCGCTCGCGCTGACCGCCGCGTGCGAACCGCTGCGCCGCGTCCGGCCGCGCGTCGGCCTGCTGGTCGGCACCCTCATGCTGGTCCTGGACACGGTGACCCTCGGCAGCGTGATCACGGTCGTGCTGTACACCGACCTGATGTACGCGGCCGTCCTGTACGGCACCCCGGCCTCGGCCCGCCGCATCCCGTGGATCGCCGGGATGCTCACGGTCCTCGGCGGGGTGGTGCCGGCGGGGCTCTGGCACGACCCGCAGGGGCTGCTGATCGGGCTGGGCGTCGGGGTGGTGGCGCTGGCACCCGCCGCGACCGGCGCGCTGGTGCGCGGCCACCGGGACGCCGCCGAGGCCGCCCGGCTGCGGGCCGAACAGACCGCGCTGCTGGCCGAGATGGACCGGACCCAGGCGGTCAACGCGGAACGGGCCCGGGTGGCGCGCGAGCTGCACGACATGGTCGCCAACCACCTGTCGGCCATCGCCATCCACTCCACGGCGGCCCTCTCCCTGGAGGACGCCAAGACCTCCCGGGAGGCGCTGGTCGTCATCCGGGAGAACAGCGTGGCGGGGCTGGCCGAGATGCGCCGGCTGATCGGCATCCTGCGGGACCGCTCCGGGGACCGGGAGCCCGCCGCCTCCCCGACCCTGGCGGGCCTCGGCGCGCTGGTCGGCACCGCCCGGGCGGGCGGCCTGGACGTCACGCTCGACGCCGGGCACGGCGAGGTGCCGGCGCCCGTGGAGCTGGCCGCCTACCGGATCGTGCAGGAGTCGCTGACCAACGCCCTGAAGCACGCGGCCGAGGGGAGCGTGCGCGTGGTGCTGCGGCAGCGGGACGGCCTGCTGGACATCCGGGTGACCAGCCCGTACCGGCCGGGCGGCGCCCCCCGGGTGCCGGGCTCCGGGGCCGGTCTGACCGGGATGCGGGAGCGGGCGGCGCTGCTCGGCGGCACGTTCGAGGCCGGGCCCCGAGGCGGCCTGTGGGCCGTACGGGCCGTGCTTCCGCTCACCGAAGGAGAACTCGCATGATCCGTGTCCTGGTCGCCGAGGACCAGTCCGCCGTCCGCGCCGGGCTGGCGCTGATCCTGGGCAGCGCGCCCGACATCGAGGTGGCCGGGGAGGCGGCGGACGGGGAGCAGGCGGTCGAACTGGCCCGCCGGCTGCGGCCGGACGTGGTGCTGATGGACGTGCAGATGCCGGTACTGGACGGGGTGTCCGCGACCCGGCGGATCGTGGCCGAGCAGCTCGCCGACGTCCTGGTGCTGACCACGTTCGACCTGGACGAGTACGTGTTCGGGGCGTTGCGGGCCGGGGCCGCGGGGTTCCTGTTGAAGCACGCGGAGGCGCGGGAGCTGCTGGAGGCGGTACGGACGGTGGCGCGCGGGGAGGGGGTGGTGGCACCGGCCGTGACCCGGCGGCTGATCGCCGAGTTCGCCGCGGGCCCGGTCGCGGACCGGGGTACGGCGGCCGACCCGGCGGTGCTGGAGGACCTGACCCGGCGGGAGCGGGAGGTGCTCGGCTGCGTCGGCGAGGGGCTGTCGAACGCGGAGATCGCCGGCCGCCTGGACATGGCGGAGGGCACGGTGAAGACGCACGTCAGCCGGTTGCTGGCCAAGCTGGGGCTGCGCAGCCGGGTGCAAGCCGCGGTGCTGGCCAGGGAGTTGGGGCTGTAGCGGGGCGCCCGCCGCAATGGCCGCCAGAATGGTCCAGACCTATTGACCTGTGGTCCAGACCTTTCTACCCTCGCAGCACCGTGGGGCATGAAGGCTCAGTCATGCCCCTGACACCTCTACTACGAGGGAGGCGCTCCATGCGCTTCAGACACAGAGCCGCGGCAGGGTTCGCGTCCCTGCTGCTCCCCCTGGCCGGCGCGGTCGGCCTCGCGAGCCCCGCCCAGGCCGCGTCCAACGCAACGGCCACCTTCACCAAGACCAGCGACTGGGGCTCCGGCTTCGGCGGCCAGTGGACCGTCAAGAACACCGGCACCAGCAGCATCAGCTCCTGGACCGTCGAGTGGGACTTCCCCTCCGGCACCAAGGTCACCTCGGCCTGGGACGCCACCGTCACCAACTCCGGTGACCACTGGACCGCCAAGAACGTCGGCTGGAACGGCACCATCGCCCCCGGCGCCTCCGTCTCCTTCGGCTTCAACGGCTCGGGCCCCGGCTCCCCGGCCAACTGCAAGCTGAACGGCGACAGCTGCGACGGCTCCACACAGCCGGGCGACGCCGCCCCGTCCGCCCCCGGCACCCCGACCGCCTCCTCCGTCACCGACACCTCGGTGAAGCTCTCCTGGAGCGCGGCCACCGACGACAAGGGCATCAAGAACTACGACGTGCTGCGCGACGGCAAGAAGGTCGCCACCGTCACCACCACCTCGTACACGGACACCGGCCTGACCGCCGGCACCGACTACTCCTACAGCGTGCAGGCCCGCGACACGGCCGACCAGACCGGCCCGGTCAGCGGCGCCGTCAAGGTGCACACCACCGGAGGCGGCAGCACCGAGCCGCCCACCGGTGACAAGGTGAAGATGGGCTACTTCACCGAGTGGGGCATCTACGGCCGCAACTACAACGTCAAGAACCTGGTGACGTCCGGCTCCGCAGCCAAGATCACGCACATCAACTACGCCTTCGGCAACGTCACCGGCGGCAAGTGCGCGATCGGCGACTCCTACGCCGACTACGACAAGGCGTTCACCGCCGAGAACTCGGTCAGCGGCGTCGCCGACACCTGGGACCAGCCGCTGCGCGGCAACTTCAACCAGCTGCGCCAGCTGAAGGCCAAGTACCCGCACATCAAGGTGCTGTGGTCGTTCGGCGGCTGGACCTGGTCCGGCGGCTTCGCGGACGCGGCCAAGAACCCGGCGGCCTTCGCGCAGTCCTGCTACGACCTGGTCGAGGACCCGCGCTGGGCCGATGTCTTCGACGGCATCGACATCGACTGGGAGTACCCGAACGCCTGCGGTCTGACCTGTGACACCAGCGGGCCCGCGGCCTACAAGAACCTGATGGCCGCGCTGCGCGCCAAGTTCGGCCCCGACTACCTGGTCACCGCCGCCACCACCGCCGACGGCACGGCCGGCGGCAAGATCGACGCCGCGGACTACGCGGGCGCCGCCCAGTACCTCGACTGGTACAACGTGATGACGTACGACTTCTTCGGTGCCTGGGACGCCAAGGGCCCGACCGCCCCGCACTCCCCGCTCACCTCGTACGACGGCATCCCGAAGGCGGGCTACACCACCGCCGACGCCATCGCCAAGTTCAAGTCGATCGGCGTGCCCGCCAAGAAGCTGCTCGTCGGCATCGGCTTCTACGGCCGCGGCTGGACCGGCGTCACCCAGGACACCCCGGGCGGCACGGCCACCGGCCCGGCGGCCGGCACCTACGAGCAGGGCATCGAGGACTACAAGGTCCTCAAGACCTCCTGCCCGGCCACCGGCACCGTCGCCGGCACGGCGTACGCGCACTGCGGCACCAACTGGTGGTCCTACGACACTCCCGCCACCATCAAGTCGAAGATGGCCTGGGCCAACACCCAGGGCCTCGGCGGAGCGTTCTTCTGGGAGTTCAGCGGCGACACCAGCAACGGCGAGCTGGTGAGCGCGATCAACGACAGCCTGTAAGACCTGTACGACCTGAAAAGCGCCTAAGCGACATTGACGCGCTGACCGGGCGGGGCTGCTTCCAGCCACGCGAGGAATCCGGTCAGCGCGTCTTCGCTCATGGCGAGTTCGAGGCGGGTTCCCCGATGCGTACAGGCCAGTACCACCGCGTCGGAGAGCAGCGCCAGCTCCTCCTCGCCCTCGGGCAGCCGGCGCCCGGCCACCTCGATCTGCGCCCGCTCCAGGACCCGGCGGGGACGGACGGCGTAGGAGAAGACCCGGTACCACTCGATGCGGTCGCCGTTGTAGCGGGCGACGCCGTAGGACCAGCCCTTGCCGCCCGTGTCCGGTTTCTCCGGGACGTCCCAGCGCAGCGAGCAGTCGAAGGTCCCGCCGGAGCGCTGGATGAGCCGGCGCCGCAGCCCGAACAGGAACAGCCCCACCACCACGAGCGCGACCACGATTCCGCACACAGTCAGAGCGAGGACCATCGGCACCGACCTCCTCGTCTCCTAGTTGGTGGAACTGCTTCTGCACTTGAGTAACGAAACGGAAAAAACACCCACATCTGCCTCAGCCGCGACCGGCACCGGATTGCTCCGGGCCGGCCGCGGCTGAGTGACGTCAACGTACCGCGCGGCTGGTTCAGCGCGCCGCCGCAGCACGCAGTCGGACGTCCGCGCGGCGCTCGGCGGCGGCGTCGCCCTCCGCCTTCGCCCGCTCCAGCTCCCGCTCCGTGCGCTGGACGTCGATCTCGTCCGACAGCTCGGCGATCTCGGCCAGCAGGGACAGCTTGTTGTCCGCGAACGAGATGAAACCGCCGTGCACCGCGGCGACGACCGTTCCACCTTCACTCGTACGGATGGTCACCGGGCCCGACTCCAGCACACCGAGCAGCGGCTGGTGACCGGGCATGACGCCGATGTCGCCGGACGTGGTGCGCGCGACGACCAGGGTGGCCTCGCCGGACCAGACCTGGCGGTCGGCGGCGACCAGCTCGACGTGCAGCTCAGCAGCCAAGAGTGGCTCCTCGGGTCACCACCCGGCAGGGGCGCCGGGTGTTGGGGTCAATTCTAGTGGGCGTGGGTGAGGGGGCGGGACGCGCCCGCCCCCTCGGATGAGCACGGGGCTCAGGAGACGCCCAGCTCCTTGGCGTTCTTCTTGAGGTCGTCGAGACCACCGCACATGAAGAAGGCCTGCTCGGGGAAGTGGTCGTACTCGCCGTCGCAGATCGCGTTGAACGCGGCGATCGACTCGTCCAGCGGCACGTCCGAGCCGTCCACGCCGGTGAACTGCTTGGCGACGTGGGTGTTCTGGGACAGGAAGCGCTCCACCCGACGGGCGCGGTGGACGACCAGCTTGTCCTCCTCGCCCAGCTCGTCGATACCGAGGATCGCGATGATGTCCTGGAGGTCCTTGTACTTCTGCAGGATCGTCTTCACGCGCATGGCCGCGTTGTAGTGGTCCTGCGAGATGTAGCGCGGGTCCAGAATCCGGGACGTGGAGTCCAGCGGGTCCACGGCCGGGTAGATGCCCTTCTCGGAGATCGGACGGGAGAGCACCGTCGTCGCGTCGAGGTGGGCGAAGGTGGTGGCCGGGGCCGGGTCGGTCAGGTCGTCGGCGGGGACGTAGATCGCCTGCATCGAGGTGATCGAGTGACCGCGGGTCGAGGTGATGCGCTCCTGGAGGAGACCCATCTCGTCGGCCAGATTCGGCTGGTAACCCACCGCGGACGGCATGCGGCCGAGCAGCGTGGAGACCTCGGAACCGGCCTGCGTGAAGCGGAAGATGTTGTCGATGAAGAACAGCACGTCCTGCTTCTGGACGTCACGGAAGTACTCGGCCATGGTGAGGCCGGCCAGCGCGACGCGCAGACGGGTGCCCGGGGGCTCGTCCATCTGACCGAAGACCAGCGCGGTCTTGTCGATGACGCCCGAGTCGGTCATCTCCTCGATGAGGTCGTTGCCCTCACGGGTGCGCTCGCCGACACCGGCGAACACGGAGACACCGTCGTGGTTGTTGGCGACACGGTAGATCATCTCCTGGATGAGCACCGTCTTGCCGACGCCGGCGCCGCCGAACAGACCGATCTTGCCGCCCTTGACGTACGGGGTGAGCAGGTCGATGACCTTGACGCCCGTCTCGAACATCTCGGTCTTCGACTCGAGCTCGTCGAAGTTCGGCGCCTTGCGGTGGATCGGCCAGCGCTCGCCCTCGTAGGACTCGTCGACGTTCAGCACCTCACCGAGGGTGTTGAACACCTTGCCCTTGGTGAAGTCGCCGACCGGCACCGAGATCGGCGCGCCGGTGTCGACGACCGGGGCCTGGCGGACCAGACCGTCGGTCGGCTGCATGGAGATGGTGCGGACCAGGCCGTCACCCAGGTGCTGGGCGACCTCAAGGGTCAGGGTCTTCTTCTGACCCTCGTTCGCCGGGTCGGCGACCTCGACGTTCAGTGCCTGGTAGATGTCCGGCATCGCGTCGACGGGGAACTCCACGTCGACGACCGGGCCGATGACCCGGGCGACGCGGCCCGTAGCCGTCGCGGTCTCAACAGTGGTGGTCATTTATCGGTCACTCCCCGCGGTCGCGTCGGCCAGGGCGCTCGCGCCACCGACGATCTCGCTGATTTCCTGGGTGATTTCGGCCTGGCGGGCCGCGTTGGCAAGACGGGAGAGCGTGTTGATCAGCTCGCCCGCGTTGTCGGTGGCCGACTTCATCGCGCGCCGCGTGGCGGCGTGCTTCGAAGCGGCCGACTGGAGCAGCGCGTTGTACACGCGGCTCTCCACGTAGCGCGGCAGCAGGGCGTCGAGGACGTCCTCCGCCGAGGGCTCGAAGTCGTACAGCGGGAGGATCTCGCCCTGGGGCTTGACCTCCTCGGCGACCTCGTCGAGGCGCAGCGGCAGCAGCCGGGCGTCGAGCGCCGTCTGCGTCATCATCGAGACGAACTCGGTGAAGACCATGTGGAGCTCGTCCACACCGCCCTCGGCCGTGTCCTTCTGGATGGCCTCGATCAGCGGCGCCGCCACCTTCTTGGCGTCCGCGTACGTCGGCTCGTCGGTGAAGCCGCTCCACGACTCCGCGACCTTGCGCTCACGGAAGTTGTAGTGGGCGACACCACGCCGGCCGACGATGTACGTGTCGACCTGCTTGCCCTCGCGCTCCAGGCGCTCGGTCAGCTGCTCCGCGGCCTTGATGGCGTTGGAGTTGAAGGCGCCGGCCAGACCGCGGTCGCTCGTCAGGAGCAGGACCGCGGCGCGGGTCGGGTTCTCCGCCTCCGTGGTGAGCGGGTGCTTGGTGTTCGAACCCGTGCCCACCGCCGTGACCGCGCGCGTCAGCTCGGTCGCGTACGGCGTGGAGGCCGCCACCTTGCGCTGCGCCTTGACGACGCGCGAGGCGGCGATCATCTCCATCGCCTTGGTGATCTTCTTGGTCGCGCTGACGGATCGGATGCGACGCTTGTAGACCCGGAGCTGGGCTCCCATGAGTCAGGTCCCTTCCTTACGTCACTTGGAAGCAGCGGCAGGAGTGTCCTCGCCGAGCAGCTTGCCGTCCGAGGTCTCGAACTGCTTCTTGAAGGCCGCGATCGCGTCGGCGACGGCCGTGAGCGTGTCGTCGGACATCTTGCCGCCCTCACGGATGGAGGTCATGAGGCCCTGCTCGCTGCGGTGCAGGTACTCCAGCAGCTCCTTCTCGAAGCGGCGGATGTCGGCGACCGGAACGTCGTCCATCTTGCCGGTGGTGCCGGCCCAGACGGAGACGACCTGGTCCTCGGTGGACATCGGCTGGTACTGGTCCTGCTTCAGCAGCTCGACCATGCGCTGACCGCGCTCCAGCTGGGCCTTGGAGGCGGCGTCCAGGTCGGAACCGAAGGCGGCGAAGGCCTCCAGCTCACGGAACTGGGCGAGGTCGACGCGGAGGCGGCCGGAGACCTGCTTCATCGCCTTGTGCTGGGCGGAACCACCGACTCGGGAGACGGAGATACCGACGTTCAGCGCGGGACGCTGACCGGCGTTGAACAGGTCCGACTCCAGGAAGCACTGGCCGTCGGTGATGGAGATGACGTTGGTCGGGATGAACGCCGAGACGTCGTTGGCCTTGGTCTCGACGATCGGCAGACCGGTCATCGAACCCGCACCCATGTCGTCGGAGAGCTTGGCGCAGCGCTCCAGCAGCCGGGAGTGCAGGTAGAAGACGTCACCCGGGTAGGCCTCACGGCCCGGCGGCCGGCGCAGCAGCAGCGACACGGCGCGGTAGGCGTCGGCCTGCTTCGACAGGTCGTCGAAGATGATCAGGACGTGCTTGCCCTGGTACATCCAGTGCTGGCCGATGGCCGAACCGGTGTACGGCGCCAGGTACTTGAAGCCGGCCGGGTCGGACGCCGGGGCGGCGACGATGGTCGTGTACTCCAGGGCGCCGTTCTCCTCCAGCGCGCGGCGCACACCGGCGATGGTGGAGCCCTTCTGGCCGATGGCGACGTAGATGCAGCGGACCTGCTTCTTGGGGTCGCCCGAGCGCCAGTTGTCGCGCTGGTTGATGATCGTGTCGACGGCCAGGGCGGTCTTGCCGGTCTGGCGGTCACCGATGATCAGCTGACGCTGACCGCGGCCGATCGGGGTCATCGCGTCGACGGCCTTGTAGCCCGTCTCCATCGGCTCGTGCACCGACTTGCGCTGCATGACCGTGGGGGCCTGCAGCTCAAGGGCGCGGCGGCCGTCGGTCTCGATCTCGCCGAGGCCGTCGATCGGGTTGCCGAGCGGGTCGACGACACGGCCGAGGTAGCCCTCGCCGACCGCGACGGAGAGGACCTCACCGGTACGGGTGACCGGCTGACCCTCCTCGATGCCGCTGAACTCACCGAGGACGATGGCGCCGATCTCGCGCTCTTCCAGGTTGAGCGCGAGGCCGAGGGTGCCGTCCTCGAACTTCAGCAGTTCGTTGGCCATGGCCGAGGGGAGGCCCTCGACCTTCGCGATGCCGTCGCCGGCAAGGGTGACCGTACCGACCTCCTCGCGCGAGGCCGCGTCCGGCTTGTACGACTGGACGAAGTTCTCCAGCGCGTCCCGGATCTCCTCCGGCCGGATCGTGAGCTCCGCCATCTGGGTTCCCTGCTCTCCTTGTTGGGCCCGAAGTTTCACTTTGGGGGGATGGGGACTCCCCCCAACAGGAGGTGAATCCTCTGCACGGCCCAACCAGGGCCGTAAGTACGTACTGCGTCTTCCGGAGTTTCTCGAAAGACCGATATATCGAGTTGCTGCTAGCTCGCCATGCGGCGGGCGGCCTCGTCGAGCCGGTCCGCGAGGGAGCCGTTGATGACCTCGTCACCGACCTGCACCCGGATGCCGCCGATGACCTCGGGGTCGACGTCCAGGTTGAGGTGCATCCGACGGCCGTAGAGCTTGGTCAGGGCGGCACCGAGGCGCTGCTTCTGCCCGTCGCTCAGCGGCACCGCCGAGGTGACGACGGCGACCACGCGGTTCCGGCGCTCGGCGGCGAGCTTGGACAGGGACTCCAGTCCCGCTTCCAGGCTACGTCCACGCGGCGCGGTGGCCAGGCGCGTCACCAGTCGCTCGGTGGCCGGCTTGGCCCGCCCGCCCAGCAGCCGGTGCAGCAGCTCGGTCTTGGCCGAGGTGCCGGCGGCGCGGTCGGTGAGCGCGGCGCGCAGCCCGGTGCTGGAGGCGACGATCCGGCCGAACCGGAAGAGCTCGTCCTCGACGTCGTCGAGCGTGCCCGTCTTCTCCGCGGCCGTGAGGTCGGCGATGTCCGCCAGCTCCTCCAGCGCGTCCACCAGGTCGCGCGGCTGCGACCAGCGGGACCGGGCCAGCCCGGACAGCAGGTCGGCGGTCGGACCGCTGACCTGGCCGCCGATCAGACGCTGGACCAGCTGGGCCTTCGCCTCTCCGGGCTGCGCCGGGTCGGTGAGGACCCGGCGCAGGCCGGCCTCGCGGTCGAGCAGCGCGGTGACGGCCGCCAGCTCGTCGGCGAGCTGCGCGGCGTCCACGGACGTGGAGTCCGTCAGCGCGTCCAGACGCTCCCGTGCGGCTGCCAGTGCCTCGCGGCTCGCTCCGTTCATCGCGTGGCCTCGGCCTTCTCCTCGAGCTCGTCGAGGAAGCGGTCGATCACACGGCTCTGACGGGCGTGGTCCTCAAGGGACTCGCCGACGAGCTTGCCGGCCAGTTCGGTGGCGAGCCGGCCGACGTCCTGGCGCAGCGCGGACGCGGCGGCCTTGCGGTCGGCCTCGATCTGGGCGTGACCGGCGGCGACGATCTCCTCGCGCTGGCGCTGGCCCTCGGCCCGCATCTCGGCGATGAGCGCGGCACCCTGCTCCTGCGCCTCCTGGCGCAGGCGCGCGGCCTCGTGCCGGGCCTCGGCGAGCTGGGCCTTGTACTGCTCAAGGACGCTCTGGGCCTCGGTCTGCGCGGCCTCGGCCTTTTCGATACCGCCCTCGATGGCTTCCCGGCGCTCTTCCAGAACCTTGTTGATGTTCGGGAGGAGCTTCTTGGCGAGGAAGGCGAAGACGATGACGAAGGCGATCAGGCCGATGACGAGCTCTGGGATCGGCGGGATGAGGGGGTTCTCGGCCTCCTCAGCCGCCAGCTGAACCAGGGGGCTCATATCAGTGCCTTTCGTCTATTGGTGCGCGGCGGTCGGGTCAGGAGGCCGGGTAGACGAACGGCATGACCAGACCGATCAGGGCGAGCGCCTCACAGAAGGCGAAGCCCAGGATCTGGTTGGCGCGGATCAGACCGGCCGCCTCGGGCTGACGGGCGAGGGCCTGCGTGCCGTTACCGAAGATGATGCCGACGCCAACGCCCGGGCCGATGGCGGCGAGACCGTAACCGATGGAGCCGAGGTTGCCCTGGATCTTGACTTCGGCGAGGGTCTGGAGAGCGGACATGCCGGTTCTTCCTTCTCTTTCAATGACCGGTGGGGGTTGGCCACCGGGTGTCTGGGGGTGGGTGGTCGGGTCGCTCAGTGGTGCTCGGCGAGCGCGCCCTGGATGAAGCTGCAGGTCAGCAGTACGAAAACGTACGCCTGGACAGCCTGGATGAAGAGCTCGAAGGCGGTCATCACGATGACCATCACGAACGAGACGGCGGAGTAGGCGATGCCGATGCCGTTCAGCATGTACCAGCTGGCGATCGTGAAGAGCAGCAGCAGCGTGTGACCGGCGAACATGTTCGCGAAGAGTCGGACGGCGTGGGTGAAGGGCCGCACGAGGAGGTTCGAGAACAGCTCGATCGTCATCGACAGCGGGAGGACCGCGCCGAGGGACTTGTCGTAGCCGGTGAAGTTCTTGAAGGCGCCCACGAAGCCGTGCCGCTTGAAGGTCAGCCCGACCCAGAGGATGTAGACGATGGCGGCCAGGATGGCCGGGTACGAGATGATCGAGGTCACCGGGAACTGCGCGACCGGGATGACCGACCAGAGGTTCATCATCCAGACGAAGAAGAACAGCGAGACGACCAGCGGGACGTACTTCTCGCCTTCCTTCTTGCCGATGGTCTCGTAGACGACGCCGCGGCGGATGAAGTCGTAACCGGACTCGGCGATCATCTGGAGCTTGCCCGGGACAACCTTCGGCTTGGCGAAGGCGGCCCAGAAGAAGCCCACGATGATGATGGAACCGAGGAGCGCCAGCAGCATCGTCTTGTTGAAGTACAAGTTGCTGTCCGCGTCGCCCCAGAGCGGCTTGAACAGGAACGAGTGCAGGCCCGGAGCCGGGAAGCCGCACCCGTCGAACAGGTGGCAGCTCGTGTCGAAAGCGAGCGTCTGCGTCGGGTCAGCACTCACCGCGGGCTCCTTCATCGTGGCGCATAGGTACGGCAACCTCGTTGTGTCGGCGCGGCGCACGGCCGCGGGTCGGCACGGGACTGGTGTTACGGATGTGGGGGCGGCTGTGGGGCATCTCGCCTCGCGTTCGAGCAGGCGTCAGCTCAAATGCCCGCGCCCGCGATGCCGCAGTTGGCACCGGACGATAGCAGCATCTCTCGTGCGCCTTTATCCCGGCCCTACTTCTCACGACGAATGCCCTGTCTTCTCGGGCTTGTCGCCCTTCGACGAGGCATCGGGATCGACGTAGAGGATCTTGGCCTTCATGTGGGCACGCGTCTGCGCGGCGATCCACGCGAGGGTGGCGACCACGAGGGTGATGGCGAAGGCACGCGGGTTGAACAGCGTCGTGTTCTTGAACAGCGCGACGAAGATGACCAGCAGCAGAAGCTGGGCCGCGTACAGCATCAGGCCCATCATCTGGAACAGCTGGGGAAAGGATTTGGCGGTGCGCTGGAGCACGTAGAGGCCGAGCCCCATGAAGACGATCACCACCAGCGTCCCCACGACGGCCCCGATCGCCCCCTTGCCGCCGGCGACCACGGCGCTGACGACGGCGGCGATCACACCGACGGCAGCCGTGGGCACTGCGGCCTGGGCCAGGATCCGGGCGTCATTGGACGGCATGGCGGCAACTCCGCTTTCACAGGGGGCAGGGTGTCGTCATGGACGAGCGTAGTCCCGGACCGAGTGATCGAGATCTCACACCTACGGACCGTCGCACTCAGGCCTCTCGGTCCTATCCGGGGTTCTCGTGAACCGTATCACAAACTATTTGATGAGGTCTTTACCTGTTGGGTGTGCTTGCTGTCACACATGAGAGTGAAGGTGCCCGTCTGTGCAGAAACGCCGCCCACTTGTCTGGTATTAGGGCGCTTTGCTCCCCCACGAGTTGGCAATGCTCTAGTCAGATTCTTACCTTGGGCGTATCAGCGACGATCGAGGAAACGCGAACGGGCGCCGAGCGCGGTCGCTCCGTTGACGCCGGAGACCCCGGCCGTGACCGGGGACCGCTCGTCGCTCTCCGTGACCTCCGAGGCGGCGGACTCCGCGGCGGCTTCGGGGACACGGCGCCTGCGGTAGCGCGGCGGGACGAAGCGCTGGGCCCACAGCGGCACGCGCGGCGTGAAGCGCGGGAGCAGCAGCAGGACCAGGCCGACCGCGCTGAGGAAGACCACGCCCAGCACGATCCACATCGACGCCGAGTTGACCGAGTACGCCAGCGCCCCGAAGCCGATCAGCGCCGACCAGAAGTACATGATCAGCACGGCCCGGCTGTGCGAGTGGCCGATCTCCAGCAGGCGGTGGTGCAGATGGCCGCGGTCGGCGGCGAACGGGGACTGACCGCGCCAGGTGCGCCGGACGATCGCGAGCACCAGGTCGGCGGCCGGTACGGCGATGATGGTCAGCGGAAGCAGCAGCGGGATGTAGACCGGCACCGTCTGGTGCACCGCCGCCTTCTCCGAGCCGGTGAACAGCGCGAGGGCGTCCGGGTCCACCTGCCCGGTGATCGAGATCGCGCCCGCCGACAGCACCAGGCCGATCAGCATCGAACCCGAGTCGCCCATGAAGATCCGCGCCGGGTGCATGTTGTGCGGCAGGAAGCCCAGGCACATGCCCATCAGGATGGCCGCGAACAGGGTGCCGGGGGCGGCGGCCTCGATGCCGTACGAGTACCAGATCCGGTAGGCGTACAGGAAGAACGCGCCCGCCGCGATGCACACCATGCCGGCCGCGAGACCGTCCAGGCCGTCCACGAAGTTCACCGCGTTGATCGTGATGACCACCAGGGCCACCGTCAGCAGGGTGCCCTGCCACTGGGTCAGCGCGACGTTGCCGACGCCCGGGATGGGCAGCCACAGGATCGTCAGACCCTGCATGACCATCACGCCCGCGGCGATCATCTGGCCGCCCAGCTTGATCAGCGCGTCGATCTCGAACTTGTCGTCCAGGACGCCGATCAGCCAGATCAGCGCGGCCCCGGAGAGCAGCGCCCGCGGCTCGTTGGACTTGGCGAAGACCTCGTTGAGGTTCGTCAGGTGGTCCGCGACCAGCAGGCCCGCGCACAGTCCGAAGAACATGGCGATACCGCCGAGGCGCGGAGTGGGTTCCCGGTGCACGTCCCGGGCCCGGATCTCCGGCATCGCCCCGGCCACGATCGCGAACTTCCGTACCGGCCCCGTCAGCAGATACGTCACCGCGGCCGTGATGCAGAGCGTCAGCAGGTATTCACGCACGGGCTTCCCCACAGGTCTCGCTGGCCATCACAGCCTCACACCCTAGCGACGGATGCATATGGATGAGGACGGCCGGGTAGCGACGGGGGTTGCACACCGTGCCGTACGCCACGGCCCGGATGGGTCCACACCGGGAGGTACGGGACCCCTTCTACCCCCGTTCAGCCGGGGTACGGCGGGAACCGGCCGGTGAGCGCGCGCACCTCCTCCCGGGCCCGGGCCGGCTCGGTCTCGCCGCGCAACACGGCCGCGAGCAGCGCCGCGATCCGCACCATCTCCGGCTCCCCCATGCCCTGGGTGGTCACCGCCGCCGTACCCAGGCGCAGGCCGCGGCCGTCGCCGTGCGGCAGCACACAGCAGTCCAGCACCAGCCCGGCCGCGAGCAGCCGGCCGCGCGCACCGCGGCCGTCCACGCCGAGCGGGGCCGGGTCCGCGGTGATCAGGTGGGTGTCCGTGCCGCCGGTGGTGACGACCAGCCCCTCCGCGGCCAGGTGACCGGCCAGCACCCGGGCGTTGTCGACCACCCGATGGGCGTACGCCTCGAACGCGGGTGTCGCCGCCTCGCCGAACGCGACCGCCTTCGCGGCGATGGTGTGCATCTGGGCGCCGCCCTGGGTGAACGGGAACACGGCCCGGTCCACCCGCCGGGCCAGCTCGGCCCCGCACAGGATCATCCCGCCGCGCGGGCCGCGCAGCACCTTGTGGGTGGTCGCGCAGACGATGTCCGCGTACGGCACCGGGTTCGGTGCCGCGCCCCCGGCGACCAGCCCGATGGGGTGACCGGCGTCCGCGATCAGATAGGCCCCGACCTCGTCGGCGACCTCCCGGAAGAAGGCGTAGTCCGGGTGGCGGGGGTAGGCGATGGAGCCGCACACGATGGCCTTGGGCCGGTGGTTCCGCGCCAGGTGGCGCACCTGGTCGTGGTCGATCAGCCCGGTCTCGGCGTCGACGCCGTAGCCCACGAAGTCGAACCAGCGGCCGGAGAAGTTGGCCGGCGAGCCGTGGGTGAGGTGGCCGCCGTGGGGCAGGCCGAGGGCGAGGACGGTGTCCCCGGGGCGCAGCAGGGCCGCATAGGCGGCCAGCACGGCGGAGGAGCCGGAGTGCGGCTGGACGTTGGCGTGCTCGGCGCCGAACAGGGCCCTGGCGCGGTCGACGGCGGCGCGTTCGGCGACGTCGACGATCTCGCAGCCGCCGTGGTGGCGGGCGCCGGGGTAGCCCTCGGCGTACTTGTTGGCGAACGCGGAGCCGAGGGCGGCGAGGACGGCCGGGGAGCAGAAGTTCTCGGCGGCGATCAGCTGGAGCGTGGTCGACTGCCGTGCCAGTTCGCCGAGCAGGAGTTCGGCCATCGCCGGGTCCTGCCGGCGCAGGACGTCGGTCTCGAGGGTGTGGGTGACCGACATGGCGGGCTCCCGGGCGGTCGGCGGTGACGTACGTCCAATGTAGGCCGGTCCCCCATGGGCCGCCCGGTGTCGCGCCGCAAGGGGCGCTCACGCCCCCCTACGTCCGCGCCGGGACCCCCGTCAGCGCCGTGACCACCGGGTCCAGGGCGTCCCGTATCTCGTCGCCGATGGAGCGGAAGAACGTCAGCGGCGCGCCGTAGGGGTCGTACACCTCGTCCGCCTCGGCGTTCGGGGCGAGCAGCCAGCCACGCAGCGCCGCCGCGGCCCGCACCAGCGCCCGCGCCCGCATGACCACGCCGTCCTCCAGCGGCGGCAAAGTGGCCGGATCTATCGCCCGGACCAGGCGGGTGAACTCCTTCAGGGTGAAGGTGCGCAGGCCCGCCGAGTGGCCCATGGAGATGACCTGGGCGCGATGGTCACGGGTGGCGGTCAGCACCAGGTCGGCCCTGATCACGTGCTCGTCCAGCAGTTCCCGGCCGACGAAGCCGGAGGCGTCCGCGCCGAACTCGGCCAGTACCGTCTCCGCGTGGGACTCCATGGGCGCGCCCTCGTGGCCCCAGGTGCCCGCGCTCTCCACGATCAGCCCGCCGCCGAGCACGCCGAGCCGCTCCGCGACGAAGTGGCGGGTCAGCCGTTCGGTGATGGGCGAGCGGCACACGTTACCGGTGCTGACGTGGAGGATGCGGAAGGTGTCGCGGGGGAACCCGAACGTCGTCGTCTCCTCCGCGCTCCAGCTCCCGCCGCCTATGCCGCGCCCCGTCCCAGGGGCCGTCAATTCGCCACCTCGAGGTCGGGTACGACCTTGCGCAGCTCCTCCGGGGAGAGCGCGCCCTCGCGCAGCAGCACCGGCACCCGGCGGGTGACGTCCACGATGGACGACGGCACGTTGCCGGGGGTGGGGCCGCCGTCGAGGTAGACGGAGACGGAGTCGCCGAGCATGTCCTGGGCGGCGTCGCAGTCCTCCGGCGCCGGGTGGCCGGAGAGGTTCGCCGAGGAGACGGCCATCGGCCCGACCTCGGTGAGCAGTTCGATGGCGACCGGGTGCAGCGGCATGCGCACGGCGACCGTGCCCCGGGTGTCGCCGAGGTCCCACTGGAGGGACGGCTGGTGCTTGGCGACGAGCGTCAGCGCGCCCGGCCAGAACGCGTCGACCAGCTCCCAGGCCAGCTCGGAGAAGTCCGTGACCAGGCCGTGCAGGGTGTTCGGGGAGCCGATGAGGACGGGGGTGGGCATGCCGCGGCCCCGGCCCTTGGCGTCGAGCAGGTCGGCGACCGCCTGCGAGGAGAACGCGTCGGCGCCGATGCCGTAGACCGTGTCGGTCGGCAGCACCACCAGCTCGCCGCGGCGGACGGCGGACGCGGCCTCGCGCAGACCCGTCACGCGGTCGGTCGCGTCGTTGGTGTCGTATCGCCGTGCCATGGCTAGCGGGCCTCCTCGTACACGTACTGCGGGATGGAAGTCGTCTCAGGGGTCACGGCAGCGCCTTGCGGGCGGTGGCGAAGCGCGGCCGGTTGTTGAGGTCGGGGTGGTCGGCCGCGTCGGCCCAGCCCCGCTCCTCGGTGAAGATCCACGGCACCTGGCCGCCCTGGGTGTCGGCGTGCTCGATGACGACGACCCCCCCGGGGCGCAGCAGGCGGTGCGCGGTGCGTTCGAGGCCCCGGATGAGGTCGAGTCCGTCCTCACCGGAGAACAGCGCCAGCTCGGGGTCGTAGTCGCGGGCCTCGGGGGCGACGTACTCCCATTCGGTGAGCGGGATGTACGGCGGGTTGGAGATGACCAGGTCCACCTGGCCGTCGAGGTCCGGGAAGGCGGTCAGCGCGTCGCCCTGGCGCAGGTCGACGCGGGAGCCGGCCATGTTCTTCCGGGTCCACACGAGGGCGTCCTCGGACAGCTCCACGGCGTGCACGCGCGAGCGCGGCACCTCCTGGGCGAGGGCGAGCGCGATGGCGCCGGAGCCGGTGCACAGGTCGACGATGCACGGTTCGACGACGTCCATGGCGCGCACGGCGTCTATGGCCCAGCCGACCACGGACTCGGTCTCCGGCCGGGGCACGAACACGCCCGGCCCGACCTGGAGCTCCAGGTAGCGGAAGTAGGCCCGCCCGGTGATGTGCTGCAGCGGCTCGCGCTGCTCGCGCCGGGCGATGACCTCCCAGTACCGGGCGTCGAAGTCGGCGTCCTTCACGGAGTGCAGCTGGCCGCGCTTCACGCCGTGCACGAACGCGGCCAGCTCCTCCGCGTCGTTGCGCGGCGAGGGCACACCGGCGTCGGCCAGCCGCTGGGTGGCCTGGGCCACCTCGGCGAGCAGCAGGTTCACGCGTCTCCTCCGTGTCGAACTGGTGCGTACGGGTGTTACGCGGCGGCGAGCTTCGCCGCCGAGTCGGCGTCGACGCAGGCCTGGATGACCGCGTCGAGGTCGCCGTCCAGGACCTGGTCCAGGTTGTACGCCTTGAAGCCGACGCGGTGGTCCGAGATGCGGTTCTCCGGGAAGTTGTAGGTGCGGATCTTCTCGGAGCGGTCGACGGTGCGGACCTGGCTGCGGCGGGCGTCGGCGGCCTCCCGCTCCGCCTCCTCCTGGGCCATGGCGAGCAGCCTGGAGCGCAGGATGCGCAGCGCCTGCTCCTTGTTCTGCAGCTGGCTCTTCTCGTTCTGGCAGGAGGCGACGACGCCGGTCGGCAGGTGCGTGATGCGCACGGCGGAGTCGGTGGTGTTCACGGACTGGCCGCCGGGGCCGGAGGACCGGTAGACGTCGATGCGCAGGTCGTTGGGGTTGATCTCGACGTCCACCTCCTCGGCTTCCGGGGTGACGAGCACGCCGGCGGCGGAGGTGTGGATGCGGCCCTGGGACTCGGTCGCCGGGACCCGCTGGACGCGGTGCACGCCGCCCTCGTACTTCAGCCGGGCCCAGACGCCCTGGCCGGGCTCGATCTGCCCGCGGGCCTTCACCGCGACCTGGACGTCCTTGTAGCCGCCCAGCTCGGACTCGGTGGAGTCGATGATCTCGGTCTTCCAGCCGACCCGCTCGGCGTAGCGCAGGTACATCCGCAGCAGGTCGCCGGCGAAGAGCGCCGACTCGTCGCCGCCCGCGCCCGCCTTGATCTCCAGGATGACGTCCTTGTCGTCGCTCGGGTCGCGCGGGACGAGCAGCAGGCGCAGCTTCTCGGTGAGCTCCTCGCGCTGCTTCTCCAGGTCCTTGACCTCGGCGGCGAAATCGGGGTCGTCGGCGGCCAGCTCGCGGGCGGTGTCGATGTCGTCGCCGGTCTGCTTCCAGGAGCGGTACGTGGCGACGATCGGGGTCAGCTCGGCGTAGCGCTTGTTCAGCTTGCGCGCGTTCGCCTGGTCGGCGTGGACCGACGGGTCGGCGAGCTTCTTCTCCAGGTCGGCGTGCTCGGCGACGAGTTCCTCGACGGCCTCGAACATCTTGGGCTCCTGTACTGCGGTGAGGGGAAGGGCGGCGACCAAAAACGCCGGTCCCGGGCACACCCGCCGGTGAGCGGGTGTGGCCGTGGACCGGCGAAATGGGGCTCGCTACTTCTTGGAGCCGGCGGCCTTGCCGAAGCGGGCCTCGAAGCGGGCCACACGGCCACCGGTGTCGAGGATCTTCTGCTTGCCCGTGTAGAACGGGTGGCACTCGGAGCAGACCTCGGCCCGGATGGTGCCGGACTCGATGGTGCTGCGGGTGGTGAACGACGCGCCGCAGGTGCAGCTGACCTGCGTCTCGACGTACGCGGGGTGGATGTCGCGCTTCAAGGTGTCTCCTAGGTTTCGGGAGGGCGCCGGGTCGCTGCCGCGGGATGCGGAGGCGTGAACCGGAGCCGACGTACCAGTCTGCCAGGACTGGCGCCATCCACCCAAACCGGGGGTGCGACAGTTCTATTCCCGGGGGTGCGCAGACACCGCCCCGCGCCCGTCACGGGGCGCTGACCACGCCGTTGGCCTCGCCCGTCGCCGTGCCCTCCGTGGCCGCCTTCGGGATCTCCTGGTCGTTCCTCAGGGCGTTCCAGACCAGCTGGGCCTTGGCGGTGTCCAGCAGGACCCGGTTGGGGTTGGCCGGGTCGTACTGGACCGGCATCGTGACCATCTTCATGTCCGAGGAGCCGATGCCCTTCAGGCCGCCCGCGAAGTCGATCAGGGAGTTGACCGAGCCGAGGTCGGAGTCGGTCGTGACGGCCTTGGTGGCGGTGTCGGCGAGGTCGTAGAGCTTCTTGGGGTTGCTGAAGACGCCCACGTGCTTGACCTGGTCGATGAGGGCCTTGATGAACGCCTGCTGAAGCTGGATGCGGCCGAGGTCGGAGCCGTCGCCCACGCCGTGCCGGGTGCGGACCAGGCCGAGGGCCTGCTCGCCGTCGAGGGTGTGCGGGCCGGCCTTGAGGTCGAGGTGGCTCTGTTTGTCGTGGATGTCCTCGCTGGTGGTGATCCGTACGCCGCCGAGGTCGTCGATGAGCTGCTGGAAGCCCTGGAAGTCGACCTCCAGGTAGTGGTCCATGCGGATGCCGGTGATGGACTCGACGGTCTTGACGGCGCAGGCCGCGCCGCCGGTGGAGTACGCCTCGTTGAACATCACCTCGGTGGCGGCCGGGTGGACGGTGCCCTTGGTGTCGGTGCACTCGGGGCGGTCGACCAGGGTGTCCCGGGGGATCGAGACCACGCTGGCCCGTTTGTGCCCCTCGTACACGTGGACGATCATCGCGGTGTCGGAGCGGGCGCTGCCGTCGTCCGTGCCGCCGCCGAGCTTCTTGTTCGAGCCGGCCCGCGTGTCCGAGCCGAGGACCAGGATGTTCTCGGAGCCGTTGTCGATCTTCTCGGGCCGGTCGGTGCCGAGGGCCTGGTTCAGGTCGACGCTGTGCAGGTTGCCGTTGAGCTTGAAGTAGACGAACCCGGCGCCCGCGCCGCCCAGCACGACGACACCCGCCGCGGTCCAGGCAGTCGCGCGCAGGGCCTTGCGGGCCGTACTGGGGGCCTTGCGGCGGCGCCCCTTGCCCCGGCGGCGGGGACCGGTCGTGCCCGGCTCGGTTATGGCGGGCGTGCTCTCGGCGGCCACATCGCTCCTAGGTCTCGGCGGTCGGATACCCCCTGCGGTCAGGGTCGGGCGCGGTCGTCACCGCTCCATCGTCGCTCTGCCTGGTCAGACAGAGAAACTCGGGACAGGGTTGCACAACACACAGTGGCCGACGGGTACGGAAACGGGCACGGTACGTAGTCGGGCGGGCCGAGCGGACGGCGCTCACCTGCGGATACGGGGCCGCCGACGGGGTGCCGGGCAATCGGTGCCCGCCGGGAACTCTGTGGCAAAGATCTCGCCACCGGTACAGCGGGGGGAGCGGAAAGGGCCGCCTCCCCGGACGGGAAGCGGCCCTTTTCAGCGGTGCGCCGACGCTCAGTCGCCGTTGCCCGGCGTCGGCGTCGTCTTCTGGATCTGCATCAGGAACTCGACGTTCGACTTGGTCTGCTTCATCTTGTCGAGGAGCAGCTCGATCGCCTGCTGCTGGTCCAGCGCGTGCAGCACCCGGCGGAGCTTCCAGACGATGGCCAGCTCCTCGGCACCGAGCAGGATCTCCTCCTTACGGGTGCCGGACGCGTCCACGTCCACCGCCGGGAAGATCCGCTTGTCCGCGAGCTTCCGGTCGAGCTTCAGCTCCATGTTGCCGGTGCCCTTGAACTCCTCGAAGATCACCTCGTCCATGCGGGACCCGGTGTCCACCAGAGCGGTGGCGAGGATGGTCAGCGAGCCGCCGTCCTCGATGTTGCGCGCCGCGCCGAAGAACCGCTTCGGCGGGTAGAGCGCGGTGGAGTCGACACCACCGGACAGGATGCGGCCGGAGGCCGGCGCCGCCAGGTTGTAGGCACGGCCCAGACGGGTGATCGAGTCCAGCAGCACGACCACGTCGTGGCCCAGCTCGACCAGCCGCTTGGCGCGCTCGATGGCCAGCTCGGCGACCGTGGTGTGGTCCTCGGCCGGACGGTCGAAGGTCGAGGAGATGACCTCGCCCTTGACCGACCGCTGCATGTCGGTGACCTCTTCCGGACGCTCGTCGACGAGGACGACCATCAGGTGGCACTCGGGGTTGTTGTGCGTGATCGCGTTGGCGATCGCCTGCATGATCATGGTCTTGCCGGTCTTCGGCGGGGCCACGATCAGACCGCGCTGGCCCTTGCCGATCGGCGAGACCAGGTCGATGATCCGGGTGGTGAGCACGCCCGGGTCGGTCTCCAGGCGGAGCCGGTCCTGCGGGTACAGCGGGGTCAGCTTGTTGAACTCCGGGCGGCCGCGACCGTGTTCGGGCGCCATGCCGTTGACGGAGTCCAGGCGGACCAGCGCGTTGAACTTCTCGCGGCGCTCGCCCTCCTTCGGCTGGCGGACCGCGCCCGTGACGTGGTCGCCCTTGCGCAGGCCGTTCTTGCGGACCTGGGCGAGGGAGACGTAGACGTCGTTCGGGCCCGGCAGGTAGCCGGAGGTCCGGATGAAGGCGTAGTTGTCGAGGATGTCCAGGATGCCCGCGACCGGGATCAGGACGTCGTCCTCGGCCAGCTGCGGCTCGGCGATCTCGTCACGGCCGCGACGGCCCCGGCGGTCGCGGTAGCGGCCGCGACGGCCACGGCGGCCGCCCTCGAAGTCGTCGTCGTCCTGCCGGCTGTCCTGGCGGCCGCCCTGCTGCTGGCCCTGCTGCTGACGCTGCTGGCCGCCCTGCTGCTCGTCGCCCTTGTTGCGGCGGTCCCGGTCCCGGCCGCGCTCGCGGCGGTCCCGGCGGCCACGGCCCTCGCCGTCACCGGCGTCGCCCTTGGCCTCGCCCTGCTGGGGCTGGAGCGCGGGCGTCTCGGCCTTGGGCTCGGTCCGGGCCTCGGCGGCGACGGTCTCGGCGCCGTTCTGCGCCGGGCTGCCCGCCTCGGCGGTGGCGCGGCGGCGCCGGCGCTCGGCCGGCGCGGTGTCCTCCGCCCCACGCTCGGCCGCGCCCGCGCGGGAGGTGTCCCCGGCCGGCTGGCCCGGGATCTCGATCTGCTGCTGGGCCGCGGCCTTCTCGGCAGGGGCCTCGGCGGTCTTGGCCGCCTTCTTCTCGGCGGCCTCCTCGCCGGTGCGCGCGCGGGAGGTGGCCCGGCGCTTCGGCTTGGTCTCGGTGGCGGTGTCGGCCTTGGCGGCGGGGGCTCCCCCGGCGGCCTGCGCCTCCTTGATGACCTCGATCAGCTGGCTCTTGCGCATCCGCGCGGTGCCCCTGATCCCGAGGCCCGAGGCGACCTGCTGCAGCTCGGCCAGCACCATGCCCTCGAGGCCGGTACCGCGGCGCCGCCGGGAGCCGGCACCGGTGGCAGGCGCGGAGGCGTCCGTGGCGGGCGCGGCAGCGGTCTCCTCGACACGTGCGCCCATCAGATCGGTGGTGTCGCTCACGAAGGGTCCTTCCCTGGAGCGGACGTCGGCCTGTCTGGCTCGGCGACCGGTTGTGCTGTCCGGCTACGGTCCTGTCTTCTGTGAACCGTGCCGGGGCGGTGGTCCGCCAAAGCGGCGGAAGAAATGTGCGGTGATGGCGCTTCCGCGAGCCGTGGCACCCAGTGTCACGTGGCGTGGTAGCACCGATTCCGAAGCTCCCCCAGAGGGGGTACCCCTACCGGCGGCCCGCTCAGTGTCCGCATACGTCGTACTGCCCAGGTACGGCGCACGGAACACGGAGTGGCCCGGGAGGCTCCCGGAAGAATGTCTGTCCCGGACGGGGACACGAGGCACCTCGCCATGGTGGGGTCGGGTGCAGACTTGAGGTTAACACTACCGGATCCAACAAACATTCCCCCTCTCCAAATCCGGCAACCGTGTGTCAGGTCGCAAGCGGCAGCACGCTCGCTCCCTGGACATCCAGGTCCAGCCGGTTGGCGGCCCAGCCCTCCCCCGCGAGGTGGGAGACCTTGTCGGCGCTGTCGGCGTCGGCGAGGGCCATGACGGTGGGCCCGGCACCCGAGATGACGGCCGGGATGCCGTCGGCGCGCAGCCGCTCCACGAGCGCGGCGCTGTCGGGCATGGCCGGGGCCCGGTACTCCTGGTGGAGACGGTCCTCGGTGGCGGGCAGCAGCAGCTCGGGGCGCCTGGTGAGGGCCTCGACCAGCAGGGCGGCGCGGCCCGCGTTGGCGGCGGCGTCCACGTGCGGCACGGTGCGCGGGAGCAGACCGCGGGCGGTCTCGGTCAGTACCGGCTTTCCGGGCACGAAAACCACCGGAACGATGGAATCGTGCGGCTCCATCCTGATGGCGCGGGCGTTGCCGGCCTCCATCCAGGACAGCGTGAAACCGCCGAGCAGACACGCGGCCACGTTGTCCGGATGGCCCTCGATCTCGGTGGCCAGTTCCAGCAGCGCGGCGTCGTCCAGGCGGGCCTCGCCGCCTATGGTCACGGCGCGGGCGGCCACGATGCCGGCGCAGATGGCGGCGGAGGAGGAGCCGAGGCCCCGGCCGTGCGGAATGCGGTTGGCGCAGACGATCTCCAGCCCGCGGGGCTGTCCGCCCAGCAGGTCGAAGGCGGTCCGCAGGGAGCGGACGAGGAGGTGGCTCTCGTCCCGCGGCAGGGTCTCGCCGCCCTCACCCGCGATGTCGATGTGCAGCCCGGAGTCGGCGACCCTGACGACCACGTCGTCGTAGAGCCCCAGCGCGAGGCCGAGGGCGTCGAAGCCCGGGCCGAGGTTGGCGCTGGTGGCGGGAACGCGCACCCGGACGGCGGCGGCGCGGAACGCTGGACCGGCCATCGCTCGAAGACTCTCCTTGAGCTGCGTTTACGGTCGAATGACGCTCGATGGATTCGATGGTCACCCGGTGGACTGCCGATGACTGACGTACGAAGACCCGCCGGGCCGCGGAGACGGCGCGGCGCCTGCCATGCGCGAGGGCATATGCGGCAGGCGGGTTCGGTACAGCCTATCGAAGGAAGGTTCTGTGGCGACATAGGGCGCACAGGAGGCGCACGATGCGTGTCGTAAGCCCCCTGTGCACCTTGTCAGGGATTACCCGGTTCGGGGGCGCTCAGGCGAGGCCGAGGCGCTCGGCCGCGGTGGCGGCGTCGACCGGGACGGTGACCGGCTGCGGCGCGCCGGCGACGGCCCAGTCCGGGTCCTTCAGGCCGTTGCCGGTGACCGTGCACACGATGCGCTGGCCCGGGTCGACCCTGCCCTGCTCGGCGGCCTTGAGCAGACCGGCCACCGAGGCGGCGGAGGCGGGCTCCACGAAGACGCCCTCCTGCGCGGCCAACAGGCGGTAGGCGCGCAGGATCTCACGATCCGTCACCTCGTCGATGGCGCCGCCGGACTCGTCCCGGGCGGCCAGCGCGTGGTTCCAGGAGGCGGGGTTGCCGATGCGGATGGCGGTGGCGATGGTCGACGGGTCCTTGACGACCTCGCCGCGCACGATCGGGGCGCTGCCGGAGGCCTGGAAGCCCCACATCCGGGGGGTACGGGTGGAGACGCCGTCGGCGGCGTACTCCTTGTAGCCCTTCCAGTAGGCGGTGATGTTGCCCGCGTTGCCGACCGGCAGGACGTGGATGTCGGGCGCGTCGCCGAGCATGTCCACGATCTCGAAGGCGGCCGTCTTCTGGCCCTCGATCCGCACCGGGTTGACCGAATTCACCAGCGCCACCGGGTAGTTCTCGCTGAGCGAGCGGGCGAGGGTGAGGCAGTCGTCGAAGTTGCCGTCGACCTGGAGGATCTTCGCGCCGTGCACGAGGGCCTGGCCCATCTTGCCGAGGGCGATCTTGCCCTGCGGCACCAGGACGGCCGAGACCATGCCGGCCCGCACCGCGTACGCGGCGGCGGAGGCGGAGGTGTTGCCGGTGGAGGCGCAGATGACGGCCTTCGCCCCCTCCTCCTTGGCCTTGCTGATCGCCATGGTCATGCCGCGGTCCTTGAAGGACCCGGTGGGGTTGGCCCCCTCCACCTTCAGGTGGACCTCGCAGCCCGTGCGCTCGGAGAGCACCTGCGCGGGCACGAGGGGCGTGCCGCCCTCACGGAGCGTCACGACCGGCGTGGTGTCGGAGACGGGCAGCCGGTCCCGGTACTCCTCGATGATTCCGCGCCACTGGTGGGTCATTGCTGGTTACTCTCCTTCAACCCGCATGATGCTGGCGACACCCCGCACGGTGTCGAGCTTGCGCAGTGCCTCGACGGTCCCGGACAGGGAGGCGTCGGAGGCCCGGTGGGTGACGACGACGAGAGAGGCCTCGCCGTCCTTGCCCTGCTGCCGAACGGTGTCGATGGACACCCCGTGCTCGGCGAAGACGGTGGCGACCTGGGCGAGCACGCCCGGTTTGTCGGCCACGTCGAGGCTGATGTGGTACCGGGTGACGACGTCGCCCATCGGGGAGACGGTCAGGTCGGCGTAGGCCGACTCGCCGGGGCCGGTGGCGCCGCTGAGCCGGTTGCGGCAGACGGCGACGAGGTCGCCGAGGACGGCGGAGGCCGTGGGCGAGCCGCCGGCGCCGGGGCCGTAGAACATCAGCTGCCCGGCGGCGTCGCTCTCCACGAACACGGCGTTGTACGCGCCGCGCACGGAGGCCAGCGGGTGGCTGAGCGGGATCATGGCGGGGTGCACCCGCGCGGTGACCGACGTCCCGTCCTTGGAGCGCTCGCAGATGGCGAGCAGCTTGATGGTGCAGCCCATCTCCCGGGCGGAGCGGAAGTCGGCGGCGGTGACCTCGGTCATGCCCTCGCGGTAGACGTCGTCCAGGCGGACGCGCGTGTGGAAGGCGATACCGGCGAGGATGGCGGCCTTGGCGGCGGCGTCGAAGCCCTCGACGTCGGCGGTCGGATCGGCCTCGGCGTACCCCAGGGCGGTGGCCTCGTCCAGGGCCTCCTGGTAGCCGGCGCCGGTCGAGTCCATCTTGTCGAGGATGAAGTTGGTCGTGCCGTTGACGATGCCGAGCACCCGGTTGACCTTGTCGCCGGCGAGCGACTCGCGCAGCGGCCGGATCAGCGGGATGGCACCGGCGACGGCGGCCTCGTAGTAGAGGTCCTTGCCGTTCGCCTCCGCCGCCGCGTGCAGGGCGGCCCCGTCCTGGGCGAGCAGGGCCTTGTTGGCGGACACGACGGAGGCGCCGTGCTCGAAGGCGGTGGTGATGAGCGTCCGGGCCGGCTCGATCCCGCCGATGACCTCGACCACCACGTCGATGTCCCCGCGTTTGACCAGGGCGGTGGCGTCGGTGGTGACGAGCGCGGGGTCGATGCCCTCGCGGGCCTTGCCGGTACGCCGCACGGCCACGCCGGCGAGCTCGACGGGGGCCCCGATCCGGGCGGCGAGGTCGTCGGCGTGCGTCGTCATGATGCGCGCCACCTCTGAGCCGACCACTCCACAGCCCAGCAGCGCCACCTTCAGCGGACGCGTACGCATCATCCGACCTCGTTTCCTCATACCGTCTACGGTTGAACCAGTCTCACTCACCGGACGGGAGTTTCTACCCTTCGTCCGGATCGTGAGACATCCATTTCATTTGTACGGGGTGGAAGACCGCAGATCTTCCGCTCTTCCGGTCCCCGTCGTTCTCGGGGCGTGCGTCACCCGACGTCGAGACGCAGGAGGTCGTCCTCCGTCTCGCGCCGGACGATCACCCGGGCCTCGCCGTCCCGTACGGCCACGACGGGCGGCCGCAGGACGTGGTTGTAGTTGCTGGCCATGGACCGGCAGTACGCGCCGGTGGCCGGCACGGCGACGAGGTCGCCCGGTGCCAGGTCGGCCGGCAGGAACGCGTCCTTGACCACGATGTCCCCGCTCTCGCAGTGCTTGCCGACGACCCTGGCGAGCATCGGCTCGGCGTCGGAGGCCCGGGAGACGAGCGCGACGGTGTACTGCGCGTCGTACAGCGCTGTGCGGATGTTGTCCGACATGCCGCCGTCGACGGAGACGTAGGTCCGCAGCCCGTCCAGCGGCTTGACCGTGCCGACCTCGTACAGGGTGAAGGCGGTGGGGCCCACGATGGCCCGCCCCGGCTCGACGGAGATGCGGGGCGTGCGCAGCCGGGCGGCCTCGCACTCGCGGGTGACGATCTCGGTGAGCGCCTTGGCGATCTCGTGCGGCTCGCGGGGGTCGTCGGCGCTGGTGTAGGCGATGCCGAGGCCGCCGCCGAGGTCGATCTCGGGCAGTTCGACGCCGTGCTCGTCGCGGACGTCCTTCAGCAGGCCGACGACCCGGTGGGCGGCGACCTCGAAGCCGGACATGTCGAAGATCTGCGACCCGATGTGCGAGTGGAGCCCGATCAGCTCCAGCCCGTCGAGCTGGAGCGCCCGCCGCACGGCCTCCGCCGCCTGCCCGCCGGCCAGCGGGATGCCGAACTTCTGGTCCTCGTGGGCGGTGGCGATGAACTCGTGGGTGTGCGCCTCGACGCCCACGGTGATCCGGATCTGGACCTTCTGCCGCTTGCCGAGGGACTGCGCGGTGTGGGCGACCCGCGCGATCTCCTGGAAGGAGTCGAGCACGATCCGCCCGACACCGGCCTCCACGGCCCGGCGGATCTCCTCGACGGACTTGTTGTTGCCGTGGAAGGCGATGCGCTCGGCGGGCATCCCCGCGGACAGCGCGGTGGCCAGCTCGCCACCGGAGCACACATCCAGGTTCAGCCCCTCCTCGTCCAGCCACCGCACGACGGCCCGGGAGAGGAACGCCTTGCCGGCGTAGAACACGTCGGCGTCCGGACCGAACGCGGTGCGCCAGGCACGCGCGCGGGCGCGGAAGTCGTCCTCGTCCAGGATGTAGGCGGGCGTGCCGAACTCCTCGGCGAGCCGGGTGACGGGAATCCCCGCGACACCGACCACGCCGTCGTCGCCGCGCGTGACGGTCTGCGACCACACCTTCCGGTCCAGGGCGTTGAGGTCGGCGGGCGGCGCGGGGTGGTGGCCCTCGGGCAGGACGTCGGCGTGGCGGGGCCCGGCGGGATGGGCGGAACGGCTCATGACGTGATTCTCAGGCTCTCTGTCTCTCTCCGGGACGCATCTGCTCACGCGCCTCAGAGATGTTCGGGTGCGTCGATGCCGAGCAGGGAGAGGCCGCCGGCCAGCACCGTTCCGGCTGCTTCGGCGAGGGCCAGCCGGGCGCGGTGGGCGGCCGAGGGTTTCTCCTCGCCGACGGGAAGCACGGAAGGCAACAGGGGCAGCACGGCATCGGCGACGGTGACGAGATGCCGGGCGAGCCGGTCCGGGGCACGGTGGGTGGCGGCCGCGGCGAGGATGCGGGGGTGGTCGGCGAGGGGGGTGAGAAGGGGGGCACCGGTGCCGGTGCGCGGGGGGCCGGGCTCGGCGGCGAAGCCCAGGCGGGCGGCGTTGCGGCCGAGGGAGCGGACACGGGCGTGGGCGTAGCGGACCCGGAACAGCGGATTGCCCTCACGCTGCACCAGGTGGTCGGCGGTGATCCGGGGCCGGTCGTGCGGGGCGGGGTGGAGCAGGGCCCACCGGGCGGCGTCGGGCCCGAGCGGCGCGGGGTCCTCCGGGGCGGGCACGGGCCGCAGGTTGACGGGCTCGCCGTGCTCCACGGTGGCCCGGCCGCCCTGGGTCCCCACGATGCGTACGACGGCGTCGGCGACGGTCTCGGCCCGCACCTCGTACGGCACCCGGAGCGCGACGACCTGCCCGGCGAGGGCGTCACCGTGCCCGTACCGGGCGCCCTTGTCCCGGATCTCCGCGACCAGCGCGGCCACGGGGTCGATCCGCTCCGCGAGCCGGATGTTGAGGAACCCCGGCCCGGTGACGACGACGTCCTCGATCCCGTCGGCCCCGACGAGACGTTCCCGCAGGATTCCGGCGACGTGCCGCGGCGGCTGCCCGGCGGCGGGCGCGAGCCGCAGCGCGACGGCGGTGGCGAAGTCCCCGCACCCGCCGGGCCCCGGCTCGGTCACCACGACCCGCTCGGGGACGGCCACGCTCAGTTCCCCCTCACCGACAGCACGGCACACCGCGTCCAGCACGGTGCGGGAGAGGTCGGCGGGGGTCACGGGACAAGCGTAGGGGAGGAGGGGCCGGGTGGGTGAGCCGGTTATCCGTTCCACGACCTCCGGCAACAGTCCGACGACGGACGGTCACACCTTCGACGGCTTACGGTCACGCCTCCGACGACCGACGGTCATGTCTCCGACGGCGGAGGGTCAGGGATGGATGCCGTCATGGCTGGGGAGACCGTCGATCTCCTCGGGGGCTTGCCCGGCCGAGTCCCGCTCGGCCGTCTCACCGTCACCAGGGGCATCACCGGCACCAGCGGCCTTGCCCGGATCCCCGTCTCCCCGATGCGCGTCCACGCCGGGCCCCTCTCCCCCGGCCGCCGCGCGACTGGTCTTGCGCTCGATGAGGTCCATCACGATCCGGACCAGCTCGGCGGGTTCGAAGGGTTTGGCGAGGAAGGCGTCCACGCCGAGGTCGAGGCCGGCCTGGACCTCGTACTGCGTGCAGGCGCTGATGATGGCGACGGGCAGGTGGTGCGTACGGGGATCGGCGCGGAGCCGGGCGGCGGTGCGGATCCCGTCCAGCCGGGGCATGACGACATCGAGCGTCACGACATCGGGCCGCACCTCATGGACCACATCCAGACACTCGGCACCATCGGCCGCGGTCACGACCTCTAGCCCTTCCAGTTCGAGGTTGACCCTGATCAGCTGCCGGATGACCTTGTTGTCGTCCACAACAAGCACCCGGCCCGAAGCGCCTGGCACAAGTCGAGAGTAGGTGCGGACCGGCCACCGCGTCCGGGTTTTCCCCACTTCCGCCCCCTCCAGGGGACCCGCTGATCCCCGCCCCGGGAACCGGGTTCCTGATCACCCCTCCAGACCTGCTAATGTTCTACCCGTCGCCGCGAGCGAGAAGCTCAGCGCCCGACACGCCCCCGTAGCTCAGGGGATAGAGCAACGGCCTCCGGAGCCGTGTGCGCAGGTTCGAATCCTGCCGGGGGCACCTTGTAAAAGGTGCCTGAAGACCCTGGCCTCAGCTGAAACGCTGAGGCCGGGGTCTTCGTGCTTGTTCGGGCGTATGCCGTGCGGAGCGGCCGTATGCGGGGTCTGTGGACGAGGCGCGGACGGGACCTTGAAGCGTCGCCGCAGGCGGGGGCCTGGAGATGGTGAGGACCTACCAGCACTGTGCGACCCCTTTGTCCTGGTGGGCACGGAGGTCACGGACACCGTCGCCGCGAGCACGCCGGTAGTCGCCTGCGTATGGTCGCGGATCTGCTCCGGCTGTAAGAGATGCCCGCGGGGCAGGACCCCATGGGGTGCTCTCACCTGGTCGGGGCCTCGGGCGCGTGGGCCGGGGACGGGGCCGGCTCCGGGGTCGACCCCGCCGTGCGCATGCGGCCGTAGACGTAGACGCAGCCCGCCAGGGCCAGGTCGGACAGGAGCATGTAGCCGATGGAGTACGAGGACTTGGCGCTGTAGACGGCGCCCATGACCAGGGGTGGGACGAAGCCGCCCAGGCCGCCTGTCGCGCCGACGATGCCGGTGACGCTGCCCACCTGGGGCTGGGGGGTGACCCGGGAGACCAGGGCGAAGACCGAGCCGCTGGCCGTGCCGAGGCCCGCCGCCATCAGCAGCAGGCAGACCGTGGCCGTGGGGACCAGGACCGGGTCGAAGGACTGGATGACCGCGAGGACCGCCACCAGGCCCAGCGCCCAGGCCGTGACGGTCGCCGGGTGGACGCGGTCCGCCAGCCAGCCGCCGATGGGCCGGAAGACCACCGTGACCAGGGCGAAGCCGGCCGCCCGGGTGCCGGCGTCGGTGGGGCTGAGGCCGTACCAGGTGCGCAGGTAGGTGGGAAGGTAGACGCCGAACGCGACGATGCCGCCGAAGCCGATCGCGTAGAGCGCCGACAGTTCCCAGGTGACGCGGAGGCGGGCCGCCTGGGTGAGGCGCGTCGTCAGGGGGGTCGAGGGGATCTGGCGGCCGGGGCGGTCGTTGATCAGAAAGGCGGCCAGGACGGCGTACACCGCCAAGGCGACCGCCAGGACCAGGAACGGCAGGTTCTCGCCCCGGTGGTACATGCGCGGGGTGAGGAAGCCGGACAGCGCCACCCCGCCCATGCCCATGCCGAAGACGCCGAGGGCCGCGCCCCGGTGGGCGGGCGGGAACCAGGAGTTGACCAGCGGCACGCCGATGGCGAACGTCGTGCCGCCGAGGCCGAGGACGAAGCCCACCAGGAGCAGGGCCGCGTACGACGACCGGGCCGGGATCAGGAGCAGTACGGGGATGATCGTCAGGGCGCTGGTCAGCGGGAACATCAGGCGGGCGCCGTAGCGGTCGGTGAGCGCCCCGATGGGCACGCGGCCGAGCGAGCCGACCAGGACCGGGACCGCGACCAGCAGGGACTGGGCCGAGGCGCCCATGTGCAGCCGTCCGTCGAAGTCGGCCGCGAGCGGGGCGATCAGATTCCAGGCCCAGAAGGTGAGGGTGAAGCCGACGGTGGCCATGACCAGGTTGCGCCAGGCCGCCGCGGAGGGTCTGTCACCGGTCATCGTCACACTCCCAGGAGGTCGGCCCGGCCCTGACTGTCCCTCCCCCGGCGACGACTTCCATGGTCGGGGACCGGGGCGCGGTCCGCATCCCGGGGTGTCTCAGTCGCCGTCCGGCGGGGTCCAGGCGGCCACGAGGTCCAGCAGGCCGGGGAAGCGGGCGTTCAGGTCGGCCACCCGGACCTGACTGCGGCGCTCCAGGCCGTACTGGCGCTGCCGGGTGACGCCCGCCTCGCGCAGGGCCCGGAAGTGGTGGGTCAGCGAGGACTTGGGGCGGTCCAGGCCGAACCAGCCGCAGGTGTGGTCGAACTCCTCGGACTCCAGGAGGAGTTTGCGGACGATCCGCAGCCTGAGCGGGTCGCTGAGCGCGCCCAGCACGGTTTCCAGCCTGATGTCGGCGGCGGCCGGTTCGGGCAGCGGGTCGGGGAGACCGGGGGGCTCCGGCCGCTCCTTCACGCCCACGGCCGGCTGGGTCGCTTCGGTCCTCTGCCCGGTCAACTGCGGCTCCCCTTTCACGCACTTCCTGTACGACTCTGATCGTACTGCATGCTAAGTTCGACTCCGCTCGTACAAGTACGACTTGACTCGTACCGAGGTTCAGGGGAGGACTGTGCCATGACGGCGGCGACCGCCGGTGAGCGTGCCCGGGAAGCGGTGGACGGGGGTGAGGCGCCCGTCCGGTGGGTCTGGCTCGCCGCCTGGCCCGTGACGGCGGTGTTCGTGCTGTCCAACGCGGCCACCCCGCTGTACGTGCTGTGGCAGCGCGAGATGGGGTTCGGCAGGGGCACGCTGACCGTGGTCTTCGCCTGTTACGTCGCGGGCCTGCTCGCGTCCCTGCTGATCTGCGGGGTCGTCTCCGACCGGATCGGGCGCAAGCCGGTCCTGCTGCCCGCGCTGGGCCTCGCCCTCGTCGCCTGCCTGGGCTTCGCGACCGCGGGCGGCGTGGGGGCGCTGATCGCGGCCCGGCTGTGCACCGGCATCGCGGTCGGCGCCGTGGTCTCGGCCGGTATGGCCGCGGTGACGGACGTGGCGGGGCCCGCCCGGCGGCGGCTCGCCGCGCTGCTCGCCTCCTGCGCGATGGTGTTCGGGGCGGGGCTGGGGCCGCTGCTGGCCGGGGTGCTGTCCGAGACGCTGCCCGGACCCACGGTCACCGTGTTCGCGGTGGAGGCGTTGCTGCTGGCGTCGGCCGCGGTGGTCGTGGTCCGGATGCCGGCGCGCGGTGCTCATGGGGGTCACGGCGGGGGCGGTCGCGATGCCGGGCGGTGGGTGCGGGTGCCCGGGGTGCCGCGCGGCGCCGGATGGCAACTCGCCCTGGGAACAGCCGTGTTCGCCCCCGGCCTCACCGCCACGTCCTTCGTCCTGTCGCTCGGGCCGTCGTTGCTGGCGGGGTTGCTCGGCACCGGGAGCCGGATCGTCTCCGGGGCGCTGGCGTTCGCGATGTTCCTGTCCGCCACGGGGGTGCAGTTCGCGGTACGAAGGCTCGGGCGGCGCACGGTGCTGGCCTGCGGCGCCGGCGCCACCGCCCTCGGCATGGCCGCGCTCCTCACGGCCGTGCACACCGGGTCGGTCGCGGCGCTGGCCGGGGCGGCGCTGCTGGCGGGGGCCGGGCAGGGGATGGGGCAGCTCGGGGGGCTGTCGCTGCTGAACTCGGCCGTGCCGGGGGCGCGGCTCGCCGAGGCCAACGCGGCGCTGAACGTCGGGGGTTACCTGCCCGCCGGGCTCCTCCCGGTGAGCGCGGGCTACCTGAGCGACGCGGTGGGCCTCACGACGGGTGCGACGGTCTTCGGCACGGCGCTGGCGGGGCTGGCCGTGGCGGGGGGCGGGGTGGTGCTGCTCGGACGGCGGCGGGTGTCCTCCCGGACAGCCGCCTGACGACCGGCGCGGGCGGGGGGCGCGAGGGGTGCGGTACGACCGTTGCGCCGCCGCCGCGGCACTCCCCCGCACGGATCACGCCGTCCGTTTCCGGGACGCCGTCTTCTTCGTCGCCGCCTTCTTCCCGGCCGTGCTCTTCGCCGTCGCCGTCTTCTTCGCCGCCCCCTCCCCCGCCTTGGACGTCGACTTGCGGGCGGGGGCGGCCTTCTTCGCGGCCGGGGTCTTCTTCGTCGTCGACGTGGACTTCTTGGCGCCCGTCTCCTTCGGTGCCGGCGTGCCCCGGCGCAGTTGTCTGACCTCCGCGTCCTCCTCCGCGCCCCGGGACTCGCGGGCCGCCCGGACGCTGTTCTCCAGGGCGGCCATCAGGTCGAGCACCTTGCCGCCGGCGGCGGGGGCCGGGGACTCGGGCGGGGCCTCGCCGGAGGCCTTCGCGGCGATGACCTCCTCCAGCGCCTCCCGGTACTCGTCGTGCAGGTCCTCCAGGTCGACCTCGCCGAGGGTGTCCATCAGGGCGTCCGCGAGGTCCAGCTCCTTGTCGCGGATGGTGACGTGCTCGTCCGGCGCGACGCCCTCCGGGGCCCGGACCTCGTCCGGCCACAGCAGCCCGTGCATGGCGATGGCGTCGCCGACCACCCGCAGCATGCCGAGCCGCTCCCGCCCGCGCAGCGCGTACTTGGCGATGGCGACCTTGTTGCTGCGCTTGAGGGCCTCGCGCAGCAGCGTGTACGGCTTGGCGGCCTGGGCCCCGCCGGCCGCGAGGTAGTACGCCGCGCCCATCTGGAGCGGGTCGATCCGGTCGTCCGGCACGAAGGCCACGATCTCGATGGTGCGGGCGGTGGGGATGGGCAGGTGGGAGAGGTCCTCGTCGCTGATCGGGATCATCGTGCCGTCGGCGTCCTCGTACGCCTTGCCGATCTCGGCCTGGCTGACCTCGCGGTCCTCCAGTTCGCACACCTTGCGGTAGCGGATGCGGCCGTTGTCCTCGGTGTGGATCTGGCGGAAGGAGATCGCGTGGCTCTCCGTGGCGTTCACCAGCTTGATCGGGATGCTGACCAGGCCGAAGGAGATCGCGCCGTTCCATATCGATCGCACGTGCCGCACCCTTCCATTGCCGTTTTCTCCGGTTTGTCTGGGATTGTCATCCTATGACGCCTATCACAGAGGTGGAGGGGCGCCGGGTCGCGCTCAGCAACCTGGAGAAGGTGCTCTATCCGGAGACCGGCTTCACCAAAGCGGAGCTGCTGCACTACTACGCGACCACCGCCACCGCCCTGCTGCCCCACCTGCGCGACCGGGCGGTGTCCTTCCTGCGCTACCCGGACGGCCCCGGGGGCCAGCGGTTCTTCACCAAGAACGTGCCGCCGGGTACGCCCGAGTGGGTCACCACCGCCGAGGTCCCCCGCTCCTCCCCGGACAGCCCGGCCCGGATGGTGGTCGTCCAGGACCTGCCGAGCCTGGTCTGGGCGGCCAACCTGGTCGCCGAGTTCCACACCCACCAGTGGCTGGTGCAGCGCCCCGAGGAGGCGGACCGGCTGGTCTTCGACCTCGACCCGGGGCCGCCCGCGCACGTCGTGCACTGCTGCGAGGTCGCCCTGTGGCTGCGTGAGCGGCTCGCGGCGGACGGGATCGAGGCGTACCCGAAGACCGCCGGGTCGAAGGGGCTGCACCTGCTGGCGGCGGTGCGCGGCAGTTCGTCCGAGCGGACCTCCGAGTACGCGAAGGCGCTGGCGGTGGAGGCCGAGCGGGCGCTGCCCCGGCTGGTGGTGCACCGGATGACGAAGAGCCTCAGGCCGGGGAAGGTGTTCGTCGACTGGAGCCAGAACGCGGCCCGCAAGACCACGGCCACCCCCTACACCGTGCGCGCCCGCCCGGCCCCGCTGGTGTCCGCGCCGGTGACCTGGCAGGAGGTCGCCGACTGCCGCAACCCCGCGCAGCTGGAGTTCCGGGCCGACGACATCGCCCCGCGCCTGGCGGACCACGGCGACCTGATGGCGCCCCTGCTGGACCCGGAATCGGCCGCTCCCCTGCCGTGAGCCGCGCCTGACCCGGAGCCGGCCGCCGCACTGCCGTACCCCCTACGGGCTCCAGGGCCGACCACTCCCCTGCCGTGGCGCACCCACCCCGGGCGATCGGGGTTCAGACCCTCAGCCAGACGTTCCGGTCCCGTGCCATCCCGTGCAGTGCCTCCACGTCGGCCGGCTTGAGCACCCCGCCCAGCCGGGCCAGGTCCGCCGGCTCCGGGTCGCACAGGATGCGCACCCCGCGGGGCTCGGCCGTCACGGTCACCTCGGCCGGGCCCACCAGGGCCAGCACCGGGCGGACCTCGGCGGTCAGCGCGTAGGAGGCGCGGTCGGCGGCGGAGCGCAGCGGGCGCAGCAGCGGCCCGGCCTCACGGCGGCCCAGGGCGACCATCGGATCCGCGATGCGGACCCGGGCCCGGCGGGCGTACAGGGCGTGGACGGCGAACAGCCCGCCGGGGCCGATCACCAGGTGGTGGATGCGGTCGCCGCCGGGGAGCGGGACGGAGTGCAGGGTGTGCCAGCCGGCGCCCTCCAGCCCGTCCAGCGCCCGCCCCACGGCCTGCTCGGCGGTCAGGGCGCGCCGCCGCGGGTCGGGGCGCAGCCGGTGCGCGGGGCCGGGGTCGCGGTCCAAGGCGACGAGCAGGGCCTCGCCGGGGCGATTGGGGGCCAGGTCGTCGTCCGGGTGCAGGGTCAGCCGGGCGAGTTCGGCGGGGGTCGGGACCGGGGGCGGTCCCACGGTGACCGGGCCGGTCAGGAAGGGGTGCAGCGCCTGGAGCACGGCGTCCCGCTCGTCCTCGGCGAGCAGATCGACCCGGCCCGCCTCACGGTCGTACCAGGCCACGCCGGCTCCGTCCGCGCGGCAGACGTACAGCCGCTCACGACCGTGCCGGAAGGCCGGCACCACGCGCAGTCCGCTCATGCCATCACCCCTCGACCATGGGAACAGGCGGGGTGCTCCCGGGGCAAGACCGGTTACCGTGGTGGGCGGCCCTGTGCGGGGAGTTGGGGAGGCATCGTTGCGGACCCGCGGAAAGCAGCCCGACGTACCGGCTCCGAGGAGCCCGTGGAACGAGATCGTGCCCGGCCTGTGGATGGGCGGCCACGAGTTCCGGGACCGGTCCGGGCGACTGGAGCTCGCCGTCGTACGAGACGAGTTCGACGTGGTGCAGTCGCTGCTGCGGCTGCCCGGCCACGGGCCCGGTCCGGGCGTGGAGCACCACGTGTGGCCGATACCGGACGGGCCGCTGGACGGCACCCAGCTGGCCGGGGTGATCCGGCTGGCCCGTGCGGCGAACGACGCTCTGGACGCCGGGCGCCGGGTGCTCGTGCGCTGCTTCCACGGGTACAACCGCTCGGGGCTGATCGTCGCGCACGCCCTGGTCCAGCGGGGCGACACCGCCGACCAGGCGATCCAGCTGATCCGGGCCCGGCGGTCGGCGTGGGCGCTGCACAACGACCTGTTCGTGGAGTACCTGCGGACGGGTCTGGCGACCGTTCGGCTGCTGGAGGAGCTGGCCGAGTAGTCCGCCGCGCCCGCACACGGGCCGCAGGGCCCACCGCTCCCTCACCCACAGCGTACGAAGCAGTACAAAGCAGACTTCGGTCAGAATGTAGGGATGCCGGCCCGTCGACCCGCCCGTACCGCCCTCGCCCTGGCCGCCGTCGCCCTGCTGTCGGCGACGGCGACGGCCTGCGGGGACACCGGCGGCCTGCGCGGCGCCGGGCCGACCACGACCGCCGTCAGCCCCACCCGGCTGTGGCCCGACCTCCAGCCCGCGTCCAGCCCGGCCTACCCGTACGCCGTGGCGACCCGGGAGACCGTCAAGGGCGTGACGGTCCCCGGCGGCGACGTCCGCAAGGTCGATCCGGTGGACGTCGTGGCGGCGGAGCTGACGGCGCACCCCGACGACTACGGCCCCAAGGGGACGTACCACGCGACCGTGGACCGGATGAGGCAGTGCCGGCCGGGCGGCGAGCGGGACCGCTGCCCGCTGCTCAAGCCGTACCACCGGGACCTGACCGGGGACGGCCGGGCGGACCTGACGCTGGGCTTCCGGCTGTACCCGACCAACCAGACGGCGGTGCGGGTCTACACCGCCGAGGGGCGGCGGCTGGTGCGGGTGCTGGCCGACAACGACGCGCTGCTCGGGGTGGAGCTGGCCGGGCGGGCGCTGATCGAACGCTCCCCGGCCGACACCTCCGGCTACGAGTACCGCACCACCTGGGTGTGGGACCCGGACCAGCGCGCGATGGTGTTCTCCCGCGACGAGTACCTGCACGTCGGCGACGGCCCGCACGCCCGGCGCACGCCGTCCCCCTCGGCCTCCCCGGGCGCGCGATGAGGCTGACGCTGCCGCACTGGTCCGGCGCGCTCGCGGTCAGGGCCGCCGCGTTCATCACGGTGATGTGCTGCGCGCTGGCCGCGCTGCTCGGCGTGCTGGTGCACGTGTCGGTGACCGACCAGACCGTGGGCCAGGCCCGTGACCTGGCGCTGTCCCGGCTCGCCGACGCCACCGAGGCGTACGAGGCCGGGGACCGGCTGCTGCCGGGCGCCCGGGTGGACCCCGCGGAGCTGCCCCCGGCGCTGCGCAGGCTCGCGGTGTCCGGGCAGCGCGGCACGATGGTCGCGCCCTACCGGGGGCGGCCCGCCATGTGGGCGGCCGGGCCGGTGGCCGGGCACCGGGCGCTGGGCGTGGCGGTCGACTACTCGCAGCAGTCCCGCACCATCGCCGGCCTGGACGAGTCGATCGTGTGGTCGTCGGCCCTGGCGATCGGGGCGACGGTGCTGGTCGGGGTGTTCGCGGTGACCCGGGTGACCCGGCGGCTGCACGGCACGGCGCGGGTGGCCCGCCGGATCAGCGCCGGCGACCTGGACGCCCGGGTGAACGATCCCCGTACGAAGGACCCGGCCCGGCCGCAGGACGAGGTGGCCGCGGTGGCCGCCGCGCTGGACTCGATGGCGGCCTCGTTGCAGGGCAAGCTGCTGAGCGAGCAGCGGTTCACCGCGGATGTGGCGCACGAGCTGCGCACCCCGCTGACCGGGCTGCACGCGGCGGCCGAGCTGCTGCCGCCGGGCCGGCCGACGGAGCTGGTGCGGGACCGGGTGGCGGCGCTGCGCACGCTGACGGAGGACCTGCTGGAGATCTCCCGGCTGGACACCGGACGGGAGCGGCTGGAGCTGGGCACGGAGGCGCTGGGCGCGCTGGCCGAACGGGTCGTGCGGGCCTCGGGCACCGACACCGAGGTGCGCGTCCTGCGGGACGTGCGGGTGGAGACCGACCGGCGGCGGCTGGAGCGGGTGCTGGGGAACCTGGTGGCCAACGCGCACCGGCACGGGGCGCCTCCGGTGGTGCTGACCGTGGACGGGCCGGTGGTGACCGTACGGGATCACGGGCCCGGGTATCCGGAGTACCTCGTGGCGCACGGGCCGCAGCGGTTCCGCACGGAGGGCGGGGCGACCGGGCACGGGCTGGGGCTGACCATCGCGGTGGGGCAGGCGGAGGTGCTGGGCGCTGCGCTGGGCTTCGGCAATGCGGTCGATGGGGGCGCGGTGGCTACGTTGCGGTTGCCCGGGGGCGAGTAGGGCTCGGGACCGCGGGTGGTTCTCCGGCTTCCCGTCGAGTGTGGCTGAGCGCGCCGTTCCCCGCGCCCCTTCAGGCGCTTCGCGCCTCAAGGGCGCGCCCGGCACCCAACAACGCACACAAGGCGCCCCATTTCGGTAAGTTCCGGGCATGACGAAGGCCGGAAGCACTCTGGCGGCGGTCGGCGCTCCCGTGCGCGCCGTGCGCCTTCCCCGGCGCCGGGGCGTCGAGCTGTCCCTGCTCGTGCTGGCCGTCCTGCTGTCCGTGTACGGCTACTGCGCGGTGGGGCTGGCCCGGTCCGGGACCGTGCCGCCGGGTGCCGTCGGGTACGGCGCCGGGCTCGGGGTGCTCGCCCTGTTCGCGCACATCGCGGTGCGGATCCGGGCGCCGTACGCCGATCCGCTGCCGCTGCCCATCGGCGTGCTGCTCAACGGGCTGGGCCTGGTCCTGATCTACCGGCTGGACCTGGAGACACCGGGCGACCGGGCGGCCCCGACCCAGCTGGTGTGGTCCACGCTGGGCGTGGGGCTGTTCATCGGGGTCGTGCTGGTGCTGCGCGACCACCGGGTGCTCCAGCGGTACGCGTACGTGTGCGTGGTGGCCGCCCTCGTCCTGCTGGCGCTGCCGATCCTGTTCCCGGCGGTCAACGGGGCCCGGATCTGGATCCGGGTCGCCGGGTTCTCCATCCAGCCCGGCGAGTTCGCGAAGGTGCTGCTCGCGGTGTTCTTCGCCGCCTACCTGGCCGCCAACCGCAGCGCGCTGGCGTACGCCGGGCGGCGGCTGTGGCGGCTGCAGTTCCCGACCGGCCGGGTGCTCGGGCCGGTCCTGACGATCTGGCTGGTGAGCGTCGGCGTCCTGGTGCTGGAGCGGGACCTCGGGACCTCGCTGCTGTTCTTCGGGCTGTTCGTGGTGCTGCTGTACGTGGCCACCGGGCGCACCGGCTGGATCGCGGTCGGGCTGCTGCTCGCCGTGCTCGGCGCCGTCGCCGTGGGACGGCTGGAGCCGCATGTGGGCGGGCGGATCGAGGACTGGCTGCACCCGTTCGCCACCATCGAGGCCGGGCGGGGCCCCAACCAGCTCGCCCAGTCCCTGTTCGCCTTCGCGGCGGGCGGGGTCCTGGGCACCGGGCTGGGGCTCGGGCACTCCATCCTGATCGGCTTCGCCACCAAGTCGGACTTCATCCTGGCGACGGCCGGGGAGGAACTGGGCCTCGCCGGGCTCGCGGCGATCGTGCTGCTGTACGCGCTGCTGGTGGAGCGCGGCTACCGGGCGGGGCTGGCGCTGCGCGAGCCGTTCGGCCGGCTCCTCGCGGTCGGGCTGGCCTCGCTCATCGCGCTCCAGGTGTTCGTGATCGCGGGCGGGGTGACCGGGCTGATCCCGCTGACCGGCATGGCGATGCCGTTCCTCGCCCAGGGCGGCTCCTCGGTGGTCACCAACTGGGCGATCGTGGCGCTGCTGGTCCGGGTGAGCGACTCGGCGCGCAGCCAGTACGACGGCCGGGAGGCGCCGTGACCGAGTACGGCCCGCTGCCCGACGGCGGGCGGCCGACGGCCCGGTACATCCGGCACGCCCGCGCGTTCTGCGCCCTGCTGCTGGCGGCGCTGCTGGCGAACGCGGCCCGGGTGCAGGTGGTGCAGTCCCGGGAGTACGACGGCAACCCGGCCAACCGGCGGGCCACGATCGCCCGTTACCAGCAGCCGCGCGGCAACATCCTGGTGGACGGGCGTCCGGTCACCGGCTCGGTGGACACCGGCGAGCAGCTGCGCTACGAACGCTCCTACCCGGACGGCCCGTTGTACGCCCCGGTCACCGGCTTCGCCTCGCAGCGGTACGGCACCACGTTCCTGGAGCACGCCGAGGACGGGGTGCTGTCCGGCACCGATCCGCTGCTGAGGCCGCTGCCGCTGTGGAGCGACGTGAGCCGGGCGCGCGGTCGCGGCGGTGACGTGGTGACGACCCTGGACCGGCGGGCGCAGGAGGCCGCGTACCGGGGTCTCGCCGGGCGCAAGGGCGCGGTGGCCGCGGTGGAACCGGCCACGGGCCGGATTCTGGCGCTGGTGACCAGCCCGTCGTACGACCCGGCGGAGCTGTCGGGCAACAGCGAGGCGGTGGTGTCCGCGTGGGCCCGGCTCAACCACGATCCGGAGAAGCCGATGCTCAACCGGGCGGTGCGGCAGACGTATCCGCCGGGGTCGACGTTCAAGGTGGTCACCGCGGCGGCGGCGCTGGACGCGGGCGTGGTCACGGACCTGGACGAGCGGACCGACTCCCCGGACCCCTACCGGCTGCCCGGCACCACCACCCGGCTGACCAACGAGGGCGAGGGCTGCGCGGACGCCTCGGTGCGGGACGCCTTCGAGTGGTCGTGCAACACGGTGTTCGCCAAGCTGGGCGTGGACGTGGGGGCGCGGGACATGGTGGCCACGGCGCAGGCGTTCGGGTTCAACGACACCGAGGTACGCATCCCCTTCTCCGTGGCCCCCAGCACCTTCGACACCCGCGTGGACCGGGCGCAGCTGGCGCTGTCGTCGATCGGGCAGTACAACACGCGGGCCACGCCCCTGCAGATGGCGATGGTCGCGGCGGCGGTCGCGGACGGCGGGGTGCTGCGTCCGCCGTACCTGGTGGAGCGGACCACCCGGCACGGCGGCGCACCCCTGTCCGGGAGCGGGGCCCGGCCCGGCCGGCAGGTGATGCGGCCGGCCACCGCGGCGCGGCTGGCGGAGCTGATGGCCGGGGTGGTCCGGGAGGGCACCGGCACCAACGCGGCCATCCCGGGCGTGCTGGTCGGCGGCAAGACCGGCACGGCCCAGCACGGGGTCGGCAACACGGGGGTGCCGTACGCCTGGTTCGTCTCCTGGGCGCAGTCCGAGGACGCGCCCGAGCCCGAGGTGGCGGTCGCGGTGGTGGTGGAGGACGCGGCGGCGGACCGGGGCGAGATCAGCGGCGGCGGCACCGCGGCCCCGATCGCGCGCGAGGTGATGCGGGCGGTGCTCGCCGGCTGAGGGCCGGCTCAGCCGACGGGCCGGAGCATCTCCGCGCGGATCCGCAGGGTGGTGCGCGCGGCCTGTTCCAGGTCCACGTCGGCGGGGTCGCGCACGGAGCGGTCGACCTCCCCGACGACGGCCGCCGTGTTGCCGTCCGCCCAGGCGCAGACGCCGTAGGTCAGGGTCACCGCGGCGCTCTTCTGGGTGAGCACCTGACAGCTGACGGTGGTGGAGGCGCCGACCGGGACGATGTCCCGCGCGGGCCGCTCCACCGTCACGCCGTCGGCCTCGGCGGCGCCCTTGAGCAGGCCGCGGCGGATCGCGGGGGTGTTCTTGAACCGGCCGTACATGCCGGAGACGAGCAGCATGGCCCGGGAGTCGTCGCCGGGCGGGCCGTAACGGCCGACGGTGGCGTGCACGTCCCGCGCGTCCCAGGCGCCGTCGGCCTCGTCCTCGACCTTCTTGCCCTCGGTGCCGGAGAGGTCCTCGGCGAGGGTGTACTCGCCGTCGAGCAGGCTGTGCGGCAGCACCAGCTTGTTCCGAGCCGCCGGGAAGCCGCTGTCGGCCACCATGCCGAGCACCACGAGACCGGCGACGACGACCGTGACGACTCCGCCCACGATGCCGAGCACCAGCCCGACCCGGCGCTTCCTGGGCGGCGGCGCCATGGGCGGCACCCCCCAGCCGGGGTAGGGCTGCTGCGGCGGGTAGGGCTGCCCTGCGGGGTACGGCTGCGGCGGGTACGGCTGCTGCTGCGGGTAGGGCGCCGGCTGGGGGTACGGCGAGCCGTACGGGCCGGGGGCGGCCTGCGGGGGCTGCTGCCCGTAGGGACCCGGGTACGACGGCTGCGGCGGGGGAGGCATGGACACGCCAGCACGCTACTGCACCGCGCCGGCACCCCCATCACCGCGCCCCGCGCACCCCCACGGCGTACGCGCGGTCCGCCGGCCTCCCGCGTCCGCCCGGCCGCGCGGTCCGTCAGTCCTCCGTCGCGCCCGACTCGATCGTCGCCTCCACCTCCGCCACCCGCTCCCGCTCCTCCGCGGCGAAGCGTTCGGCGTCCAACCGGTCGGCCAGTTCCTCGTCCTGGGCCATGAGCTGGTCCAGGTCGGAGTCGCCCAGTTCGAAGACGCCCATGTCGGCGTAGGCCCGCTGGAGGCGCTCGCCCCACAGGCCGATGTCCTTGACGCACGGGACGATGCGGCTGAACAGCAGCTTGCGGAACAGCCGGAGGAACTCGGACTGTTCGCTGATCTCCTCCGCCTCGGCCTTCGGGATGCCGAAGTTCTCCAGCACCTCCACCCCGCGCAGCCGGTCGCGCATCAGATGGCAGCCCTCGATGACGAACTCCTCGCGCTCGCGCAGTTCGGCGTCGGTGAGTTGCCGGTAGTAGTCGCGCAGCGCCATCCGGCCGAAGGCCACGTGCCGGGCCTCGTCCTGCATGACGTAGGTCAGGATCTGTTTGGGCAGCGGCTTGGTCGTGGTGTCCCGGATCATGCCGAACGCGGCCAGCGCCAGGCCCTCGATCAGCACCTGCATGCCGAGGTAGGGCATGTCCCAGCGGCTGTCGCGCAGGGTGTCGCCGAGCAGCGACTGGAGGTCGTCGTTGACCGGGTAGAGCAGGCCCATCTTCTCGTGCAGGAACCGGCCGTAGATCTCGGCGTGCCGGGCCTCGTCCATGGTCTGGGTCGCGGAGTAGAACTTGGCGTCCAGGTCGGGCGCCGACTCCACGATCCGCGCCGCGCAGATCATCGCGCCCTGCTCGCCGTGCAGGAACTGGCTGAACTGCCAGGAGGCGTAGTGCCGGCGCAGTTCGCCCTTGTCCCGGTCGGAGAGCTTGTCCCAGTGGCGGGTGCCGTACAGGGACATGGCCTCCTCGGGCGTGCCGAGGGCGTCGTACGGATCCACCTCCAGGCCCCAGTCGATGCGGGTCCGCCCGTCCCACTGCTTGTCCTTGCCCTTCTGGTACAGGGCGAGCAGACGGTCGCGGCCGTCGTCGTACTCCCAGGTGAACCGGGCAGCGCCGGTGGCGGGCACCCGCCAGAGGGGGTCCGCCGGCTCGTTGGCGTACAGGTCGTGAGTCCCCATACGAACCAGGCTCACGGGTACTCGCCGGGTCAACAAGTCCTGCGCAAGGGATTGACGGCCTTACTGACAAGGAGTCTTATAAGAGCAGAAGCGACTACCCCCGGGTAACGAGGTGAGGGAGCCATGACGACCCTGACGGAAGCGGACGCGCTGGACGGCCTGCGCGACGCGCTGGGCCTGCTCAAGGACCGGGAACAAGTGGCCGAACGGCTGCTCGCCTCTTCCGCCAAACACTCCTTCGACCCGGACAAGGAGCTGGACTGGGACGCGCCCTTCGAGGAGGGCAAGTGGTTCTGGCCGCCGGAGCTGGTCTCGCTCTACGACACCCCGATGTGGCGGCGGATGAGCGAGGAACAGCGCATCCTGCTCTCCCGGCACGAGGCCGCGGCGCTGGCCTCGCTCGGCATCTGGTTCGAGCTGATCCTGATGCAGTTGCTGGTCCGGCACGTCTACGACAAGGCGGCGACGAGCGCGCACGTGCGCTACGCCCTCACCGAGATCGAGGACGAGTGCCGGCACTCGAAGATGTTCGCGCGCCTGATCTCGCGCGGTGACACGCCCTGGTACCCGGTGAGCCGGACCCACCAGAACCTCGGCCGCCTGTTCAAGACCATCTCCACCACGCCCGGTTCGTTCACCGCCACGCTGCTCGGCGAGGAGGTCCTGGACTGGATGCAGCGGCTGACCTTCCCGGACGAGCGGGTGCAGCCGCTGATCCGGGGCGTCACGCGGATCCACGTGGTGGAGGAGGCCCGGCACGTCCGGTACGCCCGTGAGGAGTTGCGGCGCCAGATGGTGACCGCCCCGAAGTGGTCCCAGGAGTTCACCCGGGTCACCTCCGGGGAGTTCGCCCGGGTCTTCTCGGTCGCCTTCGTCAACCCGGAGGTGTACACGAACGTGGGGCTGGACAAGCGGGAGGCGATGGCCCAGGTGAAGGCCAGCGGGCACCGGCGGGAAGTCATGCAGACGGGTGCGAAGCGCCTGACCGATTTCCTGGACGACATCGGTGTCCTGCGTGGCGTGGGGCGCCGGCTGTGGAGGGCGTCGGGTCTCCTCGCGTAGGCCCGCGGCCCCTCCAGGGGGCGCGGACGCGGCGCGCGTGCGCCCCGGCCACCCGCGAGCGCCGCGTGACGGCCTCACGACGGCGGTTAGGCTGACCGCCATGACCCAGTCGGCCACCCCCGCATACCGCCGCCTGAGCGTCGAGGAGCGAAAGACCCAGCTCCTCGCCGCCGCGCTCTCGCTCTTCGCGCACCACGCGCCCGAGGACGTGTCCCTCGATGACGTGGCGGAGGCGGCCGGAGTCTCGCGTCCCCTGGTGTACCGCTACTTCCCGGGCGGCAAGCAGCAGCTCTACGAGGCCGCGCTCGGGTCGGCCGCCGAGCAGCTGAACCAGTGCTTCGACGAGCCCAACGAGACGTCGCCGCTGTCCCGCCTCTCCCGCGTCCTGGACCGCTACCTGGAATTCGTCGACCAGCACGACACCGGTTTCGCCGCGCTGCTCCAGGGCGGCAGCGTGGTGGAGACCAAGCGCACCACCTCCATCGTGGACGGGGTGCGCCGGTCCGCCGCCGAGCACATCTACCAGCACATGGAGGTCAGCGAGCCCGGCGCGCCGCTGCGCATGACCGTGCGGATGTGGATCGCGGCCGTGGAGGCGGCCTCGCTGATCTGGCTGGACAACGACAAGCAGCCGCCGCCCGCGGAGCTGCGGGACTGGCTGGTGGAGCAGTTCGTGGCCGTCCTCAAGGTGACCGCGGGCCGCGACGCGCAGACGGCGGCGCTCGTCGCCGCGCTCGCCGAGACCGACCCGGTGCCGAGCGCGTGAAGAGCCAGGACACCCCCTTCGAGGGCGGCCCCATGGACGGCAGGGTGCTGCCCGTCCTGCTCGGCCCCACCGGGCACCCCCCGAAGACCTACCGCATCCCCGTCCCGGACCCGGACGGCGGCCCGCCCACGGTGCTGGTCTACCGGCGCGCACCGCGCGGGCACAGCAGACGGCTCGGGCTGGTCCAGGGCTGGAAGTACCGGTACGACCCGGACGACACCACCGGTGGACGGCTCAGGTGGCCCTGGTCCAGGCCGGCCGCCCCGGCCGCTCCCCCGCCCGATGCCCCGCGATCCGGCAAGCCGGGTGACACGAACGAGTGAAAGCGGTGCGCCGAACCGCGCAGCCTTCCCGCATATTGTGTGCCGACACGTCTGATTATCACCGTGCGACGGACGGCGGAAAGCCCGCCCTCCGCGCCCCGGAGGTGATGACGTGTCAGCAGTGCTCCGGCGTCTGGCCGGTACGGCCGCGGTCGCGGCCCAGGCCGTCCTCGCGCCCGTACCCGCCGCGGCCGTACCGGACCCACGGCCGTCCGTGTCCGCACCGGACGCACAGCCGTCCGCGGCAGCGCCGGACCAGCAGCCGTCCGTGCACCAGTTGCTGACGGACCTTCAGCGGCTGTACCGGCGGACCGAGCAGGCCACCGAGACCTACAACGCCACCACGGAGAAGCTGGAGCGGCAGCGCGCCGAGGTGGCCCGGCTGGACGGCGAACTGGCCCGCGCCCGGCTCGCCCTGCGGTCCCAGCGGCTGGACGCCGGCCGGCTGGCCCGGCAGCAGTACCAGAGCGGCGGCGGCCTCGGCCCCTACGTCCGCCTCCTGCTCGCCCCCGATCCGCAGGCCGCGCTGGACGAGGGGCACGTCATCGGCGAGCTGGCGCGCGAACGGGCCCGCGCGGTGGCCCGGCTGGCCGACGCGGAGCGCCGCCAGGACGCCCTGGCCCGCGCGGCCCGCAAGGCCCTGGACACCCAGCTCGGCCTGGCCGCCCGGCAGAAGCGGCAGCGCGACGACGTCCGGACGGAACTGGCCGGCGTGGAGCGCATGCTGGCCGGCCTCACCCCGGACCAGCTCGCGGCCGTGGCCCGGCTGGAGGAGCAGGGGGTCGCGCAGGCCCAGCGCGAACTCACCACCGCGGGCGCCCTGCCCGACGGCCGCCCGGCGACGCCGCCCGCCGCCGGCCCCGCCGCGCCGGCCGCCGCCGGCCCCGCCGCGCCGGCCGCCGACCGCGCGGTCCGCTACGCCCTGGACCAGGTCGGCAAGCCGTACGCGTGGGGCGCGGCGGGCCCGGACGCCTACGACTGCTCGGGGCTGACCTCGCGGGCCTGGGCCCAGGCGGGCGTCCCGGTCCCGCGCACCAGCCAGGAGCAGTGGGACCGGCTCGCGAAGGTGCCGCTGCGCCGGCTGCGCCCGGGGGACCTGGTGGTGTACTTCCCCGAGGCGACGCACGTGGCGATGTACGTGGGGGACGGCAAGGTCGTCCAGGCACCGCGGCCGGGCGGACGGGTCACGGTCTCACCGATCGCCGCCCACCCGATCCTGGGTGCCGTACGCCCCGCTCCCCGACGGCCCGGCCGGACCTAGCAGAACCGCCTGGCCGCCGCGTCCGCGCCGGCGTTGAACCCCCTCTCGAAGTTCTCGTCCACGCGCGCGAACCCCCGCTGCCGCTCCCTCTTGTCGCAGTTCTCCCGCACGGTCGCGAATCCCTGCCGGAAGCCCTCGCGGAACTGCTCCCTGGCGTTCTTCTGCTCCCCCTCAGCGGCCGTGCCGCACCCGACCACGGGGCCGCCGATCTGCTGGGCGCTGACGGTGCCGCTCGCGCCGGTCACCGTCAGGGAGAAGCGGCCGGTGGCGTCCGCCTTCACGCTGCCCTCGGACCCGTTGGCGGATTCCACGGCCACGGACTTGTTGGGCCTGAAGTCCCTGCCGCTGACCTGCAGGTTATTGGGGTTGTCGGTGCTTGTGACGCTACAGCTGGGCGATGCCGCCGCCGCTGTCGGGGCGGAGAACGTCACCGCCCCCCACGCGAGCGACGACACGGTCAGGGGCGCCAGAACCGCGAGGCGTACACGTCGACCGTTCATGGAAACTCCTCCATGGCTCGTCCCCCCTGCACACCTGAACCAGCGTCCCCCCGCCACCATCGGGTGTCAAAAGGGGCAAAACCATCAGGCTCCGGTGAAAGATCCCAGGTAGGCGGCCGCCTTGTCCGGGTCGAAGAAGAAGTCCTCGAAGTCGGCCGGGTCGTTGAAACCATTGGCGAAACGGTCCGCCACGGGCTGGAGCGACCCGGCCGCGCCGATGAGGTTCAGCACGTGCTCCGGCGGCGGCGCCAGCATGGCGTTGGTCCACTTGGTGACGTGCTGCGCGGTGGCCCAGTAGCGGTCGAAGGTGGCCCGCATCCACTCCTCGTCGAACGGCTTGTCGCCGTGCTCCAGGATCGAGGCAAGGTACGCGGCCGCGCACTTGGACGCCGAGTTGGAGCCCTGCCCGGTGACCGGGTCGTTGGCCACGACCACGTCGGCCACGCCCAGGACCAGACCGCCCGAGGGCAGCCGGCCGACGGGGTTGCGCACGGTCGGGGCGTAGCGCCCGGCCAGCGTGCCGCCCGCGTCGGTCAGTTCGACCTCGGTGGCCCGCGCGTACTCCCAGGGCGTGAACCGCTCCATGAGTTCCAGGGTCAGGGAGAGGTGCTCCGCCGGGTCCTTGACGCCACGGAAGACATCGAGCGGGCCGCCGGGTATGCCCTCCCAGAACAGGATGTCGGCGCGGCCGGAGGTGGTCAGCGTCGGCATGACGAACAGCTCGCCGACCCCGGGGACCAGGTTGCAGCGGACCGCGTCGAACTCCGGGTGCTCCGGGCGCGGGCCGAGCCCGTGCACGTACGCCACCGCCAGCGCCCGCTGCGGCTCGGCGTACGGGGAGCGCTCGGGGTCGCGGGCGAACATCGACACCAGCTCGCCCTTGCCGGCCGCGACCAGTACGAGGTCGTAGGTGCGGGAGAAGTAGTCCAGGTCGCCGACGGCCGCGCCGTGGATGACCAGCTGGCCGCCGCGCTGCGCGAAGGTCTCCATCCAGCCGGCCATCTTCACCCGCTGGTCGACCGACTGCGCGTACCCGTCCAGTTTGCCCACCCAGTCGATGGCCCGCTGGGTGGGGCCCGGGTCGTGCGAGCCCGGCGCGGCGACCGAGACGCCGAGTCCCTCGATCTTCGGGGCCTGGGACTCCCAGAAGTTCAGCTGCAGGTCGCGCTCGTGCTGGAGTGCCGTGTGGAACATGCACTGCGTCGACATGACCCGGCCGGAGCGGATCTCGTCCGCGGTCCGGTTCGACATCAGGGTGACCTCGTAGCCGTGCGACTGCAGGCCGAGGGCGAGCTGGAGGCCGGACTGGCCGGCTCCGACGACGAGTATCTTCCGCATGCGGGTGGGGACTCCTATCAGGACTACTCGGGGGTTTCGTCCAGCGCGTGGCCGACGAGGGCCAGGAGGGTCTCGATGACCGAGAACCGCCGCCGCGCGTCCATGATCATGACAGGGATGTGCGCGGGTATGGTCAGCGCCTCCCGCACGTCCTCCGGCTCGAACCGCTCGCTGCCGTCGAAGTGGTTGACGGCGACGACGTAGGGCAGTCCGCAGCTCTCGAAGTAGTCCAGCGCGGGAAAGCAGTCCTTCAGGCGGCGGGTGTCGGCCATGACGACGGCGCCGATCGCGCCGCGCACCAGGTCGTCCCACATGAACCAGAACCGCTGCTGGCCCGGCGTGCCGAACAGGTAGAGCACCAGGTCGTCGTCGAGTGTGATGCGGCCGAAGTCCATGGCCACGGTGGTGGTCAGCTTGCCCGGGGTGGCGGACAGGTCGTCGGTGTCCTCGCTGGCCTCGGTCATCAGCGCCTCGGTCTGCAGGGGCGTGATCTCCGAGACGGAGGTGACCAGGGTGGTCTTGCCGACGCCGAAGCCGCCCGCCACCACGATCTTCGTCGCGATGGGAGCCCGCGTCCGGTCGGTCTGCCAGGACCTCAGGTCCTCGTCCGGCTCGCCGTAGGAGGCGGCGAGGGGAGCGCCCCCGAAGGCGGCGGTGGCGTCAGAGACGGCGGAGTCCACTCAGCACCCTTTCCAGCAGCGCGCGGTCCGGCCGGCCGGTGCCGTGACCGGTTCCGGTGCCGTACACACGGATCTTTCCCTGGTCCGCCAGATCGCTCAGGAGGACGCGGACCACGCCGAGCGGCATCTTCAGCAGCGCGGCGATCTCGGCCACCGTGCGCATACGGCGGCACAACTCGACGATGGCCAGCATCTCCGGCATGCCCCGGCCTGCCTGCGAGCCGTTCGTCAGTTCCTTGCGCTCCTCGGGGGCCTCCAGCGCGGCCACGAACGTCTCCACGAGGAGGACGTGACCGAAGCGGGTACGGCCGCCGGTGAGCGAGTAGGGGCGCACGCGGGCGGGTTTGCGGTCGCCGCCGCGTACCGGCAGCCGCTGCTTGCCGGGCTTGTTCGCGGGGCCGCTCACCGGGTGCTCCCCGTCGACTCGGCCTCCATGGATTTACGCAGCTCGCTGCGGAGTTCGGGCGTCAGGACGTGCCCGGCGCGGCCCACGAACAGCGCCATGTGGTACGCCACCACGCTCATGTCGCACTCGGCGGAGCCGTGCACGCCGAGCAGCGAGCCGTCGCTGATCGACATCACGAACAGGCTGCCCTCGTCCATCGCGACCATGGTGTGCTTGACCCCGCCGTGCTCCAGCAGCCGGGCGGCGCCCACGGTGAGGCTGCCGATGCCGGAGACGATGGTGGCGAGGTCGGCGGCGGAACCGCGCGGGCCCTTCGCCGGGCGGGCCGCACGGGACTGCTCCGTGTGGGCCGGGTCGGACGACAGCAGCAGCAGTCCGTCCGAGGAGACCACGGCGACGGACTGGATGCCGGGTACTTCCTCGACCAGGTTGGTCAGCAGCCAGTGCAGGTTACGGGCTTCACTGCTCAGTCCGTAGGTAGTGGGCGCGGTCAACTGCTTGCCTCCTCGGCTGTGCCCCCCGTGGCTTCTTCGGCGTGTGCGTAGCCGGCCGGCCGTCGGTGGCCGGCCGTCTTCTCGGCGATCTCCGTCTCCGCGTCGCGGTAGCCGGCCTCGGCGCCGCTGCGGAAGCCGCCGAGCCTGCGGCGCAGGGCGTCGGCGTCGACGCGGGTGTTGCGCTGGCGGGGCGGGGCGGCGGGGGCGGTGATCTTGGGCGTGCGCTTGGGGAGACCCTTGCTGGTGAGCAGCTCCGTCGCGGGTGCCTGCGGCGGCTCGGCCGGTGGCTTCGCCTCGGCTTCGCCGTCGGCTCCCGGGCTGCCGCCCGCATCATCCGTGCGGGTTTCGTCGTCGCGGGCGGGCGGCCCCTGTGGGGCGTGCTCGCCGTCGGCGGCTGCCGGGGCCGTGGGCGGGGTCGCCGAGAGGTCGGTCTGTGCCGTCGGCCGCTCCGGTGCCCCCGGCTCTTCCGGCTCCGCCGGCTCCTCCTGCGGTGTCGGCAGGAGGAGTTCCATCGTCGTCTCGGCGGGGGTCTCCGTCGGCTTGGGGCGGGTCTCCGTGGGGTCGGTGGGCGAGGTGGCCTGGTCGTGGGTGTCCTGTACGGCCCGTTCGGCGAGGGCCACCAGCGGGTCCTTGGTGCGGGCGCGCAGGACGTTGGAGTTCGCCTCCGCGTCGGCGCCCGGCAGGGTGTACGTACCCGTGGTGCCGCCGGCCGCGGTCGTCGGCGGCAGGGCCGTCGGCGGGGCCTCGGCGAGGAGCTGCGCCGGCAGGACCACGACCGCCGCGGTGCCGCCCTGCTTCTGGTCGCGCAGCTGGACCCGCACACCGTGGCGGTGGGCGAGGCGCGCGACGACGTAGAGGCCGAGGCCGAGCCCGTCGGCGTCGTCCTGGTCGTAGAGGGACCGCGGGTCGAAGTCGGTGAGGCGGGCGTTGAGGCGGGTCAGGCGCTCCTCGGCCACGCCGATGCCCTCGTCCTGGACGGAGAGCATGACCTCGCCCGACTCCAGGAGCCAGCCGGAGACCTCCACCGGCAGCTCCGGCGGGGAGAACGACGTGGCGTTCTCCATCAGTTCGGCCAGCAGGTGGGAGAGGTCGTCGGCGGCGAACCCGGCCACATGCGCGTGCGGCGGCAGGGAGGCGATGCGGACGCGTTCGTAGCGCTCGATCTCGCTGACCGCCGCCCGGACCACGTCGACCAGCGGCACCGGGCCGGGGTGCTGCTGGACGTGCTCGGTGCCGGCGAGGACCAGCAGGTTCTCGCTGTGCCGGCGCATGACCGTGGCGAAGTGGTCCAGCTTGAAGAGGGTCGCGAGGCGGTCGGGGTCCTGCTCGCGGTCCTCCAGGCCCTCGATGACCGCCAGCTGGCGTTCGACCAGGCCCAGGGTGCGCAGCGCCAGGTTGACGAAGGTGGAGCCGATGCTGGTGCGCAGCCGCTCCAGCTGGGCGGCGGAGTCGGCGAGTTCGGCGCGCAGTTCCTCGCGGGCGTCGGCCATCTTCTGGCGCTGGCCCACCAGGTGCTTGCGGTCGGTCTCCAGGGTGGCCACCCGCTCGTGCAGGGCGACGGCGTGCGCGTGCAGGGCGTTGACCGAGCGGACCACCTGGGCGAACTCGTCGTTGCGGCCGGTGAAGGCGATCGGGTCCTGAGCCGCCGGGTCCTCGGCCTCGGCGAGGCGGGCCGAGCCGCGGCGCAGCACCGACAGCGGGCGGGTCAGACTGCGCGCCATGGCGGTGGCGACGCCGACCGCGACCAGCAGCAGCACGCCGAGGACGGCGACGCGGATCTCCAGGGCGGTGACGTCGTCGTCCCGGAGCTTTTCCAGGTCCTTGGTGCGGCGGTCGTAGAGGGCGGACTCGGCGCCGCGCATCAGGTCGACGCGGGCGGACAGGGCCGCGTCCAGCTTCTTGGCGGAGGTGGTCAGCTCGCTGTCGGCCAGGGCCGGCTGGTCGGTGAGCAGGGCCAGGAACTTCTCGGCCGAGTTGACCTCGGGGCCGGTGACCGTGGAGTCGTAGGAGTCGACGGCCGCCTCGGAGGCGGTGGCGCGGAAGTCGGAGAGGGCCGCGTCGGCGCGCAGCCGGGCCTGCTGGGCGGCGGCGGTGAGCGCGTCGCGCTGCCGGCGGTCGGTGTCGTCGCCGGCGGCGGAGGTGGTGGGCAGGCCGGTGACGGGGTCGATGGCCGTCCGGGTGGCGGCGGGGACGTTCAGCGCGGCCAGCAGCAGGCCGCGGGCGGCGGCGGACTGCTGGACGGCGGAGTCCAGTTCGGCGAGGGCGTGGGTGCCGGAGCCGGCCCGCGGGGGCAGCTGCTCGGCCAGTTGTTCGGCGAGCCGGTGCAGTTCGGTGATGGCCGCCGAGTAGGCCTGGTGGGTCCGCAGGGCGTCGGTCTTGCCGGTGAGGGCGGCGCGGCGGAGCTTGTCGATGCCGTCGAGGGCGGTGCGCAGGCGGGCCGGGGTGTCGGTGTCCGCGCGCAACTCCGCGACCTGCCGGTCCACGCGGGCGCTGCGGTCCTCGGAGGGCGCCTTGGAGCGGGGGCGGCCGGCCGCGACGTAGGGGGTGACCTCGTCGCGTTCGTCGGCCAGGGAGTGGGCGAGGGTGAGCGCGTCCTGGGTGCGGGCGGCGAGCGTCACCAGTTCCTGGGAGTCGCCGACGTCCTGGGAGGCGGTGAGCAGCGCGGGCACGCCGGCCCCGGCCACGGCGGCGGCCACCACCGCGACGGCGACGATGAGCCGGGTGCGCACATGGGTGGGGCGGCCGGTGCCCACGGGGGTCTGCGGGACGGTCCCCGCGGGGGCCGGCTGACTGCCTGTGCGCCGAGGCCGCTTCTTCTGCACCGGTGCTCGCATTCTCGAACTCGTCTACCCAGGGGCCCGGGTGGTGCCCCGTCACTTCGGGGCCAAGTGGTGCGTACACCCGGTTCGTACGGTTCCCGACCCTCCCAGCGCCGGTGGGCAGTGGTCGCGCATCACCTGACCCGCCACCCGAAGGAGTGAACATCGGAGGGGAGTTGGGGGGCAAGTTCCTCCGGCGCGTGCCCGGCTCGGACGCGGCGGGCCGGTTGGACGCGCGCGGCCGGCTTTGGCAATATTCGCCACCACGTCTTCCCGGAGCGCCCCATTCCGACCCAAACCCGGCGCCTGACCTGCGAGGTCACGGGAATTCCGGGGCGCTTGCCGGGCCGTGGCGCACCGTGTGAAGGGGTCGTGCAGACTGACCGGGTGCGTACTGATCTCGTCTCGGAACCCGGCGACGCGGCCCGCCCCAACGAGGACTTCGCCGGTGTCGGACTACCCGCCTGCGGACAGGGAGGTTGCGTGATCGCCCTGGACGGGGTGACGCCGCCGAGCGGTGGGGCGGGCTGCCTGCACTCCGTGCCCTGGTTCACCGCGCGACTGGGCGGCGCGCTGACCGAACTGACCGTTTCCGGCCGAGATCTGACGCTGCCGGAGATTCTCGCGCGGGCGATCCGGCGCACCGCCGAGGCGCACGCGGACACCTGTGACCTTTCTCACCCGCGAACGCCCCAGGCAACCGTCGCCGTGGCCCGCTGGTCCGCCGCCGAGGTCGAGTACCTGGTGCTGTCGGACGCGGCGCTGCTGCTGCGGGGGCCCGACGGGGTGGTGACCCCGGTGCTGGACGACCGGCTCGCCCGGCTCCCCCGCTCCGCGCTGGCCTCGGACGCCCTGATCGACGCCCGCCTGCGCAACAAGGAGGGCGGGTTCTTCACGGCCGCCGCCGACCCCGCCGTGGCGGCCCGCGCGGTCACCGGTGTGCTGCCCCGGCGCGCGGTGCGGGAGCTGGCCGCGCTGACGGACGGCGCGACCCGGTGGACGGAGATGTTCCGCGAGGGGGACTGGACGGCCCTGTTCGACGTGGTCGCCAAGGAGGGCGCCCGGTCGCTGGTCGAGCGGGTGCGGGAGCTGGAGGCGGCGGACCGGGAGCGGCGGGCGTTCCTGGGGCGGGGCAAGACGCACGACGACGCGACGGTGGTGTACGCGCGGTTGTGAGCCGCGGTCTGCGCGCGGTCGCGGGCCGCGGGTACGCGCTGCCTGCGAGCCGCGGGGCAGGCGCGGTGGCGGGCCGTTATTTCGCCATGACGTCGTTCAGTTCGTGCAGCAGCCGGGCCAGCTCCGCGACCTCGCGGCGGTCCCAGTGGGCCAGCTCGCGGACGTAGCGGGCGCGGCGGGCCTCGCGGACGGTGCCGACGCGGCGGCTGCCCTCGTCGGTGAGGGTGACCAGCCAGGCGCGGCCGTCGGCCGGGTCGGGTTCGCGGGCGATCAGGCCCAGTTCCTCCAGGGCGCGCAGCTGCCGGGACATGGTGGCCTTGCCGACCCCGATGTAGGCGGCGAGTTCGGTGGCCCGCTGGCCGCCCTGTTCGTCCAGCCGGATGAGCAGGCCGTAGGCGGAGGACTCCAGATCGGGGTGGACCTCCCGGGCCATCTCCGCCTGGTTGGCCCGGGCGCGCCGCAGCAGCACGGTCAACTCGCGTTCCAGCGACAGGAATTCCTGGTCTGCACCACTGGGCGTCACCTGGCAGGCGACGCCCGGTCCGCCGCTGTTTCTGTCCTCGTGCACGTCAGCACCCCTGATCGGTTTCGCAGTCCTGAAAGTTTCTGTCACACGTCGTCATTGCCGCAGCTCCGTCAGTATTTCGCAGGCATAGACCAACGGCGTCGTCCGGACCCTCTTCCACGCCGTCATCTACGTGCGTAGCTTCTTTACCACGCCATTAATGGCATGCCCACGCCCAGTGGGCCGGCGGTCACCCCCACGATCCCCACATCGCTCCCCCACTCCCCATCCCGGAGGCACGCCATGACCGTGCTCAGACCCGGTCCCACCCGTCGTACCCACCCGCTCCGCCCGCGCCCCCTCGCCGTCCTGGTCACGGCCCTGCTCGCGGCGCTCTCCCTCACGCTCCCCCTCTCCGCCGCACGGGCCGCGGACGTGCCCGCCCGCGGTTCCGCCCACATGGGCATGGGCGTCCTCGCCCACGACGGACAGAACGGCACCCCCAGCACCGGCGACGCCACCCAGACCGAGGGCGTGGACGTCTCCAGCCACCAGGGCAACGTCGCCTGGTCCACGCTGTGGAACAGCGGGGTCCGCTGGGCGTACACGAAGGCGACGGAAGGCACGTACTACACGAACCCCTACTTCGCCCAGCAGTACAACGGCTCGTACAACGTGGGCATGATCCGCGGCGCCTACCACTTCGCCACCCCGGACACCACCAGCGGCGCCGCCCAGGCCAACTACTTCGTCGACCACGGCGGCGGCTGGTCGCGGGACGGCAAGACCCTGCCCGGCGCCCTCGACATCGAGTGGAACCCGTACGGCGCCGCCTGCTACGGCAAGACCGCGAGCCAGATGGTCAGCTGGATCGCCGACTTCCTCAACACCTACAAGGCGCGCACCGGGCGGTACGCCGTGATCTACACCGCCACCACCTGGTGGACCCAGTGCACCGGCAACTACGGCGGCTTCGCGGTGAACCACCCGCTGTGGATCGCCCGCTACGCCGCGGACCCGGGGACGCTGCCGGCCGGGTGGTCGTTCTACACCATGTGGCAGTACACCTCCTCCGGCCCGACGGTCGGCGACCACAACAAGTTCAACGGCGCCCTGGACCGGGTACAGGCCCTGGCCAACGGCTGAGCGGCGGCCGGCCGCGGGCCGTGTGGCGAGCGGGGACGGCCCCGGCCGGCGGGCGCCTCCGGGCGCGGGCCGTTCTCCCCGGCCCGCGCCCTGCGTTGGTGCTCCGCGCCGCCCGGGATCATGCTGGTCAGGAGAGCCTGCCGAGCAAGGGCGAGATGAGCGGCGATGGAGCGACCAGCGACGTACACGGCCACGGCCACCATCGATGAGCGGGGCATCCTGACCGGCTGGAGCGACGGCGCGCGGCGGCTGCTCGGCTACGACTCCCCGGCCGTGGTCGGCCGGCCCGCCGCCGCGCTGCTCGCCACCGACGCCGCCGGCGCCCGCCGTACCCTGGCCGGCCGCAGCCGCTGGCACGGCACCGTCCCGCTGCGCCACCAGGACGGCCGGCGCCTGGAACTGGACGTCCTCGCCCACCGCCGCACCTCCCCCGCCGGGCGCACCGACTGGCTGGTGGTGAGCCCGGTGACGGCCCGGCCGCAGCCGCCCCGCGGCGATCCCCTGGAGGAGTGGACCTTTCTCCAGTCGCCGTTCCCGCTGGCCGTCTTCGACCCGGACCTGCGCCTGCTGCGGGCCAACCGCCGGCTGGAGCACGCCCTCGCCCTGCCCGAGGCCGCCATGCGCGGGCTGCGCCTGACCCACATCGTGCCCGGCGCCGCGAGCGAGGAGGCCGAGCGGTCCATGCGGGCGGCGCTGGAGTCCGGCCGGCCGCAGGAGGCACAGGGCCGGCTCGGCCCGGACTTCGGCCGGACCGCCGTCCTCACCCCGCTGAAGGACGCCGACGGCCGGGTCCGGGCCGTCTGCCTGTCCGTGTCGCGGCCGGCCCCGGACGCCGACGGGCCGTCCCCGGCGGACCGGACCGGCCCGCGCGCCGCGTCGGCGGCGGACCAGGTCCTCGCCGCCCAGGAACTCGGCAAGGTCACGGTCCCCCGGCTGGCCGACGTGATGGCCGTCGACCTGCTGGACCGTCCGCGTTCCGGCGGCAGCGGGGCCGGCGGCCCGCAGCCGGGGCAGGTCGTGCTGCGCCGGGCCGCCCTGCGCGCGGTCCCGGACGGCACGGGGACCACCCGGGGCACCTGCGTCGGCGAGGCAGTCGTCTGCCCGGCCGGCTCGCCGCCCGCCCGCTGCCTGGCGACCGCCCGCCCGCTGCTGTACGACACGGCGGAACCGGGCATCGCCGAGTGGGCGGCGCTGGACCCGTGCGCCGGGTGGCTGCGCGCCTCCGGCACCCGGTCCCTGCTGGCGGTGCCGCTGGTCGGCGCGGGCGGCACGCTCGGCGTGGCCCTGTTCGGCCGTACCCGGCGGCGGGAGCGGTTCGGGCCGGAGGACGTACGGCTCGCCGAGGAGTTCACCGCCAAGGCCGCCGCCTGCATCGAACAGGCCCGCGCCGAGGCCCCGGCCCCCGACACCGCGCCCCTGCGGCACGGCCTGCTGCCGCATCCGCTGCCCGACCAGGCCGCCCTGGAGATCACCACCCGCTGTCTGCCGGCCGCGGGCGGGACCGGTCCGGGCGGCGAGTGGTTCGACGTGATCCCGCTGTCGGGGGCGCGGGTGGCGCTCGTCGCGGGCGACGCGGCGGGCCGCGGCATCCGCGCCTCGGCCACCGTGGGCCGGCTGCGCACGGCGGTGCGCACCCTGGCCGACGTGGACCTGCCCGCCGACGAGCTGCTCGCCCACCTGGACGACCTGGTGCTGCGGCTGGCGGCCGACGAGAGCAGCGCGGACCCGGCCACCGAGACCGCCGGCGGCATCGGCACCACCTGCCTGTACGCCGTCTACGACCCCGTATCGCGCCGGTGCGCGGCGGCCCGGGCCGGGCACCCGGCGCCCGCCGTGGTCACCCCCGACGGCGCCGTCCGCGTCCTCGACGTGCCCGCCGGGCCGCCGCTGGGGCTGGGCGGGCCGCCCTTCGAGGCGGTCGAGACGGAGCTGCCCGAGGGCAGCCTGCTGGCGCTGTGCGCGAACGGGCCGTCCGAGCCCGACGGCCGGGCCGTCGGCCGGGCCCTGGACGGGGTGTACGGCGCACCGGACCGTCCGGCGCCGTCGCTGGACTCGGTGTGCGACCGGGTCCTCACCGGGCTGGCCGGCCCCCGCCCGGACGACCACGTCTCCCTGCTGCTGGCCCGTACCCGGGCCCTGCCCGAGGACCGGGTGGCCTGCTGGGAGCTGGAGCACGAGCCGACCGTCGTCTCCCTGGCCCGCCGGTACGTGGAGGAGCAGCTGTCCGCCTGGGACCTCCAGGAGGCCGCGTTCACCACCGAGCTGATCGTCAGCGAACTGGTCACCAACGCCATCCGCTACGGCCGCCCGCCCGTCCGGCTCCGGCTGCTGCGCCCGGGCGCCGGCCTGATCTGCGAGGTGTACGACGCCAGCGGCAGCACCCCGCACATGCGCCGGGCCCGGATCTTCGACGAGGGCGGCCGGGGGCTGCTGCTGGTCGCGCAGCTCGCCGAGCGCTGGGGCACCCGGCACGAGCGGACCGGCAAGACGGTGTGGGCGGAGCAGACCCCGGCCGCGCTCTGAGAGGGAAACAGCGGGTACAGGGTGTGGCGGAGGCCCGGGCCTCCCTCACGGAACCCGGGCCCCGCCCTTCCCGTGGCGTCCGTCACGCCGCCGCGGGAACCGCCGGCTCCACGCCGTCCGCGGCCGGCGCGAGCGCCAGCTCCAGGACCTGGCGGACGTCGGTGACGGCGTGGACGTCGAGCTTGTCCAGCACCTCGGCCGGCACGTCGTCCAGGTCGGGCTCGTTGCGCTTGGGGATGATCACGGTGGTCACCCCGGCGCGGTGGGCGGCGAGCAGCTTCTGCTTCACGCCGCCGATGGGCAGGACCCGGCCGGTCAGCGAGACCTCGCCGGTCATCGCCACATCCGTGCGGACCAGCCGGCCCGACAGCAGCGAGGCGAGGGCCGTGGTCATCGTGATGCCCGCGCTGGGGCCGTCCTTGGGCACCGCGCCCGCCGGGAAGTGGATGTGCACGCCCCGGTCCTTCAGGTCGGCCACCGGCAGTTCCAGTTCGGCGCCGTGGCTGCGCAGGAAGCTCAGCGCGATCTGCGCCGACTCCTTCATCACGTCACCCAGCTGGCCGGTCAGGGTCAGGCCCGCCGCGCCCGTCTCCGGGTCGGCCAGGGACGCCTCCACGTAGAGCACGTCGCCGCCGGCGCCGGTGACCGCGAGACCGGTCGCCACGCCGGGCACCGCCGTACGGCGCTCGGCCGGGTCCTGCGCGGACTCGGGCACGTGGTGCGGCCGGCCGATCAGGTCGCGCAGATCGCCGTCGGTGACGGTGAACGGCAGCTCCCGCTCGCCCAGTTCGTGCTGAGCGGCGATCTTGCGCAGCAGGCGCGCGATCGAGCGCTCCAGGGTGCGCACGCCCGCCTCGCGCGTGTACTCGCCGGCCAGCTTGCGCAGGGCGCTCTCCTCCAGGGTGACCTCGTCCCGGTCCAGGCCGGCCCGCTCCAGCTGGCGCGGGAGCAGGTGGTCGCGGGCGATGACGACCTTCTCGTCCTCGGTGTAGCCGTCCAGGCGGACGATCTCCATGCGGTCGGCGAGGGCCTCCGGGATGGCCTCCAGGACGTTGGCGGTGGCGAGGAAGACCACGTCGGAGAGGTCCAGCTCGACCTCCAGGTAGTGGTCGCGGAAGGTGTGGTTCTGCGCCGGGTCGAGGACTTCGAGCAGGGCGGCGGCCGGGTCGCCCCGGAAGTCGGAGCCCACCTTGTCGATCTCGTCCAGCAGGATCACCGGGTTCATCGACCCGGCCTCCTTGACGGCGCGCACGATCCGGCCGGGCAGCGCACCCACGTACGTACGGCGGTGGCCGCGGATCTCGGCCTCGTCCCGGACGCCGCCGAGGGCGACCCGGACGAACTTGCGGCCCATGGCGTGCGCGACGGACTCGCCGAGGCTGGTCTTGCCGACGCCGGGCGGGCCGACGAGGGCCAGCACCGCGCCGCCGCGCCGCCCGCCGACGACGCCCAGGCCCCGGTCGGCGCGCCGCTTGCGCACGGCCAGGTACTCGGTGATGCGTTCCTTGACGTCCTCCAGGCCCGCGTGCTCGGCGTCGAGCACGGCCTTGGCACCCCGGATGTCGTACGCGGAAGCGCTGTCATCGGTTCGCTCGTTCCACGGCATCTCCAGGACGGTGTCCAGCCAGGTGCGGATCCAGGAGCCCTCGGGCGACTGGTCGGAGGCGCGCTCCAGCTTGTCGACCTCCTTCAGGGCGGCCTCGCGGACCTTCTCCGGCAGGTCGGCGGCCTCCACACGGGCGCGGTAGTCGTCGGACTCCTCGGCCGCGTCCTTGGAGTTCTCCCCGTTCAGCTCGCGCAGTTCCTTGCGCACGGCCTCCAGCTGACGGCGCAGCAGGAACTCGCGCTGCTGCTTGTCGACGCCTTCCTGGACGTCCTTGGCGATGGTCTCGGCCACCTCCTGCTCGGCGAGGTGGTCGCGCAGCTGCTGGGTGGCGAGGCGGAGGCGGGCCACCGGGTCGGCGGTCTCCAGCAGTTCGACCTTCTGCTCGGTGGACAGGAAGGGCGAGTAGCCGGAGTTGTCGGCCAGCGCGGAGACGTCGTCGATGGCCTGGACGCGGTCCACGACCTGCCAGGCGCCGCGCTTGCGCAGCCAGCTGGTGGCGAGCGCCTTGTACTCCTTGACGAGTTCGGCGACCTGACCCGGCAGCGGGTCCGGCACGCTCTCCTCGACGCCGGCGCCCTCGACCCAGAGCGCGGCGCCCGGTCCGGTGGTGCCGGCGCCGATGCGGACCCGGCTCCGGCCGCGGATCAGGGCCCCGGGGTCACCGTCGGCCAGCCGGCCCACCTGCTCCACCGTGCCGAGGACGCCCGTCTTGGCGTACGTGCCGTCGACCCGAGGCACCAGCAGCACCTTGGGCTTGCCGGGTTCGGAGCGGGCGGCGGCCTGCGCGGCCTCCACCGCGGCCCGCACCTCGGCGTCGCTCAGGTCCAGCGGAACCACCATGCCGGGCAGTACCACTTCGTCGTCGAGCGGCAGCACGGGCAGGGTCAGCGTGAACGCCGGTGACTCAGCAGCCATGATCTCCCCTTAGGCAGTCAACTTGAGCTATGCCGACTCAATGTTCCGGCGGAGCCGATTGTTCCCGGAGACTTGTTCGCTCTGAGCGATCAGTTGCTCCCACCGGCGCACCCGGGGCCTCGGCGGTGAGGACCGGTCGGCCCCACACCCGTCGGCCGCCCCGCCCGCCCTCGCCGTGGACCACTCGTCCGTGGGCGTCCTGTCCAATTCCCGTGACCATCGGGCCCTGTTCGAGCAGGATGGGGGACATGACTGCCGTGTACGACACCCCCGTGGTCCTGGATCGACGCGAAGGCCCGTACGGCGAGGTGGTGCTGCGCAGGCACGGTGCGCTCCTGCAGATCATCGCCAACGGCTGCTTCCTGATGGACACCTCCGACGGCCGCTCGGAGCGGCTGCTGGTCGACGCCGCCCGTGACGCGCTGGACGGGCGCGCGGCCCCGGCGGTGCTGATCGGGGGGCTGGGCGTGGGCTTCTCGCTCGCACACGCCGCCGCCGATCCGAGGTGGGGCCGGATCACCGTGGTCGAACGCGAGCCCGCCGTCATCGACTGGCACCAAGGCGGCCCGCTCGCCGAGATCTCCGCCGGCGCCCTCGCCGACCCCCGCACCACGATCGTCCGATCCGACCTCGTCGCGTACGTCAATGAGACATCCGACACGTTCGACGCGCTCTGCCTCGACATCGACAACGGCCCCGGCTGGACCGTCACCGAGGACAACGACAGCCTCTATTCACCGGCCGGACTGGCGGCCTGCGCAAGGGTGTTGAGGCCCGGCGGAGTGCTCGCGGTGTGGTCCGCCGAACCCTCTCCGGAATTTGAAGGAACCTTGCGGAATGCCGGGTTCCAGCGGGTGCGTACCGAAGAGGTGCCCGTTGCCCGGGGCGTTCCCGACGCCGTCCACCTCGCCGTCCGACCTGGATAGCGACAGCGCGGTGAGTCCCCGTAATGTGCTGCCCTGACGCGGATCATTCAGCCGATCGGGCAAGCGTCGGACGCAGACATGGGATCACCCCACGGATTCCGGAAAGCAACACAACAGGGGCGGGCGATGGAGCAGACACACACCTCCCAGAGCGGCGCGGCGACGACCACCCCGGGCGCACAGCGCCGGGTGCTGGTCGTCGAGGACGACCCCACGATCGTCGACGCCATCGCGGCCCGGCTCCGTGCCGAGGGATTCCTGGTGCAGACGGCGGCCGACGGTCCGGCCGCCGTCGACACGGCCGAGGCCTGGCAGCCCGACCTGCTGATCCTCGACATCATGCTGCCCGGCTTCGACGGCCTGGAGGTGTGCCGGCGGGTGCAGGCGCAACGGCCGGTGCCGGTGCTGATGCTGACCGCGCGGGACGACGAGACGGACATGCTGGTCGGGCTCGGCGTGGGCGCCGACGACTACATGACCAAGCCGTTCTCCATGCGTGAGCTGGCGGCCCGGGTGCATGTGCTGCTGCGCCGGGTGGAGCGGGCCGCGCTGGCCGCCGCCACGCCCCGCACCGGCATCCTGCGCCTCGGCGAGCTGGAGATCGACCACGCCCAGCGCCGGGTGCGGGTGAAGTCCGAGGACGTCCACCTGACGCCGACCGAGTTCGACCTGCTGGTGTGCCTGGCGAACACCCCGCGCGCGGTGCTCTCCCGGGAGCAGTTGCTGGCCGAGGTGTGGGACTGGGCGGACGCCTCCGGCACCCGCACGGTCGACAGCCACATCAAGGCGCTGCGCCGCAAGATCGGCGCGGAGCGGATCCGGACCGTGCACGGCGTGGGCTACGCGCTGGAGACACCGACCCTGTGAGCGGCAGCGGGCGCCAGGCCGCACGGAGGAGCCCCGGGGCCCTCGGCGAGGAACCCTGGGGCGGCGTGCGCCCGTTCTCGATCAAGACCAAGCTGGGTGCGCTGGTCGTCATCGCGGTGCTCATCACCACCGGCCTGTCGCTCGTCGCGGTGCACACCCAGACGGAGCTGCGCTTCATCACGGTCTTCTCGATGATCGCCACCCTGCTCATCACCCAGTTCGTGGCGCACTCGCTGACCATGCCGCTGGACGAGATGAACACGGTGGCCCGCTCCATATCGCAGGGCGACTACACGCGCCGGGTGCGGGAGAACCGCCGCGACGAACTCGGCGACCTGGCGCAGACGATCAACGTCATGGCCGACGAGCTGGAGGCCCAGGACAACCAGCGCAAGGAGCTGGTGGCGAACGTCTCGCACGAGCTGCGCACCCCGATCGCCGGGCTGCGCGCGGTGCTGGAGAACATCGTCGACGGGGTCACCGAGGCCGATCCGGAGACCATGCGGACGGCCCTGAAGCAGACCGAGCGGCTGGGCCGCCTGGTGGAGACCCTGCTGGACCTGTCCCGGCTGGACAACGGCGTGGTGCCGCTGAAGGCGCGCCGGTTCGAGGTGTGGCCGTACCTGTCGGGCGTGCTGAAGGAGGCCAACATGGTCGCCTCCGTGCGCGCGGGCATCGCCTCCGGCTCGGGCAGCCACACCCGCACCGACGTCCATCTGCACCTGGACGTCTCGCCGCCGGAGCTGACCGCCCACGCGGACCCCGAGCGCATCCACCAGGTCGTCGCCAACCTGATCGACAACGCGGTCAAACACAGCCCGCCGCACGGCCGGGTGACCGTGAAGGCGCGGCGCGGGCCGCAGCCGGAGTCACTGGTGCTGGAGGTCCTGGACGAGGGCCCGGGCATCCCCCGGTCCGAGTGGCACCGGGTGTTCGAGCGGTTCAACCGGGGCGCGGTCACCCGGCCGCACGGCCCGGGCAGCGACGGCGGCACCGGGCTCGGCCTGGCGATCGCCCGGTGGGCGGTGGATCTGCACGGCGGCCGGATCGGGGTGGCCGAATCCGAGCGTGGCTGCCGGATCATCGTCACTCTTCCGGGACTGACTTCCCTGACGAGTTGACGTAGGGTCCGAACCGGAAGCACAAGATCCACGACGGTCCCCGGCGGGTTCGCGCGGCAGGACACGTGTGATCGGCGCAGGCCCGGGCACCCGCCTGACGACGGCGGCGGCGGGCCCCGCCGGTGCACCCTCTCACCTGCGGAACCACGCTTGTTTCCCGCCATATCAAGCCCCGAAACAAGATTTCCGATGTGACTTACGCGACGATGACCTTGCCCGACCTGACCTTCCCGGCCATGGAGGCGTAGCCTTTATTCCCGCTGTCCATCACCTTGTGAAGCGGAAGAGGGCGGTTGCCGCCGTGTCGCCACAGTCCCCCAGTAACTCATCGAGTCTCTCCACCGACGACCAAGCCGGGAAGAACCCCGCAGCCGCGTTCGGTGCGAACGAATGGCTCGTCGACGAGATCTATCAGCAGTACCTCCAGGACCCGAACTCCGTAGACCGCGCCTGGTGGGACTTCTTCGCCGATTACAAGCCGGGGGCTCCTGCCACCCCGGCCCCGGCGGGTGCCGCGGCCACCGGGTCCGCGCAGACCACCACGGCCCCGCAGGCACCCGCGGCCCCGGCCCCCCAGGCCGCCGCCCCGGCCCCGAAGCCCGCCGCGGCCCCCGCTCAGGCCCCGGCCCCCGCGGCTCCCGCCGCCCCCGCGGCGAAGGCCGCCCCGGCCAAGCCGGCGCAACCCGCACAGGCGCCCGCTCAGCCGAAGCCCAAGGCCGAACCGGCGAAGGAGGCCCCCGAGGGCCCCGAGCTGGTCACGCTGCGCGGCCCGTCCGCCGCCGTGGCGAAGAACATGGACGCCTCGCTGGAGATGCCGACCGCCACCTCGGTCCGCGCCGTCCCGGTGAAGCTGCTGTTCGACAACCGGATCGTCATCAACAACCACCTCAAGCGCGCCCGCGGCGGGAAGATCTCCTTCACGCACATCATCGGGTACGCGATGGTGCAGGCCATCAAGGCCATGCCGTCGATGAACTGGTCGTACGGCATCAAGGACGGCAAGCCGACCCTGATCAAGCCGGCGCACGTCAACCTCGGCCTGGCCATCGACCTGGTCAAGCCCAACGGTGACCGCCAGCTCGTCGTCGCGGCCATCAAGAAGGCCGAGACGCTGAACTTCTTCGAGTTCTGGCAGGCCTACGAGGACATCGTCCGCCGCGCCCGCGACGGCAAGCTGACGATGGACGACTTCACCGGCGTCACGGTCTCCCTGACCAACCCCGGCGGCCTCGGCACCGTCCACTCCGTGCCGCGCCTGATGCCCGGCCAGTCCGTGATCATGGGCGTCGGCTCCATGGACTACCCGGCGGAGTTCCAGGGCACCAGCCAGGACACCCTGAACAAGCTCGGCATCTCGAAGGTCATGACGCTCACGTCGACCTACGACCACCGGGTGATCCAGGGCGCCGCCTCCGGCGAGTTCCTGCGCCAGGTCGCCAACCTGCTGCTCGGCGAGAACGGCTTCTACGACGACATCTTCGAGGCGCTGCGCATCCCCTACGAGCCGGTCCGCTGGCTCAAGGACATCGACGCCAGCCACGACGACGACGTCACCAAGGCCGCCCGCGTCTTCGAGCTGATCCACTCCTACCGGGTCCGCGGCCACGTCATGGCCGACACCGACCCGCTGGAGTACAAGCAGCGCAAGCACCCCGACCTGGACATCGTCGAGCACGGCCTCACCCTGTGGGACCTGGAGCGCGAGTTCGCCGTCGGCGGCTTCGCCGGCAAGTCGATGATGAAGCTCCGCGACATCCTCGGCGTGCTGCGCGACTCGTACTGCCGCACCACCGGCATCGAGTTCATGCACATCCAGGACCCCAAGCAGCGCAAGTGGATCCAGGACCGGGTGGAGCGCCCGCACTCCAAGATGGAGCGCGAGGAGCAGCTGCGCATCCTGCGCCGGCTGAACGCCGCGGAGGCGTTCGAAACCTTCCTGCAGACGAAGTACGTCGGCCAGAAGCGCTTCTCCCTGGAGGGCGGCGAGTCCGTCATCCCGCTGCTGGACGCGGTGATCGACTCCGCGGCCGAGTCCCGTCTGGACGAGGTCGTCATCGGCATGGCCCACCGCGGCCGCCTCAACGTGCTGGCCAACATCGTCGGCAAGTCGTACGCGCAGATCTTCCGCGAGTTCGAGGGCAACCTCGACCCGAAGTCGATGCACGGCTCCGGCGACGTGAAGTACCACCTGGGCGCCGAGGGCACCTTCACCGGCCTGGACGGCGAGCAGATCAAGGTCTCGCTGGTCGCCAACCCCTCCCACCTGGAAGCCGTCGACCCGGTCCTGGAGGGCGTCGCCCGCGCCAAGCAGGACATCATCAACAAGGGCGGCACGGACTTCACGGTGCTGCCGGTGGCGATCCACGGCGACGCGGCCTTCGCCGGCCAGGGCGTGGTGGCCGAGACCCTGAACATGTCGCAGCTGCGCGGCTACCGCACCGGCGGCACGGTCCACATCGTCATCAACAACCAGGTCGGCTTCACCGCCGCCCCCGAGTCCTCGCGTTCCTCCATGTACGCGACGGACGTGGCCCGCATGATCGAGGCCCCGATCTTCCACGTGAACGGCGACGACCCGGAGGCCGTGGTCCGCGTCGCGCGTCTGGCCTTCGAGTTCCGCCAGGCGTTCAACAAGGACGTGGTGATCGACCTCATCTGCTACCGCCGCCGCGGTCACAACGAGTCGGACAACCCGGCCTTCACCCAGCCGCTGATGTACGACCTGATCGACAAGAAGCGCTCGGTGCGCAAGCTGTACACCGAGTCCCTGATCGGTCGCGGCGACATCACCCTGGAAGAGGCCGAGCAGGCCCTCCAGGACTACCAGGGCCAGCTGGAGAAGGTCTTCACCGAGGTCCGCGAGGCCACCTCGCAGCCGGCCACCGGGGACGCCCAGGCGCCCCAGGACGGCTTCCCGGTCGCGGTCCCGACCGCGGTCTCCACCGAGGTCGTCAAGCGGATCGCCGAGTCCCAGGTCAACATCCCGGACACCATCACCGTCCACCCGCGGCTGCTCCCGCAGCTCCAGCGCCGGGCGGCGATGGTGGAGGACGGCACGATCGACTGGGGCATGGGCGAGACCCTCGCCATCGGCTCCCTGCTGCTGGAGGGCACCCCGGTCCGGCTGGCCGGCCAGGACTCCCAGCGCGGCACCTTCGGCCAGCGCCACGCGGTGCTGATCGACCGGGAGACCGGCGAGGAGTACACCCCGCTGCAGTACCTCGCCGAGGACCAGGCGCGGCTGAACGTCTACAACTCGCTGCTGTCCGAGTACGCGGCGATGGGCTTCGAGTACGGCTACTCGCTGGCCCGCCCGGACGCGCTGGTGATGTGGGAGGCCCAGTTCGGCGACTTCGTCAACGGCGCCCAGACGGTCGTCGACGAGTTCATCTCGTCGGCGGAGCAGAAGTGGAGCCAGACCTCCGGCGTCGTCCTGCTGCTCCCGCACGGCTACGAGGGCCAGGGTCCGGACCACTCCTCCGCGCGCCCCGAGCGGTTCCTCCAGCTGTGCGCGCAGAACAACATGACGGTCGCCATGCCGACCTCGCCGTCGAACTACTTCCACCTCCTGCGGTGGCAGGTGCACAACCCGCACCACAAGCCGCTGGTCGTCTTCACCCCGAAGTCGATGCTGCGCCTGAAGGCCGCCGCGTCGAAGGCGGAGGAGTTCACGAGCGGCCAGTTCCGCCCGGTCATCGGCGACAGCACGGTCGACCCGGCCGCGGTCCGCAAGGTCGTCTTCTGCGCCGGCAAGGTCTACTACGACCTGGAGGCCGAGCGGCAGAAGCGGGGCGTCACGGACACGGCGATCATCCGGATCGAGCGGCTCTACCCGCTGCCGGGTGACGAGCTCCAGGCGGAGGTCAACAAGTACCCGAACGCCGAGAAGTACCTCTGGGCTCAGGAGGAGCCGGCGAACCAGGGTGCGTGGCCGTTCATCGCGCTCAACCTGATCGACCACCTGGACCTGGCGGTCGGCGCGGACATCCCGGCCGGCGAGCGGCTGCGGCGCATCTCGCGTCCGCACTCCTCCTCCCCGGCGGTGGGTTCCGCGAAGCGGCACCAGGCCGAGCAGGAGCAGTTGGTGCGTGAGGTGTTCGAGGCGTAAGCCCGAAGTGGCCGAGGCGTAAGCCCTCCGAAAAGGGCCCGGTACCGAGTTCTCGCTCGGCACCGGGCCCTTTCGCCTGTCCGACGGGGTTTCCCGCCGTCCGCCGGCCTACTCGTCGTCCTCGTCGTCGAGCCGGGCGAGCCAGGTGGCCAGCCGCTCCACGGGCACCTCGAAGTCCGGGTTCAGGTCCACGAACGTGCGCAACTGCTCGGCGAGCCACTCGAAGGTGACCTCTTCCTCGCCACGCCGCTTCTCCAGCTCCTCGATACCGCGGTCGGTGAAGTACATAGGGGCTACGTCTCCTGCGTAAACATCCAGCCGGCAACTCTCCCCACCAGCGTATGCCGCCGCCGACGCGCCCCGGCCCGGGGCAGCCGCGCGCAGGCGTCCCCCACACGCCGGCGCCTTCCCTCGAACGGGTGTCTTGACTTCACCTCGCCACGATATATCGTGTTTGAGAGAAGACGCGATATGGCGTGTCACGACCGTGTCCGGCCGAGGAGGTCCCATGTCCGAGTGGTCCGTCACCGAACCCCAGAAGCTGACCTTCGACAGCCCCGTGCGCGATCTCCAGGTCCGCATCGTCAACGGCACGGTGAACGTCGTCGGCACGGAGGAGGACTCGGCGCGGCTGGAGGTCTCGGAGCTGAAGGGCCCGCCCTTGGTGGTCACCCGGGACGGCTCCACGCTGACCGTGGCCTACGAGGACCTGCCGTGGAAGGGCTTCCTCAAGTGGCTCGACCGCAAGAGCCGGCGCCGCAGCGCGGTGGTCTCGCTCGCGGTCCCGGCCGGCACGCGCGTGGAGGTGGGCGTGGTGGGCGCCGGCGCGGTCGTCTCGGGCATCCGCGGGGCCGCGGTGATCAGGGGGGTGAACGGCGACAGCACCCTGGTCGGCGTCTCGGGCCCGGTCCGCGCGGAGACCGTCTCGGGAAGCCTGGAGGCCCAGGCGGTCACCGGGGACCTGACGTTCCACTCGGTCTCCGGAGACCTCACCGTCGTGGCGGGCTCCGGCCCCTCCGTGCGCGCCGAAACCGTCAGCGGCTCGATGATCGTCGACCTGGACCCGGACGGCCCCACGGACGTCGGCCTGACCAGCGTCTCCGGCGAGATCGCCATCCGCCTGCCGCACCCGGCGGACGCCGAGGTGGAGGCGAACACCGCGAGCGGCGTGGTGTCCAACGCCTTCGAGGGGCTGCGAGTGCACGGCCGGTGGGGCGCGCACAAGATCACCGGCCGGCTCGGCGCGGGCACGGGCAGACTGCGGGCCACCACGGTCTCGGGCTCGATAGCCCTGCTGCGCCGGCCGCCCCGGGACGAGGAGGAGCACACGTCCTGGCAGGCCGGCCCGCCGCGACCGCCGGAGTCCGACACCACGACCGTCACCGTGACCGTCACCGACCCGGCGCCCCCCGGCACCCCCGGCTCGCCCACCGCGCCGGAGGCACCCAGCGCCCCCTCGAACGCCCCGGCCGCCCCGGAGGCCCGCACGGCACCCCACCCGGCCGATCACCCACCGGCCACGCCGGGGGACAATTCCGTCTCCGGCCAGGACGCCACCGCCACCGGCGCCCCGGCCGACGGCACGACCGACAAGAAGGTGCTCTGACATGCCTCCCGTCTTCGCCCACGGCCGCCTGCGCCTGTACCTGCTCAAGCTGCTCGACGAGGCCCCGCGCCACGGCTACGAGGTGATCAGGCTCCTGGAGGAGCGCTTTCAGGGCCTCTACGCCCCTTCGGCGGGCACGGTCTACCCGCGCCTGGCCAAGCTGGAGGCGGAGGGCCTGGTCCGGCACACCACCGAGGGCGGCCGCAAGGTGTACGCCATCACGGACGCGGGCCGCGCCGAGCTGGCCGACCGCAGCGGTGAACTGGCCGACCTGGAGCTGGAGATCCGCGAATCGGTCGCGGAACTGGCCGCCGAGATAAGGGCCGACGTGCGTGGCGCGGCCGGCGACCTGCGCCGCGAGGTGCGCGCCGCCGCGTCCGAGGCCCGCCGCGCACGGACGTCCGGGGGCGACTTCGCCCACGGGGAGTACGGCGACCTGGGCGACAAGGAGGCGTGGCGGGCCGCCAAGGAGGAGATGCGCCGGGTCAAGCAGGAGTGGAAGGAGCAGACGCGGCGCGCGAAGGACGAGAGCCGCCGGGCACGCGAGGAGGCCGAGCGGGCCCGCCGCCAGGCCCAGGAGGCGCAGGCCCGGGCGCGGGTCCAGGCGCAGGAAGAGGTACAGCGCATCGCCCGGCGCGTCCAGGAACGCGTCCAGGACCACTTCACGCGCGGCGACTGGCCCACGGGCCTCCGCGAGGGCCTGTCCGAACTGACGAAGGAATTCGGCGACTTCGCCAGGGACTGGGGGACGGACCGGGGCTTCCCCCGCACGACGAAGGAGACGCCCCGCACCACACCGCCCTCGGAGCCGGAGCCGCACTACACCCCGGCCTCGGAGGACTTCCCCGCCGATTACGAACCGGCCTGGGCCCACGAGACGCCCACCGGCGACCCGGCCCGCGACCTGGACCGCCTGCTGGACCGCTTCCGCGACGACATCCGCGACGCGGCCCGCGACAACGGCATCACCCCGGCCCAGCTCCAGGAAACCCGCCACCACCTCACCAAGGCAGCGACCCGCATCGCGGCGGTCCTCCACGCCCACAAGCCCTGACCGGGAGCGCCCGCCCTCCAGACGGCCGGGCCGAGAGGGCGAGCTCCCCCGAAACCCTAGGAGTTGGTCAGCACGATCTTGCCGAACTGTTCGCCGGACGCGAGCCGTTCGAAGCCTTCGCGTGCCCGGTCCAGGGGAAGCTCCTCGTCGATCACGGGCCGTACACCGGTCGCGGCGCAGAAGGAGAGCAGGTCCTCCAGCTCGTCCTTGGTGCCCATCGTGGACCCGACGACCTTCAGCTCCAGGAAGAAGATCCGGGTCAGCTCGGCATGCGAGGGCCGGTCCCCGCTGGTCGCCCCGGAGATGACCAGCGTGCCACCGGGCCGCAGCGACTTCACCGAGTGGGACCAGGTCGCGGCGCCCACGGTCTCGATGACGGCGTCCACCCGCTGCGGCAGCCGGGCCCCCGGTTCCACCGCCTCCACGGCGCCCAGTTCCATGGCCCGCTTGCGCTTCGCCTCGTCCCGGCTGGTGGCGAAGACCCGCAGTCCGGCCGCCTTGCCGAGGACGATCGCGGCCGTGGCGACACCCCCGCCCGCGCCCTGCACGAGGACCGAGTCCCCGGGCCGTACCCCGGCGTTGGTGAACAGCATCCGGTACGCCGTCAGCCAGGCCGTCGGCAGACAGGCGGCCTCGGCGAAGGACAGCTCCTTCGGCTTGGGCAGCACGTTCCAGGTCGGTACGGCGACCTGTTCGGCGAAGGTGCCCTGGTAGCGCTCGGTGAGGATGGAGCGCGGCTCGTGCGGGCCGACGCCGTGGCCGCTCTGGCCGATGACGGAGTGCAGGACGACCTCGTTGCCGTCCTCGTCGACACCGGCGGCATCGCAGCCGAGGATCATCGGCAGCCGGTCCTCCGGGAGGCCGACGCCCCGCAGGGACCAGAGGTCGTGGTGGTTGAGGGAGGCGGCGCGCACGGTGATCGTGCTCCAGCCGGGACGGACCTCGGGAGCCGGACGCTCCCCCAACTCGAGGCCGGTGAGCGGCTGGTCGCGGTCGATTCGGGCAGCGTAGACAGCGAACATGCAGCCGACGATAGGGGTGTGACGCACCCGGCGGAACCAGTCCCCCCTGTGACACATGCCCTCTTGCGCGACGGCACCCGTACGCCGCAGGACCACCGCCACCCGCACCCGGCCCTCTCGCCGGGCACCCCTCCCAACGAAAAACGGCCCCGCCCAAGCGGGCGGGGCCGTTCAGTGCCAGGTCACCGGCGGGCGACGCCCTCCGCGCGCGCGGCGGCCGCGACCGCCGCGGTGACGGCGGGAGCGACCCGCTCGTCGAACGGCGACGGGATCACGTAGTCGGCGGCGAGGTCGTCACCGACCACCGCGGCCAGCGCCTCGGCGGCGGCGATCTTCATCCCCTCCGTGATCCGCGTGGCCCGCACCTGGAGCGCGCCGGCGAAGATGCCGGGGAAGGCCAGCACGTTGTTGATCTGGTTGGGGAAGTCCGAGCGCCCGGTGGCGACGACCGCCGCGTACTTGTGCGCGACGTCGGGGTGCACCTCGGGGTTCGGGTTGGCCATCGCGAACACGAAGGCGCCCTCCGCCATGGAGGCCACGGCCTCCTCCGGGACCGTACCGCCGGAGACGCCGATGAAGACGTCCGCACCCGCCAGGGCGTTCTCCAGCGAACCGGTGAGGCCGGCCTTGTTGGTGAATCCGGCCAGCTCGCGCTTGACCGGGGTCAGGTCGTCCCGGTCGGCCGACACCACGCCCTTGCGGTCCGTCACCGCCACGTCCCCGATGCCGGCCTCGACCAGCATCTTGGCGATGGCGACACCGGCCGCGCCGGCGCCCGAGATGACGGCCCGCAGCTGCCCGATCTCGCGTCCGCTCAGCCGCGCCGCGTTGCGCAGCGCCGCGAGCGTCACGACGGCCGTGCCGTGCTGGTCGTCGTGGAAGACCGGGATGTCCAGCCGCTCCTGGAGCCGGCGCTCGATCTCGAAGCACCGGGGGGCCGAGATGTCCTCCAGGTTCACTCCGCCGAAGGAGGGAGCGAGCCGGACGACGGTCTCCACGATGTCGTCGACGTCGGTGCAGTCGAGGGCGATCGGGACCGCGTCCACGCCACCGAACTGCTTGAACAGGATGGCCTTGCCCTCCATCACGGGGAGGGATGCCTGGGGGCCGATGTCCCCGAGCCCGAGCACGGCCGTACCGTCGGTGACGACGGCGACCACACTGGATTTCCACGTGTAGTCGTTGACCAGCTCCGGCTGTTCCGCGATCGCGGTGCACACGCGCGCGACGCCGGGCGTGTACGCGAGGGAAAGGTCGTCCTTGTCGCGGACCGGCACGGTGGCCTGCACGGCCATCTTGCCGCCGCGGTGCAGCGCGAACGCCGGATCGAAGGAATCGAGGGGCTCGGCCCCGCCGTCCTGGTCCGTTGTGCTGTCGCTGCGAGGATTGACGATCTCCGCTGCCACTTTGTCTTACCCCTTAGGTATGCATGGTTTGAGGGTCGTCCACTCCTGGTGAGGGGTGGGCGGGCACCGCGTACGGCCCGATTGCTGATACGTACGAGGCCATACGCGACGGGCGCGCCGCACACGCGCCCTGAGCCCCGGATGAGGGGTGTAAAGAACCTTCTTACCGGACGGACGGTGCCCACGACGAGTCCAATAGGTCCAAGGTCACATCCCGGAACGGGCGGGCGGCGCCGAGGTGACGCGCGACCGGCGGGCCGGAATGGCTGGAAATCGCGCACGCCACAGAGGGGCCGGGCTGACCGCATGGTGAGACACGCCGAAGATTCTCCGGCCGGCGGAGCGGATTACCGCAGATGGTCCTGCGGCTAAGGACCGAAGTTGTACCGACCTGATCCGATTCGGGGGTCACCCGTTATGCGATTTTGACATAGCGACTCCCCTGAATGGCGTAGTCCGAATGGCAAGATGCCGTAAACCCACGAGGTCGCGACACCCGAAGGTGTGTGTTTCCGTCGACCCATCGGCAACTCTTCCCATCCGCCGGAGGAACCACGATGACCGCAAGCTCCACCCGTCGTACCACCGCCGCGCGCTCCCGTCTTGCCGCGGTCGGTGCGATCGCGGTCGCAGGCGCCCTGCTGCTCACCGGCTGCGGTGACCAGACGAAGGACAAGGACAAGGACTCCGGCAGCGCGTCCAACAGCGCCCCGCTCGCCGACAAGCTCCCGCAGGACATCCGGGGCAAGGGCAAGATCCGGGTCGGTTCGGACATCGCGTACGCCCCCGTGGAGTACAAGGACTCCAGCGGCAAGGTGGTCGGCCTGGACCCGGACCTGGCGGAGGCCCTGGGCAAGCAGCTCGGGGTGACGTTCGAGTTCCAGGACGGCACCTTCGACGCCCTGCTCACCGGTCTGCGCTCGGACCGGTACGACATCGCGATGTCGGCGATGACGGACAGCAAGAACCGTCAGGAGGGCATCGATCCCGACACCGGCAAGCACGTCGGCGAGGGCGTCGACTTCGTCGACTATCTGACCGCCGGTGTCTCCATATACACCCGCAAGGGAGACACCGAGGGCATAAAGACCTGGGACGACCTGTGCGGCAAGAAGCTGGCCGTGCAGCGCGGCACCACCTCGGACGACCTGGCCAAGCAGCAGGCGAAGAAGTGTCCGAAGGGCAAGAAGCTCTCCATCGAGGCGTTCGACGACAACCAGCAGGCCCAGACCCGGCTGCGCTCGGGCGGCGTGGACGCCGTGTCCGCCGACTTCCCGGTCGCCGCGTACGCCGTGAAGACCTCCGGCGGCGGCAAGGACTTCGAGCTGGTGGGCGAGCAGGTCGAGGCGGCCCCGTACGGCATCGCGGTCTCCAAGGAGGAGACCCAGCTGCGGGACGCCCTCCAGGCGGCGATGAACGCGCTCATCAAGAACGGCGAGTACCAGAAGATCCTCGAGAAGTGGGGCGCCCAGGACGGCGCCGTCAAGGAGTCCGTCATCAACGGCGGCAAGTGACCCGCGACCTGCAAGCAGCGGCCACCGAGAGGCACTCCCCGTGACTGACATCGACAAGACGGCGGGTCCGAAGGACACGCCCCCGGCCGGCGCCGAGGCCATCAAGGCCATCCCGGTGAGGCACTACGGACGGTACGTCACCGCCGTCATCGCGATCGCGGTCCTCGTCGCGATCATCAACGCGTTCGCCCAGGGCAAGATCAACTGGCACGCGATACCCGACTACTTCTTCGACGACCGGATCATGACCGGCGTCGGCAAGACCCTCCTGCTGACGGTCCTGTCGATGCTGATCGGCATCGTCGGCGGCATCATCCTGGCGGTGATGCGGCTGTCGAAGAACCCGGTGACCTCGGCGATCGCCTGGTTCTACATCTGGTTCTTCCGCGGCACCCCGGTCCTGGTCCAGCTGTTCCTCTGGTTCAACCTGGGCCTGGTCTTCGAGTACATCAACCTGATGCCGATCTACAAGGACTACTGGTCGAGCTTCATGACGCCGCTGCTGACGGCGCTGCTCGGCCTGGGTCTGAACGAGGCGGCGTACATGGCCGAGATCTGCCGGGCCGGCCTGCTCGCGGTGGACGAGGGCCAGACCGAGGCGGCCCACGCGCTCGGCATGAGCCACGGCAAGACCCTGCGCCGGGTGGTGATCCCGCAGGCGATGCGGGTGATCGTGCCGCCGACGGGCAACGAAGTGATCAACATGCTGAAGACGACCTCGCTCGTGGCGCAGGTCCAGTTCGCGGAACTCTTCCGCTACGCCCAGGACATCGGCCAGAACTCCGGCGCCCCGGTGGAGATGTACTTCCTCGCCGCGGCCTGGTACCTGATCATGACCTCGGTGCTGAGCGTGGGCCAGTACTACCTGGAGCGGTACTACGCCCGCGGCTCCAGCCGCACCCTCCCCCCGACCCCGTGGCAGAAGGTGAAGAAGAATCTGACGACCTTCTCCAGCAGGAAGGTCACGGCATGACCGACAAGCTGAGCAAGAAGCAGGACACCCGGCCGCGGGACGCGGTCCCCATGGTCAAGGCGGAGGGCGTGCACAAGTCCTTCGGCCAGGTCGAGGTGCTCAAGGGCATCGACCTGGAGGTGAAGCCGGGCGAGGTGTTCTGCCTGATCGGCCCCTCCGGCTCCGGAAAGTCGACCTTCCTGCGCTGCATCAACCACCTGGAGAAGATCAACGCCGGGCGGCTGTACGTCGACGGCGAGCTGGTCGGCTACCGCCAGCAGGGCGACAAGCTGTACGAGCTGCGGGACCGCGAGGTCGCCATGAAGCGGCGCGACATCGGCATGGTCTTCCAGCGCTTCAACCTGTTCCCGCACATGACGGCCGTGGAGAACGTCATGGAGGCGCCGGTCCAGGTGAAGGGCGCAAGCCGCGGCGAGGCCCGGGAGCGGGCCATGCGGCTGCTGGAGCGCGTGGGCCTGGCCGACCGGGCCGGGCACTACCCCTCCCAGCTCTCCGGTGGCCAGCAGCAGCGGGTGGCGATCGCCCGGGCGCTGGCGATGGAGCCGAAGCTGATGCTGTTCGACGAGCCGACCTCGGCCCTGGACCCGGAGCTGGTCGGTGACGTCCTGGACGTCATGCGGGACCTCGCCGAGTCCGGCATGACCATGGTCGTCGTGACCCACGAGATGGGCTTCGCCCGCGAGGTGGGCGACAGCCTGGTCTTCATGGACGGCGGCGTGGTGGTCGAATCCGGCCACCCCAGGGACGTGCTGACCAACCCGCGGCACGAGCGGACGCAGTCGTTCCTGTCCAAGGTCCTGTGACCCGCGCGTGCGTGGCGGTACGGGCCATCCGTACCGCCACGCACGCCTGCCCGCCTACCTCAGCGCGAGCAGCAGCGTGTCCGACGGGGAGCACCACACCGGCCGGACCTCGGCGAACCCCTTCTCGCGCAGCACGCGCGCGTGCCACTGGGCCGAGGGCATGTCCCCGTCCGCGTGCTCGCCGTAGATCTCGAAGCGGCGGGCGGTCGGCTCGGCGAGGACCGGGTCCTGCGCCGCCAGCTGCCACCAGTCGGCCCAGTCCAGGGCGCCGTCCCGCTTGGCCTGTTCCATGCGGGCGTGCCGCTGGGCGCGCTCGGCCGCGTTGATCCGGGGCGTGGTCTCGTCGATCATGTGGTCCGCGTTCATGAAGACACCGCCGTCACGGACCAGTCCCGCGATCCGGCCGTAGAGGGCCGCGAGGGGTTCGGCGTGCAGCCAGTGCAGGGCGGTCGCGGTGAGCACCGCGTCGTAGGAGTCGTACGGCAGCCTGGCCGTCCAGTCGGGGTCCTTGAGGTCGGCGGTGACGAGCCGGACGCGGTCGTCGCCGTCGAAGGTGCCGTGCGCGATGGCGAGCAGCGCCGGGTCCAGGTCGACGCCGGTGCTGGTGGCGTCGGGGAAGCGGCTCAGCAGCCGGGCGGTGATGCTGCCGGTGCCGCAGGCCAGGTCCAGCACGCGGGGTGCCGTGCCCACCAGCGCCTCGACCATGTCGAGCATGATCCGGAAGCGTTCCTCGCGGTCCGGCATGTACCACTCCTGCTGCCGGTCCCAGCTCTCCTGCCAGGCCGCCCAGTCGGTTCCGGTACTCGTCGTCGTCATGAAATCCGACTCCCCTCATCCCGCGTAATACCCTGGAAGCACGACCGGCTCTTACCCGACCGCAGATCCGACCCTAAGACGCCCGCGTAAGGACTACAAGTGGAACTGGCCTATTACTCGGACTACGCCGTACGTCTCGTCAACAGCGAGGAGCCGGTCCGGGGCAAGGACACCCTGACCACGGTCGAGGCCGTCCGCGAGCTCTTCGGCGTCAACGCGTCGGCCGCCCGCCGCGCCACGGACGCCGACGTGACCCGCTTCCGCTCGGTCCGGGCGCGGCTGCGCGCGGTCTTCGAGGCCGCCGACCAGGGCGACGAGACCCTGGCCGTGGACCTGCTGAACTCACTGCTGCTGGAGTTCCCGGTCAGCCCGCAGATCTCCGGGCACGACCACCGGGACGACGACGGCCGGCCGCTGTGGCACATGCACCTGGCCGACCATCCCTCCAACGCCACCGCCGGCTACGCGGCGATCGCGGCGATGGGCCTCGCCTTCCACCTCACCGAGTACGGCGTCGACCGCCTCGGCCTGTGCCAGGCGCACCCGTGCCGCAACGCCTACCTGGACACCTCCACCAACCGCTCCCGCCGCTACTGCTCGGACCGCTGCGCCACCCGCGCCAACGTGGCCGCCTACCGGGCCCGCAAACGCCTGGAGGCCGACCGGTCGGGCAGCAGCGGCCGGACCGCCGAGAGCGCCCAGCGCACCACCGCGAGCGGCGACCGCTGACCGGCCCCGGCCGGCCGGAACCGCAACAGCGCCTTGCCCAGGATCAGTTCCTCGGGCACCACCCCGTAGTCCGTGCTGTCCCCGCCCGCGTACGGGTTGTCCCCGAGCACCCACCAGCCGCCGTCGCGCCGCTCCACCGCCCGCTTGACCACCAGCAGGTCCTGCTGGAAGGGATGGCGCAGGACCACCACGTCACCGGGCCGCACCACGCCCCCGTACCGGACCAGCAGCCGGTCCCCGTGGTGCAGCGTGGGCACCATGGACGGGCCGGTCACCTCCGCCAGCCCGAAGGGCGCCGCTCCCCTCCCCCGCTCGGTCTCCTGCGACAGTTCCGGCATCCCCGGCACCTCCCCGGTCCGTTCCTCCACCAGTCTCAGTCTCACCCTGGACTTTTGTCCTAAGCCCTAGGGGGCAGCCGAGAAATCGCGTTCCTCAGGGAGTAATGTCGCACCTGAGAAGACGATCACGAGGAAGGAATGCTCCATGCTTTCCCGCCTGTTTGCCCCCAAGGTCAAGGTCAGCGCCCACTGCGACCTGCCCTGCGGCGTGTACGACCCGGCCCAGGCCCGCATCGAGGCGGAGTCGGTGAAGGCCGTCCAGGAGAAGATGGCCGGCAACGACGACCCCCACTTCCAGGCTCGCGCCACCGTCATCAAGGAGCAGCGCGCGGAGCTCGCGAAGCACCACGTCTCCGTCCTGTGGAGCGACTACTTCAAGGCGCCGCACTTCGAGAAGTACCCGGAGCTGCACCAGCTGGTCAACGACACCCTGAAGGCCCTCTCGGCCGCCAAGGCGTCCACCGACCCGGCGACGGGCCAGAAGGCTCTGGACTACATCGAGCAGATCGCCAAGATCTTCTGGGAGACCAAGCAGGCCTGACCGCCTGAGCACCTCCTGTCCGCACCCGGCCCGCGGACCCGCGCCCACCACGGCGCACCGCGGACCGGGTGCGGTTTCTTCTCCCAGGTGGCCCCCGACGCGGCTGTGGGAGGCTGGGCGGGTGACCGTACTGGAGGATCTGAGGCGCCTGCGGCGCGTGCGTGACCGCATGGACCGGGAGTACGCCGAACCGCTCGACATGACCGAGCTGGCCCGCGACGCCCTGATGTCCCCGGGCCACTTCCAGCGCAGCTTCCGCAAGGCGTTCGGCGAGACCCCGTACGGCTATCTCATGACCCGCCGGATCGAGCGGGCCAAGACCCTGCTGCGCCGGGGCGACCTCACCGTGACCGAGGTGTGCCTCGCCGTCGGCTGCACCTCCCTCGGCTCCTTCAGTTCCCGCTTCACCGAGCTGGTCGGCGAGACGCCGAGCGCCTACCGGGCCCGCGACCACGAGGACAGCGCCGTGATCCCGCCGTGCGTGGCCCGCAGGCTGACCCGGCCGCGCCGCCGCCCGTACTGAGGCGCGGGGTGCCGAACGGATCTAGGGTGAGCCCATGGACGTGAAACTCGCGCAGTGTTTCCTCGCGGTGGACGACCATGACAAGGCCATCGCCTTCTACCGCGATGTGCTGGGCATGGAGATCCGCAACGACGTGGGCTTCGAGGGGATGCGCTGGGTGACCGTGGGCTCCCCGCTCCAGCCGGACGTGGAGATCGTGCTGGAGCCGCCGGACGCGAGCCCGGACGCCTCGCCCGCGGACAAACAGGCCCTCAACGAACTCCTCGCCAAGGGCCTGTTGCGCGGGGTCATCTTCACCACGCCCGACTGCGACGCGCTGTACGAGCGGGTGCGGGAGTCTGGCGCCGACGTCCTCCAGGAGCCGATGGACCAGCCGTACGGGGTCCGGGACTGCGCCTTCCGGGACCCGGCGGGCAATCAGCTCCGCTTCCTCGAACGCCCGGCGCCCTGACGCGGTCGGCCGGGCAGTGGGCCGGCCGGGCAGTGGGCCGGCCGGTTCAGGCCCAGGGCTCCACGTCCACCACGGCCTCGGCCGGCAGGGGCCCGTACAGGTGCGGGAACTCCTCGCCGCCCGGCTCGGCGGACTCGTAGCGCACCGGTGCCCCGGCCTTGGCCGGGTCCACGACCAGGACGACCAGTTCGTCCGGCCCGTCGTAGCCGCCGTAGAGGAACGCGGCGACGCGCGGGAGCTGCTCGCGGCTGGAGAAGTGGATGAAACCCTCCTCCTGGAGGGTGCGGCCCCGGGTGGACAGCTCATAGGCACCGCGCTCACGCGCCGCCTCCCACAGCGAGCGTTCGGTGATGTGCAGGATGTACGGCAGTTTCGGCATCCATCCACGCTACGGCGTCCCCGGCGGCTCAGGCGCCCTCATCGCAACCGCCGCCCAGGACAGGGGCGGTGCGCGGCGGCCCCGCACACTGTGGGGGTGTGCGGGGCCCCTGGCCGGAGTCTCCGTCGGCCGTGCGGGGTCAGGAGCCGCACGGGCCCGGAGCCTCCGGGTCCTCCTCGGCCGCCGGCGGCGTTCAGCTGCTGCGCCGGGTGACGAACTCGGCGAGCGCCAGCAGGCCGCCCGCCGCCTCCGGGTCGGGGACCGCGCGGGCCAGTTCCTGCATGGCCCTGGCCATCCGGTCGGCCGCCTCGGCCTGCGCCCAGTCCCGGCCGCCGGCCCGCTCCACCGCCAGTGCCGTCCGCGCGATCTCCCCGTCCTCCGCCTCCTCGGCGAGGTACGGCTTGCCGTACAGCGCGGCCAGCTCGGACGCCCCCGGCGTGCCGGAGGTGAGCGCCGCCACCACCGGCAGGGACTTCTTGCGGGCCGCGAGGTCCGCGCCGGCCGGCTTGCCGGTATGCCGCGGGTCTCCCCATATACCGATCACGTCGTCGATCAGCTGGAAGGCGAGCCCGGCCTGGCGGCCGAAGCCGTCCAGGGCGGCCACCTCCTCCGCACCGGCTCCCGCGTACAGCGCGCCGAGCGCGCACGCGCAGCCCAGCAGCGCGCCGGTCTTGGCCTCGGCCATGGCGAGCACCTCGTCCAGCGTCACCGCGTCCGGAGCGCGCTGCTCCAGGTCGGTGTCCGCGTGCTGCCCCTCGCACAGCTCCACCACACAGGACGCGAGCCGGGCCGCGGCCGGGACGGAGGCGGGGTGCGGGTCCTCGGCGAGCAGCCGCAGGGCCAGCGCCTGGAGGGCGTCCCCGGCGAGGATCGCGTCGGTGTCCCCGAACACGGTCCAGGCCGTCGGCCGGTGCCGGCGGGTGGTGTCCCGGTCCATCACGTCGTCGTGCAACAACGTGAAGTTGTGGACCAGTTCGACCGCTGCCGCGGCCCGGACCGCGGACGCCCGGGCCACCGGGCCGCCGAGCGCCGCTGCCGCCGCCAGCACGAGCGCCGGCCGGATCGCCTTGCCCGCGTTGCCCGCCGCCGGTGTGCCGTCGGCGTGCTGCCAGCCGAAGTGGTAGAGCCCGATCCGGCGCATGGCGTCGGGCAGCGACTCCACGGCCGCGCGCAGTTCCGGATAGACCAGGGTCCGGGTGCGCTCCAGTTGCGCCAGGGCCTCCTGCCCGTCGAGCGGAGCGGTGGCGGTCCCGGTGGTCTCCCGGGTCCTCCCGGCGGTGCCGGAACCCGGCACCGCCGGGGAACGCTCGTCGGTCTCCGTCATGTACTCGGCCATGCCTCCCCCTCGCCAGGTCCGCGCGAGCCGGTGCCACCGGACCGCCCGGACGCGTTCCCCGAGGGCCTACCCCTCCCGGCGGCCGGGAACACGGCCACTACGTGCGGAAACGTCACCCCCACCGGCCGATCTCGACGTTCTCCAGGACACCGAGCGCGTCGGGCACCAGCACGGCGGCCGAGTAGTAGGCCGTCACCAGGTATTTGATGATGGCCTGCTCGTTGATGCCCATGAACCTCACGGACAGGCTCGGCTCGATCTCGTCCGGGATGCCGGACTGCCGCAGCCCGATGACGCCCTGCTCGGACTCGCCGGTACGCATGGCGATGATGGAGGTCGTACGGGCCTCGCTGATCGGGATCTTGTTGCAGGGGTAGATCGGCACCCCGCGCCAGGTGGGGATGCGGTTGCCGCCGATGTCGATGGTCTCCGGGACCAGGCCCCGCTTGTTCAGCTCGCGGCCGAACGCGGCGATCGCGCGCGGGTGGGCCAGGAAGAGCTTCGTGCCCCGGCGGCGGCTGAGCAGCTCGTCCATGTCGTCCGGGCTCGGCGCGCCGTCGTGCGGCTGGATCCGCTGGTCGTACTCGCAGTTGCTGAGCAGGCCGAACTGCGGGTTGTTGACCAGCTCGTGCTCCTGACGCTCCTTCAACGCCTCGACCGTGAGCCGCAACTGCTGCTCGGTCTGGTTCATCGGCTGGTTGTAGAGGTCGGCCACGCGCGTGTGGATGCGCAGGACGGTCTGGGCGATGCTCAGTTCGTACTCGCGGGGCCGCGGCTCGTAGTCCACGAAGGTGTGCGGGATGTCGGGCTCGCCGGAGTGGCCGGCCGCCAGCTCGACCTCCTTCTCGCCGTACTTGTTGGTGCGCTGCCGGGGGATCGAGCGCAGCCCTTCGAGGTGGGCGCGCAGCGAGTCGGAGCGCTCGGCGACCTGCTGGAAGTCCTGGCGGCTGAGCACCAGCACGGTGGTCGCGGTGTGCGCGCGGACGGTGTACTCCCAGATCGCGTCCGGGTCGAGCAGCGCCTGGTCGCCGAAGTAGGCGCCGTCGGCCAGGACCTGGAGGACGGCGTCGTCGCCGTAGGGACCCGTGCCGATCTTCTCCACCCGGCCATGGGCGAGCAGGTACACCTCGTCGGTCCGGTGGCCGAAGTCGGCGATCACCTCGCCGGGCGCGACTTCGCGCTGGCGGCAGCGCCGGGCCAGTTCGGCCAGCACCTCCTCGTCCGCGTACGACCGCAGGGCCGGCAGTTCGCCCAGTTCGTTCGGGATGACCTCCACCTGGTCACCGGTCTTCACAAAGGTGATGCGGCCGTCGCCGACGGCGTAGGTCAGCCGTCGGTTCACCCGGTAGGTGCCGCCCTGGACGTCGACCCAGGGAAGCGTGCGCAGCAGCCAGCGGGAGCTGATCTCCTGCATCTGCGGAACGGACTTGGTGGTGGTGGCCAAGTTGCGCGCCGCCGCCGTCCCGAGGGACTGCTGCGGCCTGTCCTGATCGGTACGGACCTCTTCGCCTACCGACATAAAGAAACGCCCTCCCATGTATGCCCGGCGCCGCAGTGCACCGGGCACCGGTCTCGCGTCCGAGCCTCCCAGCACGAGATGTGTCCGCGCCATTACCCGAAAGAGCGGGAATGGATCATCGGATTAGTGGGCACAGGCAAGGATTCTGTCCAGGTCCGCACGGCATCGTTCGCTGTCCGGATCGGCTCGCACACCGTACGAACGATGTGTTCCGGGACGTCCGGTTTCGGTAGAAGCAGGCAGGACGTCCGGCCGGATCCGTGGCCGGACGGGCACGGCACGAAGGAGTCGGGCATGGCCTCACCCATGTCGGCGAGCGAATTCCTGGACGCGCTCCGGGCCGAGGGCGTCACGGTCGTCGAGGTCGGCGACTGGCGGGATCACAACCGCAATCACAAGGGCCCCTGGGGGCCCGTCCACGGCGTGATGATCCACCACACGGTGACCCGGGGCAGCGAGCGGACGGTGGACCTGTGCCGCGACGGCCACCCGGACCTGCCGGGCCCGCTGTGCCACGGCGTGATCACCAAGGACGGCAGGGTCCACCTGGTCGGCTACGGCCGCGCCAACCACGCCGGGTCCGGCGACGACGAGGTGCTGCGGGCGGTGATCGCCGAGAAGGGGCTGCCGCCGGACAACGAGGCGAACACCGACGGCAACCGGCACTTCTACGGCTTCGAGTGCGAGAACATGGGCGACGGGGAGGACCCGTGGCCGGATGAGCAGCTGGAGGCGATCGTCCGGGCCGCCGCGGCCCTGTGCCGCCGGCACGGCTGGACGGAGCGGTCGGTCATCGGCCACCTGGAGTGGCAGCCGGGGAAGGTGGATCCGCGGGGTGTCTCGATGCGTTCCCTCAGGCAGCGGGTGCGGGAACGGCTGAAGGAGTAGCGCCGTGGCGCGCCGGCCGCGGGCCGCGCCGACGCCGGTCGCGCGTTCCCGCGCCCCCGGCCGGTCCGGTCACCGCCCGGCCGGCAGCCGCGCCCGGACACCCCGCCCCGGGCGACAATGGAGCCGTGACCAGCACCGGACCGCTCGCCCCGCGCCTGCCCTCCCCGCTTCAGGAGGTGCGGGACCCCCGGTTCGAGCGCCGCGGGCTCCGGCTGCTGCTCAAGCGCGACGACCTCATCCACCCCCATCTCGTCGGCAACAAGTGGCGCAAGCTGGTGCCGAACATCGCGGCGGCCGGCGGCCGGCCCCTGGTCACCTTCGGCGGGGCCTACTCCAACCACCTGCGGGCCACCGCCGCCGCGGGCCGGTTGCTGGGCCTGCCCACCACGGGCGTGGTGCGCGGTCAGGAGCTGGCCGGCCGCCCGCTCAACCCGTCCCTGGCCCGGTGCGCGGCCGACGGCATGCGGCTGCACTTCGTCGACAGATCGACCTACCGCCGCAAGACCGAGCCGGAGACCCTAACCAGAATCCTGCGCGCGGCCGGTGCCGAGGGCGCGTACGTCGTCCCGGAGGGCGGCAGCAACGCCGAGGCGGTGCACGGCTGCCGGGCGCTGGGCGCGGAACTGCGCGGCCAGGCCGAGGTCGTCGCGGTCGCCTGCGGCACCGGCGGCACCCTCGCCGGACTGGCCGCCGGACTCGGGACGGACGGGCGCGCGCTCGGCATACCGGTCCTGAAGGGCGGTTTCCTGGAGGCTGACATACAGACGCTGCAGGAACGTGCCTTCGGCGCCCGTACCGGCGTCTGGTCCCTGGACGACCGCTTCCACTGCGGCGGGTACGCCCGTACGACTCCCGAACTGGAGGCGTTCGCAAGCGACTTCGAGCAGCGGCACGGACTGCCCGTGGAACGTCTCTATGTCGCCAAGTTGCTCCACGGGCTTGTCGCCCTCGCGGAAGAGGGCGCCTTCGCGCGCGGGAGCACGATCGCCGCCGTCGTCACCGGGCGGCCGTTCCCGGAGCCCCCTCCAGTCGCCCCGGAGCGCTAACCGGCCTCCCTGAAGGCCGCCGCCTCCTCCAGGTCCAGGCGCCTGAGCAGGGCGCGCAGCATCTCGTCGTCGATGTGACGGTGGTCGCGGAGCCTGACGAAGACCTCGCGTTCGGCGCTGATCATCTCCCGGGACAGCCGGCGGTAGGTGTCGTCCACGGACTCGCCGGTGACCGGGTTGACCTGGCCGAGCCGCTCCCAGACGGCGTTGCGGCGGCGCTCCAGGACGGTGCGCAGCCGGTCGACGAGCGGCGGCGGCAGGGCGTTGCGCTCGTCGGCGAGCAAGTCGTCGAGCCGGGCCTCGGCGGCCCGCGACGCCTGCGCCTGGGCGTTGGCCTCGGCGAGGGTCTCGGCCTGCCGGTCGCGGCCGGGGAAACGCAGCAGCCGGATCAGCGGCGGCAGCGTCACGCCCTGCACGACGAGCGTGCCGATGACGGTGGTGAAGGTCAGGAAGAGGATCAGGTTGCGCGGGCCGTCGGCCATGGTCGACGGGATGGCGAAGGCGATGGCAAGGGAGACGACCCCGCGCATGCCGGCCCACGAGGTGACCATCGCGCCCCGCCAGGTGGGGTTCTCCTCGCGCGCGCGGATGCGCTCCGACAGCAGCCGGGGCAGGAAGGTGGCCGGGTAGACCCAGACGAACCGGGCCACCACGACGACCAGGAAGACGGCGACCGCGTACCACACCGCGGCGAGCCCCTGGTACTCCCCGAGCCGCTTGAGGACGATCGGCAGTTGCAGCCCGATCAGGGCGAACACCGCGGACTCCAGCACGAAGGCGACCATCTTCCACACCGCCTCCTCCTGGAGCCGGGTGGCGAAGTCGACCTCCCACGCGCGGTGGCCGAGGTAGAGGGCGACGACCACGACGGCGAGCACCCCGGAGGCGTGCGCCTGCTCGGCGACCCCGTAGGCGACGAACGGGATCAGCAGCGAGAGCGTGTTCTGCAGCAGCGGCTCGTTCAGATGGGTGCGCAGCCAGTGCAGGGGTGCCATGAGGACCAGCCCGATCCCGACCCCGCCGACCGCGGCGAGCGCGAACTCGCCGATGCCGCCGGCCCAGGTGGCGCCCGCGCCGACGGCGGCGCCGAGCGCCACCTTGTAGGCGGTGATCGCGGTGGCGTCGTTCACCAGGGACTCGCCCTGGAGGATGGTGGTGATCCGGGAGGGCAGGCCGACCCGGCGCGCGACGGCCGCGGCGGCCACCGCGTCCGGCGGAGCCACCACCGCGCCCAGCACCAGCGCGGCGGGCAGCGACAGCCCGGGGACGATCGCATAGGCGGCCCAGCCGACGACGACGGTCGCGAACAGGACGTACCCGACCGAGAGCAGCGCGACCGGACGCAGTTGCGCGCGCAGGTCCAGGTAGGAGCTGTCGCTCGCCGAGGTGTACAGCAGCGGGGGAAGCAGCAGCGGCAGGACCACGTGCGGGTCGAGGGTGTACGACGGCACGCCGGGGATGTAGGAGACCGCCAGGCCCACGGCGACCAGCAGCAGCGGGGCCGGCGCGGGAGTGCGCCGGGCCGCCGCGGCCACCGCCGCACTGCCCGCCACCAGCAACAGCAGGGGCATCACGTCCAAGGTCCTCGCCCACCTCTTGTCCCGCGCGGTCGTCCGCACACCCGTCGTAATCTGGCAATCATGAAACAGTGCACGCACGCCGAAGCGCTGCCGCACCCGGAACCGGCGCCGCTCGCCGCGACCTGCCCGGAGTGCCTGCGGGACGGTACGCACCCGGTGCAGCTGCGGCTCTGCCTCAGCTGCGGGCACGTCGGCTGCTGCGACTCCTCGCCGGGACGGCACGCGACGGAGCATTACGCGCGGACGGGGCACCCGGTGATGCGGACCTTCGAGCCCGGCGAGGACTGGCGGTGGTGCTTCGTCGACCATGTGCTCGTCTGACCCGCGTTCGTGCGAGCGGGACTTCTCGTCCGACCGCGTTCTCGTGTGACACTGCTTGTGGCGGCTTCCGCACGACGGTTCGAGCGTCTGACGTCTGGGTACGTCAATCCGGCGCGCGCTCTTCCCATTTGGGCCCGCCCACCCCCTAGACACGGAGCGTATCCGGAGCTTTACTGTGAGTGACGCCAGGGGGTTGGGGTCCCGGGGACAGGAACGTTCGGAGCGCGATAGCGTCACCGCTTGAACCATGTACGCGTTACCCCGGGGGGCGACCCTCGGCCCCGTAAAGCTTGTACCACCATGGAGGTGAGGGTGTCCCAGATCGCAGGCGAGCCCGCGGCGAACCAGGACTTCGTGGAAGTCCGGCTGCCGGCTGCGGGTGCCTACCTGTCGGTGCTGCGGACGGCCACGGCCGGTCTGGCGGCTCGCTTGGACTTCACCCTGGACGAGATCGAGGACCTGCGCATCGCCGTGGACGAGGCCTGCGCGATCCTGCTCCAGCAAGCCGTGCCCGGCTCGGTGCTCAGCTGTGTCTTCCGTCTTGTCGACGACTCGCTGGAAGTGACGGTGTCCGCGCCGACGACGGACGGCCACGCCCCCTCGCGGGACACCTTCGCCTGGACCGTGCTGTCGGCCCTCGCGGGCAAGGTCTCGTCCGCCGTGGACGAGGACAAGACGGTCTCGATCAGCCTCTACAAACAGCGTGGTGTCGGCCCCGGGCCGGCCTGAGGAACGGGGACGGTCCGGTGCGGGACGAAGAGCGCGGCACACGGGAGCTGCCGGCCGGGGACGGGGGCGCCTCCTGGTCGGGTGACGCCGAGACCTCCGGGGCGAAGACCCGGGACGGGTCCCGGCGCATGGCGGACGGCATCGACGGCATCCCCGAGCAGGCCAGGCCGCACCCGGACGACGGCTCCGCGCGGGTCGACGGCGACGGTGCCGGGCAGGGCACACCGCCGACGGCAGGCGACGGCGCCGCATCCACCGTCCGCGCGGGGGCCAGGGCTCGGGGAAGGGCTACGGGCGGGACGATGAGCGAGCACGAGCGATACGCCGAGGACGACACGCCGGACACGGAGACCGCGCAGGCAGTACAGCACGGCGTCCAGGACCGCAGCGGGGCGCGGGCGATGTTCGTCGAGCTGCGCTCGCTGCCCGAGGGCAGCCCGCAGTACGCGGAACTGCGCAACCAGCTCGTCCGCATGCACCTGCCGCTCGTGGAGCACCTGGCGCGCCGGTTCCGCAACCGCGGCGAGCCGCTGGACGACCTCACCCAGGTCGCCACGATCGGTCTGATCAAGTCCGTCGACCGGTTCGACCCCGAGCGCGGGGTGGAGTTCTCCACGTACGCCACCCCGACCGTCGTGGGCGAGATCAAGCGGCACTTCCGCGACAAGGGCTGGGCGGTCCGCGTGCCGCGCCGGCTCCAGGAACTGCGGCTCTCGCTGACCACCGCGACCGCCGAGCTGTCCCAGCTGCACGGCCGGTCGCCGACGGTCCACGAGCTGGCCGAGAAGCTGGCCATCTCGGAGGAGGAGGTCCTGGAGGGCCTGGAGTCGGCGAACGCGTACTCCACACTGTCCCTGGACGTCCCCGACACGGACGACGAGTCGCCGGCGGTCGCCGACACCCTGGGCGCCGAGGACGAGGCGCTGGAGGGCGTGGAGTACCGCGAGTCCCTCAAGCCGCTGCTGGAGGACCTGCCGCCGCGCGAGAAGCGGATCCTGCTGCTGCGCTTCTTCGGGAACATGACCCAGTCGCAGATCGCGCAGGAGGTCGGCATCTCCCAGATGCACGTCTCCCGGCTGCTGGCCCGCACTTTGGCCCAGCTGCGGGAGAAGCTCCTCGTGGAGGAGTGACGCGCGGCTGCCTGGGCCGGCCCCGGGAGTGCCGGGCGGCGGTGTGGCCCGGGCCGGCGGATGCCGGGGGAGCGCTGCGGCCGGTGCGGTGACTCGCCCTTCACTCCAGTCCCCGTACGTCCTGCCCGCCGGGCCCTACTCCGCCCGGCCGGGTCCCTTGATGCCGAGGGCCCGGGTCGTCTCGCCGTTGACGAGGAGGACCAGGGCGGCGATGGCGATCGCGGCGAGGGCGATGCCGGCCGGGATGGCCATGCTGTCGGCCTGGAGCAGGCTGTAGGCGACCGGGAGCGCCATGAGCTGGGTGATCACCGCGGGGCCCCGGCTCCAGCCGCGCCGCAGCAGCAGCCCGCGCGCGGCGAGCAGCGGCAGCAGCGCGAGCACGATCAGCGTGATGCCGAGGGTCACGGCCTGCTGCCGGTCGTCCGGCTCACCGGTGACCCCGCGGACGAGCACCCACAGGCCGCCGGCCACCAGCGCGGCGCCCTCCAGCGCGGCCAGCACCGCCGCGTACGTCAGCCGGCGCGGACGGGGTCCGTCGGTCACGGCTGTCTCGGCGGTCTCGGAGGCGGGGTTCTGCTGACTGCTCACCCCTGAAGGGTAGCCGTCGCGCCCCGGTCACCGCCGGGTACCCGGGACGCGCCCGGCGGAGCGTGTTCAGGCTCACGCCCCGCCTCTTACCGGATCCCTACCTCGGACTGGGCCCGATACCCCCCAGTAGGTACGCTGCCATGCATGCGTGCACTTCTCGTGGTCAATCCGGCGGCTACCACCACAAGCGCACGCAGACGTGATGTGCTCATCCACGCGCTGGCGAGCGAGATGAAGCTGGAGGCGGTCACCACCGAGTACCGCGGCCACGCCCGCGACCTCGGCCGGCAGGCGGCGGAGAGCGACGACATCGACCTGGTGGTGGCGCTCGGCGGCGACGGCACGGTCAACGAGGTCGTCAACGGCCTCCTGCACGCCGGCCCGGACCCGGAGCACCTGCCCGGTCTGGCCGTCGTCCCCGGCGGTTCCACGAACGTCTTCGCCCGGGCGCTGGGCCTGCCCAACGATCCCGTCGAGGCCACCGGCGCACTGCTGGACGCGCTGCGCGAGGGCACCGAGCGGATCGTCGGCCTCGGGCTGACGTCGGGCCCGCCGGGCACCGAGGACGAGGCGGTGCCGGCCCGCTGGTTCACCTTCAACGCCGGGCTCGGTTTCGACGCGGGTGTGGTGGGCCGGGTCGAGCAGCAGCGCGAGCGCGGGAAGAAGTCGACCCACGCGCTCTACGTCCGGCAGGTCGTCCGGCAGTTCCTGGGCGAGCCGAACCGGCGCAACGGCACGATCACGCTGGAGCGGCCCGGCGCGGACCCCGTCGAGGATCTCGTCGTCGCCATAGTCTCGAACACGTCCCCGTGGACGTACCTCGGCAACCGCCCCATGTACACCTCACCCAAGGCGTCGTTCGACACCGGCATCGACGTGCTGGGTCTCAGCCGTCTCTCGACGGCCGCGGTTGCCCGGTATGGCACCCAGTTGCTCACTTCGTCCCCCGAGCGCGGGCCGCACGGGAAGCACGCGGTCTCCCTGCATGATCTGGATCAGTTCACCTTGCATTCGAAGGTGCCGCTGCCTCTCCAGATGGACGGTGACCACCTCGGGCTGCGTACGAGCGTGACGTTCACAGGCGTACGCCGTGCACTGCGTGTGATTGTGTGAGCGGAACGGGCAAAAGTCCTTTCACTCGAACGTTTAGGCCAGGATCCACCCCATGGAAGTACGGCTGTGACCTAGTCGACACCGAGGAATCAAAAAAAACTTCCCGGAAGGGGTTGTATCCGTCGCCGAGGTTTGCGAGTCTCTACGTGGCGATCGGGACGGCCCGCAACACCGGCCTCCACTGATCACCGGAACCCCTCTTCAAACCAAGGACCACGCCGGGTGTGAACTCGACGGTCGGCCCTTCACTTGTTGAGGGATTCGTGAAAGCGTTCACATTCACAAGCAACCTGCACGTAATACCAAGGAGAGGTAGCAGCCATGGACTGGCGTCACAACGCCGTTTGCCGCGAGGAAGACCCCGAGCTCTTCTTCCCCATCGGCAACACCGGTCCTGCGCTGCTGCAGATCGAGGAAGCCAAGGCCGTCTGCCGTCGCTGCCCGGTGATCGAGCAGTGTCTGCAGTGGGCGCTCGAGTCCGGTCAGGACTCCGGCGTCTGGGGTGGTCTCAGCGAGGACGAGCGCCGCGCCATGAAGCGCCGCGCCGCCCGCAACCGGGCCCGTCAGGCCTCCGCCTGACATACCCACCCCTGCTGACAGCCTGAGCTTGGCGGCGCGCACAGCACGTACGCATCTCCCGCCCCCGAGCCGCAGCGCGCAGTTCCCCCGGAGCGCTTAGCGATAAAGCAGAGCAGCAACGAGCATCAGCCTCGGACCAATGGCGGTCCGGGGCTTTTTGCTGTGCTCGAACGCATCACCGGTAGCACCTTGGCGGCGCCTTCTCCGATAAACACCTTGAGGACACGGGAGTTGCCGGTCGAAGGAGAAGAGAATCGCCGCCCCCGTCGCCGCCCCCCGCGGGGCTCCGCCGTGAGGAAGGCGCCTACTTCTGGGCCCGCACCGGGATGTCGAGGATCACCCGGGTTCCGCGCCCGGACGCCGGCACCATGTCGAAGGATCCGCCCAGCTCCCCCTCCACCAGCGTCCGTACGATCTGCAGACCGAGGTTGCCCGAGCGGTGCGGGTCGAAGCCCTCGGGCAGGCCGACGCCGTCGTCCTGGACCGTGACCAGCAGCCGGGCCTCCTTGGTGGTGCCGCCGCGCACCGCGGAGACCTCGACCGTGCCGGTGTCGCCTTCTCGGAAGCCGTGCTCCAGGGCGTTCTGCAGGATCTCGGTGAGGACCATGGACAGCGGGGTGGCCACTTCGGCGTCGAGTATGCCGAACCGTCCGGTGCGCCGGCCGGTGACCTTGCCCGGCGAGATCTCGGCGACCATGGCCAGCACCCGGTCCGCGATGTCGTCGAACTCGACCCGCTCGTCCAGGTTCTGCGACAGCGTCTCGTGCACGATCGCGATGGAACCGACCCGGCGGACCGCCTCCTCCAGCGCCTCCCGGCCGCGCTCGGACTCGATGCGCCGGGCCTGGAGCCGGAGCAGGGCGGCGACCGTCTGGAGGTTGTTCTTCACCCGGTGGTGGATCTCCCGGATGGTGGCGTCCTTGGTGATCAACTCCCGCTCGCGCCGACGCAGTTCGGTCACGTCGCGGAGCAGCACCAGCGAACCGATGCGGGTGCCCTTGGGCTTGAGCGGGATGGCCCGGAACTGGATGACACCGTCGTTCGCCTCGATCTCGAACTCGCGCGGCGCCCAGCCGCTGGCCACCTTGGCCAGCGCCTCGTCCACCGGACCCCGGGTGGGGGCGAGTTCGGCGGTGGTCTGTCCGAGGTGGTGACCGACCAGGTCGGCGGCGAGGCCGAGCCGGTGGTAGGCGGAGAGGGCGTTCGGGGAGGCGTACTGGACGATGCCGTCCGCGTCCAGCCGGATCAGACCGTCGCCGACGCGCGGGGAGGCGTCCATGTCGACCTGCTGGCCGGGGAACGGGAAGGAGCCCGCGGCGATCATCTGCGCGAGGTCGGAGGCGCTCTGGAGGTAGGTCAGCTCCAGGCGGCTCGGGGTGCGCACGGTGAGCAGATTGGTGTTCCGGGCGATCACGCCGAGGACGCGGCCCTCACGCCGTACCGGGATGGACTCGACCCGTACGGGGACCTCTTCACGCCACTCCGGGTCGCCCTCGCGCACGATCCGGCCCTCGTCCAGCGCCACGTCCAGCATCGGCCGCCGGCCGCGCGGGACCAGGTGGCCGACCATGTCGTCCTGGTAGGAGGTCGGGCCGGTGTTGGGCCGCATCTGGGCGACCGAGACGTACCGGGTGCCGTCCCGGGTGGGCACCCAGAGCACCAGGTCGGCGAAGGAGAGGTCGGAGAGCAGCTGCCACTCCGAGACCAGCAGGTGGAGCCACTCGAGGTCGGAGTCGTCCAGGGCGGTGTGCTGGCGTACGAGTTCGTTCATGGAGGGCACGTGTGCGAGCGTACCCGGGGCCTGACAGTGGCCGGAAAAACACCCGCGGGCCGCGGCGCCTGGAAGGGACCCTCAACCCTCCCGGCACCGCAGCCCGGAGCATCAACGGCCGTGGGGTGTGCGGTCCCGGTCGGCCGAAGGTCGAGGAGCCGGGCAGTCAGGGCAGAGAGCACCGGATCCTCGGTCCGTCTTCCTGTGCGGGGAAGACGGAGGCTTGCTGTTGTTCGATTCTGGACTAGACCACGTCGGCGTGTCCATGGCGCGGAAGCGTCGGCGCCGTAGCAGGCGCCGGCCCGCGATGCCACGCAGCCTAGCCCGCCCGGGTCAGTCGTGGGGCCAGATGGCCATGGCAATTTCCGCGAGTGCTTCCAGTTCCTCCCGGCGTGCGCCGTCGCGGGCCTGCTGGGACATGCCCTGGATCACGGCGCCGGTGTGCCGGGCGAGGGCCGCGGCGTCGGTGCCGGCGGGCAGCAGCCCGGCCGCGACGTCCGCCCGGATCCGGGACTCGATGGCGGCGATGTTGGCGTTGCGCCGGTCCCGCAGCAACGCCTCGACCTCCGGGTTGGTGCAGTTGATGGCGGCGTGGATGATCATGCAGCCCTGCGGATGGGACGGGTCGGTGTACTCGGCGGCGGCCTCGCGGAGCATGCGGGCGACGCCCTCGCGGGCCGTGGGTTCCTCGTCGAGGGCGCGCGCGCCGAAGGCGCCGTGGGTGCCGCTGTAGACGCGGACGACCTCGTCGAAGAGGGACTGCTTGTCGCCGAAGGCCGCGTACAGGCTGGGAGCGCCGATGCCCATGACGCGGGTGAGGTCGGAGACCGAGGTGGCCTCGTACCCGTGCTGCCAGAAGGCCAGGAGCGCCTTCTCCAGTGCCGTGGCGCGGTCGAAGGAGCGCGGCCTGCCCCGCGTCCGGCCCGCCCCGCCGCTCTTCGCCTGTGTGTCCTGCCCGGTGGCCATGCGAACCATTTTATAGCGACCCCTAGAAAATTGCCGGCGGGGTGGTGTACGGTTTTTCTGTAACGACCGCTAGACAAATCGGAGGGGGCGGCCATGGGCGCGCTGACAGGAAAGACGGCGCTGGTGACGGGTGCGAGCCGGGGCATCGGGCGGGGCATCGCCGAGCGGCTGGGACGCGACGGCGCCCGCGTGGCGGTGCACTACGGCACCAATGAGGAGGCGGCCGAGGCGACGGTGGCCGCGATCGAGTCGGCGGGCGGCTCCGCGTTCGCGATCGGGGTGGAGCTGGGCACGCCCGGGGACGCCGAGCGGCTGTGGGCGCAGTTCGACCGGCACGCGGACGGGGTGGACATCCTGGTGAACAACGCGGGCATCGGCACCGCGCGCCCCTTCGAGGAGATCGAGAAGGAGGAGTACGACCGGCTGTTCGCGGTGAACGCCAAGGCCCCCTTCTTCGTGACCCGGCTCGGCGTGGACCGGCTGCGCGACGGCGGGCGGGTGGTGAACATATCGTCCGGGCTGGCGCGGAGCGCGGTGATGCCCGACCTCCTGGCCTACTCCATGACCAAGGCGGCGCTGGACGTCCTCACCCGGGACCTGTCCAAGCTGCTCGGCCCCCGCGGGATCACGGTGAACTCGGTGGCCCCCGGCATCATCGACACCGACAACACCGCGGAACTCCTGAACGGCACGGAGGACGGCCGGGCCCGGGCCGCCGCGCTCTCGGCGCTGGGGCGGGTGGGAACGCCGGCCGATGTCGCCGACGCAGTGGCCTTCCTGGCATCGGACGACGGCCGGTGGGTGACCGGTCACTGGCTGGACGCGACGGGAGGTTCCCTCAGCTGAGAATTTCCCGGGTCTTCCCCGCTTCTTCCCACGCCCTCGAACGGCGGCTCTGTTAGATTGGTCTAAACCACATAGACGCACAGAGCCCACTTCAGAACGGCAGGCCCAGCGTGGAAGTTGTCATCGTTCCGGACGCCGCGGCGGGCGGCGAGCTCATCGCCGAGGCCATGGCCCAGCTGCTGCGACGCAAGCCCGACGCCCTGCTCGGCGTGGCCACCGGCTCCACCCCGCTGCCCGTCTACCAGGCCCTGACCGCCAAGGTGCGCTCCGGCGCCGTGGACGCCTCCCGGGCGAGGATCGCGCAGCTCGACGAGTATGTGGGGCTGCCCGCGGACCATCCCGAGTCCTACCGCTCGGTGCTGCGCCGGGAGGTGCTGGAGCCGCTGGGCATAGGGATGGACGCGTTCATGGGTCCGGACGGCACGGCGCAGGACGTCCAGGCGGCGTGCGAGGCGTACGACCGGGCGCTCACCGAGGCCGGCGGGGTGGACCTCCAGCTGCTCGGCATCGGGACCGACGGACACATCGGATTCAACGAGCCGTGCTCCTCGCTCGCCTCGCGCACCCGGATCAAGACGCTGACCGAGCAGACCCGGATCGACAACGCCCGTTTCTTCGACGGCGACATCGAGCAGGTCCCGCACCACGTCATCACCCAGGGCATCGGGACGATCCTGGAGGCCCGGCACCTGGTGCTGCTGGCGACGGGCGAGGGCAAGGCGGACGCGGTCGCCGCGACGGTCGAGGGCCCGGTGGCCGCGGTCTGCCCCGCCTCCGCGCTCCAGCTCCACCCCCACGCCACGGTGGTGGTCGACGAGGCCGCCGCGTCCAAGCTGAAGCTGGCCGACTACTTCCGCCACACCTACGCCAACAAGCCGGAGTGGCAGGGCCTTTAGGGAGACACACCGACGGCACCGTCGGCGGGCTCCGGCACCGGCAAGGGGGCGGCGCCTCGCCGCGCAGGCGGGGCGGACCGACGGATCGACGGATCGACGGATCGACGGGGGCGGTAGCCGGCCGACGGCGCCCCGTCGCCTCCCTCACGCCGGACCCCGGTCCTCGCCCCGTGTCCTTTCCGCTCACCCGCCCGATGGACTAGACCAACAGCGGGTGCGGCGGTATACAGAGGGGATCACGGAGCGTGCGGGTGGAGTGCTGGCAGAGCAACCCGTGCCACGATGTGAGCCGTGGCCGATGGGATGTCGGTCGCTTTCGGCATCCGGAGCCGGGAAGGCAGAGCATGAGCACCGACGTCAGCAGTGCGGAGAACGAGGCAGGCACCACCCGTACCGCGCGCGTGCCCAAGTACTACCGCTTGAAGAAGCACCTGCTCGACATGACGGAGACGCAGGCGCCGGGTACGCCGGTCCCGCCCGAGCGCACGCTGGCCGCCGAGTTCGACACGTCCCGTACCACGGTGCGCCAGGCCCTGCAGGAACTGGTCGTGGAGGGCCGGCTCGAACGCATCCAGGGCAAGGGCACCTTCGTGGCCAAGCCCAAGGTCTCCCAGGCGCTCCAGCTCACCTCCTACACCGAGGACATGCGGGCCCAGGGCCTGGAGCCGACCTCGCAGCTGCTGGACATCGGGTACATCACCGCCGACGACCGGCTCGCCGAGCTGCTCGACATCACCGCCGGCGGCCGGGTGCTGCGCATCGAGCGGCTGCGCATGGCCAACGGCGAGCCGATGGCGATCGAGACCACCCATCTGTCGGCCAAGCGCTTCCCCGCCCTGCGGCGCTCCCTGGTGAAGTACACCTCGCTGTACACCGCGCTCGCCGAGGTCTACGACGTCCACCTCGCCGAGGCCGAGGAGACCATCGAGACCTCCCTGGCCACACCCCGCGAGGCCGCCCTGCTCGGCACCGACGTGGGTCTGCCGATGCTGATGCTCTCCCGCCACTCGCTGGACCGCGAGGGCAAGCCGGTGGAGTGGGTGCGCTCGGTCTACCGCGGGGACCGCTACAAGTTCGTCGCCCGGCTGAAGCGCCCGGCGGAGTAACGGCCGGACAACGGCAGGACACGTTCGCCGAATCGCTGTACCGATATGCGGACGAGGGCTTCCGCTGTCATGACACAGTCACCTAGATTTCCTGCTCATTGCACAGGTGATCAGCGAGGGGACGGAGCCGTGGCATGTCCGGAACGCCTGAAGTGAGACCACCGGTGGTGACACCGGTCAGGGTGATCATCGCCTTGTGTCTCGTAGCGCCCTTCGTGGCGATGCTGTGGGTCGGCTCGTACGCCAAGGTCGACCCCACGCTCATCGGAATCCCGTTCTTCTACTGGTACCAGATGCTCTGGGTACTGATCTCCGCCGGGCTCACCATGCTGGCGTACAAACTCTGGCAGCGTGACCAGCGCGCCCGCAAGGAAGCCAGCGGGGGTGCGGCGAAGTGAAGGACGGCGTCAACGGCGTCGCGCTCGGCGTCTTCATCTTCTTCTTCCTGGTCGTCACGGTCCTCGGCTTCCTGGCCGCACGCTGGCGCAGGGCCGAGAACGAGCACTCCCTGGACGAATGGGGCCTGGGCGGGCGGTCCTTCGGTACCTGGATCACATGGTTCCTGCTCGGCGGCGACCTGTACACGGCGTACACCTTCGTCGCCGTGCCGGCGGCGATCTACGCGGCGGGCGCCTCCGGCTTCTTCGCGGTGCCGTACACGATCCTGGTGTACCCGCTGATCTTCACCTTCCTGCCCCGTCTGTGGTCGGTCTCGCACCGCCACGGGTACGTCACCACTTCCGACTTCGTGCGCGGCCGGTTCGGTTCCAAGGGCCTGTCGCTGGCGGTGGCGGTGACCGGCATCCTGGCGACGATGCCGTACATCGCGCTCCAGCTGGTCGGCATCCAGGCGGTGCTGGACGTGATGGGCGTCGGCGGCGGCGAGAACACCAACTGGTTCATCAAGGACCTGCCGTTGCTCATCGCCTTCGGTGTGCTGGCGGCCTACACCTACTCCTCCGGCCTGCGCGCCCCCGCGCTGATCGCGTTCGTCAAGGACACGCTGATCTACATCGTGATCGCGGTGGCGATCATCTACATCCCGATCAAGCTGGGTGGCTTCGACGACGTCTTCGCCAAGGCGGGGCAGGCGTTCGACCAGGTCAACCCGGCCACCGGCAAGCCGCGCGGGGCGCTCGCGCCGCCGGAGGCGGGCCAGTGGACGTACGCCACGCTGGCGCTCGGCTCGGCACTCGCGCTGTTCATGTACCCCCACTCGATCACCGCGACCCTGTCGTCCCGCAGCCGTGAGGTGATCCGCCGCAACACCACGATCCTGCCGCTGTACTCCCTGATGCTGGGTCTGCTGGCGCTGCTGGGCTTCATGGCGATCGCGGCCGGGGTGAAGGTCTCCAACGGCCAGCTCGCCATCCCGCAGCTGTTCGAGGACATGTTCCCGGACTGGTTCACCGGCGTGGCGTTCGCGGCGATCGGCATCGGCGCCCTGGTCCCGGCCGCGATCATGTCCATCGCGGCGGCCAACCTCTTCACCCGCAACATCTACAAGGACTTCATCAAGCCGAACGCGACGGCCGCGGAGGAGACCAAGGTCTCCAAGCTGGTCTCCCTGCTGGTGAAGGTCGGCGCCCTGGTGTTCGTCCTCACCATGGACAAGACCGTCGCCATCAACTTCCAGCTGCTGGGCGGCATCTGGATCCTGCAGACCTTCCCGGCCCTGGTCGGCGGCCTGTTCACCGGCTGGTTCCACCGTTGGGCGCTGCTGGCCGGCTGGGCGGTCGGCATGGTCTACGGCACGGCCGCCGCCTACGGGGTGGCCTCGCCCACGCAGAAGCACTTCGGCGGCTCCTCGAAGGAGATCCCCGGCATCGGCGAGATCGGTTACATCGGCCTGACGGCGTTCGTGCTGAACGTCCTGGTCACCGTGGTCCTGACGGTCGTCCTGAAGGCCGTGAAGGCCCCCGCGGGCATCGACGAGACCAAGCCGGAGGACTACACGGCGGACTCCGGCGACCCCGATGTCCAGGTGGAGCTTCCGCCGGCCACCGCGGGCAGCGCGCACTGACCCACGCGACATCCGCAGCGGGCCGCCGACAGCAGACGCGTCGGCGGCCCGCTGCCGTCGCCTGTCCGGCCCGCTGCCATACACCGGTCCGGGCGGGTGACGCGCGGCCCTCCCCGGCGGGGCACCCTGTGGAAACCGGCGGGGCACGCACCCTGTGGAAAACTTCGACGCCTTGTCGTACCCGTCCGGCACACTCGGCCCATGGACATCGTCATCCGGCCCGCCGCCCCTCCCGAGTACGCCGTCCTCGGCGAGATCACCGCACAGGCCTACCTCGGAGACGGCCTCCTGGACTTCGGCGAGAGCGACGCGTACCTGGGCGAGCTGAAGGACGTGGCGAAACGCGCCGCCGCCGCCGAGGTCCTCGTCGCCGTCGCGGACGACCGGCCGCTCGGCGGCGTCACCTTCGTCCCGTCCGGTGGCCCCATGGCGGACATAGCCCGCCCCGGCGAGGCGGAGATCCGCATGCTCGCGGTGGACCGCGCGGCCCGCGGCCGGGGCGCCGGCGAGGCGCTCGTCCGGGCCTGTATCGAGCGCGCGAGGGCCACGGAGGGCTGCACGGCCGTCGTCCTGTCCACCCAGCGCACCATGCGCACCGCCCACCGCATCTATGAACGGCTGGGATTCGTCCGCACACCCGAACGGGACTGGAATCCCGTGCCGGAGCTGGACGGCATCACGCTGCTCACCTACGAGTTGACGCTCTGACACCACCGGGACACAACATCTGGGGGTGACACGACAGCCCGGCACAAGATGTATGCTCATGCTCGCTGTCGCCGCAGGGGAATCCGGTGCGAATCCGGAACTGTCCCGCAACGGTGTACTTGTGCGTATCCGCGTACGAGCGTCAGTCCGAGGACCTGCCGACAGCGCACCCGGCCACCCGGCCGGTGTGCCCGACGTCCGGGCCTCGTGGAATGGGCCGGTGGACGCGAGAGCCGTCGCGCGCTCGTGCTGTCCCCTGCCCTCCGCCAGGCCCCGTGCCGAGCGAGGGAGACCCCCACGTGACCATCGCGCCAGCCGACCCGGCTTCGGTCAGCGGACCGGAGACCGACGCTCCCGGTACCGCGCTGCTGCGGACGCTGTCCGAGCTGACGGCCGATCTGCCCGACGCCGACCCCGGGCGGGTCGCCGCCGCCGCGCTGCGCGGCCGGTCCGCGCGGGCCGACGAGGCGGAGCTGCGCGAGCTGGCCACGGAGGCCGCCGCCGGCCTGATCGCCGAGGACCCCGCCTACTCGAAGCTGGCCGCCCGGCTGCTGACCCTCGCGATCCGGGCCGAGGCCGCCTCCCAGGGCGTGACCTCCTTCACCGGGTCGATCACGGTGGGTCATCGCGAGGGCCTGGTCGCCGACCGCACCGCCGAGTTCGTGCGCACCCACGCCGGACGGCTGGACGCGCTGGTGGACTCGGCCGTGGCGGAGGGCGCCGACGACCGCTTCGGCTACTTCGGCCTGCGCACCCTGCACAGCCGCTACCTGCTGCGCCACCCGATCACCCGCAAGGTCATCGAGACGCCCCAGCACTTCATGCTGCGCGTGGCCAGCGGCCTGGCCGAGGACGACACGGCCCGCTCCGTGGACGAGGTCGCCTCGCTCTACGGCCTGATGAGCCGCCTGGACTACCTGCCCTCCTCCCCCACCCTGTTCAACTCCGGCACCCGCCACCCCCAGATGTCGTCCTGCTACCTGCTGGACTCCCCGCTGGACGAGCTGGACTCCATCTACGGCCGCTACCACCAGGTCGCCCGGCTGTCGAAGCACGCCGGCGGCATCGGGCTGTCGTACTCCCGCATCCGCTCGCGCGGTTCGCTGATCCGGGGGACGAACGGGCACTCCAACGGGATCGTGCCGTTCCTGAAGACCCTGGACGCCTCGGTCGCCGCCGTGAACCAGGGCGGCCGGCGCAAGGGCGCCGCCGCCGTCTACCTGGAGACCTGGCACTCCGACATCGAGGAGTTCCTGGAGCTGCGCGACAACACCGGCGAGGACGCCCGCCGCACCCACAACCTCAACCTCGCCCACTGGATCCCCGACGAGTTCATGCGCCGGGTCAACGCCGACGCCCAGTGGTCCCTGTTCTCCCCCGCCGACGTCCCCCACCTCGTCGACCTGTGGGGCGAGGACTTCGACACCGCCTACCGCAAGGCCGAAGCCGCCGGCCTGGCCAAGAAGACCCTCCCCGCCCGGGAACTGTACGGCCGGATGATGCGCACCCTGGCCCAGACCGGCAACGGCTGGATGACCTTCAAGGACGCCGCCAACCGCACCGCCAACCAGACCGCCGAACCCGGCAACGTCATCCACTCCTCCAACCTCTGCACCGAGATCCTGGAGGTCACCAACGACGGCGAGACGGCCGTCTGCAACCTCGGCTCCATCAACCTCGGCGCCTTCGTCCGCGACGGCGACATCGACTGGGACCGCCTGGACGCCACCGTCCGCACCGCCGTCACCTTCCTCGACCGCGTCGTCGACATCAACTACTACCCCACCGAACAGGCCGGGCGTTCCAACGCCAAGTGGCGCCCGGTCGGGCTGGGCGCGATGGGCCTCCAGGACGTCTTCTTCAAGCTGCGGCTGCCGTTCGACTCGGCCGAGGCCAAGGCGCTGTCCACGCGCATCTCCGAGCGGATCATGCTGGCCGCCTACGAGACGTCCGCCGACCTCGCCGAGCGCAACGGCCCCCTGCCCGCCTGGGAGAAGACCCGCACGGCCCGGGGCGTGCTGCACCCCGACCATTACGGTGTCGAGTTCACCTGGCCCGAGCGCTGGGCGGCGCTGCGTGAGCGCATCGCCAGGACGGGCATGCGCAACTCGCTGCTGCTGGCGATCGCGCCGACGGCCACCATCGCGTCGATCGCGGGGGTGTACGAGTGCGTCGAGCCGCAGGTGTCGAACCTGTTCAAGCGCGAGACCCTGTCCGGCGAGTTCCTCCAGGTCAACTCCTACCTGGTGCAGGACCTGAAGGACCTCGGCGTCTGGGACGCCCGCACCCGCGAGGCACTGCGCGAGGCCAACGGCTCGGTGCAGGACTTCCAGTGGATCCCCGAGGACATCCGCGCCCTGTACCGCACGGCCTGGGAGATCCCCCAGCGCGGCCTGATCGACATGGCCGCCGCCCGCACCCCCTACCTCGACCAGGCGCAGTCGCTGAACCTGTTCATGGAGACGCCGACCATCGGCAAGCTCTCCTCGATGTACGCCTACGCCTGGAAATCGGGCCTGAAGACCACGTACTACCTGCGTTCGCGCCCCGCGACGCGCATCGCCCGCGCCGCCCAGGCGCAGCCCACCCTCCCCGCACAGGTCACCGCGGACCCCGAAGCGGTCGCCTGTTCCCTGGAAAACCCCGAGTCCTGCGAGGCCTGCCAGTAATGTCCCGTAACACCAACCTGCTCGACCCCGGCTTCGAACTCACCCTGCGCCCCATGCGCTACCCCGACTTCTACGAACGCTACCGGGACGCCATCAAGAACACCTGGACCGTCGAAGAGGTCGACCTCCACTCCGACGTCGCCGACCTCGCCAAACTCACCCCCGAGGAACAGCACCTCATCGGCCGGCTCGTCGCCTTCTTCGCCACCGGCGACTCCATCGTCGCCAACAACCTCGTACTCACCCTCTACAAGCACATCAACTCCCCCGAAGCACGCCTCTACCTGAGCCGACAGCTCTTCGAGGAAGCCGTCCACGTCCAGTTCTATCTGACACTGCTGGACACCTACCTCCCCGACCCCGAGGACCGCGCGGCCGCCTTCGCCGCGGTGGAGAACATCCCCTCCATCCGCGAGAAGGCCGAGTTCTGCTTCAAATGGATCGACGAGGTCGAGAAGATCGACCGCCTGGAGACCAAGGCCGACCGCCGCCGCTTCCTGCTCAACCTCATCTGCTTCGCCGCCTGCATCGAAGGACTCTTCTTCTACGGCGCCTTCGCCTACGTCTACTGGTTCCGCAGCCGCGGCCTCCTGCACGGCCTGGCCACCGGCACCAACTGGGTCTTCCGCGACGAGACCATGCACATGAGCTTCGCCTTCGACGTCGTCGACACCGTCCGCAAGGAAGAACCCGACCTCTTCGACGACCAGCTCCAGCAGCAGGTCACCGACATGCTGAAGGAAGCCGTCGAAGCCGAACTGCAGTTCGCGCGCGACCTGTGCGGCGACGGCCTCCCGGGCATGAACACCGAGTCGATGCGGCAGTACCTCGAATGCGTCGCCGACCAGCGCCTCACCCGCCTCGGCTTCGCCCCGCTCTACGGCTCCGAGAACCCCTTCTCCTTCATGGAACTCCAGGGCGTTCAGGAACTGACGAACTTCTTCGAGCGCCGCCCCTCCGCGTACCAGGTCGCCGTCGAGGGCACGGTCGACCTCGACGAGGACTTCTGACCCCTCCCACTGTCCCGGGCCTCCTGGGCCTCCCTGATCTGCCGGTCGATGCGCCTGTCGCGCAGGTGCCCGAGCAGGGAGGGGAGGGCCAGGAGGACCAGGATGCCCAGGGTCAGTCCGATTCCGATCAAGCCTTCGATCTGGTTCTCGTTCATGGACACCACTGTCGCGTCGGTCACTCCTGACCGGCAGGGGCAGGACTGCCGTAGACCCTCGAATTACTGCCACCGCCGAGGCAGACTGGCGGCATGCTGAAAAACGTGGTCGCCGTGCTGCTGGACGGCGTGCATCCCTTCGAACTGGGCGTCGTCTGCGAAGTGTTCGGCATGGACCGCAGCGACGACGGGCTGCCGGTGTACGACTTCGCCGTGGTGTCGGCGGAGGGGCCGGGCCTCACCACCCACTGCGGGTTCACGGTGTCCACGCCGCACGGCCTGGAGCGGCTGGAGGAGGCCGACCTGATCGCCGTGCCGGCGGGCGAGGACTTCACCGTGCGCGAGTTCCCGCCGGAGCTGCTGACGGCATTGCGCCGGGCGGTCGACCGGGGCACCCGGGTGCTCAGCGTCTGCTCCGGGGTGTTCGTCCTGGCCGCGGCGGGGCTGCTGGACGAGCGGCGGTGCGCGGTGCACTGGCACCACGCCGAGCAGCTCGCCCGGCGCTATCCCCGGCTCCAGGTCGAGCCGGACGTGCTGTACGTGGACGAGGACCCGGTGATCACCTCCGCCGGGACCGCCGCCGGGATCGACGCCTGTCTGCACCTGGTGCGCAAGGAGCAGGGCCCGGAGGTGGCCAACAAGCTGGCCCGCCGCATGGTGGTGCCGCCGCACCGGGACGGCGGGCAGGCGCAGTTCATCGAGCGGCCCCTGCCGAAGGCTCCGGCCGACACGGTCGGGGAGGTGCTGGCCTGGATGGAGACCCACCTCGACCAGGAGATCACCGTCGAGCAGCTCGCCGCCCGCGCCCATATGGCACCGCGCACCTTCGCCCGGCGCTTCCGGCAGGAGACCGGGACCACGCCCTACCGCTGGCTGCTGCGGCAACGCGTGCTGCTGGCACAGGAGTTGCTGGAGGGCACCGACGAGACGATGGACGCGATCGCCTGGCGCACCGGGTTCGGTACGGCCGCCGCGCTGCGCCATCAGTTCCTCCGGGCGCTGGGTACCACCCCGAACGCCTACCGGCGCGCGTTCCGGGGCCCGCGGGCCGCCTGAGCGCGCGCCGGCATCGGCGGCCTACCAGGGCCTCGCGCGCAGCAGCAGGTTGTGCGGGCGGAGCGTGATGCCGACGCGGGTGCTGTCGTCCGAACCGTCGGCCGGTTCGAAGCGGTACTTCGCCGAGACCGCCGCGGTGATCAGGCTCAGCTGGGTCATGGAGAAGTGGTCGCTGGGGCACTTGCGGTTGCCCACGCTGAACGGGCTCATGGCGTACTTGGGCACGTCCTTGGCCCGCTCGGGCAGCCAGCGGTCGGGGTCGAAGTCGAGGTGGCGGTCGTAGGAGCGGTGGTCGCGCTGGATCGCGTACGGGCTGTAGACGATGTCCGCACCGGCCGGAACGCGATAGCCGCCGAGTGCGGTGTCGGTCACCGCGCGCCGCGTCAGAATCCACACGGCGGGCCGCAGCCGCATGGCCTCGACGACGACATTGTTGGTGTGCCGCAGGGAGCGGACATGCTCGAATCCGACCGGTCGGCCACCGGTCACGGATTCGACCTCGGTCCGTACCTTCTCCGCGTGTTCCGGGTGTTCGGCGAGGACCTGGAGCAGCCACATGACGGTGGACGCCACTGTTTCGCTGCCGGGTGTCAGTATCGCCACGACCTGGTCGTGGATCTCCTGTTCCCCGATGGGGTCGCCATTGTCGTCCTTCGCCTCCAGCAATGCCGTCAGCAAATCGTCCGGCCTTTGACCGGATGCCCTGCGTTCGGCGACGATCTCGTCCACCAGCAGATGCAAATCGGCCAGGGCCCGGTTGAATTCGCGGTTGGCCGGGAACGGCAGCCGGTACAGCGGCCCGAGCGGGATCACCATCCGGCGGTACATGCCCCGGAAGACGGTGGCGAGGTCGACGCTGAGGCGTTCCGCGCGCTCGTCCATGAAGTCGCCGCGCAGCAGGCAGCGGGCGGCGATGCGGACGGCGACCCGGAAGGACTCGGAGGTGCAGTCGATGGTCTCGCCGGGCCGCCAGCGCTCGGTCAGCGCGTGCGCCTCCTCCTCCATGACGGGGCCGTAGCCCGGTATCGCGTCGAGCCGGAACGCGGGCTGGATGGTGCGCCGCTGCCGGCGGTGCCGGGGCCCGTTCGCGGTGGCCACGCCCTCCTTGCCGAGCAGTCCCTCCAGGGACTCCCACAGCGGGCCGGCGATCGCGAAGTCCGGGTTGAGGGCCAGCGCGCCGGTCAGCTCCGGGGTGGTGACGGCGTACACCGTCTTGGGGCCGAGCCGCAGGCGTACGACGTCGCCGTGGTCGCGCAGCGCGGACATGAAGGCGAGCGGGTCGCGGACCAGTCTCAGGCCGTGCCCGAGGACCGGCAGGGCCCCCCGGGCCAGGGGCGGTTCGCGCAGTACGGACGTCCCGGGGGTGGCGGGGCTCTGGGGCCGCACCGACTCTACGGTCATTTCTCACCTGCCGCTTCGTTCGTGACGTACGGGGGCGTGGCACGGTCGTCCCAGCTGTCGACCATGTACCGGCCGGACTCGTGGTGGAACCAGTAGACGGAGCTGAACCAGTTGCGCATATTGCCGACACAGGTCCGGACCGCGGCGCTCAGTTCCCGGCCGCGTGCCGTTCCGTCGTCGATCTGCCGGGCCAGTGCGAGGACGTTGCGCTCGGCTTCGGGAAATTCGCTGACGCATCCCTCGACGCGCCGTCTGATTTCCTCCACCGCTTCTTCGAGGGTCAGCCCGGCATGGGTGATGAGGCTGATGCCGAGATTGTGCACCTCGTCGCCCGCGATTTCCTTCGGCAGCGAGCAGAGGTCGTTGTACCAGGCGGCGAATTCCTGGCTGAGCAGCGCCGCCCGGCGGTACGCGGGATTTTTCCGTACCGTGTCCGGGAGTTCACATCCGGCGCTGGGCTCCAGCAGATCCGTCCATATCCAGTGGGCGAAGGTGAGGCGGCGCAGGGCGAGGTATTCCTCGACGCCGGGGACGCGCCCCTCGGCGCGGTTGCGGAACTCTCGGTCGTAGGCCTCGATCACGGCGTGGAAGTGCCGGGCGAACCGCTGGTTCCAGGTGTGCGGCAGGAAGCCGTACAGCCGCAGCACGCTCTCCGCGAAGCCCGCCACGAGGGGGTCGGGGTGGCGCAGCTGGGACCGGGGCGCGTCCAGGGCCGTGTGCAGCCGGTTCCGCAGTCGCTGCCAGTCGGCGGCCCGGCCGTGGACGATGTCGCGGTCGTGGCGGTCGTCCCAGACGAAGAACCAGGCGCTGTAGTCGGCTATGGCCTGCAGCACCTCGTCCGGGGCCCCCAGGTAGTAGCCCGCCATGAGGTCGGTGTAGCACAGTCCGTCGGCATATTCCGCGACCTTGTCCGCCGGCATCAGCCGCTTTTCCAGCAGCCAGAGCCGGGTCTTCTCCTGAAGCTTTGGCCAATACGGGTGCAGTTGCCGTGGAAAGGAGGACTCGATCACCGGGAGTGCCAGTGACGGTGGGACTACGACCGCTGTCGCCGTCGCCGTGGTGCTGCGTGGGAAAGCTTGCACAGAACAAACCCCTCTCAGCCGCCAGGAGCGCACACCCCTCCCCTTGCGCGGGGCGTGCGCCGTATGTATCCCCGTACTTACATTCAGCACCACAAGTGACCGTTGTGGGAATGGATTTGCTCCATTCACTACCCCAACATGTCTGGACAGCCCTCTTGTCTGACTGGTTGCGGGCCATCCCGAGCATCGGGGAGACGGGTTGCACGGCGGACGGACCGGTGGTCCGGGGCAACACGAAGGCGCCCGGCCGGGAGATTCCCGGCCGGGCGCCCCAGTGGTCCGCGTGGGTCAGTCGTTGGCGACCACGGGGTAGCGCGGCTCGTTCTCGGCCATCTGCCGCAGCGCGTCCTTGCGGTCCCGCTTGGAGAGCCGGTCGATGTACAGGTAGCCGTAGAGGTGGTCGGTCTCGTGCTGGAGGCAGCGCGCGAAGTAGCCGGTGCCCCGGACCTTGATCGGGTTGCCCCGCTCGTCCTGGCCGGTCACCTCGGCGTAGTCGGGGCGCGCGAGCGAGGCGTACGCCGTGGGGACGGACAGGCAGCCTTCGTTGCTGTCGTCGAGCCGGCGCCGCTCGGCGGGCAGGTCGACCAGCTTCGGGTTGCACACCACGCCGACGTGCCGGACGCCCTCGTCGTCCTGGCAGTCGTAGACGAAGACCTTCAGGTCGACACCGATCTGGTTGGCGGCCAGGCCCACACCCTCGGCGGTGCGCTGGCTGGCGAACATGTCGGCGACCAGCTGCTGGAGCTCCTCGCCGAACTCGGTGACGTCCTGGCACTCCTTGTGCAGGACCGGGTTGCCGACGACCGTGATCGGCCGCGAGGTGCCGCGCTCACGCCAGGCATTCTCGCGCTCCTCGCAGTTCTCCGTGTCGACGACATAGCCCTCGTCGTCGACGGGGAGCACGCCCGCGTGCTGCTGATCGGTGTCCTGCTGCGCCATGACCGACGTACGCCTTCCTCAAAGAACAGGGGGGAGATGTTGCTGGTACAGGTTACGTGTCCGCCCCCCGAAGGGGCGCGGGGAACCGCACGGCCGGGCGCGGTCCTCAGCACACCTCTTCGAGATCCCGCCAGTCACGCGAATCCGGACTGTCGGCGACCCAGCCGTCGAGCAGCCCCCGGACCAGCGAGGCCGGCGCGGCCACCCCGCACTCCCGCTCGGGCACCCACAGCTGCCCGTCCGTCCGGTGCCCCAGCGGCCCGGGATGCCCCGGCTCGCTGTGGTCGTGCGGGTCCAGGTGCACCCCCTCCCCCTCGTCGGAGGGCATCCGGGACTCGCTGCACATCCGGCACAGCAGCCGCACCGAGGACGACCAGTCCTCCGCGGCGAATCCCGCGTCGGCGGCCAGCTGCTCCAGCGCGTCCCGGTCGGCCTCGGTGGCCGCCTCCAGCAGGACCACCCAGGTCGGCACGGGGGAGGGCGCCCACAACTCGATCTCGTCGAAGACCGGGTAGGAGTGCCCGGTGGAGGTGGTGCGCTCGCCGTGCGGAACGCCGTCGTGCAACACGACCTCGCCCCAGCGTCGCCCGGACGAGGGAAGCGGGATGGACAGCACCTCCAGCCGGGCCGGGTCCAGCCGGCGGCCCCAGACCACCTCGGCCTCGCCCTCCGGGGAGAGCCGTACGGCCGCGCTGCCCAGCTCCATGCCCAGCGGTTCGGCGGTGGCCAGCGATCCCCCGGGCACCTTCAGCCCGTACGCCTGCCAGGCGCGGCGGGCCAGCGGCCAGTCCTGCAGGGCGGTGGCGGCGATGCCGACGTTCCACCAGTCGGGCGCCCCGGTGTCCTTGTCGAGCAGGGCGACCGCGCGCAGTCCGGCCGCGCGGGCCTGCTCCCAGTCGTGCCGGAACTTGTGCAGCAGCGCGAGGTTGAACCAGGACTCCGACAGCCAGGGTTCGAGGTCGGCGGCGCGTGTCAGCAGTTCGCCCGCGTCCTCGTACCGGCCGTCGCCGATGAGTGTGAACGCGCGGTCGGTGGCCTGCCGCCAGGAGGCGGAGGGCCGGTGCCGTCCCTTGCCGAAGATCCTCACGATTCCCGCCTGCCAGTTCCAGTTCCGCACAGTGGGCTGGCTTGTGCCCCCGGACACCCTCTCCCTCGCATCCAACCACGTACGGTGGGAAAGGCGCTCATTACCCATGGGTTACCCAGCCCGGCGCGGGATCAGACCATCCCGGCCGCCTCACCGGCACGCGTTCCCGCGCCGTCCGGGGCTGGGCCAGGACCCGGGCGAGCGACTCCACCACCTCGGGGGCGTAGTCCCCGGCGGTGCCGAGCCGCAGTTCCTCCAGCGCGCGCCGGGCGCCCCGGGGGCCGGCGTCCCGGCTCTTCTCCTCGTAGGCGTTGACCGCGCGGACGATGCGGGCGGCGAGCGGCTGCTCGGGGTAGGGGTCGGCCTGCCGCTCGACGACGTCGGCGACGGCCGGGTCGACCCCGGTCTGCCGGACGACGGCCCCGCCGAGCAGGGCGATGCGCCGCTGCTCCGCCGCGGGCAGGGCGGCGGTGGCGCCGGCCGGGACCGGGTCGACCAGGCTGAGCTGTCCGATGTCGTGCATCAGGGCCGCGTACTCCAGCACGGTCAGTTCCGGTCCGGTCAGCCGCAGGTCGCGGCCGACGGCGACGCTGAGCGCGGCCACCCGGCGGGCGTGCCCGGCGGGGGTGCAGCCGGCGATCTCGGTGGCGCGGGCCAGGGAGGCGATGGTCTGCCGGTAGGTGGCGCGGACCGCCGCGTACCGGCGCACGGACAGCTGGACGAGCAGCAGGGGCAGGCAGAACACGGGCAGCGCCCACAGCCCGGCGACGGCCACCGCGAGCGCCATCACCGCGCCGGTCGCGACGACGGCGGAGCCGATGCCGAGCAGCCCGCGCACCTCCTCGCGCAGCAGCGGGCCGAACGGCCGGCCGGTGCGGCAGTGGGCCAGCGCGGCGGCCAGGGCCGTGCCGCTCAGGGAGGTCAGGGCGAGCAGGGTGAGCAGCAGCAGGGCGTAGGCGGGGCCGTCCCAGGCGGTGAAGACGCCCTTGTTGTACAGGGGTTGGAAACACAGGGCGGCGAAGCCGACGGTGAGGACCCGGCGGGCCAGGTGGTCGGCGGTGGGGGCGCGGCCGGACCAGATGTGCGGGACGGCACCGAGCAGCGCGGCGACGAGCACGACGGTGACGACCTGGGCGGCGTCGTGCTGGCTGGGCCGGCCGGCGACGGCGCCCAGCAGGGCGTACGACAGCGAGCCGGCGGCGCCGAGCGGCGCTGCCTGACGGGCCCGGTCGTCGCTCCAGCGGGTCAGCTCGCCGACGGTGACGAGCAGGCCGAAGGCGAGCGCGTCGCCCCGGTCGGCGAGGCCCGTCCACAGGGTCTCGGCGACGGAGCCGGCCGCGACGAGGGCGGCGGCGGTGTGGATGAGCCCCAGCACGGTCATCGGTGGGCCCCGGTGCGCGGGGTCCGCTCGGCGGGCGCGGTGCCGTACGCCGGTTCGTCGGCGGTGACCGCCGGGCGCCAGCCCTCCCGGCGCAGGGCGCGGACCAGCGCGCGGACCATGCGGGGGTCGAAGTGCGCCCCGGCGCAGCGCTCCAGCTCGGCGACGGCGGCCTCGACCGGGCGGGCCCGGCTGTAGCAGCGGGTGGAGGTCATGGCGTCGAAGGCGTCCGCGACGGCGACGATCCGGGCGCACTCGGGGATGCGGTCGCCGGCCAGTCCGTAGGGGTAGCCGGTGCCGTCGAGCCGTTCGTGGTGGTGGAGGATGGCGGTGCGGGCCTCGCCGAGGAAGGAGATCCCGCGGACCATCTCGTGGCCGTACTCGGGGTGCAGTTCGATGATCCGCCGCTCCTCGGGGGTGAGCGGCCCGTCCTTGCGCAGCAGCCGGGTGGGCACGCCCAGCTTGCCGACGTCGTGCAGGATGCCTGCGAAGCGCAGCACCTCCACCCGGTCGTCGTCCAGACCGAGTTCGCGGGCGATCAGCACCGAGGCCTGGCCGACGCGTTCGCTGTGGCCGCGGGTGTAGCCGTCCTTGATGTCGACGGCCTGGACGAGGGCGCGGATGGTGGCCTGGTGGGCGGCGCGCTCGCGGTGGTACTGGGCGAACACCCACCAGGAGACGCACATGGGCAGCAGCACGAGCAGCGCGGACACCGGTCCGTAGGGGCTGCGCCACAGCACGGCCATCATCAGGCCGGCGAGTCCGTGCACCGCGACGGGGGCGAGCGAGCGGGCCAGCAGGGCGCGCCAGGTCCGGCACGGCGGCACCAGCCCGGCCGCCGCGCGCAGGCCGCCGTCGAGCGCGGTGAGCACCAGGCAGAAGGCGAGCACGGCCGCGCCGGCGGGCAGCAGGGCGTACGGGAAGTCGGCGCCGGCGACGGCGTCCCGGCCGCCGAGCGCCTCGTGCACCCGGGCGGCGGCCCATACGGCGAGCGCGGGCCGCGCGGCCCGCCATACCCGGCGGGGCAGGGCGGGCCGGTGGTCGACCGGGCAGAGCAGGGCGGCCGGGACCGGGACGAGCGCGGCGGCCGACGGCGGCAGCAGGAACGCTCCGGCGAGCAGCACGGGGTAGAAGGTGCCGCCGAAGCGCCGGTGCACGGCGTGCTCACAGGCCGCGTAGAGTGCGGCGAGCAGGGCCGGTGCCAGCCAGGAACCGGGGGTGTCCGGCGGCCGGGACAGGCAGGGGGCGGCCAGCAGGGCGACGGCGGCCACATAGCCGCGTGTCCTCGCCGGTACCGCGTCCATCACGCCCCTCCCCGACCGCGTCTGTCCAGGCTCGGAGCCTAGGGCGGCAATCGGGGGGTGTGGGGCTTATGACCTGAGGATTAGCACGTACGGGTGATTTGACCCGGCGTGTCAGGTCTCCTGGGGCGCGGTCGGCGCCCGGGTCACGTCGTGCTCCGGCACGGTCTGGCCGGAGCGGATCAGCTCGATCCGCCCCATGACCTTGGCCCGCAGGTCGGCCGGCACGTCGTCATGCCCGCAGCACCGCTTGACCAGCTTCTTCACGGCCTGTTCCAGCCCGTACTTCTCCAGGCACGGGGAGCATTCCTCGAAGTGGTGCTGGAACTTGTCGCGATCGATGTCCGGCATCTCGCTGTCGAGGAACTCGTACAGGTGGTCGAGGACCTCACTGCAGTCCGTCTCGTGCGGCTCTCCGCAGCTCATGAGCCCGAGCCTTTCGCTTCGTTCGACTCTCCGGCGCCCGCCGGGACCAGCCCGCGCTCACGGGCGTAGTCCTCCAGCATGCCGCGCAGCTGACGGCGGCCCCGGTGCAGCCGGGACATCACCGTACCGATGGGTGTCCCCATGATGTCGGCGATCTCCTTGTAGGCAAAGCCCTCCACATCCGCCAGATAGACGGCGATGCGGAACTCCTCGGGGATCGCCTGCAGCGCTTCCTTCACGTCCGAGTCGGGCAGGTGGTCGAGCGCCTGCGACTCGGCGGAGCGCAGACCCGTCGACATGTGCGACTCGGCGCGCGCGAGCTGCCAGTCCTCGATCTCCTCGGCCGCGCTGCGCTGGGGTTCGCGCTGCTTCTTGCGGTACGAGTTGATGAAGGTGTTGGTGAGAATCCGGTACAGCCACGCCTTGAGGTTGGTGCCCTCGCGGAACTGGTGGAACGACGCGTACGCCTTGGCGTAGGTCTCCTGCACCAGATCCTCGGCGTCGGCCGGGTTGCGCGTCATGCGCAGCGCGGCCGAGTACATCTGGTCGAGGAACTCGAGGGCGTCCCGCTCGAAGCGCGCGCTGCGCTCCGCGCTCGTCTCGGACGCGCCGATGCCCTGGCCCTCGGGCAGCTCCGCCTGGCCGTTCTCGGTCCCTGCGTCGGTCCCAGTGACCGGACCCACCTCCTCAAGATCCCGGGCGGGACCGAAACCGATCCCACTCGTTTCGGAGGATAGAACACCACCCGTACCCGCCGCCGCTCGAATAGGAGCCGTCTTGGCCGCGTGCAGCACCGACCAGTCCAGGTCGGTGCGGCTGTCTCGGGCCGGGCAGATGGTCGAACCCATGCGGCGGACTTCCTCTCCTGCTACGACGTCGGTGCCGGGACGCCGGCACTTCTGACCCCCTCAACAGCGGGCCGCCGCCCGGCATTCCCGGGTCACCCGAGTGCCGTGACCCACTCCAGCACCGCGCCGGTGACGATCTCCAGCGCCCGCTCCTGGGTGATCCCGGCGCGCTTGGGTACGGCGAAGCCGTGATCGGCCCCCGGCACCTCGGCCAGGGCGAAATCGCCCGCGGGGAACTCGGCCGGCTTCCCGAAGGGGTCGTTGCCGCCTTGTACGACCAGCGTGGGCGCCCCGGCACCGAGCAGCTCGTCGGCGCGGGACTTCTCCGGCTTGCCCGGCGGGTGCAGCGGGAAGCTCAGGGCGAGCACGGCGTGCGCGCCGAGTCCGGCCGCCGTACGGCAGGCGACGCGGGCGCCCGCGCTGCGACCGCCGGAGATCACCGGCAGGCCGGGCCGGGTGAGCGCGGGCCACACCCCGCGCCACCCGGTGTCCAGGGTCTTCGGCGCGGGCGCGACCTTCTTGCCGGCCACCCGCCAGGGCTGCTCGACGAGGGCGACGGTCACGCCGTGCGCGGGCAGCGCGCCGGCGAGCGCCTGGAGGTCGCGGGCCTCGATGCCGCCGCCCGCGCCATGGCTCACGGCCAGCACCAGCCGCGCCGTCCGCGCGGGGTGCCAGGTGATCCGGGCGTCCCCGGCCTCCGTACCGACCGTCTCCGTGGTCACTACGGTCACGTCGGTCACGTCGGTCACCTTGGTCACGTTCGCGTTCGTCACATCCGTCACGTTCGTCACATCCGTCACGTTCATCACATCCGTCACGTCAGAAGAGTGTGCCCTCCTCCGGTGCCTCCAGCTCCTTCAGCAGCTCCGGGCCGTTGTTGCGGACGTTGCTGACGGCCGTGGAGACCGGGTAGGCGCGCATCAGGCCGGGCGGGGGCGAGGCGAGCAGGTCGCGCAGGGCGTCGGGGTCGGTGCGGGCGGGGTCGAGCCAGGCGTCCCAGCGGTCCGGGGTGAGCATCAGCGGCATCCGGGGGTGGATGTCGGCGAGGGAGCGGGGGCCTTCGGCGGGGGCGACGGCCAGCGGGGTGCGCTCGGCCTCGGTGGTGATCACCGAGCAGGTGACCCACCAGGCGCGGGGGTGGTCGTCGGGCAGGGTCCGGTCGCGCCAGAACTCGTACAGTCCGGCCATCGCGAACACCGAGCCGTCGGCGGGCAGCACGAAGTACGGCTGCTTTCGGGGCCGCTTCTTCCGGCCCTCGACCTCCAGCTCGCGCTCCTGCTCGCCGGTGACCCACTCGTAGTAGCCGTCGGCGGGCAGGATGCAGCGGCGGGCGGCGAAGGCACGGCGGTAGGAGGGCTTCTCGTGCACGGTCTCCGCGCGGGCGTTGATCATCCGGGCACCGCCCTCGGGGCTCTTGGCCCAGGACGGCACCAGTCCCCAGGTGAGCTTGCGCAGCTGGCGAACCGGACGGGGGGATTCCGCGTCTTTCAAGGGACGGTCCAGGACAGCGTAGACCTCTTTGGTCGGCGCCACGTTGTAGTCCGGTTCCAGGGTCTCCTCGGGCTCCCACTTCTCTATCCCGAAGACACCCGCGAGATCCTCGGGCCTACGACTCGATGCATACCGTCCGCACATAAGTGCCACACTGCCAGACCCGTCACGACAACAGGGAGCCGTCACCGGACATGGCCAGCCTCGCCGCCACCGCGCTGCCCGACCTCTGGGACCGGCTCACCGGCACCCAGCCCGCCCCGGCACTGTGGGTGGTGCTGGCCACGCTCGCCGCCGCGCTGGCCGTCGTGGTCCCGCACCCGGCGTGGCGGATGTCCCGCAACGCGATCACCATCGCGCACGAGGGCGGCCACGGTCTGCTCGCGCTGCTCACCGGCCGGCAGCTCACCGGCATCCGGCTGCACTCCGACACCAGCGGCCTCACCGTGAGCCGGGGCAAGCCGTACGGGGCCGGCATGATCCTGACCGCCGCCGCCGGCTACCCGGCCCCCTCCCTGCTGGGCCTCGGCGGGGCCGCGCTGCTGGCGGCCGACCGGGTCACCCTGCTGCTGTGGGCGGCGACCGCGCTGCTGGTGGCGATGCTGGTGATGATCCGCAACGCCTACGGCGTGCTGACCGTGGTCCTCGCCGGCGGCACGTTCCTGCTGGTGTCCTGGCTGGCGCAGCCGCAGGTGCAGGCGGCGTTCGGGTACGCGGTGGTGTGGTTCCTGCTGCTCGGCGGGGTCCGGCCGGCCTTCGAACTCCAGGCCAGGCGGTCCCGGGGCGGCGCGGGCGACTCGGACGCCGACCAGCTGTCCCGGCTGACGCACGTACCGGCGGGCCTGTGGCTGCTGCTGTTCCACGCGGTGTCGCTGTGCTCGCTCGTCGGCGGTGGCCGCTGGCTGCTGGAAGGTTGACCCCGGGCCCTCCTTATAAAGTGGCCCCATGGCCCCGAACAGCTCCTCCACCGCCCTCTGGCCCGCCCCGCACGCGAGCGGAGCCGTCGACGCGACGGTCCACGTGCCGGGGTCCAAGTCGGTCACCAACCGCGCCCTGGTGCTCGCCGCCCTGGCCTCCGAGCCGGGGTGGCTGCGCCGACCGCTGCGGTCCCGCGACACCCTGCTGATGGCCGGTGCGCTGCGGACCATGGGCGTGGAGATCGAGGAGGGCGTCGGTCCCGACGGCACCGGTGAGGCCTGGCGGGTGCTGCCCACGGGGCTGCGCGGCCCGGCCACGGTGGACGTCGGCAACGCGGGCACGGTGATGCGGTTCCTGCCGCCGGTGGCCGCGCTGGCCGACGGTCCGATCCGGTTCGACGGGGACCCCCGGTCCTACGAGCGCCCCCTGAACGGTGTGATCGACGCGCTGCGGCAGCTGGGCGCCCGGATCGACGACGACGGCCGGGGCGCGCTGCCGCTGACCGTGCACGGCGGCGGGGCCCTGGACGGCGGCCCGGTCTCGGTCGACGCCTCCTCCTCGTCGCAGTTCGTCTCGGCGCTGCTGCTGTCCGGCCCGCGCTTCAACCAGGGCGTGGAGGTCCGCCACACCGGCGCGACCCTGCCCTCGATGCCGCACATCCGGATGACGGTGGACATGCTGCGCGCGGTCGGCGCCCAGGTGGACACCCCGGAGTCGGGCGGCGAGCCGAACGTGTGGCGGGTGACGCCGGGCGCGCTGCTCGGCCGGGACCTGACCATCGAGCCGGACCTGTCCAACGCGCAGCCGTTCCTGGCGGCGGCCCTGGTGACCGGCGGCAAGGTGCTGATCCCGGACTGGCCGGCCCGCACCACCCAGCCGGGTGACCGGCTGCGGGAGATCTTCACCGAGATGGGCGGTTCCTGCGAACTCACCGAGTTCGGGCTGGTGTTCACCGGGTCGGGCGCGATCCACGGCATCGACGTGGATCTGGGTGACGTGGGCGAGCTGACCCCGGGCATCGCGGCGGTGGCCGCGCTCGCCGACTCGCCGTCCACCCTGCGTGGCGTGGCCCATCTGCGGCTGCACGAGACGGACCGGCTGGCCGCGCTCACCAAGGAGATCAACGAGCTGGGCGGCGATGTCACGGAGACCGCCGACGGCCTGCACATCCGCCCGCGCCCGCTGCACGGCGGGACGTTCCACACCTACGAGGACCACCGCATGGCCACCGCCGGTGCGATCATCGGCCTGGCGGTTCCGGGTGTGCGGATCGAGAACGTGGCGACGACGGCGAAGACCCTGCCGGACTTCCCCGAGCTGTGGACCGGGATGCTCGGGCAGTAGGGACGTACGCCATGCGCCGCTACGGCAAGCACACCGACGAGGACGACATCCGCAGCCGCCCCAACCGCAAGGGCAACCGGCCGCGCACGAACATCCGGCCCAAGCACGAGGACGCCGCCGAGGGCATGGTCCTCACCGTCGACCGGGGCCGGCTGACCTGCCTGGTGGACGACCGGCCCGTGCTGGCGATGAAAGCCCGCGAGCTGGGCCGCAAGGCCGCCGTCGTGGGCGACCGGGTGGCGCTGGTCGGCGATCTGTCCGGCAAGAAGGACACCCTCGCCCGGATCGTCCGCATCGAGGAGCGCTCGTCGGTGCTGCGGCGCACGGCCGACGACGACGATCCCTACGAGCGCGTGGTCGTCGCCAACGCCGACCAGCTGGCCATCGTCACCGCCCTGGCCGACCCCGAGCCCCGCCCCCGCCTCGTCGACCGCTGCCTGGTCGCGGCCTACGACGGCGGCCTGGATCCGCTGCTGGTGCTGACCAAGTCGGACCTGGCCCCGCCGGACAAGCTGCTGGAGCTCTACGGCGACCTGGACATCCCGTACGTCGTCACCAGCCGGGAGGAGCTGGAGAACGGCGGTGCGGCGGACCGGGTGCGCGCCCACCTCAGCGGCAAGGTCACGGCGTTCGTGGGGCACTCGGGCGTCGGCAAGACGACCCTGGTCAACGCGCTGGTGCCGGAGGAGCGCCGGCGGACGACGGGACTGGTCAACGCGGTGACGGGCCGGGGCCGGCACACCACCACCTCCGCGCTCGCGCTGCCGCTGGCCGGTGCGGACGGCTGGGTGATCGACACCCCGGGCGTGCGGTCCTTCGGGCTCGCCCACATCGACCCGTCCCGGGTGATCCACGCCTTCCCGGACCTCGAACCGGGCACCGCGGACTGCCCGCGCGCGTGCAGCCACGACGAGCCGGACTGCGCGCTGGACGCGTGGGTGGCGGACGGGCACGCCGACCCGGCGCGGCTGTACTCGCTGCGCCGGCTGCTGGCCACGCGGGAGCGCCGGGAAGGCGACTGAGTCCCGCGTTGTTTGCCCGGGCGTCAGTCCGGTGAGTGCATAATCACACCGAGCCGGAGATCCGGATCCAACGGGAGGACAGCACATGGCGTGGCTGCTGGTCATAGTGGCCGGAATATTGGAGACCGGTTTCGCCGTGTGCCTGAAACTCTCACACGGGTTCACGCGCCTGTGGCCGACGATCGCCTTCGCGTCGTTCGCGCTGGGCAGCTTCGGTCTGCTGACCCTGTCCCTGAAGAAGCTGGACGTCGGCCCGGCGTACGCCGTGTGGACCGGGATCGGCGCGGCGGGCACCGCGATCTACGGCATGGTCTTCCTCGGCGACCTGGTGTCCACCTTGAAGATCGTCTCCATCAGCCTGGTCATCGTCGGGGTGATCGGGCTCCAGCTGTCGGGGTCGGCGCACTAGGAGGCCGCGCCGGCCCGGTCAGGTGGCGCGGGAGCACGGCCCGCACCAGCTCCGCGATGCCGCCCTCTCCGGGCGGGGCCGCCACACAGGACAGGGCGAGGCGGACGACCAGTTCGCACGAGAGCAGCAGGTCGGCCGGGGCGGTGCCGGGAGCGGCCAGCGCGGTCGCCGCGCGGTCCCGGACGATCCGTACGAAGTCGCGGGGCGCCGGCAGCGGCCCGTCCGCCCGGCGCTGGGCCGGCACCAGGGCGGTGGAGTGCGTGGCGGTGAGCGGCGGGCTCGGCAGCCGTTCGGTCCAGCAGCCGGTGAGCAGGGCCCGCACCAGCACGTTGTCCCGGGCCGCGGCGGCCGTCCACTCGGCGGTCGCGGTGAGCCGGTCGCAGGCCTCGGCGGGCCCGGCGAGGGCCCGCTCGACACCGGCGAGGTAGCCGTCGGCCTCCCGCCGCACCAGCGCCCGCGCCAGGCCGTCCTTGCTGCCGAACTCGTTGTACAGGGTCTGCCGGGACACCCCGGCCCGCGCGGCCACGTCGACCATGCGCACCGCGGCCCACGGCCGGCGCGCGAGCGCCGCGTAGGCGGCGTCCAACAACGATTCCCGGGCAGCAGGCATCCGCGCCTCCCTGGGCCACAGTGACTTAGCGCCCAGATTTGACGGGCCTGTATGCACTGTCAAGGGTTCGCGAGGGGTGTGGGGGGCGTGCGATGAGGTACGGGGGTGGTGACCGCCGGTACACGGGCCGTGGGCGGCCGTACCGCCGTGACCGGATACCACCGCCCGCCGCCCCCTGTGGCCCCGCGCCGAGCCCGGCGGATACCGTTCGTCACATGCCCGACTACCTCGACGACCTGCGCCTCGCCCACGCCCTCGCGGACGCGGCCGACGCCGCCACCACGGCCCGCTTCCAGGCCCTCGACCTGAAGGTGGAGACCAAGCCGGACATGACGCCGGTGAGCGAAGCGGACAAGGCGGCGGAAGAACTGATCCGCGACCGGCTCCAGCGCGCCCGCCCCCAGGACGCCGTCCTCGGCGAGGAGTACGGCGTCGAGGGCACCGGCCCGCGCCGCTGGGTGGTCGACCCGATCGACGGCACCAAGAACTACGTCCGCGGCGTCCCGGTGTGGGCCACCCTCATCGCCCTGATGGAGGAGGCGGAGGACGGCTTCCAGCCGGTCGTCGGCGTCGTCTCCGCCCCCGCCCTCGGCCGCCGCTGGTGGGCGGCGAAGGGCCACGGCGCCTTCACCGGCCGGGACCTGGCCGCCGGCACGCCCATCCGCGTCTCCCGCGTCGGCAGGCTCGCGGACGCCTCCTTCGCGTACTCCTCGCTCTCCGGCTGGGAGGAGCGGGACCGCCTGGACGGCTTCCTGGACCTCACCCGTCAGGTGTGGCGCACGCGCGCGTACGGCGACTTCTGGCCGTACATGATGGTCGCGGAGGGTTCCGTGGACATCTGCGCCGAACCGGAGCTGTCCCTGTGGGACATGGCCGCCACCGCGATCATCGTCACCGAGGCGGGGGGCACCTTCACCGGCCTCGACGGCCGCCCGGGCCCGCACAGCGGCGACGCGGCGGCGTCCAACGGCCTGCTGCACGACGAGCTGCTGGGGTACCTCGCCCCGCGCCCCTGAGCACCGGCACGCCCCGCGCGCGCCGTCGACGAGCGGCGCGCGCCCCCTTGTTGTCCCTTCCTGTGCCTGTCACCCTGGGCCCACCCCCACTTGTGAACAAGTGAATCCCGGGGTTTCCCGGGATTCCCAGGAGGTGGCCCCTTCATGCTCGTCCGTGACGCCATGAGCACGGTGATCCTCACCCTCGGCCCCGCCCACACCCTCCGCCAGGCAGCCACCCTGATGTCGTCCCGCCGCGTCGGCGCCGCCGTGGTCCTCGACCCGGACGCCGGCGGCATCGGCATCCTCACCGAACGCGACATCCTCGACTCCGTGGGCCTCGGCCAGAACCCGGACGCCGAACCCCTGCACGCCCACACCACCACCGACATCGTCTTCGCCGCCCCGACCTGGACCCTGGAGGAGGCGGCCCGCGCCATGGCGCACGGCGGCTTCCGGCACCTGGTCGTGCTCGACCGCGGCGAGGTGGCCGGGATCGTCTCGGTCCGCGACATCGTCCGCCGCTGGATCCCGGCCCGGGAGCCCGCCCCCGCCTCCTGAACGCGGCAACGGGCGGGCCGCCGGGTCCCTGCCCCGGCGGCCCGCCCGCCTGTTGTGAACGCACGAACGGGCCGGACCCAGAGCACCATGGGTCCGGCCCGCCCAGCCGCGAGGGCGGCCGGCTCAGCCGCGCAGCGCCTGCACCGCGCTCTCCAGCCGCTTGCCGAAGTCGGCGTCGGCGTTGCGGAAGTTGCCGATCGCGCGCTCGATGATGTCCTCGCGCGAGACCTTGGCGATGAAGCCGGCCAGGTTGGCGATCAGCCGCTCCTTCTCCGCCTCGGTCATCAGCCGGTAGAGGTTGCCCGCCTGGACGAAGTCGTCGTCCTCGGCGTGGACCGGCGTCGGGTGGTTGCCGGTGCCGCCGGTGAAGCCGTCGAACGGCTGCCACAGCGCGCGGCCGGTCTGCTGCGGCCCGCCGAAGCTGTTCGGCTCGTAGTTCTTCTCGCCGCCGTGCCGGCCGTCGTAGAGGTAGCCGTCACGGGAGTGGGTGCGTGCCTCGGTGGCGTGCGGGCGGTTGACCGGCAGGTGGTCGGCGTTGATGCCGACGCGGTAGCGGTGCGCGTCGCCGTAGGCGAACAGCCGGCCCTGGAGCATCTTGTCGGGCGAGGGGCCGATGCCGGGCACGAAGTGCGCCGGGGAGAAGATCGACTGCTCGACCTCGGCGAAGATGTTGCGCGGGTTGCGGTTCAGCTCCAGCTTGCCGATCGTGATGACCGGGTAGTCCGCGTGCGGCCACACCTTGGTCAGGTCGAACGGGTTGAAGCGGTAGGTCGCCGCGTCGGCCGCCGGCATGATCTGCACGCCCACGGTCCAGCTCGGGAACTCCCCGCGCTCGATCGCCTCGCGCAGGTCGCGCTGGTGGGAGTCGGGGTCCTTGCCCGCGAGGACCTCCGCCTCCTCGGCGGTGAGGTTCTTGATCCCCTGGTCGGTCTTGAAGTGGTACTTGACCCAGAAGACCTCGCCCGCCTCGTTGCTCCACTGGAAGGTGTGCGAGCCGAAGCCGTCCATGTGCCGGTACGACGCCGGGATGCCGCGGTCGCCGAACAGCCAGGTCACCTGGTGCGTGGACTCCGGCGACAGCGACCAGAAGTCCCACACGTTGTCGGCTTCCTGGCTGCCGGTGTACGGGTCGCGCTTCTGGGTGTGGATGAAGTCCGGGAACTTGATCGCGTCCCGGATGAAGAAGACCGGGGTGTTGTTGCCGACGAGGTCGTAGTTGCCCTCCTCGGTGTAGAACTTCACCGCGAAGCCCCGCGGGTCACGCACGGCGTCCGCCGCGCCGAGGTTGCCCGCCACGGTCGAGAACCGCAGGAAGACCTCGGTCTGCTTGCCGACCTCCGACAGGAAGGCGGCACGCGTGTACGGGGTGACGTCCGCGGTCACGGTGAAGGTGCCGTAGGCACCGGCACCGCGGGCGTGCACGACGCGCTCCGGGATCCGCTCCCGGTTGAAGTGGGCCAGCTTCTCCAGCAGCAGCTGGTCCTGGACGAGGACCGGCCCGCCGACGCCCGCCGTCTCGCTGTTCTGGTTGTCGGCGACCGGAGCTCCGGCCTCCGTGGTGAGCGGTCCCTGCGACACGTGCGCCTCCTGCGTCATCACTGACTTGTCCTGTCCTGTGGCCAAAGCCGTTCCCGATCCTACAATGGACTTTGTCTAAGTCAAGTGATGATCCAAAGTCACACCTATTCCCGATCTGGGGATCCTTCCTGTTAGGCTGGTGGCCATGAGCGACCTTCTGGAACGGCTGCGTGGACGCGGATGGCGGATGACCGCGCAGCGGCGCGTGGTGGCCGAGGTCCTGAACGGCGAGCACGTCCATCTGACCGCCGACGAGGTCCACGCGCGCGCCGTCGCGAGACTGCCCGAGATCTCCCGGGCGACCGTCTACAACACCCTGGGCGAGCTGGTCTCGCTCGGCGAGGTGCTGGAAGTCACGACGGACAAGCGCGCCAAGCGGTACGACCCGAACGCGCACCGGCCGCACCACCACCTGGTGTGCGCCCGCTGCGGCGCGATCCGTGACGTCCACCCGAACGGAAACCCGCTCGCCGACCTCCCCGACACCGAGCGCTTCGGCTTCACGGTGTCGGACGTCGAGGTGACCTACCGGGGGCTGTGCCCGGACTGCGCCGGCGCGTGACCTGAGCGGCCCATCGCGTGACACGCGGCAGAAGGGGGGCGAGAGCCCCCTTTTTTTGCTGCCCGTTTCCGCTGACCCACCTTTGCGCCGCCCGGATCGGGCGGACGTCACTGTCCGGATCAGGCGAGCGCCGGAACGACCGAGGGCCGGAACCCATTTCTGGATTCCGGCCCTCGGCCTTCAGTAGCGGGGACAGGATTTGAACCTGCGACCTCTGGGTTATGAGCCCAGCGAGCTACCGAGCTGCTCCACCCCGCGTCGATGAACAAGACACTACGTGACTGTTGAGCCGGGATGCAAATCCCTTGGCGGGTGAGTGGCCGGGGTCACGCCGACAGCTCCTCGCGCAGCGCGTCCCGCAGTCGCCCCGCCCGCTCCGCCACCTCCGCCGGACCCAGCTCCACCGCACGGGCGGCCCAGCGCTGCCCCTCCGCCAGCTCGCCACGACGCGCGTAGACCAGGGCCAGCCGCAGCGCGGCCCGCCCGTGGCCGGCGTCGGCCGCCCGGGTCCACCACACCGCCGCCTCCGGTTCGCTGCCCTCACGGGCGAGCAGCAGCCCGAGGTTGAAGGCGCCGTTGCGCGAGCCGGCCTCGGCCGCCGTCCGGTACCACCGCGCCGCCTCCACCACGTCCCCCCGGGCGGCGGCCAGCATCCCGACCCGGACCTGGGCCCGCCGGTGCCCCTGGGTGGCGGCCCGCTCGTACCACTCCTCGCACTCGGTCTTCTCGTGCACGATCTCGCCCAGCTCGTGCGCGGGCTCGGGCGGCCGGCGCGCGTCGAGCAGGGTGGCCAGCCGGTATGCGCCCTCCGCGCTGCCGCCCCCCGCGGCGCAGCGCAGATGGCGTTCGGCCTCCCGCTCGTCGCCCTCGCGCAGCCGGGCGATCCCCACCTGGAGGGCGGCCTCGGCGTGTCCGGCGGCGGCGGCCCGCTCGTACCAGCGCAGCGCCATCCGCTCCTCGCCGCGTCCGGCGTAGAGGATGCCGAGGTTGAACGCGGCGTCCACGCTTCCGGCCTCGGCGGCCTTGGAGAACCACGGCTCGGCCCCGGTCGTGTCGCCGCCCTGGAGCAGCAGGATGGCCAGCGCGTTGGCGGCCTCCCGGTGCCCGGCGTAGGCGGCCCGCCGGTACCACTGTTCGGCCTGCGCGGTGCGGCCCTGCTCGGCGCAGAGCAGGCCGAGGTTGTAGGCGCCGTTGTCGTCGCCGGCGTCCAGCGCGGCCCGGTACCAGCGCTCGGCGGTCTGGGTCTCGCCGCGCTCCGCGTGCAGCGCGCCCAGGGCGTTGGCCGCGTTGCCGTCGCCCTCCTGGGCGGCGCGCAGCCACCACACGGCGGCGCTCTCGGTGTCGCCCGCGTCGCGCAGCAGGAAGCCGAGGGCGCAGGCGGCCCGCGGCTCGCCGTCCTTGGCGGAGGTCAGGTACCAGCGCCCGGCCTCCTTCAGCTCACCGCGCCGCTCCAGGATCGCCCCGAGCTGGAGCGCGGCCTTCCGGTGCCCGCGCGCCGCGGCCTGCCGGTACCACTGCTCGGCCTCCGCGACCCCGTTGTCCGGGCCGTTTCCCTCCCCGGGCCACTCCTCCCCGTGCCCGGCGGCGCGGTCCAGCGCCCGGGCCAGCCGGTAGGCGGCCTCGCGGTGCCCGCGCTCGGCGGCGGACCGCATCCAGTGCTCGGCGCCGGCGTCGCCGCGGTGCTCCAGCAGGTCGGCGAGGGCGTAGGCGCCGAGGACATGGCCCTGCTCGGCGGACTGGCGCAGCCAGTACTCGGCGGCCGGCTCGTCCCCGCGCTCGCGGTGGTAGCGGCCGAGGGCGTGCGCCGCGGCGGCGGACCCGGCCACGGCGGCGATCCGCCACCAGCCGGCCGCCTCCTCGGGATAACCGCGCTGGTGCAGCAGGACGCCCAGGTTGTTGGCGGCGGCCCGGTCACCGGCCGCGGTGGCGGCGCGCAGATGGGGTTCGGCCGCGTCCAGCTCGCCGCGGCGCAGCAGCATCGCCCCCAGGACGCTGGCCGCCTCGGCGTCCCCGCTCTGCGCGGCGAGCGCGAGGCGCGTCTCCTCGGCGGCCTCCCCCATGTCCGCCAACTCGTCGCGGGCCGACTCCGTACCGGAAGACTGCGCAAATCGCCCTGACTCGAACAGAGTTGCCTTCTCCCCCATAACGTCCATCGTCGCACCACCTGCAACCTGGGTACACCCGGTATACCGCAGCAGCCCGTAAGGTCACTTCGGCGTTTTGTCGACATGCCCACAGAGTGACAAGTCAAACACACACCCCCCAACTCCCCACGGCGGCGCGGCCGTCACTCCCCTCGGTATGTGAGTTCGCACACCACGAAGGCCCGGATCCCTTTTCCGGATCCGGGCCTTCGACGTGAGTAGCGGGGACAGGATTTGAACCTGCGACCTCTGGGTTATGAGCCCAGCGAGCTACCGAGCTGCTCCACCCCGCGCCGTTGCGTGTCAACCGTACCACGGCGCGAGGGGCGTCTTGATCAACTCTGGTTCTTCCCGCCGTCCTTCTCGCCGGTCTCGCCGCCGGCCTTGTCACCGGCCTTGTCGTCGGTTTTCCCGCCGGTCTTGTCGTCGGCGGTCTTGTCGTCCGCCTTGGACTGGGCCTCCTCGGCCTTCTTCAGGGCCTCCCGGAGTTGCTCCTGCGCCTTGGCGTACGCGGCCCAGTCCGGCCCGTCCTGGAGCGCCCGCTGCCCCGCGTCGAAGGCCTTCTGGGCGTCCTGGAGCGCCTGCCGGACCGTCGGGTCGCTCGTGTCGGGCGGGGTGCCGGTTCCCGGCGGCCTGGTGGCCGACTTCTTGGTGCCGAAGATCTTGTCGAGCGCCTCGTCGAGGGTGTTCTCGAACTCGGTCTGGTTCCCGTAGGTGACCAGAACCTTCCGCAGCAGCGGCAGCTTGAGTCCGCTGCCGCGGACGTAGACGGGCTCCACATAGAGCAGTCCGCCGTCCAGCGGCACGGTCAGCAGGTTGCCGTACTCGATGTCGGAGTCGTCTCCCCTCAGGAGCTTGATCGTGGAGGCGATCCTCTCGTCCGAGTTGAACTTGCTCTGTACCTGTTTGGGTCCGTCGACCGTCGTCCTGGTCGGCAGTTTCAGAATCCTGATCTTGCCGTAGTCCTTGCTGTCGGCCTCCGCGTCCACGGTCATGAACGCCGCCAGGTTGTCCCGCCCGGTGGGCGTGAACGTCGTCGACAGGGAGAACGCCTGCTGCTTCTGATCCGGCATCTTCATGCTCAGGTAGTACGGCGGCACCGCGTTGCCCGACTTGTTGGTCGGGTCGTTGGGCACCTGCCACACCTCGCTGCCGGTCAGGTAGGTCTCGGCGTCCGTCACGTGGTAGCGGGTGAGCAGTTCGCGCTGCACCTTGAACAGGTCCTGCGGGTAGCGCAGATGGTCCATCAGGTCGCCGGAGATCGCGCTCCTGGGCTGCACCGTGTCCGGGAACGCCTTCATCCAGGTCTTCAGCACCGGGTCCTGGGTGTCCCACTGGTACAGCTTGACCTCACCGGTGTAGGCGTCGACCGTCGCCTTCACCGAGTTGCGGATGTAGTTGACCTGGTTCTGCTGGGCCACCACCGCGCGGGAGTTGTTGGTCGCGGTCAGCGAGTCGGCCGTCGTATCGCCCAGGGTCGTACGGGAGGCGTACGGGTAGCCGTTGGTGGTCGTGTAGGCGTCGACGATCCACTGGATGCGGCCGCCGACGACCGCCGGGTAGGCGTCGCCGTCGATGGTCAGCCAGGGGGCGACCGCCTCCACGCGCTCTTTGGGGGTGCGGTTGTACAGGATTCGCGAACCCTTGCCGATCGCGCCCGAGTACAGGATCTGCGGCTCGTTGAACGTCAGCGCGTACGCGGCCCGGTTGACCGGGTTGTCGAGGTTGACGCCGCTGCCGCCCCGGTAGCTGGTCGGCTTCTCACCGTCGTTGTCGGAGTAGTCGATCTCCTCCTGGGGACCGCCGACGATCGAGTAGGTGGTGGTCTTCTCGCCGTAGTAGATCCGCTGCTCGTAGGTGCCGAGGTCGCCCTTGGACGGCAGGTCGTACTCGGTGAACACCGGCTCGCCGCCCTTGGCCTCGGTGCCCTTGGCGGCGACCACGCCGAAACCGTGCGTGTAGCGGAAGTGGTCGTTGATCCAGTTGTGCTTCGGGACGCCGGCCAGGTCCAGCTCGCGCAGCCCGATGACCGTGTCCTGTTCCTTGCCGTCCTTGCCGGGGTACCGGTCGACGTCCAGGTTGTCCGGGAAGCCGTAGTAGTCCTTCATCTCCTGACGCTGCTGGAACGTCGGGGAGACGATGTTCGGGTCGATGATCCGGAAGCTCGCCGCGTCGTCGGCGGCACCGCGCAGCGTGCTCTTGTCCTTGGTCTTGGACTCGCCCTCGTAGTCGGTGACCTTGGTGTCGTCGATGCCGTACGCCTCGCGGGTGGCGTTCAGGTTCTTCTGGACGTACGGCGCCTCCTTGGCCTGCTCGTTCGGCTGCACCTGGAACTTCTGCACGATGGCCGGGTACAGGCCGCCGATCAGGATCGCCGAGAGCACCATCAGGCCGAAGCCGATGACGGGCAGCTGCCAGGTGCGCCGCCACAGCGTGGCGAAGAACAGCAGCGCGCAGATGACGGCGATGCAGAACAGGATGGTCTTGGCCGGCAGATAGGCGTTGGCGTCGACATAGCGCAGGCCGGTCCAGTTGTCGGTGGCCTTGAAGTCGCTGGACTTGACCGCGAGGCCGTACCGGTCGAGCCAGTAGGCGACCGCCTTCAGGGCGACGAAGATGCCGAGCAGCACCGACAGGTGGCCGGTCGCGGCAGCGGTGGCCCGGGCGCCCGGACTGGTGACGCGCAGCCCGCCGTACAGGTAGTGGGTGAGCGCGGCGGCGATCAGGCACAGGATGGTCGCGGCGAAGCCGAAGCCCAGCAGGAACCGGTACCAGGGCAGGTCGAAAGCGTAGAAGGCGACATCGAGGTGGAACTGCGGGTCCTTCTGGTGGAAGGGCACGCCGTTCACCCACATCAGCCACGTCCGCCACTGGCCCGCCGCCGAGGCGCCCGCGATCAGCCCGACCAGGCAGGTGACGACGAGCAGCAGCCACTTCTTGTACGGCGCGATGCCCATGCGGTAGCGGTCCAGGCTCTGCTGCTCCATGGACATGGCGCTGAGCGGAGGCCGCAGCCGGTGCGCGAGCCAGATGTTGAGGCCGACCGCGACCGCCATCAGCAGGCCGAAGACGAAGAAGAGCCCGATCTTCGTGGACAGGGTGGTGGTGAACACGGACGAGTAGTGCACCGACCGGTACCAGAGCCAGTCCGTCCAGAATCCCGCGAACATGGTGAAGACCATGCCCAGGGCGGCGAGGACCCCCAGGGTCACGAGCAGGGCCCGCACCTTCCGGGAGGGGCGGCCCGCCCTGATCCGTGGCCCCGTCGGGCCTCCGCCGCGGTCCGGCATCTGGAAAGCCAAGGTGCGCCCCTCGAAGTTCGCTGTCGTTCCGTCAGGCCCCCGGGTTCGCGGGCCCACCGTGGTCCCCCGTGTTCGCGGGCCCACACCTATGCAACTTACTCACCGTTTACTCGGTTCCCGATTCCGGCCGGGAACGAGGCAGGATTGTGACCATGTCCAACACTCCCATGGCAGCGAGCCCGCTCACCCGGGCCGTACTCGAGATCGACGAGTACGTCTCCGGCCTCGGCTGGGACCAGCCCGCTCGCCTCTTCGCCCTTGTAGACACCGCACGGCTGCGGGCTCAGGAACCTTCGCTCGCGGCCCAGCTGGGCCTCGAGGACGAGTCCGAGACCGCTGGTCTCACCCCGATCGAGCAGGACGAGGTCCCGTCCGGCAAGCCACTGGACGAGTTCCTCGCCACCATCGCCTGGCCCGACGCGGTCACCGGCTGCGCCCTCACCGTGGAGCGGCTGATGCTGCCGCCGTCCGCCGAGGCCCAGGTCCCCTCCGACCTGGACGAGGCCCGGCTGGCCGAGTGGGTCGCCCGGCACCCCGAGCGCCAGGAGGTCCGCATGACGGTGGCCGTGCTGCGTGACGGCAGCCGCGAGTCGGCGCTGCGGCTGCGCGAGAAGGACACCCCGACGGAGGTCCTGACCGGCCCCGACCTGGTGCCGGGCCTGGCGGACGCGCTGGTGGCGACGTTCGCGGACTGATCCGCCCGTCCGCCGGGGAGCGCGCCTTGGGCGGCGTCTCGGTACGGCGCCTTGCGGCGGTGTCTTGGTGGGGCGTCCCGGTACGGCGTCTTGCGGCGGTGTCTTGGTAGGGCGTCCCGGTACGGCGTCTTGCGGCGGTGTCTTGGTAGGGCGTCCCGGTACGGCGCCTTGCTTCGCCGCGGCGGGACGCGCTTCGGTACGTGGCGCGGTTCGGCCGCGGTACGGCGCTGGGGGGCGCCCCGTGTCCATGGGGCGCCCCCGGCCGCGTCACGGCCGCTCAGCCCTTGGCGGCGCACTTCGGCAGGGCGGCGACGTCCTCGCCGCGGATGTCCTCGAGCGCGTCGAGCGCGTCACCGATGGTCTTGACCTTGACCAGGGTCAGCCCGTCCGGGGTGTCCTTGGCCGCCGCCGCGCAGTTGTCGGCCGGGGTGAGGAAGTACCGGGCGCCCTTGTCCCGCGCGCCGACGGTCTTCATCTCGATGCCGCCGATCGGGCCGACCGTGCCGTCGTCGTCGATGGTGCCGGTGCCCGCGACGAACGTGCCGCCGGTGAGGCTGCCCGGGGTGAGCTTGTCGTAGATGCCGAGCGCGAACATCAGGCCCGCGCTGGGCCCGCCGACATCGGCGAGCTTGATGTCGATGTCGAACGGGAAGGTGTGGTCGGTCCCGGCGGAGATGCCGACGATCGCCCGCTTGGCACCGCCGTCGTCGGCGGCCCGGGTCGTGATCGTGACGTTCCGCGTGCCGGTCGCCTCCTTGCGGGCCTTCTCGGCGGCCGCCTGGTCCTTGGCGGGAACGATCGTGAAGACGACGTCCTGACCCGGCTTGTGCTTGGTCACCAGCTTGGCGACGTCGGCCGGCTGCTTGACCGCCGTGCCGTCGACGGCCTTGATCACATCGCCCGCGTGCAGCCGGCCCTCGGCCGGGGAGCCCTTGACGACCGTGGAGACGATCACCCAGGACTTCACCGGGATGTGCAGCTCCTTCAGGGCGGCGACCTTGGCGCTCTCCTGGGACTGGCTGAACTCCTCGGCGTTCTCCTGGCTGGACTGCTCCTCCGTCTTGCCGTCCGGGTAGAGCGTGTCGTGCGGGACGATCTTGCTGTCATGGGCCAGCCAGCCGTAGACGGCCTCGACGAGGTTCATCCGGTAGTCGGCGCCGGTGACCCGGACGGTGGTCATGTTCAGGTGGCCGTCGGCCGGGTACGTCTTGTGCCCGGAGATCTGCAGCACCGGCTCGCCGTCGTGCTTCCCGAGCGTGTTCACGGTCGGGCCGGGGGACATCTCCGCGTACGGCACGGGGATGAGCACTCCCGCGCACAGGAGCGCGATCAGCATCAGGGTCGAGGCGAGCATCGTCACGGTGCGGCGTGGCATGCCTCGACAGTACGGGACGACGCTGTCGGCGCGCCGTCAGGGCACCCTCCTCAGGCGCCGCGCGCGCCCGGCCGGGACTTCTCCATGGCCTCGCGGAACCGGGCGTATCCGTCCAGCTCGGGGCCGTCGCCGCGCACCTTGCGGGTCCGGTTGGCCCAACTGCCCCACAGTCCGCCACCGACCGCGGCCACCAGCGGAATCAGCAGCCAGACAAGCACCCCCATGCCGACCTCCTACGCCATGAGCGTCCGCAACTGACTGATCAGCAGATTAACCATCCGCACGGACAACGCTCACGCGAGGGTGCCGGTTACGCAACCCGAGAGGGGGGTGTGTCGGGCGGAAAGCGGGAGAACGGCCGGGGTCGGCGGGCGCTCCGCCGGTGTACGGCCGGGCATCAGCATGCCCCGACCCACTCCTCGGTACCGTCGGAAAACCTCTGGTGCTTCCAGATGGGCACCTCGTGCTTGAGGTCGTCGATCAGCTTGCGGCAGGCGTCGAAGGCCTCCGCGCGGTGCGGGCAGGCCACGGCGACGACCACGGCGAGGTCCCCGACCCGCAGATCACCCACCCGGTGGACGGCGGCCAGCGCCCGCACGGGGTGGTCGGCGACGACCTTCTCGGCGATCCGCCGCATCTCGGCCTCGGCGCTGGGGTGGCAGGAGTAGCCGAGGGCGTCCACGTCGGCGCCTCCGTCGTGGTTGCGCACGGTGCCCACGAACAGCGCGATGCCCCCGGCCGCGGCGTCCCCCACGGCGCGGAAGACCTCGTCCACGGAGAGCGGTGTCTCCCGGACGGCGATCAGCTTGACGGGGTTCTCGGCCGCCCGCTCACCCGGGTGGTCGTTCGTGAGTGCCATGCGCCCATCGTGCCCCACGGGTCCGACATCGGGGAATACGGCTTTCCGCAGCACGCGCGCGTGCCCGGTTTGGAGGCTTCTACAGAGGCTTGCCACCGGCCCTCGCGGACCACGGGCGTGCCGCCGCGCCTCAGACCCGCCGCCGCGCCTTCCGGGCCCGCCGTACGACGGCCGCCGCGCCCAGCAGGGCGACGGTCGCCCCCGCCGCACCGGCCGCCGTCGCGTCCTTGCGGCCCAGCCGCCGCCCGGCGACCGTGCGCCGCCCCGACACCTCCTCCAGCAGCTCGGCCAGTACCTCCTCGTTGGTCCACTTCGGCCGCCAGCCGGCGTCGTGCAGCCGGCTGCCGCTGACCACCCAGGGGTACATCGTGTACGCCAGGTCCCCCGCCGGGGAGGGGGTGAGCCCGATGCGGTGCAGCCGGGCCGCCGCGCCGAGGGCGACCGCCGACGGCAGCTCCATGCGCCGGATACCGCTGAGCTCCTCGACCTCCTCCTGCTCCAGCCACCCGTCGCAGCCGACGGCCAGTTCCCCGTCGGCCTTCTCCAGCACGGCGTACTCCAGGGCGCTGCACAGGTCCTCGACGTGGCAGAACTGCCACGCGGGCCGCGATCCGGCCACGACCAGCAGCCGCGGCGACTCGAAGTACCTGGTCAGCGCGGTGTCGGTGCCGCCGACCAGGACGGCCGGCCGGACCACGGTGACGTTCAGCCCCGGATGCGCGCGCGGGGCGCGCCGCGCCAGCCGCTCGATCTCCAGCAGGTCCCCGACCCCGGTCGCCTCGGCGGTGGCGCGCAGCTCGGCCTCCTCCGACAGGGGCAGCTCGTTGTCCGGCAGCGCGCCGTAGACCATCGCCGAGGTGCACAGCACCACCCGGCGCACACCGGCCGCCGCGGCGGCCGTCAGCACGGTCTGGGTCCCCCGCACGTTGTAGGCCGTGCGCGCCGCCGGGTCGGTCTCCAGATCGAGGTCGAGGGCGAGGTGGACGACCACGTCGGTGCCGCGCAGCTTGTCCGCGATCGCCGGGTCGCGCACGTCGAGGATGTGCCACCGGGCCTCGGCGCACTCGCCGCGCCGCTCGTCGATGGCGACGACCTCCTTGACCTCGTCGGAGGCGGCGAGCCGCTCGGTGAGCAGGGCGCCGACCCCGCCGGCCGCGCCGGTCACCGCGACGACGGGTCCGCGCACGGCGGAAGAGGTTGAACGGTTTCGCGCTGCGCGAACCTGCGGATCTGGGGAACTCACCGGGCGTCTCCAGCGGTTGTCTTCAGTACGCGCGCGAGTGACGCGTACGTACCAGGTGCATCCATCCTGCCGCAGGCCTTCCGCAGGCGAAGCACCGAGGCCCGATCGGGCCCGGGTGTCTACGCTGGGTGGTGTTGTCGGGCAGCCGCGCCGCCGGAAGAACCGGTGGCCTTACCAGCCGAGGAATCCCGTGAGTGACACCCCATTCGGTTTCGGCCTTCCGCCGGAGGAGCCGGAGGACGGCGACGAGGGCAAGAAGAAGGACCAGCAGAGCGGTGGTGGGCAGGGACCGGCGAACCCGTTCGGTTTCGGCGGCCTGCCCGGAGCCGGCGGCTTCGGCGGCCCCGGCGCGGACAACCCGTTCGCCGCCATGTTCGGCTCCCTGAACCCCAGCGACCTGGGTGCGGCCTTCCAACAGCTCGGGCAGATGCTCTCGTACGAGGGCGGGCCGGTGAACTGGGACATGGCCAAGCAGATCGCCCGCCAGACGGTCGCCCAGGGCGCGCCGAACGGCACGAAGGACGCCAGCGTCGGCGCGGCCGAGCGCCGGGCCGTGGAGGAGGCCGTCCGCCTGGCCGACCTGTGGCTGGACGACGTGACGTCCCTGCCGTCGGGTTCCGCCTCGGCGGTGGCCTGGTCGCGGGCGGAGTGGGTCGAGGCGACCCTGCCCGCCTGGCAGGAGCTGGTCGACCCGGTCGCCGAGCGGGTCGGCGCGGCGATGGGCGACGTGCTGCCGGAGGAGATGCAGGCCATGGCGGGCCCGCTGATCGGCATGATGCGGTCGATGGGCGGCGCCATGTTCGGCACGCAGATCGGGCAGGCCGTGGGCGTGCTCGCGGGCGAGGTCGTCGGCTCCACCGACATCGGCCTGCCGCTGGGCCCGGCCCGCAAGGCCGCCCTGCTCCCGGCCAACGTGGAGGCGTTCGGCAAGGACCTGGGCGTGCCGCAGGAGGAGGTGCGGCTGTATCTCGCCCTGCGCGAGGCCGCCCACCAGCGGCTGTTCGCGCACGTGCCGTGGCTGCGCTCGCACCTGTTCGGCGCGGTCGACGGCTATGCGCGCGGCATCAAGGTCGACACGGCGAAGCTGGAGGACGTGGTCGGCCAGTTCGACCCGCAGAATCCCGAGCAGCTGCAGGACGCGCTCCAGCAGGGCATGTTCCAGCCGGAGGACACGCCCGAGCAGAAGGCGGCCCTGGCCCGTCTGGAGACGGCTCTGGCGCTCGTGGAGGGCTGGGTGGACGCGGTGGTGCACGCCGCCGCGAAGCCGCGTCTGGGGTCCGCCGACGCGCTGCGCGAGACGCTGCGCCGAAGGCGCGCGACCGGCGGCCCGGCGGAGCAGACGTTCGCCACGCTGATCGGCCTGGAGCTGCGTCCGCGCCGGCTGCGCGACGCCTCCCGGCTGTGGGCCTCGCTCACGGACGCGCGCGGGGTCGACGGCCGGGACGGCCTGTGGGCGCACCCGGACATGCTGCCGACCGCGACCGACCTGGACGACCCGGACGGTTTCGTGCACCGCGAGCAGCTGGACTTCTCCGAGCTGGACAAGATGCTCGGCGAGGCGGCGGGCGGCGGCCACGACAAGCCCGGCCTGCGCAAGAAGGACGACGACGAGACCAAGGGCGACGGCACCGAGTGAGCCTGTACGACGACGCGGTCCTGGTCCTGAAGGGGTACGAGGGCCAGGAGGAGCTGCGCCAGTCGTACCTGGACCACCTGGCGGCCCATCCGGACGGCATGTGGAAGGCCTGTGACGCCGGCCATGTCACGGCCAGTGCCCTGGTCGTCGACCCCGGACACGGCCGGGTGCTGCTCACACTGCACCGGAAGCTGCGGATGTGGCTCCAGATGGGCGGTCACTGCGAGCCTGGCGACCCGACGCTGGAGGCGGCGGCCCTGCGGGAGGCGACGGAGGAGTCCGGGATCGCGGGGCTGACCCTGCTGCCCGGCGGCCCGGTGCGGCTGGACCGGCATCCGATCCCGGCACCCTGCAACTGGCACTTCGACGTGCAGTACGCGGTCCTGGCCCCGCCCGGCGCGGCGTGGGAGATCAGCGCGGAGTCCCTGGACCTGCGCTGGTTCGGCTACGACGAGGTGGCCGGGGTGGCCGACGAGTCGGTCGTGCGCCTGCTGGAGGCCACGCGCGCCCGGCTCTGACGGGCGTCCGACGCGATGTAAGGGGCGACCGCCCTTGCGGTCGCCCCTTACCGCGTCCGGCTCAGCTCCAGACGTTGCCCTGGTTCTGGCCGCGCGCTCCCTGCTGGCCCATGCCGAACTGGGCGGCGAGGCCCTGCCCGATCACGGCGTTCTGCGGCGGCAGCAGCTCGCTGGGCTGGACGAGCGCGAACCCGGAGCCCATGAAGCTCAGCTCCCAGCCCTCACCGGTGCTGCCACGCCGGCGCCACACCCCGGAGGAGTGCGTCTGGGCCTGCATCTGCACGCGCAGCCCGGTGGACCAGGCGACGATCGCGTCGGCGTCGCAGTTGACGTACCTGTCGGGCGTGACCCGCATCAGCAGCGGGGCGCCCGAGGTCATCAGGGCGATCCTGCCGCGCCCGGTGATGTTCAGCTGGTACTTCCCGGAGCCGGAGATGCCGTACTGGCTGTCGACGGCGACGACCTCGTAGTGCAGCGAGGAGTCCATGGCGAGGACGTAGGAGCTGTCGACGGTCAGCCCGTCCTGCTCGACGTCCACGATGTGCACGTGCTGGGCGAGGTTGGCGAGGTAGACCGTGCCCTGGCCGTGGCAGCGCATCAGGTCCAGGCCCTCGCCGGTGCGCGCACGCGCGCGTGCCTGCCGGTCGCCCTGGTACTCGGCGTCGAACTCGACGAGCCCCTGGTAGGCGACCATGGTGCCCTTGCGGGCGAGGAGGTCGTCGTGGCCGTCCAGGGTGATCCGGAGCATCTGCGCGTTCTGCAGGCTCCAGCGCTCCTGGGTCTGGAGGTCGTTGTGCGCGAAAAGCGGGCTCTGCATGGTGTTCTGGCTCCCCCTCAGCCCCGGATCCGGAGGCGGTCGGTGCTGTCCTCGCTGGGCTGGACGACGACGATGCCCTGTCCGGAGAAGGCCATCTGGTAGGCCTCGCCGCTGCCCCGGCCGATCAGCGACTGCGCCTTGAAGCTGCGCTTGCCCTTCACCTTCAGGTTCGGCGACCAGGCGACCAGCGCGTCCGGGTCGACGTACGTCTCGTCCTCACCGCCCCCGCAGTCCACGACGATCGGCGTGCCCCGGGAGGTCAGCGCGACCCAGCCCTGCCCGGAGATCCTCGTGTTCCACAGGCCCTGCCCGGCGAACTTCGCGAGCCCCTTCACACGCTCCACGCCCCAGGTCAGGTGGGCGTCGAAGGCGAGGAGGTTGGTGGCGTTGACGGAGATGCCGTCGCCATTGAGGTTGATCACGACAACGTCGGCGCCGTAGTCGGCGAGGTAGAGCAGGCCGTCACCGGAGCACTTCATCAGCGGCGCGCCCTCGCCGGTGGCCCAGTCGCGGGCGATCTGGCGGACGGCCGGCGGGTTGGGCTCGTACTGGATGAAGCCCTCGTAGGCGACCATCGACCCCACGCGCGCGAGGAGGTCGTTTCCGGTCTGCAGGGCGACCTTCAGCATGTGGCTGCCGTGGTTCTCCATGCGGGCGGTGACGGGTGCGGGGGCGAAGCCCGCGAGCGGCTGGTTCATGACGGGCTCCCTTTAGACCTCGTACGGCTGGACGACGATGAAGTTGCCGGGCGCGCCCCGGAACTGGAGGTTGACGCTCTCGCCGGTGTCGCCCGGGTAGGCGTTGCGGCGCATGCGGACCTGGCTGGAGACGATCACCTGGGAGCCGGCCGACCAGGCGACGACGGCGTTGCAGTCGGCGAAGGTGGTCGGCGTGACCGGCAGCACCACGGGCGTGCCGTGCGTCTTGACGACGATCGTGCCGGTGCCCTGGAACTGCATCGTGAACAGCGCGCCGCCGGGGATGCCGTGGCCCTCGATCCGGCGGACCTCGTAGCTCAGGCTCTCGTCGAAAGCGAGGACGTTCTCCGCGGACACGCAGATCGCGTCGCCCTGGAGCTCGACGGGGTGCAGGTGGGCGGAGTTCTCGGCGAGGAAGACCTGGCCCTGGCCGGAACAGCGCATGAGCTGCATCTCCTGGCCGGTGGCGTTGCCCACGACGCGGCCCATGAAACCGGCGCCCTTGTAGCCGAAGTCGACCTTGCCCTGGTAGAGCACCATGCTGCCCTGCCGGGCCAGCACCGGCTGCCCGCCGATGCCGAGGTCGACACGGACGAGCGTCTGGTTCTGCTGCGTCCAGCGCTGACCGGTCGGCGTCTCCTTGAACACCTGGAGCGCGGCCGTCACCCCGGCACCGCCCTGGGGCGCGCCCTGCGGCACCTCGTAGGCGGCGGGTTGGCCGGGCGCCTGCCCGTAGCCCGGCGGCATGGGCGGGGCGGGCTGGCCACCGCCGCCGTAGGGGGCGGGCTGCCGGCCGTACCCGGGGGGCATCGGCGCGCTCGGCGGGCCGCCGTACGACGGCTGCTGGGGCGGCTGGCCGTAGGGCGCGGGAGCCGTGGGAGCGGGGGCCGTGGGGGCGGGAGTCACGGGCGCGGTCGGCGGGGGAACGGTACCGCCGGGCGGGGTCAGGGGGGCGACGACCGTGGGGGCGACGTGCACGTTCGGCTCGGGCGCCGGGGCCGGGGGTGGTGTGTGTCCGGGCGGCGGGGCGAAGCCCTGCGGGACGGGGGCGGGCTGCGGAGCCTGGGCGGGCGGCGCGGCCGGGGCGGGCGCGGGCTGCGGGGCAGGGGCGGGCGCGGGCTGCGGGGCAGGGGCGGGCGCGGGCTGCGGGGCAGGGGCGGGCTGCGGGGCAGGGGCGGGCGCGGGCTGCGGGGCTGCCTGGGCCGGCGGGGCGGCGAACGCGGGCGGCGTGGCCTGGGCGGGCGGGGCGAAGCCGGGGACCGCGCCGGACTGCGGTTGCTGCGGCTGCTGCGGCTGCTGCGGGACGGCGGGGGCCTCCTCCTCCAGCACCTCGCCGCCGAAGTTCTTCAGCAGCGCCTCCAGGCCGCCGTCGAAGCCCTGCCCGACCGCGGCGAACCGCCACCCGTCCTTGAAGTAGAAGTCCCCGAGCATCACGGCCCGCTCGGTGGAGAACTCGGAGCCGTCGAAGGAGTACCGCGCGACCTCCTCGCCGCCCGCCACGATGCGCAGGTATCCGGGGGTTATCTGCGACATCTGGCCGGCGCCGTCGATGGTCGCCGTGAAGGACAGCTTGCGTATCCGGGAGGGGATCCGGTCGAGGGTGACCCGGAAGGACTCGGTGTCGCCCGCCTGCGCGCCCAGCAGCTGGATCGACTCCTCGGGCGACTTCGGCTGGTTGAAGAAGACGAAGTACCGGTCGTCCGAGAGCCGTTCGTCGGCGTCCAGGCCGAAGCAGCTGATGTCGAAGGTCAGACCGGGAGCCGAGATCTGCACGCCTACGTACAGATCCGTGCCCAGCGTGAGGTCACTGATCCTGGCCTTGTGGCCGCGTTGGAATTCCCTGGCCATGCGTTACGACCGTCCCCCATCCCGAGTGTGAGTGCGTCGCGCCAGGCTAACGGCAAAGACCGACAGCGCCGCCGAAGGGTCCTGGTCGGTACAGAGCCGGTACACGATCACACCCGACCGCGGACACTCCGGGGTCGGAGACGGGGCGGGGACACGGAGCCGCCGGGGTGGCCGGCACGTCGGGAACGTCAGCACGCAGGGGCGCCGGCGGTCAGGGCGTCAGGCGTCGTTCCGTTCGCCGCGCGCGCCCGGCACATGCGGCAGCCGTGCGGCGGCGACGACCCCTTCGAGATAGCCGCGCGCCCGCTCGGTCCGCGGATAGGCCTCCAGCAGCCGCCAGAAGTCGGGGCCGTGCCCGGGGACCAGCAGATGGGCCAGCTCGTGGCAGAGCACGTAGTCCACGACGTACTCCGGCATCCCCTGGAGCCGGTGCGAGAGCCGGATGCTGCCCTCGGCGGGGGTGCACGAACCCCAGCGGGTGTTCTGGTTGGTGACCCAGCGCACGGAGGCGGGCCGGGCGCGGCCGGCGAAGTACTGGTCCGACAGCCGCTCGGCGCGCTCGGCCAGCTCGGCGTCGCCCAGCACCTTCCTGCTCTCCTGGGCGGCGAGTTTGTCGAGCATGACGGTCACCCAGCGCTGCTCCTCCGCCTTGGACATCCGGGCGGGGATCAGTACGACGGTGCGATCGCCCTCGCGGTACGCGGAGACCGTGCGACGGCGCCGGGCGCTCCTGCGGACCTCGATCGCGCTCGCCCCCGGGCCGCCGGGCGGCTGGGTCGTCGTGCTGCGCTGTGGTTCACCGGCGCGGTACAGAGGGTCGGCGGGCACGCCCCGACGTTACCCGGTGGGCGAGGGCAAAGTCCCGGCTCCGGAAGGGTTCGCCGCCGATCCCCCACCATGTGTTTGATTCGTACGATCGCTCCGCCGATCTTGTTTGCCCATGTTCATCCCACTGTCGACCGGCGACGCGCCCGATTTGTACGACTAACTCGTCCGCCTGTGGATAACTTCCGGCGCCCGGCGGCGGGCCGGGGCATGCTGGCAGGCGTCGGCGGATCGTGACCGGTTCCACCGGCGAAGGCGCGGTCCGCGTCTCCCTTCCGCTCTTCAGCCACTTTTCCGGTTCTGAGCCTTTTCGACGGGTACGGGGGTCTGACATGCATCCGATGGTGAAGCCCGCGCTGCGGCGCGGCTGGCGTGACCGCGGCACCGTGCAGTTCGGGATGACCCCGGCGCACGCGGTGACGCTGGGCCCGGTGGACCCGGCGACGGAGGGCCTGCTGAAGCTGCTCGACGGCACCCGCGGGCTGGCCTCGCTGCGCGCGGAGAGCAGCCGGGCGGGCCTGCCGGCCGCCCGGGTCGACACCCTGGTGGCCCGGCTCACCCGGGCGGGCCTCGTCGACGACGCCCGCGGCGGCGGTCCGGCCGCGCACGCGCTGCGGGAGAAACCGGACGTCCTCGACCGGCTGCGCCCCGACCTGGCCTCGCTGTCCCTCGTCACTCCCGAGCCGGGCGGCGCACCGGCCCGGCTCGCCGCCCGGCGCGCGCTGCGGGTCCGGGTGCTCGGCGCGGGCCGGGTCGGCGCCCTGCTGGCGTCGGTGCTGGCGGGCGCCGGCGTGGGCGAGATCGACGTGCACGACGTGGGCCGCGTGGAGCCGTGGGACCTGGCGCCGGGCGGGCTGACCGCCGAGTCGCTCGGCGACCGCCGCGACGCGGCGGCGCGGGCCGCCGTCCGCCGCGCCGCACCCGAGCGCCCGCCGCGCCATGCCCACCGCCCCGGGTCGGGCGCCGGGGACCCGGGCTTCTCCCTGGTGATCCTCGCGCCCCGGGAGGACATCGCCGTGCACGCCCCGGACCCGCGCGCCGCCGAACCGCTCCTCGCCTCCGGCACACCCCATCTGTACGCCGGTGTGGTGGAGGGCACGGGCGTCGTCGGGCCGCTGGTCCTGCCCGGCGAGTCGGGCTGCGCCGGGTGTCTGGACCTGGACCGCCGGGACCGTGACCCGGTCTGGCCCCGGTTGGTCACCCAGTGGCGTTCCGGCCGGGTCCGCCGGGTCGGGGCCTGCGATCTGGCCCTGGCCACGACGGTGGCCGGGCTCGCCGCGGCCCATGCCCTGGCCTTCCTCGACGGGCGGTCACCGGCCGGCGCGGGCACCCGCTGGGAGGTCTGTCTGCCCGGTCTGGACTGGCGCACCCGCCCGGTCCGGCCGCATCCGGAGTGCGGCTGCGGGGCGGCGAGGAGAAGTAAACGGGAGCGCTCCTCAACCGACGGCGGGCGGCGCGAGACAATGGCGGTGCAACGGCCGTCGACGGAGCGACAACGCCAAGCAGGCGCGGCACGGCCGACTGGGACCTGGAGGGCGCATGTCTGATCTTCCCCGGAAGGCGGTCACCCGTACCGCCAAGCTCGCCGCGCTCCCGCTCGGCTTCGCCGGCCGGGCGACCTGGGGGCTGGGCAAGCGGATCGTGGGCGAGTCCGCGGAGCTGGTCGGCCGCGAGCTGCAACAGCGCACGGCGGAGCAGCTGTTCAAGGTGCTCGGCGAGCTGAAGGGCGGTGCGATGAAGTTCGGGCAGGCCCTGTCCGTCTTCGAGTCGGCGCTGCCGGAGGAGGTCGCCGGCCCCTACCGGGCCGCCCTGACCAAGCTCCAGGAGGCCGCCCCGCCCATGCCGACCCGCACGGTGCACGCGGTGCTCGAGGAGCGGCTGGGCCCTGACTGGCGGGAGCTGTTCGAGGAGTTCGAGGACAAGCCGGCCGCCGCGGCCTCGATCGGCCAGGTGCACCGGGCGGTGTGGCACGACGGCCGCGAGGTGGCGGTCAAGGTGCAGTACCCGGGCGCCGGTGAGGCCCTCCTGTCCGATCTCGGCCAACTGAGCCGGTTCGCCCGGCTGTTGGGCCCGCTCATCCCGGGCATGGACATCAAGCCGCTGATCGCGGAGCTGCGGGACCGGGTCTCCGAGGAACTGGACTACGGCTTGGAGGCCGAGGCCCAGGCCGTGCACGCGGAGGAGTTCGCCGGTGACCCGGACGTGGTCGTCCCGGCGGTGGTGCACCAGTGCGAGCAGGTCCTGGTGACCAAGTGGATCGACGGCATCCCGCTGTCGGAGATCATCGCGGACGGCACCGAGGAACAGCGCGACCGGGCCGGTCAGCTGCTGGCCCGCTTCCTCTTCTCGGGCCCGGCGCGCACCGGCCTGCTGCACGCCGATCCGCATCCGGGCAACTTCCGGCTGCTGCCCGGCGGTCCCGGCGGGGAGGACGACTGGCGCCTGGGCGTGCTGGACTTCGGCACGGTCGACCGGCTCCCCGGCGGCCTGCCGACCCCGATCGGCGTCTCCCTGCGCATGACCCTGGACGGCGAGGCGGAGACGGTCTACGAACTGCTCTGCGCGGAGGGGTTCGTGAAGGAGACCATCGAGCTGGACCCGGAAGCGGTCCTGGACTATCTGCTGCCGATCATCGAGCCGGCCCGGGTGGACGCGTTCACCTTCACCCGTTCCTGGATGCGCAGCCAGGCCGCCCGCATCGCCGACCCACGCTCCCCCGCCTACCAGCTCGGCAAGCGGCTCAATCTGCCGCCGGCCTATCTGCTGATACACCGGGTGACCCTCAGCACCATCGGGGTCCTGTGCCAGCTGGGCGCCACGGTCCGGCTGCGGGACGAACTGGAGGAATGGCTGCCGGGCTTCGTGACCGGCGCGGCCGAGGCCGCCGGCCCGGACGAGGAGGAGTCCGCGGCGGGGGCGTGATCCGGCGCGCCCCGGGCTTGGGAGCGGCCTTGCCGTCGGGGCGCAACGCGCCGCGGGGGCCGGTCCGTTCGGCCGGACCGGCCCCCGCGGGGAGCTTCGCCTCCCGGGTCCGGGAGGCCACCGCTGCTCAGGTGTTCATCACTGCATGACGGCCATGGCGAGCGCGCGGCGCGCGCGCAGCGAGGCGCGCTCGGCCCGGCGCTGCATCCGCTGGGCGACCGCCAGGCGCATGGCCCGGCGTTCCCGTACGGCGTCATGAAGCCGGTCGTGCATATGCGCGCGAGCCAGGGCTTCTTGCATGAGTTGCATCTCACGGTTCCTGTTCTGGCGCGCTTCGGTCGCGCCGGTGTTGGTGGAGTCTGGGATCGCGGAGCCGGCGGGCTCGCTGGTGGACGGCTTCATCGGGGCCTGCTTCTTGGGGTCGTGCGTGAGGGGGCGATCGATTGTTCCTGCGGTGTTCATGCCGTGACCGGGTTCTTCCGCGGGCGGCCACGCGGCCGCTTCCGGGCGACGACGACACCCTGGACGAACAGCTCGCCACCCCAGACGCCCCAGGGCTCGCGCCGCTCCTTGGCTCCGGCGAGGCAGGCCTCGATCAGCGGGCAGGTGCGGCACAGGGACTTGGCGTACTCCACGTCCGCGGGCGACTCGGCGAAGAAGACCTCCGGGTCGTAGGAGCGGCAGGGAACGGCTACGCCGAGGTTCTCGATGGCGTCGTCGAGCGCGGTGAGCGCGGTGAGGGGGGTCAAGGTGGAGTCCTCCGTGAGGCCGGGCGGGGGGATCGTTTGCGAAGGCGGTACGGACGGGGCGTGCGCTTCGAGTTGCACGATTGGTCTTCCTCGTCTGTTCGGTCCGGCCGGTTGACCGGGTGTCGGCTTGGTACCGGGTTCTTTTCTTGTCCCGAGGCCCCTTCGCTCCGCTGTCCCGTTCGGGACAAACAGAAGGGCCGCGGATCCCGGATGGGGTTCCGCGGCCCTGAAGGCGCCGGCCTGATCGGCGATCAGGCTGGATCACTCCAGGGTTCTGGCCCACGGAAGGCCCACATCAGGTGGTGCTGCGTCGTCTGCTTCCGGAATCCGGCACCGGCCGCCGCAAAGGCATAGGCGTGCGCCTGTGCCGCTGCCGCTTCCAGTGCCTTGCTCGGTCGCTCATCGCGCTCACGGACGGGAAGACCCGCGAGGGCAACGGAGGACGCCGGACGCACGGCGGAGATGCCGGACAGACCGGTGCCCTGGTTCGAGGCGCCGAGCATGCACGTGGAGACGGTCGAGCGATCGGTCAGTTTGGCCGCGCTGATGGTGCTGAAGTTGATGCTGATCACTGGACTCGCCTCCTCTCGGCGTCTCAGGGACTGGAGTGAACCAGTCCGCTCGGATATGCAAGTACAACACGGAACCGGGGCCTTCGAGAAGGCCGCTGCTTCCGTGCCTAGAACCTATGGGGATTGCCGGGGCATGCGCAAACTATTTTTTCGACGAGTTCCCCTCAATCGTCCCCGTCGGCCTCACCAGGCTCTTGACCTGCGCAGATGGCCAGAACATCGGCGCCGTAGCTGCGCAGCTTGCGGCTGAGGACACCAGGGATGCGGGCGAGCTCGGCGGAGGTCTCCGGGCAGGCTTCCGCGATGGCCATGAGCGTCCGGTCCGTGAAGACGCAGAAGTCCGGCTGGCCGCTGCGCTCGGCCTGGACCGCCCGCCACTCGCGCAACCGCTCGTAGAGCCCCTCGTCCATGTCCGAAGGACAGTCCGCGCAGCGCATCAGCTTCATCTCGCCCGCGTCGGTGAGCGTGCGGCCGCAGACCCGGCAGCGGGCAGGGGTGCGCTGGGTGCGCCGGGGCGCGGCGACGGCACCGGCGGTGAACCCGCGCTCGACTCCGCCGCCCGTGCCGGAGCCGGTGTGTCCGACGGTGGGGGTGGTGCCGGGGCGCAGCCCGTCCAGGAAGCGGCTCGGTCTGCGGTTGGGGCGTCCGCCGGGCGAGCGGGACAGGGCCCAGGAGACATGGAGGCGTTCGCGGGCGCGGGTGACGCCGACGTAGAGCAGCCGGCGTTCCTCCTCGATCTGCTCGTCCGTGCGGGCGTAGGTGATGGGCATCATGCCCTCGGCGACGCCGACCAGGAAGACGACGTCCCACTCCAGACCCTTGGCGGCGTGCAGGGAGGCGAGGGTGACGCCCTGGACGGTCGGGGCGTGCTGGGCGTTCGCCCGCTCGTCCAGTTCGGCCACGAAGTCGGCGAGGGTGGCCGTGGGCCGGGCGGCGGCGAGGTCGTGGGCGAGACCGACCAGGGCGGCCAGGGACTCCCAGCGCTCCCGGACGGCACCGGAGCCGGCCGGCGGCTCGGTGGTCCAGCCCTCGCCGGACAGCACCGCCCGCACCTGCGAGGGCAGGTCCACGGCGTCGTCCAGCATGGAGTCGTTGCCGCCGAAGCGGGCCGCGCCGCGCAGGGCGACGCCGGCCTTGCGGACCTCCGGCCGGTCGAAGAAGCGCTCGGCTCCGCGCAGCTGGTAGGGGACCCCGGCGTCGGCGAGCGCCTGCTCGTAGGTCTCGGACTGGGAGTTCGTGCGGAACAGGACGGCGATCTCGGCGGCGGGGACGCCGGCGTCGATCAGCTCACGGATGCGCCGGGCGGCGCCCTCGGCCTCGGCGGGCTCGTCGGTGTACTCGGCGTAGACGGGCTCGGGTCCCGGGGGGCGCTGGGAGACGAGTTCCAGCCGGTGTCCGGCGGCGCGGCCCTTCGCCTGGGCGAGCAGGCCGTTGGCGAGACGCACCACCTGGGGGGTCGATCGGTAGTCACGGACCAGCTTCACGACCGTGGCTCCGGGGTGCCGGACGCGGAAATCGAGCAGATGGTCGGGGGTTGCTCCCGTGAACGAATAGATCGTCTGGCTGGCGTCACCGACGACGCACAGGTTGTCCCGGTCGCCGAGCCACAGGTCCAGCAACCGCTGCTGGAGGGGGCTGACGTCCTGGTACTCGTCCACGACGAAGTGCTGGTACTGCGCGCGGACCTGTTCGGCGATGTCGTGCCGGTCCTGGAGGACGGCGACGGTCAGCAGCAGGACGTCCTCGAAGTCGATCACCGCGCGGTCGCGCTTGAGGTCCTCGTAGGCGGCGTAGAGGTGGGCGATCTCGGCCGGGTCGCGGGGGGCCTCGCGGCCGGCCTTCGCAGCCGCGTACGGATAGTCGGCGGGGACGGTCTGGGTGACCTTGGACCATTCGATCTCGGCGGTCACGTCCCGCAACTCGTTGCGGTCGAGGCGGGTGCCCAGGGACGCGGCGGCGTCGGCCACCAGCTGGATCTTGCGGTCCACCAGCCGGGGCATGGATCCGCCGATCGCTTTCGGCCAGAAGTACTGGAGCTGGCGCAGGGCGGCGGAGTGGAAGGTGCGGGCCTGGACGCCCTGGGCACCGAGCTGGCGCAGCCGGCCGCGCATCTCTCCGGCGGCGCGGTTGGTGAAGGTGACGGCGAGCACGCTGGACGGCTGAAGGATGCCGGCGCGCACCCCATAGGCGATGCGGTGGGTGATCGCCCGGGTCTTGCCCGTGCCCGCTCCGGCCAGCACGCACACCGGACCGTGCAGGGCGGTGGCCACCTCGCGCTGCTCGGGGTCGAGCCCTTCGAGCACCGCGTCGGGCGACTCCGGGACCCGCGGGAAGAGGGTGGAATGCGTTGCTGCTGTCACACCGCCATGCTGCCAGGTCGCCCGGGACGGCTGTGCGAGTTGTCCACAGGCGGGAGCTCGTAGTCGTACTGATTACAGGCTGATCGTCGTACTGATGCGGCAGGCATCACACCCGGAGGCGCGCGGGGAGGGCGGGGGCAGGGGGACATACCCCGCCCGGGAATGAGACCCCGCCCGTCCGTGTTCTCCTTCGCGACGGGATTTTCCGAGCCGTGCGAGGAGAGCGAGAGACATGCAGGGCACTGTGACGATGTACAGCACGACGTGGTGTGGCTACTGCCGACGGCTGAAGAGCCAGCTTGACCGTGAGGGCATCGCGTACAGCGAGATCAACATCGAGCAGGACCCCGAGTCCGCCGCTTTCGTGGAGAAGGCGAACGGCGGCAACCAGACGGTCCCCACCGTGCTCTTCCCGGACGGCTCCACGCTGACGAACCCGTCGCTGGCCCAGGTGAAGCAGAAGCTCGCCGCATAACGCTGCGCGGCTCGCGCCGCGACCGACGTGAAGGGCGGCCCCGGTTCTGCCGGGGCCGCCCTTCACGTGTCACACGAAACCGCGGGTCGGCAGGGGCCTGCCGTACCACATCTCGATCAGCCGGGCCGCGATGGAGATGCCGTAGGGCGGCAGCACCTCGCCGGACTCGAAGGCCGCGTGCAGTTCCTCGCGGGAGAACCAGCGGGCCTCGTGGATCTCGTCGCCGTCGACGTCGATCTCGGTGGACGTGGCGCGGGCCATGAAGCCCAGCATCAGGCTGGACGGGAAGGGCCAGGGCTGGCTGGCGACGTACTCGACCGGGCCGACGGCGACGCCGACCTCCTCGGACACCTCACGGCGCACCGCCTGCTCGATGGACTCGCCCGGCTCCACGAACCCGGCGAGCGTGGAGAAGCGGCCCTCGGGCCAGTGCACCTGCCGACCGAGCAGGATGCGGTCCTCCTCGTCCGTCACCGCCATGATCACCGCCGGGTCGGTGCGCGGGTAGTGCTCGGCGCCGCAGGCCGGGCAGCGGCGGATGTGGCCGGCCGCCGCGATGACCGTGCGCTCACCGCAGCGGGAGCAGAAGCGGTGGGTGCGCTGCCAGTTCTCCAGGCCGACGGCGTGCACCATGAGCCCGGCGTCGCGCGGCGACAGCAGCAGCCCGGCCTCCCGCAGCCCCGCCGGACGCGCGGACTGGTCGATCCGGCCGGGCAGCGAGTCCTTCTGGAGCGCGAAGTAGCTGACGCCCTCCTCGTCGATGCCGAGGAAGTAGCGGTGCGCCTCGGTGAGCGGCGCCTCGAAGGACGGCGTCATGACGAGTTCGGTCCGGCCGTCCGGCGTCTCGTCGATGAGCACCTGGCCGCCGGACACCACGAAACAGCGGGTCGTGGGGTGGCTCCACGCCGCCGCGAGCCAGGCCTCGTCCAGCCGGTGGTGGGCGGCGCGGTCGATGCCGCTCGGGGCGGTCAGCGAGATGGGTCGGTCGGCTGTGTGGTCGGTCCAGGTGGTCACGTGTGCTTCCAACTCCCCCAGTACAGCGGTTTGCGGCGGGCGGTTCGGCGGGACGTGGGCGGGAGGGCACCGGGTCGGGCGCGGGCGGGGCGGTCCTTCAAGTGTGCCCCGCGCGCGGTGCCCTTCCGCACGGCGCCGGCCGGTCAGGGCGTGGTACGTCAGTTCCGGGCCAGGTCGTCCCACAGGTAGGCGCTGGTCTCGACACCCTTGAGGAGGAGGTCCAGCTCGACCTTCTCATTGGGGGCGTGCCAGCCGTCGGACGGGACGGAGATGCCCAGGAAGAGCACCGGCGCGCCGAGGACTTCCTGGAGGTCGGCGGCGGGACCGGAACCGCCCTCGCGGGTGAAGCGGACCGGCTTCTCGAAGGCGCGGCCCATGGCGCGGACCACGGACCGCAGCGCGGGGTGGTCCAGCGGCGTCAGGCACGGACGCGTGGCCGAGCCGAAGACGGTCTCGCACCGGATTCCGGCTGGCACCTGTTCGGCGGCCCACGCGCGGACGGCCTTCTCGATGTGATCCCGGTCCTGGCCGGCGACCAGCCGGAACGACAGCTTCACCATGGCCGTGGACGGGATGATCGTCTTGCTGCCGGGGCCCTGGTAGCCACCGCCGATGCCGTTGACCTCGGCGGTGGGCCGGGCCCAGACGCGCTCCAGGGTGGTGTAACCGTCCTCGCCGTGCGTGGCGTACGACTTGGCCGTGCGCAGCCAGCGCCCCTCGTCGAAGGGCAGTTCGGCGAACAGCTCGCGCTCGCGGTCGGTCAGCTCCACGATGCCGTCGTAGAAGCCGGGTACCGCCACGCGCCCGTGCTCGTCGTGCAGGGCGGCGGCCAGGCGGGCGGCGGCGGTGGCCGGGTTGGGCACGGCACCGCCGAAGGAGCCGGAGTGGATGTCCTGGTCCGGTCCGTGGAACCGGATCTCGCACTCCACCAGGCCGCGCATGCCGGTGCACACGGTCGGGGTGTCCTCGGCCCACATGCCGGTGTCGGAGACGATCACGACATCGGCGGCGAGCCGGCCGGCCCGCTCCTCCACCAGCGCCCGGAAGTGCGGGGAACCGGACTCCTCCTCGCCCTCGATCAGCAGCTTGAGGCCGACGGCCGGCGTGGTGCGGCCGGTCGCGGCGAGGTGGGCGCGGACACCGAGTGTGTGGAAGAACACCTGACCCTTGTCGTCGGCCGCTCCACGCGCGTAGAGGCGGCCGTCGCGCACGACCGGCTCGAAGGGGTCGCTGTCCCAGCCGTCCTCGCGAGCGGCGGGCTGGACGTCGTGGTGGCCGTAGACCAGGACCGTGGGGGCCTGCGGGTCGTCCGAGGGCCACTCGGCGAAGACCGCGGGGGCGCCCGGGGTCTGCCAGACCTCCACGGTGGGGAAGCCGGTGTCCTTGAGTTTGCCGGCGAGCCAGTCGGCGCTGCGCCGCACGTCGGGCGCGTGGTCCGGCCGGGCCGACACGGAGGGGATGCGCAGCCACGCGGCGAGGTCGTCGAGGAAGGCGGCGCGGTGCTGCTCGATGTACGTGCGGACGGCGCTGTCCGGGGTCTGGCTCATGCTCCGAGCCTATCGGCCCGCACCGACAACCTCGGAGGGCGGTTCGTCACACTCAGGTCGCCTCCCGTGTGCCCTCCGTCTCACCCGTGAGCAACCGCTCCAGCGCGGCCCGGTCCGGCAGGCCCTCGGGGCGTACGACCTCGCCGGTGCGCACGTACAGGAAGGCGGCCGTGACCGACTCGGGCGGGACACCCTGCTGCTCGGCCCAGCCGAGGCGGTACACGGCGAGCTGGAGCGGGTCGGCGGTGCGGGTGCGGCCGGTCTTCCAGTCGAGGATCTCGTACGTCGCCTCGTCACCGTCGCCGTTTTTGTAGACGGCGTCGATGCGGCCCCGGATGACGCGGCCGGCCAGTGTGACCTGGAAGGGGGCTTCCACCCGGTAGGGCGTGCGCCGGGCGTACTCGGTGCGTTCGAAGGCCTCCTTCAGGGCTTCGAGGTCGTGTTCGTCGGCGATCTCGGCGTCGCCGCCGGGCAGCTCGTCCGGCTCCAGCAGGGGCAGGGTCAGTTCCTCGAAGCGGGCCTCGACCCAGGCGTGGAACCGGGTGCCCCGGCGTGCGGCCGGTTGCGGGGGGCGCGGCATGGGGCGCGCGAGTTCCTGTGCGAGTCCGTCGGGGTCCTCGGCGAGCCGCAGCAGCTGGGACGCGGTGAGCGTGGCGGGCAGGGGGACCTCGGTGACGGCCTGCCGGGCGCGCAGCAGCTCTCCGGTGAGCGCGTCCAGGTCACGGTCCCAGGAGGCGACGGTGCGGGCCTCCTCCGGGGTGAGGCCGGTGCCGGGCCGCGGCGCGGTGGTCCGGGGGTGGTCCTGCGCGGCGGACACCTGGTGCGGGACCAGACCGGTGGGGGCGTCCGGAGTGGAAGCGGGGGTGCCGGCCGGGAGTGCGTCGCGCGTCCCGCCGTAGGGCTCCTCGTCGCCGTCGGGCTCGTGGCCGTGGGGCGGCAGGGGGTCCTCGTGGGGGGCGTCCTCGTAAGGGTCGCCGTCGTAAGGGTCGCCGTAGGGGTCTTCGTACGGCTCTTCGTCGTACGGGGCGTCGTACGGGTCGTCGTCCGGTGGCGCGGGCCAGTCCGGGTGTTCGTCGCCGGCGGGGTCGTGCAGGGCCGGGCCGGGGCCTTCGGGACGGGCGGCGAGGGCGTCCAGGTGGGCGAGGACGGTCCGGGCGGCGGCACGGCGGCGGGCCAGCGCGCCGGCGTCCAGCGGGAGCGGCCACACCTGGTCGGTGCCGGCCGTGTGCAGGGCCGGGTTCTCCGCGTCCTCGGCGGGCTCCTCCGCCCACGCCTCGATCTCGCCGTACCCGGCGGCGCAGTGGTCGTACAGGGCCTTCAGGAAGCCGGAGGGGCCGCGCTTCTTCTTCTGGCTGGGTCCCCACCAGTGGCCGGAGCCGAGCAGGAGCGAGCGGGGACGGGTGAAGGTGACGTAGCCGAGACGCAGTTCCTCGGTGTACTGGTGGTCCTTCATGGCCTCGTGGAAGGACTTCATGCCGCGCGCGTCCCAGCTGTCGACGTCGGGCAGGGTGTCGGTGTCGCCGCGCAGGGCGTGCGGCAGCACCTTGGCCTGCGCGGTCCACTTCTCGCGGCCCTGGGCGCTGGGGAAGGTGCCGGTGACGAGTCCGGGAACGGCCACGACGTCCCACTCCAGGCCCTTGGACTTGTGCGCGGTGAGCACCTTGACGGTGTTCTCGCCGCCGGGCAGCGCGTTGTCGAGCCCTTTCTCGTACTGGGCGGCGGTGCGCAGGAAGCCGAGGAAGGCCAACAGGGTGGCCTCGCCGTCGCTCGCGGCGAAGGACGCGGCGACGTCCAGGAAGTTGGACAGGGTCTCGCGGCGCCGGGCGGCCAGCGCGTGCGGTGACGCCGACAACTCCACTTCGAGGCCGGTGACGGCGAGGACGCGGTGCAGGACGTCCATCAGCGGGTCGGACAGCGAGCGGCGCAGGTCGCGCAGCTCGGCGGCGAGATGGGCGAAGCGCACGCGCGCGTCCGCCGAGAACGGCAGGCCGTCGTCGTCCCCGTAGTCCTCGGCCGGGGTCTCCAGGAAGGTGTCCAGGGCGTCGGCGAGCGATATCACCTCGGCCGGGTCGACGCCCTCGACGGCCGCCGCGAGCCGGCGGTCGGGGTCGTCGGCGGCGTCCACGCGCGCGTGGGCGACCAGCAGGCGGGCCCGGCGGCCCAGCAGGGCGAGGTCGCGGGGGCCGATGCGCCAGCGCGGTCCGGTCAGCAGGCGCACCAGGGCGGCGTTGGCGCCGGGGTCCTGCAGGACCTCGCAGACGGCGACGAGGTCGGCGATCTCGGGCAGGTGCAGCAGCCCGGACAGGCCGACCACCTCGACGGGGATGTCCCGGGCGACGAGGGCGCCCTGGATCTCGGCGAAGTCGGTCGCGGTCCGGCACAGGACGGCGATCTCGCCGGGTGGCGTGCCGGTGCGCACGAGGTGGGCGAGGGAGTCGGCGATCCAGTCGATCTCCTCGGCGTGGGTGGGCAGCAGGGCGCAGCGGACCGTGCCGTCGTACTCGGCGCCGGGCGCCGGGCGGAGGGCCTGCACGCCCGCGTGCATGGCGCGCAGGGGCGCGGCCAGGCCGTTGGCGAGGTCGAGCAGGCGCCCGCCGCTGCGGCGGTTCTCGCTGAGCGCCTGCCGGGCGGCGGGCCGGCCGTCGGCGCCCGGGAAGTGGTCGGGGAAGTCGTCCAGGTTGGCGACGGAGGCGCCGCGCCAGCCGTAGATGGCCTGGCAGGGGTCGCCGACGGCGGTCACCGGGTGGCCGGTGCCGCCGCCGAACAGGCCGGCCAGCAGGACGCGCTGGGCCACGGAGGTGTCCTGGTACTCGTCCAGGAGGACCACGCGGAACTCCTCGCGCAGCAGGCGGCCCACCTCGGGGATGCGGGCGAGGCGGGCCGACAGGGCGATCTGGTCGCCGAAGTCGAGCAGGTCCCGCCGTCGTTTCTCGGCTCGGTAGCGCTGGACGAGGTCGGCGAGTTCCCGGCGGGCGGCGGCCGTCTCCGGGACCTTGCGCAGGTCGGCGTTGGTGAGCCTGGCGCCCTCCAGGGTGTGCAGCAGACCGGCGTCCCAGGCGCGCAGTTCCTCCGGTTCGACGAGGTGTTCGGCGAGTTCGGAGTCGAGGGCGAGCAGGTCGCTGACCAGGTCGGCGAAGGAGCGGGTCAGCGCCGGGTACGGTCCCGGGGCCTCGCGCAGCACGCGCGCGGCGAGCTGGTAGCGAGTGGCGTCGGCGAGCAGCCGGGAACTGGGCTCCAGGCCGATGCGCAGGCCGTGGTCGGTGAGCAGCCGGCCGGCGAAGGCGTGGTACGTCGAGATGACCGGCTCGCCCGGCGGGTTGTCGGGGTCCACGGAGTCGGCGTCGGTGACTCCGGCCTTGATCAACGCCTTGCGGACGCGCTCGGCCAGCTCGCCCGCGGCCTTGTTGGTGAAGGTCAGGCCGAGGACCTGCTCGGGGGCGACCTGTCCGGTGCCGACCAGCCAGACCACGCGGGCCGCCATCACGGTGGTCTTGCCCGACCCGGCACCGGCCACGATCACCTGCGGGGCGGGCGGCGCGGTGATGCAGGCCGTCTGCTCCGGGGTGAACGGGATGCCGAGGAGCTCCTTGAGCTGCTCGGGGTCGGTGATAGGGGCGGACATGTCGAAAGAGGCTAGCGGCGGGGACTGACAATCAGGTGCCCAGCGGTCGCCCGGGGCGGAAGAAGCACAGGTCAGCGTGGGTGGTGGGGTACGTCACGCCTGCCGCCGGGGCTCACTCCACGACGTGCCGGCCCTCCGGGCGCGCGCTGCACGAGGCACGGAAGGCGCAGTGTGCGCAGTGCTGGCCGGCGCTGGGGGTGAACCGCTCGTCGAGGACCTTGCCGGCGGCCGTGGCCAGCAGCTCGCCGACCCACTCCTGCGCCGTCGGCTCCTGCGTCTGGACCTTGGGCAGGCTGTCGCCTCCGTCGCGCTTGGCGGCGCCCTGGCGGAGGTGGACCAGTTCCGCGCCGCCCGGTTCGGGGCGGGCACCGTCGAAGGCGGTGTCGACGGCGCCTTCCCGGATCGCGAGCTGGTAGACGGCGAGCTGGGGGTGGTGCTCCACCTCGCGCGCGGTGGGCGCCTGCTTGCCGGTCTTGAAGTCGACCACGTAGGCCCGGCCCGCGGCGTCCTTCTCCACGCGGTCCATCTGGCCGCGGATGCGCACCTGGTAGTCGCCCGCTTCCAGGGTGACGTCGAAGTCCTGCTCGCTGGCCACCGGGGTACGGCCGGTCCGGTCCAGCACATGCCAGTTCAGGAAGCGTTCGAGCGCCACGCGCGCGTTCTCCTTCTCCTGCCGCGACTTCCAGGGCGCGTCGAAGGCGAGCGCGTTCCACACCGAGTCCAGGCGCTCCATGAGGACGTCGAGGTCGGCGGGGGTACGGCCGGAGGCGACCTCGTCGGCGAGGACGTGCATGACGTTGCCGAAGCCCTGGGCGGTGGTGGCGGGGGCGTCGGCCTTCACCTCGCGGCCGAGGAACCACTGGAGCGCACAGGTGTTGGCGAGCTGGTCGAGGGCGCTGCCGGAGAGCACCACGGGCTGGTCCCGGTGGCGCAGCGGCACCTTGCTCTCGGTCGGCTCGTACATGCCCCACCAGCGGTAGGGGTGCGCGGACGGCACCAGCGGTCGGCCGTCCTCGTCGGCGAGCGCGGCGAGCCGGGCCAGACGGCGGGCGGCGGCCTCGCGCAGCGCGGCGGACGCGCGCGGGTCGACCGTGGTGGCGCGCAGCTCGGCGACGAGCGCGGCGACGGACAGCGGGCGGCGGGGACGTCCGGTGACGTCCTTGGGTTCGACGCCCAGCTCGGTCAGGAACCGGGACGGCTGGTCGCCGTCGTCGGCCGGGGCCTTCACGGCGGTGACGACGAGCCGGTCGCGCGCGCGCGTGGCGGCGACGTAGAACAGCCGGCGTTCCTCGGCGAGCAGCGCGCCCGGGGGCAGCGGCTCGGCGAGGCCGTCGCGGCCGATGCGGTCGGCTTCCAGCAGCGAGCCACGGCGCCGCAGGTCGGGCCACAGGCCCTCCTGGACGCCGGCGACGACGACCAGCCGCCACTCCAGGCCCTTGGAGCGGTGCGCGGTCATCACGCGGACGGCGTCGGGGCGTATCGCGCGGCGCGTGAGCGTGTCGGCGGCGATGTCCTCGGCCTCGATCTCCGCCAGGAAGTTCAGGGCGCCCCGGCCGCCGGTGCGCTCCTCCGCGCGCGCGGCGGTGGCGAACAGGGCGCACACGGCGTCCAGGTCACGGTCGGCGTTCCGGCCGGCCGCGCCGCCGCGCCGGGCGGCCCGCTCCAGGCGCCCGGGCCACGGTGTGCCCTCCCACAGGTCCCACAGCGCCTCCTCGGCGGTGCCGCCGCCCGCGAGGCGTTCGCGGGCCTTGCGCAGCAGCGCGCCGAGTCGCTGCGCGCCGCGCGCGTACGCCGGGTCGTGCACGGTCAGGCGCTCGGGCTCGGCGAGCGCCCGTGTGAGCAGCTCGTCGGAGGGCGGCGGCAGCGGGTTCCCGGCGGCGCGCTCCTCCTCGCGCAGGGCCCGGCCCAGGCGGCGCAGATCGGCCGCGTCCATGCCGCCGAGCGGGGAGGTGAGCAGGGTGAGGGCGGTCTCGGTGTCGAGCCAGGGGGTGTCCGGGGCCGGTCCGGCGGCGTCGGGGCCGTGTTCGCCGGTGCGTCCGGCTGCCGATGCGCTTGCGGCGGCTTCCTCTTCTTCGACTCCTCCGACTGCCGACTCTTCGGCTTCTTCGACTCCTCCGACTGCCGACTCTTCGATTTCTTCGGCTGCCGGCCCGGACTTCTCTATGCGCCCGGTGTCCCCGGTATGCCCGGCCCCCTCAACGGACGACGCGCGCTCGTCCTCCCCCGTACGCCCGCCCGCCTCCGAGCCGCCGGCCGGTCGCTCCGCCCGCTGCCGAGCCTCCGCCGTGGCGACCGCGCGCAGGGCCGTGAGCAGCGGCGCCACCGCCGGTTCGTGCCGCAGCGGCAGGTCGTCACCGTCGATGTCCACGGGGACACCGGCGGCGGTGAGGGCACGGCGGAGGCTCGGCAGGCTGCGGGAACCGGCACGTACCAGGACGGCCATGTCGCTCCAGGGGACACCGTCCTCCAGGTGCGCGCGGCGCAGGATGTCGGCGATGTTGTCCAGTTCGGCGCCGGCCGTCGGGTACGTGTGGACCTCGACCCGGCCGCCCTCCCGTACGGGGGCCGGTTCGCGGTGGACGCGGACCTTGTCCGCGGGCAGCCGGGTCAGCGGCATGCGCCGGGTGATCAGGCGGGTGGCGGCCAGCAGGGCGGCGCCGGAGCGGCGGGAGGTGCGCAGTACCTCGACGGGGGCGGGACGGCCGTCCGCGCACGGGAACGCGGCCGGGAAGTCGAGGATGCCGTTCACGTCGGCGCCCCGGAAGGCGTAGATCGACTGGTCGGGGTCGCCGAACGCGACCAGGGTGCGCCCCTGGCCGGCCAGGGCGTGCAGGAGCCGGACCTGGGCGGGATCGGTGTCCTGGTACTCGTCGACGTACACGGCGTCGTACTGGGCCGCGAGCCGGGCGGCGGTCTCCGGGCGCTGGGCCAGCAGGACCGCGCGGTGGACCAGTTCCGCGTAGTCGATCACGCCCTGGAGGTCGAGGGTGTCGAGGTACTCGGCGAGGAACGCGGCGGCGGCCCGCCAGTCGGGGCGGCCGATGCGGCCCGCGAAGGCGTCCAGGGCCTCCGGGCCGAGGCCAAGCTCGCGGGTGCGGGCGAGGACGGCGCGGACCTCGTCGGCGAAGCCCCGCGTGGTCAGGCAGGCGCGCAGTTCGTCCGGCCAGCGCACATGGGTCAGGCCGAGCCGCTCCAGCTCCGGCTGGCCGGCGAGCAGCTCGCGGACGGCGACGTCCTGCTCGGGGCCGGACAGCAGGCGCAGCGGCGTGGTGAACCGGTCGCTGTCCTGGTGGGCGCGGACCAGGGCGTAGCAGTAGGAGTGGAACGTGGTCGCCCTGGGCGCGCGGGCGGCGCCCATGCGCAGGGCCATGCGGTCGCGCAGGTCGACGGCTGCCTTGCGGCTGAACGTGAGCACCAGGACGCGCGCGGGGTCGCCGCCCCGGGCGATCCGGGCGGCCACGGACTCCACGAGGGTGGTGGTCTTGCCGGTGCCGGGGCCGGCCAGCACGAGCAGCGGGCCGCCGCGGTGGTCAACCACGGCGCGCTGCGCCGCGTCCAGACGAGGGGGATCCGCGACGGGCGGCGGGGTACGGACCAGTCGGTAGACGCCACGGCTCCCCTGCCGCACCGAGGGGTGCGGCAGGCGCCTGGTGGACGAAGAGGAGCTCACGTGATCGGCCGGTCCTGGTGGTTGTGCTGGCGGGCGGGCGGTCACGCGCGCGAGGCGGTGACCGCGGGGTGAGGGGGACACGTGCCGCCGGCGCTACGCCGCCGCCCCGGGCGGAAGCAGAGCTTCCGGTTCCTCCCGTCGGGCAATCGGGTCATCCGGCTGGGTGCTCGAGCCGTCCCGCCGGACGCTCGGGTCATCCCGCCGGACGCTCGGGCCACGCGTATCCCACCCCTCACGAACGTACGGCATGCCACAGACGTCCCCGATGTCACCCGAACGGGCCACGGGTCTGCCCTGGCGGCATCCGATGGCGGAAGCTGTCAGGTGTGACCCTCCGCGTCCGCACCGCCGTCCCAGCGGGCCCGTCGCATGTCGAGCCGCGGCAGATGCCCCTGTGCGGTCCTGCCCGCCTGCTTCAGCGGGGTGCCCTCCGCGCGGTAGTGCGCCAGCGCGCGCAGCTCGTGTCCGGGCAGCAGCGCGCCGTCGGCGCGTACGACCCGCCACCACGGAACGGCACCGCCGTAGAGGGCCATCACCCGGCCGACCTGGCGCGGGCCGCCCTCCTCCAGCCACTCGGCGACGTCGCCGTAGGTCATGACCCGGCCGGGCGGGATCCGCTCGGCGACCTCCAGGACCCGCTCGGCGTACTCCGGCAGCGCGTCCGGGTGACCGGCGCGGGCGTCTTCGGGAGGGCTCTGCTCGCTCATCCGCACCATCCTGCCGCACCGCTCGGGCTTCCCGGCGGGGTGCGGGGAGAAGGGCGTCCTCGCCCCCGAGCGGCGCTTCGGGCAGACTGTGCGCCCGCGCATCCGCACCCTGATGCCCCGGTGTGCCGGTGGGGCATGCCACCATCGTGCGGGCGGTGACTGGTGATACGAGACCAAGAAGAGACCATGAACGAGCAGGGCGCGCACCCCGACAGAGCGGCGGGCACCCCTGACGCCTCCGCGCACCCGGACGCCTCCCGCGCGGGCGAGACCGGCACCGGCGCGCGGCGCGAGGACACCGGTCCGCCCGAGAACGACGCCGTACGTGGCGACGACAGCACGGCCGACGACGCCGTACGTGGCGACGACAGCACGGCCGACGACGCCGTACGTGATGACGACAGCGCGGCCAAGGACACCGGTCCGTCCGGGAACGACGGCGCGCGTGAGGACGACAGCGCGCCCCGGGCCGACGGCACGCGCGACGAGGCCTCAGGCGGGGACGACGGCACGCGCGCGCGTACGGACGCGTCCGCAGCCGACGAAAGCGACGTCCCGCGCGCGCGGGACGGCGACGCGGCCCCCGAGAGGACGCCCGGCGCGGCGAACACCCCCCCGGACCACCCGCCGTACGACGACGACCCGCACGCCGAGCGGGTGGCGGTCGACGAACCGCTGCTCCCCGCGCGCGTGCACCGCCCCTCCGACCTCATGCGGCTCCTGGTGGGCGTCCTGGCCATCGTGGTGCTCCTGGCGATCGCCGCGTTCGCGCACGGCACCACCTCGGGGTTCGAACAGGACATCAACAAGGGCACCGGCCAGGCCCCGGACCTGCTGATCAAGATCGCGGGGCTGGCGTCCAGCATCGCGATCCTGCTGGTACCGGTCGCCTTCGCCATCGAACGGCTGGTCAAACGCGACGGCCTGCGCATCGCCGACGGCGTCCTGGCCGCCGTCCTGGCCCACGGAGTGACGCTCGCCACCGATCTATGGGTCGCCCGGGCCGCCCCGGACTCGATCCAGGAGGCGCTCACCCAGCCCTCGCCGGGCGACATCCACGCCCTGACCGACCCGGTGCACGGCTATCTGGCACCCGTGATCGCCTATATGTCGGCCGTCGGCATGTCCCGCAGACCCAGGTGGCGCGCGGTGCTGTGGATCGTGCTGCTGCTCGACGCGTTCTCGATGCTGGTCACGGGCTACACGACTCCCTTCTCGATCATCCTCACGGTGCTGATCGGCTGGTCCGTCGCGTACGGCACCCTCTACGCGGTCGGCTCCCCCAATGTCCGCCCCACCGGCCAGACCCTGATGGCGGGCCTCAGGCACGTCGGCTTCCGCCCCGTCAGCGCCTCCCGGGAGGACACCTCGGAGTCGGAGAGCGGCGACCGGGGCCGGCGCTATTTCGTCGCCCTGGAGGACGGCCCGCCGCTGGACGTCACGGTCGTCGACCGGGAACAGCAGGCACAGGGGTTCTTCTACCGCGCGTGGCGCAATCTGACCCTGCGCGGCTTCGCCACCCGCTCCAGCCTCCAGTCGCTGCGCCAGGCGCTGGAGCAGGAGGCGCTGCTGGCGTACGCGGCGATCGCGGCCGGCGCCAACGCGCCGAAGCTGATCGCCACCTCGGAACTCGGCCCCGACGCGGTGATGCTCGTCTACGAGCACACTGGGGGCCGCACCCTGGACTCGCTGGCCGACGAGGAGATCACCGACGATCTGCTGCGCAACACCTGGCACCAGGTACGGGCGCTGCAGTCCCGGCGCATCGCGCACCGCAGGCTGGCCGGTGACGCGATTCTGGTGGATCGTTCCGGCAGGGTGATCCTCACCGATCTGCGCGGCGGCGAGATCGCGGCCGGGGAACTGCTGCTGCGCATGGACGTCGCCCAGCTGGTCACCACGCTCGGCCTGCGGGTCGGCGCCGAGCGCGCCGTGGCCTCGGCGGTCGGCGTGCTCGGGCCGGACGCGGTCGCCGACTGCCTGCCGATGCTCCAGCCGATCGCGCTGACGCGCTCCACGCGCGCGACACTGCGCCGGCTGGCCCGGGAGCGGGCCCAGCGCGAGCGCGAGGCCGTGCTCGAAGCCTCCCGCCAGGCCAAGCTGGCACGCCTGGAAGAGGCGTCCGGGACGGCCGGGACAGCCGCCGGAAAACCCGACAAGAAGACCGTCCGCGCCGAGCAGCGCGCGGAGAAACGCGCCATCGACGAGGCCGTGGAGGAAGCCCGCGAGGAGGACCTGCTCACCCAGATCCGGCACCAGGTGTTGCGGATCAGGCCCCAGGCCCCCGTGGAACCGGCCCGTCTGGAGCGGATCCGGCCGCGCACGCTGATCAGCTTCATCGCCGGCGCGATCGGTGCCTACTACCTGCTGTCGCAACTGACCCACATCGAGTTCGGAACGCTGTTCGCGCAGGCCCAGTGGGGCTGGGTGGCCGCCGCGGTGCTGTTCTCCGCGCTCAGTTACGTCGCCGCGGCGATGGCGCTGCTGGGGTTCGTACCGGAGCGGGTGCCGTTCCCCCGGACCGTGGCGGCGCAGGTCGCCGGGTCGTTCGTGAAGATCGTGGCACCGGCCGCGGTCGGCGGGGTGGCCCTCAACACGCGGTTCCTCCAGCGCGCGGGCGTGCGCCCGGGGCTCGCGGTGGCGAGTGTCGGCGCCTCGCAGCTGTTCGGGCTCGGCTGCCACATCCTGATGCTGCTCTCCTTCGGCTATCTGACCGGTACCGAGAAGACGCCGTCGCTGTCGCCGTCCCGTACGGTCATCGCGGGCCTGCTGACGGTGGCCGTCCTGGTCCTCGTGGTCACCTCGGTGCCGTTCCTGCGGAAATTCGTCGTCACGCGCGTGAGGTCGCTGTTCGCCGGTGTCGTACCGCGCATGCTCGACGTGCTCCAGCGGCCGCAGAAGCTCATCACCGGCATCGGCGGCATGCTGCTGCTGACCGCTTGCTTCGTGATGTGCCTGGACGCCTCCATCCGGGCCTTCGGCGACGGCTCGGTGTCGCTGAGCATCGCCAGCGTCGCCGTCGTCTTCCTCGCCGGCAACGCGCTCGGTTCGGCGGCCCCCACCCCCGGTGGCGTCGGCGCGGTCGAGGCGACCCTGACGGTCGGTCTGATCGCCGTGGGCCTGCCCAAGGAGGTCGCCGCCCCGGCCGTCCTGCTGTTCCGGCTGCTGACCCTGTGGCTGCCGGTGCTGCCGGGCTGGCTGGCCTTCAACCACCTCACCCGCAAGGGAGCGCTCTGAGGCCGGTAGGGAAGCCCTCTGAGACCCGCGAGGGAACGGCTGAGACGGAGAGGGAGCGCTCCGAGAACCGCGAGGGAACGGCTGAGACCGAGAAGGAGCGCCCCGAGAACCGCGAGGGAGCCCTCTGAGCGCCCGGTGATGTAGCCCGGACGGCCCGCGCCCCGCGCGAGCCGGCGTGCGCACGCTCACGATGGGGAGCATGGCGAACCCCTCCCGGCTGCGCGCCACCGCGCTGACCACCTCCGCTGTGCTGCTCTTCGCCGCGCTGACCGGCTGCGGCGGCGACTCCGAGGACGGGGATCTCACCCACCAGCGGCTGGACTGGAAGGACTGCCCGGTCCCGTCCGAGGCGGAGGGCGGCGGCAGCGCCCCCTCGCCGCTGCCGAACGGCACCGAGTGGCAGTGCGCCACCATGAAGGCGCCGCTGGACTGGGCCGAGCCCGAGGGCGACACGATCGGCATCGCCCTGATCCGCGCCCGGGCCGGCGGCCCCGCGGACCGCCGGATCGGCTCGCTGGTGTTCAACTTCGGCGGCCCCGGCGGCAGCGGCGTCACCACGCTGCCCGCGTTCGGCCCGGACTACGCGGCCCTCGGCACCCGCTACGACCTGGTCAGCTTCGACCCGCGCGGGGTCGGCCGCAGCGCGCCGGTCAAGTGCGAGAGCGACGCCCGGCTGGACGAGTTCTTCCAGCAGGACGCCACCCCGGACGACGGCGCCGAACGCACCGAGCTGTTGCGGCGCACCCGGCAGTTCAACGCGGCCTGCGAGCAGAACTCCCAAAAGATCCTGCCGCACGTGCGCACCACCGACGCGGCCCGCGACATGGACCTGATGCGCCAGGTCCTCGGCGACCGCAAACTGCACTACTTCGGCATCTCCTACGGCACCGAACTCGGCGGCGTCTACGCCCACCTGTTCCCCAAGAACGTCGGCCGGGCCGTCTTCGACGCCGTCGTCGACCCCACCCAGAACGCCGAACAGAGCGCGCTGGGCCAGGCGAAGGGCTTCCAGCTCGCCCTGGACAACTTCGCCGAGGACTGCACCTCCAAGACCACGGAATGCCCGATCGGCGACACCCCGCAGGAAGTGAAGGAGCGCATCGCGAAACTGCTCGCCGATCTGGAGAAGAAGCCCATCCCGGGCATCTCCCCGCGCGAGCTGACCCAGACCGCCGCCACCAACGGCATCGCGCAGTCCCTGTACTCGAAGGACTTCTGGGAGTACCTGACCGAGGGGCTGGAAGAGGCCTACGACGGCGACGGCAGAATCCTCATGCTGCTGTCCGACTCGATGAACGGCCGCAGCGAGAACGGGGAGTACAGCAATCTCACCGCGGCGAACGCCGCCATCAACTGCTCCGACGACAGGGCGCGGTACACCGTGGACCACGTCCAGCGGCGGCTCCCCCGGTTCCGCGCCGCGTCCGAGCTGTTCGGGGACTACCTGGCCTGGGGCCTGATCAGCTGTACGGACTGGGCGGTGCCCGGCGCCGCAGACCATCCCGAGGTGAGCGCGCGGGGGTCGGCGCCCATCCTCGTCATCGGCAACACCGGCGACCCGGCCACCCCGTACGAGGGCGCGAAGAAGATGGTGAACGCGCTCGGCAAGGGCGTCGGCGTCGAGCTGACGTACAGGGGCCAGGGGCACGGGGCCTACGACAGCAAGAACAAGTGCGTGCAGCGCGCGGTGAACGGCTACCTGCTGGACGGGAAGGTGCCGAAAGCCGGCCTGGTCTGCTCCTGACATCTCCCGGAACCGGCGAGTAAGCGCAGGTCAGAGCGTTATCCACAGGCGCCCACGACCGGGCCGAAGACGCCTACCATGGCTTGGACGACCGGCGCGGCACGACGCGGCGGGCCTGTTACGGGGGGTGCTCATGAAGCGATTTCTACGGTGGACGGCCGCGGTGGCGGCCGGGCTGCTGCTGGCCGGCTGCGGCGGCTCGTCCGGCGGGGACGGAAAGGGCGACGAGGGCAAGGGGACCGGCTCCGCTCCCCCGTCGGCACCGGGCTCCCCCGCCGCGCCGTCCGCCACGGCCCTTCCCGCCTCGCTCACTTCGCAGCGGCTCGACTGGCACCGGTGCGAGGCCGTCGGTGACTCCCCCGCGCCGGGCGCCGCTTGGCGGTGCGCGACGCTCAAGGTGCCACTGGACTGGTCCGCTCCGCATGGCAAGACGATCGGTGTCTCCCTCATCCGCTCCCGGGCGACCGGCGGCGACCGCATCGGCTCGCTGCTGTTCAACTTCGGCGGCCCCGGCGGCTCGGGGCTGTCGGCGATGCCGTACTTCGCCTCCGCGGTCTCCGAACTCCACGAGCGCTACGACCTGGTGAGCTGGGACCCGCGCGGCGTGGGCGCGAGCGCGGGCGTGCGCTGCCGCGACGACCGGGAGATACAGACCGCCGAGACCGTGGACGCCACACCGGACACCCCGGCCGAGGAGCAGGCGTACTTCCGGGATGCCGCCGACTTCGGCAAGGACTGCCAGAAGGCGGCCGGCCCGCTGCTGGCCCATGTGTCCACCACCGACACGGCGCGCGACATGGACCTGATGCGCCAGGTCCTCGGCGACGACAGACTGCACTACTTCGGCATGTCCTACGGCACGGAAGTCGGCGGTGTCTACGCCCACCTGTTCCCCAAGCGGGTGGGCCGGCTGGTGCTGGACGCGGTGGTCGACCCGGCCGCGGACATGGTGGGTCACGCCGAGAACCAGGCCCGTGGCTTCCAGCGGGCGCTGGACGACTACCTGAAGTCCACCGGCCAGGACCCGGTACGGGGTTCGCGGGAGATAGCCGACCTGCTGAGGCGGCTCGACGCCGAGCCGCTGCCGGCCTCCTCCGGGCGGAGACTGACCCAGACCCTCGCGACCACCGGGATCATCCTCCCGCTCTACAGCGAGTCGAGCTGGCCCAGACTGACCAGCGCGCTGAAGTCGGCCCGACAGGGCGACGGTTCCGAACTGCTGGCGCTCGCCGACGAGTACAACGAGCGGGAAGCCTCCGGGCGATACGGCACCACGTCCCACTCCCAGCGGGTCATCTCGTGCCTGGACGACAAGCAGCGGCCGACCCCCGCCGAGACCAAGCGCCGGCTGGCCCGGTTCGAGCGGATCTCCCCGGTGTTCGGGGCCTACCTCGGCTGGGACACGGCGGGCTGGTGCCACGACTGGCCGATACCGGGGCAGTACGACACCCCGCAGGTCGCCGCTCCGGGCGCGGCCCCGATCCTGCTGATCGGCAACACCGGCGACCCGGCCACCCCCTACGAGGGCACCCGCGAAATGGCCGACGAACTGGGCCGCGGAGTAGGCATCCAACTCACCTGGAAGGGCGAGGGCCACGGGGCATACGGCAGCGGCAGCCACTGCGTCGACACGACGGTGAACACGTACTTGCTGAAGGGAACGGTGCCGAAGGACGGCAAGGTCTGCTCATAAACCGCACTTCCGTCTCCAGTGCGGCGGCGGGCATCCGGCGGCGCCTTCCCCACCCGCGCTGCAACGCGGGCCTATTCGGAGCCTTGCGGATCATCCGGGGCTGCCGCCCGCGCGCGTGAAGCACCGGCTGAGCCCGGCAGGCATGCGGCTGCCCCGGCCGGGCAGGGCCAGGGCAGCCGCACGAACAGGTCAGCGGTGGGCGGTGACGTAGTAAAGCTGCATCTCTTCCCACATCAGCGGTACCGGCTCGCTCGCGACAGTGAAGCCCTTCTCGCGCAGCAAGGCCTCGATCTCGGCAAGGGCGCCCTCGGTGTTGTCCACCTCCAAAAGGACGTTGCGCACCTTCGCCCAGTCCCCGTCGTCGATTCCGCGCAGCACCTCCAGCTCCGCCCCCTCGACGTCGATCTTGAGGAGGTCGACGGTGGTGGCCTCCGGGTGGTGCTCCGCCAGGAAGCGGGACAACCGGTCCACCTGGACGGTGATCGTCGTGGCCTGGAACAGGTCGGTGGCCGCCTGCTCACCGAGGCGTTCGCTCATCAGGCGCTTCTGCAGGGCCTTCTCCTCCGGGTGGAGGGTGGAGTTGCCCGGCATCGCCGGGTAGTAGGTGAAGGTCGCCTCGCAGGCCTCGGAGCCGACGGCGTAGGGGTACACCGTCACACCGTCGGCCTGGTGCAGTTCCAGGTTCTGCCGCAGTGCCTGGCGGTTCTCCGGGGCGGGCTCGAAGGCGATGACCCGGGCCGCCGGGTACTTCTGCTTCATGTAAAGGGAAAACAGCCCGATGTTCGCTCCGACGTCTATGACGAACGGCGCCTCAGGGAGCCCCGACTGTTCGTAGTTGTTGTCCTTGAATATCTCCTGGTAGATGAATCGGGCTTCGAACTCCCCGCTGGCATAGCAGGAGAATCCCTCTTCCAATTCGATGAGGTGCAGGCCCATGCTGTGGACTCCTTCCGCTGGGTCCGGAGCGTCGGCCAGCCACCGGCCCGCCCCGCTCAGAGATATTTCCACGTGAATAGTGGAGCGCTGCTCGCGACCGACTTGAGTCCTGGCTGTGTATTTCTGAACCGAGCGATTGGCCGGGAAACTCCACAAGACCGACCAGGCTTTTCTGTGGCAGCATCCGGGCCATGAGAATCCTCTTTCCTGCCGCGCCCGGATACGGGCTGCTGCTCCCGGTCATCCCGTTGGCATGGGCTGCGCGGGCAGCCGGCCACGAGGTCCTGCTCGCCACCACCGCCTATGTGACCAAGGCCGCCGCCGAGTCGGGGCTGCCGACGGTGGACGTCTTCCCGGCCCGCGATGTCGGCGCCGATCTGTTGCTGGGCTCCAAGGGGCAGGCCCCGACGGACGAGGAGGCCGGGGCGGGCCTGCCGCCCGGGTACTGGGAGCTGGCCGGTGCGATGCGCCCCTTCGACCTGTTCACGCTGGCCATGACCGAGGGCACCATCGAGGCCGGCCGCAGCTTCGGCGCGGACCTCGTGGTGTACCCGTCCGACCACGCCGCGGGGATGCTGGCGGCCGCGGCCCTGGGCGTGCCGGCCCTGGAGGTCGGCAACCGCGTCTCGTGGTCGATGCGCGACGAGGACGTCACGGCCAGCGGCGCGCAGAACCACCGCACCGGGGTCATCCCCCAGGACTCCCCGCTCATCGCGGGGCTGCGCAAGCGGCTGGGCATCGAGGACCGCGAGCCGGATCTGGTCGCCAGGATCGACCCGCGGGCACCCAGCCTGGGCGGCCTGTCGGCGGACGCCCCGGACCGCGACGGCGGCGCCCCCTGGTGGCCGATGCGCTACATCCCGTACAACGGGGGCGCGCTGGTGCCGGACTGGGCGCTGCGCCGCCCGGAGCGGCCGCGCGTCTGCCTGACCCTCGGCACGGTCATCCCGCTCATGTCCGACGGCAGCAAGCTCAGGACCCTGATGCAGGCGCTGGGCGAGCTGGACGCCGAGGTCGTCCTCGCGGATCACTCGACCGACATCTCGGCCCTGGGCACGCTGCCCGACAACGTTCGGCTGCCCGGCTATCTCCCGCTGTCCGCCTTCCTGGGCACCTGCTCGCTGATCGTGCACCACGGCGGCTCCGGCACCACGGCCGCCGCGCTGCACTACGGCGTACCGCAGCTGATCCTGCCCGAGGGCGCCGACAACCCGCTGGTGGCGCAGCGGGTGATCGACTGCGAGGCCGGTCTGTCGCTGCCGTTCGCCGACATCGAGCTGAACCGGGTACGGCAGCTGGTGCGCCGCCTGCTCGACGAACCCTCCTTCACGGACGCGGCGCGGGCGATCGGCGCGGAGATGGAGACCCAGCCCAGCCCCGCGTCGGTGATCGACCGGCTCATGCGGCAGCTGGCTCTCCGCTAGCCACCGTCCGGCTCGGATCAGCACTTAGGAGGTCCACTTGTTCTCCACAACGGCAGACTTCAGCAGCTGGTTCGCCGACCGCTGCCGGGCGCACGAGTACCAGGTGTCCCGGGTGCCGCTCGACCGGCTCGACGGCTGGCGGTTCGAGCGCGGGACCGGGAACCTGGTCCACCGCAGCGGCCGGTTCTTCTCCGTCGAGGGGCTGGACGTGCGGGACGCGGGCCGCGAGGTCGACGCCTGGCAGCAGCCGATCATCGTGCAGCCCGAGTACGGGATCCTCGGAATCCTGGTCAGGAGGTTCCACGGGGTCCCGCACTTCCTGCTCCAGGCCAAGATGGAACCGGGCAACGTCAACCTGGTCCAGCTCTCGCCCACCGTGCAGGCGACGAAGAGCAACTACACCCGGGTGCACGGGGGCAAGCCGGTCCCCTACCTGGAGCACTTCATCGCCCCGCACCGCGGGCGGGTGCTGCACGACGCGCTCCAGTCCGAGCAGGCCTCGTGGTTCCTGGGCAAACGCAACCGCAACATGGTCATCGAGATCGACGAGGAGATCGAGCTCCACGACGACTTCTGCTGGCTGACCGCCGCCCAGATCAGCGAGCTGCTCACCGTCGACAACCTGGTCAACATGGACACCCGGACCGTGCTCTCCGGCGCGACCCCGTTCCGGCTGACCGGCCCGGCCCACGGCGGCGGCTTCCGGGACGCGCTGAACCGCTCGTGGCGGCCGGACGCACAGCCGTACCACGACACGGCCCGGCTGCTGAGCTGGTTCACCGACACCAAGTGCCATTCCTCGCTCACCCGGCGGCGCATCCCCCTGGCGGACGTGGGCGGCTGGTCGAGGACCGACGGTGTCATCGCCCACGACGAGGGCAAGCACTTCACCGTGGTAGGGGTGGACGTCAGCGCCAGCAGCCGTGAGGTGGCCAGCTGGTCGCAGGTGATGCTCCAGCCGCGCAGCGAGGGGGTCATCGCCTTCCTGGCCAAGCCCATCAACGGGGTGATGCACCTGCTGGTGCAGGCGCGGACCGAGACAGGGGCCGGTGACGTGATCGAGCTGGCGCCGACGGTCCACTGCCAGCCGGCCAACTACCCGCTCAACGGGGCCCGGCCCCGGTACCTGGACGAGGTGGTCACCGCGCCCCCGGAGCGGATCCGCTTCGAGTCCGTCCACTCGGAGGAGGGCGGCCGTTTCTACCACGCGCAGAACCGGTACATGCTCGTCGAGGCCGACGCCGGCTTCCCCACCGAGGTCCCGCCCGACTACGCCTGGATGACGCTCCGCCAGCTGACCGAGTTCGTCCGCTACGGCAACTACATCAACGTGGAGGCCAGAAGCCTTCTGACCCTCCTCAACTTCGCCGACCTGCGCGCTCCGGTGCTGCCGAACGCGGCGTAGGACCAGACGACAGCGCCCGGCCGGGGCTTCCCCGGCCGGGCGCTGTCGCATGGCGTCCGGTCAGACCATGGCGGCCTTCAGCGGTTCCCACCAGGCGCGGTGCTCGCGGTACCAGCGCACCGTGGCGGCCAGGCCCGCCTCGAACGGTACGCGGGGGGCGTACCCGAGTTCGTTCCGTATCTTGGTCCAGTCGACCGAGTAACGGCGGTCGTGGCCCTTGCGGTCGGTGACGTACTCCACGCTGGAGTCCCAGTCGGCGCCGAGCGCCTCCAGCAGCATGCGGGTGATCTCGTTGTTGGAGAGTTCCTCCCCGCCGCCGATGTTGTAGACCTCGCCGGCCCGGCCGCCGGTGCGCACGAGTTCGATGCCCTGGACGTGGTCGTCGATGTGCAGCCAGTCCCGGACGTTGCCGCCGTCGCCGTACAGCGGCACCTTCCTGCCCTCCAGCAGGTTCGTGACGAAGAGCGGGATGAGCTTCTCGGGGAACTGGTGGTGGCCGTAGTTGTTGGAGCAGCGGGTCACCCGGACGTCCAGGCCGTGGGTGCGGTGGTACGACAGCGCCACCAGATCGCTGGACGCCTTCGACGCGGAGTAGACGGAGTTGGGCCGCAGCGGGTCGGTCTCCGGCCAGGAGCCGGACTCGATCGAGCCGTACACCTCGTCGGTGGAGATGTGCACGAACCGCTCGACGCCCGCCCGGTGCGCGGCGTCGACCAGGGTGTGCGTGCCCAGCACGTTCGTGTGGACGAACTGCGCGCCGCCGTCGATGGAATGGTCCACATGGGACTCGGCCGCGAAGTGGACCACCTGGTCGTGCCGGGCCATCAGCCGCTCGACCACCGGGGCGTCGCAGATGTCGCCCCGCACGAAGGAGAAGCGGGGATGGGCGCGCACCTCGTCCAGGTTGGCGGGGTTGCCCGCGTAGGTGAGGTTGTCCAGCACCGTCACGCAGACGTCGTCCGGGCCCTGGGGGCCGAGCAGCGTGCGGACGTAGTGGGAGCCGATGAATCCGGCCCCGCCGGTCACGAGAAGACGGGTCGTCATGAGGAGATCTGCACCTTACTGTGGTCACCGAGCACGAGCCGGTGGGCGGACGGGGTGCGCGGAGCCGGTGTCACCTCGACATCGCGGCCGATGAGCGAGGCCTCCACGCGGCGGACCCCGGTGATCGTCGAGTCCCGCAGCACGATCGAGTACTCCACCTCGCTGTCCTCGATACGGCACCCCTCGGAGATGGAGGTGAAGGGACCGACGTACGAGCCGCTGATCACGGCACCGGCTCCGATGACCGCCGGCCCGACCACGCGGCTGCCGCTGACCGTCGCGCCGTTCTCGATCCGGACCCGGCCGATGATCTCGCTGGCGGCGTCGACCGTCCCGGCCGTGCCCGCCTCGATCGTCTCGAGGACCGAGCGGTTGACCTCCAGCATGTCGGCGACGTTGCCGGTGTCCTTCCAGTACCCCGAGATCGTGGTCGACCGCACGTCCTGGCCCTGGTCGAGAAGCCACTGGATGGCGTGGGTGATCTCCAGCTCGCCGCGCCCGGAGGGCGTGATGGCCCGTACGGCCTCGTGGACGGCCGGCGAGAAGAGGTAGACGCCGACCAGGGCGAGGTCGCTCTTCGGGAACTCGGGCTTCTCGACCAGCGAGACCACCCGGCCGTCCGCGTCCAGCTCCGCCACGCCGAACGAGCGGGGGTCCGGCACCCGGGTCAGCAGGATGCTCGCGTCCGGCCGCTCCCTGCGGAACTCGTCCACCAGGCCGGTGATGCCCCCGACGATGAAGTTGTCGCCGAGGTACATCACGAAGTCGTCGTCGCCGAGGAAGTCCCGCGCGACGAGCACCGCGTGGGCCAGGCCCAGCGGAGCCTCCTGGCGGATGTAGGTCACGTCGAGACCGAAGCGGGAGCCGTCCCCGACCGCCTCGGTGATCTCGTCGGCGGTGTCCCCCACGACGACACCGACCTCGGTGATACCGGCGTCGGCGATCGCCTCCAGGCCGTAGAAGAGCACGGGTTTGTTGGCCACCGGCACCAGCTGTTTGGCCGATGTGTGGGTGATGGGGCGCAGCCGGGTCCCGGACCCGCCGGACAGTACGAGCGCCTTCATGTACGAGCCTCCAGAGCAGATGGCACCGGTCTTCCCTACGTCCGCAGCGTGGCGGCCTCCGCTCCAGGCGAGGTCGAGCAGTGGCAGAGGTACGCCGGAAGGACGGCCCCGCGCGCGGTGCCGAAGGCGCGTTTCAAGCCGCGTTCAAGGCGATCGACGCAGACTCGCTGGCCTGGGACCGGGCCGCCCATGGCCCCTCCACCCCGAGTACAGCGGAGGCCTCACCGCATGCCCATCACGGCGACCTTCACGGACATCTACACGGCCGTCTGCCAGTTCTACGGCCGGCAGGTCCAGCTGCTCGACAGCAACCGCTTCGAGGAGTACGCCCACACCTTCACCCCCGACGGCGAGTTCCAGCACACTCCCGGCGTCCCCCCGGCGCGCACCCACGCCGGGATCATCGAGGAACTGCGCCGCTTCAACACCCGGTTCGCCGACGACCCGGTGCAGCGCCGGCACATGTTCAGCATGCTCAACCTGACCCCGCGCGAGGACGGCGCCTACGACGCCCGCTTCTACGCCCTGGTCCTCACCACCCGCCCCGGCGTCAAGGAGCCGGTCGTCGGCCCGAGCTGCCTGGTGCACGACGTCCTGGTGATCGAGGACGGCGAGGTCCGCAACCGCTCCCGCCGGGTGGAGCACGACCACATGTTCACCCTCGCCTGACATCCGTACCGAACGCTGTCCTCCCCTGGAAAGGAATCGCATGACCGACAAGCCCGTCGCCCTCGTCACCGGGTCGTCGTCCGGGATCGGCGCCGCCATCGCCCGCCGGATGTCCGCCGAGGGCATGGCGGTCGTCGTCAACTCGGTCCGCAGTGTCGAGGCCGGACAGGAGCTGGCCGCGTCGCTGCCGGACGCCCGGTTCGTCCGCGCCGACGTCTCCGACGAGGCCGAGGCCCGGCAGCTCGTCGAGCAGGTCGTCGCGGCGTACGGACGGCTGGACCTGCTGGTCAACAACGCCGGCGTCACCCAGCCGATCCCGCACGCGGACCTCGACGCCGCGACGGGCGACGTCTGGCGCAGGATTCTCGGCCTCAACGTCATCGGCACCTGGCAGACAACGGTCGCGGCCGTGCCGTGGCTGCGCCGCTCGCCCGGCGGCGGCCATGTCGTCAACATCTCGTCGGTGGCCGGCACCCGCCCGGCCGGCAGCTCCATTCCGTACGCCGTGAGCAAGGCCGCGGTGGACCACATGACCCGGCTGCTGGCCGGCGCGCTCGGCCCCGGCGTCCGGGTGAACGCGGTCGCGCCCGGCCTGGTCGACACGCCCTGGACCCAGGGCTTCACCGAGATCCGGGCCCGGGTCGAGGCCACCACGCCGCTGCGCCGGGTCGGCACTCCGGAGGACGTGGCCGAGGTCGTGGCCGGGCTGCAGCGCGCCGCCTACACCACCGGCGAGGTCGTCCTCGTCGACGGCGGCGCGCACCTGCTGATCTGAGCCGGAAAGGGCTACCACTGTGAAACTGGGCGTGAACCTGACCTATCAGGGGGCGGCGGAGCTGGCCGTCACCGCCGAACGGCTCGGCTACGACGTCGCCTTCGCCCCCGAGGGCTACCGGTCGGACGCGGCGAGCGTCCTCGGCCTGGTCGCCGGGAAGACCGACCGGATCGGGCTCGCCTCGGGCGTGATGCAGATCCCGGGCCGCACCCCGGGGATGGCGGCGTTGACCGCGGCGACCCTCAACTCGCTCTCCGGCGGCCGGTTCCGGCTGGGCCTCGGGGTGTCCAACCCGGATGTCTCCGACGGCTGGTACGGGGTACCGTTCGACCGGCCGCTGGAGCGGACCCGCGAGTACGTGGAGATCGTACGGACGGCGCTGTCCGGCCGGCCGGTGGTCTACGCGGGCGAGCACTACCGGCTGCCGTACTCCGGCGCCGCGGGCGCCCCGCTGCACGTCATCACCGAGCCGGCGGGCACCTCGGTCCCCGTCTACCTGGGTGCGGTGGGCCCGCGCAACCTCCGGCTGGCCGGGGAGATAGCCGACGGCTGGATCGGCGTCTTCGCCGCGCCCGAGCAGGTCGCCGAGTCCGTCGAGCGCATCGCCGCCGGGCGTGCCCTGCGCGGAGCCACCCTGGACGGCTTCGAGGTGATCCCGTGCCTGGCCACCTCGGTGGGCGAGGACATCGCGGGCTGCGTGGACCTGCTGCGCGCCCACTACGCCCACCTGATGGGCATCGGGGACCCGGCGCGGAACTTCTACTGCAAGCTGGCCGCACAGCTCGGCTGGCCGCAGGAGGCGCGGGAGGTGAGCCTGCGGATCCACAAGGGCGACCGGGCCGGAGCCGCCGCGGCGGTGCCCGCCGGCTTCATCGACCAGACGTCGCTGGTCGGCCCGGTCGGCAGGATCGCGGAACGCATGGCGGCCTACGCCGAAGCGGGCGTGACCACCCTGAGCGTCATGATCTCCGCGGTCGACACCGACCTGAACGGCCGGCTCGCCGTCCTGGAGCAGGCCATGGCGGCCCTCCAGGCGTCGGGAGCCGGCGGCTGACCCGGGCGCGGCGCCCCGAGGGCGTGCCGTGGGCCTCGCCCTGGGCACGCCCTCGGGGCGTTCTTGCCCGCGGCTGATGATCAGCGTTACAGTTCCTTTGAGCCCCGTATGGGCCTACGTATGGAGGTAGCGGCTACTCAGCCAACACAGGGATCGGCACTCGCCCGTCTCTCGCAGTTTCGTCAACCCCTGAAGCGGGGGTTCACTGCGGCTACTCCACTGCGTGCGTAGGCATACGGGTTTTTCTGTGTCGGCTTCCTGTGCAGCCGCCCTCCTTTCCGGATACGACCCGAAAGGACGTGCATGAGCAAGGAACAGGCCGAGAACTGGTCCGGTTTCGACCCCAACGACTTCCAGCGGAAGGTCATCGCCGAGTTCCGTGCGACCAACGGCAAGATGACCGGGATGTTCGAGGGCTGGTCGCTGGCGGTGCTGACGACGATCGGCGCCAAGTCGGGGCAGCCCCGGGAGACTCCGCTCGGGTATCTCGTCATCGACGGCAAGGGTGTCGTCGTCGCCTCCGCCAACGGCTCCGACCGCCATCCCGGCTGGTACCACAACATCCGCAAGAACCCCATCGTGACCGTGGAGACCGGCGAGGAGACCTACAAGGCCATCGCCGCCACACCGCAGGGCGCGGAGCGCGACAAGCTGTTCGAGCGGGTGGTGGCCGAGGCCCCCGGATACGGCGACTACCAGGCCAAGACCACCCGTGAGATCCCGGTCGTCGTACTGCACCGGATCGAGGCCAAGCCCGGCGAAGAGCGGGTGAAGGGCATGGGCGACTGGATCGTCGAGGTGCACGACTGGCTCCGCCAGGAGCTGGCGACGCTGCGCGCCCAGGCGGACCAGGTGATCGAGGGCACCGCGCAGACCATCGAGCGCACACCGCCGGACCTGGCCCAGCAGATGCGTACGCACTGCCTCAGCTTCTGCGGGGCGCTGCGCCGGCACCACACCGGCGAGGACGCCGCCGTCTTCCCGTCGCTCGCCGCCCAGTTCCCCGCGCTCGCCCCGGCGCTCGCGCAGCTCACCGAGCAGCACAAGGTGGTGGCCCAGCTCCAGGACTCGATCCAGGCGCTGGTCGAGGGGTTCGTCCCCGGGGAGTCCGACCCGGTGCGGCTGCGCGCCGAGCTGGAGGAACTGGCCGGACGGCTGGAGTCCCACTTCGAGTTCGAGGAGCAGACCGTGGTGACGGCACTGAACGCCACGGCCCCGGCGCCGCCGTTCGCCTGATCCGGCACGGGCTCTTGAGCTGTCCTCTAGCGCCCGCTGCCAGCCTCGCCCCCGGGTAGCCGCAGCAGATCGGCGCGGCCATCGACCTGCGGCCGTACGTCGATCGCCGCGCCCGGAGGAGAGGAACCACGATGAGCAGTATCCCCGCCGGCGGCCAGCACCGCAGAACCGGCGTGAGGGACGGGCAGCCGAAACTACGGCGCACCGAGCACCTCAGGTACTCGATGGCGCCGGCCCGCACCCTCTACGAGCTGGCCGCCGACGTGACCCGCTGGCCCGCCATCTTCGGGCCGAGCGTGTACGCACAGCACCTCAGCCGGGGCCCGCACACCGAGCGGTTCCGGCTGTGGGCGCAGGTCAACGGCCAGGTGAAGTCCTGGGTGTCCCGGCGCGAGCTGGATCCCGACGCGCTGTGGATCCGCTTCGACCAGGAGGAGAGCGCCGCGCCCATCGCGAGCATGGGCGGCGAGTGGCACTTCCGGCCGCTGCCGGACGGCGGCACCGAGATCGTCCTGCTCCACGAGTTCACCGCGGTGGACGACTCCGAGGAGACCGTCGGCTGGATCTCCTCCGCGCTGGACCGCAACAGCGCGGTGGAGCTGGAGGCGCTCACGCGCATCGCCGAACTCGGCCACCCGGTCGACGACGTGGTGTTCACGTTCACCGACACGGTGGCGCTGAAGCGGCCGGCCGCCGAGGTCTACGACTTCCTGTACCGCGCCGACCTGTGGCCCGAGCGGTTGCCCCATGTGCGGCGGGTGACGCTGAAGGAGGACGAGCCCAACGTCCAGGACATGGTGATGGAGACGGTCACCGCGGACGGCTCCGCGCACAGCACGCACTCGGTGCGGGTCTGCCTGCCCGGCCAGCGGATCGTCTACAAGCAGCTGGTGCCGCCGCGGCTGCTGTTCGGGCACAGCGGACGGTGGGAGCTGGCCGGCGAGGGCGACGAGGTCCTGGTGACGGCCGAGCACAGCGTCGCGATCAACCCGGGCGCCATCGCCGAGGAGCTGGGCGCCGGGAAGACCCTCGCCGACGCACGGGAGTTCATCCGGACCGCGCTGGGCCGCAACAGCCGTAGCACCCTGGCCCACGCCGCGACCCATGAGTGAGGGCAGCGGCTTCCCGCAGGGCGGCTCCTGCGACAGCGACTTCGCCGAGGTGGCACGGGTCTTCCGGGGGCACTTCGCCGCCGGGGAGGAGATCGGCGCCGCCGTGTGCGTCTACCACCGCGGCAGGCCGGTGGCGGACCTGTGGGGCGGCTTCGCCGACCCCGAGCGCACCGATCCGTGGCGTCCGGCGACGCTCGGTGTGCTCGCCTCACCGACCAAGGCCCTGGCCGCCAGCGCCGCACTGCTGCTGGTGGACCGTGGCGTGCTGGAGCTCGACCGGCCGATCGCCGACTACTGGCCGGAGTTCGCCGCGCACGGCAAGGAGAGGATCACGCTGCGGATGGTGCTCAGCCACCGCTCCGGCGTGGTCTGCCTGGACCACGACCCCATCACCGCGGACCACATGCGGCGCCACACCCCGATCGCCGAGGCGCTCGCCGCGGCCCGGCCGGAGTGGGAGCCGGACACCGCGCACGGCTACCACGCCGTGACCTTCGGGTACCTGGTCAGCGAATTGGTCCGCCGGTGCACCGGCCGTACGGTCGGCGCGTTCTTCGCCGAGGAGATCGCCGCGCCGCTGGGCCTCGACTGCCACATCGGCCTGCCCGACCCGGACGCGGTGCACCTGGCCACCATGGTCCAGTCCAAGGCCGAGGACGTGATGTCGGGCGGCGACCCCGGCGACGCCATCGCCATGCTCGTCGAGCTGGGCAAGCCCGACTCCCTCACCCACCGCTCGACGGTCGCCAGCATGGCGCTGGATCCGGAGCCGGACCTGACCGCCGAGGACCCGTCCTACGGCGGTTGGGCCAGCGCCCAGTCGCTGGCCCGGCTGTACGCCGCGCTCCTCGGCGAGGTCGACGGCTTCCGGCTGATCAGTGAGCGGACGTCCGCCCAGATCGGCCGGGTGCACGCCCGGGGCGCCTGCCGCATCACCATGATGTCCACGGCCTGGGGGCTGGGGTTCATGCTGCCCGACAGTCCCACCTTCCCGGCCGCCGCCGGCCTGACCACCGCCTTCGGCTTCGACGGCGCCAACGGCACCTTCACCTTCGCCGATCCGCGGTACGACCTCGCCTTCGCCTACGTCCAGAACTCCGGCTCCCGCGAGCTGGGCAGCATCGACGACCGCGCCCAGCGGCTCGTCCGAGCCGTCTATTCGAGCGTCGAAGGGCGCTCGCACAAGGAGGAATCATGACCCGGACCCCCTCGGTCGCCCTGGTGACCGGTGCCACCAGCGGCATCGGCCTGGAGATCACGCGGCGCCTGGCCCGTGACGGCGCGCAGGTCTTCCTGTGCGCCCGGCGGGAGGACGTCCTGGCGCAGACCGTCGCGGCCCTGCGCGAGGAGGGCCTCGACGTGGACGGCCAGGCCTGTGACGTCACCTCGCGCGAGGACATCCGCTCCTTCGTCCGGGCCGCCACCGAACGGTTCGGACCGGTGGACATCCTGGTGAACAACGCCGGCCGGTCCGGCGGCGGGGTCACCAAGGACGTCCCCGACGAGCTGTGGCTGGACGTGATCGGCACCAACCTCAACAGCGTCTTCTTCATGACCAAGGAGGTCCTGGAGAACGGCGGCATCCTGGACAGCGGCTGGGGACGCATCATCAACATCGCCTCCACCGGCGGCAAGCAGGGCGTGGTCAACGGTGCCCCGTACTCGGCCGCCAAGCACGGCGTGGTCGGGTTCACGAAGGCGCTCGGCCTGGAGCTGGCCAAGACCGGGGTGACCGTGAACGCGGTCTGCCCGGGCTTCGTCGAGACGCCCATGGCCGAGCGGGTGCGCGAGGTCTACTCCGGCCTGTGGGGCGTTCCGGCCGACGAGGTGCACCAGCGGGTGAGCGCCCGGGTGCCGATCGGCCGCTACGTCGTGCCCGAGGAGGTGGCCGCCATGGTCGCCTACCTGGTCGGCCCCGGCAGCGACGCGGTCACCGCCCAGGCCCTGAACGTCTGCGGCGGCCTCGGCAACTACTGACCGGACCACACCGAAAAGGGGCGTCCCGCCGACTGTCGTGCGGGACGCCCCTTTCCGGTGTGAACGGCTTCGGGTTCAGCCGGCCAGGCCGGCCAGGGTGAGCGCCGTCTGCTCCTCGCTGTCGGTGCGGTAGGCGGTCACGCCGGGAGTGATACGGCGGCACAGACCGCCCAGGACCTTGCCGGGGCCCACCTCCACCAGCCGGCCCGCGCCCTCGGCCGCCAGCCGCAGGGCCGTACCGGTCCAGTTGACCCGGCCGGTGAACTGGCGCAGCAGGCAGTCGCGGGCGTCCGCGCCACTGGCGACCGGCGCGGCGCTGAAGCTGGAGACGACGGGGATCACCGGATCGCGGAACTCCACGTCCTCCAGCGCCGCGGCGAACTCGTCCTCGACGCCGCCGAGGAGGGTGCAGTGCGCGGCGCCGCCGATCTCCAGCATGACGACGCGGTCGGCACCGGCCTGCCAGACCAGTCCGGCGAGCGCGTCCACCGCGGCCGTCTGCCCGGAGACCACGACCTGGGTGAAGTCGTTGTGGTTGGCGACCTCCACGACCTCCCCGGACGCGGCGGCGGCCTTGGCGCACATCTCCTCCACCGTCGCGAGGTCCAGGCCGACCACCGCCGCCATCTTGCCGGGGACCCGCTGGTTGGCCGCCATCATCAGCTCTCCGCGCAGCCTGACCAGCCTCAGCGCGTCGACCCAGTCCAGGACGCCCGCGCAGACCAGCGCGCTGAACTCGCCCAGGCTGTGTCCGGCCACGATGTCCGGGACGACGCCGTGCGCGTGCAGCACCTCGTGCGCCACCACGCTGGTCAGCACCACGGCGGGCTGGGTGACCGGCATCTGCCGCAGCTCCTGCGCCGGGCCCTGCCAGCAGAGCCGGGACAGCTCGAAGCCGAGCACCTCGTCGGCGCGGCGGTAGTACTTCTCGGTCAGTCCGGGCCAGCGCCGCAGCAAGTCGAGACCCATGCCCACTCGTTGCGAGCCTTGGCCAGGGAAGAGGAAGGCGATCTTGTCCAATGCAGACAACTCACTCTCGGCTGGTGGCAAGGCTCCGCAGTCTTCCGAGCGGCCCTACACCCCTGCTTGAACACGGCTCCAGCCCCGAAAGGGCCGCTCAAGCGGTTCTCCGGCCCGGACTGTCATCGTGCGGCCACCGCCCTGCGGCGGTCGATCTCTAGGAGGGGAACGCATTGCGGAACAAGACGCTGACTCGTCGGGGTTTCCTCGGTCTGGGTGCGGCTGCGGGAGGCGCGGCGGTCGTCGGTGCCGCGGCGCCCGCCTGGGCGGGAGCGCGCCCGGGGCAGCCGACGTGGCCGACCACCCTGCGCCTGCCCGACGGACTGCATCCGGACGGCCTGGCGATCGGCGGACGGCCCTTCGCCTACTTCGGTTCGCTGCTCACCGCCGCGATCTACCGGGCCGATCTCGTCACGGGTGAGGGCGAGTTCATCTTCGACGGGCTCGGCTCGGGCCACAACGCGATCGGCCTCGCCCTGGACCCCCTGGGCCGGCTGTTCATCGGCGGCGGCTGGGGCCGGACCATCACCGTCATGGACGGCATGTCCGGGAAGGTCCTCAAGGTCTACGAGGGGCTGGGCACCGCGACCACGGTCGTGAACCTGGCGACCGTCACCCGCGAGGCGGCGTGGTTCACCGACGGGCTGAACGGTCTCCTGTTCGGCGTGCCGTTCGGTCCGGGCGGCACGCTGCCGGAGCGGGACGGGGTCATCACGCTGTCGCTGACCGGTGAGTGGCAGCAGAGCCAGACCCAGTGGCAGCTCACCGGGTCCGGCATCGCGCCGTCCCCGTGCGGCCGGGCCCTGCTGGTCGTCAACCAGTACGTGGACGGCGGTTCCCTGTTCCGGGTCGACCCGCGGACCGGCGACGCCCGCCGGGTCCCCGTCGACGGCGCGCACTTCCCGACCACCAACGGCATCGCCGTCAGCGGCCGTACGCTCTACGCACCGTCCCAGACCGACCTCGCGGTGGTCTCGCTCGCCGCGGACGGCACCAGGGGCACGCTCGTGCGCCGCATCACCGACGACCGCTTCGACACCCCGAGCGCCGTCGCGCCGTACCGCGACCGGCTGTACCTGACCAACTCGCGGTTCCCGCTGCCGCCGACGCCGACCACGGCGTACAACGCGGTGGCGATACCGCGGCCCCGGTAGCCGACGGGGAGCCCGGCCCACGGCCGGGCTCCCGCGCTGTGCCGACCATCATCCCGAGAAGGGGACCGCATGCCCGACGACGGCATCCAACCGATCGAGCTCGCCCCGGGGTTCTCCTGCTACGCCGCCGACGAGGCCACCGCGCGCTTCGGCTACCGGGAGATCTTCGAGGACGACGAGAGCTACCGCTTCGACCACCTCCCCAACGCGCCCGTCGTCGTCGACGTCGGCGCGGGCATCGGCCTGTTCACCCTTTTCGTCAAGCGCAGATTTCCGCGCGCCCGGGTGATCGCCTTCGAGCCGGTGCCGGGCAACGTCCGGCTGCTGCGCCGGAACCTGGCGCTGCACGGCGTCGCACAGGACGTCGAGGTCCACCAGTGCTGCCTGGGCGCGCGGCCGGCCGCCGCCGCGGGCTTCGCCCACGTGCCGCGGCTCGCCGGGAACTCCACCCTCTACCCGGCCCTCCTGGCCGCCGCCCAGCGCCTGATGGCCCGGCATACCGGGGAAGCCGAGGCGGCGCAGCTGTTCGCGACCGAGCCCATGACCGTCCGGGTGGAGACGTTCTCGGGGGCCCTGGGCGGCACCGGCGGGCGCTTCGACCTGGTGAAGATCGACGCCGAGGGCGCGGAGCTGGACGTCCTCCACGGCATCGCCGAGGAGGACTGGCCCGGGATCGGCGCGCTGCTGGTCGAGACGGACGGCGAACGGGCGGCGGTGGAACGCATCCTGCGGGAGCGCGGGCTGGCCGTGCGCAGCGCACGCGCTCCCTACATGTGGCCCGAACTCGGCATCTACAACGTCACCGCGCGCCGCTGACCGCGGTGCTGGGCCGTCAGCGCCTCCAGCCGGCGCACGACCTCGTCCGGGCCCGGCATGGATCGCATCTGTGTGTGCAGCTGGTCCGCGCCGGCCTGGAACGAGGGCTCCGCAACGAGCCGCCGCACCTGCTCGCGCAGCACCTCGACGGTGATCTCCCGCGGCTCCAGCATGAGCCCCGCGCCGCTGTCGGCGACGTACCGCGCGGTCCGCGCCTCGCCCCACATCGGCAGGGGGGTGACCAGCTGCGGGACCCGGTGCGTCACGGCCGCGGCGAAGGTGCCGCCCCCGCCGTGGTGGATCAGCGCCGAGCAGTTGGGCAGCAGGTAGTTCAGCGGCACGTACTCCACCAGCCGGACGTTCTCCGGCACCTCCCGCACGGTGGCCAGCTGCTCGGCGTGCAGGGTGGTGACCAGCTCGATGTCCAGCTCGGCCAGGCCGGCGACCATGTCGGCGAAGGAGATCCCCGCCTCGCGGAAGAGCTGCCGGCCCCGGCCCCCCATGCCGAGCGACAGGCAGACCCGGGGCCGCGCCGGCCGCTCGTGCACCCAGGCCGGGGGCGTCCGGTTGCCGTTGTAGGGGACCCGCCGGATCGGCTCGTACGACAGGTCGACCGGCAACCGCAGCGGCGCGGGCACCGGGTCGATGGACCACTGGCCGAGCAGCAGCTCCTCACAGTAAGCGAGGCCGTACGGCTCCAGCATCGGCTGCATCAGCGCGGTCACCGGATCCTCCTCCGGCCCGGCGTCGCGCTGCGCCAGCCGCTCCCGCGACCGGGCGTGCAGCCAGCCGATGTTGTCCTGCCCCCACAGGAACCGTGCCTGCGCGGCCCCGGTCACCGTCGCGGCGACGGCCGCCGGCACACAGAACGGGTCCCAGAGCACCAGGTCCGGCTGCCAGGTCCGGCAGAAGCCGACGAGATCGTCGAGCATGGGCGTGAACCCGGCCAGCATCCGGGTCATACCGGCCCACTTGCGGACCCAGCCGTCCCCGGGCGCCTCGTCCACCGACAGGAAGTCGGTGAGCGTGTCGAGTTTCTCGAAATTGTCGTTCCACTCCATGACCTCGGTCAGCGCCGCACCGACCGGTACCGGGGCGAGGCCGGCCTCGGTCACCAGATGCGCGGCACCGGGATGGATCGCGACCCGCACCTCGTGCCCGGCGTTCTGCAACGCCCAGGCCAACGGAACGAGCGGATGCACATGCGCCGTCGCTGGGAAGGCACAGAACAGAACACGCATCGATTTTTCTTCCTCTCACCCGGCATACTTCGGCGGAAATAACATGCCGACGCGTTCTGGAATTCCACTGGAAAAGCACTTGAGAACAGACAATGCCCACCCATTCCATTACCTTGCATTGCCGATTCTCTGGCAGCATCGGTGTGCAGTCTCCCACCACCAATAGGCCAACAGCCCAAGGAATGCGTCATGCATGTTCGCGAACTCGCCGTGCCAGGAGCCTACGAACTCACGCCCCAGCTCTTCCCGGACCGGCGTGGGGTGTTCGTGTCGCCGATGCAGGGGCCGCTGTTCCAGTCCCGCATCGGTCATGAATTCCACGTGGCCCAGAGCAACCTCAGCCGTTCGTCCCGCGGTGTTCTGCGCGGCATCCACTACACCACCGCGCCGCCCGGACAGGCCAAGTACGTCTACTGCGCCCACGGGCGGGCGCTCGACTTCGTCGTGGACATTCGCGTCGGCTCGCCCACGTTCGGGAAATGGGACTGCGTCGAACTGGACGCCGAGTCGTTCCGCGCCGTCTATCTGCCCGTCGGCGTCGGCCACACCTTCCTGGCGCTGGAGGACGACACGATGATGCACTACCTGATGTCGACCAGCTACGTGCCGGAGCTGGAGCAGGCGATCGACCCGTTCGACACCACGCTCGCCCTGCCGTGGCCCGCGGACACGGAGTTCGTCGTCTCCGACCGGGACCGCGTGGCGATGAGCCTGAACGAGGCGCTGGAGCGGGGGCTGCTCCCCCGGTACGAAGACTGCGTGGCGGAGCAGGTGGGGCCGTGACCGCCGCGCTTTCGCCCCGGCGCGTGGCCGTGCTGGGCGGCACCGGCTCGGTGGGCCGGCAGGTGTGTGCCGCCTTCGCCGCGCAGGGGCACGAGGTCACCGCGGTCGCCCGCCGGCCGGCCGCGTCCCCGGTGCCGTACCGGTTCGTGCCGCTCGACCTGGTGGCGACCGGCGGTCGTGAGCTGGCCGCGTTCCTCGCCCGCGAGGGCGTCGACACCGTGGTCAACGCCTTCACCGGCTGGGGGCCGGACGAGACGGAGATGCGGCGGCTCAACGTCCGGCCCGTCGAGCACGTCGTCGACGCGCTGCGCCGGCTGCCGGGCCGGCCGCGCCTGGTGCATGTCGGCACGCTGCACGAGTACGGCCCGGTGCCCGAGGGGAGTTCGCTGCACGAGGGGCTGACGCCCGCGCCGGACAGCCTCTACGCGCGCGTGAAGCTCGCCGCCTCGGAGACGGTGCTCGGCGCGGCGGGCCCGGACGGAGTCGACGGGGTGGTCGTCCGGCTCGCCAACACCCTCGGGCCGTATCCGGCCGCCGAGACCTTCCTGGGCTCGCTGGCCCGCCGGCTGCGCGACACCGGCCGGTCCGAGGTGATCGAGCTGACCGTCTCCGACGCGCGACGGGACTTCGTCGACGTCCGGGACGCGGCGGAGGCGGTCGTACGGGCGGCGGTGCTGCCCGCGGCGCCCCGCGTGCTGAACATCGGCAGCGGAACCGCCGTCTCCGTCCGGAGCCTGGTGGGCGAGTTGCTGCGGGCCGCCGGCCTGCCCGCCGACACCGTCAAGGAGACCGGCGGTACGGTGCGCAGCCACGGCGGCGACTGGACCCGGGCCGACATCTCCCTGGCGGCCTCGGCGCTGGGCTGGCGGCCGCGGTTCACCGTGGCCGAGTCCATGGCGGCGATGTGGGACAGCCTGCGCGGATGAGAAAAGGCCGCAGGGGGTGGGCCCTCGCCTTGGGCGAGGGCCCACCCCCTGCGGCCGGCGGATCAGGCGCAGCAGGTCAGCGGACCGCCGTGGTACTCCATCATCTCGCCGAAGATGATGCCCATCTCCTTGAGCAGCACGTCGAAGTCGAACGCGGCCTCGGGGGTGCGCTGTTCGGCGTAGGCCCGGTGCAGGTTGGCCACCAGCCGCTCCGGCTCGCCCAGTTCGGCGAACCGGCCGAGGTCGGCCTCGCGCGCCACCGTCAGCGGCGGCTGCCCGGCGGCGATCCCGTCCGCGGCCAGCTGCCACACCCAGCGCAGGTACTCCTCGGTCACGTCGAGGACCTCGGGTCCGGCCACCGGTCCGTGACCGGTCACCACGGTCGTCGCGCCCAGCTCACGGAGCTGCTGGATCACCTTCAGCGAACCGGAGACCGAGCCGAGCGGCACGAACGGAGTGAACCCGGACATGACGATGTCGCCGGTGAACAGCACCTTCCGCTCCGGTATCCACACCACGGTGTCATTGGCGGTGTGCGACGGCCCGAAGTGCAGCAGCTCGGCGGTCACCTCGCCGACGTGCAGCGTCAGCCGGTCCCGGTAGGTGACCGCGGGCAGCCGCACCTCGACCCCGCCCCAGGCCACGTCCGGCCACAGCTCGGTCAGGTGCAGTCCGGCCCGGTCCATCTCGTCGCGGGCGTTGGCATGGGCGATCACGGTGGCCTCGGGGAACAGGAAGTTGCCGAAGGTGTGGTCACCGTGCGAGTGGGTGTTGACCAGGGCGAACGGCGCCGGACGGCCGTCCGCCAGCACCTTCTGGCGCAGGCGCTGGGCGCGCGCCTCGGTCGCCGCGGTGTCGATCAGTGCGGTGGATCCGCCGGACGCGATGAGACCGGCGTTGCTGACGCACCAACCGCCCTCCGGCTGGAGGTAGGCGAAGACATCGGCGGCCACCTCCTGGAGAACCGGCTCATGGGCTGCTGAGGACACGAGGGGAGCCTCCTTGACGTAACGGGTGTGAGGTGGTGTAGGCCGCGCGGCCGGGTGGTTCAGACCAGGTCGTAGGCGGCGAGCGGCAGGTCCGGGACGTTCGACAGCACCGCCTGGTGCAGCCGCTGTAGCCGGTTCGAGGGCTCGACGCCGAGTTCGCCGATCAGGGTCTGGCGGAGGGTGCGGAAGACCTGGAGGGCCCGCCACGGCGCACCGGACCGCTGCAACGCGATCATCAGCATGGCGCAGAAGTTCTCGTGCATCGGGGACTGGGCGACGAGCATCCGCAGTTCGGGGATGAGCATGGCGTGCCGGCCCAGCTGGAGGTCCGCGAGAATGCGCAGTTCCTGGGCGCGCATCCTGGACTCCTCCATGCCCATTGCCTCCATCTCCAGGACCTGGCCGGCCGGCACGTCCATCAGGGCCGGCCCGCGCCACAGTTCGAGGGCCCGGCTCAGGAGGCGGGAGGCGGTCTCCGCGTCCCCGGCCGCGAGCAGCGCGTCGCCCTCGGCGGTGAGCCGCTCGAACTCGCGCAGGTCGAACGCGCTCGGACGGATGGCCAGCTGGTAGCCGTTGAAGTGCGTGACCAGCAGGTCCTTCGCACTGAGCGGGGAGTCGTCCGGGAGGGACCGGGCGATGAGCTTGCGGAGTTGAAGGATGTAGGTCTGGAGTGTCGTGGTCCCGCTCCGGGGCACCTTGTCGCCCCAGATCTCTTCCATGAGCGTCGACACGGGCACCACCCGGCCGCAGCGCAGCGCCAGCAGGGTCAGCACCTGCTTGGGCTTGCCGGCGGTCGGGACCACGGAGTGTCCGCCGACCCGGACTCTGACGGGGCCCAGTACGTTGATCTCCATCGTCTGCTCGTCCGGCGCCTCGACGGGCCGCGCCGTCACCACGTCCTGAATAATTTCCATTCCCCCTAGGACGGCCACTGTGAATTTCCACACAGCGGACAGATTTTCATGGCTATTCCGATGGGCCCCGCACTCACCTCGTTCTTACGTTTCGGACCGGCTCGGCGACGCTTCGGCACCGCCTCCGTTCAGCCTGCGAGGGGCACCTTGAGGCTCGCTTGAATCGGCTCGTAGCGCTCTCGGATTCCGTCAGCTCAAGCGGTGTTCTAGCTCCCTGCGAAGAGCCGGGTGCACCATCGGCGCTCAAGCCGAGCCCAGGAGGCCAGAATGCCCGAACCCACTCCGTCCGATTCAGGGATCGCAGTGGCCGCGCACGACATCGCGGCCCTCGCCGCCCGGCATGCCGAACAAGCCGAAGAACAAAGGCAGTTGAGCCCCGAAGTGATGCACGCCATCAGGGCGGCCGGATTCGGGCGCCACTTTGTGGCTCAGGAGTACGGCGGCGCGGCCGGAACCTTTGCCGAAATCAGCACGGCCGTTTCCGTTATCGCGGCGAAATGTCCGGCGACGGCGTGGTGCGCGTCACTGGCGGCGAGCATGGCGCGCATGGCCGGCTACCTGCCGCAGGAGGGCCGCAAGCAGGTGTGGCAGGACGGTCCGGACGTCCTCGTCGTCGGCGGCGTCTCCCCCGTCGGCCGGGCCCATGCCGAGCAGGACGGCTGGCGGCTGTCCGGGACCTGGCCGTACATCAGCGCCGTCGCGTACTCCGACTGGGCGCTGGTGTGCGGGGTGGCGAAGTCGGGCTCGCAGTACGAGCCGCGGCTGTTCGCCCTGCCGCGCGCCGACTACGCGGTGAAGCGGAGCTGGTCGGATGTGGGGATGCGGGCCACCGGCAGTGACACGCTGATCGCCGAGGACGTCTTCGTACCCGCCGAGCTGAGCTTCCCGCTCGGCAGCCTCCTGGAGGGCGCCGCCGAGCCCTCCGCGCCCGGCAGCCACCAGGTTCCCCTGACGACGGTGAACGGGCTGTTCTTCGCGCTGCCCGTCCTCGGTGCCGCCGAGGGCGCGCTCGGCCTGTGGTCGTCGTACGCGGCGCAGAAGATCCGCTCCTGGTCCCCCAAGCAGCCCGGTCCGGCCCGCGGCTTCTACGAGGAGACCCTGGCCCGCGCCTCCGGCACCATCGACACGGCCCGGTTCCTGCTGGAGCGGGCCGCCCGGGTCGCCGACCGGGGGGCGCTCGCCACGCCCCTGGAGCGGGCCCGCAACCAGCGGGACTGCGCCCTCGCGGCGGACCTTCTGGTGACCACGGTCAACCAGCTCTTCCGTGCCTCGGGCACCTCGGGACACAGCGTGCACCACCCCCTCCAGCGGCTGTGGCGGGACGCCAACTCCGCCGTCGGCCACGTGGTGCTGCAACCAGGACCGGCCGCCGCCGCCTACACCGCCGCCGCCCTGGAACTTGAGGTCTGACGGGCCGTCGTACCGACGCGAGCGGCGCCGCCCGGCGCGGCGCCGCGGACGCCGGCGGTTACCGCATCGTCCCGGCGCACCGGTAGACGGCCTCGATGAGCCGGCGGGGCCGGTCGTCCAGCGTGCCCATCACCGGAGAGCCCGCGTTCTGCATGTAGCCGAAGGCGAGATCGTGCTCGGGGTCGGCGAAGATGTACGAGCCGTTGGCCGCGCTGAGGCCGAAGGCCGTGGTCAGGCCGACCTCGGCCGGGAAGACCGGATGGTCGGGAAGCTGCACGCCCAGACCCCAGTTGCAGGTGGTCTGCGTCACCAGGCAGTGGCCCTTGGAGTGCATCCGCGTCATCTCCGCGACGACGGCCGGGCTCAGCAGGCGGACCCCGTCGACCTCGCCGATCAACGCGGCCATGAAGCGGGCGAGGGACCGCGCGCTCGCCCGCCCGCCGTAGGAGGGGTCCTCCCACGCCGTGTCGACCGTCGCCATGTCCAGCGCCAGGCTGCCCATCATCGCCCGGTGGGTCAGCGACCTGTGGTCGAGGAAGGCGGCCAGGTCCTCGTCGTCGCCCGCGAAGAGCGCCTCGGCCTTGGACTGGAACATCGTCGCCAGGTGCGCGGAGGCGGGGTCGGGCACGCCGATGTGGCACTCCAGCCCCAGCGGGCCGGCGATCTCCTGGGCGAAGTACCGGCCCACGGTGAGCCCGGTACGGCGCCGCAGCAGCTCGCTGACCAAGTAGCCGAAGGTGATGCCGTGGTAGCCGTGCGCGGTGTCCGGCTCCCACTCCGGCCGGGCCTCGGCGAGCGCCTCGGCGATGGGGGTGTGGGTGCGCAGGGCCTCGTTGGTGATCGGGGCATGGTCCAGGCACACCACACCGGAGCGGTGGCTGAGCACCATCCGCAGCGTGATGCCCTCCTTGCCGTGCGCGGCGAACTCCGGCCAGTGGTCGGCGAGCGGCGCGTCGAGGTCGAGCAGCCCCTGGTCCACCAGGCGCAGCGCCGCCACCGCGACCAGCGCCTTGGTCGGCGAGGCGAGCAGCCCGAGGGTGTCGGGGCGCCACGGATCCACCCGGTCCTCGTCCGCGAAGCCGCCCCACAGGTCGACCACCGGCGCACCGCGGTGATAGACGCACACCGCGGCGCCCACCTCCGCGCCCGCCGCGAAGTTCTGCTCGAACGCCTCGGCAACCCCGGCGAAGGCGTCCGCCGCCCAGCCACCCCGCGGAGACTCGCTCATCGTGTCCTACCTCCGTATCCACACCTGATGGCCTACGACAGTCGCGCCCCGCACTCGTGGTTCGCTCGACTCTCGGCAACGCGCCGCTCGCGCGGTGCCGCTTCCGCCGACCTTCGAGCGGGCGTCGAGGTCCCGCCGCCATGGTTGCCTGGTCCCGCCAGTCCCCACCACCGGAGTGCCCCAGGTGCTGAGAGTCGGAGTCTTGGGCTGTGCCGCGTTCGCGCGGCGCCGCATGCTGCCCGCCATGAAGGCCCATCCCCTCGTCCAGGTCGCGGCGGTCGCCAGCCGGGACGCCGCCAAGGCGGCCGAGACGGCCCGCCGGTTCGACTGCCGTCCCGTCGTCGGGTACGAGGCGCTGCTGGCGGACGACACCGTGCAGGCCGTGTACGTCCCGCTGCCCGCGGCACTCCACGTCCCGTGGGTCGAGGCGGCGCTGGCCGCGGGCAAGCACGTGCTCGCCGAGAAGCCGCTCACCACGGACCCGGCCCGCACCCGCGCGCTCTTCGCCCAGGCCCGCGCCCGTGGCCTGGTGCTGCGGGAGAACGTCATCTTCGTCCACCACAGCCGGCACGCGGCGGTCCGCCGGCTGGTGGAGGAGGGCGCGATCGGGGAACTGCGGACGCTGCACGCGACGTTCACCATTCCGCAGCTGCCCGACGACGACATCCGGTACCGGCCGGAGCTGGGCGGCGGCAGCCTCCACGACGTCGGGATCTACCCGGTGCGCGCGGCCGTGCACCTGCTGCGGGAGGAGCTGGAGGTCCGGGGCGCCGTTCTGGAGCACCGAGCCGGCCGCCGGGTCGACACCGCCGGTGCCGCGCTGCTGCGGTCACGCGGCGGGGTCATGGCACACCTGGCCTTCGGCATGGAGCACGCCTATCGGTCACGGTACGAACTGACCGGCAGCACCGGCCGTATCCTCGTCGACCGCGCCTTCACGCCGCCCGCGGATTACGCGCCGCAGATCGTGATCGAGTCCTCGTCGGGCACCCGCACCTGCTCCCTGCCCCCGGAGGACCAGATCGCGAGCGCCCTCTCCGCCTTCGTCTCGGCGGTGGAATCCGGGAGCCCGGCACCGGAGGACTGCCTGGCCCAGGCGGACCTGCTGGCGCAGATCCACCGGGTGGCCGGCCGCGAAGGGTGAGGAGGTTCAGGCCCCGGCCAGCTCCTCCACCGCGTCGAGCACCTCGGCCGGCCCGGGCAGCGCGGCGATGTCCGCGGCCAGCTCGGCGGACCGCTCGGCGTACGACGGCTCCGTCAGCAGCGCGTCGCAGGCCGCCGCGATGGCGTCGGGGGTGTCCTGCCCGGGAAGCAGCGTGACGGCCGCGCCGAAGCCGGACAGCCGCCGTGAATGCGGCACGAGCTTCGGCATGTTGGGCACCACGAGCTGCGGTACGCCCGCCTGCATCGCGGTGAGCGCCGTCTGGCCGCCGCCCGCGTGCACCAGCGCGGAGCAGGTCCGCAGCACGGTGGCCAGCGGCAGCCAGCCCGCCCGCACATCGGGCCGCGTCGCGGTCAGGGCCGCCGCGACCTCGTCCGGTGCGGCGACGACCAGCTCCGCGTCGAGCTTTGCGACCTCGGCGACCAGCCCTTGCAGATAGTCGAGGTCCTGTTCGGGGCCGACCCGGCTGCCTGCCGTGACGCAGATCCGGGGCCGGTCGGCGGCGGTGTACATCCAGGGCTCCAGCCGCCGCTGCCGTCCGGTGGGCACGAAGCGCATCACCGCGCCGGGCGCCGCGTCCGGTGCGAGCATGCGCGGCGGGCAGATGTGGACCCACAGCCGCGGCTCGGGCAGCCCCGGCAGTGCGGCCCGGGACAGCTCCGGCGCGAGTTCCTCCTCGGCGCCCTGGTCCATCTCGGCCGGCTCGCCCATGTCCCAGGCGTGCCGGACGTACGGTACGCCCAGTTCCGCGGCGAGCAGTCCGGCGGCGAAGGAGAGCGTGCCGCCGATGACGACGTCCGGGCGCCAGGCCCGGCTCAGCTCCCGCAGGGCCGGCAGGCTGCCGGCCGCCAGCCGCCCGAAGCCGCGCCCGCCGAAGCGCAGCCGGGTCGCGGTGTCCGCCGGCAGGTCGAGCCGGGTGCCGTCGCGGGTCGCGAACATGAAGTCGCGCATGCTCCTCGGGGTGGCCGCCACCCCGGGCAGCCCCGCGCCGACGACGACCGGGATCATGTCCTCGGTGGCCGCCATGAAGACCTCGTGACCGGCGTTGCGCGCGGCCGTCGCGAGCGGCGCGAGCGCGGAGACCGTGGCCGGGCTCCCCGCCGCCACGAACAGCATTCTCAGCGTACGTGTCATGGCCGAGTGGCTCCTCTCATCCGTGTCCGACCAGCCCGGCACAGCCTTCGCGAGGGCACTGGAACAGCGGTATACCGGTGATCGAGCGTCGCCGTATCCGCGCCGCGGACCAGGGCTCCGCCGGTCTCGCGGCCGCTTCCGGTCGATGAGGCCGGCTGCCTTGCGAGGGCTCGGAGGCGGGCGCCGGGAGTAACGGCATGACCGCCTGGCAGCGGGGCGTCTCTCCGGCGCGACCCCGCGCTGTGGACAGGCTCACAAGCGCATGCCTATCATCGGAATGATGATCTTGTGTGCACAATGCAACTGCAATTTGTACTGTGCGGAGAAGTTTAGAAGTATTTCAACGGGGGAGTGAGCAAAATCAGGCAGAATTCAGTGGTCCTCGCACCTGCCACTGATCGGCTCATCGAAACACTGGAACTCGGTGTGCTCGGATCGCTGACGGTGACCGTCAACGGCGCATCGATCGTCCCCACCGCGAGAAAGCCCAGGCAGTTGCTGGCTCTACTCGCTCTGCGCTGCGGCCAGGTCGTCCCGGTGGCCACCTTGGTCGACGAGGTCTGGGGAAACGACATCCCGCGCAGCAGCGCCTGCGTACTCCAGACCTACATTTTGCAACTGCGTCGACTGATCACCCGGTCACTGGAAACAGATTCCGGCGGGTGTGCCAAGGAATTGATCGTCACCCACTTCAAGGGGTATCAATTGCTGGCCGATCCCAGCAGTTCGGACCTTCGCGATTTCGAACAGCTGTCGATCGAAGGCGACGCGGCGCTGGTCAAGGGGAACGCTGCCGACGCGTCCCTCCTTCTCGGGCGGGCGCTGAGTCTGTGGCGCGGCCCGGCCCTGGTGGACGTGCCGATCGGGCGGGTACTCCACGCGGAGATCATCGGCCTGGAAGAGCGCCGGATGCGGGTGCACGAACGACGCATCGTCGCCGACCTGCTCCTGGGCAAGCACTCCACGCTCATTCCGGAGTTGCAGATGCTGGTCACCCAGAACCCGTTCCACGAGAACTTCTGCGCCATGCTCATGTTCGCCCTGCACCGTTCGGGAGCCACCTGGCGGGCCCTGACCGTCTTCCGGGACTTCCGTGCCGGCCTGGTCGCGGAGCTGGGCGTCGAGCCCTCACCCCGCCTCCAGCGGCTGCACCGGGAGGTGCTGGAGAACACCACGGAGCTGTCGCTGCGCGCGTTCGACCTGCTGCCCGGCGCCGAGGACATCTACACGGGTGCGGTGAGCTACGGCTGACCCACCCCACCCGCCGAGGCCGGCGGACTCCCCCTGACGTCAGGGGGAGTCCGCCGGCCTCGGCCGTGCGGGGCGCGGAACGTCAGCCCGCGCTGGCGGCGACGCTCCGGGCACGGTCGAGCAGCGCCCGCGGCGTGTCGGTGTCGAAGAGCTCGTCGTCCGGGATGACGATGCCGAATTCGCGCTGCAGTACGGCCGCCGTCTCCATCACGGCCAGCGAGTCGAGGCCCAGATCCTCGAAGCTCCGGTCGAGGAGGTCGCCCTCCAGCCCGTCCTCTCCCTCGACGCCCAGCCCCCTGGCGATGATGCGACGGAGGTCGTCGATGGTGATGTCCTTGCTCATCGGTGATTCCTCATTCCCGAGTCGTGGTTGTGACAGGTCGCTCAGTCGCCCAGGGCGCTGACGACGATCGCCGCGTTGAAGCCCCACTTGCCGCGTGCCAGCACCAGGGCGTGCCGCACGGGCTGGTAACGGGGGCCACCGCGGACCAGGTCGATCCGGTAGTCGGCGGGGACCTCAGCGACGTTGGCGGTCGCGGGGATCACTCCGTCGCGGATGGAGAGCAGCGCGGCGACCACGTCCAGCGGACCGCCGCCGGAGTAGAGCCGGCCGCTCAGCGCCTTGGGGGCGGTCACAGGGACGCCGGACGGCCCGAAGACCGCCGCGATCGCCTCGGCCTCCTGCCGGTCCAGCTCGCCGACCCCTGCCGCGTCGGCGAAGACCACGTCCACCTCGCCCGGCGCCAGGCCCGCGTCCGCGAGGGCCAGTTCGACGGCCCGGCGCAGCGCCGGCGGGCGCGGGGAGCCGGGGGCGGGGTCGAAGGTGGAGGCGTACCCGGTGATCGCGCCGTACACCTGACCGGCGCCTCGGCGCTGAGCCGCCGCCAGGTCCTCCAGGACGAGGATCGCGCCGCCCTCGCCCGGGATGTAGCCGTCGGCGTCCGCGTCGAACGGCCGGTAGGCGGTGGCGCTCACCCGGCCGCCGGAGAGCTGGCCGGCCCAGCCCCACGGGTCCAGGGCGGAGTCCACACCACCGGTGACGGCGAGAGAGGTGCCCTGGCGGATGGTGCGCCGGGCGTGGCCGATCGCGTCCAGGCCGCCCGCCTGCTCGGCGACCAGCGCCTTGTTGGGCCCGCGCATGCCGTGCCGGATGGAGATCTGGCCGGTGTTGACGGCGTAGAACCAGGCGAACGACTCGTAGACGCTCACGTGCTCCGGCCCCTGGGACCACAGCTTCCGCAGTTCCCGGTGGGTGAACTCGAAGCCGCCCAGGGCGTTGGCGGTCACCACGGACATGTCGTAGTCGACCTGCTCCGACGGCTTCACCGCGGCGTCGGCGAGCGCCCAGTCGGCGGCGGCCAGGGCGAACCGGGTGGAGATGTCGGTCTGCGCCAGCAGGCGCGCGGAGATGTGCTCGGCGGAGTCGAAGTCCAGCACCTCGCCGGCCCGCTTGGCCGCGTACGGCGCGGGGTCGAACCGGGTGATCTCCGCGATTCCGTCCCGGCCATCCAGCGTGGCCTTCCAGAACTCCTCGGTGCCCAGCCCGTTGGGGGCCACCACACCGAGCCCCGTCACCACAGCGGTTGTCATCGCGTTCCTCCAGCCCGGTTCAGCACGACTGCGCTTTGGAATCCACCGAAGCCGCTGCCCACGCTCAGCACGGTGTCCACGCGCCGCTCGCGCGCGGTGACCGGCACATAGTCGAGGTCGCACTCGGGGTCGGCCTCGTGCAGGTTGGCGGTCGGGGGTACGACGTTGTTCTGGATCGCCAGCAGACTGGCGGCGATCTCGATGGAGCCGATGGCGCCGAGCGAGTGACCGACCATCGACTTGATCGAGCTGACCGGCGTCTCGTAGGCGTGCTGCCCGAGGCTGCGCTTCAAGGCGGCCGTCTCGTGCCGGTCGTTCTGCTTGGTGCCCGAGCCGTGGGCATTGATGTAGTCGAGGTCCTCGGGGTTCTTGCCCGCCTCGGCCAGCGCGACGCCGATCGCCTCGGCCATCTCACGGCCGTCCTTCTTCAGGCCCGTCATGTGGTACGCGTTGCCGCGGGTGGCGTAGCCGCTCACCTCGGCGTAGATGTTCGCGCCCCGCTCCCGGGCGTGCTCCAGCGTCTCCAGCACGAACATGGCCGAGCCCTCGGCCAGGACGAACCCGTTGCGGGAGGCGTCGAACGGACGCGACGCGTGTTCGGGGTCGTCGTTGTAGGTGGTGGTGGCCTTGATGGCGTCGAAGCAGGCGACGACGATCGGGGTGACCGGGGTGTCGGACGCCCCGGCCAGCATGATGTCCGCCGAACCCTCACGGATCAGCTGGACGGCGTTGCCGACCGCGTCGAGCCCCGAGGTGCAGCCGTTGGAGACCATCGTCACCGGGCCCTCGGCCCCGATCCGCCAGGCCAGCTCGGCGGGCATCGCCCCCGGCGTGAGGTAGTCGAACATGTGGGGGGACAGGTACTCGGGGCTCACCGTCCAGTGCCGCCCCATGTCGGACAGGATCTGGTACTCGACATCCAGGCTGGTGGAGGCGGCCACCGCGCTGCCCAGGCTGACGCCGACGCGGTGCGGGTCGAGACGGTCCACCTCCAGGCCGCTGTCCGCGATCGCGTCGTCGGCGCATACGGCCGCGAACTGCGTGGACCGGTCCATGCGCCGTATCTCCCGGGCGGTCAGCCCTTCGAAGACGGCGTCGAAGTCGCACTCCCCGGCCACCTGGGAGCGGTAGGGCGAGGGGTCGAAGAAGCTGATCCGCCGGGTGACGGTGCGGCCCGAACTCAGCAGGTCCCAGAACTCCTTGGTTCCGGATGCCCCCGGTGCGCGCACCCCGATTCCGGTGATCACGACACGACTGGACATATGACAGTCCCTTCCTGGATGTTGAGAGGAATGCTCGCCGCTGCCACTTGAGAACACCTCGACTTCTGCTCCATGCGCGGAAACAAGAAGCGTTCACTCACGCCGGACTTTCCGCTGGAGGCAGGGAGCGAAAGGCACGACCGCAGTAGATCAGCGGTTGACCGGCAAACACTTCGGAGCGCCGCACCCGCCCGATCAGGATCACATGGTCGCCACCGTCGAACCGGTTCACCAGCTCGCATTCGAGACGGGCGAGCACTCCGTCCAGCAGAGGCACTCGGGCCAGCCCGGGCGTGGAGGGCAGACCCGCGTACTTGTCCGCGCCCTTGGTCGCGAAGCGCATCGCCAGCTGCTCCTGATCGTCGCGGAGCAGATGGACGGCCATCGCCTCGGCGGCGTCGAACGCGGGAGAACAGTCGGCGCTCCGGTCGAGGCAAACCAGCACCAGGGGTGGGCTCGACGACAGGGACGAGAAGGCCGTCGCGGTGAATCCCCGCCTGGCCCCGTCCCGGTCCATGGTGGTCACCACTGCGACGCCGCTCGGCCAGCGTGCCAGGCAGTCGCGCAGTGCTTCCGTTTCGTTCCCAGCACGCTCGGTGATCGTCATCGAATTCTGGTTCACCTCCCGACGGAAAATATCTGTGCCGACAGGCTTTCAATCGCTTCTCACTTACTGCTTGAATTCCGCTCGAATCGGCATTCGCGGGCCGTGTCCAGCTGCTTTCGAGGCCGGCTCGACCCGCGCTCGGCAGGGTGCCCTCATGAAGGACACACGATGGCTGGTCACGGGCGCGGGCGGAATGCTGGGCCGGGACCTGTGCGCGATGCTGGCGGGCGCCGGCGAGAACGTCACCGCCGCGGCCCGGACGGACCTCGACATCACCGACCCGGACGCCGTACGCACGGCGGTCCGCAGCCACGATGTGGTCGTCAACTGTGCGGCCTGGACCGACGTGGACGGCGCGGAGGCGGCCGAGAAGAGGGCCACCGCTGTCAATGGCACCGGCGTCCGCCACCTCGCCGCCGCCTGTGCCGCGACAGGCGCCCGGCTGCTGCACGTCTCCACCGACTACGTGCTGCCCGGAGATGCCACCGAGCCGTACCGGGAGTTCGCGCCCACCGGTCCGGTCAACGCCTACGGGCGCTCCAAGCTGGTCGGTGAACGGGCCGTCGCCGAGCTGCTGCCGGAACACGGTTACACGGTCCGCACCGCCTGGCTGTACGGCGAGCACGGGCCGAACTTCGTGTCCACCATGCTCCGGCTCGCCACCGAGCGGGACACCCTGGACGTCGTCGACGACCAGTACGGCCAGCCCACCTGGACGTACGCCCTGGCGCGGCAACTCGTCGCTCTCGGACGGGCCGCCGTCTCCGGGCGTGCCCCGGCCGGCGTCTACCACGGCACCGCGAGCGGCAGCACCACGTGGTGCGGGCTGGCCCGGGCGGTCTACCGGCTCGGCGGCCTCGACCCGGACCGCGTCAGGCCGGTCGGCAGCTCGTCCTTCCCCCGCCCGGCCCGGCGCCCCGCGTACAGCGTGCTCGGCCACGACCGCTGGGCCGCCGCCGGACTCGCCCCGCTCGGCGACTGGCACACCATGCTGGCCGAAGCCCTGCCCCTGCTGGGACCGCGTCCTGTGCGGTGAGGCGTCGTCGTGACCCGGGCGACGACAGAAGCCCACGGCTCCGACCTGGTCGGAGCCGTGGGCTTCTGTTCGCCTCGCCGGTGGGCGAGAGCGGTGATCAGTAGACCGGCTTGTGGGGTTCGATCTGGTTGACCCAGCCGATGACGCCGCCGCCGACGTGGACCGCGTCGGCGAAGCCGGCGGACTTCAGGACCGCGAGGACTTCCGCACTGCGGACACCCGTCTTGCAGTTCAAGACGATCTTCTTGTCCTGCGGGAGGCTCTCCAGGGCGGTGCCCATGAGGAACTCGTTCTTCGGGATCAGCGTCGCGCCCGGGATGGAGACGATCTCGAACTCGTTCGGCTCGCGGACGTCGATGATCTGGATGTTCTCGCCGTCGTCGATCCACTCCTTGAGCTGCTTGGGAGTGATCGTGGAGTCGATCGCCGCCGCCTGGGCCTCCTCGGAGACGACGCCGCAGAAGGCCTCGTAGTCGATCAGCTCGGTGACGGTCGGGTTCTCGCCGCAGACCGCGCAGTTCGGGTCCTTGCGGACCTTGACCTGGCGGTACTGCATCTCCAGGGCGTCGTAGATCATCAGGCGGCCGACCAGCGGGTCGCCGATGCCGGCGAGGAGCTTGATCGCCTCGTTGACCTGGATGGAGCCGATGGACGCGCACAGCACGCCCAGCACGCCGCCCTCGGCGCAGGAGGGGACCATGCCGGGGGGCGGCGGCTCCGGGTACAGGCAGCGGTAGCAGGGGCCGTGCTCGGACCAGAAGACGGACGCCTGGCCGTCGAAGCGGTAGATCGAGCCCCACACGTACGGCTTGTTCAGCAGCACACACGCGTCGTTGACCAGGTAGCGGGTCGCGAAGTTGTCGGTGCCGTCGATGATCAGGTCGTACTGGCTGAAGATGTCCATCACGTTGTCGGCTTCGAGCCGCTCCTCGTGAAGGACCACGTTCACGTACGGGTTGATGCCCTTGACGGTGTCACGGGCCGACTCGGCCTTGGAGCGGCCGATGTCGGACTGGCTGTGGATGATCTGGCGCTGCAGGTTCGACTCGTCGACCTCGTCGAACTCCACGATGCCGAGGGTGCCCACGCCCGCGGCGGCCAGGTACATCAGCGCCGGCGAGCCCAGGCCGCCGGCGCCCACACAGAGCACCTTGGCGTTCTTCAGCCGCTTCTGCCCGTCCATGCCCACATCGGGGATGATCAGGTGGCGGGAGTACCTGCGAACCTCGTCTACGGTGAGCTCGGAAGCCGGCTCGACCAGGGGTGGCAGCGACACGGGGACTCCGTTGGTCGGTCAATCACTACAGTTGTTCTCCTCGTAACACTGCCACGCCCTTCTTCATTCCGAGACACCCGTTCCGATGCGCGAGACGGATGCGTCCCAGCAGCCGGGCACGGCCTCCCGGGGCCGGCCCGCCGCGAGCGTCGGCCGTGGTCAGATGCGGCAGGCCGCTTCCATCCAGATGTCGGCCAGGGACTCCTCGAGATTGATGCGGGGCCGCCAGCCGAGGCGGTCGCGGGCGGTGCGTACGTCTGCCTGCTGCCAGCTGCCGCAGCCGTCCGGGTAGGGGTAGGCCACCGGGGGCGCGTGGTCGGCGTCAGGGCGGGGGTGCCCGAGGGCGGTGCGCAGCGGCCCCGGCGGGGCGTCCAGCTCGTGGAGGGCACCGCCGTACCCGGCCACCCGCGCGAGCACGGCGGCGGCGTCTCTGAGGCGGACGGCGCGGCCGGAGCCGATGTTGATCACGCCTTGCGCGGCGGAGAGCGAGGCGGCGTGCACGGCCCGGGCGACATCGCGTACGTCGACGAAGTCGCGCTGGACGCCGAGGCCGCCGAGCTTGAGCTCACCGTCGCCGGACTGCATGGCGCGGCGCATGGCCTCGGCGAGCCGGCCGAGCGGGGAGCCGGCCGGGGTACCGGGCCCGGCCGGCGAGAAGACCCGCAGGACGACCGCGTCCAGCCCGGAGCCGAGGACCAGTTCGGTCGCGGCGAGCTTGCTGACGCCGTAGGGCCCGCCGGGCCGCGGTACGGCGTCCTCGGGAGTGGAGGAGCCGGGCTGGCTGGGGCCGTACTCCGAACCGCAGCCGATCTGCACCAGGCGGGCGCCGCACCCGCTGCGGCGCAGCGCCTCGCAGACGGTGGCCACGGCGACGGTGTTGTGCCGGGTGAGTTCGCGGGCGCCGCCGCGGGTCGCGCCGGCGCAGTTGATGACGACTCCGGGGTGCACCGCGTCCAGGAAGCGGGTGAGCGCGCCCGGGCTGCCGGTGGCGAGGTCGAAACGGACGTCGGCGTCGTCACCGCGGCCGAGCGCTGTGAGCTGGACGGCCGGGTCGGCGAGCAGGCGGTCGGCGACGAAGCGGCCGATGAATCCGTTGGCTCCGATCAGCAGGACCCTCATCGGGCGGCTCCCGGGGTGTGCGCACGGGTGGTACCGGCCGTGTCGACGGCTCGTGCGGCTGCTCCGGACGCTCCGGCGGCTCCGGTGGCTCCGGACGCTCCGGGTCGGGAGGTGGTCATCTGGTTTTCTCCTTCAGAGGGATGATGCGAATGCCTGCGGCGAGTGGGTCGGGTCGGCGGGCGGGAGATTCACTCGGGTGCTCCCGTGGGAGCGTGGGCCGAGGCCCGGGTGAGGGTGCGGCCGGCGTGCCACAGCAGGGCCAGCGCCGCGGTGCCGCAGGCGAGGACCGGAACGGCGGCCTCGCCCCCGACGTCTACGAGGGTCTGCACCGGGACCGCCAGGAAGGCGCAGCCCGGCAGCCGGCCGGCCGTCGGCAACGCCAGCGCCAGCGCCTCCAGGAGGGCGGCGGCTCCCAGCGCGCGGGCGGGGACGCGCCGGTGGCGGTGCGCGGTGAGCAGGCGGGCGGACAGCAGCAGGGCGCCCAGGGAGAGGGCCTGCGGGTAGGCGGCGGGCTGGTGCAGGACGGTGCCGCACAGCGCGAGCAGTGCGGCGAGGGCGGCCAGGAAGAGGGCGTACGCGCCGAGCAGCGGCGGTGTCACGGCGGCCGTGAACTGCCTCAGGGTCCGGCTGCCGGCGAGCCCTCGGTGGGCGCCGACGGCGAGGAGGTGGGCGCACCAGGCCGCGGGGGCGCAGGCCAGCAGGAGGGCCAGGGCGGGCGCGGTGGCGGTGGGCCATGGGCCTTCCGGGGCGCCGGTGGGCGGGGCGTCGGGGCCGCCCGTCAGTACGGCGTGCAGGAGGCCGTCGCCGAGGAGGGCGTACCCGAGCAGCCAGAGCGTCCAGACGCGCGTGCCGATGGTGGTGCGCCCCGCGTGAGCGCCGGGTGCGATGCGCCCCGCGAGCGCATCAGTTGCGGTACCCCCCGCGTGTGCGCCGGGCGCGGTACGCCAGTCGGCGGTGCCGGGGGCGGGGCGCCACGCGCGCCTTCCGGGCGGACCGGCGAGCGGGCTGTGGCGCAGCGCCGCGCGGGTGGCGAGGGCGACGGCGAGGAGGCCGCCGAGTGCCACCAGCAGGCGAGGGGTCCCCTGGGTGAGGCGTAGTCCGGTCACCGTTGCCGCACCGAACGCTCCGGGCAGGAGGGTGAGCAGGAGCCAGCCGGCACGGACCCGGGGCACCAGCAGGGGATGGGGTTCCGGGGAGGGCCGCTCGGTGGTGCGCGGCACGCGCGCGTGCAGTTCCTCGGCGAGCGAGAAGACGTCACGGTGGCGGCAGTGGGCGGCGGTCCGGTCGGTGACGCCCTGCGCCTCCAGCCCCACGGCGATCTCCAACGGGTCCACGGCCCGCTCGCACAGCTCCCGGTGCCGGTGCAGCAGGGCTTTCACCGGGTCGCCGGATCCGTACGGAACACGCCCGCCTTGCGTCGGCCCGCCAAGCCCGGCCGACGGCCTCGTCGACGGCGAGGGACCGCTCCCAGCACCCGTCCCGGCCGGACCGGCCAACGGACCGAAGGCGGCCCCGAACCCCTGCGGACCGACGGACACCGGATCGGCGGACACCGGACCGGCGGACTGCGGACCGACGGACAACGGACCGACGGACTGCGGACCGACGGACTGCGAATCCCCAGCAGGCAACCGGCCCGCAGGCGACGGACCCTCAGGCGGCGACCCGGCAGACAGCAAGCCCGCGGACGGAGGACCCTCGGGCAGCCGCTCCCGTGACGACCGTCGTGACCGTTCACCTCCCGACAGCCCCCCCACCGGCACCCACTCCCCCGACCGCGCGTCCCACGGGTCCGCGCCACTCGGCATCCCTGGGTGGTCCGAACCGACCGGGTCCGTCGAGGCCGGGTCACTCCGGACCGGGCCCGGCCACGCCGGTTCCGCCGACTTCGGGCCCGTCGAGTTCGGGTCACTCCAGGCCGGGACTCTCCCCGCACAGCCTCTCCCGCCCAGGGCGCCCTCTCCCGAGTCGTCCGCCGTTGCGGCGGTCGGCGTGCTCGGCTCGCCGCGCCCCTCCTGGGGCTCGGCGCCGGACTCGGCGGTCAGGCCCGAGCCCGGGTCCGCTCCGTTGCCGGGCCTCCGGCCCTCCGGGTCTCTCATCGCGCCTCCTCCACCGACGGCTGGGTGCTGTCCGCGGCCCACGCGGGGACGCCTCGGGGCAGGGCGCGGTCCTCGGGACCGGTCCAGTGGCCGGGGAGGAGGGACTCGGCGGGGGCCGCAAAAGGGCGGGGCGCGGCCCGGCGGACCGGGCAGCGCGAGGCGATCTCCAGGTAGAGACCGTGAAAAGCCATGGTGTTGCGCTCCACGGTGAACAGTTCCAGCGCCCGGGCGCGCGCGGCGGCACCAAGGCGCGCACGGCGCTCCGGATCGCGCAGCAACGCTACGCACGCCTCCGCGAGCGCCCTGGGGTCGTGCGGTGGTACGACCAGTCCCGTGCCGCCGATGACCTCCGCGACCGCTCCCACGTCCGCCGACACCGTGGCCCGGCCGCAGAGCATGGCCTCGACAAGGCCGGCCGGGAAGCCCTCCACGCCGCCGGAGAGGACGACGACCGCACCGGCGGCGTACGCGTCGGACACCGCCGTCTGCTTCGGGGGGCCGGTCTCCTCGAAGGAGACGGGATGGTCTCCCTCCGCCGCGTCCGGGAAGAGCCGCGCGGCCAGCGCCCGGCAGCGGGCGAGGTAGGCGGCGCCGACGGCGCCGGTCGGCGTGCCCAGGACGCGCAGGCGTGTCTTGGGCTCCTCCCGGCGGACCTCGGCGAAGGCGTACAGCAGGGTTTCCAGATCCTTGGCCGGGTCGACGGGCCCGGCCCAGACCAGCGTGCCCGGGTCGGTCCGGAGCGCCGGCTCGGCCGCGTCCGCGAACCGTTCGGCCGCCGTGCCGGGGTACACCGTGCGGATGCGGGCGCGGTCGGCGCCGCACCGTTCCTGCCAGCGACGCGCGTGCGCGTCGCCCGCGGTGAGCAGTTCCGCCGCGCGGTAGACCTCGGCCGTGAGCCGGCCGTGGAAGGCGGCGAGGACGGCGCGTACGGCGGGGGCGGCGGTGTGCGGGCCGGACGTCAGGTAGTGCGTGCGCAGGTGCACGGCGTACTCGGTGACGAGCAGCGGCACACCGCAGAAGTGCCGGGCGAGCAGCCCGCAGAGGGCGGGCGGGCCGCCCGTGGTGGCGTGGCAGAGGTCGGCCGCGCCGAGGGCGTCGTCGTCGTACCAGTCGAGTGAGAGGGGGCGCAGGGCGCGTTCGAGGTGTGCGGCGATGGTGAGCAGGTCGGATACCCGCGCCTCGTGCGCCGCGCAGAGCGCGCGGGGAGCGCGGCAGGCTCGCTCCAGGGCGCGTACGGCGACGTCCGAGCGCAGGGCGCCGGCCAGTCCGCCCTTGTCTCGGGCGAGTTCGGCGAGTCCGTACAGCGCGCTGCCGAAACGGTCCGTCAGGCTTCCGGGCGGGTCCGGCGCCTCCGCCCCGGGCACGGCCAAGGTGGCCCCGGCGCGCGCGCACACCGCCCCGGCCAGTTCCTCGTAGCACTCGGCGAAACGCCGGCGTGCGCGTCTGCCGTACGCGGGCCCCTCGGGCGTCCACGGCGGCGCCGTGCGGACCCGGCGGACCTGCGGCGGCAGCGGGACAGGGTGGCTGCCGGCTTCCTGGCGCGGGCCGTGGCCGAGCGCGTAGACGTCGAACTCGTGCTGCTCCAGTCCGCGTACCAGCCGTTCGCACCAGAGTCCGGCGTCACCGCCGACATACGGGTGGCCACCCTCGGTAAGCAGCCCTGTGCGCACGTGTGCACCCCCGGTCTCCCGTCTGGGGAGCCGCCGTCGGGCCGGCGGCTCGCAGCGGGATGAACGTAAGGGGACGAGGCGGTGGTGCGACGGACGGTTGTCCGTCGCACCACCAAAAGGGGTGAACGCTCGTAACTTTCGCGTGCGGGTCGCGTTCGACCGCGCTAATGCGTCACAGGGTGACCGTGCGGGCGCGAAACGTCACGGCGGCCAGGCGGATACGAAAGCGGGCGCTAGGCCGCCGCCGGTTCGCGCCGGGCGGCGCGCCGCCGGGCCGCCTGCTCCGGGTCGAGCGCGGGTACGGCGGCCAGGAGCTGCTTGGTGTACGGCTCGCGCGGGCTGTCGTAGACCTCGTCGGCGGGCCCGTACTCGACGAGCCGGCCGCGCCGCATCACCGCGACCCGGTCGCTAACCTGGCGGACCACGGCGAGGTCGTGCGCGATGAAGACCAGCGCCAGGCCGAGTTCCCGCTGGAGTTCGCCGAGCAGGGCGACCACCTGGGCCTGGGTGGTGACGTCGAGCGCGGAGACCGGCTCGTCGCAGACGAGGGCGCGCGGCTCGGCGGCGAGCGCGCGTGCGATGCCGACGCGCTGGCGCTGGCCGCCGCTGAATTCGTGCGGGTAGCGGTCGTAGTGCGCCCGGTCGAGCCCCACGCGCTCCAGGAGGTCCGACACGCGCCCCCGGATGCGCTCCTCGTCGCGTTCGCCCCGCGCGCGGAGCGGGTCGGCGATGGACTCGCCGACGCTGCGGCGGGGGTTGAGGGAGGAGACGGGGTCCTGGAAGACCATCTGGACGGCCGGGTTCACCCCGGTGTGCGGGCGCCCCTCGTAGCGGATCTCGCCGGCGGTCGGCTCCAGCAGCCCGACCAGCATGCGGCCGAGCGTGGTCTTGCCGCTGCCGCTCTCGCCGACCACGCCGAGGGTCTCCCCGCGCCGGACGGTCACCGAGACGTCGTCCACGGCCGTGAACGCCCGCTTGCCGCGCCCGAACTCGCGCCGCACCCCGGTGGCCTCCAGCACGACCTCGCCGGTGGCCGGGGAAGCGGTCCGGCGGGCGTCCACGCGCGGGACGGCGTCGAGCAGGTCGCGGGTGTACGGCTCGGCGGGCGCGGCGAGGACAGCGCCGACCGGGCCGCGCTCGACGGCTCTGCCGTGCCGCATGACGAGGATGTCGTCCGCGCTCTCGGCGGCCACGCCCACGTCGTGGGTGACGAGCAGCAGGCCCATGCCGGTCTCCGCACGCAGGCCGTGCACGAGGTCGAGGATCTGGGCCTGCACGGTGACGTCGAGGGCGGTCGTCGGCTCGTCGGCGATCAGCAGGTCCGGCTCGCCGGCCAGGGCCATGGCGATGAGGGCGCGCTGGCGCATGCCGCCGCTGAACTCGTGTGGCCGGGACCGGGCCCGCCGGGCCGCGTCCGGGATGCCGACCCGGTCCAGTACCTCGACGGCACGCGCGCGTGCGGCGCGGCGCGGCACGCGCGCGTGGACGCGGTAGACCTCGGCGATCTGGTCGCCGATCGCGTAGTACGGGTCGAGCGAGGACAGCGGGTCCTGGAAGACCATGGCCGCCTTGGCGCCGCGCAGCCGGCGCAGCTCCTCGTCGGAGGCCGCCTGGACGTCGGTGCCGGCCACCCGGACCGAGCCGGCGACCCGGGCGCCGGTGCCCCGGTGCAGGCCCAGCAGGGCGCCCGCGACCGTGGACTTGCCGGAGCCGGACTCGCCGACCAGGGCGAGGGCGGCGCCCTCCGCCAGGCTGAAGGAGAGCCCGTCGACGGCGCGCAGGGCCCCGAACTCGACCGTCAGGTCCGTCACTTCCACCAGGCTCATGCGAGCACCACCCGTCGGTCGGCCACCGCGTACAGGACGTCCGCGACGGCGTTGGCGAGGACCACGAAGAAGCCGGTCACCAGCACCATGCCGACGACCACCGGCAGGTCGACGACCTTGACCGCGCGCACCAGTTCCTGGCCGATGCCGGGCAGGCCGAACAGGGTCTCGGTGAGGACGGCGCCGCCGACGGCCGAGCCGACGGTGACCGCGTTGAGCGCGATGACGGAGGCCGTCGCGCCGCGCAGCGCGTGCCGGGTGATCAGCGCGCGTTCACCGACGCCGTAGGCGCGGAAGGTGCGGATGTGGTCCTCGGCCAGCGTCTCCAGCATCGAGGCCCGGGTCAGCCGGGCGAAGCCGGCCGCCTCGATGAGGGCGAGGGACAGCCAGGGCAGCAGCAGGTTCCACGCCCACTGTTCGGGGTCGTCGGTGAAGTTCACGTACTGCGGGAAGGGCAGCAGCCGCAGTTCGCCGCAGACGACGATCATCAGGACCAGCCCGATGACGAAGACGGGTGTGGCGACGCCCGCGAGGGTGACCGCGGTCAGCACGCGCTCGGAGAGCCGGCCGCGCCGCCAGGCGGACAGCACGCCGGTGCCGACGCCGAGCAGCAGCCAGATCACCATCGCGCCGAGCACCAGCGAGAAGCTCACCGGCAGCTTGGCCCAGATGATGTCGGTGACCTCCCGGCCGGTCTGGTACGACTGGCCCAGGCAGGGCGCCGCGCAGTGCTCCACGGAGGTGCCCGTGGAGTAGTCCTGGCCCACGAGGAGGCCCTGGAGGAAGTGCCAGTAGCGCACGTACAGCGGGTCGTCGAGGTGGAGTTGCTGGGCCACCTGGTGGACCTGGGCCGGGGAGCAGCGCGGGCCGCAGGTGATCTGGGCGACGTTGCCGGGGGTGACGTAGAAGACCACGTAGATGATCATCGAGAGCACGAGCAGGGTGACCACGGCACCGGCGAGCCGGCGCAGGACGAAACCGGGGAAGCCGTTCACGCTCCCTCCTCCTTCTTCGGCGCGGCCCGCGGCGCGGTGGCCGGTACGGCCGCCTGGGCGCGGGCCTCCCGCTTGCTGCCGGTGCCGACGCGCAGCCGGGAGGCGGCGCGCGGGTCGAGGGCGACGCGGACGCCGTCGCCGAGGACGGTCATCGCGAACACGGTGACGAACAGGGCGAGGGCGGGCAGCAGCAGGTACTGCGGGGCCGCCTGGTACCAGACGTCGGCGCTGGTGAGCATCTGGCCCCAGGAGGGGGTGGGCGGCTTCACGCCGACGCCGAGGAAGGACAGGGCCGCCTCGGCGCTGATGTTCGACGGGACCAGCAGCGCGGCGTAGGTGATGACCGGCGCGGCGAGGCCCGGGAGGAGTTCGCGTACGGCGGTCCGCCAGGTGCTCCAGCCGCTGAGCCGGGAGGCGGAGACGTAGTCGAGGTTCTTCAGGGCGAGCGTCTGCGCGCGCACCATCTTCGCCACCGTGGACCATCCGGCGACCAGGGCGAGGATGAGCGCGACCAGGACCGGCCGGGGGAAGCCGTCGGGTACGACGGCCAGCAGGGCCAGCGCCATGATCATCAGCGGGAGCGACAGGAAGATGTCGGTGACCCGGCTCAGGACCAGGTCGACCCAGCGGTTGCCGAGCCCCGCGGCCACGCCCATGGCGACGCCGACGAGGACCTGGACCAGCGTGGCACCCAGCGACACGCCCAGGGAGACCCGTGCGCCGTAGACCAGCCGGGCGAACATGTCACGTCCGGTCTGCGGCTCGACGCCCAGCCAGTGGTCGGCGCTCGCGCCGCCGAAGGAGCCGATGGGCACGCCTCCGCGGGCGGAGTCGATCAGGTCGGGGTGGTAGGTGGTGGGGTCCTGCCCCTCCAGGGCGGTGAGCAGCGGCGCGGCGAGCGCGACCAGGGCGAGGAGCGCGACCACGACGGCGGCGCCGAGGGCGGCGCGCCGCTCCCGCAGCCGCCGCCAGAACTGACGGGCCCCCGGGGCCGCCGGGACGGTGGTGTCCGTCCCGGCGGCCCCGACGGCGGCAAGTGCCTCGCTCACGGCGCTACTTCACCGCGACCTGGGAGACGTCCAGGACACCGGTCCAGTCGCTGATGACGACGTTCTTGACGTCCGAGCCGTACAGGCGCTTGTACACCGGGTGGAACAGCGGCACGACGAGGGCCTTCTCGCCGATCTTCTTGTCCAGTGCGCCCCAGCGCCGGGCGGCGGCGTCAAGGTCGGTCAACTTGTTGATCGCGTCAATCTCGTCATTGACCGACTTGTCATCCAGCAGGCCCGTGTTGAAGTTCGCTCCGTCCTTGACGATCTGCCGGCCGTCGAAGATGGGCGCGAGGAAGGGGCCGCCGGACGGCCAGTCCGCGCCCCAGTGGGCGAGGAAGAGGCCCGGCTCGGACTTCACGCTGTGGATCTTGTCCTTGTAGTCGTTGTCCTCCAGGCCCTGGAGCCTGACCGTGATGCCGGCCTTCTTGAGCGCGTCCTGGACGGCGGTGGCGATCTCCGGGCTGGTCTCGAAGTCCTTGCTGTTGGAGTGGGTCAGCGTGACGGTGAGACCGTTCTTGTGACCGGCCTGCGCCAGCAGCTCCTTGGCCTTCGCCGGGTTGCCGGAGGCGCCGGCCGGGAACGGGTCGTACGGCGTGTGGCCGAAGGACTTCTGGTTCGGCAGGAAGGTGGTGGCGGGCTCGGCGAGGGCGCTGCCGCCGGCCGCGTTGACCACGGAGGAGCGGTCGACGGCGTACGCGATCGCCTGGCGCACCTTGGGGTTGTCGAACGGCTTCACCTCGGGGTTGAAGGCGAGGTAGTTGGTGTAGCCGAAGTGACCGGTGCCGACGCGGGCGGCCAGTTCCTTGTCGCCGCTGACCTTGGCGAGTTCGGCGGGGCCGAGGTTGGTGTCCGTGGTGACGGCGGCGGCGTCCGCGCCCTGGGAGGCGGACAGCCGCTGGTTGATCACCGAGGAGTCGAGCCCGGAGCGCACGTCGATGGTGTCCGGGTACGCCTTGCGCTCGGCGTCGGTCGCCGCCGACCAGTTCGGGTTGCGCTCCAGGACGAGGTGCTCGCCGTCGTTCTCGTTCTTGACGACCTTGTAGGGGCCGGAGGAGACCGGGTGCGACTCGTACTTGGTGCCGGTGTCCTTGCTCTTGGGCACCGGGGCGAACTGCGTCTGCGTGGCGAGGTACGGGAACTCGCCCTCGGGCTTGTCCAGATGGAAGACGATGGTCCGCTCGTCGGGCGTCTCGATCGCGGCGAGGCCCTTCTTGTCCTTGTACGGCCCCTGGTAGTCGGCGGCACCGGCCAGCCAGTCCCGCAGATAGGGGGCGCCGCCGGAGAGTTCGGGGGCGAAGGAGCGCTCGATGCCGTACTTGATGTCGGCCGAGGTGATCGGCGTGCCGTCCTCGTACTTGAGGCCCTCCTTCAAGGTGTACGTCCACACGGTCGCGTCCTTGTTCGGGCGCCCGGTGTCGGTGGCGAGGTCCGGGACGACCTGCGCGCCGGCCTCGCCGTTCTCGCGGTTGCGCGTGGTGAGGGTGCGGAAGACCAGCGAGGGGACGTTTCCGCCGCCGGAGGTGTACAGGCGCGCGGGGTCGAAGTCGCTCTGCGGCTGGGAGTTCAGGATCGTGAGCGTGCCGCCCTTGTGGGGCGTGGAGTCGCCACCGGAGCCCTTGGCATCGCTGTCCTCGGGGCCGCAGGCGGCGACGCCCGCTGCCACGACCAGGCTGACGGATGCCGCTGCCACGCGGCGCGCTCTGACGGACGGTTGACGCATCGGAATGACGACCTCTCGGGATGACGAGTCGGAACCGAGTCGAGTTGATCCGGGGTTGATCCGGGGTTGATCGAGAGTCGATCAGGAGTTGATCAAGGGTTGATCGACGTTTTCTCGGCGGGCGGATCGAGGATTCTCTCGACACGTGAGACATGTGGACGAGGAGTGAGACGACTGCGGACAGACGTCGGCCCCGGCGTCGGGTCGTCGAAAAATCCGTGACACGGTCACGGAGAGAAAAGGTGAACAGTGGCGACGCGGACGCCGGGAGGCGGCGTCAGCGACAGTGGATGTCGGCCACGCAGAGTGCGGTCACGCCGATGAGCGCCAGCTCGATGGCGGCGCTCGCAGGGGCGGCATGACTGGACCACATGCGCAGCAATATGGATGACCGTACGGGCTTATGTCAATGTGACATAAGCGCCGCCTGTCAACTCCCCGGGTACGGCCAGGCGTTGGCCCGGCAGTGGATCCCGTCGTGGTCCAGGAACTTGGTCTGCTGCTGCATCACCGGCGCCAGTTCGCCGTCCTTCTGGCAGGTGACGTGTCCGTGGCCGAGCCGGTGGCCGACCTCATGGTTGATCAACATCTGCCGGTACGCATGGATCCGGTCGCCGTATGTCGTGCTTCCTTGAGCCCACCGGTACGCATTGATCATGACGCGTTCGGTAGCGGCCGAGTCGCAGGAAACGTTGTCCTCGGTCGTGTCCAGGCCCGACTTGGCGCACCACTGGGCGGTGGTGCCGGGGCTGGCCAGCGTGATCACGAAGTCGGGCGTGCCGGAGGAGATGCGCTCGAAGGTGCGGGCACCGCCGTGGGCCCAGCTGCGCTGGTCGTTGAGCGTCTTCTGCACGGCCTCGGCGAACAGCGCGCCGTCCAGTCCCAGCCCTTGCTCGACGTCGACGCGGTAGCGGTACTTCCGCCCGGTGCCGGGCGCCTTGTCGAACCCTGGCACGACGTCGAACTTCCCCGGTCCGCTCAGCGTGGCGCCGAGCGGATACGTACGGCTCATCTTCTGGTCGTACGTCAGGGGCGCCGCGCTGGGCACGGCGGAGGGCGCCGAGTCGCCGGAGGTCCGGGTGTCGTGGGCGTGGCCGGTGGCGGACTGCGACCGTACGCCGTCGTCGTCCCGCGCCTTGGTCACCTGGCCGGCGACCATCACCGCGAGCACGGTGGTGACGGCGGCCGCCGCGATGCCGGTGAAGGTCCGCCCCTTGCCGCCGGCTCGCGGTCCGGGCACGCCGGTACCGGGCGCCCGCGGCGCCTCGGCCGGCTGTCCGGTCGTACGGGGCGCGGGGTCGTCGCCGGGGCCCTTGCCGGTACCGGTGCCTTGACCAGTACCGGTGCCGTTGCCGGACGCGGAACCGCCGGCGCCCTTGGGCCCGGCACCGCGCTGACCTGCACGCTGACCGTCGCCGCCGCCGTCGAAAGCCTCAAGGTACTCCTGGCGGGGCCCCTGCCCGGAGCCGCGCCGCGCATCGGCCGCCGGCTCCGCCCGCCGCTGCCGCGGCAGCGTCACACCGGACCCGCCGCCACCGGCCGGACGGCCGCCCAACTCACCCCAGCCGCCCCCGGCTTCCCGCTGCTCCGGATGCCCGCCCCGCGCGGAACCGTCCTCGGGAAAACGCGGCACACCGCGCGTGGGGGTGCCGTCGACGGTCCCGGACGCGCCGTGCACGGGAGCGGCACCGTGACCACCACCCACACCGGACGCGGAAGCACCACCGGTGCCCCCGCTCACGCCGTACGCAGGGGCACCGGCGGGGAACCCGGGTGTGCCCTGCGCCCGCGAACCGGCGGGGAACCCGGACGTGCCCTGCGCGCGACCACCCTCGGGCTGCTGAGGCCCGCCGGGTGCCCAGGCCGCGCCAGCAACCCCGGGCCGGCCCTGCGCGGAGCCGTCACCAGGGAACCCGGGCGCGCCCTGGGCCCCGGCGCCCTCCGGGAGCCTCCGCGCGCCCCTGGCCGGAGTGCCGTCGGCCGGCCCTTGGGCCCCCGGTCCGGGCATGCCGTCGGCCGGTGCCCCGGGGACGGGTTGCTGCCGGCCGTCGGCGCGGTTGCCGTGTCTGCCGGTGCGTTCCGGTGTTATGTCCGTCGTCTCGGTCCTGGGGGCCGGTCCGCGGCGGCTGTGGCGTCCCACCCTGGCCCTCAGCTCCTTGCGTCCGGGGCGGTGCCGTCGGCGTCGGCCGGCTGCGCGAGCAGCTCACGGAACGCGCCGGCGACCACGTCGGGGTACTCCATCATCGCCACGTGCCCGGCGTCCGGCAGGGTCACCAGCCGGGAGCGGCGGAAGGCGCGGGCGGCCTTGGCGGCCATGCGGAAGCCGACGAGCTGGTCCCGGCCGCCGTAGACCAGCAGGGTGGGAGCCAGCACCCGTTCGGCCTGGCGCCACAGCCCGTGCTGTCCGCCGAGCGTGTAGGCGTTGACGATGCCGCGCGCCGAGCGGGCCATCGCGTCCCAGAAGTACGGCAGTCGCAGCCGCCGCTCCAGTTCCTCCACGGCCAGCTGGAACGCCTCCGGCGTCACCCGGCCGGGGTCGCCGTAGCACAGCCCCATGACCCCGCGGACCCGCTGCTCGGCGGTCCACTCCTTGGTGAGCCGGGTGAACAGGGCGGCGATCCCGGGCACGCCGAGCAGCCCGGTCGGCACCGCCGTGCGCTGGATGCGCAGCTCCGGCAGGGCGGGCGAGACGAGCGTGAGCGTGCGGACGAGGTCGGGGCGCACGGCGGCCACGCGCGTGGCGACCGCGCCGCCGAGCGAGTTGCCGAAGAGGTGCACCGGGCCGCGGCCGACGGCGTCGAGATAACGGATGACCGCGCGCGCGTGTCCGGTGACGGAGTAGTCGCCGTCGTCCGGGGGCGGGGAGTCGCCGAAGCCGGGCAGGTCGACGGCCTCGCTGTCCACGGCGTCGGCCAGCTCGGCCATCAGTGACGACCAGTTCTGCGAGGAACCGCCGAGTCCGTGGACGTAGAGCGCGGGCGGCAGGCCCTCGCGCGCGGGTCGGCGGGAACGGATCGTCAGCGTGACGCCGGGCAGGCCCACGGACCGCAGTCGCTCGCCCTCACCGACCCGGACGGGCGCCACTCGGGGAAGAACACTGGCGGCCGGCACGGACGGCGACTCGGTCGAAGACATGCGGCAATGTTACGAGGTGATCACGTCCGGATTCATGTGTTCGCCATCACAGAGTAAACAGGATTCGGACGGAGACCCGGACAGCGGACGGGCCTGACGGCATGGCGTACGGATCAGCAGTCTCCTAGGCTCGTACAGAGGGCACCCGCGTGTGGCCCCTGCTGTTTCCAGGGACGTTCGTAGGAAGGGAGCCCACCATGGCCTATGACCCCACAGAGCCCGACGCTTTCGAGGACATCGAGGAGCTGGACGCCGGAGCGGCCGCGGAGTTCGGCGTCGAGGCGCCCGAAGGGGACGCCGCCGAACAGCACGCGGACATCGCGCCGGACCGCGACGACCCGCTGACCGGTCTGGACCCCGCCCATGGGAGCGAGGCCGATCTCATGGAGCAGGCGCGCGTCGTCGCGCTCGACGAGGACGACTACCGCTGACCTCGCGGGACTCCCGCCGACCGCCTCGGGGCGCCGCACGGCTTTCGCCGTCGTCCGGTACGTGAAATTCTGCGCTCGCACCGCGCACACCACGGTTACCGAAAAGTACGATGGCCGCGCGGCCGAGACCGCATGTGGACGACTTTGGGAGGCGGCGTGACAGCCATCGAGCAAACTGAGGCGGCACGCCCGCGCGGCACCCGTCTGCCGCGCCGAGCCCGGCGGAACCAGCTGCTGGGCGCCGCCCAGGAGGTTTTCGTCGCGCAGGGCTACCACGCGGCGGCGATGGACGACATCGCCGAGCGGGCCGGGGTGAGCAAGCCGGTGCTCTACCAGCACTTCCCCGGCAAGCTCGACCTCTACCTCGCGCTGCTGGACCAGCACTGCGAGTCGCTGATCCAGTCCGTGCGCGGCGCGCTGGCGTCGACCACCGACAACAAGCAGCGCGTCCGGGCGACCATGGACGCCTACTTCGCCTATGTGGAGGACGACGGCGGGGCCTTCCGGCTGGTCTTCGAGTCCGACCTGACCAACGAGCCCGCGGTGCGCGAGCGCGTGGACAAGGTCACCAACGAGTGCGCCGAGGCCATCTGCGACGTGATCGCCGAGGACACCGGCCTGTCACGCGCGGAGTCGATGCTGCTCGCCTCCGGCCTCGGCGGGCTCGCCCAGGTGGTCGCCCGCTCCTGGCTGCACAGCGACCGCAGCGTCCCACGCGACCAGGCGGTGCAGCTGCTGGCCTCGCTGGCCTGGCGGGGCATCGCCGGCTTCCCGCTGCACGGCACCGAGCACCACTGAGGACACCCCTCGCGGGGCCCTTCACGGGTCCTTCCGGGTCCGGTCCCGGTTTGTTCCCGCCCGGTGTTCGCTCCTGGCGTTCCGTCCCGCGGCGTACGGCTCCCCTCACCGGGCTAATGTGTGCTGGGTACGGCGCGGTTGATCGCGCACATCACTGACCGTCGGAGGGACATAGCCGTGGAGGTCAAGATCGGCGTGCAGCACGCGCCCCGCGAGATCGTTCTGGAGAGCGGTCAGAGCGTCGAGGAAGTCGAGGGCATCGTGGCCGAGGCGCTGGCCGGCAAGACGGGGCTGCTCAGCCTCCAGGACGAGAATGGCCGCAAGGTCCTGGTACCGACGGACCGGCTGGCGTACGTGGAGATCGGCGAGCCGACCGTGCGCAAGGTGGGTTTCGGCGCGCTCTGAACGGAAAGCTTCGCGCTCGCAGCCGACGAACTCGAAGCCGACGAATCCGCCGGATTCCGAGCGGTGAGCGTCGCGCTTGGAGCCGGAGTCGTCGAAAGGGCCCGGCGGCCGTTGCCGCCGGGCCCTTCGCATGGTCCGCCCGCGCGTGCGCACCCGCGTCCGTACACACATACGGAGCACAACCTCTCCACAGCCGATGATTGCAATCCGCAGGTCACGGGTATGACGGGCTACGACCGTCGAGCCGGACCGGCCGTGGGAGGGACCCCTACATGATCTTGGAAGTGCTCGGCTCCGCCGTGCTCGGTCTGATCCTCTCCTGGGCGGGGGCGCACCGGCTCGCCCACCGGCTGCCGGCCCGCCCCCTGGTGTACTCGACGGGGGTCGCCGGAGCCCTGTTCGGCGACTTCGTCACCCGTACCGCCCTGGGGCCCGGCACCGCTCTGCTCAGCCTGCTGGGTGCCGCGGTCATCTCGGTGGCGTCGCTGTCCCTGCTGCTGCGCCCGGCGGGCCGCCTGCGCCGGCGATCGGCACCGGCCTGAGGGGCCCGGCACATCGGACCCCGGCACCCCGGAGCCCGGGCCACGGGCCCAGGGCCGTACCAGGGCTCGCACGGCTCAGGCGGCGAGGCCCAGCGCGGCCATCCGCTTGGTGTGCGCCTCGGTGATCCGCGAGAACATCCTGCCGACCTCGGCGAGGTCGAAGCCGTCGGCCACACCCCCCACGAGCATCGTGGACAGCGCGTCCCGCTCGGCCACCACCCGCTGCGACTGCGACAGCGCCTCGCCCATCAGCCGCCGCGCCCACAGCGCCAGCCGGCCGCCCACCCGCGGATCGGCGTCGATGGCGGCCCGCACCTTCTCCACCGCGAAGCCGGCGTGCCCGGTGTCGTCCAGCACGGCGAGCACCAGCTCCCGCGTGTCGGAGTCGAGGCGCGCGGCGACCTCCCGGTAGAAGTCGCTGGCGATCGAGTCGCCGACGTAGGCCTTGACCAGGCCCTCCAGCCAGTCCGAGGGCGCGGTCTGCCGGTGGAAGCCGTCGAGCGCGGCCACGAAGGGGTCCATGGCGGCCGTCGGCTCCTCGCCGATCCCGGTCAGCCGGTCCCGCAGCCGCTCGAAGTGGTGGAACTCGGCCGAGGCCATCTTCGCCAGCTCCGCCTTGTCCGCGAGGGTCGGCGCCAGCTTGGCGTCCTCCGCGAGCCGCTCGAACGCCGCCAGCTCTCCGTAGGCGAGCGCGCCGAGCAGGTCCACGACGGCGGCGCGGTACTGCGGGTCGGCGGACGCCTGCGCCCAGTCCTGGGCGGCGACACCGGTGGGACCGGACGGTGCGGCGGACGCGTTCTCAGGCTTGTCAGAGCTAGTCATGAGGCGCACAATAGCCCGCTCGGCAGCTCGCTCAAGCCCTCGGCCGATCACCGCGAAACCCCGGCCGATCAGTGTGACCACCACTACGTGACCGAATCGGCCATCGCATGTGCGCCGATCCGGGGTATGGTGGTAATGCGCCTGCTGAGTGCGTCGACGGTGTTCGACGTGTCCCGACAGGCCGCACGCATGAGGATGCCCGGTCGGTGGCCCGATCGGCTCCGACCCGACAGCTCTCCACGACCGTACGGCTCAGACCGTACGACAACGGGAGAGACCCTCAGCGGTACGAGCGCTAGAGCGTCGGCAGAGGTCCCGTGTCTTACGGCTTGCCCGAGTGGTTCGTCCGTACGGCAGCCGACGTCCCCGGCACGGTCAGACATGACCCCCGCGCTCGCCTCGCACCGCGCACACAGAAGAGGCAGCACCCTGACTACGACGTTCCGAGACCTCGGGATTCTTCCCGAGACCGCCGAAGCCCTGGAAGCCGTCGGCATCATCAACCCCTTCCCCATCCAGGAGATGACGCTCCCCGTAGCCCTGTCCGGCACGGACGTCATCGGCCAGGCCAAGACCGGCACCGGCAAGACGCTGGGCTTCGGCCTCCCGCTCCTCGAGCGCGTCACCGTCCCCGCCGACGTCGAGGCCGGACGCGCCACCCCCGAAGCCCTCACCGAAGCCCCGCAGGCCCTCGTCGTCGTGCCCACGCGCGAGCTGTGCACCCAGGTCACCAACGACCTGCTGACGGCGGGCAAGGTCCGTAACGTCCGGGTGGTCGCGATCTACGGCGGCCGGGCGTACGAACCGCAGGTGGAGGCCCTGAAGAAGGGCGTCGACGTGGTCGTCGGCACCCCGGGCCGGCTGCTGGACCTCGCGGGCCAGAAGAAGCTGGACCTGAAGCACGTCAAGTGCCTGGTCCTCGACGAGGCCGACGAGATGCTCGACCTGGGCTTCCTGCCCGACGTCGAGAAGATCATCGACATGCTGCCCGCGAAGCGCCAGACCATGCTGTTCTCGGCGACCATGCCGGGCGCGGTCATCGGCCTCGCGCGCCGTTACATGTCCCGGCCCACGCACATCCGCGCCACCGCGCCGGACGACGAGGGCGCCACGGTCGCGAACATCAAGCAGTTCGTCTACCGCGCGCACAACATGGACAAGCCGGAGATGGTCGCCCGCATCCTCCAGGCCGAGGGCCGCGGACTGGCGATGATCTTCTGCCGTACCAAGCGGACGGCCGCCGACATCGCCGAACAGCTCCAGCGGCGCGGGTTCGCCTCCGGCGCGGTCCACGGCGACCTCGGCCAGGGCGCCCGCGAGCAGGCGCTGCGCGCCTTCCGCAACGGCAAGGTCGACGTCCTCGTCTGCACCGACGTCGCCGCGCGCGGCATCGACGTCGAGGGTGTCACCCACGTCATCAACTACCAGTCCCCCGAGGACGAGAAGACCTACCTGCACCGCGTCGGCCGTACGGGCCGGGCGGGCGCCAAGGGTACGGCGATCACGTTCGTCGACTGGGACGACATCCCGCGCTGGCAGCTGATCAACAAGGCGCTGCAGCTGGACTTCAACGACCCGGTGGAGACGTACTCCAGCTCCCCGCACCTCTTCACCGACCTGGGCATCCCCGAGGGCACCAAGGGCATCCTGCCGCGCTCCGAGCGGACCCGTGCCGGTCTGGACGCGGAGGAGCTGGAGGACCTGGGCGAGACCGGCGGACGGGGTGCGCGCGGCCGTGGCCGCGGCGGCCGGGACGACCGTGCCCAGTCGGCCGAGCGCGAGCGTCCGGCCCGTACGCCGCGCCGACGCCGCCGTACGCGCGGCGGAGCGCCGGTGGACGCGGCCCCCACCGCGTCGGCGCCGGCCGCCGAGACCGCCGGGACGGAGGAGGCCCCGGCCGCCACCCGTACCCCGCGCCGCCGTCGTCGCACGCGCGGCGGAGCGGCCACGCAGCCGGTGACGGCCGCGACGGCGACCACGACGGCCACCACGGCCGAGGAGACGCCCGCCGTCGAGCCGGTGGCTCCCGTGGAGGCTCCCGCCGCCGTGGAGGAGGCGCCGGAGAAGCCGCGCCGCCGCCGCACGCGCAAGTCGACGGCGTCCGCACCGATGATGACGGAGGCCGCGGAGGCCACGGCACCGGTGGCCGAGCCCGTGATCGCGGCCGACCCGGTGGCGGAGCCCGTGACCGAGCCTGTGGTCGCGGCCACTCCGGTGACGGAGCCCGCGCCCGAGGCCGCGCCGGCGACGGAGACCAAGCCCCGCCGCCGCACGCGGAAGACGGCCGAGCCGGCCCCCGAGGTGGAGGCGGCCGTGGACACGGCCGAGGCCACGGAGGAGCCCAAGCCTCGTCGCCGCACCCGCAAGACCGCGGAGCCGGCCACGCCCGACGCCCCCGAGGCGGAGGCGGAGACCAAGCCGCGCCGCACCCGGAAGACGGCGGTCGCCGCGGAGGCCGCCGAGGCCGAAACCGAGGCCAAGCCGCGCCGCACCCGGAAGACCGCGGCTGCGGCCGAGGCTCCTGTGGACACCGCGGAAGGCACGGAAACGAAGCCGCGCCGGACCCGCAAGGCCGCGGTCGCCGCGGAGGCCCCCGAGGCCGAGGCGGAGACCAAGCCGCGCCGCACCCGGAAGACCGCGGCTGCGGCACCGGAAGCGGCCGAGGCCGAGGTCGAGGCGAAGCCGCGACGGACCCGCAAGACCGCCGCGACAGCTCCGGAGGCCGCCGAGGCGGAGGCCGAGGCCAAGCCGCGCCGCACCCGCAAGACCGCCGCTGCGGCACCGGAAACCGCCGAGGCGGAGGCCGAGGCCAAGCCCCGCCGCACCCGCAAGACGGCCGCCACCACGCCCGAGGCCGCCGAGGCCGAAGTCGGGGCCAAGCCCCGCCGCACCCGCAAGACCACGGCTGCTGCCGAGGCCCCTGCGGCCGAGGCGGAGACCAAGCCGCGCCGCACCCGCAAAACGGCCGCCACCACGCCCGAGGTCCCCGAGGCCGAGGTCGAGGCCAAGCCACGCCGCACCCGCAAGACCGCCGCTGCGGCACCGGAAACCGCCGAAACGGAGGCCGAGGCCAAGCCACGCCGCACCCGCAAGGCGGCCGCTGCCGCCGAAGCCGGTGACGGGGAAGCGGTAGCCGCTCCGAAGGCGCGGCGGGCCCGTAAGGCCACCGCCGCCGCGGAGGCCGCTCCGGAGATTCCGGCGCAGTCCACCGAGGAGCCGGAGGTCAAGCCGCGGCGCCGGACCCGCAAGGCGGCGGAGTCCGCCGCCGAAGCGGCCGGTGAGAGCGCGGGTACGACGGCGCCCAAGCCGCGCCGGACCCGTAAGGCCACGGCCGCCGCGGAGGCGCCCGAGGCCTGAGCCGGCGCCGCACGCGCGGCGGCGGCAGGGCATCAGCTCCAATCCGATGGCCGGGTCCACGACAGTGGACCCGGCCATCGGCGTCTGGGCCCGAACCCGGCGCCCGCACCCACGCCCCCTCCTCCACGCAGAACCCGGCGCCCGGGCCTCGGCCTGGCGGGCCCGCACCCACGCGCTCCCTTCCGGCCCCCTGGCGGCCCGAACCCACACGCCCCCTTCCGCCGGTGCCGGAAGTCGCCCCCTTCTTCCGGAAGAGCTCAACGTCCGGCCCCCGCCCTGGCGGCCCGCACCCACGCGCTCCCTCCCTCACCCCCTCCCGATAGCCTCTCCCCCATGAGCAGGCCCGCCACCTTCGTCCCGCCCCCCGGTGCCCGCGCCTACCCCCTTCGGACGGCGCGCGGGGAGTTCGCCGTGGTCGACGCTCCGGTGGCCGCCGGTGTCGAGCCCAGGGGGGTGGCGCTGCTGCTGCCGGGGTTCACCGGGAGCAAGGAGGACTTCAATCCGCTGCACGTGCCGCTGGCCGAGCGCGGCTACCGGACCGTCGCCGTCGACGGCCGGGGCCAGTTCGAGTCGGACGGCCCGGTGACGGACGAGTCGGCCTACGCGCAGGAGGAGCTGGCGCGGGACGTCCTCGCGCAGGCGGAGGCGATCGGCGGCCCGGTGCATCTGCTGGGCCACTCCCTGGGCGGCCAGATCGCGCGCGCGGCCGTGCTGCTCGACCACTCGCCCTTTTCGTCGCTCACCCTGATGGCCTCGGGCCCGGCGCAGATCTCGGCGCCCCAGCAGGAGCGCGTGAAGCTGCTCCGGGACGCGCTGGCGGTGCTCGGCATGGCCGAGGTGTGGGAGGCGCTCCAGGCGATGGAGCCGCCGGAGGAGACGGAGGCGCCGGCGCTCGATGCCGGGCTGGACGACCGGGCCGACCTGCGGCGCCGCTGGCTGGGCACCAAGCCCGCCCAACTGCTGGCCACCGGGCGCCAGTTGTGCACGGAGCCGGACCGGGTCGCCGAGCTGGCGGCCGTGCCGCTGCCGTTCCACGTGCTGTCGGGCGCGCGGGACGACACCTGGCCGCTGCCGCTCCTGGACGACATGGCCGTGCGGCTGAGGGCCCGGCGCACGGTCGTGGAGGGTGCCGAGCACTCCCCGAACACCGACCGGCCCCTGGAGACGGCCCGGGCGCTCGCCGGCTTCTGGGACGACACCGCGGACGCCCGCCGGAACCGGGCCTAGTACTCGCGCGGTACCGGCCTAGTACTGGGTCCGCAGGTGTTCCCAGAACCCGTCCCTGAGCGCGCGGCGCAGCTCCGCCTGGCCGCGCAGGGAGTACTGGAGCAGTTCCTCGGCCTCGACCAGCAGGTCCTGGTCGACCGAACCGGGCAGGTAGGGGTGGCCGGGGAACAGCTCCACGAGGGCTTCGCGGCCCCGGGAGGCGAGCCATTTGGCCGCGATCTGGGCGCCGACGAAGCGGACGTCCTCGCGGGTGGGGCGGGCGGTGCCGGTGGCGTCGTACGCGGCGGCCGTGCGCCGGGAGACGTACGGCTTGAAGAAGTCCAGGTCGAAGGTGCGCTGGCTGTCGACCTCCCAGAGCAGCGGTTCGGCCTGGTTGCGGCCCTCGGGTGCCTCGATGCCCCAGAGGTGGACGCGGGCGCCGTAGCCCTGGGCCGCCTCGACCGCCGAGACCAGGTCCTCGTCGCCGCCCAGGAGGGCCGCGTCGCTGATCGCGCGGTGCCTGGCCAGTGACTCCAGGTCCGTGCGGATCAGTGAGTCGACGCCCTTTTGCTGGTTGTTGGCGTTGAGGTTGCCGAGGCGGACCTTGACGTCGGGCAGTTCGGCGATGAGCTGCTGTTCGGCGGTGTGTATACGGCGCCTGGCGCCGTCGTACCAGTAGACGCGCAGCAGCCGGCTGTCCGCGAAGATCACGCGGGCGCGGTCGATCAGCGCCTCGATCAGGCCCTCGGCGTCCAGGTCGAAGGAGCGGCGGTCCTCGGTTCCGGCGGCCAGCCGGCCGACGGCGGCGTACAGATAGCCGGCGTCGACGAAGATCGCGTGGGTCGAGGGCGTCTTCGCCACCTCGGCGAGCATGCGCTCCAGCAGCTCGTTCGTGCGGTCGATGCGGGCCTCGAGAGCGGCGGCCAGGTCGTCGTTCATTGCCTTCATTGTCCCGGTGGTCACAGTGCGAACACAACCGGTCCCGGTCGGTCCCTTCCGCTCCGCTTACCGGTCGGTTATTAGCCGTTCGAAAAATTTCCTTAGCGTAGGGAATGTTCGTAACAAAGGGAAGGTTGACTAGGTACGACACCGGAAGCACCGGCAGTCACACCAGTAGTTCTCCGCAGGAGGATGACCAGACGAAGGGAGAAGCCCCATGCGCTTCGAAATCATGCGACTCGACGAGGTCGACGGCACCGCCGTGGACAGCACCGTCGTGGACGCCGCCTCCGTCAACCGGATCGTTCAGCAGGCCGCCGCCGTCGGGCAGCGCCTGTGGATCCGCCCGGCCGAGACCCAGGCCTCGTAGCCCGCGCGCGGGCGTTCGCCACTCAAGCTTTCCGGGGGAGCCGAGCCGACGAGGGTCAGCTCCCCCGGATCACCTGAGTGACACCGTTGATGATCTGCTGGACGGCGATCGCGGAGAGCATCATGCCCGCGAGCCGCGTCACCAGCACGACGCCGCCGTCCTTGATGACCCGGATGATCAGCAGCGAGTAGCGCATCACGAGCCACAGCACGACATGGATCGCGAGGATCGCGGACCACACCGAGATCTGCGTGGTCACGCTGTGGGCCTTCTGCACGGCCAGGATCACGGACACGATCGCGCCGGGCCCGGCCAGCAGCGGCATGCCCAGCGGCACGAGGGCCACGTTGACGTCCTTGGTCTGCTTCGGCTCGTCGGTCTTGCCGGTGAGCAGGTCCAGTGCGATCAGCAGGAGCAGCAGTCCGCCCGCGATCATCAGCGCGGGCACGGAGACGTGCAGGTAGTTGAGGATCTGGTGGCCCAGGACGCCGAAGACGGCGATGACCCCGCCCGCCACGCAGACGGCCTGGAAGGCCATCCGCTTCTGCACCTTGGCCGGCCGTCCGGCGGTCAGGGCGAGGAAGATCGGGGTGATCCCAGGGGGATCCATGATGACAAAAAGGGTCAGGAACAGGGAGCCGAAGACGGCGATGTCGAACATGGGGGAAGTGCAGGCCTTGCGCGAAGAGGAAGTACGGGCGTGAAGGGGTACGGCGGACCGGCCCCGGAGGGCCTCAGGCTCCGCCGGTGCCCGGCACCGGGAACGCGCCCGTCGCCCGACGGGTGATCTCCCCGTACACCTCGGGGTCGGTCGTGTACGCGCCCAGCGCCACGGTCTTGCGGCTGCCGTGGTAGTCCGAGGAGCCCGTGACCAGCAGGCCCAGCTCCTTCGCCAGCCCGCGCAGCCGGGCCCGGGCGTCGAGGTCGTGGTCCATGTGGTCGACCTCGATGCCGTCCAGACCGGCCTCCGCCAGCTGGGCGATCCGGGAGTCCGGCACGGTGCGGCCCCGCTTGGCCGCGGCCGGGTGGGCGAACACACAGACCCCGCCCGCGGCCTTGACCAGCCGGATCGCCTCGAAGGGGTCGGTCTCGTGCTTCTCCACGAAGGCCCGCCCGCCGTCGGCCAGCCACTCCTCGGTGAACGCGTCGCTCACCGTCGGCACGACCCCCAGTTCCACCAGCGCGCTCGCGATGTGCGGGCGCCCGACGGAGCCGCCGGCGGCGATCCGCTCGACCTGCTCCCAGGTGATCGGCACGCCCAGCGTGTTGAGCTTGGCGATCATGCCCTTGGCCCGCGGCACCCGGTCGTCCCGGACCAGCTCCCGCTCGGCGAGCAGGGCGGGTTCCTGGGGGTCGAAGAGGTAGGCCAGCAGGTGCATCGAGATGCCGTCGATCCGGCAGGACAGCTCGGCGCCGGTGACCAGGGTCAGCCCCTCGGGCAGCGCGGCGACGGCCTCGCCGTGGCCCCGGGTGGTGTCGTGATCGGTCAGCGCGACGACGTCCAGTCCGGCCGCGGCGGCGTTGCGCACCAGCTCGGCCGGGGTGTCCGTACCGTCGGACGCCGTGGAGTGGCAGTGCAGATCGATGCGCACGACGACTCCAGACAGGCGGGCGGAAGGGACACGGACACCTAAGGATAGCGGTGTTTTCCACCCCGACCGTCATACCCGCAACCCCTCAGCGCCCCCTACGGCAGCCAACCCCAGGGGGGCGGGGCCGTCCCGAATATGCGGCTCCACCGCGCGGGCGCGACCAGCCACAACGAACCCGCACCCGCCAACGCTCAGAACCCGGCACCCCAGCAGGCGCTACGGCCGGAGCAGGCGCGGCGACAGCGCCCCGCACGGCACCAGGTCTATCTCCGCCCCCGCGTCCCGCAGATCCGTCAGCACCAGCTCGTCGTACATCAGCAGCCCGGACTGCTCGGGCCAGATCACCGCCCACAGCCACATGCCGAGCGCTTCCCCGGCGAAGACGGCACGGTCGTCGGGGGTGCGGTAGACGTGCCAGAGCGGGGTCGGGCGGCCGGCGGCCAGCACCTTGGTCTGCGGCGGCTTCTCCACGTTCATGTACGAACCCGGGTCCGGACCGTCGATGCCGGCGTAGCGCGCGCCGAGGCCGACGCCCAGTTCCTCGGCGATCAGGATCAGCTCACCGGGTCCGCCGAGCGGTCCGGGGCCCGAGCAGGCCACCGCGGTCGCACGGCCGCCACTGCGGTCGTCACCGGCGTACGCCACGCCGGTGAACAGCCAGCCGACCGGCAGCGGCCACGGCATCCACACCGGTACCTGTGTGCGGTGCACGACGACATTGAGTGCCTCGACGCTGGGCGGGATCACGGGCTGCAGCGGATACACCGTGCCGTGCACATCGCACTGCCACGCATCGGCGAAGAGTCCGGGAGCCCTGACCCGGCCACCGCATCTCGGGCAACTGGGTTCGCCCCTCATAGGGCTCCACGGTCCTACCCCCGACCGCCCACGTCAAGGATGATCACCCGTCCGGACGGAAGAGCCGACCATACGCCCGACCAGGCAAAGTAGATGCATCTTGCATTAATTAGGTGCGCTAACTTACTATGTGTATAACCCAACTACCTAGTGAGGACGGGAGAAGCACATGGACCCCCTAGACGTGGGAGCCGGTGGCATCCTGCGACAGCCCAAGGCGGTCTGGGCCACGGCCGGCGCCTCCGTCGTCGCCTTCATGGGCATCGGCCTCGTCGACCCGATCCTGCCGTCGATCGCCCGGGGCCTGGACGCCAGCCCCAGCCAGGTGTCCCTGCTCTTCACCTCGTACTTCCTGATCACGGCCGTCGCGATGCTGCTGACCGGCTTCGTCTCCAGCCGGATCGGCGGGAAGAAGACGCTGCTGCTCGGCCTCGCGTTCGTGGTGGTGTTCGCCGGTCTGGCCGGCACCTCCGGCTCGGTCGGCCAGCTCGTGGGGTACCGGGCCGGCTGGGGCCTCGGCAACGCGCTGTTCGTCTCCACCGCCCTCGCGGTCATCGTCGGCGCGGCGGCCGGCGGCAGCGCGGCGGCGATCCTGCTCTACGAGTCCGCACTCGGCCTCGGCATGGCGTGCGGCCCGCTGCTCGGCGCGGTCCTCGGCAACGCCAGCTGGCGCTACCCGTTCTTCGGCACGGCCACACTGATGGCGATCGGCTTCCTGTGCATCGCCGCGTTCCTGAAGGAGCAGCCCAGGCCGGCCCGCAAGACCTCGGTCCTGGACCCGCTCAAGGCGCTCGGCCACGGCGGTCTGGCCTCGGCGGCGGTCTCCGCGTTCTTCTACAACTACACGTTCTTCACCGTGCTGGCCTTCACGCCGTTCGTGCTGGACATGACGCCGTACCGGTCGGGCGCGGTGTTCTTCGCCTGGGGTCTGCTGCTCGCCGTCTTCTCGGTGATCGTGGCCCCGCGCATGCAGGAGCGGTTCGGCTCGCTGAAGGTGCTCGGCGGCTCGCTGGTGCTGCTCGCGGCGGACGTGCTCGTGCTCGGCTACGGCGGCCACACCGCGGCCGTCGTCTGCACGATCCTGTCCGGCGCGTTCATCGGTGTGAACAACACCGTCTACACCGAGCTGGCCCTCGGCGTGTCGGACGCCCCGCGCCCGGTGGCGAGCGCGGGCTACAACTTCGTGCGCTGGTTCGCCGCCGCCGCGGCACCCTACTTCGCGCCCAAGATCGAGGAGTGGACCGACATCCACGTCCCGTTCGTGGTGGCGGCCGTCACGGCGGTGCTGGGCGCGCTCGTGGTCCTCGTCCGGCGCCGGGCCCTCGTGCACGAAGCCGAGGAGCTCCGGCCCGGGCACGCGACCGAGGACGGCGTCGGGGTCTTCGCCAACTGACCGGATCTCACCTTGCGTTGGTGAGATCGGTCACTCCCGGCGGCCGGTGGCGGTCAGTCCAGCGGGACGGATTTCCGGGCCGGGTCCCTGAGGTCCGTCCCGTGCGCCAGCCAGCGCTCCTGGAGGGCCTGGGCGCCGTGCACCCGCTTCCAGGCGGCCTCGTTCGGGGTCATCGGCAGCAGCGGCAGGAACCGTACGGGGTCCAGCGGGGCGTCCAGCTCCAGGTCCTCGACCAGCCCGCCGGGCTCGCCCACCAGGACCGAGGTGAAGGGGGCGCCGGGCCACAGCGGCTCGCCCACGTCCAAGGAGGCGCCGGGGGCCACCACCAGGCCCTCCACCTGCGGGCTGGCGGCCAGGACGGCGAGCGGGCGGAGCAGCTTGTCGGTGTCGGCGAGGCCCGCGCGGACGGACAGCACCAGTTCGGCGCGGGGCCCCTTCACCGGGTCGGCGAGCACCGCCGTGGGGTCCGTCATGGGCTGCCGGGACATCCCGAGGGTGGCGTACCGGACGACGTCCCCCTCGTGGAAGCGGAGCACCTCGATGCGGTCCGTGCCGAGGAAGGTGACGGCGGCGCGCGCGTCCGGCTCGCCCAGCGCGGTGGTCAACCGGGCCTCGACCAGAGGAAGAACATCAGCCATGCGGCGAGCATAGAACTCGTCAGTAGCGGGCAAAGGGGGGCCTTGACAGTATCGGCGGCTGGTACTCTGAGCCGGGGGTTCGGGGCGACACGCGGAAGCGTCGCTGTCAAGTCCCGACACCGTTGAGACTCCCTTACGAGGGACCGGCCGGAGGAGGTGGGGCTGCCATGGATCGAAGTCGACCGTGCAGTACCACTCGCTCTTCCGGCCGCTGACGCAGTCACCGGCTGGCCGCCGTCTTCCTTTGCGCGTCGTCGTTCGGAAGAGCACCTCGTTTCGCTTTGCCTGATCTGTCTGATCTGAATCAGTTCTGCATCGGCAGTGAAGCCGCCACCGCGACGGTGCGGTGCTCCCCGCTTTGTGGACGTGCCACACACGCACAGCCAGGACGTCCCCATTCCGGGTAGTTCCACCCGTCGCCGCGCGCGTTTTCGCCGCCCGCCCGCGAAGGAGCCTGCCCATGTCGATGATCCGCGACCTGCGCGCCGTGGTCCGCCCCTCGTCCCGCGTCTCGCTGCGCAAGGACTCCGGGACGACGTCGTACGACACCACGCGCGACCCGTCGACGCCCTCGGCCGTCGTCGACTGCGCCGTCTACCGCGACGGCGCCCGCGTGCCCAGTGCCGGGCCGCTGAGCCCGCAGGAGGCGATGCGGCAGGTGCGCCGCGACGGCGGGTTCGTCTGGATCGGCCTGCACGAGCCGACCGAGGAGGAATTCGCCGGTATCGCCGGTGAGTTCGGGCTGCACCCGCTGGCCGTGGAGGACGCCGTGCAGGCGCACCAGCGGCCCAAGCTGGAGCGCTACGACGACTCGCTGTTCACGGTCTTCAAGACCATCCACTACGTCGAGCACGACCGGCTGACCGCCAACAGCGAGGTCGTGGAGACCGGCGAGGTCATGTGCTTCACCGGACGGGACTTCTTCATCACCGTCCGGCACGGCGGCCAGGGTTCGCTGCGCGCCCTGCGCCACCGCCTCCAGGACGACCCGGAGCTGCTGGCCAAGGGCCCCTCGGCCGTGCTGCACGCCATCGCCGACCATGTGGTGGACGGCTACATCGCGGTCGCCCACGCGGTGCAGGACGACATCGACGACGTGGAGACCGAGGTCTTCTCGCCCGGCCGCAAGGGCGGGGTCTCGCGCGGTGTGGACTCCGCCCGGATCTACCAACTCAAGCGCGAGGTACTGGAGTTCAAGCGCGCGGTGGCGCCGCTGCTGCGGCCCATGCAGCTGCTGAGCGAGCGGCCGATGCGGCTGATCGACCCGGACATCCAGAAGTACTTCCGGGACGTGGCCGACCACCTGGCCCGGGTCCAGGAGCAGGTCATGGGCTTCGACGAACTGCTCAACTCCATCCTCCAGGCCAACCTCGCCCAGGCGTCCGTCGCGCAGAACGAGGACATGCGCAAGATCACCGCGTGGGCGGCCATCATCGCCGTACCGACGATGGTGTGCGGGGTGTACGGCATGAACTTCGAACACATGCCGGAGCTGCACTGGCGGTACGGCTACCCGGTGATCATGGGCATCACCGCCGCGATCTGTCTGGGCATCCACCGCACGCTGAAGCGCAACGGCTGGCTGTGAGCGGCCGGTGCGGGCCGGCCGGCGGTCCGGTGCGGCCTGGTTAGGCTGGGCCCATGACAAGCGAGCTGCTCGACCGGGCCCTCATCGAGGAGGCCGCGAAGAAGTCCGGCCTGATCTGGGTCAGGGGCGCCGGTGCCCCGGCCGCGCGGGCGCTGTGGCACGTGTGGCACGAGGGCGCGGTGTGCGTGGTCGGCGACGGGCCGGGCGAGCAGCCGCTGGCGGGGCTGGCCGACGGCGGCCTCGCCGAGGTGAGCGTGCGCAGCAAGGACAAGGGCGGCCGGCTGGTGACGTTCCCGGCCGCCGTGAGCGAACTGGCGGCCGGGTCCGAGGAGTGGGAGGCGGCGGTCGCCGAGCTGAAGGGCAAGCGGCTGAACGCCCCCGACGGCGAGCGGATGCCGGCCCGCTGGGCCCGCGAGTGCCGGGTGCTGCGCCTGGTGCCGGCCGGTTCGGTGACCCCGCTGCCGGACGGCAGTCTCGCGGAGCGCCCGGTGCCGACTCCGGTGACCACGCGCGGACCGGTACCGGCGGGCCTGCCGAAGCTGCTGGTGAAGCGCCGGAAGGGAAAAAGGGGCTGAGTCGGGTTCGGCACCGCCGGGCTGAGCCGGGTTCGGCACCGCCGGGCCGCGCCGCGGGGGCTGAGCGCCCCACGGCGGATACCGGGTGCCGTCGGTCTCCGGCAACGGTGACCAGCCGTGCGCGGTGCCGCGGCGCCCCCGGCCGGCCCGCTACGACGCCGGCAGCTGCCTGCCGTAGTCCACCGTCTCCGACTTCGCCGGCTCCTCGACGGTGAAGTTCCTGCCCCAGTCGGAGAAACGGAGCGTCCCCGCCTGCCCGCCCCGGACCAGGCGCAGCGGGTACGGCGTGCCCTGGAGGGACACGTCCAGCGTGCCGCCGGAACCGTGGTCGCCGGTGATGCGGATCGTGCGGGTACCCGATCCGTCGGCGTGCCGGCCGTCCGTCGCCAGCGTGCCGTGCAGCGTCAGCAGACCGTCGAGGAGGACGTCCTTGTCCGTGAAGCCGCTGAACTTCCGGTACGCGGGATCTTGCTGCGGCACCTTCACATACTTGCCGTCCAGCTTGCCGGAGGCGCCGTCGCCGCCGTCGGCATGGTTCCAGAAGTCCGCGCCCGCCTTGAGGTACAGGTCCTCGCCGACCCGCAGCAGCTGGAACGTCGTCCCCTGCGCGGTCACCGACCCGGTGCCGCCGTCGGCCTTGAGCCGCATGTCCAGCCGGTACGTACGGCCGCTGGTGACCACGGTCCCGGACAGCCGTACCGCGCTCGCCGCGTCCGCCGCGGCCCGTGTCTTCGCCTGGATCCGGTCGGGGGTCAGCTTGCCGACCCCGTTGGTCCCGGCGTCGGGATCGTCGTCGCCGCCGCACCCCGACAGCACCAGCGCTCCCGTCACGACCAGTGCGCAGGCCGCGGTCACCCAAGCGGTGCGGCGGGTACGGCCCCGGGGAATCGCAGTCACCAAGGGAGCTGCCTTTCTGACGGTTCCTGAGCGGCGTACCGCAGGGTACCGGGGCGCCGCCCACCCGGCGGAGCCGGTCCGTCCGGACCGCCCACCAGGGCGTATCCGATCAGGACGGGCTAGCCTGAAGCGCACACGTGCGGGCATGTCCGAGCAAATCCCACGATCCTCACGCAAAGGAAGCACAGTCATGGCAGCCGGCGCTCCCCGGATCTTCGTCTCGCACCTCGCCGGGGTCCCCGTCTTCGACCCGGCCGGCGACCAGGTGGGCCGCGTCCGCGACGTGGTCGTCATGCTGCGCGTCGGGCGGCGGCCCCCGCGGGTCCTCGGGCTGGTCGTGGAGCTGTCCACCCGGCGCCGCATCTTCCTGCCCATGACCCGGGTGACCGGCATCGAGTCGGGCCAGGTCATCACCACCGGCGTGCTCAACGTCCGGCGCTTCGAGCAGCGGCCCACCGAGCGGCTGGTCTTCGGCGAGCTGCTGGACCGGCGGGTGACGCTGGTGGAGACCGGCGAGGAGGTCACCGTCCTCGACGTGTCCGTGCAGCAGCTGCCCGCCCGGCGGGACTGGGAGGTCGACCGGGTCTTCCTGCGCAAGGGACGCAAGGGCGGCGCCTTCCGGCGGGCCAAGGGCGAGACGCTGACCGCGGAGTGGTCGGCCGTCACCGGTTTCTCCCTGGAGGAGCACGGGCAGGGCGCGGAGAGCCTGCTCGCCACCTTCGAACAGCTGCGCCCCGCCGACCTCGCCAACGTCCTGCACCACCTGTCCCCCAAGCGGCGCGCCGAGGTGGCCGCCGCCCTCGACGACGACCGGCTCGCCGACGTCCTCGAAGAGCTGCCGGAGGACGACCAGATCGAGATCCTCGGCAAGCTGAAGGAGGAGCGGGCGGCGGACGTGCTGGAGGCGATGGACCCGGACGACGCGGCCGACCTGCTGGGCGAGCTGCCCGAGGAGGACAAGGAGCGGCTGCTGAGCCTGATGCAGCCCGCCGACGCGGCCGACATGCGCCGGCTGATGGCGTACGAGGAGCACACGGCCGGCGGTCTGATGACCACCGAGCCGATCGTGCTGCGCCCGGACGCCACCGTCGCCGACGCGCTCGCCCGGGTCCGCAACCCGGACCTCTCGCCCGCCCTCGCCGCGCAGGTCTACGTCTGCCGCCCGCCCGACGAGACCCCGACCGGCAAGTACCTGGGCACCGTGCACTTCCAGCGGCTGCTGCGCGACCCGCCGTACACCCTGGTCAGCTCGCTGGTCGACCACGATCTCCAGCCGCTGGACCCGGACGCGGCGCTGCCGGTCGTCGCCGGGTTCTTCGCCGCCTACGACATGGTGGCGGCGCCCGTGGTGGACGAGTCGGGGTCGCTGCTCGGCGCGGTGACCGTGGACGACGTACTGGACCACATGCTGCCCGACGACTGGCGGGAGACGGAGTTCCACCTGGACAACGGAGAGGAGGCGCCCCCGCATGGTTCCTGAGCGCGAGACCGTGACCCGCGAGCGCCACCCGGCGGGCGCCACGGCCGCCGGCCGGCCCCGGATGCCCCGGCTGGACCAGCCGCGCCCGCCCCGGCGCCGGTTCCTGCCCGAGTGGGACCCGGAGGCCTTCGGCCGGCTGTCGGAGAAGATCGCCCGGTTCCTGGGCACGGGACGCTTCATCGTCTGGATGACGGTCGTCATCATCGTGTGGGTGCTGTGGAACGTCGCCGCGCCCCGCCATCTGCGGTTCGACGAGTATCCGTTCATCTTCCTCACCCTGATGCTGTCCCTCCAGGCGTCCTACGCGGCGCCGCTGATCCTGCTCGCGCAGAACCGGCAGGACGACCGCGACCGGGTCAACCTGGAGCAGGACCGCAAGCAGAACGAGCGGTCCATCGCCGACACCGAGTACCTGACCCGGGAGGTGGCCGCGCTGCGCACCGGACTGGGCGAGGTGGCCACCCGCGACTGGATCCGCTCCGAGCTCCAGGACCTGCTGAAGGAGCTGGAGGAGCACCGCAGGCACGACGGACACGCAGGTCATGTCGTATTCCCGGCGGAACGGGCGGAACGCCCGCCGGGACGTGACACAGACGACCGCTGAAGGGCATCCCTCAGGCCCCTCGGCGGGCCGTACCATCGTCCTTATGGCTACGGAAGACGCGGTGCGCGAGGCACTGGCGACGGTGAACGACCCCGAGATCAACCGCCCGATCACCGAACTCGGGATGGTCAAGTCCGTGGAGATCGGCGCGGACGGAGCGGTCGCGGTCACCGTGTATCTGACGGTGTCCGGCTGCCCGATGCGGGACACCATCACGCAACGCGTCACCGAGGCGGTCTCCCGGGTCGAGGGCGTCACCCGGGTCGACGTCACCCTGGACGTGATGAGCGACGAGCAGCGCAAGGAGCTGGCGGCGGCGCTGCGCGGCGGCCAGGCCGAGCGCGAGGTCCCCTTCGCCAAGCCGGGCAACCTCACCCGGGTCTACGCGGTCGCCTCCGGCAAGGGCGGGGTCGGCAAGTCCTCGGTGACGGTCAACCTGGCGGCGGCCATGGCAGCCGACGGGCTGAAGGTCGGTGTCGTGGACGCCGACATCTACGGTCACAGCGTGCCGCGCATGCTGGGCGCCGACGGCCGGCCCACCCAGGTCGAGAACATGATCATGCCGCCGTCCGCGAACGGCGTGAAGGTCATCTCCATCGGCATGTTCACGCCGGGCAACGCCCCGGTCGTCTGGCGCGGCCCGATGCTGCACCGCGCCCTGCAGCAGTTCCTCGCCGACGTCTACTGGGGCGACCTGGACGTCCTGCTGCTGGACCTGCCGCCCGGCACGGGTGACATCGCGATCTCCGTGGCCCAGCTGGTCCCGAACGCCGAGATCCTGGTGGTGACGACCCCGCAGCAGGCGGCGGCCGAGGTCGCCGAGCGCGCCGGTTCCATCGCCGTGCAGACGCACCAGAAGATCGTCGGCGTGGTCGAGAACATGTCCGGCCTGCCCTGCCCGCACTGCGGCGAGATGGTCGACGTCTTCGGCACGGGCGGCGGCCAGCTGGTCGCCGACGGCCTCACCCGCACCACGGGCACGACGGTCCCGGTCCTCGGCAGCATCCCCATCGACGTCCGCCTCCGCGAGGGCGGCGACGAGGGCAAGCCCGTGGTGCTCACCGACCCCGGCTCCCCGGCGGGCTCGGCCCTGCGCGCGATCGCCGGCAAGCTGGGCGGCAGGCAGCGGGGCCTGTCGGGCCTGTCGCTGGGCCTCACGCCGAAGAACAAGTTCTGAGGGGTTCTCAGCGGACGCCGCACCCGCCGGGCGGCCCAGGACCCCGCGACGAGGGGGCGCCGGAACCGTCCGGCGCCCCCTCGGTCACGTGTAAGCGGTGATGTCCTTCACCACGGCGAACCCGAGCCCGTACGCGCTCATCCCCCGCCCGTACGCGCCCAGATGGACCCCCGCCCCGGTCGTGCCGGCGAGCACCCACCCGAACTCCGACTCCCGGTAATGGAACGAGGCGGCGGTCCCGTCGACCGGCAGGGAGAGCCGGGACCACTCCGGCCCGTCCAGGTCGTCGGCCAGGGCCCACGCCGTCTCCGTCTGCTGCTCCAGCCAGTCGTCCCGCAGGCTGTGGTCCATCTGTCCGGGCCAGGTGAACGACAGCAGCCCCACCCCGGCCAGCCACGCCGCGGAGGACACCGACGTCGCCTCCAGCAGCCCGGTGCCGTCGGCGCTGCGCCGGGACGGCTGCGCGGCGACGGTCACCACCACCGCGAACTTCTCCCGCGGCTCGCCGGAACCGGTCTCGCCCCGCAGCGAGGGCTCGTCTCCGTGCCCGATCGAGCCGTGCTCGACGGCACCGTCGGACGTCGTGCCGACCTGCATCAGCCAGCGCGGCCCGGTGAACGCCTCGTCGAGCCCGTACCAGGGGAAGGGCGCCCGCAGGTAACCGTCGACCGTACGCCGGGCGGAGGGGAGCTGTTGTCCGCCCTCCGCGGCCGGCGCCTGCGCGCCCACCCGACTCGTCGTCTCCATCTGCCCGGACGCCTCCTCGCTCTCGTCGGACCGGCCGGCCCGCCCCCCTTCGGGCGTACGCGCCAGGTCCGCACAACAACTCGGCAGCATATCCACACCGCTGACAGCGGCAGGGCAGGCTCTGGATGCGTGGGTCGCGCGAACGGCCTGTTCACGCCGTGCGCGACGGGTGCGCGCTATGAGACACGTCACGTGTGCGGCGTACGCCCGCCTGCGTGTCGGGAGGAGGAAGCGTGACTTATGTGGCGTCCATGTCGAAGGGCGGGCGGTCGTCGCCGGGACCTTCGGGCTTCTTGGTCATGTCGACGCGTCCGCCGGAGGCCGGGGGCGGAGAGGACGGCGCCTCGCTGTCGCGGCCGTGGACGGCGTCCGTGACCTCGGCCATCTCCTTCTTCAGGTCGAAGCCGTTGCGGATCTCCTTCAGCCCCAGCTCTTCGTTGTCCAGCTGCTTGCGGATGAAGGTCTTGGGGTTGAGATCCTCGAACTCGAAGTCCTTGAACTCCGGACCCAGTTCCTCACGGATGTCCTGCTTGGCGCTCTCCGAGAACTCGCGGATCTTCCGGATCGTGCGCGTGACGTCCTGGATGACCTTGGGGAGCTTGTCCGGACCGAAGACGAGCACGGCGAGCACGATGATGGTCACCAGCTCCAGTGGCCCTATGTCATTGAACACCTGACGCTCCTTGCGATGTCCTCGGTCGCTCAACGGTACCCGGCCATCCCGTCCGACCGGTACCGTCCCGAGGTGAGACTTCTGTCAGTTCTGCTCGGAGGCGCCCAGCACGAGTGACACCTCCCGCTCCGTGCCGCCGCGTTCGACCGTCAGGCGCAGCCGGTCGCCGGGCCGGTGGGCGCGGATCTTGACGATCAGCTCCCGGCCGTTGCGCACGCGCGCGCCGTCGGCCTCGGTGATGACGTCGCCCGCCTTCAGTCCGGCCCGGTCGCCGGGCCCTCCCCGGGTGACGGCAGGGCCGCCGTCGGCGCCCTTGCCGCCGACGCGGGCGCCGTCGCCGGGGTAGCCCATGTCGAGCGTGACGCCGATCACGGGGTGGGTGGCGTGGCCGTGGTCGATCAGCTCCTCGGCGACCCGCTTGGCCTGGTTGACGGGTATGGCGAAGCCGAGGCCGATGGAACCGGACTGGTCGCCGTCGGCGTGGGAGCCGCCGCCGGCCGAGCGGATGGCGGAGTTGATGCCGATGACCCGGGCGTGGGAGTCGAGCAGCGGGCCGCCGGAGTTGCCCGGGTTGATGGGGGCGTCGGTCTGGAGCGCGTCGACGTAGCTGGTGTCGCTTCCGTCGCTCTTCTCGCCGCCGGCCGTGATGGGCCGCTCCTTGGCGCTGATGATGCCGGAGGTGACCGTGCCCGCGAGGTCGAAGGGGGCGCCGATGGCCACGACGGGATCGCCCACCCGCACGTCGTCGGAGTCGCCGAGGGGCAGCGGGGTGAGACCGTGGACGCCGCGCACCCGGACGACCGCGAGGTCATAGCCGCCGTCGCGGCCGACGACCTCGGCCTTCACGGTGTCACCGCCGCTGAACGTCACGGATATCTCGCCGTCCTGGCCGGCGGGCTCGACCACGTGGTTGTTGGTGAGGATGTGGCCCTGCGCGTCGAGGACGAAGCCGGTGCCGGTACCCGCCCCGTCGTCGCCCCGCACGTGCAGGGTGACCACGCTGGGCAGGGCGCGGGCGGCGATCCCGGCCACGCTGTCCGGCGCGCGGCCGGCCGGCACGCTGTCGGGCCGCGGCAGCTGTACGCCGCCGAGTCCCTCGCGTTCTACGTAGGCGCCGACGGCTCCGCCGATGCCACCGGAGACGACGGCGACGGCGAGGGTCCACCCGGTGACCCACCGCCAGGCCCGCCGCCTGCGCTGCGCCCGCGTCAGCACCTTGGCACCCGTCTGCTGCAACGGCTCCCGCCCCTGAGCCGCCTCCCAGGGGTCATAACCGGCCCAGGGACCGACGCCGCCTTCCGGGGCGGGGGGTACGGCCGCCGCGGGCACCGGGCCGGGGGATACGGCATCCTCGGGCACCGCCCCGGTTCCCGGGCAGGGGGGTACGGCGGCCTGGGGCACCGTCGCGGACCCCGGCTCCTGCGGTTGCGGGGCGGGGGCGCCGTGGGATGGGGGGAGTGCGGGGCCTGCGGGGGGTGTGGGGTGCGGTGCCTGGGACGCGGGGGCCGTGACGAGAGGTGGTGCTTGGGGCGCGGGGGCCGTGGCGGGCGCGAGTGCCTGCGGCGCGGATGCCGTGGCGGGGCCCGGTGCCTGCGGCGCGGGGGATGTGGTGGGGCCCGGTGCCTGCGGCGCGGGAGCCGCCGGCTGGGGAGCGGGTGCTGTGGCGGGAACCGCCGCCCCGGGCATGGGTGCTGTGGCGGTCGCGGGTATCCGCGGCATGGGAGCCGTGGCGGGGCCCGGAGCCCGCGGCGCGGGCGCCATGGCCGGCGCCGCTGCCCCGGGCACCGGCGCCGTAGCAGGCGCGGGCACCTGCGGGGCGGAGGACGTGGTGGGGCCCGGTGCCTGCGGCGTGGGCGTGCCCTGCGCTCCGGGGGCCGGGGGTGTCGGTGGGGCCAGGGGCGCGGGTACAGCCGTACCGTGCGCCGGGGTGAACGCCGGATGCTGGACCGGTGGCGCGGGTGCCCAGGGGCCGGGTTCGCCGTACGGCGGGGTGCTGTAGGGGTCGGGATCGTGCAGGGGCGTGACCCGTCCGGCACCGACCCGCTGACCGGAGTGCGGTACGACGACGGCCGGGGCCTCCCCGTCCGGGCCGCCGGAACCCCCGGCGGACGCGGCGGCCACACCGGCGCCGTCGGCCCCACCGGCCGCCGAACCCGCCTCGGCTGACACCGCCTCGGCTTGCCCGGCGAGGCCCGCCCTCTCATCGGCCCGCACGCCAGGGGGCAGCGCCCCACCGGCCCGCACAGCCGAGTCGGCCCCTACGTCGGCCCGTACGACCGGATTTGCCGCCACGTCGGCCCGCACACCCGGGACCGTCGCCCCGTCGGCCCGCACACCCGGGACCGTCGTCGCGTCGGCCCGTACGACCGGGTCCGTCGTCGCTTCGGGTGCGTTCGCCGTCGTCACGGGCCGCGCAGGCCCCGCTCCGGTCTGCCTGGTCTGCCCGGGGGTTCCCCCAGCCTCTCCCCCGGTCTCCGCCTCGGCCTCTCCGACGGCGCCGGACGACGTGGTCGGCGTCGGCTTGGCCAGTTCGAAGTCGCCGTCGGGGAGCGTGGCGGTGGGGGCGGTCGGTGTCGTCCCCGTGGTGCCCCGCGGTCCGTCCGTCGGCGGCACGCCGTTCCCCTCGTTCATGCTCCCCCCACGGCTGGTCACAGGACATCGGCTGCCGCCCCGGGGCGGCGCCACGGTCACGGCTCCCAGGATTCAACCAGGTTCGCGGGCCGTGGCGCGGTGACGGTCAGGGCGAGGGATGCGGGGAGGGCGTGACGGAGGAGGACGAGGGCGTGGTGTCGGGGGTGGGCAGCGGGCCGGAGCCGGTGGCCCCGGGGGGCATGGGCCAGTCGGTGAGCGGAAGGGCCACCGTCTCGTCCAGCGGGCGTATCAGCGGGGAGACGGCGGCCGCACCGGCGAACACCGGCGCGGTCAGCGCGCGTACCGCCTCGGCCCGGTCGTGCCCGGGGGCCGGGGTGGGAACCCCGGGCAGCAGCGGCGCGGACAGCGTGGTCGGCGCCACCGGTGCCGAGCCGATCAGCGCGCCGCCCTGGGCGAGCAGCGGTCCCACGGGGCGCCGGCGCTGGCTGTCCGGCGTGGCCGCGCCGCCGCCCGTACCGGAGCCGGCCGAGCGCACCGGGATGACGCCGGAGCCGCCGCGGGCGTCCGCGGCCGGGTCGCCGGGGAAGCCGGTGGTCACGCCGCCGAGGGCCAGCGCGGCCAGCGACACCGCGCCGGCGGCAGCGTACGCGAACCGCCGGCCACGCGAGGCGGCGCGGGCGTCGTCCGGACGGCCGACGGGGTGGATGCGGAAGCCGTCGTCCCGGGGGCCGTCGGCGCCGTCCGCGCCGGCCGGGAGCAGGCCGTGCGGGCGGGCCGGGACGTACCCGAACGGCAGGCGGTCGCCGCGCCGGGCCCCGAAGGACCCGAGGCCGCCGGAGGGGCCGAGTCCGGGCCCGGGTGACGGCGTGGTGCCGCCGCCGTCCGGATCTCCCCCGGGAAGGCCCTGGAGGCGGGCCAGGAGGCTCGCTGAGGGCGGGGGCGGGGCGGCCTCCGCGAAGACGTTCTTCAGCGCGCGCTGGGCGTCCGCCTCGGCCTTGCACCGGGCGCAGGTGGCCAGGTGCGCGAGGACCCGCTCACGCGTCTCATGACCGAGCTCCCCGTCCACCAGGGCGGAGAGCCGGTCTCCCAGGTGCTGCTCTGCGAGGCGTGCCTCCTCGGCAGGTTTCGACCGAGATCCACTCACGCGGTCGCGCCCCCTCCTCCCAGCGCGGGGACCCGGGCCAGGAAGGAGCGCCGCTCGGCCGCGCGGGCCTCCGGGGAACGGTGCGCGAGCGCCTTGCGGAGCTGGGACCGGCCGCGGTGGATACGGGAGCGGACCGTGCCGAGCTTCACGCCGAGGGTGGCGGCGATCTCCTCGTACGACAGTCCCTCGATGTCGCACAGGACGACGGCGGCGCGGAACTCGGGCGCCAGGGTGTCCAGCGCCTGCTGCACGTCGGCGTCGAAGTGCGCGTCGTTGAACAGCTGCTGCGGGGTGGGCTCGCGGCTGGCCAGGCGCTCGGCCGCGTCCTCGCCGAGGGCGTCGAAGCGGATGCGCTGCTTGCGCCGGACCATGTCCAGGAAGAGGTTGGTGGTGATGCGGTGCAGCCAGCCCTCGAAGGTGCCCGGCGAGTACGTCGACAGGGAGCGGAAGACGCGGACGAAGACCTCCTGGGTGAGGTCCTCGGCGTCGTGCTGGTTGCCCGTCAGGCGGTAGGCCAGTCGGTAGACCCGGCCGCTGTGCGTGCTGACGATCTCGTCCCACGTGGGCGGAGTCCACGCCTGCCCGTCCGCGTCGGTGGTGAAGGTCGCGGTCGGGGTCTCGCCCGAGGCGATCCCGGCGGCGTGGCTGTCAGCAGCGGTGTCGGTCACGGATTTCGGCCTGCCCGCCGACCCGAGGAAGCGCCGCAGCACTCCGCCCCGGTCCCCGGGCGCAGCCGCACCTCCCCTGTCGGCTCTGGTGGTGTCCAGTGGAGCCCCTACCATAGCCACCTCGCCCGTTAGCTCCGGATAAGCGGTTTTACGAGAATTTGATACTCGCTGATCCGGCTCGTCCGGCTGCGTCAGCAGTTGCTCGGCGCCTTGCCCCACCGCTCGCCCCCCGTCGCGTCGCCGGTCACCGTCTCATCCCTGTAAACGCACGGGCTCATCTGCGGGTTCCCGCCGCCAACGGATACAGTCACGCCCAGGCAACCACGGGGACAGGAGAGGGTCATTACCGCCAACCGGCAGACGAGCTGGGCGTTCGCCGACGCCTTTGTCGCCGAGGACGAAGCGCTGCGCTGGGCCCGCGACCGGGCCCGCGAGGCAGGGCTGCGCTCGGTGTCGCCCAGCACGGGCGCCGCGCTGCGACTGCTCGCCGCCTCCGT